>CAWHYN010000017.1:0-105194 GCA_963833515.1 uncultured beta proteobacterium | reverse complement strand
TTATCAACATGCTGATGATGTGCGGCTGCATAGGCAAGAGCGGCGGCGGCCGGCGGATTATGATGGGGCAGGAAAAATTGCGTCCGCAGACTGGCTGGACTGCATTGGCCTTCGCGCTCGACTGGATACGCCCGCCGCGCCAGATGAATTCCACCAGTTTCTTCTATGCGCACACCGACCAGTGGCGTTATGAAAAGCTGGGCGTGGATGAAATATTGTCACCGCTGGCGGACAAGAAGCTGTTTGGCGGCAGTATGATCGACTACAACGTGCGCGCGGAGCGCATGGGTTGGCTGCCTTCCGCACCGCAGCTGAAAACCAACCCGCTGCAAGTAGTGCGCGATGCGCAGTCTGCCAAATTGGATCCGAAGGACTATGCGGTTAGGTCCATGAAGGATGGTTCATTGCAGATGAGTTGCACCGACCCGGACGCGCCGGAGAACTGGCCGCGCAATATGTTCGTGTGGCGCTCCAACCTGCTGGGTTCATCGGGCAAAGGCCATGAGTATTTTCTGAAACATCTGTTGGGCACCAAACATGGCGTACAGGGCAAGGACCTCGGCAAAGACGATGCCAAGCCAACCGAAGTGGTGTGGCATCAACAGTCACCGGAAGGCAAACTAGACCTGTTAGTTACGCTGGATTTTCGGATGAGTACCACCTGTCTATACTCCGACATCGTGCTGCCCACCGCCACTTGGTACGAGAAGAACGACCTTAACACCAGCGACATGCACCCGTTCATCCATCCGCTGTCCACCGCAGTCGATCCGGCCTGGCAATCGAAGAGTGACTGGGAAATTTACAAAGGCTTCGCCAAAAAATTCAGCGAAGTGTGCGTCGGTCATCTCGGGGTGGAAAAGGAATTGGTGCTAACACCGCTGATGCATGACTCGCCTTCTGAACTCGCCCAGGCCTTGGATGTGAAAGACTGGAAGCGCGGCGAATGTGAGCTGATCCCCGGTAAAACTGCACCACAGATGGCTGTGATCGAGCGCGACTATCCCAACGTATACAAACGCTTCACCGCGCTGGGCCCGTTGATGAACAAGGTGGGCAACGGCGGCAAAGGCATCGCCTGGAACACCCAGGACGAAGTGACGCAACTCGGCCAGCTGAACGGCAACACCACCGCGGATGGCGTGACTCAAGGGATGCCCAAGATCGAGACCGACATCGACGCATCGGAAGTGGTGCTGATGCTGGCGCCCGAGACCAACGGCCATGTCGCAGTAAAGGCATGGCAGGCACTGGGCAAACAGACCGGGCGTGACCACACGCACCTGGCGCTGCATCGCGAAGACGAGAAGATACGCTTCCGCGATATTCAGGCGCAGCCGCGCAAGATCATTTCCTCGCCCACCTGGAGCGGCATCGAGAGCGAGACCGTGTCGTACAACGCCGGTTACACCAACGTGCACGAGATGATCCCGTGGCGCACGCTCACCGGTCGCCAGCAATTCTATCTGGATCATCCGTGGATGCGCGCCTTCGGGGAAGGCTTGTCCAGCTATCGTCCGCCGGTGGATCTGAAAACTACTGCCGGAATTCACGGTCTGCGCTCCAACGGCAATCCGGAAATATTGCTCAACTTCATCACGCCGCACCAGAAGTGGGGCATTCATTCCACCTACACCGACAACCTGATCATGCTCACACTCAGCCGCGGTGGGCCGATTATTTGGCTCAGCGAAGAGGATGCCAAGTGTGCCGGTATCGTGGACAACGACTGGGTTGATTTATTCAACATCAACGGCGCGATCGCGGCGCGCGCGGTGGTCAGCCAGCGCGTCAATCCGGGCATGGTGTTGATGTATCACGCGCAGGAAAAAATCGTCAATACGCCGGGATCAGTGATCACCGGTTCGCGTGGCGGCATCCATAACTCGGTGACGCGCACCGTTCTCAAGCCCACGCACATGATAGGCGGCTATGCGCAATTGAGCTATGGCTTCAACTACTACGGTACGATAGGCACCAACCGCGATGAGTTCGTGGTAGTACGCAAAATGGACAAGGTGGATTGGATGGATGGACCCGCCGAGTTGGCGCAGGACAAACGCGCAACGCCTACGGAAGGAGTGCTATCATGAAAATACGCGCGCAAATCGGCATGGTGCTCAACCTGGACAAGTGTATCGGCTGCCACACTTGTTCGGTCACCTGCAAGAATGTGTGGACCAGCCGCAAGGGCATGGAATATGCCTGGTTCAATAACGTCGAGACCAAGCCCGGCATCGGCTATCCCAAGGAATGGGAGAATCAGAACAATTGGAACGGTGGCTGGGTACGCAAGCCCAACGGCAAGATCGAGCCGCGCCAGGGTACAAAGTGGAAATTGCTAATGCGCATTTTTGCGAATCCCAATCTGCCCGAGATCGATGACTACTACGAGCCGTTCACGTTCGATTATGCCCATTTGCATTCGGCGCCGGAAATGAAGACCGCGCCCACCGCGCGTCCGCGTAGCCTTATCACCGGCAAGCGCATGGAGAAGATTGAGTGGGGGCCAAACTGGGAAGAGATACTCGGTGGCGAATTTGCCAAGCGCAGCAAGGACAAGAATTTCGACGACCTCCAGAAGGAGATGTACGGCCAGTTCGAAAATACGTTCATGATGTACCTACCGAGGTTGTGCGAACACTGCTTGAACCCAGCGTGCGTGGCAAGTTGCCCGTCAGGTTCGATCTACAAGCGCGAGGAAGACGGCATCGTGCTGATCGATCAGGATAAGTGTCGCGGCTGGCGCATGTGCGTGAGTGGTTGTCCATATAAGAAGATCTATTACAACTGGCAATCCGGCAAGGCCGAGAAATGCATCTTCTGTTACCCGCGCATTGAAGCCGGTCACCCTACTGTGTGCTCGGAAACCTGTGTCGGGCGTATCCGTTACTTGGGCGTGTTGCTGTATGACGCTGACCGGATCGAAGCGGCAGCTAGCGTCGAACATGACCGTGATCTGTATCAAGCACAACTCGATGTATTCCTCGACCCGAATGACCCCAAGGTAATCGCACAGGCACGCACGGATGGCATTCCGGAAGCGTGGTTGGAAGGCGCGCGCAAGAGCCCCGTATACAAGATGGCGATGGAATGGAAAGTGGCGCTGCCGCTGCATCCGGAATATCGCACCATGCCTATGGTCTGGTATGTACCGCCGCTGTCGCCGATAACCGCTGCCGCGAATGGGGGGCAGGTGGGTATCAACGGCGAAATTCCCGATGTGACCCAGTTGCGTATCCCGGTGAAATATCTGGCCAACCTGTTGACTGCTGGCGACACCGCACCGGTAGTGCGTGCGCTGGAACGCATGCTGGCAATGCGGGCCTATCAGCGCGACAAACATGTGGAGAACCGCGTCAACCTCAAGGTGCTTGAACAGGTCGGATTGACGCAGGCCAAAGTGGAAGAGATGTACCACGTGATGGCCATCGCCAATTACGAAGACCGTTTCGTGATCCCGTCCACACATCGCGAGTATGCAGAAAATACTTTTGACGTGCGCGGCGGCTGCGGCTTTTCGTTCGGCAACGGCTGTTCGGATGGTGCGAGCGAGGTCAGCCTGTTCGGCGGTGCCAAGAAGCGCACGATCCCGATCAAGCTGGAGGTTTGACCATGCCCCAATCCATTGCTAGCTCATCCCTGACGCTGCGCGTGTTTTCCCACCTGCTGTCCTATCCGAATGCGGCGTTGCGCGAGCAGATGTCCGAGCTGCGCGACGCGCTGCACGGAGAAGCGGCACTCACAGCGACCCGATTGGCCGATCTCGATGTGCTGATGAACACCTTGGTGCACGGAGACGAAATCGCCAGCGAGGAAACCTATGTGGAATTATTCGACCGTGGCCGCGCGACCTCGTTGCATTTGTTCGAACATGTGCATGGCGATTCGCGCGATCGTGGCCCGGCAATGATAGACCTAGCGCAAACCTATGAGAAGGCTGGACTGTTCCTCGCACCCGGCGAGTTGCCTGACTACCTGCCTGCAGTGCTGGAGTTCGTCTCCACCCAGCCGCCCGCCGAGGCGCGCGCCTTCTTGGGCGAGATGGCTCATATCTTCAATGCGATCTATGCGGCATTGCAGCAACGTCACAGCGGCTACGCGAGCATCATTGCCGCGCTACTGGAGCTTGCCGGAGAGACAGTGCAGCTGGTGAAGTTGGCTGAAGAACAACCGCTGGATGCGATCTGGGAGGAGCCGGTCGTCTACGATGGCTGCAACGCGCAGGGCCAAGCCAAACCGGATCAACCGCAACCCATACACATCGTCCGAAAGGGCACTTCTACTCAGGGGGTCTTATCATGAACACCTTGGATTATTTCCTGTTCGGCATCTACCCTTACATCTGCCTGAGCGTATTTTTTCTGGGCAGCCTTATCCGCTTCGACCGTGATCAATATACCTGGAAGAGCGACTCGTCGCAGTTGCTCAAGGCCGGACAGTTGCGGCTGGGCAGCAACCTGCTCCACATCGGCGTGCTGTTCCTGTTTTTCGGGCATTTTGCGGGAATGCTTACGCCGCATTTCATCTACGAGCATTTCATCAGCAGCGGCGGCAAACAATTGATGGCGATGATGAGTGGCGGCACCGCAGGCCTGCTCGGCATCATTGGGCTGAGCATCCTGGTCCACCGCCGCCTTACCGAGCCGCGTATCTACGCTACCTCGCGCACCAGCGACATCCTCATCCTGCTGCTGTTGTGGCTGCAACTGGCATTGGGTCTGGCCACGATACCTTTGTCGGCACAACATCTGGATGGAAGTATGATGATGCGGCTTGCAGAGTGGGCGCAACGCGTTGTTACTTTCCGCAGCGGAGGAGTGGAGCTTCTGGATGAAGCAGGCTGGGTGTTCAAGACCCACATGCTGCTCGGCATGACTATTTTTCTAGTGTTTCCGTTCACCAGGTTGGTGCATGTGTGGAGCGGCTTCGCCTCACTCAGCTATCTTATGCGCCCTTACCAGATAGTGCGCAGCCGCCGACTTAATTTACCTGTCGGTCACAACCAACCGGGCAAATTGTAATCATGAATTATGTTGCAGCAGGTACCCACCCAGTGGCACGCGTCAATAGCGTACCGCTCAACTCACCCGACGAATCGCTCAGTGACGATGAACTTCGCCAGCGTGCCTGTACCGAGTTGTTGCGTCAAGCCGCGCAAAACAACGGGTTGCTAGTAGGCGACGACTCGCCCGCAATGGACGGCGTGATCAGCGTTGCAGCGGCCACAGCCATTGAAACGCTGCTGAAAAACAAACTGGATGTGCCCGAGCCCTCTGAGGAAGCCTGCCGGCGTCATTATGCGGCGCACCAGAGCAGCTTCTATATTGGTGAAAAAGTCCATGTGCGCCACATCCTGTTTGCCGTGACACCCAGGGTGGATGTGGTGGCATTGCGCAAGCGTGCCGAGGCGGCCTTGCTGGATGTACGTTGTTATGACGACAAGAGGAGCGCTGATACTTTTGCACAAGCCGCGCGCGAGTTATCCAACTGCCCCAGTGGTTCTCTGACAGGTGCGCAGGCCGGCGATCTGGGTTGGATCACTAGCAGCGATTGCGCACCGGAATTCGCCAAAGAGTTGTTCGGCCATGCCGAGGTAGGTGTGCTGCCACGGCTGGTGCACAGCCGTTTTGGTTTGCACGTGGTTGAGATTCTGCATCGCGAGCCAGGTGTCGTGCAGCCCTTTGCCTCAGTACGTCAAGCCGTGGCTCTGTCGCTACGCCGGCAAACCTATGTAACTGCGATACGCCAATATCTGCGCCTGCTGGCAGGCCAGGCCAGCGTAGAAGGTCTGGAGTTGTATGGAGCCGGTACAACGTTGCTGCAATAAAGATGCGGAGCTATCAGGCGTAGCTAAGTGCTCAATCCATTATTGAGCGAGTAGCTTACGGCAAGCCATGCCCTGCTTAGGTCAAGCATTGACCGCTTCGGAGGAGACCGTCCGACGGCTGTCTGTTGAAAGCCGAGCGTCATGACCGTCTGGTTTAGGGAAGCGTAAGATCATAGCCGACCGACAGTTATGTGTCGAGAACTGCCGAAAGACTTAGTCCGTTATCAGGCAATACGAATCAAATTTTGCCAATGTCTGTTTTAGGGCAGTGTAATTTGAAGGTGAAATGGCAGAAACGTGCCATTTGCTGCCGCTAGGCCAATGCATTTTGAAGTGTAGGTTCTCTGTCTAAAGAGAGGAGCAGCGGACCTATCTCAACCTACCGCTTTCAGCCACATGGCAGACATTCGCGGTATGATTAGAATCAAATTTTGACAGTATCTGACCAGCCAATTGCGGTCGTTCATGACGGTCTTTTTTTCGGGCAATATAATTTCAGGGTGCTATATCTACTTTATCTACTTCGTTTTAATAAAGCATATTTAGATTAAGAATAGTATCCCTGTAAAACTATTCCATTAAGTTACCAATCCTTTAAGCGCAGCGCACTGTTCTAGTACATTGAACTTCTCGATCTACAGAAATACGCTATAAGTTCTCGTGGAATTGGCGCGTTTATTGCGGTGCATTAGCAAACATGTGCGGAAGCTTAGTTTGAAACGAATCCTAATCATTGACGATGCCAGAGACCGCGCTGCCTGGTTGAAAGCCAGCCTTGAGCTGGCCGGGTTCGACGTCGTCGCGGTGTTGGTCTGGGAGCAGGTCGATGAACATGCAATTCAGGCCGCATTGGCCGACGTGATCATCGTGGACGCCAATGCGCCCGGTCGCGACACGCTGGAGCAGATCAGCTTGATGTCTACCACGCTAGAAAAGCCGGTGGTGGTGCTGGGTGCGCAACAAGACCAGCGCAGCATTCAGGAGGCTATGCGTGCCGGGGTCAGCGCCTATGTGGCGCGTACGATACAGGGCGAGGACCTGAGCGGTATTATCCATGTGGCTGCGGCTCGCTTTGCCGAGCACAAAAAACTGCGCGATGAATTGAAGGAAGCGAAGAGTCAACTTGCAGAACGCAAGCTGGTGGATCGCGCCAAGAGCATCCTGATGGCGGATCACGGCTTTAGCGAACCGGACGCCTACAAGCGCATGCGCAGTACGGCGATGAACAAGGGCAAACGGCTGTCTGAGATTGCCGAGGCGATCATCCTGGCCAAGGAATTGAGTTCCTGAATGTTGCATATGGGTGCACGGCCTTAAGAAAATGCACCAAAGTGTTGCGGTTGGAGCAGCACTGGCTCATGGAAACACCGACCCGAATTATCAGTAAATCCCTTAATACTCGAGCTTTTCATCAGTCTTCGGAATATTGGCACAGGTATTGCAAAGTAGATTGCCGTAACCGGATCAATGGTGATCGGGCACAGGTTGGAAAGGACAAAGGCGTCCGCTGCGTGAATGCGCAGCCGGGCGCCTTTTTATTTATGGTTTTTTTGGCAGCAGACTAATTTAAGGAAAAATCAAAATGGCATCAGGATTCTGGCAGGCGGGACACAGGCCGACTTTGTTCGCGGCATTTTTGTATTTCGATTTGAGCTTCATGGTGTGGGTAATACTGGGTCCGCTCGGCGTGCAGATTGCCAGCGACCTTGGACTTAGCCCCGCGCAAAAAGGTTTGATGGTGGCGATGCCGGTTCTGTCCGGTGCGCTACTGCGCATCGTCATGGGCATACTGGTCGATCACTTGAAACCCAAGCTGGCGGGTGCCATCGGTCAAGTGATCGTGATTGCGGCACTGGCATTTTCCTGGGGTTTGGGTGTCCATAGTTTTCAGCAGGTTCTGGTACTTGGTGCGATGTTGGGCGTGGCGGGCGCATCATTCGCCGTGGCGTTGCCGCTAGCGTCGCGCTGGTATCCCCCGGAACATCAGGGCACCGCGCTTGGTATCGCCGGAGCCGGCAATTCTGGCACCGTGCTGGCGGCGTTGTTCGCACCGTTGCTGGCATCATTTTACGGTTGGCAGAATGTCCTCGGCATGGCTGTGTTACCCTTGGCCGTGGTTTTTATTGCTTACCTGCTAATGGCAAAAAACAGCCCGGAATGTCCGCCAGCAAAATCACTGGCCGATTATTTCAAGATCCTGAAAGACAAGGACGCGTGGTGGTTCATGTTCTTTTACAGCGTGACGTTCGGCGGATTCGTCGGATTAGCAGCTTCGCTGACGATCTATTTTAATTCACAATATGGACTGAGCCCGGTGATTGCAGGCTACTTCACTGCAGCCTGCGTATTTGCCGGTTCCATGGTGCGCCCGATCGGCGGGATGGTGGCAGACCGGGTCGGCGGCATCCGTTCCTTGTCCGTGATGTACCTGATGGCTGCAATTTTTCTCGCGATCGTGAGTGTGGGATTGCCGCAGGCATGGATGTCATTGGTGGTCTTCGTCGGCGCGATGCTCGCACTCGGCATGGGCAACGGAGCAGTGTTCCAGCTGGTGCCACAGCGCTTCCGCAAGGAGATCGGCGTAATGACTGGGCTGGTCGGCATGGCGGGCGGCGTAGGCGGCTTTTATCTGGCTTCGAGTCTGGGTTATGCCAAACAACTGACCGGCGATTACAAGATCGGCTTTTTGATCTTTGCCGGTCTGGCGATACTCGCCTTGCTCGGCTTGCTGGGTGTCAAAACCCGCTGGCGAACTACTTGGGGTTCATCCGCGCTGACTTTGGCAAAGGTATAAGCTGACTTTGAATTAGACTGCAAAAATGTCACTCAAGATCAACCTGGGCCAAACCAGCGAGACCGGACTGCGTGAACGCAACGAGGATTTCTTCGGGGCGACCACGCCGACCGGCGAGCAGCTCGCCACCAAAGGGGTGCTGGTCGCGGTGGCGGATGGTGTTGGTGGCAATGCCGGTGGACGCGAAGCGGCGGAAATGACTGTGCGCGGCGTGCTGTCGGACTACTATGCTACGCCGGAAACCCTAGGGGTTGCCACAGCGCTGGACAAGGTGCTGACGGCGCTGAACCGCTGGGTCATCTCGCAGGCGAGCAGCCATCATGCCATGTCCGGTATGGCTACCACGCTATCTTTGCTGGTGCTGCGCGGCAAGCACTACACCTCGGCCCACGTGGGCGACACCCGCATATACCTGTTGCGCAATGGCCAACTGAAACAGCTCACCACCGATCATGTGTGGGACAGGCCAGATATGCGCCACGTGCTCAAGCGAGCCATCGGTCTCGACCAGCAACTGCTGGTGGAATATGCCGAGGGCGAGCTGCAGGCCGGTGACGTGTTTGCGCTGATGAGCGACGGTGTCTGGGAACGCCTCGGACAAAAACGCATACACGAGATCATTCAGCTCTATCAAACCCCGCAGCTGGTCGCAGATAACTTGGTCAAACGCGCATTGGCAGAAGGCAGCCAGGACAATGCCACCGCACTGGTGGTGCGCATCGAGCAAACCGGTGAGGAAAACCTTGCCGACCTACTGGAAGAGGCAAAGCGCCTGGGCTTGCCGCCGCGCCTTAAGACTGGCGAACAGCTCGACGATTTCGAGGTAATCGAGCTGCTGAACGAATCGCGTGCCAGCCTGATCTATCGCGTCAGGAACCTACTCAACAGCCAGGTGTGCGTGCTCAAGACCCTTCAGCCGTTGCTCGCCGGCGACATCGAAAGCTACAATGGGCTGATCAATGAAGAGTGGCTAGGCAAGCGCGTGGTTGCGCACTATTTTCCGCAAGTGCTTCCCATTCCGGCGGGGCGGCGCAGCTGCCTGTATTACGTGATGAGCTGGCATCCCGGTGCCACGCTGCAACAAAAAATTGACAGTGGCCATCACTTCAGTGCCGCCGATGTCGGCAGCATCGGCCTGCGCCTGGCGAAAGGACTAGGGGCGCTTCACCGCCTGAACATCGTGCACCGCGACATAAAACCGGCTAACCTGCACCAAGGCGACGACGGCAAGCTGCGCATCCTCGACCTCGGTGTCGCCACCAGCGCAGTCACCGGCGGAGAGCATACCGGTAATCCCGGCACACCCAGTTTCATGGCGCCGGAATTGTTTGCGGGTGAAACCGCCAATACCAGGAGTGACCTCTATGCCGCGGGCGTCACGCTTTACCACCTGTTGACACGGCGCTATCCCTATGGCGAAGTGGAACCGTTCCAGCATCCGCGCTTCGGCGACCCGGTGCCGCCGACGCGCTATCGCCCGGACATCCCGAAATGGCTGGAAAACATCGTGCTCAAGGCTGTCGCGCACGACCCTGCGCTGCGCTTCGAGACTGCCGAGGAAATGTTGCATGAATTGGAAGTCGGCGAACGCAGGCCCATCCTGCCGCCGCCGCCCACCCCGTTGTTAGGCCGCGACCCGCTGCTGATATGGCGATGGATCGCGATCGTTTCCATGCTGGTCAATCTGGCGATGATCTACCTGCTGGTTCGGTAGCATCGGCGAAATCACACGGGAGAAAATCGACATGGCACACCCTGGAAAATCTACCGCAGCAGCTCATTTCGTATCCGGCAGCGATGCGCCGGAACTCAAGGAGGTAAAGGTCGGCTTCATCCCGCTGACCGATTGCGCCTCGGTGGTAATCGCCTCGCTGATGAAGTTCGACAAGAAATACGGCATCAAGATCATTCCCTGCAAGCAGCCCTCATGGGCGGCAGTGCGCGACAAGGTTGTCAGCGGCGAACTGCATGCCGCACAGGCGCTATATGGACTGGTGTACGGCGTGCACCTCGGCATCGGCGGGTTGAAGAAAGACATGGCCGTGCTGATGACTATCAACAACAACGGCCAGGGCATCTCGCTCGCCAGCCAGCTCAAGGACAAGGGCGTCACCGACGGCCCGTCGCTGGCGAAGCTGATCAAGACGCGGGGCAGGGAATATACCTTCGCGCACACCTTCCCGACTGGCACTCATGCGATGTGGCTATATTACTGGCTGGCCAGTTACGGCATCGATCCAATCACCGACGTCAAGACCATCACCGTGCCGCCCGCGCAGATGGTGATGAATGTGCGGCTCGGCAGCATGGATGGTTTTTGCGTGGGAGAGCCGTGGAATGCACGCGGCATCTACGACAAAGCCAGCTTCTCGGTCGCCTCGTCGCAGGACATCTGGCCAGACCATCCCGAAAAAGTCTTAGGCGCCACCGCCGAATTCGTCGGGCAACATCCCAACACAGCACGCGCCCTCGTTATGGCCATGCTCGATGCGGCGAAGTTCATCGACACGCAGACCAATCGCGCCAAGGTCGCGGAACTCATCGCCAGCCCGGATTACGTCGATGCACCCGCAGAAGTCATCGCGGGGCGATTCCTAGGGAACTATGAAGACGGCCTAGGCAAGACATGGCATGACGCGAACCACATTAAATTCTTCAACGACGGCAAAGTGCCCTTCCCTTACCTCTCGGACGGCATGTGGTTCCTCACCCAGTTCAAGCGCTGGGGGCTGCTCAAGGAAGACCCGGACTATCTCGCCATCGCAAAGCAGATCAACCGCATCGAGTTGTATCAACAAGCCGCAGCGCAACTCAACGTGGTCGTGCCCGCTGATGCGTTGCGTAGTTCAAGATTGATGGATGGTACGGTGTGGGATGGGAAAAACCCGAAGGGGTATGCAGCGAGATTCGAGGCGTATGTGTGATACAAAGAACAGGGCTATGTCCCTAATATTGATTGACCATTCACATTACCAAATCGCATGGAACTAGGCTCTTTAGTCTTAATTTAATGCATCCGTTTAATTATGTCATTAATCCGAAGCACCAATGACATGCACTACACCGTATGAATGCACCAATATCTCGCCCTAGTATTGTTAATGGGCAACTCTAACTAGCTGATTTTACATAGCTGCCAGCATGGCACAGCTATTGCTGAACCTCAGGTTACATAGACGCGAGGTGAATCCATGCAAGATATTCGTTCAATCTGCATTTCCTGCATTATCGAAACCAGTGATGTGCTCATCGCCGGTGTGCGCGGTGTTGTACGGCGCATGAGTTTCTTTGTAGTGGGTGGGCTAGGTAATCTTCTTGGTCGGATGCGTAACACGCTTTTCGTGTCCCGTTCCACTTCTCTCGCGAACCGGCATGAAGTTGAGATCATGTACTTTGGCCGTACCAGCGAATTTTTGATGATGACGTCTGAGCGCATGGTGATCCCCACCGGGCGTTATACGCTCGGGCAATTATTGTGCAGCTTGTATAAACGCGGCAACCGGTGGGTGTATGAGCTTGATGACAGCCATTTGTCGTGCACGGTGAATGGGCTGGATGCGAGGTTGTTTGATCCCATCGAACCGGGTGCAGAGATTTGCATCACCTCGAGAAAATCGATTTTCGAGGCATGAAAACTGAATCAGTCACGCACCAAAATACTACTTCTACTCGATATTCCGCACCAAATAGATGCGATGGCTAAACTCATACCATGCTGAAACCCAGTAAATTCGTAGTGGCACAGGAATTGCGTTGTAATAACTGACAAACTCTCCTGACCCAATGGCGGGCGGAAGAGTAATGATAAATACCGACAAAGGCGTCGATTCAGCATTGAGTGCTGGACGACGCTTTTTTTATTACGAGGACGATATGAAGATGAACAAGAAAACCAGGCTGGTCGTGATCGGAAACGGCATGGCCGGGATGCGGACCATCGAGGAATTGCTCAAGATGTCGCCGGACGAATTCGAAATCACGGTGTTCGGCGCCGAGTCACAGCCCAACTACAATCGCATCCTCCTCTCGCCAGTGCTGTCCGGCGAGATGAAGTTTCAGGACACCGTGCTCAACGACTGGAGCTGGTACGAGGAACACCACATCACGCTGCATGCCGGCAAGCTCGTGACCAAGATCGACCGGAAACATTGCGTGGTCGAAAGCGAAGACGGCTTGGCGATTCCCTATGATCGTTTGTTGATCGCCACCGGCTCCAACCCGATCATGCTGCCAATACCCGGCATCAACCTGCCCGGCGTGCTGGCATATCGCAGCATAGACGATGTTGAGAAGATGCTCGTAGCCGCCAAAACGTCCAAACGTGCTGTGGTGATCGGCGGCGGGCTGCTCGGGCTGGAGGCGGCGAATGGTTTGTCATTGCAGGGGATGGAAGTGTCGGTGGTACATCTGTGCGACTGGCCGATGGAGCGGCAACTCGACCAAGTGGGCGGCGGTTTGCTGAAGAACGAGCTGGAAAAGCGCGGGCTGAAATTTTATCTGTCTCGCCAGACCGAGGCGATACTGGGGGAGGATAAAGTGACCGGCCTGCGTTTCAAGGATGGCGAAGAGATTGAGGCTGACCTGGTGGTAATGGCAGCGGGCATACGGCCCAACATCGCATTGGCCAAGTCCGCCAAGATCCATTGCGACCGCGGCATCGTGGTGAACGATACGATGCAGACCTTCGACCCAAAGATCTATTCGGTGGGTGAATGCGTGCAGCATCGCGGGCAATGCTACGGGCTGGTCGCGCCACTTTTCGAACAGGCCAAGGTGGCGGCGAACCATCTGGCCGAATACGGGCGGATGCGCTACGAAGGCTCTGCGGTTTCCACCAAGCTCAAGGTGACAGGAATCGACCTGTTCTCGGCGGGCGATTTCAATGCCGGGCCGGACGATGAGGAACTACTTCTGCAGGATTCGGCGCGTGGCGTGTACAAGAAACTAGTTCTGCGCGACAACAAGCTGCGCGGTGCGGTGATGTATGGCGACACTCTGGACGGCCCGTGGTATTTTCAGATGATGCGCGACGCAACCGACGTGTCCGAGATGCGTGAACACATCTTGTTCGGGCAGATGCATATCGGCGACTCAGGCCGCGGCGGTGCTTTGAACGTTGCGAACATGGCGGATTCGGCTGAGATCTGCGGCTGCAACGGCGTAAGCAAGGGCACCATCGTCAAGACCATACTGGACAAGAAGCTGTTCACACTGGAGGAGGTGCGAGCGCATACCAAGGCCTCCAGTTCGTGCGGTTCCTGCACGGGCCTGTGCGAGGCGATACTGGCGAACACGCTGGGCGATTATTCGTCCAAACCGAGTAAGAAGGCGATGTGTGCCTGCACCGAGCATGCGCACCAAGACGTGCAGCAGGCGATCACCAAGCTCAAGCTGAAAACCATCCCCGAGCTGATGAAGGCATTGAATTGGAAGACTGAGGATGGCTGCCATGTGTGCCGCCCTGCGCTGAACTATTACATGATGGCGGCTTGGCCAAGGGAATACCAGGACGACAGCCGCTCGCGCTTCATCAACGAGCGCGTGCACGCCAACATCCAGAAGGACGGTACCTATTCGGTGATCCCGCGCATCTGGGGCGGCGTCACCTCACCTTCCGAGCTGCGCTCCATTGCCGAGATCGCCGAGCGCCATGAAGTACGCACGGTGCACATTACCGGTGGACAGCGTATTGGTCTTTACGGCATTACCAAGGAAAACCTGCCGAAGATGTGGGGCGAGCTGGTCGATGCGGGATTCGTTTCAGGCCATGCCTACGGCAAGGCGTTGCGCACCGTGAAAACCTGCGTCGGTTCGGAGTGGTGTCGCTTCGGCACGCAGGATTCCACGGCGATGGGCATCATGGTTGAAAAGATGACCTGGGGCTCGTGGACGCCGCACAAATTCAAGATCGCCGTGTCCGGCTGCCCGCGCAATTGCGCCGAAGCCACGATCAAGGATTTTGGCGTGGTGTGCGTGGATTCGGGTTACGAGATACACGTAGGCGGCAACGGCGGGATCAAGGTGCGCGTCACTGATTTCCTGTGCAAGGTCGCGACCGAGGCAGAGGTACTGGAATACTGCGGGGCATACATGCAGCTGTATCGCGAGGGGGCACACTACGTGGAACGCACCGCGCCGTGGATCGAGCGTGTCGGGTTGGCGCACATCAAACAGCATGTCGTCGAGGATGCGGCGAGCCGAGCCGAGCTGTATGCACGTTTCCTAGAATCGCAGCGCTATTCGCAGGATGACCCATGGAAGGAACGCGCGGAAGGAAAGGATGAGCATGAATATCAATCTCTGGCGACGATAGCATGAGGAGCGATAAAATGGATTGGATTCAAATCGGACACTTGAAAGACATCCCGCGCCAGGGTTCGCGGGTGGTGCAAACTTCAACTGGGGAGATCGCGCTATTCCGCAGCGTGGACGACCAAGTGTTTGCACTGAATAACAAATGCCCGCACAAGGGCGGACCATTGTCGCAGGGCATTGTGCACGGCAAGCGCGTCACCTGTCCGCTGCACAGCTGGGTGATCGAACTGGAATCGGGCATTGCGGTCGCACCCGATGTGGGGTGCGCACATCGCCATGAGGTGCGGGTTGCGCATGAAGTAGTGTTTCTCGAGGTCAAGGCCGGAGCATGCAAGGCAGCGTAGCCATGCCGGATGCTGTCCAAACCACCTGCCCGTATTGCGGAGTCGGTTGTGGTGTAGAGGTAAATATTGTGGACGTGACTGTGACAGGCGACCGACTACATCCAGCCAATTTCGGGCGGCTGTGTTCCAAGGGCACGGCGCTAGCCCAGACACTGGATAGTGAAGGCCGGTTGCTTTACCCGATTGTCGCAGGACAGCGGGCTTCATGGGACCATGCCCTGGATCTGGTCGCCAATGGATTTAGCAACATCATTGCGCAGCATGGGCCGGATGCGGTGGCATTCTATGTCTCAGGGCAACTGCTGACGGAGGACTATTACGTCGCGAACAAGCTGATGAAGGGTTTTATCGGCAGCGCGAACATCGATACAAATTCGCGTCTATGCATGTCCTCGGCAGTGGCAGCGCACAAACGCGCCTTCGGCTCGGATGCGGTTCCGGTGTGTTACGAGGATGTCGAGCTGGCAGACCTAGTCATACTGGTTGGTTCCAACTACGCCTGGGCGCATCCGGTCTTGTATCAGCGCCTCGCGGCGGCGAAGAAGGGGCGACCCGACATGCAGGTGGTGGTGATTGACCCGCGGCGTACTGCAACCTGCGACATCGCCGATCTACACCTGGCGATCGCTCCGGGAGCGGATGCATTCCTGTTCAACGGCCTGCTGCATCACCTGCGCCGCGAGGACGCGATCGATCTTGCCTATGTCGAAGCGCATGTCGAAGGATTCGCCAGCACCTTCGAGGCGGCGAAGTCAGTCAGCTCCATCCCAAAGGTAGCTCAGGTATGCGGTTTGGTTGAGTCGGAGGTGAGCGAATTCTTCCGCCTGTTCGCTAAAACGGACCGCACCGTCACGGTGTTCTCGCAGGGCATCAACCAGTCTTCTAGTGGCGTGGATAAGGGCAACTCGATCATCAACGTGCACCTCGCGACGGGGCGGATCGGAAAAGCAGGCATGGGGCCTTTCTCGGTGACAGGACAACCTAACGCCATGGGGGGGCGCGAAGTCGGCGGGCTGGCCAATCAATTGGCGGCGCACATGGATTTTTCCGATGCGGCAAGCGTCGACCGGGTGGCGCGTTTCTGGAATGCAAAAAACATAGCCAAGGCGCCGGGACTGAAAGCCGTGGACATGTTCCAGGCCGTCGCATCCGGGAAGATCAAGGCAGTGTGGATTATGGGCACTAATCCGGCAGTTAGCATGCCGGACGCGAACAGGGTACGCGATGCTTTGCTGTCGTGCGAACTGGTAGTAGTGTCCGATTGTGTGCAGGATACCGACACCACGGTCTGCGCAGACATCTTGTTGCCCGCAACCGGCTGGGGCGAGAAGAATGGCACGGTGACTAATTCCGAGCGGCGCATCTCGCGACAACGCGCGTTCCTGTCCGCGGCAGGCGAAGCCAAGCCGGACTGGTGGATCGTCACGCAGGTGGCGCAGCGCATGGGTTTTGCCGGGGCATTTCCTTACTCGCAGCCTGCGCAGATCTTTCGTGAGCATGCACGGCTGTCTGGATTTGAGAATGAGGGCAGTCGGGCGTTTGACATCAGCGCATTGACCGAGATAGACGATGCACAATATGACACGTTTCAACCGATGCAATGGCCGGTCAACAACCAGACTCCGCAAGGTACGCAACGCCTGTTCGTGGACGGAAGGTTTTATACGCCCAGCAGCAAGGCACGAATGATCCCAGTTGCCGCGCAGTTGCCAGCCGTAGCAACGGATGCTGAGTTTCCGCTAGTGCTGAACACCGGGCGACTGCGCGATCAGTGGCACACAATGACACGCACCGGAAGAGTGCCTCGCCTGAACGCGCATTCGTATGAGCCTTACGTGCAGATGAATGAGCGAGATGCGCAACGCTTCCAGTTGCAGGACGGCGGGTTGGCTCGATTAAGCAGCCGCCACGGCAACATGCTGGCGCGGGTACAGGTCAGCGACGAGCAGCGTATCGGTTCTGTGTTCGTCCCCATGCACTGGAACGACACGTTAGCCAGATCGTCGCGCGTGGATGCACTGGCCGCGCCGATCACTGACCCGATCTCCGGCCAGCCGGAATTGAAGCACACGCCGGTGTATGCCGAACCTTACCTCTCGACTTGGCAGGGATTTGTGCTGAGCCGCAAGCGCCTTGCATTGCCGGAAGCAGGTTATTGCGCCTGCACGCAGGGTGCAGGATATTGGCGGCATGAGATCGCCGGCGAAGTGGTCCCGGAATACTGGCGTGGTTGGGTAGAAGAAACGCTAGGTTGTTCAGGCGATTTAATCGAATACCGCGATTCCGCGATGGGACGCTACCGTGCCGCATGTATTCAAGATGGCCGCTTGGAAGCAGTGTTCTTCATCGCGCCCGACCAGCGCCTACCAGAACGCGAATGGCTCGCCAGTCTGTTCCAGCAGAACGTGATCGATCCTGCAGATCTGGCCGGATTGCTGGCGGCGCGTCCGCCCAACGGCGCGGTGAACAATACCGGACGTACCGTATGCGCCTGTTTCAGTGTTGGCGAAAAAACCATCATGAATGCGATCAAGGAACAAAAGCTGGATAGCGTCGAAGCGGTGGGAACCTGTTTGAAAGCCGGAACCAATTGTGGTTCATGTGTGCCGGAAATTCATCGCATTCTGGCGGCTAGAGCATAATGCAAATTTGCCACATATACGAGTTGACAGCAGGCATTAAGTGGTGCATCGCAGTATAGGCAAAACGTTGAGCTTCCCGCTATTGTGAAATCGATACTCCGGTATGCGTCGAAAGCTACGTGTTACGAGGTTAAGTTTTCGGGCGACGAAATCAGAAGTTCGACTGACTCAATCCGGTCGGCAAGAGACATGCGACTCAAAAATTCCTATCAAATTAAAGGTCTGCTGTCAGCAGTAAAGCAGTCGCCGGTTGGGTTACCTGTCTCCCGCTGCATTTGAACGGCAGTTTTATGAAAAGAGATTGGCCGCATGAGTCCGTTGGTGTCCATTATTGACAACCGACCTCAATAGGACAACCGGACAGATTGCGTGCTACAGAACCGGACAGATCAAAAACTCGCGACACATTGCCACATCACCATTGCCAGCTTGCACAAAATGCATAACAATCCACGCCGCTTCATTTCCCAAACCACCAGGAGACACACCACATGAACCGCAAAGAACTGATCGACGCACTGGCCACCAAGACTGGCAACAGCAAGGCAGACGCAGACCGCAACGTCGGCGCGCTGATTGACATCATCACTGCCACGCTGAAGAAAGGTGACAGCGTCGCCCTGGTTGGCTTCGGCACCTTCGAAGTACGCAAGCGTGCAGCACGCACTGGCCGCAATCCTGCAACCGGTGAAGCGTTGAAGATCAAAGCCTCCAAGGCCCCTGCATTCAAGGCAGGTGCACCACTCAAGGCTGCGGTGAACGGCACCAAGAAGTAACGCACTGCCCTATGCACACCATAACGCCCCGATTCTGGGGCGTTATGGTTTCAGGGCCTGTTAGTTGATGTCGCATCGCTTTTCCCTCATCAACCCAGGTGATTGTAGCCAATCTGATACGGGCGACCATTCAGATGCGAATGGTACGCACCCCAGCCAGCACGGTTCAAAGCACAACGCTGCATCAGCTCTTCCGTGCCGGACAGCCGGTCCATACACGAAAGCAACATCGCTTCGATCATTGCCGGCTTCCTGATGCCCATCCATTCCGGTGCCGAGGGCGAGCACGTCAGGCAATGCAGCAGCGCCATATAATGATCCTCCGGCATCAAGAGATTGCACTTCGCCTTGGCCTGCGCGATCCACTCGATCAAAGTGATCTTGTGCCCGAGCAGCTTGCCCCGATCCGTCAGCTTCCACTCCCCGCCAGCAGAAAGCTTGTACTCATCCACCTTGCCGGCGTCGTGCAGGAAGCCGGCCAGAATACCCAAGCCTTCGCTGGCCATCTCGCGGCGCTGGCACTCCTGCTGTATCGACTGCGCCACCTCCACTGCGTGTTTCAAATTACCGTTGTCCGCCGCGTGATGCCCGCTGATCGATGAAGGCATAGTACAGAACCGCTTGAAGCGCTGTCCATCCCAGAACATGGTGTTGAACAAATAGCGATAAGAACGCGGCAGAGCTTCCATCAATCCTACCGCCTGCTTGACCAGCTCGCGATCCTTCACCCAGCCATGGGGAGTTGTTTTGAACAAATTCTCCCAGGGTTCCGGGCGTTCCATCAGTACCAGGCGGCTAATTTTGATTGCACCACCTTCACAGGTGGTAGTGCCAAACCAACGCGGCGAGACGAGATCCCCAGATTTCAGTCGCGGATCAGGGCTGCTGACCGTCCAGCTCACCCTGATTGATGCGCTTTCGTGATAGAGCGTAGCAGTGCATTGGGTGCGCCGCTCATCCACGGGTTCGTGATGGATTGTCGTCACCCTGAACAACTTGGGCATCAAGGCAAATTTGGCCGGAGTATCCTGGTCATCCACAGGGTGGATGACCGGTTCATCGAACTCATAAGGTTTATTCATGGTCTACTCCTCTGTCTTATTTTTCGTCTGGGTTTCCGTCTGGTTGGGTTGTGTGGCGCCACTTTGCAACAGCAGGCGCTCGAATGCGCTTCCATCCTGCCGGGTCAGGTTGGGCACAAAGCGCGAATACACGCGGAACAGCATCTCTGTGTTGGTATGTCCCATCTGCCGCGCGATCCATTCCGGGTTCTCGCCCGACGCCAGCCAGAGCGTGGCGGCTGTGTGGCGGCAGTGGTATGGACGACGCTTTTCCAGATTCAGATGACGCAGCAGTGGATACCACACGCGATTGGTGATGTTCTTGTGTGCCAACGGTGTGCCGAGGCTGTTGCAAAATACGAATGGTGAAAACTGACGAGTAGATTTCTCCTGCTCCTTGAGCGCGTCATACACTGCCTGGGACATATGGATGTCGCGTTGTGAGCCATCGTTCTTGGTGTATTCCTCATCACCTGCCACAACCGTTTCACGAACCAGAATCAGGCGGTTCTCAATATCAACATACTTCCATTTCAATCCATCAACTTCCCCGGTGCGCATGCCGGTGAAGAACCGGACAGTGTAGTAGTTCTTGAAATCCGGCCGCACCGTGTTGAGGATCTGCTTGACCTCTTCGAGGGTGAACGGCTTGATGTCGGTCTTCCTGAACTTGAGCTGTTTGATGTTGTGGAAAGGTGTGCGAAAATCAAACCGGTCGGCCGCTTCGTTAAGGATTTGCCGTAAAGGTCCAAAGATCTTGTTAATACGGCGAGCTGATAAAGCCGTTGTCTTGCCCCGCGCATTGACTTTGGAGAGTTCGGCGCGGAAGCCAAGAATATCTGCCTTGGTGATCTGGCTGACCACCTTGTCCCCGAAGTGAGGGATGAGGAGCTTGTCGATATCGGCACGCGTGCTGATCCGATGCGACTTGCGCCACTCCACCTCCTTCTCCGTGAACCAGGTTTCCGCGAAATCGCGAAACAACGGGATATCGCCACTGACCACCGGCGCAGCCGATGCCTGAGCAACATTTACTACCACCGGAACAATCACGGGTGCGCCATTCAACTCATCGAACTTCGTCACGTTTTTGCTCGAGGGAAAGTGACGGCGGTAATCGAAAGTTCCTGCTGCGATGTCGGCTTCGATGGCCCCCATGACTTTTTCCAGTCGCTTTCGATTTGCTGGATTTTCAGGCAGTGCAGTTTGCTCCCTGAACCTCACACCCTTATATCGAAAGTCCATAAACAACAGGTCGTTGTCTTCACGTTTTCTGATGCTACCCATGGCAAACGCCTCCGTTGGCCATAGGAATTGCGATGGAGCTGCCTTTCGCTTTCATGTCACGCTCAATCGTTTCCCATATATAGAGAATCTTGCGGCCACCGAACGGACGGATGTAATGCACGCCCACGATCAGCACGCTGTCTTTGAGACGCTCCCGAATTGTTCTCGCGTCGTAATGGATGCGCTCGGACAATCCATCCGTTGTTAAATAGGTCTGACTCATGGTTAAGCTCCTTTGCTTGGTTGATGAATACGCTCCTGAAAAATTTCTCACGAGCGTGCAACCACATTAGCAGACGAAAAAAAAAGGCGTTTTTTTCGGCGGGAGCAAAACGAGATCAGCGAGTTCGATATGGCGGTATCACACAACAACAGTGATTTCTTAGACTTGCCGTGAAGGCAATTGAGATGTAACTACTGAATTGATGTGGCTAAGCGCTGCTAGCACACAATTGCGGAAAATATTTTTGGGTCAGGAAAGAATTTGGCGCGGATGGTAACTGTCTTCCAGACTGATTATTATTTTCCGGCAAGACATCACAAATGGGCACAAAGAGCAGTGCTCCAATTTCGTTAACAATCTTGATTAGAATTGTTTTGGGCACAAACACTAAATGGGCACAGCTTTGAAATTCAATAATTATTATAGTGTCCGTGGGGACAAGCAGCAGTATTCAGGTGAGCACTGCAGCTCTCTGTCAGTTCGGCAATGAAAACACAGTGTTCAAAAACAGCAGCAGTATTCAAAATGGGAGTAATTTGCCAATTCAGAAATATGCTTTGGGCACAATTTGGGCACAATTTGGGCACGAAATGGGCACGGAGTCATTTTTTGGTCGAAAATTCACCGAGTACTGCTCTAATTTGGGCACAGTTTTATGGTTGAACGATATCGCTGTAAGCCAATAAAGGCGCGGCTTTTAGACGTATAACAAAATCGACTGGAAACCATTTTTTGATGGTCGGGGTGAGAGGATTCGAACCTCCGACTCCTGCGTCCCGAACGCAGTACTCTACCAGGCTGAGCTACACCCCGTTCTTGATGTTGCAAAACTACTACATGTCGAAACCCTCTGCGAGAATGCTTCTAGAAGTTCCGTCAAGCCAATAATGGCAAGGCCAAAACAGGAAGAAGCCCAAGTCCACAGATCGTACATGAGGATTTCGAGCCTGATCTTAAGCATGCCCGCGCGGCTTTGGCGAATATATTATCGGGCATCCCTAAAATTGCCGTGTCGCGGAGAAATGAGCCAATTCTAGCAAACATCGCTTATGTTTTGAATCAGCCAATGACTCTATCGCCGCACATGCTGCTTCGGCTTCGCGCAGCGCCTGCTGCCGAGTGAAATCCAGCGCACCCGTCGCACGGATGATCTGAAGTACCTCGACGAATCTTTCCACATCGCCCTTCTCGATCGCTCTGCGCACTACGCTGGCCTGTTCGGCAGAACCCTGCTGCATCGCGTAGATCAACGGCAGCGTGGGCTTTCCTTCGGCAAGATCATCCCCAAGATGCTTCCCGGTTTGCAATTCGTCCGCCGAGTAATCCAATACGTCATCAATCAATTGGAATGCCGTGCCTAGGTGCATGCCATACCTGGCCGCTGCATGTTCATCGCCATCAGACGACCTTCCAAGGATGGCACCAAGACGCATCGCAGCTTCGAACAACTTTGCGGTCTTGCAGCGAATCACACGCATATAGTTGTCGGTATCCACATCTGCATCATGACAGTTCAGCAACTGGAGCACCTCACCCTCGGCAATCGTGTTGGTCGCATCAGCCAATATTTGCATCACGCGCATCTCACCCACATCGACCATCATCTGGAACGCGCGCGAATATAAAAAATCTCCAACCAACACGCTGGCCGCATTGCCGAATAGTGCACTTGCAGTGGCGCGTCCACGGCGCAACTCTGATTCGTCCACCACGTCGTCATGCAATAGCGTCGCGGTATGAATAAACTCCACCACCGCCGCAAGATCGTGATGCTGTTTTCCCCGGTAACCGAACGCCTCAGCGGACAACACCACCAATGCCGGACGCAACCGTTTGCCGCCGCTGTTGATGATGTATTCGCCGACCTGGTTGACCAATAGGACATCCGAGTGGAGCCGCGCACGTATAACCTGGTCCACGGCAGCCATGTCCGCCGCGAGCAACTGCTTGAGATTTTCTAAAAACACTTTCTATCCTGATTAATGGGGGCTGGCGACCCAATTTGATCACACATGTTTCTTGGCGTGCATTGTCGCACAAAATGACGCAGGAGCATGAGAAGCCCTGCCGTTAGCCACGTCGCCATAAGTATAATCCGATCATAATGCCCACCGCACTCAACGCCACGACGTAATGGGCCGGAGCAAATGGATCAAGTGGCAAGAAGATGCTAACCGCGACCGGCGTCACTCCGCCGAATACCGCGTAAGCTATGTTGTAGGAAAATGACAAACCAGAGAACCGTACTGCGGGGGGAAATGCCTTTACAGCGACGCTCGGCACCACACCGATCACGCCGACAAAGAACCCGCTCAAAGCATACAAACCATTGATGTTTTCCGATCCGTGCGACATCTGTTGATAAAACAGCGCCGAGGTAATTCCCAACATCGCACAACCGACGATCAGCACGCGACCCGCGCCATAACGGTCGGCCAACGCGCCGAACACCACGCAACCGACACTCAACAAGACGGTGGCGATGCTGTTCGCCTGCAAAGCAGTGGCGGCGGGAATGGCATAGAGCTTTTGCACCAACGTCGGAGTCATCAGTATCATCACTACGATCGCGGCGGACAGCAGCCAAGTCATCAGCATCGTCAAAATCACGGCGGGCCGATGTGCGCGTATTACCGTCTTCAAAGGTATCTCGTCGGCGAGCGTTTGCCGCGCCTCCATATCCTTGAATATAGGCGTTTCATGGAGCCACTGTCGCAACCACGCTGACAACAAGCCAAAGATTCCGCCGATGATGAACGGCACGCGCCAGCCTTGCGACAACAATTCAGCGGGTGCATACAACTTGTTGATCGCGGTCGCAACCAGTGAACCGAGCAGGATCCCGCAAGTTAGTCCGGCGGTCAGCGTGCCGCACGCGAAACCAACATGTCGCGCCGGCACATGCTCGGAAACGAAAACCCAGGCGCCTGGCACCTCGCCCCCAATCGCCGCGCCTTGCAACACGCGCAAGGCAAGCAGCAGCAGAGGCGCCCAGATGCCGATGACCGCGTAAGTCGGCAAGAGACCGATCGTCAGGGTCGGCACGGACATCAGAAAGATGCTCAGCATGAACATACGTTTGCGCCCCAGCAGATCGCCGAAATGCGCCATCACGATCCCACCCAGAGGGCGGGCCAAATAGCCTGCCGCAAAGATGCCGAATGTCTGCAATTGGCGCAGCCACTCCGGCATCGCGGGTGGAAAGAACAACTGCCCGATCGCCACCGCGAAGAACACGAATATGATGAAGTCATAGAACTCCAGAGCGCCGCCCAATGCGGCCAGCACGAGCGTCCGGTAATCACTGCGACTAAGCGTTGGCATACATTTCGTTCCCTATAATTCAATCACCGCGCGGAGTGTATGTGATACGAACTATTTGGACTAGCACCCTGCCATGCCACGAGGAACGCAGAAAACGCGCGGCAGCCCATAAAAATTTGCGCAACCCCCTATTTTTATGGATAATGCGCGCCCTTATGCAACACCTGAGTGCGTACACCCGCCGCACTAAACTACTCGCAAGGAAATAAAATGAAGGCAGATATCCACCCCTCATATCAGGACATCACCGTGACATGCAGCTGCGGCAACAGCTTCAAGACGAAGTCCGTGATTGGTAAACCTGCGCTGAACATCGAAGTTTGTTCCGAGTGCCACCCGTTCTACACCGGCACACAAAAGATCGTGGATACCGCGGGTCGCATCGATAAGTTCCGCCTGAAATATGGCAGCAAGGCTGGCGCCTAACAGCCCACCTCTATGCCGCCGTCTTCCGGCGGCATAGCAACATGATGGCAACAAGTGGTTTGCCCAGAGCCCGTATGCAGGGGCAATGAGATGGGTTTAACAACCCACTTGGCTGCAGTCTTCTCGTCGCATCGCAGAAGGGCTTGGTAGTTTCTTCGACAGGCAGCATTGCTGCCTTTTTTATTTGCGGCGACAATTCCATTCTGGCTCCTTGGCATCGGATTTAGGATAAGCTGACCCATGTACTTCATCAAACCCACCGACCCCAACCCGATCACCCCCGCCAAGGCTGTGTTGCTCGGGTCGTTGTGCCTGATCTGGTTAGGCACGGGACTGGTCGGTCATGACCCGTGGAAGCCGGACGAGGCATACACCTTCGGCTTGGTCTATTCGATGCTGCAAGGTGGAGACTGGCTGGTGCCTACCCTGGCAGGCGAGCCGTTTATGAGTAAGCCGCCATTGTATTATTGGACCGCTGCCCTGTTCGCCAAACTGTTTTCGCCAGTGTTGCCGCTCCACGATGGCGCGCGCATTGCCAGCGGATTCTACACGGCACTTACCCTGCTGTTCATCGGCCTTGCCGGTCGCAAGTTGTACGGTGAAAACCGCGGTTGGGCTTCGGCTATCATCCTGATCGGCTGTCTGGGCATGTTGGTGCATGCGCATCAAATGCTGACAGATCTCGCGCTGCTGTCCGGTTGCGCGATGATGCTGTACGGTTTTGCGCTGAGCCAGGAACGCGTTATGCGATCTGCCATATGGATCGGCACGGGCATGGGCATTGGTTTCATGTCCAAGGGTTTTATTTCGCCGATTGTCTTCGCGCTGATTGCGCTAGGCTTGCCCTTGTTGTTTCAAAGTTGGCGAAAACATAATTATTATATCAGCGTCGGTATCGCCGTCCTGTTTGCCTTGCCATGGCTGACCATTTGGCCGCTCTTGCTGTATCAACATTCCCCGCGCTTGTTTGCGGACTGGGCATGGACAAATAACATCGGCGCCTGGATCGACTACGCGAAAACCGGACCCGGCAAGGATTCACTCTATTACCTGGAGAACCTGCCGTGGCTGGCATGGCCAGCCCTGCCATTGGCGGGTTGGGTAGTATGGCAGGCACGCAAGCGCCTTGCGCAGCGCGATGATTTGCAATTGCCTCTCGTCAGTTTCGCGGTGATGTTCATCACCCTCACTTTGGCAGCGAACATTCAAGAAGTATTCGCCCTGCCTATGCTGCTGCCAATCACCCTGTTGGCGACCGCATCGCTTTCCATACTGAAACGTGGAGCCGCCAACGCATTGGACTGGTTCGGCATTATGACGTTCGCGCTGCTTGCGATCCTGATGTGGTGGGGTTGGGCAGGTCTGCTGCTGGATAACCAGGCCAAGATCACCCATTGGCTGAAAGATTACCAGCCGGGCTTCGAGCCTGATTTGCACACCATGCCGTTCGTCATTGCCATCATCGCAACCGTGTCGTGGGTCGTGGTGGTATGGCGGGTTGGACGTTCGATGCGCCGCGCCACGCTAAATTGGGCATTCGGCGTCACGCTGATCTGGCTCCTCGCCATGACGCTGTGGCTTCCATGGCTGGACAGCGGCAAGAGTTATCGCAATATGGTGGCCGCGCTGAAAAAAGCTCTGCCGCAGCACTACCAGTGCATTGCAGGAGAGCATTTAGGCGACGGGCAGCGCGCCATGCTGCATTATTTTGGCAATATCATTACGCGGAGCGACCCGAAGCATAGTTGTGATTTGCGACTTATCCAGGGCGACAAATTTTCGAAGCCGGTACTCGACGAAACGCGCTGGGAAAAAATCTGGGAAGGTAGCCGTAAGGGCGACAAGGACGAACACTACCGGCTTTACCGGAGGGTTGAAGCAAATTAACGCCATGCATAGTGTTACGCGAAGCGGGCGACCAAAGGCGGAAATCGCTCGGGCGCTTCCATCCCGCACTTGCGCGCTCGTAGTTCATGGCATCTGTCAGGAAGCTTTGCGCAGAACCCCGATCCAGCCAGGCTGTGGCTCCCCGCTCTCATACTCATGCACGTTTGGCTCAAGCAAGGCAAGTTGCAAATCGGCCGCGCTAGCCGCTTCCTGCACGTAACCGGCGCTATGGGCAAAATGCAAATTGTGGCGCACTGTCACTGCTTCAGACTCGCTCCGATACAAGGTGAACACGAAGACCCCGCCCGGTTTTAACAAAGGTGCTGCAGCCTGAAAAATCGGCTGCAAATCGCCGAACAAAATCAGCACGCCGGATGCCACGATCAAGTCGAACGTCCGCTTGGACTCCTGCATGTAACCTATAGCATCGGCACACTCGATCTTATCGTAATATCCCTTCTTCTGTGCTTGCGCCAACATATGAGGAGAAAGATCGATACCTTCCAGGTGCTTGGCGTATCCCCGCAAGTATTCGCCGCAAAGGCCTGTACCGCAGCCAATATCCATGACGTCAAGTTGGCGCGCCTCCGGCAGCTTCAGTTCTACCAGCATCTCACGCACATGCTTGGGACCGAGAAATTCCATCCCCGTTCGCTGATTGTCAGCATCCCAGTTTTGCGCCTTTTTTTCGTAGGTGGTTAGCATAACCGCTACCGGATAGCGCTGGGGAATCTCCCCTGCGTTCAATCTTGCAAGCCGCAGCTTCACTTCGCTCTTGTCGCCGGCATCGAGTTCCAAATAGCGGTTAAAGCTTGCAATCGCCTGTTCGCGCTGGCCCAACTCCGTGTAGCATATGCCCAGCCCTTCATACGCCGCCTTGAACGCAGGCGACAAATC
Organism: uncultured beta proteobacterium; assembly: GCA_963833515.1. GTDB lineage: Bacteria > Pseudomonadota > Gammaproteobacteria > Burkholderiales > Gallionellaceae > Gallionella. Next base: position 77,388 of record CAWHYN010000017.1, on the reverse strand, counting down.
TAGTGCCTTACGATACTCTTCAATGGCCTCTTGGAATTTCTTCTGACTGTACAGCACGCTGCCGAGGTTGCAGTAGGCCTCGGCAAAATCCGGGCGCAATGAGAGCGCACGGCGATAGCACGCCTCCGCCTCGACAAACTGCTCATGTTTTCGATAAATGTTGCCAAGGTTGTTCTGTACCTCGGGCATGTCAGGCTCAATGTTGAGGGCACGCCGATAGCAGGCTATTGCCTTGTCGAATTGTTTCGACAATTGATAAATGTTGCCGAGGTTGTTCTGGATCATGTGCGAGCGCGGATTGATTTGCGCCGCCTCCAGCATGAACTTCAAGGCATTGGCCAACTCACCTCGTTCCGCATAGAGCGTGCCTAGCAAATAATTCGCATCGAGATGCATGGGGTTGTGCCTCAGGGCGCGCTTGTAAAAGCTTTCTGCGGCGGCAAAATCGCGTTCCTTTTGCTTATTGAGTGCCTTCTTGAAATATTTCTGGCACTCCTCGTAATCATTGCTGGACACCCTCAACTCCTTTCCGCTTCAACTATCCGATGTGGGCAAACGGGATAGCATCGCCTTCCCTCAGGTTGTTGTGTTCTTTCTGAATAGCGCCGATTGCGCGTGCGCTTGCAGGCCTTCGCCCAAAGCCAATACCGCGGCAATATCTCCAAGCTTTTGGGCGCCCTGCGCGGAGACCTGAATCAGGCTGCTGCGCTTCTGGAAGTCGTACACGCCCAACGGCGACGAAAAGCGCGCAGTACCGGCAGTCGGCAATACATGGTTCGGCCCCGCGCAGTAGTCGCCGAGCGCTTCTGATGTGTAGCGACCCATGAAAATCGCACCGGCGTGTTTCAGCTTGGGAAGCCAAGATTGTGGGTCTTCCACGGATAACTCCAGATGTTCCGGCGCAATGCGGTTGCTGATGGCGCAGGCTTCGTCCAGATCGGCAACGTGGACCAGCGCGCCGCGATTTTCCAGGGCCGTTTTGATGATATCGCGACGCGGCATTTGCTCCAGCAGGCGATCCGCGCTATGTGCGACAGCCAAGATGAATTCCTTATCCGGCGACAGCAAGATGGCTTGCGCCAACTCGTCATGCTCAGCCTGCGAAAACAAGTCCATCGCGACCCAGTCCGGATTGGTTTGTCCATCGCAGATCACCAGGATTTCCGATGGCCCTGCGATCATGTCGATGCCACACACGCCAAAAACGCGGCGTTTTGCGGACGCGACGTAAGCATTGCCCGGACCGACGATCTTGTCCACCTTCGGAATGGTTGCCGTACCGTAGGCAAGCGCCGCCACCGCTTGCGCACCGCCGATCGTGAACACGCGATCCACGCCCGCCAGATATGCAGCCGCCAGCACCAATTGATTCCTCACGCCGTCCGGAGTCGGTACCACCATGATCAGTTCGGCCACACCGGCCACTTTGGCAGGTAGCGCATTCATCAACACCGAAGACGGATAGGCAGCCTTGCCGCCGGGGACATACAGCCCTACTCTATCCAGTGGAGTGACTTGCTGCCCCAGCAGGGTGCCGTCCGAATCGGTGTAGCTCCAGGAAACCTGGATTTGCTTGCGGTGATAGTCCATGACGCGCTGCGCTGCCTGCTGCAACGCAGTTCTCCTTTCAGCGGGCAGGCCCTCGAAAGCGATGCGCAATTCATTGCGCGAAAGCTCCATCTCCGCGGCGTTGGCCAATGGCAGGCGGTCGAACTTGCGCGTGTATTCCAGCACGGCGCCATCACCGCGCTTACGCACGTCTGCGAGGATACCGGCTACGGTTGCCTCGAGCTTTTCATCCGCCGCTTCCTCGAAGGCCAGCAGCTTGTCAAGCTCGGCATCGAACCCAACGGAACCGGAGGATAGTTTTCTGATGTTCATGCCTTGAATTCACTCCGCTATTTCTTGATGGCTTTGGCAAACGCATCCAGCATCGGCTGAATCACATCGTGTTGCAACTTTAATGCCGCTTGATTCACCACCAAACGCGATGAAATGTCCGTGATGTGTTCGACCGCCTTCAGATGGTTCGCCTTGAGCGTGTTGCCGCTGCTCACCAGATCCACTATCGCGTCCGATAGGCCGACCAAGGGTGCCAGCTCCATCGAGCCATACAGTTTGATCAAGTCCACGTGGACTCCCTTGCCGGCGAAATGTTGGCGTGCGGTCTGCACGTATTTGGTCGCCACCCGCAGTCGCGCCCCCTGCCGCACCGCGGACTCATAATCAAAATCATCACGCACTGCAACCATCATCCGGCAGCGTGCGATGTTCAGGTCAAGCGGCTGATAAAGCCCTGTACCCCCGTGTTCATCCAGGACATCCTTGCCTGCAACTCCGATGTCCGCCGCACCGTATTGCACATAAGTTGGCACATCGCTGGCGCGCACTATGATCAAACGCACATCGGCGCGGCTGGTAGGCAGTATCAGTTTGCGGGACAACTCAGGGTCTTCCAGCGCAGTAATGCCGGCCATTTTCAGCAATGGCAATGTTTCTTCGAAGATGCGGCCTTTGGACAGTGCGATGGTTATCATTTAAAAGCCCCTGTTTGTTCGCTGTGACAAATCCCTCACTTCATCCTGCGTATCTGTGCGCCGAGCGCTGACAGCTTCGCTTCGATGTGTTCATAGCCCCGATCCAAATGGTAGATGCGGTCCACAATGGTCTCGCCCTGCGCGACCAATCCGGCAATCACAAGACATGCCGATGCGCGCAAATCGGTCGCCATGATGGTAGCTCCATCCAGTCGCACACAGCCTTTGATTACAGCGGTATTGCCCTCGACATCAATCTGCGCGCCTAAGCGGCGCAGCTCCTGTACGTGCATGAATCGATTTTCAAAAATCGTCTCCACTACCATCGCGCTGCCATCGGCAATGGTATTCATTGCCATGAATTGAGCCTGCATGTCGGTGGGGAACGCCGGGTAGGGCGCGGTGCGCACGTTCACCGCCTTGGCGCGCGTGTCCATTTTAAGGTTGATGGTGCTGCCCTTTACGTGAATCCTTGCACCGGCCTCTTGCAACTTTTCCAGCACGTTTTCAAGAATGTCAGCGCGCGCATCGGTCAGTGTAATGTCGCCGCCCGCCGCCGCTGCCGCCGCCAGAAACGTACCACTCTCGATGCGGTCCGGCATGATGCGATGGCTCGCGCCGTGCAAATTTTCCACGCCAATAATGCTTATGGTATCGCTGCCCGCCCCTTCGATTTTGGCACCCATCGCGACGAGGCATTGCGCCAGATCTACTACCTCAGGTTCACGCGCCGCGTTTTCCAACACCGTCACGCCATCGGCGAGCACCGCGGCCATCATCAAGTTTTCGGTCCCGGTCACGCTGACCAGGTCAAAAAATATCCGCGCGCCTCGCAAACGTTTCGCTTGGGCATGAATGTAGCCGTGCTCGATATGAATTTCAGCGCCCATCGCCTGCAAGCCCTTGATGTGCAAGTCCACAGGACGCGTACCGATGGCGCAGCCGCCTGGCAACGAAACACGCGCTTCGCCAAAGCGCGCCACCAGCGGGCCCAATACCAGAATCGCGGCGCGCATTGTTTTCACCATTTCGTAGGGCGCTTCAAGATTGTCGATCCGAGCCGCTGACAGGAGCATAAGGCCCCTGCCACCTTCTATCGACATCCCCATCTGTTGCAGCAGCCTGCACATCGTGGCAACATCGTTCAGGTCGGGCACGTTGGAAAGTTGCAAGGAATCGCGGGTCAGCAACCCTGCGCACAAAATCGGCAGGGCCGCGTTCTTTGCGCCGGAAATGCGCACTTCACCGCTGAGGCGATTGCCGCCCTGTATGGCTAGTTTTTGCATGGCTTATTTCTGGCTATCCCACTCTTGCGGTGTGTATGTCTTCATCGAGAGGGCATGAATTTCTTCGCGCATCCGATCACCCAAGGTTTGGTAAACCAACTGGTGGCGCTGCACGCGATTCTTGCCGGCAAACGCCTCGCTGACCACCACTGCTTCAAAGTGGGTACCATCGCCGACCACGGTCAAATGCCGGGTCGCCAAGCCCTGGGCTATGCTGAGTTGAATGCTTTCCGGAGTGACCAAAATGAATCGCCCTATTCGTTAAAAATTAAAATTGTCGCTTGTAAAAGCAAGCTGGCTCCTGAAAACAAGCTTCCGCATGATACTAAAGGGAACCTTTCAAACCTAACTGGAGACGGGCTGCTCTGGGCGTTCAGTGCTCCCGATAGGATCATTTGACTGCTCAGGCAACATGTCGATCACGCCATACAACTGCGCCAGACTCTTCAAATCGTCAGGCAACCCAGTTACGCTCAGGTTATGTCCCAAGCGACGAGCAGCCCTAACCCACCCCAGCAGCAAACTGACAGCCGCCGAGTCCACAGCCTCCACCTGAGAAAAATCCACCTTCATATTTTCGCTAGCCAGATGCTGCAGACCAAATGTGAATATTGCGGGGATGGTTTCAATGGTCAGTCTACCCTGCACCACCATCCAATCACCCTCGCGCTTGATCATTTGGCGTCCGCCTTGGTCATGTCGCCACGGGCAGCATTAATGTTTTTGCTGGAAAGCGTCTTGATCAAGCCATCGATCCCGTTCTCCTGGATTTCCGATGCGAACGTGCCGCGATAACTCATTACCATGCTGACGCCTTCTATGGATATGTCGAACACCTTCCAACCATCGGACTCCTTCTTCATTTCATAATCCACTTGGGTGGCTTCCGAGCCGGGCTTGCTGATGCTGGTCTTGACGGTGACCTCAGTATCATCGTTTGCCATCTTGAATGGCTTCACCTCCACCGCCTGATCGCGATACACCGTGAATACCTTGGTATAAGTGCGTACCAGCATATTGCGAAATTCCGTAATTAATGCCTGCTTTTGTTCAGGCGTCGCGGTACGCCAGTATTTACCGACCGCCAATTGGGTCATGCGTGCAAAGTCAAAATGTGGCAGCACTTTGGCATCCACCATCGCGATGATCTTTTTCTGGTCGCCAGCCTGGATGTCCTTATCCTGTTTGATGGTTGAAATAACGTCTTGCGTGGTGTTCTTGATCAAGGCATCGGGCGCCATAATTTCTGCGTGCACCAAACCAAGCGCAAGATATATCAACGCACCCCCAATCACTCTTTGCAACACGGCCATATCAACTCTCCATTTACCCGAAGCGATCATTTGCTGCTCTTGACGGGTTCTTCTGCCTTGCTATAAAGGAACTTTCCGATTAAATCTTCCAACACCACCGCAGACTGAGTTTTTTTGATGGCCTCGCCATTCTTGAGCATCTCGCTGTCACCGCCGGGCATCAAGCCAATATATTGCTCGCCGAGCAACCCGGAAGTCAGGATATTGGCGAACGTGTCCTTTGGAAATTGATAACGCTTGTCCAGGCTCATGACCACATTGGCCTCGTACCGTTCCGTATCCAGCGAAATCTCGGTGACACGCCCAACTAAGACCCCCGCGCTCTTGATCGAAGCTTTCGGCTTCAATCCGCCGATATTGGAAAAATAGGCATGCACCTGATAACTCTCCGACATATTGTAGGTGCCCAGGTTCCCCACTTTCATTGCGAGCATCACCAGTGCAGCGATGCCTGACACGACAAATATACCCACCCAAAAATCCAGTGTAGTGCGTTCCATAACTCAGGTCCCTCTAAACATGATTGCAGTCAAGATAAAATCCAACATCAAAATCGCCAGAGACGATGTCACCACCGTACGCGTGGTCGCGCCGGAAACACCTTCTGCGGTGGGAGGCGCATCATAGCCTTCGTACAACGCAATGACCGTCACCACCGTACCAAACACGAAACTCTTGATCACCCCGTTCAATACATCATCACGAAAATCGACTGCCGCCTGCATTTGCGACCAGAACGAACCTTCGTCCACCCCGATCTGCACCACCCCGACAAAATAGCCGCCGAAGACACCCACCGCACCAAATAAAGCAGCCAACAACGGCATAGAAATCACGCCGGCCCAGAATCGTGGCGCGACGATGCGTGCGATCGGATTCACCGCCATCATCTCCATCGCCGAGATTTGCTCGGTGGCTTTCATCAGACCGATCTCCGCGGTCATCGCCGAGCCGGCACGGCTGGCGAATAACAACGCCGCCACTACCGGGCCCAGCTCGCGCACCAAGCTCAATGCCACCATCACGCCGAGTGCCGATTCGGAGCCATACCGCTTGAGCGTTTCATAACCCTGCAGGCCAAGCACCATCCCGACGAACAGGCCCGCCACAATGATGATAATCAACGACATCACGCCGGTGGAAAACAATTCCTTGATGATCAGGTGAAAGCGGCGAAAGCTGCTGCCCGAATACGCCAGTGTGAGAAAGAAAAAGCGTGTCGCCGTTCCGATGCGCCACACCGCATTGATGGTTCGGCGACCGATCAAACTGATTGTATTGGTTGCAGCCATAGTTAGGATCCTCTAATTATTACCGCCACGGCAATATCGTCTGGGTTGTAGCACGGATGCCGCGGCGCGAGATGCGGAGAAGAGCGCCCGCCCGCCAAAGCAATGTGCGGCCATATGACGCCGGAGAGACGAGCCGGCGACACCCCGAGCGATTTGCCGCAGCGCGGTAACCGGTCGCAGCAACACGGTTCGTCATGGACTTGTTCATGTTTTCCTCAGGCCCGCAAGTTCAGATCCTGACGGTAATCGCCGCCAGGATAGTGAAATGGCACAGGACCATCCATTTCGCCATGCACAAACTGATGTACGAAATCGCGGTCCGAGGCACGTATCTCGGCCGGGGTCCCTTGTGCGACGATGACACCGCTCGCCATGAAATAGACATAGTCGACAATCTTTAGTGACTCCTGCACGTCATGTGTGACGACAATCGAGGTCGCACCCAGCGCGTCATTCAGGCGCCGAATCAAATCACCCACCACCGTCAAGGAAATCGGATCCAGCCCGGCGAATGGTTCGTCATACATTATTAGCATCGGATCAAGAGCCACGGCACGCGCCAACGCGACGCGCCGTGCCATGCCGCCCGACAATTCGGAAGGCATCAGATTGTACGTCCCGCGCAATCCGACCGCATGCAGCTTCATCAATACCAGATCGTGGATCAGCTCCTCGGGAAGACTGGTGTGTTCGCGCATCTGAAACGCCACGTTGTCGTAAACCGACATGTCCGTGAACAACGCGCCGAACTGGAACAGCATGCCCATCTTGCGACGCATGGCGTACAGGCCGTCCTGATCCAGTTCGTGAATCACCTGCCCGTCCACCTTGACAGAGCCCCTGGTCGGCTTGAGTGCGCCGCCAATATGGCGCAGCAGCGTAGTCTTGCCGCAGCCGCTCAGCCCCATGATAGCGATCAACTTTCCTCTCGGGAAAACCATGTTGATACTCTCCAGAACGGGACGCTTGTCGTAGGAAAAATTGAGGTCGCTGATTTCGACCAATGCAGACAAAGACAAAACTCAAATCCGATAAATTTAGACGTCACATTCTAAACCACAGAATCTATAATTCCCAACTAATTGACCTCGATATGAATATCTATACATTTTCTGCTATTGAGCTTCCGCCCGCTTGCCGTTATGCTCCGCACCCAATGCCTATCTCCATGAGCACAAATTGAACGCCTCCCCGACATTGCCAAGCCTGGTGATTGTTGATGACGACCCGCTTATCCGCGAAGGATTGGCTGTCGCGTTAAGCACTCATTTCACCGTTCATCAAGCCCAATCCCGCAGTGCAGCGATTGAGCTGCTGCGCAAATTGCCGGGCCATCCCCAATTGGCGCTGATTGATCTTGGGCTGCCCCCTGTTCCGCACCGGCCAGACGAGGGTTTTTATCTCATCGCCGAATTGCTGGCACATTCGCCGGAAATCAAGATCTTCGTCTTGTCCGGCCAAGATCAGCAAAGCAACGCTCGCCATGCGCGCACACTCGGCGCGATAGATTTCATCGCCAAGCCTTGTGCGCCGGAAATAATAAGGAAACACCTTGATGCTGCCCTAAAGATCCAGGATGGCGCGCCCGCCAACGCGCACCAGGACGACCATCTTCTTGGCCTGGTTGGCCAAAGCCCCGCGATACAGGCGTTGCGCAGCCAGATCGTGATGTTCGCCGCGATACCCTTCCCGGTGCTTATTGAAGGAGAATCCGGTTGTGGGAAAGAGCTTGTTGCAGCGGCAATTCCGAAATTGGGAGGCCACCCGGATGGACCGTTCAAAGCGCTCAACTGCGCCGCGATCTCGCCCACGCTGATCGAGCCAACGCTGTTCGGATACAGCAAAGGGGCATTCACCGGTGCCACAAGCTCGCAATCCGGTTTTTTTGAAGATGCATGCGAGGGGACCCTGTTTCTGGATGAGATCGGCGAACTGCCGCTGGAACTCCAAACCAAGTTGTTGCGAGTGCTGGAGAATGGTGAATATCAACGCGTCGGGGAGACCACAACCCGCAAGAGCAGCGCACGCATTCTTGCCGCAACCAATCGCAACTTGCGCGACGCGGTCCGGCTCGGGACATTTCGCGCCGACCTGTACCATCGCCTGAACGTGTTCTCGATTACCGTTCCGCCGCTTCGGGAGCTAGGTTCTGACAAAGTGGTTCTGCTCAACCATTTCCGTGCCTATTATGCGCGGCAGATTAAGCAAAAGCCCTTCGAATTGCTTCCGGATGCGTTGCAGTGCTGGGAACACTACAACTTTCCCGGCAATACCCGTGAATTACGCAATATTGTCATCCGCCTGTGCACAAAATACCCCGGGGGAACTGTCGACAAGATGCAGTTGCAAGACGAGTTCGACCCGTTTCAAACATCCCTGCCTATGCAAGATGTCAACTCATCGGAATCGATAAAGCGGCAGTTGCGCGAAGGTGGCTTCAGCTTGGATCAACATCTGCGCGAAGAGGAAGGTCTCTATATCGCCGCCGCACTCGAACTTGCCTCGGGCAACATCAGCGAAGCCGCCAAGTTGCTCGGCATCAATCGCACCACGTTGCATAGCCGTATGGGCGCCCACGATAAGCTCAATGCATAGGACGCAAGCTATGGGAACCTCCAGAAATTATCTCTTGCTGCACGAAACCATGGCGCAAGGCCTTTTGCGTGGCTGTTCATCCCGGCGACAAAGACCTATTATTGGCACAGGCGAGGATGAGGCACCCCGCTATGCGGATATCGAGTCGGGCAGTACATTACTAGAGGTCTTCACATGTATTTAGAGCACTTCGGGTTGAACGAACCACCGTTCCGGATCACGCCTGTCACGGTATTCTTTTTTTCCGGTGCCAATCGCGGTGAAATTCTCGACGCGTTGATCTACTCCATCAGCGAAGTCGAAGGCATCATCAAGGTGAGTGGCGAAGTCGGCAGCGGCAAAACCATGTTATGCCGGATGTTGCTTGAAAAACTCCCCAAGCACATCGAGACTATCTATCTGGCCAACCCCAGCTTAACGCGCGAAGAAATGCTGTACGCGATTGCCGATGGGCTAGGGCTGAATATCGAGGGCGAGCGCGTCGGCATCATCATGCAGAACATCCAGAACAAGCTCGAGGAAAAGGCGCGCGAGGGTAAGCGCATTGTCGTACTTGTGGATGAAGCCCACGCGATGCCGCCAGACACGCTGGAGGAACTGCGATTGCTTTACAACCTGCAGGTTGGCAATTTCAAGTTGCTGCAAGTCGTCTTGTTCGGTCAACCGGAATTGGATGCAAAACTGGATCAGCCAAACATGCGCCAGCTTAAGGACCGGATTGCTCATCACTTCCATATGCAACCCCTGTCGCGCAACATCTTGGAAAACTATCTGATGTTCCGCATGCGGGCCGCCGGCTACCATGGGCCCACCGTCTTCTCGCCGAGCGCGATCAAACTTATCGCAGAGGCATCCAGCGGATTGATGCGCCGGGTCAATATCCTCGCAGACAAATCACTGCTGGCTGCCTTTGTAGAAGACACGCACAACATCGAAGCTCGGCATGTGCAGGCAGCGATGCGCGACAGTGAACTGAAGATCGCCCCCCGGTTTCCCTACAAAAAATTGCTGCTCGCAAGTGCCACTGTCGCGCTGCTTTTAATCGCTTCTGCGACTTGGTGGCTGCTGGAAAAGCCGCAAACATCACTTCGACAAACCCAGGACAAACCGCCATCCGTTGCAACAACCCCTGTAGCCCCCCCAGCGCCTGTAGCCGCTCCCCCAGCGCCTGTAGCGCCTGCAACTCCGCTTCCGACAGGCGCGAACAATCCGCCGGCTCAAAAACTCAGCCTTTTTGAGCAACGTCTTGCCGCCGGTAAACAATTGCTCGACCACAAGGAAGCTGTCGCCAGCATCCAGCTGTTCTACAATGACGAAGTCAATCCAAAACGCCTCGAGGGATTTCTGAAACGCGCAGACGCGCTGGGCAAACTCCCTGAAATCTACCTGCTTCCGGCCCGGCTCGGCGGCAAAGACGGGATACGTGTCCTCTATGGCGCATACCCGTCAGTCGAGGCGGCACACAACGCAGCCAAAGATCTGCCGCCACGCTATCAGAAAGCTTTCGCCACATCGACCTACATCTTCTAAATGTATCCTGCTGGATGACGTGTTGAGCAATACCCACAAAGCTGTTAGGCTATGACCCACATAATGTAAGGGGAGAGGCATGCGTTCACGCAACTTCGTTTATCTCTGTGCTATCGGAGTGATGTTGTCCGGTTGCGGCACAAAGCCGATCAAACCAGGGGATCAACACATTCAGCGACAGGATCTTAGGCCAGAAACACAAAGCAACGCCCCTCAACCCATTGTAGACAGTGTCATACTGCCTCCCCCGAAACCAGCCGCCAAGATTGCAACCTATAGCGTGGTTGTCACCAATGTGCCGGCACAGGAGATATTATTCGCCCTGGCGCGCGATGCAAAAATTAACCTCGACATTCAAAGCGGCATCCGGGGAACGGTCACGATAAACGCCATCAACCAGACCTTGCCACAGATTCTCGACCGTATCAGCAAGCAGGTCGATATGCGCTATGAGCTGGAGAACGGGACCTTGACCGTGATGCCGGATGGACCATACCTCAAGCAATACAAGATTGATTATGTAAACATGTCGCGAGATGCCGAGGGCGGCATCTCGAATAGCAGTCAGGTCGGGGCCAGCGCGACAGGCGGTGCCACAGGTGGGTCGACAACGGGTGGTGCAGGAGGCAACAGTTCCCAACTTTCCATCAAGAATTCATCAAAGAATCATTTTTGGGATACCTTGGTGCAGAATATCAAGGATATCCTGCACGAGACCGACAAGATCTTGCCTGCGGGCTCGAGTGAGGCAGTGGGGCAACAGAGCAGCTCCAGCAGCACCGGAGGGCCAACAACTTCGGGCGGCAGAAGAAGCAGCATCCTCCCAGGCATGGAAAATGGCGCGAGCGCGGCCTACGTCGAAGAGGGTGCCGCCACGATAACGCGCAACAGCACGTTCCGCGAAGCGGCTGCGGTGATCGCCAACCCAGAAGCGGGCATTATCACGGTGCGCGCCACCGGCAAGCAGCACGAGAAGATCCAGCAGTTCATTGACCAAGTGATGGGCAATGCGCGGCGCCAAGTGTTGATCGAAGTGACTGTCGCCGAAGTAACCTTGAGCCAGAATTACCAACAGGGCATCAACTGGTCTGCCTTGGCAGCCGGTACGAAAGGCTTCCAGTTGAAGCAGGTTGGGACGGGGGTGGGATTGGGCGCCGCCAATACGGCCAGCATGGCGGTGTTGAGCTACGTCAATCCGTTATCAAAGTTTGGCAACCTGAGCGCAAGCGTCTCGTTGTTGGAATCGTTCGGCAACGTGAAAGTGCTTTCCAGTCCGACGCTCAGCGTCATGAACAACCAGACGGCCATGCTGCGCGTGGTTAATAATCTTGTGTACTTCACTATTGAATCCTCGACCTCCCAGGCAGCCAATACGACTACGCTGACAACCTACACAACCACGCCACACTCGGTGCCGGTTGGTTTGACGATGAGCATTACTCCGGAAATCAGCGCCGGCGACTTGGTGCAAGTCAGCGTTCGTCCTTCCATTACGCGCCTGCTGGCTTATGTTCAGGACCCAAACCCAACCTTGGCCAACCCGTGCGGCGTGGGTGCTATAACTTGTAACGTGCCGGCAATTGTCAGTTTGATTCCCGAAGTCCAAACGCGCGAAATGGAGTCGGTGTTGAAAATCGAAAATAATCAAATTGCGGTCCTCGGCGGACTGATGGAAGACAACGTCAATAACAATACCGACGGCATCCCGTTGCTGGCCAGTATTCCGATAATCGGCGAGTTCTTTAAGAACCGCAATGACGCCACAACAAAGACTGAACTGGTGATCTTCCTGCGCCCTGCGGTAATCCATGGTGCCGGCATTGATGAAAACTTCAGCCAGTTCCGCAATAGTTTGCCGGATCAAGATTTCTTTAAAGAATCCGCTAGCGGAAAACCCTGAATATGAGCCTGTTACTCGATGCCCGAAAAAAATCACAGCAGGCACATAGCACGCAAGCCGCAAGCGGAAGCCATTCCGGAACGGAACTTAGTCTGGAGCCACCTCCCGCGTCAGCTTCCCAGCCCGCCGGGTCCACTCCCCCATCACGCGATGACAAGGCGCGCATCGCCGCGCAAAACCTGTTCAGTGCAAAGTCCTCATTTGCGCGCGCCAAGATTAGTCGCAATCTTCTGATTGCGCTGGGCGGCACGGCGTTATTGCTGATAGCCGGGGCGGGCTATGTCTGGTACGTGACCTCTCCCGCCGGCACCCAGCCACCGCGTCGGATCAACGTGCCCGCCGGCGCATTGCCTGCGAGTGCCACACCGGGGCAAAACAATCTGGTGCCGGATATTGGTTCAAGCCGAGCTGCGGCACTCAAGCCTGCCCGCAGCCCAAAACTCGGAGGCGCCAGCAGGACGTCCAACGTAGCCGAATCGCCGGAAGCGCACCAGAATAATCCAATACATGTCTTGCAACATCAGGACGAGTCGCTTGACCCAATGCTCAACAAGGCCTATCTCGCATACCGCAGCGGTACATTTGAGCAGGCGCAACAACTGTATCTCGAGGTACTCAAGCTGGATCCAAATAATAGTGATGCGCTGCTTGGGCTGGCTGCCATAGCGCAGCGTCGCGGCCAGGACAACATCGCAGCCAACTATTACGCACGCGTCATGGCACTGGATCCGCGAAATGCCGTAGCCAATGCGGGGATGTCCGAATTAACCACCGACGACAACCGTGAAAGCCGTTTAAAAACCTTGCTTAATGAACAACAGGATTCATCATCCTTGCATTTTGCCTTAGGCAATTACTACGCTGGGCAGGATCGTTGGGGCGAGGCACAACAAGCTTATTTTAATGCTTACAAGCTGCAATCAGACAAAGCTGAATTGGCATTCAATTTGGCCGTCAGTCTTGACCACCTCGGGCAAAAGAAGCCGGCCACCCAGTATTACCAGCGTGCCTTGCAGCTTGATCTGCGAGGGAATGCCGGCTTTGATCACGCAAAAATATCACAACGTATCGAAGAACTGACGCACTAAATCTCCATGTCAAAAAGTCAGATGCCTGAAAATCTGAATCCGGGCAACCCGCCCCAACAACTCGGACAGATTCTGGTCAGCAAAGGTGTAATCAGCGACGACCAGTTGCGCATCGCCCTGCAAGAACAGGGCAAGACGCATCAGCCGCTTGGCCGCCTGCTGGTCCGTCTGGGGTTCCTCTCGGAAGCCACTATCCGTGATGTCTTGTCGGAAAATCTTGGTCAGGAAAGCGTAGACCTTGCCTCCATCATCATCGACCCGACCGCACTCGCCTTGATTCCCAAGGATGTTGCGCGCCGCTATCAATTCTTGCCATTGTCAGTGGATGTCGTTGCTGGCGTCTTGACGCTCGCTGTTGCCGATCCTGACAACATCATCGCACTGGATCAGGTGCGCGCCCTGCTCAAGGATGAATACCGCCTGATCACGCAGCTCGCCAGCGAGTCCGACATCCTGCGCGCCATAGATCAGTATTACGGTTTCGAACTTTCGATTGACGGCATTCTGCACGAGATCGAGCCGGGCGAAATGGAATACCAGACGCTGCAATCCGGCGTGAACGAATTCAGCCAGCCGGTCGTTCGCCTGATCGACGCGCTACTCACCGAAGCCGTGCAACGCAGCGCCTCGGATATTCACTTCGAGCCAGAGAGCAGCTTCTTGCGCATCCGCTATCGCATCGACGGCGTACTACGCCAAGTACGCAGCCTGCACAAGAGCTTCTGGCCAGCCATGGTGGTGCGCCTGAAAGTGATGAGCAACATGAACATCGCAGAAACTCGGGCACCGCAGGATGGCCGTATCTCGTTGCGTTTATCCGGCCGGCCAATCGATTTTCGGGTGGCGTCTCATCCCACCACGCATGGCGAAAATCTGGTGCTGCGAATACTGGATCGGCAGAAGGGCATCGTGCCGCTCGACCACCTTGGTCTGGATGACGCCGCGCTCAACATGCTCAAGATGATCATCGCCAAGCCTGAGGGCATCGTGCTAGTGACCGGCCCGACTGGCAGCGGCAAGACTACCACGCTGTATTCGGTGTTGAACCACATCAACACCGAGTCGGTCAATATCATGACATTGGAAGACCCGGTCGAATACCCACTCGCCTTGATCCGGCAGACTTCGGTAAACGAATCTGCCAAGCTGGACTTTGCCAACGGGATCCGCTCCATGATGCGCCAGGATCCGGACATCATTCTGGTCGGCGAAATTCGCGACCATCCCACCGCCGAAATGGCCTTCCGCGCCGCGATGACCGGCCACCAAGTATACTCGACGCTGCACACCAACTCGGCGATCGGCGCGATACCCCGCCTGCTCGATATTGGCATCCTTCCCGACATCATGGCTGGCAACATCATCGGCATCGTCGCGCAACGCCTGGTGCGGATACTGTGCAAGGAGTGCAAATACCCATACTCACCCGACGCATCCGAACGAAAGCTGCTGGGTGTCACGACCCAGCAAGATGTCACGCTCTATCGAGCTGCCGGCTGCGAAGCCTGCAACCATCATGGGTACAATGGACGCATGACCATTATGGAATTGCTCAAGATGGATTACGACCTGGATGATCTGGTTTCACATCGTGCCAGTACCCGTGAAATCAGGGAAGCTGCGCTCTCCAAGGGATTCCGCCCATTGGCGTTGGACGGCATCAGGCGCATCCTGCAAGGCATCACCTCGCTTGCGGAAGTCAGCCGCATGGTGGATCTGACCGACCGGCTTGGTTAATAGAAAATCCCTGAACATGTCGACCATCAACCGTGTTGCCGCCAGATTTGCGTTGGAGACCAAGGGCGATAATCGCCGAACAGGCGCCGCTTCACAGTCTGAGCGACAGCGCGCGCGCGCAAATGTGGCGCAAGTCCCGGTGACAGCGGTTTTGCGCACGGTTGGCTGCATCGCTCGGCTTGCAAAGTGGAGCGCGCGGTCGTGGTGGACATTCTCAGATCTAGGGAACACATAAGAAATGGCACTCTATTCCTATCGGGCAATAGACGATAACGGCAAGACCCTTAAAGGGTTACAGGATGCCGCCAACCAGGTTGATCTGGAGCTGCGCCTTAAGCGCAGTGGCTTGGACCTGATCGATGCCAAAATCGATAGTGGCCATTTCGGCCTCATGCGCAAAAAAATCAAGCGCACCGAGTTGATTACCTTCTTTTTCAACCTCGAACAACTCACACGTGCCGGTGTGCCTTTACTGGAAAGCCTCGCTGACCTGCGAGACACGATGAACGATCCGCAGTTCCGCGAAATCATCGCCAATTTGGTCGAGTCCATCGAGGGGGGCAAGAAACTTTCCCAAGCGATGGCTCAGCATCCGCAAGCGTTCGACAAGATCTTCATCAGCCTGACCAATGCGGGCGAAGCAAGCGGGCGTCTGCCGGAGGTCTTCGAGCACATTACCGAGTCACTGAAATGGCAGGACGAAATGTCCTCGCACACCAAGACCATCATGCTCTATCCGGCTTTCGTCGGCACGATCGTGGTCGCAATCACATTCTTCCTGATGATCTATCTGGTGCCGCAATTGGTCACCTTTATCAAAGGCATGGGCCAGGAGATTCCGATTCAGACGCGCATGCTGCTTGCGACTTCGTCGTTCTTCGTTAATTACTGGTACGTATTGATCGCATTGCCCATCCTCTTGCCCATCGCGGGCAAACTGATCATCACTTCGAGCCCTGAGATGCGCTTCAAGTTCGACAAGCTTAAACTGGACATCTGGGTGACCGGCCCGATACTGCGCAAGATCATATTGGCGCGTTTTGCCAACACTTTTGCGATGATGTACGGTTCCGGCATTAGCATTCTCGAATGCATCGCCAATTCGCGCGATGTGGTCAACAACCTCGCGGTCGCCAAGAGCTTGGATGATGTTACGCGCGAGATAGAATCCGGCAAGAACCTGACCCAGAGCTTCCAGAATACCGGCATGTTCCCCCCGCTGGTGATCAGAATGCTCAAGGTCGGCGAAGCCACCGGTTCGCTAGACGAGGCTCTGCTCAACGTCAGTTATTTTTATGATCGCGACGTAAAGGATTCCATCAAGAAAGTCCAGGTAATGATCGAACCGACGATGACCATCGTGCTGGGTGCATTGCTGGGCTGGGTGATGCTATCTGTGCTATCACCCATCTACGACATAATCGGCAAGGTGAAACTCTGATGAAACAACTTCTGTTGTTATTCCTGAGTGCCAATCGTCTTCATGCGCAGCAGATGGAGCGCGGCAAGATCGTGCTGCAGCAGGATTTCAGCGATACCCTGAACGGACGGGAAAATTTCAACTCTTTCCTGCAAACGGTAAAGTGCCCTGTTTATCTGCTGACCGACCTGATCGAGGAAGATTTTCGTCACGAAATCGTTCCTCACCTGAACGGTCGGAAGCGCACCGCACTGCTGCAACGCAAGCTTGACCAGTTCTACCGTGGCACCCCGTTCCATCAAGCTACGCTGTTGCAGCGTCAAAAGACGGGGCGGCGCGACGATGACATGTTGTTCTCGGCATTGACCAATCCGGCGCTGATCATGCCCTGGCTTGGCATCATGCTGGAACAGAAGACGGCGCTCGCAGGGATTTATTCGATACCACAAATCAGTGGACCGCTGGTCAAGGATCATCCTTCGGATCACTTGCTGCTCATTTCCTGGGAAAAGTTTTCCGGGCTGCGCCAAACCTATTTCAGCCAACATCGCCTCCAGATCTCCAGGCTCACGCCCGTTCACGCCGAGCTGACCTTCCAGGACGCGGTCGTAAAGGAACTTGTTCGGACTTACCAATATTTGAAAAGCCTGAGCCTGCTCCCCTCCGGACAGATACTCGACGTGCGCATCCTTTGCCATGCCGATGACCGCAACGAACTACAGAGCAAATTGCCGGTTGACGCAGACATGCGTTACGAGTTCGCTGATATCGAAAAAGTCGGCCAACTGCTGAACATCGACTATCCGTTCAGCGATTCGGATGCCAGCCAGATCTTCCTGCACCAACTGGCCGCCAATCGTCCCAAAACAGATTACGCCAACGCTGAGCACACCCGCTATTACAAGCTGGGGCAACTACGGCGCGCGCTTAACTGGATTTCCGGCATCCTGTTGATTGCCAGCGTGGCATGGGCGGCTGCAACCATTGCGCAAAGCGGGGGAAGCGCAAGTGAAACGGACTCACTCAAGACACAGGCACAACGTACGCTGCAAGAAGCGCAGCAAATCACGCAAAGCTTCCCCAGTTCTCATGCACCGGCTGCAGACATGAAGGCAGCCGTAACCATCATGCGCAAGCTCGATCAATATGCGCCTGCCCCGAAAAATATCTTGAAACCCATCAGCACGGTGCTGGATGTTTTTCCCCAAATCGAATTAAGCGATCTAGGTTGGCAATTGGATGCGAAAGAGCCCGTTGCAAGCAACACACTTGCCGACGTTCCGGCCCGAGTCATCACCCTAAAGGGACAGCTGCAAGGTTTCGAAAATAACTATCGCGCCGCACTGCAGTATTTGGACCGCTTCCAGTTCGAGCTAAGCAGGCACGGTTACCAGGTGACCGCCCTTGCTAAGCCACTTGATGTCAGCCCCGCGGGGAGCCTCGGCGACCAACGTCAAGCTCGCGACAATAAACTTGCCTTTTCCCTTAAACTTGTCTGGAGACCGCCAACATGATGAGTTTCTACGTGGCAAAGGGAGCCGTAAGATGAAAATTTCCAGCTCAGATTTTCACCTGATGCGATGGAGCCTTTCGACAATTTGTGCTTCCGCATTTTTGAGCGGCGTCGTTTTGTATAGCAGCAGCCAATATGCAGAACATCAACAGAATAATTTGCGCACCGCCCAAAAACAGATGAATGATGCTCGCAAGCGTCTGACTGCAGCAAAACTGGACAAAGAAAGCCTGTCGGTCTATTCCGCCGACTATGGCATATTGGAAAAGGACAATGTCATAGGCGACGACCATAGGCTGGACTGGATGGAAGGTTTGGAGAGACTCCGCAATCAAAATCTGGTCATCGATTTCCGCTATAACATCGCGCCGCAAAAAGCCTACGTCCCTCAACCAGCCATAGACAGCGGCAACTTTGATGTCCACTACAGCGAAACAAAGCTGCAATTCGAGTTGCTGCACGAAGGTCAGCTATTGCATTTTTTTGATGCACTGCACGGCAACACAAAAGGCCATTACCAACTCGAAGGCTGTACGCTGAAACGGAGCGAAACCGAAAGAAACGCCGCCACGCCTATGGCAACACATATCAAAGCCGAATGCAGTGGCGGGTGGATTACGCTGAAGAACCGGAACGCGCAACCATGAGACCAACCCGCAAAATTGTCCTGTATGCCTTTGGATTGATTGCCTCCACCCTCGTGAACGCCGAAGAGTTAGGTCGGCTATTTTTCACCCCCGAGCAACGCGCACAGTTAGACTTTGGCTATATACGAGATGCTCGACCAGACGAAAGCGGTCTGGTGCTGAACGGCATCGTGCAAAGGCATGGCGGAAAGCGCACTGCATGGATCAACGGTGTACCGCAACAGGCTGGCAGCAGTGACGAGAAGGCACCGGAGAGCTTGTCGGTTCCGTTGCCCGGCCAAAACAAATCGGTCAGACTGAAAGTTGGACAGCACGTATTTCTCAATCTATCCGCCAACCCGGATAAGGCTGGCCCGGAAGCAACAAAGCCGGATACTCCAACACCAGACATCCCTGCTCAAGGTGCGGCCAAACCATAAGCCATGCCAGCCAACCGCATTGCCATTTTCAAGCATGGCCCGGGCGCGCAGCGCGGCGCCGCCATGCTGATCATACTGGTACTTTTGGTGGTGGCCATCGCTGCTGTGCTGATAAATTCTTTAACGACGGTGGCAACGAAAAATGCACGCCATGAGCAGACCGCCGCCGTTCTGGCACAAGCCCGGGAAGCGCTGATCGGTTATGCCGTCACCTACGGCGATACGCACAGCGGCCAAGTACACGGCTATCTGCCCTGTCCGGATAGCGGCGGCGGCAATCCGGAAGGCAGCGCGGAACCTTCATGCGGAACTCAGGATGTCAGTGTCATCGGGAGGCTGCCATGGGCAACCCTGAACTTATCCGCACTGCGCGATGGCGAAGGCGAATGCCTCTGGTATGGTGTTTCCGGAACCTACAAAAACAGCCCCCAAACCGGCTTAATGAATTGGGACACTAACGGACAGCTTCAGGCCTACGCCCCTGACGGCACCCTCCTCACGCCACCCGACAACCAGGTGGTTGCCGTCATTATTGCGCCCGGCGCGCCCCAGTCCGGACAGGATCGCTCCGGAACAACCGCCCCGGTATGTGGCGGAAACTATACGGCCGCCAACTATCTGGACAACGACACCGTGCATAGCATCAACAACGCGGACATTGCCACCGGAAAATTCATCCAGGGAAGCAACAGTGGCAGCGTCAATGACCAGATGTTGTTCATCACCCGGCAAGACATCTGGAACGCAGTTCAGAAACGCTCGGACTTTGTAAGCACGCTAAATCTGCTGACCCAGCGTGTGGCTGAATGTCTGGCGAACTACGGCCGATACAACAGCGCGGGAGGGGGCGGCTGGGGCGGCGGAGGGGGCGGCTGGGGCGGCGGAGGAGGCAGCAATGACAGCCTGCCTTGGGCTGCGCCACTTGCACTTGGCGATTATTCCAGCAACACTCAATATCAGGACCAGTCAAATCTCTATGCCGGGCGGGTTCCCTATAGCGTTAGCACATCAAAAGCGACAACGGGTAACGTATTCGGCAATCTCATGACATCGGCCAACTGCCCCGCCGGGTGGGCAAGCATCGATTCATGGTGGAATAACTGGAAGGACCATTTGTTTTACGCCATCGGCCAGTCATTCAAGCCGAGCAGCAACACCAACCAGTCCTGCGGGACCTGCCTGCGCATAAACGGGGCCGGCCAATATGCAGCCGTGGTCATGTTCGCCGGGCAAAGGCTCCCCGCGCTCAACCAAACCAGGGTCAACAAAAGCATCGTCACGGATTACCTGGAGGGGAACAACGCGAGCAACTTCACTGGCGCCAACGGCCAAGAGAATTATGTGGCTGCCCCTGTCAGCAGTACGTTCAACGACGTGCTGTATTGCATAAGCCCAACCTTCTCGATCACCCCCTGTCCATAACCAGTCATTGAACTTATGAAACCGGCATCGCACAACGGATTTACACTGATCGAAATGGCGATCGTGCTGATGATCGTCGGGCTGCTGCTGGGCGGCATATTGGCTCCGCTCAGTGCGCAGATGCAACAGCGAAGTGTCGCAGACACACAAAGGGCTCTGTCCGAAATCAAGGAAGCGATCATCGGATATGCTTTGGCCACCGGGCAATTACCCTGTCCCGCCGATCCTACCATTGCCACAGGACAGGCAAACGCCGGTATCGCGCGCACCACCTGTGCAACCGCTGCCACTTCAACAGGCGTCATACCTTGGGCCACGCTGGGTGTTAACGAAACCGATGCATGGGGAAATCGCTATACCTATCGCGTCACTCCGGATTTCGCCGATGCCATCGGCAACAGCACATATGGCGGCTGCACACCCAGCCCGACACCCTTGCTTGCGTCTTTTGCATTATGTTCGGTGGGAAACCTTAACGTGCTATCGGCTGCATCGGGCGGGTCGACGATCGCTGCCAACGTGCCTGCGGTCATCATCTCGCACGGCAGGGACGGAGCCGGTGCTTACACGCCGCAAGGTACACAGGTACCGGTCGGCAGCGATGCGGACGAAAAAGAGAACTCCGATGGCAGCGCGAATACCAATTACGTGAGCCACACGCCCACAGGGACCTTCGATGACTTGGTGGCCTGGATTTCGCTCGACATCCTGCTCAACCGCATGGTCGCGGCCGGCAAATTGCCTTAAGCGCGCCGCCAGGTGGTGCCGGACGCGCTGTCTTCCAGAACGATGCCCGACGCCAACAATTCCTTGCGGATACGATCCGCTTCGGCATAGTTCTTGACCTGTTTGGCCGCGTTACGCGCTTCAATCAAACGGCTGATTGATTCTGGAGTGTGACTCAACGCTCCGACGAGACTGCCCGGAGCGTGGTCCGACGTGAAGTTTACTCGTGAGCGCTGAGAGCGCTTGACCGGATCCTCTTGCAGCAGGCCCAACACACCACCTAACGCCTTAAGTTGCATCGCCATATCAACAGACCTGGTGCGGTTCAGCTCATTGGCAAGATCGAACAACGCCGCCATCGCATCCGGCGTATTGAAATCGTCATCCATCGCCGCCCTGAAACGTCCTGCAAAAGGTTCATTCCAATCGATTGCAACCCGTTCAACAGGCGCATTCCTTAGGGCCGTATAAAGGCGATCCAAGGATTGCCGGGCGTCGTCCAGATGCATGTCGGAATAATTCAGCGGGCTGCGGTAGTGCGCCCGCAGAATGAAGAAGCGTACCACTTCAGCATCGTACTTCTTCAGCACTTCGCGGATCGTGAAGAAATTTCCCAGACTCTTCGACATCTTCTCCTTGTCCACATTGACGAAGCCGTTGTGCATCCAGTAATTCACGAAGCGGCACTGGTGCGCGCCTTCGCTCTGGGCGATCTCGTTCTCATGATGCGGGAATTGCAGGTCCGCGCCACCGCCATGGATATCGAAATGCTTGCCGAGCAGCTTGGAGCCCATGGCCGAACATTCGATGTGCCAACCGGGACGGCCCACGCCCCAAGGTGATTCCCACTTCACTTCGTCTGGTTCCTGCTCTTTGGCGTGTTTCCAAAGAACAAAGTCGAGGGGGTCACGCTTGGTATCGGTCACATCAACACGCTCACCGGCGCGCAGATCTTCCAGAGACTTTCCGGACAACTTTCCGTAGCCATTGAAGTTGCGCACCGCGTAATTCACATCGCCATCCGCCGCACGGTACGCCAGTCCGTTTTGTTCGAGACGCACGATCATCTCCTGCATTTCCGGCACATATTGCGTGGCCCGCGGCTCATAATCGGGGCGTAGCACACCGAGCGCATCGGCGTCCTGGTGCATCGCGGCGATGAAGCGCGCCGTGAGCGCATGAATAGACTCGCCGTTTTCTGCCGCGCGTTTGATGATCTTGTCGTCTATGTCAGTGATGTTGCGCACGTAGGTCACCTCATACCCGGAAGCCTTGAGCCAGCGGTAAACCATGTCGAACACCACCAGCACGCGCGCATGCCCAAGGTGACAATAGTCGTACACGGTCATGCCGCACACGTACATGCCGACCTTGCCGGGCATGATTGGGACAAATTCCTGTTTTTCACGCGCCAGCGTGTTGTAGATCTTGAGCATTATGGCTCCGCTGCGAGGGGATGGAATGCGCGTGCCACATAAGCGATGACATCGTCCACTTGCTGTTCCGACAGTACAGATTTCCATGCGGGCATGGAAGTTCCAGGGAGCCCCTCGCGGATCACTGCTCCCAGACGCGTCCTCGTCATGCTTTCCATGACCGGTGATTTGGTCAGATCGCGAGGATGCGGTTCCATGAAGCTACCGATCCAGTTGCGAGCAGTGCCATCAGCGGCATGACAGAAGGCGCAGTTCTGCTGAAACAGCGCCGCGCCGCGCTGTTCGGCATCGGTCAATCCTGCCAGCCTGGGAGGCTGGTCATGTATATGATAGGGCGTAGCACTAGTCATGGCATCCACGGACGGGTCCTGTTGAGCTTTGGTTGTAGGAGCATTATCACCCGGTGAAAACTGGTTACGCGGATAAGACACTGCGCGCGATTCCCAGTGTACACCGTCGTCATTTACGCGAGCGTGGTCATGGCAACTCACACAGGAGGTCATAAACAGCCTCTTGCCCTCGGCCTGTTGGGGGGTGAGCTGCTCCCAAGGAGTATCCAACGCAAGTTCTCCCTTGGCAAAGGGAAAGGCGGCAGCGTAGCGCTCATGGTCAAACCATCCGTTCGCTTCGGTATGGTAACGGGTATTTTCGGCCTTTGCGGCCATGAACTCATGTCGGATGAAATCCACTACGGCAGCGATCTCGTTGGGCTGCAAGACACTGGAAAAACTCATCATGGGTGTACCCGGCCGACCCGAACTAACGGATTGCAGCATCCGCTCCCGCCCCAAAGAATCGGGAGAAGCACTGGTGAAATCAACAGGCTTGGGCGTGAGCAAGGTTGCCGCCAGTGTACGCGCATTTCCGGAATACCCGTGACAGTAGTAACACCGGAAATTATAGATGCGCCTGCCGAGTTCCAGATTAGCGGTCGCCCCAGCGCTGCTGGCCAATGCTGACTGACTCTGTGCCTGGGCGTGTTCCTCGCCCGCATCCGGATTCGACTTGGAACATGCTCCCAGCGCGACGATTGCCGCCGCCAGCAGAGCAAACCTTCTCATTTATTCTTGTTTCCCTTTGGATTCCTTGGGGGCGGTGATGAAGTTCTCAAACACGAACTCGGCGACGTCAGCAATTTCCTGATTGCTCAATACCTTGCCCCATGCAGGCATATTGGTGCCGAGCCGCCCGTTAGTGATAGCCTCGAACAGGACTGGCCGATTCAGTCTTTGCCGTGATGTCTCAAGCAGGAAGTTGCGGGGCGGAGGGGTAATGAAATAGGCACGCGGACCCTGCCCATCGCCATTCACTCCATGACAGGTAAAGCAGTTCCCCATGAAGAAGATCCGCCCCTTGTCTGGATCCCCCTTAAGTCCCAGCGGCATCGGCAACGACATGTCCGGGATGGCTGGCGCGGCCTGTTTAGCGATTGCGGGAAGTATGGGAGCAGAGGGTGCACCAGGCGGGGCGGTTTGTGCTACGACTTGGGTAGGCCCCCTGACGCCTACGAAGAAAATAAGCGCCGCAGCACATGCGATCAGCAATGTCGCGATCACGATGTTCTTCATGATCTATTTGTTCTGGCTGGAATCTGACATGTACGCCGCACTAATAAAGTCCACGAGGGCTTCAATGTCGGCCTTGCTGAATTGCGAACCATAGGCTCCCATTGCCGTGCCCGGACGCCCGTTAATAATGGACGCAATCATTCGGCTGCGGGTCAGTTCTGCTTTCACAGCGGGTAACGTAAAATCCCGCGGCGGGGGCTGCATTCTTCCCGTAGTTTCCCGCGTACCCGTTTCGCCGTGGCACATCACGCACGCTTGCATGTATAGAACACCGCCCCGGCTTGCCAGGAGCTTGGCGTCCGGAACAGCATGGGCCGCGGGATTGTTACCCAGTTTCATGAAAGTTTTGCGCACGTAGTCGACGACCCCCTCGATTTCCGCAGGGCTGAGTTCGGAGCCCCACGCAATCATGGCAGTGCCCGGACGGCCGTGGGTAACCGAGTTGATCATACGCTCACGGGTCAACTCGATGGCAGCCTCCGGAGTCGTGTAATTTCTTGGGGGTGGATCCAAGCCTTCTTTTGCCCTGCTTTGGCCATCCCCCTTGTCCCCATGGCACACTGAACAGTAGTTATGGAAAATATAAGCGCCGGACCGTGTCTCACCTGAAATGAACGTATGGTGCTCGCCCGCCGTCGCATTTTCAACACTCACCAGCAGCAAAGGCAGCAACAGCGCCCGGGCGAAATGCCAACCTGTTCTCTTGCTTTTTTCAGACAAAGTTTGATTGGAGTACATAATTATTTCAGACCTCATGTCATATTGATTAGAGACTTGGCGAAACCTTTGAAAAAATGCTGAGCGAATTGATATCCGTGAAAATGGAAAATGCTATCATGCTCGCCCGCACTATAGCAAATGGATAGGCACGCAGTTCAAGCTGATCGAAGTCGTTACTTGCATGAACTCGAGTTTTGTGTGTATTCTTCAAATAATGTCCCGTAAACTCCTCTAATAGGATTGAAAATGATGAAGCAACGCGTTGTATTTGTTTTGGTCGCACTTCTTGCCTTGGGCGGCTGCGTGATGTCCGGAGAGTCATCCACGGCTGGAAAAAAGGCGCAGAATCAATTAGTTTATCCCCTTCCCCCCGATCCCCCGCGTTTCTATTTCGAACGTTCGATACACAGTAGTGCGGACGTCAAGCCGGCTTCGGAAGGCGACTTGCTTAGGCGCGCCCTCACAGGGGAACGTTCGAAGGGAGAAGGGATGACCAAGCCATACGGCATCGCGGTGCATCATGGCCGTGTGTTCGTCGGTGATACGGTACAACACAATGTGGCGGTGTTCGACTTCCCGCAGCAAAAATTCTTCAGGATCGGGGTTGAAGAAGACGAGCAGGGTAACGGCGTGTTAGGTATGCCTCTGGGGCTTGATGTAGACAAGGATGGCACGCTTTACGTGTTCGACGCAAAGCTCAAGCAAGTCATGGTCTATAGCCGGGACGGCAAATACCTGCGCGCTATCGGCGATCCGGATAAGATCGCACGCCCGGCAGGCATCGCCGTGAATTCCGCAGGAACCCGCGTGTACGCGGTCGACATTGGCGGAAGCAGCTCCAATGAACACAAGGTAATGGTCTTCGACGCAAAAAGCGGTGACCATCTGTTCGATATTGGCAAACGCGGCATCGATCCCGGCGAATTCAATCTGCCGCGAGACGCCGTCGTTGCTCCTGACGGCTCGGTATTCATTGTGGATGGCGGGAACTTCCGTGTCCAGAAGTTTACGGCTGATGGCAAATTTATCAAGACATTCGGTGCAATCGGCCGCCAGAGCGGACAATTCTCCCGCCCAAAGGAAGCTGCGGTTGACAAGGACGGGAATGTTTACGTGGTGGATGCCGCATTCGGCAATTTCCAAATCTTCACTTCCGAGGGACAACTGCTGCTGGCTATAGGTGAGCGTTCGAACACCGACGGACCCGCGAAATTTTCGCTTCCCGCGGGAATAGCGATAGACGGGGACGGCCGAGTGTACGTGGTGGACCAATATTTCCGTAAGGTGGACGTTTTCCGTCCCGCTGCCCTTTCTGAAGAAGATGGCTTCATCGGCACAAAAGCCCTCAATCTAAATAAGGATGCAACTGGGGAAAAAGATGCGGCCGCTCCGAAAGATGCAACTGGCGCGGTGGCACCCGCCGAGCCCAGCAAGTAACTGAAGACAAGGCTAAAAATCTTGCGGATTGCGCCGAAGGCCCCGCATGGGTTAGCCTTGAATAGGCAATCGACAAAGCTTCGCGTGGCAATTCTCTGGTTTTCCAAGATGGCGCCACGCCAGGCCGAAGTGGGAGTGGCCTGCCTTGTCCGCTGGGAATGGGCGGCTGCAACCACTTTCATGCGCATGCTGTGTCGACACTCACGCCACAGGCACGCCCACTACTTCCAGTCTTGTGCAAACTTGGAATGAGCATGCATTTCCCATGAAAGCGGGTCGCGTGCGCTTGCAGCGCTACCTGCAAATCGCCCTCTTGCTGTTGGCCGTCGTCGCGCTATATGCCGGTTCGTTGTCCTCACCGCTGGTTTTCGACGATTTCGCCTTCTTTACGACCCCGGACATCCTCTCGCAGTATGGCCGCACTTTTTTCAGCCTTGAGCCGCGCTGGTTGTCCTATACCACCTTGGCGCGGACGGTCAATTGGCTGGGTTTTGACATATTCTGGCTCAGGTTGGGCAATGTTTTATTGCACGCGGCCAACGCGGTCGCGTTGTTCTTGTTCCTTAAGCGGCTATTCCAGGTAACGCTAGCCCATCCTGACGGTCGGGATGGCGCGCCTCCTTCGTCAGTATGGTTCGCTTTTTTTGGCGCCCTGATTTTCGCGTTGCATCCCGTCGCCGTCTACGGCGTGGCCTACCTCATTCAGCGCTCCACTTTGATGGCGACCTTGTTCATGTTGCTGATGCTGCGCGTCTATCTGGAGGGCCTTCTACGCGGTGGATGGCACTGGATGCTGGCCGCCGTCCTGCTTTATCTCGCCGCCGTATATTCCAAGGAGCACAGCATCGCGGCTCCCGGTGTGGCGCTTGCCTTGACCTTGCTCATCCGCAAACCCTCGGCGGCTCTGCTCAAGCAGATCGCGCTTTACGCCATCCTGTTGGCCCTCATCGCGGCTACGGTCATTTATGTGTTCAGTACCAAAGGAATATTGGGCGTTGC
This sequence comes from uncultured beta proteobacterium, assembly GCA_963833515.1. GTDB lineage: Bacteria > Pseudomonadota > Gammaproteobacteria > Burkholderiales > Gallionellaceae > Gallionella. The sequence continues at coordinate 49,803 of CAWHYN010000017.1, read as the reverse complement.
CTATGAGCCCCGTGCGACGGGAATGCTGGTTCTATCTGCAAGGATGCACGGATTGACGGACCTGCCGCATGTCTACCTGCTGAGCATCCTCACCCAATCCTGGCTTTTCTTTAAATATCTTTGGCTGTGGCTGGTGCCCAATCCCGCCTGGATGTCGGTGGACATGCGCGAGCCGTTTGCCCTGTCGCTCCTCGGCTGGCACACCCTTGGCCTGGTCGCGTTCCTTGGCTATTTCTGCACCGCAGCCTGGCTGTTGCTCAAACAGGGCAGAATGGGCCTGCTGGGGTTTGCCCTGCTGTTTCCCTGGATTCTCTTCCTGACCGAGCTTTCCACCGTACGCGCCCAGGAGCCCTTCGTGCTCTACCGCAGCTACCTGTGGATGCCGGGCTTGTTCGCAGCGCTTCCGGTGGCCTTCGGATGGCTTGTTCCCAAAAAAGCCTTCCTGCTGCTCGGTACTGCCTGCCTGCTGCTGGTCCCGCTGACGCTGAACCGGCTTGACTCGTTCTCCTCCACCCTGCGGTTATGGGACGATGCGGAAAAACTGGTGCGCGATAAACCTGGCGCGTACGGCGTCGAGCGGATTTATACTAACCGTGGCAACAAATTATTCCAGCTTAGGCGGTACGACGAAGCCGTCGCGGATTTCAGCAGGGCCATTGCCGCATATCCCGACGATGAACTGGTGTATGGCAGCCGTGCCAAGGCTTATTATTTCTTAGGCAAGTATCAAGAATCACTACTTGATTTTGACCGTGCCATTGTGCTCAAACCCGACAATAAGCGATTTTATTATGACCGCGCTTTGACTTACCGCGCCCTCGGCAATTTCGCAGCAGCGCAGGAAGACCTCAGCAAAAGCTGTGCGCTGGGCGGGGTGTGTCCTTGAACTGCGTTGCGGACACACCGGGATACCCTGCTCACCTGTGTGATTTCGGGGCGCTTCCCAACTTAGCCAGAAGTTTTTTGCCATGATAGGCAGGATCGAACGGTTCCAACCGCACCTGCAAGTCGCATTATTGCTGCTGGCCGTCGTCGCGCTATATGCCGGTTCGCTGTCCTCACCGCTGGTCTTCGATGACGGAGGGTTCTTTGATGACCCGGCGACCATTGCAAGATACAGCCGTAATCTTTTCAGCCTTGAGCCGCGCTGGTTGTCCTATACCACCTTGGCGCGGACGGTCAATTGGCTGGGTTTTGACATATTCTGGCTCAGGTTGGGCAATGTTTTATTGCACGCGGCCAACGCGGTCGCGTTGTTCTTGTTCCTTAAGCGGCTATTCCAGGTAACGCTAGCCCATCCTGACGGTCGGGATGGCGCGCCTCCTTCGTCAGTATGGTTCGCTTTTTTTGGCGCCCTGATTTTCGCGTTGCATCCCGTCGCCGTCTACGGCGTGGCCTACCTCATTCAGCGCTCCACTTTGATGGCGACCTTGTTCATGTTGCTGATGCTGCGCGTCTATCTGGAGGGCCTTCTACGCGGTGGATGGCACTGGATGCTGGCCGCCGTCCTGCTTTATCTCGCCGCCGTATATTCCAAGGAGCACAGCATCGCGGCTCCCGGTGTGGCGCTTGCCTTGACCTTGCTCATCCGCAAACCCTCGGTGGCTCTGCTCAAGCAGATCGCGCCTTACGCCATCCTGTTGACCCTCATCGCAGTCACCGTTATTTATGTGCTTGATGAAAAAGGCCTTTTGGGTGCCGCTTACGAGCCCAATGCCATAGCGATACTATATTCATCCGCAAAGATGCACGGATTGACGGACCTGCCGCATGTCTACCTGCTGAGCATCCTCACCCAATCCTGGCTTTTCTTTAAATATCTTTGGCTGTGGCTGGTGCCCAATCCCGCCTGGATGTCGGTGGACATGCGCGAGCCGTTTGCCCTGTCGCTCCTCGGCTGGCACACCCTTGGCCTGGTCGCGTTCCTTGGCTATTTCTGCACCGCAGCCTGGCTGTTGCTCAAACAGGGCAGAATGGGCCTGCTGGGGTTTGCCCTGCTGTTTCCCTGGATTCTCTTCCTGACCGAGCTTTCCACCGTGCGCGCCCAGGAGCCCTTCGTGCTCTACCGCAGCTACCTGTGGATGCCGGGCTTGTTCGCAGCGCTTCCGGTGGCCTTCGGATGGCTTGTTCCCAAAAAAGCCTTCCTGCTGCTCGGTGCTGCCTGCCTGCTGCTGGTCCCGCTGACGCTGAACCGGCTTGACTCGTTCTCCTCCACCCTGCGGTTATGGGACGATGCGGAAAAACTCGTGCGCGACAAACCTGGCGCGTACGGCATCGAGCGGATCTATTTCAATCGCGGCACGGAATTGGGACAACTCCGGCGCTACGATGAAGCAATCGCCGATTTCACCAGGGCCATTGCCGCAAATCCCTTCGATTTCATCTACGGAAATCGTGCCGCTGCGTACTATTCTTTGGGGAGGTATCAGGAGGCGCTGCGTGATTATAATCGCGCCATTGAGCTTAATCCGGACAATCCGACTTCCTACAACGGTCGCGCCCTGGCTTACCGTGCCTTGGGCAACTTCCCGGCAGCGCAGGAAAACTTCAGCAAGAGCTGTGCGTTGGGGCTATGTCCCCAATACTAAAACCAAGGTAACGAGATTAGACGCGATTATCGTCATATTAATTAATTTCTTATAATTGACGATTCGAAATTTCCCATAATCTGGAAATCGTCCAAAAATCAATTCTTCAAGAAAGATCGCGGATTCTTTCCAAAGTAAGCATAGGTGCGGCAATACACATAATTGATAAATTGGTATATTCTGTGCTTGTATCTTGTGCGATCAACGTGCCATCCTCAAGACGTGAATTACTTAACACATTGAAGATATCCAATTGAATGAAAGCCGAGACATGAAAGCTTCAATTTGCGCGCACGGTTGGCGCGCTCGGGATCTGTCTTGAACAGAACCAACAGATCAGGCTGCTCATCCCAACAGAGGGGAGACTCGCCTAGCAATGCCCCCTCGCGGCATTCCTGTATCTTTCCATCAAGAATAGCCATGTTTTTAACCTGCGTGGCAGCCCCGGGTTTAATGGTCGTCGCCCTCACTTTTTCAGGCTTGGCGCGTGCTGCGAGCGGCTATGTTTATGACGCTGTCGGTGAGGTATCGATGAGTGTGGGTAACAAAGCTGCCCACGCCATGGTCAAGAACGATGTCATTCGTTCCAATTCAGTCGTGAATACCGGTGACAACAGCTATGCCGTGCTGAGGTTCGAGGACGGTCAATTTGCCGCCATGCAAGCGAACTCCTCTTTGCAGATTAAAGAGTATCGCTATGACCCGAAAAATCTCCAGAAGAGCAATATCGTCTTTACAAGAATTAGAGGGGGCATACGGTTCGTTACGGGCTCGATTGGCAGACAAAACCCCAACGGATTCCGGCTCTCGACCCCAAACGCGACGATCGGGGTTCACGGAACGGAGTTCATGGTCGCCACGGTAAATGATTCCCTCTATGCGCAGGTCATCTCTGGTCGCATCAGCCTGTCCAACAAAGCGGGTGTTGCCGAATTCACTGCCGGACAGTCAGTCGTGGTGTTATCTCCAGACACATTACCGGCAGCAATTCCTTCAACCGCCTTGCCCTCAGGCTTATTCAGCCAACTTGCAGCCATTCCAACCCCGCCAAACGCTGTCGATGCGACAGAAGGGTCGACGACCGATGTCGCTGGGCCAAGGATAGCTCCATCAGCATCGCCGACCGCGATTCCGGAAACACCGGTGCTGGCGAGCACGCTTGGCGAGGCGCTTGCCCCGTCCGGAGTTTCAGTGCCCGGAGACGGGCAAGCAAACTCAGCCAGCCCCATGGGTGGTGCAACCCCAGCGAGTACGCCCGATGCAGGTTATCACTATGTCCCTGACCCACTATGCGACTTTTGCACGGGGCGCCCCAACCCCAAACCTGCCCATACGCCTGTTGCGGCAAATGGTTCGGCCGGGAACGCGGTTACTGGTGAACCCAGCCTTTTCGGATTCCACAATTTGACCCCCAACGGTGCCAATACGGGTGAGATCTGTGCGTTCTGCCACACGCCACAAGGCTCGGAAACCAGCGTTTCAACGCCGCTATGGAAGCCCACGACACCGTCCGTGAGCAGCTACCGCGCATTTTCATCGCTTGGCAGCGCTACCGCTGAAGCGACGGGCTCGGTATCCTTGTCCTGTCTCTCCTGTCATGACGGCAGTCAGGCACCCAACATCGTGATCAATACGCCCGGACTGGTCTTGAACGTACTTTCGAATACCCAGGTCGACATCGGTGACAGCCTGAAGAATCACCATCCAGTCGGAATGCCCTACGCTGGCGGCGGACAGAACCAGAATGCACCGGAAATCCTCACCGATCCCATCGCCGCCAACAATAAACTCACCGAGTTCAACCAGTTTACGTCTGTCCAGGGCAATAGATTCGCGCCCTATTACCCCGACCGTGGTTTTTTCAAACCGAACGACAGAGCCGCCATGAATGATGTCGGGGACTTCAGCAAGGCGGGTGCTTTCGGAAGGGAAGACTTCAACAAGAGTACCTACAGCGGCAGCGGCAGCAGCACCGTATGGTGGATAGAGACGCCAGGGTCCAAGAAGGGACGGCAGAAAACCGATTTGTACCTGTTCACCCGCACCGAAGAGATTGATTCCCTACCCGGCGAGACCACGATCAGCCAGCCATATGTGGAGTGCGCCACCTGCCATGACCCGCATAGCACCAACTCGACGTTTCTGCGCATTTCCGGCGGCAACGCCCGCAGCCAAGTTTGCCTGACTTGCCACAACAAATAATTAGGCTCCCATTAAAAACCGAGCAAAATATTAAGGAAAAACAAATTGCTCATTTGCTTATCAATTTGTCTCATTTTCAAGAAATTTTTTGAGAATAATTTCCCAGACATGAGATTAAGTCCAATTAAAAAAACCAATAAATTAAATAATTCATTATAAATCATGGTATTACTTTTTTGGCACGCTATATGCTGATAAACAATCGCACTGCCAAGTATCAGGGGCAAGGCAGGTACCAAAAAGAAACGTGGAACATTTTTTCACAAACTTAATAAAAGGATCAACTAACATGAAAATGTCAATCTCGAAACTAGCAGGCGGTTTGACGCTGATGGCAGTAAGCAGCGTTGCAATGGCCAGCGTTGTAAACACCCCCCACAACTTGAGCATAACCAACACGTCTGGTGGTCAACATCTGGTTGGTCCTACTGCCACCACCGAAATCTGTATTTTCTGTCATACACCCCACGGTGGCGATCAGAGCGTCGCGGCTCCGATCTGGAACCGCACTGTGTCAAGCACTTCTGTTTACACCCGTTTCAGCAGCATGGGCCGGATTACGTTTGATGCCAAGGAAGCCCCAGTTGGTGCAGTATCCATCGCCTGCCTTTCTTGCCATGACGGCTCCCAAGCCAGAGATGCCGTAATCAACGGACCTGGCTCCGGTCAGAACAACAATTCCGTGCTCGTCGGCGGCGGCTCGGGCCCAGGGTCCGGAACATGGGTGGACGGTACCAATGCATCGACCGCTTATTTGAGCAACCTGAATGCCAGCGATAACGGCAGACTGGACGGAGACCTGATCTACTTGGGCACCGACTTGAGGAATGACCACCCGATCAGCATGCAGTACGGCGGCGGTGGTATCAGCTTCAACAGCCCAACTGGCCCGACCATCGATCCAGACTTCTCTCAATCCGTTAACTCCGCTGCTTCCCCAGGCGGCTATGGTTCCTTGGCTGCAAACCATGCCAGCCCGAATACGACTGCCGGTACGCAAGCTGGTATCGCAACTGGTTCGGTTAACTACTCCGCTAACTATGGCAGCAACGCCATTGGTCCAAAGTGGTGGGTAGATACCGGTACCGCGGGTTATCAAGCTACCGACTTCCCGCTCTACACACGTACCGACTTGGTTGGTGACCCAACTCCACAGCCGTTCGTGGAATGCGCGACCTGCCATGATCCGCATAGCCAGAACTCAACCTTCCTGCGTCTGCCAGGCGGTAACACACGCAGCCAGGTCTGCCTGACTTGCCACGCCAAGTAAAGCAGTAGGTAACGTAACTCAGCGATGAGTGGGCCGGACGGAATAACGTCCGGCTTTTTTTTGGCGCTGCCCAATAAAGCCCCTTCCACAGCCGACGCTATTTGTTAATGGATGCCTATCGAAACAGCCTGTACCAAAGTCCTATTTTTAATCATTAACGATTGGAATAAACTGCATGAGAATTAGAATCTCAGCAGGTTATTTGACATGCGCAACACTACCTAATATCCTCAATATCAGATATGGGAATTGTTCCCATATCAGAATTTTTAAATCGTATAAGAGATCGATTTCACAATATTCTTACGCGAGTGACTGTTTCAGCATCCTGTCGCAAGCACAGACGCAATCATCTAACACGAGAGGCACCATAGTGAACACCAAGAAAACCCGCAACAATGAACACCTTCATTTGACGCTGACTTTTTTGCTGGGCGGGTTGCTGCTCGGCGCCGAGGCCCTCGCCACCGAGCCTGTTGCCGAGGACGCTCGCCCAAATCGCCCAAATCGCCCAAGCGCAATGGCGCCGTTCGCGACGGTCGGGAAGGACATCATTACCTGGCAAGATTACCGGAACGCATATAACAGCGAGGCCGGTAACAGGTTCTTTCATGGCAAGCCAAGTGATGACGTGCTGGCGTCCTACCAGCGCGAGGTGGCGACCAAGCTTGTCAACGATGCCCTGCTAGTGCAGGAAGCCAAGCGCCGGAAACTGAAACCCGACGATGCAGCGGTTAATCAGGAACTGCAGAAGTATGACCAGCGCTTTGGCAGTGACCCCAAATGGCCAGAGGCTCGCAAGCGAGTGCTGCCCCAGATTACCAAACGATTGCAGAATGAGAACCTCCTCAGCCAGTTGGAGGAACTCGTGCGCAATGTGCCACCTCCGACCATGAAACAGCTTCATGACTATTATGATGCGCATCCGGAGAAGTTCACGGCCCCACCGCAACCCCGTGTCTCGGTCATCCTTCTCAGGGTTGATCCCTCCTCACCCGACGAGGACTGGAACAAGGCTATGGAGGAAGGGGAAGGCCTGGTCAAGCGCCTGCGTGCAGGCGAAGATTTCGCCACATTGGCGCGTGACTATTCCGGCGATACCGTAACCGCAGAAGAAGGCGGCGACATGGGCTACTTGCATACAGGTATGTTGCCAGGCTTGCCCGAGGAAGTCGTCAGCAAGCTTCAACCCGGCGAAACCGCTGACCCCGTCAAACTGCTCGAAGGCGTGGCGATTTTCCGCCTGACTGACCGCATACAGCCTCCGCCAAGCAGCTTTGAGTCATCGCAGGAGCGCGTCGCCAAACTGTTGATAAAGGACCAAAGCGATATGGCATGGGACTCCCTTATTGCAAAACTCAGGAAGAAAGCGCGCATTCACGTGGATGAGTCACGTTTCTTGCCGCTCAATGCCACTGCCGGTAATCCGGCAAAAGATAAGGGAACCGCCTCGCCTGCGACAAAATGAAGGCCACGCGCGGTGCGCTGGTTTGTCAGTAACATCAGTTCGACTCCATATATGGTTGCGTCCGGTTCGCACCTCCCTTGGGTAGTGAACTGACGGATTCTGTCAGCGCCGCGGGAGGGCAGCGAGTCGCTTGGCTTGGGTTAGTGCGGACGGTTTGCTTCCTGGTCAGTCGCAAACTTGCGGCCTTTCGCCGACGATCAGGTGGCGTGCATCCTCGACAAATGGCTGCCGATTTGGTTGAAAGAAGGGTGTTTCTGGCGTAATACTTGCATATACAACACTGGCGAACCGATACCGTTGAAACAATTGCATATGAGTTTCCACACCAAGACAAAATAACGAGATGCTTAGAGCGAAGCGGGTTAAAAATGGAACTACTGGCGGGAGCCGTATATCCAGCGTCGCGGTGGGGGCATGGCTGATTTTTGGCTGGTCGCGCCCGGCATTCGCCGACGACCAGCCCCACCTGAGACTTGCACCTATTCAGTTTCGGACGGAAGTTGGTGGAAACCTGCAATACACCTACGAGCGCTATACGATTGGAGCCGAAAGAACCACCCAGCAGAGGCTAGACCTCGGCGTGGGGGCCGGTTTCGTTGCCCGATCCTTTATCTGGCAGCCTTGGCTCGCCAAGGTTACTGGAGCATTCTTCGTCAATGTCACCACCGATGCCGCCCGCATCACCACTAGCAATGGCAACCCGCTCCCTACCAGCAGATCGGGAAACACGACCATTCTGGGTGACGCGCGCTTGGACGTGCTCGACCGCAGTCGCTTTCCGTTCGCGGCACACATCTACAGATCTGGCAATCAAGCTAACGGCTTTCTCGCGGGGACCAACTCCGATTTTGTAAACACCGGACTCGACCTAACGCAACAATATCGCGCCCGGAATGGCCTGTTCGACGCCATAGGCGGCTTTGTCTATGCCACGAATGGAAGGGCGGATTTCGGCTCGGAGGATATCCGGCGTCAGGCTAATTTGACCCTCAATGCGGAACCCTATGCACACCAGACCGTCCGGGTCATCGGTACTTTGAGTACCGAAGAACACCCACTAAAGGGTGACAACTCAATGAATAATTCCTTCATGGGCACTCACATCTATCAGCCAACTCCCGGATTTTCAGTGGGAACCCTTCTAGACCTGAACCACTTGGACTTTAATGTGACGTCACCCACCAGCCCGCAGCAAAGCGCCTATACTTCCCAGCAGCTAAGCAGTACCTCCGCTTGGCGACCCGAGGGAACGGCCTTGACGATGACTGGCAGCGCACGGGTGTTCAGAGAGAACAGCGCTGCCAATGGCGTCAGTTCGCCGGCGTCGAACGACACAAATTTGGATATCGGCGCAAACTACGCATGGTCGCCTTTGATCCGGATGTATGGCAGCCTCAATGTTGACGACAGCAACGGTGTCCAGACCGTGATGTCCACGGCCAATTTGACTGCACAGAAGGGTTTTGGCGCCAAGGGGGTATCCGAATATGAGGGTTTCCGCTACACCAAAAGCGTAAATGCCAGCCTTTCCAATACGACCAATACGACTACCAACGCCGACCAGACCACCACGACTACCAGCGTGCAGAGCTTGGGAACAAATATCGGACACGACTTGAGCAGAGCCGCCAAAATAGGGAGCGGGAATTTCAGGATGGATCTTAACCAAGGCTTGTCAACTGTGGTAACCACGGCGGGCTCGCCTACTACGCGCCTGCTCAGTACTGGTTCGCTGGCATGGAACCGTAATGACAGCAGCGGAATGACGGTGATGCGTCTGAGCGGCGCCGATAACCGCTACCTGAGTACCCCAAACAGCTTTTTCGACCTTATCAATCTGCAAGCCTCCCGCAGCGAACAGGTCGGCCGTGACCAGTCATTGATTGGCAACCTGACCATCCAGGGCACGCGCAGCGGTAGCAGGATCGTTCCTGGTTCTCCCTTCATCACCAGTCCGAGTGCCGACCTGACCTATCACAATATGAAGCTTTTCCACGTCAAGAACCTGGACTTCACGTCCACCCTGCAGCTTCATGGGGCTGAGATCCTGTCATACAAGGACCCGACGTACCAGCCCCAACCGTCGACCGCCTCTTGGGACAACAACCTGAATTATTTTATCGGACGCCTGAAGGTGGCGCTCACTACGCACGTGGCTGAAATCAGCAATACGCTGCAATCTTCAATTCTCTTCACAATGAATCGCTCGTTCTGAAGCACCAATGGTTTGGCAACAAGCCTTATCGATAACGGACGTCGCAAGCAGCGCTCGGGAACACTCCTTCTAAGGATTGACAGTCTGGTGGTTTTTTTGCGGCTCCGTTTGCAGTCACACGCGCACCAAGGCCAAGGATGGCGACGAGGCCATGACAACTGTCCGGATGTATTGGTCGTGCAGACACACGGCCCGCAGAATTTGCCCCCACTGGTTTCACCGCATTCGTTTCACATCCTTCAGGACCGCCTTGCTTCGCTACCCATCGATGAGGGCGCTGAAGGTATCCCAAACCTGCTTGACCAATTCCAAGCAGTTGCCCGCAATGGTGGTCACGGTGAAGTTTTCGAATTACTGAAAAGAGCCACGCTGCAGCCATAATCTACGCCTGATAACCTGTTAGATTGAGCGAACCTGATGTATCATTTGAATTTCTGGTCTCCCGCTCAGGAGTTCGACTATGGAATCGTACGCTATCAGAACCATGGGCAACCGGTGACGAACGCTTATCACGAACCCATAACGACCGAAGACACCATCAAATTGAGCGAACGCTATGTCGAGGAAAGTCACGAGTTGCGGGGTTACGCCAAATAACGCGCTGCGCGCGGCAACCGTCACTCTGCCTCAACACATTGCTCGAAGCGAGCAAGCGAGCGCAAACGATGCCGCGGCCGGTCGGATTGGTGCTGTCGGGTTAACTTGGCGAACATCCGTAACAGTGTCATTACCGCATATCGTCCGGCGTCGGGCGTATCCTGGCTAACGTCTGATGCCTCTGACCTGCTCTAGGCTTTTCGTGCCAGTTAAAACTTGAGATTATGGCTTCCTTGGAGAGGGGAAGTCATGAAGAAGAGCAGATTTACGGAAGTGCAAATAGTCAGCATGCTGCGCGAAGCTGATCGAACAACGGTCGCAGCAGTAGCCAAGGAGCATGGAGTCAGCGAACAGACTCTTTACACCTGGCGTAAGCGCTTCGGCGTCATGGAAACCAATGATGTTAAGCGGTTGCGACAACTAGAGCTGGAGAATGGGCGGCTGAAGAAGTTAGTGGCTGAACGGGATCTTGAAATCGAAGTGATGAAGGAGATTGCCGTAAAAAAGTGGTGAGCGTACCCGCTCGTCGCAAGCAGGTCGCTTACGCCAAGCAGCGCGGCTTGTCAGAACGGCGGGCGTGTACGCTACTGAATGTGGCACGATCATCCCTGCACTATGAGTCGGTACAAGCGGTAAAGGATATACAGGTGATGTCTGGGATGGCGACCCTGTCAGCGCAGTACCCCCGTTATGGCTATCGGCGCATCCGGATATTCTTGGAGCGTCAGGGGCACAAGATGAGCGCGGGACGCGCATACCGCTTGTGGAGCAAGGCTGGGCTACAGGTACCAAGGAAACGCCCGAGACGGCGTATTGCCAGCGGTCGACCCAGGCCACAGGCACCGATAGTAGCCAACCAAGTATGGGCGTATGACTTTGTATTCGACACCACGGCGACCGGGCAGCAATTGAAATGTCTGACCGTCGTTGATGAGTACACACGTGAGTCGCTGGCAATTGATGTAGCTGGGTCGATACGCTCGACCAGAGTAATCGAGGTGCTGTCGCAATTGATCAGCGTGCGCGGTGTGCCCAAGATATTACGCTCAGATAATGGGCCGGAGTTTATTTCAAATGCCTTGCTACGCTGGGCCACAAACAATGGGCTAGACATGGCACTGATCGAACCGGGCAAGCCATGGCAGAATGGTGTATCGGAGAGTTTCAACGGCAAATTTCGCGATGAATGCTTGTCGATGGAATGGTTCAGATCAAGAGCCGAAGCCAAAATAGTCATCGAAAGCTGGCGGCATCACTACAATGAAATCCGCCCGCATTCGAGTTTAGGAAATCTGACGCCGATGGCATTCAGATCAATGGGCGGCAAGACCGCTAAAACCGAGGCCATTCTCCAAGTATGACTGGCACGAAGAAACGGGGCAGGTCACCTCCAACAGATCGCCATTTTTAGAGCAACATCATTTCGAAACTGAATCTCCATGAAACGAAGTCTTGTCAAACGATTTCTTGCCGCGTGCCTCGGACTATGCCTTGTTCACACCGCTATCGGTGATGAGCCCGCTTCCAAGGCTGCTTCGTATTGGCTGCCGCTTGCACAGGACGAATTGCATGATCCGGCAAATCCGGCGCTGAATCGACTCCAAAACCCCACTGACGCCCTTTCTGTATTGCCTCGAGATGGATCCGGTGACCAGGTGAACTGGGTCAGTGCGCTCGAAAACGGCAATATCAAGCCCCGCCTCAGTATGCGGTCCAATAAACAGGAGGAGGTGCTCGATTTGAACATCCTGCTACGGGAAACCAACGAGCTGGGCATGGTAAATTTTCCCCACAAACAACACACCGAATGGCTCGCTTGCAATAGTTGCCATGAAGAAATTTTCAAATCCAAGGCCGGCGCCACCAAATTCGGCATGTTTGACATATTGAATGGGGAATTTTGTGGTCGCTGCCATGGCGCGGTGGCCTTTCCCCTGACTGAGTGCAACCGCTGCCATAACGTGCCGCGAACACTCCCACCTAGGGTGAATTGAATGCAACGCCGCAGTGCACATCCGCAGGGGTTTTTTGTCCGCAAGCTGCCGGGATGGCTCATCTTGTTGCCGTTGCTCGCGCTGCTTGCACCGACTCCCCTCCGCGCTGAATATGGAGATGTGGTGTTCAACGACAGGGCGGAAAAGGAAGGTATGCGTCCGGTGATCTTTTCGCACTGGTTTCATCGCATCCGATTCAGGTGCAGTGTATGCCACACGGAAATAGGGTTCAAGATGCGCGCGGGTTCCAACAGGATATCGATGGCAAAAATCAAAGATGGAAAATTCTGCGGCGCTTGTCATGACAACAACATTGCCTGGGGGCCGGAGAATTGTCATTTGTGCCACTCAGGACTTCCGGGATTAAAAAGCGGCATACGTGGCGGAAGTAGCACTGACGGGCCCGGCAAATGGTGATTTCATCTTTTTGTCTGGGACGGCCGCCCGGCAACCCTGCGGTTGGAGGAGGCACAGATGCTTCCAGCCTTCGCCAAGCCAGGGCGTCATGGCGGCATTCATCCCCATGGGTCACATAGTTGATTCAACTGCCGGGTAACGCAACGAAGAATGCCGCTGCTGCGGATAGCGACAGCCACCATTCCGGCAGGCACACGGAATCTGACGGCAAAAACGCGCTTTTCGATGGCGCCGGCTGCGCCGCACTGAATCGCCCCAGAGCAACCGGCCGCACCAGTTGTTCCGCCGGTCCGCTGAGTGGAGAGCTTCACGGCACCTCGCAATCTGACAGTTTCCAGCAGACCATGGTGCCGTTCACGATGGCCTTCTCCGTTGAAGCGGCAATGTCTAGTCATGTCATGCCGCCCCAGACTTCACCGGTCTATGTCGCCGGGTTCGCCCGCGCAAAATTGCCGCAGATCAAGAGGGATGACACGTCCCGCTGCGCCTCCGGTGCAAATGCGTTACACGAACCCGGTGCAAGCGCCGTGACCCGTGACAAGCTGGTGACCATAAGCGATAATTTCCATTATTATGATTTTAATCTTCCGTGGACGTGCAACAAGATGCAATCAATTGAATTCCGCAGACATGATTGGCGGTGCCCGAGCTTCTCCTGCCACTTCAAATGCGATAAGCGGTCTGCCAGCGAATGGTCTTGATTGCCCGGATAAAGGTCATGTTGATCACCCACCCCCACGGATACTGGAAAATATTATGATATCAACACGATCAATATCAATTTCATTACTTGGTCTAGCGTTGCTCCTGACCGGTTGTGCAGACAATCATTTGGTGATGAATATCGCCGATACCGGTTCGGAGGTTACCCCCAAAGTATGGCCCGCTCCCCCGGATGTGCCTCGCTACCGCTACGTCGGCGAATTGACCGGTGAGGACAACTTCCGTCCTGATAACTGGGCAAATGCTAATACGGCATCGAAACTGCTCGATTGGGTAGTCGGCTTGGCCGGCTTCAAGTCCGAACCGGTCGTCCTGCAACGTCCCCAGACCGGCACGGTGGATGCTGAAGGCCGCATCTATGTTACGGACATCGGTCGCGCCGCCATATTCGTATTCGACAGACCCGCCGGAAGATTGGATGTCTGGGATGTGGCGAGCGGAATTACGCGATTCGCATCCCCGATCGGCATCGCACTGGGAACTCGGAACGAAATACTGGTGGCGGATGCCGAGCTTCATAGCGTTTTTCGACTGGACAAGAACGGCAAACCGGTTGGCGACTTCGGTCATGACATACTCAAGCGACCGACCGGTCTGGCGCGCGATGCGCAGCGTGGAAGGGTATACGTTGCGGACACCTACGCACATGACATCAAAGTGTTCGACGATGAAGGCAAGCTGCTGAAGGTGATTGGACAGCGCGGTGAAGGCGATGGGCAGTTCAATTTCCCCACGCATCTAGCCTTCGCTGCGGACAAACTCTATGTCACGGATACCCTGAATTCGCGCATCCAGGTGTTCGATACGGATGGCAAAATGATTGGGAAGTTTGGCCAGCTCGGGATGAATGTAGGTGACCTCGTGCGTCCCAAGGGCGTGGCGCTGGACAGCGCCGGCGATATTTACGTGGTAGAATCTCTTTACGATCAATTGTTGGTTTTCGACGACAAAGGTCGCACTTTACTGGGGCTGGGAGGGCACGGCAAAGGGGTCGGGGAGTTTTATTTGCCGTCCGGAGTTTGGACTGACAGCCAGGACCAGATTTATGTTGCCGACATGTACAACGGCAGAATCACGGTGTTGCAATTCTTAGGAGCGCAGCAGCAATGAACCAACCCCATCGGTTGCTGATGATTATGCGTCAATGTTTATCCCGGCCTGCCTCTGCCATCGTCCTGGGCTCCGCTGTCTTGCTGGGAACCGGCGGGGTCGCCATGTCCAGCGTCATTGATAGCAAGCATAATCTCTCCGCGGGTGGCCCCGGACCCTTGAAGGCGACTAGCGAGCAGCAAATCTGCGTCTTCTGCCATACTCCACACGGTGGCAACCAGAGTGCCGGCGCACCGTTGTGGAACCGTGCGCTGTCAGTTGCAACCTATACGCCCTACTTTTCCCTCTCGCTGGCTGCGAACCCGCTCCCGGGCCCGCCTGGGGCAAGCTCCAAGGTGTGTCTGTCCTGCCATGACGGCACGTTGGCGGTCGGGACAGTCAACGTATTAAATGGTGTGGAACCCGTTTCCATCGCCATGACCGGCACGGGTACGAACGGCGTAATCCCTGGTGGGTCGGGCGAAAACACCGGCTACACGCGCAATCTGGGCATAGATCTGTCAAACGATCACCCCATTTCCTTCAACTATGACAGTGCTCTTGGCGGCGCAACGGGAACGAACGGCGAATTGCGCCTGCCCCCGGTGATGAACGGCAGCATTACCATTGTCGGCAACCGAACCGCCACTGTGAAACCGACCTTTCCCTTGGAAGCTAACCAGGTGCAATGCATTACCTGCCACGATCCACACCTGTCCACGAGCACGTCACCGAAGTTTTTGCGCGGTAATCGCTTCCAACTATTACCGCCAACGGGAGGGAACTACCTCGCCGCCAGCGACATCACCTGTTTGGCCTGCCATGACAAAGGAGGAGCAGCCTGGTCAAACTCGGCTCACGCAAACTCTTTGGTGGGCCTTGAAACGTATCTCGACGCCGCCGCCACCCTGAACGAATTTCCCCTCCGCACCCCAGTGTGGCAGGCATCCTGTCTTGCCTGCCACGACACCCACGCCGTGCAGGGTTCGCGAATGCTACTGCGCGAGGGTACCGACAGCGTCGCCAGCCCAAAGAGCGGTGGTAATCCCGCGAGCGAGCAAACCTGTTACCAATGTCACAGTCCCAACGGCACGAGCGTCCTCAGCCCGCTTTCCGGGCTGACGACTAACCAAGTGGCAGTCCCCGACATCAAAAGCGATTTTGCCTTGACCATCCATATGCCTATCGCCGCCCAGACCAAGGCCCACAAGATCGGTGGCAAATTCGACGATAGCATATCTGCCGGTAACGGCCATCTGGCCGATGCTACGACCGGCCGATGCAATACCGCCACAGACCAATGTGGCAAGGATTTAATGGAATCCGAAGCGGCGCTTGGCAAAGCAAGCGCCGGAGGTTCGATTGCCAATCGCCACGTAGAATGCACGGATTGCCATCACCCGCACCGCGCAACCAAATTTCGCCTGTTCACCACCACTTTTGCGAGCACTGTTAATCCGGATACGGCAGGTACGCACAAACATAACATTGTCGCTGGAGACACGGCTCCTCACAACAACCTCGCTTCTGGCGCACTGCGCGGCATGAGCGGCGTGGAGCCAACCTATTCAACCAACCAGTTCGGGTACAACCCCACCAGTTTTACAGTGAAACGTGGTGATAGCGGCGTTTCCTTATCCACTACGGTGACAAGCACCTATGTAACGCGTGAATACCAGATCTGCTTCAAGTGCCATTCCAATTATGCCTATGACAACAGCCCGGAAGCCTTGGGCTATAACGGTGGCACGCCCCCCAATACCAACGGTTTCCGCAATTACATCAACGATGCCATGGAATTTCAGGCCCCCGCCAGTCATAAGGGAGCGCCGGCCAACACCACGGATTCCGGCGCATTCTCGCCCAGCTTTTCCGGCAACAACTACCGTTCCTGGCACCCGGTGATGGATGTCACCGGGCGCACGGTGGCTCTGCGCGGCAACGTCAGCCCGAACCTGTGGCGCACCCCGTGGAATGGTTCCGATAGCGATGGCGGCAGCACGATCGTTACTGCCGTTGGCAACCAAACCATGTATTGCAGCGACTGCCACGGTTCATACACCAATGTCAGCGACGGCGTGGTGCCAGTCGGAGGCGACGACGGCAATTCGTGGGGGCCGCACGGCAGCACTGAGTATTTCTTGCTGAAGGGCCCATGGAAGACAGACGGTGTTCCGGTCGTCGCCAATGACACACTGTGTTTCCGCTGTCACAGTTATGCTCAATACGCCGACCCCTCCGCTAGCCCATCTCCACCCGCGCTGCCCAGCGGGTTCGGTGGTGTAGGCAAAGACCTGGCCTATGGATACCCCATAAGCAACCTACACCAACGACATGCCTATTACACGACGCAAGGAGGTGTTCCGCACGCAACCACCTCCGCGTGGCCTGCGTCGGCGAACGGCACGTATCGCTGCACCATGTGCCATACGGGGACGGCACACGGCTGGAAAAACAAGGCATTTCTCGTCAACCTCAACGACTTGGGCCTTGAACTCAACAGGGTGAGTGGCGGCATAGGCGGCGGTGCGCTTGGGGGAGAAATTGCGTTGGGACCAGTCACCTTGGCCAACGGCGCCAATGTGCCCTTGGGCACGCAGGTACCCCCCTCCATGGCGCCCGTTCCGACCGGTTACAGCAATGGGCCCTACTACCGTGGCGCTCTTCTCCGGATAAACGCAAACAGCGGCTTTTCCGCAAGCGGTAACTGGAAAAAAACCGACTGCACGACTTCTGGTTGTCATTGACGCCTTGCGCCGCCACAGAAACCCGTGAGGACCAGAGGTCAATGCAGTTGGTTATGCTGCAGATAGCGCTCAATTCGCGGGCGCGATCCTGAACGGTGCTGGCTGCTGACAAGTCGCTTCCGATGGATCCTGCAGGTTCAAGCCGTCCGGCGAAATATCCAGTCACTATCCCGCCCGGCGGGACTTGGTTATGCTACATATTGTGCTGTGCGGACGATACGCTCTATACAGGTATTACCAACGATCTGGTTAAGCGTCTTGCAGCGCACAACGCGGGTACCGCAGCAAGATACACAAGGGCGCGCGGCCCGGTCGAACTGGTCTTTGTAGAAAGCTGCGCCGGCAAATCTGCCGCGCTGAAGCGCGAGAACGAAATCAAACGTTTGGTACGGACAGAAAAACTGGCATTGATCCAATCAGTCGGATGACCGAGGGTGCTCGTACCTCCACAAAGCAAATCCAGCCATGTCGCTGACACCAGGCATTCCGCAGCACACCAACTCGACTCATCGCTGAACCCGCGAGCTTGTCACGGGATTCCCTCGTGTTTTCATTTCTGGATTCGGTTGCCATTTTTTTACGGATTCAGGAATCGACGTCAAAGAACACCATGAATACGAGGGCCGGGATGGAACATGTTGTTGCCGCTTGAACCAATTCACCCTGCGGTTCGCGTCAAATCGAGCCAATAGGTCAAGTTGCGCTCTTGATACCAGGGAATAAATGCCGTTTGCATTCAAGCATCAACTGGAAGCACATTTGTTCGCGCTATTTGTAGAGCAGATCCGGCAACCAGGTGGAAATGATAGGAATGTAGGTGATCAAACCGAGATAGACCAGCATCACCCCGACCCAAGGTAGCGTGGCAATCGATACTTCGGTAAGGCCCATTTTCGCAAGATGACTCGACACGAACAGGTTCAGACCCACTGGTGGGTGAATCATGCCTATTTCCATGTTCACGACCATGATGATTCCGAGATGTATCGGGTCTATGCCCATTGTCTTTGCGATCGGTAAAAACAGCGGGGCCAGAATCAGGACGATCGAACTGGGTTCCATGAATTGCCCTGCCGCGAGAAGCGCGAGATTGACCATCACGAGGAACATCCACGGTTGCAGATGCTGGGTGACGACCCACTGCGACATCGCTTGCGGGATTTGTTCCGAGGCCATCAGGAACGAAAACAGGATCGCATTGGTGATGATGTACAACAACATCGCGCTCGTGTTGGCAGCACTCAGCAGCGTCCTGGGAACTTGCTTCCAGCTCAGGTCGCGGTGGAAGAATTTTGCTGCAATGAACGCATACACGGCAGCAACTGCGGCGGCCTCGGTTGGGGTAAAAATGCCCCCATAAATTCCGCCTATCACGATCACCACCAGAAAAAGCCCGCCCCATGCGTCGCGGAACGAATGCCAGAATTCCTTCCTGGTGGGCTTGGGTTGCGTCGGAAAATTCAGCCGTTTGGCCTGAATGAACACCAGAGCCATCATTATCGCGGCGAGCAATATCCCTGGCACGATGCCCGCGATAAACAATTTGCCTGCGCTTTCGGAGGTAGCCACGGCGTAGATGATCATCACGATGGAGGGCGGAATCAGGATGCCTAGCGACCCGGATGACGTGATCACCCCCACACTGAATCGTTTCGGATAACCGGCCTTGGTCATCGCCGGCAGCATCACCGACCCGATCGCCATCACGGTAGCCGGGCTGGAGCCGGAAATGGTCGCGAAAAACGCGCATGCCAATACTGTCGCCATGGCCATTCCGCCAGGCAGCCACCCGACCAGGTTGTTGGCGAAACGAACGATGCGCGCGGCAATCTTCCCGTCGATGAGGAACTGGCCGGAGAGCACAAAAAACGGCACGGCCATGATGGCGAAACTTTCGAGTCCGGTGAACAATCGCTGCGAAATGATGTTGACCGTATCCATCGAAAACGAGGAGAAGCCCAGCAGGAATACCAGAACGGTCGTGCCCAGTGCGATGGAGATCGGCGTGCCGGTCAGCAACAGAAGCAGGAGCAAGCCTATTATGATGACGGTGGTCACGCGGACACCTGGCGAGTTTCGTCTTCACCCATGCTGTGCACGGGTAATCGGCCCGTTCTGACGAAAGTCAACAACACCTGGAGGAAGCGGTAGCACATCAACCCTGAACCGAACGGTATGGCGAGATAGATGATCCACATCGGCATTTCCATATCGGGCGAAACCTGACCGGTGCCATAGATGAATATCACCCAGCGCGCGCCAAAAAACGCGATCGCGCCGGTAAAGAACATACCCAGCGAAAGCGCCACCATTACCATCTTGCGGCGTATGCTCGGGCGTACCCAATTGACCAGAAAATCCACGCCGATATGGATGCCGGTTCGCACACCATATGCGGCGCCAAATTTCGCCATCCAGATAAACAAATAGATCGTGAGCTCCTGTGCCCAACTGACGCCAGAGCCGGTTGTGTAGCGCATCACTACGGCCACGAAGGTAATGAGCGTGGCCGTTGCCATGAAGCTGGCAATCAGGAATTCCTCGAAGTGATCGAGTAGGCGATTGATCATTGCACTTGCGGTTTCATGGCACTGGGTGTTCCCTCATCAGGAGGCGACCCTTGTGTATCGCCCGAGGGTCCGGGGGCCGTTTAGCTTATTTCTTGTTCCCCACTTTAGGTTTCGCCTCGCCCTGTTCCTTGGCCACTTGTGCTGCCGTGTCATAAGCAATTTGAATCAGGTCCTTGCCGATCACATCTTCAAATTCCTTGTGGACCGGAAGCAGGGCCTTTTGCCATTCTGAGCGCTCAGCGGGAGTCAATTGATAGACCGTGGTCGTCTTGGCCGCAATTACTTTGGCCAGCGCATCGTCGTTGTCGCGCTGGGCGATCTCACGTTCGAAAGCGGTGGCCTGCTTCATCGCCTGGGTAAGCGCGTTGCGCACATCAGCAAGCAATCCTTCCCAGAACGCCTTGTTGACGATAACCGCGTAGCCCAGATAGCCGTGGTTCGATATAGTCATGTGCTTCTGCACCTCGTGCATCTTCTGGGTGTAGAAATTCGATACCGGATTTTCCGTGCCGTCCACCACGCCTTGCTGCAAACCGGAATAGACCTCGCTAAAGGCCATTACCTGTGGGTTTGCGCCCAGTGCCTTCATTTGCGCGGCCAACACTTTTGACGACTGGATGCGCATCTTCAAGCCGGAAAAATCCGCCACCTTGTGCATGGGCTTGTTCGAGCTCATTTGCTTGAAGCCGTTATCCCAAAAAGCCAGGCCGGTCACTCCCTTGGTATCCAGCTTGGCGAAAAGCCTTTTGCCAACCTCGCCATCCATCACGCGGTGCAAGCTTTCCTGATCAGGGAACAGAAAAGGCAGGTCGAATAACTCAAATTCGCGCGCACCCATCGGACCGAACTTCGCCATCGAAGGCGCAAGCATTTGGACCGCGCCGCTTTGCAGTGCTTCAATCTCTTCGCGGTCCTTGTAAAGTTGGCTGTTGGGGTAAATCTCGACTTTCACCTTGCCTTGGGTCAATTGCTCGGCAAGCTGCTTGAATTTCTCGGCAGCCTGACCCTTGGGCGTATCGGGCGCCACCACATGACTGAACTTGATGACAATCTCACCTGCCGCCAGGGCAAAATTGCTGATACCCAACCCCAGAACAAGGACCATCACGTTACGCAATTTCATGGCTGTGTCTCCTGAATGAATTATGGCTTCCCAATAGGGCAACGGCTCTTCTGCAATCGGACAATTTCGAGGCCGCCGAGAGGCAGAATATACAAGAGAGTGAAATTGAATACTACAGGCTAATTCCCCCAGTCACCTATTTTCCATACAACTGGGCTATTGTGCTGACGGCGCTCCCGGAAAACCAGTAAAATGCGCGCTTTCACGATTGCAAGAAACCATCGATGCTTACCTTTCAGCAGATCATCCTGACGCTACAGAACTATTGGGACAAGCATGGTTGCGCGCTGCTGCAACCCTATGACATGGAAGTTGGCGCAGGCACCTCGCATACGGCGACCTTTCTGCGCGCACTCGGCCCCGAGCCATGGAAGGCCGCCTATGTGCAACCGTCGCGCCGCCCCAAGGATGGCCGATACGGCGAGAACCCGAACCGCCTGCAACATTATTACCAGTTTCAGGTAGTCCTGAAACCTGCGCCTGCCGATATACTCGAATTGTATCTGGGTTCGCTCCAAGCGCTCGGGTTCGACCTCAAGCAGAACGACATCCGCTTTGTCGAGGATGACTGGGAGAACCCGACGCTGGGCGCATGGGGGTTGGGTTGGGAGGTATGGTTGAACGGCATGGAGGTCACGCAGTTCACCTATTTCCAGCAAGTCGGCGGGATCGATTGCAAACCGATCACCGGCGAGATCACCTATGGTTTGGAGCGGCTGGCAATGTATCTGCAAGCCGTGGAAAACGTGTTCGACCTGACCTGGACACCCGGGGTAAGTTATCGCGACGTTTATCACCAGAACGAAGTCGAACAATCGGCCTATAACTTTGAGCACAGCGACGTGGATTTCCTCCTTGGCGCGTTCGCGAGTCATGAAAAGCAGGCCAAATACCTGATGGAGCAGAAGCTTGCGCTGCCTGCCTATGAGCAAGTGCTGAAAGCGGCTCACACTTTCAACCTGCTGGATGCGCGCGGCGCGATCTCGGTCACCGAGCGCGCAGCCTATATCGGACGCATCCGCAATCTGGCGCGCAGCGTTGCCAAGAGCTACAAGGACAGCCGCAGGCGCCTGGATCCGCCGTTCCCGATGGCACCGCGCGCGTGGGCTGCCGAAGTTGCCGCACAAATGGATAGGGATGCCTCCCAATGACATCAAAACCAACGGCCAGCTCGCTGCTGGTAGAACTGTTTGTCGAGGAGCTCCCACCAAAATCGCTGATGAAACTCGGCGAAAGTTTTGCGGAGGTTTTGGGGCTAGGTCTCAAGGCGCAGGGCCTGGCCGCCAACGGGGCGACGATTACTGCCTATGCTTCGCCGCGTCGTCTCGGCGCGCATATCAGCAACGTGGCTTTACAGGGGGAGGACAAATCTGTTTCACAGAAGCTCATGCCGGTGTCGGTGGGCCTGGATGCATATGGTCGGGCTACTCCTGCATTGCTGAAGAAACTCGCCAGTCTGGGGGCAGATGCATCAATCGTCTCGCGACTAAAGCGCGCACCGGATGGCAAGGGGGAAGCATTGTTTTTTGACAGCGTGGTCAGGGGTGCGACTTTGGCCGAGGGCCTGCAAAAGGCACTTGAGGAAGCGATTGCCAAACTTCCAATCGCCAAAGTGATGAGTTATCAGTTGGCTGACGGCTGGAGCAATGTCCATTTTGTGCGGCCTGCCCATGGTCTGGTCGCGCTGCACGGCACAGACATCGTGCCGGTGGGCGTGTTGGGTCTGATTGCCGGCCGGGAAACCCAAGGACACCGCTTCGAGGCAAGTGTAACGAAAGTAGTGCTGAAAGATGCCGACAGTTACGCGCTGCAAATGGAAACCGAAGGGGCGGTGATCCCTGGCTTCTCCGCACGCCGCACCGAGATCGCCAAACAACTCGGCGCTGCCGCTGCCAAGGAGAAACTCCGATTGGTCGGAGATGAAGCCTTGTTAGACGAGGTGACTGCCCTGGTCGAGCGTCCGAATGTGCTGCTTGGCAAGTTTGAAACACAATTCCTTGAAGTGCCCCAGGAATGCCTGATCTTGACGATGAAGGCGAATCAGAAATACTTTCCGCTGGTCGATAGCAACGGCAAGCTCACCAACAAATTTCTGATCGTGTCCAATATTCGTCCAGCCGATGCGAGCCTGGTGATTAGCGGCAACGAGCGCGTGGTGCGCCCGCGACTGGCCGATGCGAAATTCTTCTTCGATCAGGATCGCAAGAAGCCGCTCGAGTCGCGCTTCGAAAAATTGGGTAGCATCGTGTACCACAACAAATTGGGCACGCAATTGCAGCGCGTCGAGCGCGTCGCGACGCTGGCAGGCACGATAGCCAGGCTATTGAATGCGGACAAGGCGGACGTAGAACTGGCGGCGCGGCTGTCCAAGGCTGATCTCGTCACCCACATGGTCGGTGAGTTTCCGGAATTGCAGGGCATCATGGGACGCTATTACGCTTTGCACGACGGCGAGCGGTCCGAAGTTGCTGACGCTATCGAGGCACATTACCACCCGCGCTTTGCGGGGGATACATTGCCGCAGGGAAACGTCGCCTGCGCGCTGGCGTTGGCCGACAAGCTGGAAACTCTGGTCGGCATTTACGGAATCGGCCAGATTCCCACGGGCGACAAGGATCCGCTCGGTTTGCGCCGCCATTCCTTGGGTATACTGCGCATTCTGATCGAGACGCCGCTCGATTTGCCGCTGGGCGCGTTGCTCAAGACAGCGGCGGAAAACTTCCCGGCTGGCATATTGAGCACGACGGTAGCCAAGGATGTTGAGGCGTTCATGCTGGATCGCCTGCGCGGCTACCTGCGTGAACGCGACTTTGAGGTTTCGCATATCGAGGCCGTGCTTCATATGTTGAACGGACGACTGCATCAAGCTCTGCCACGCCTGGAAGGCGTACGGGCTTTCGCGGCATTGGAGGTTGCCAAGGACTTGGCTGCGGCCAACAAGCGTGTGCAAAACATCATGCGCAAGAACCACGATGAGCTCGGTGCCAAATTGGATGGGCTAACGGTGAAGCCCATACTGCTAAAAGAATCAGCCGAGCGCGACTTGTACCAGGCCATGATAGATATCACTCCATTCGCGCAAGGTTATCTGGATCACGGCGATTATGGCCAAAATCTGAAAGCCTTGGTCACCCTCAAGCCTTTCATCGATGATTTCTTCGACAAGGTCATGGTGATGTGCGATGACAAGGAGCTGCGGTTGAATCGTGCGGTCCTCCTCCAGCAACTCGGCAAGCTGATGAATCAGGTTGCGGATATTTCAAAATTGGCAGCATGAGCGAAGAAAATAGGAATCATACTGCGGCATGACGAACTCAATACTTGCAAAAAGCGACTGACGCATGAAACTCATCATCCTCGACCGCGACGGCGTGATTAATTACGACTCCGCGCAATTCATCAAGAGCCCGGAAGAATGGAAGCCGCTTCCCGGCAGCCTGGAAGCGATCGCGCGGCTGAACCAGGAGGGCTACCGTGTGGTGGTGGCGACCAATCAATCAGGGGTCGGGCGCGGGCTGTTCGACATGCCAACGCTAAACGCGATACACGACAAGATGCACAAGGCCTGCGCGCTGGTCGGTGCTCGCATCGACGCGGTGTTCTTCTGCCCACACACCGCTGATAGCCATTGCCATTGCCGCAAGCCCAAGGTCGGCATGCTGCAGGAGATCGCGGAACGGTATAATATGAGCCTCACGGGTGTGCCGGCGGTCGGTGATTCTCTGCGTGATCTGCAATCTGCCGTGACGATGGGCGCCATTCCCTATCTTGTCTTAACCGGGAAGGGCTCTAAAACCCAGGCGGCGGGTGGTTTGCCGGGAGGCACGCGAGTATTCACGGATCTGGCGGCTGTCGTCGCAGAACTGCCATAAGATATTCGCATGCTTCTGCTACGGTCGCTTATTTTCCTGCTGCTGCAAATTATAATCACGCCGGTCTTTGCGATGCTTGCTCTGCTGTCCTTCCCGTTCAGCCGCCTCGCTCGCTATCGCTTCATCTCGCAATGGGCGAAGATGATGCTTGCCATACTGCATGTGGTTTGCGGCATACGCCATGAAGTAAAGGGCATCGAGAATTTACCGACGCAACCGTGTATTATCATGTGCAAACATCAATCGGCATGGGAGACGCTGGCCTTGCAGGTGGTCTTCCCGCCGCAAGTGTGGGTATTGAAGCGGGAATTGCTGTGGATACCATTTTTCGGCTGGGCACTGGCGTTGACCAGCCCGATTGCGATCAAGCGCAGCGATGGTGCGGGTGCTATAAAGCAATTATTGAAACAGGGCAAGGAAAGGCTCGCGCAAGGCTTCTGTGTGGTAGTTTTCCCGGAAGGCACACGCGTGCCATTTGGCCAGCGCGGCAAATACAAGATCGGCGGCGCCATGCTCGCGGCGAACAGCCGTGTGCCGGTGGTCCCGGTTGCGCACAACGCCGGCCGGTTATGGGGACGCAATGCTTTCGGCAAACATCCTGGCTTGATCACCATGAGCATCGGTGCCCCCATTGACACCAAAGGGCTAAAGGCGGCTGAGATCAATGCGCGTGTCGAGGCCTGGATTGAAAATGAGATTCAAAATCTTGAACACTGATGCTCAAGCGATTGCCTAATTTGATCACACCACCCTCCGTCGAACACCGTGCCGCACTTCTTTCCGGCAAGCACATCACTTACACGTTGAAACGCAGCAGCAAGCGCCGCAGCATCGGCCTGCGCATCGACGATCATGGCTTGACTGTCAGTGTGCCGTTGCGGGCATCGGAAAAGTGGCTGCAGGCAGTGTTACAGGAAAAAGCGCGCTGGGTGGTGGAAAAGCTGGATGGTTGGCAGACGTGCAAACCGCCAACAACCAACTGGCAGGATGGTGAAACGGTCGACTTCCTGGGTGAACTGCTAGTGTTGCGTATCGTCCATGGCTTGTTCAGTGCTCCGGTTCACCGGCGTAGAAGCCAGCTATGGGTGTTCGTGGCCAATAACTGCGAGAGCGAGCACATAGAACGGGCTGTCACGCGCTGGTATCAGCTCGAAGCCGAAGAATTCTTTGTTCAGCGTGTAGCGCATTTCGCGCCGCGGCTGAATGTTGCGCCCCACTCCGTCAAACTGTCGAACGCAAAAGCCCAGTGGGGCAGCTGCACCGTACATGGTTCGATACGGCTGAACGTACAACTGATCAAACTGCCTCCGCGCCTGATTGACTATGTTGTGGTGCATGAACTCGCGCATCTGCGCGAACTGAACCATTCGGCAGCCTTTTGGAAAGTAGTCGAAAGTGTCTGTCCAGATTACGCAAGGCTGCGCGGGGAACTAAGGTCAGTCGCTATCAAATGACGGGAAATATAGCGGGACCCTGACAGTATAATCCGCCTGGTTCACTTTGTGGTGCGATCATGCGAGCTAGTATTTTCCTGGGTATCACAATAGCTTTCACCTTGCTGCTGCCGGGCTGCGGTCGCAAGGGTCCGCTCAGGCTGCCCGCACCGCCGGCTCAAACTGCTCCTGCGCAAACATCCCCGGATCAGGCAAAGAATCCGCAAGCAACGGAATTACCCTCTTCTTCGCAAGACAAACAGCCATGAACGACTATTTTCATTATCAAAACGACGCCCTTTATGTCGAGCAGGTGCCGCTGCTGGATATTGCTGCACAGTTCGGCACACCCTGCTATGTCTATTCGCGCGCCGCACTGACGGATGGTTTGCGTCAATTCACCAAAGCACTGCAAGGGCGTGAACACCTGATCTGCTATGCCGTAAAAGCCAATTCCAATCTGGCCATCCTGAATGTGTTTGCGCGCCTTGGTGCCGGTTTCGACATTGTGTCCGGTGGCGAATTGCAGCGAGTCCTGGCTGCCGGGGGCGAGGCGCGCAAAGTGGTGTTCTCTGGCGTCGGCAAGACGGCGGCAGAAATGCGCATGGCGCTCGAAGCCGATATCCTGTGCTTTAACGTCGAATCGGCCGCCGAATTGGAGCGCCTGAACAAGGTGGCCGCTGGCATGGGAAAAGTCGCGGCGATCAGCCTGCGCATCAACCCGGATGTGGACGCGAAGACACACCCTTATATCTCTACCGGCTTGAGGCAGAACAAGTTCGGCGTGGCATACACGGAAGCCGTTGCGTTATACCGCAATGCGCGGCGCTTACCTAATCTGCGCATCATCGGCCTGGATTGCCATATCGGTTCGCAACTTACCGAGACAAGTCCCTTCATCGCGGCCGCAGAAAAGGTATTGGTCCTGGTGGAAGAACTGGCCAGTGAGGGAATCCATTTGGAACACGTCGACCTGGGCGGAGGCCTAGGTATACGTTACAACGATGAAACACCCCCGGAAATCGCCGATTATGTGGCTGCGCTACTGACCGTTCTGCGTGGCCGCACGGAGAAATTGATCCTTGAGCCTGGACGCGTCCTAGTCGGCAATGCCGGGATTTTGCTGACGACCGTTGAATATCTCAAACATGGCGAAGAGAAGAACTTCGCCATCGTGGATGCTGCGATGAACGATCTCATGCGCCCGGCTTTGTATGATGCTTACCATGGCATATTGCCGGTCAAGCGCGAAAAACACGCGATACAGACCTATGAAGTGGTCGGCCCGATTTGCGAAACCGGGGACTTCATCGGCCACGCGCGCAAGTTGGCGATCGCACCGGAATCCTTGTTGGCTGTGCTTTCCGCAGGTGCCTACGGGATGAGCATGAGCTCCAATTACAACACCCGCCCGCGCGCGGCCGAAGTAATGGTGGATGATGGCGTCGCATATCTGGTCCGCGAGCGTGAAGCGGTTGCGCAGCTCTATGCCCTGGAAAAATTGATCGCGTGACTGTTGTAAATTTCATGAAAGTTTTTCACGAAATTTGTTGCACGTTTTTTTAAACGTGGATACAGTACCGATGCCGCAAGCGTCTTTCGCTAGAATACAGGGCGTTTGGGTGTGTAGTGAGTCATCGTGAAAGTTCTAAATTTATTATGGAGAATGAAAATGGCAACATCAAAGACGCCCGCAACAAAAAAGCCTGTAGCGAAGAAAGCAGCAAAGCCAAGAAACCGGCTGCTAAAAAAGCTGTAGCTAAAAAGCCTGCAGCTAAAAAGCCTGCTGCCAAGAAAGCGGTAGCCAAGAAGCCTGCTGCCAAGAAAGCGGCAGCAAAAAAGCCTGCTGCTAAAAAAGCTGCAGCTAAAAAGCCTGCTGCTAAAAAGGCGGCTGCCAAGAAAGCGGTAGCAAAAAAGCCTGCTGCTAAAAAGGCGGCAGCCAAGAAGCCGGCTGGCAAAGGCATTCTCGGCGCGTAGCTTTACCACGCAAGGGGCGTGGTTTGTTTACCCGCCCTTTTTCTTCACAAGCCTTCACCACAACCCGTGTCCTAGCGCGGGAAGTGTTTCTTTCCTCTCTTAAAACGACTCCCCTCAACTTCCGGGATTTTGTGCGCGTCTCGCAAGCCAATCCTATTCTAAGGGATCAGAATGATGCATCGGATCGTCGGTTTGGCAAACCGATGCGCAAGAAAGCCATCCGTGTCGCATACGCCGCCAGTCCAAACCTACGGAAAGGCTGTTGGATCAGCAAGACCGTTGCCAGCCCGAGGAAGATGAACGAGGGGTCACTATCCGCAATGGCGGCTATCATCACGCTGGATGCGGTGGCTGATTCATATGCAGGCTTTTGCTTGATTAGCCGGATAGCCAAGCCGACAATTGCCTTCACCTGCAGGTCAGGCCGCAGCGCTCCATGCTTCAGGTTCTTGCTGCGGATCAGTGCTTCAAGTTCCCGCAGATGTTCCTGCCCAATCTCCGTGTAATGCTAACCCTGGCTTGCGCCGGTCGCTGGACATGCCGGGGAATCGCGCTCTATTGCAAAGAGAACTTCGACGAGCTGCTCACGGAATTTCCACATCATTCATGCGCTCCATGATAATGCTCGTCTTGAGCAGCAGACCGTGCGCTTCGCGATGCCTGTCATAGTAGCGGGGGTTTGGCACCATCGCTGCAAGTCTCGCGGCCTGCTCCGCCGAAAGCTGCGCGGCGCTCACCTGGTAGTAATGCTGCGCGGCTGCTTCCGCCCCAAATACTCCGTCGCCCCATTCGATGACATTCAAATAGATTTCAAAGATTCGCCGCTTGTCCATTACCGCTTCCAGCATCAGCGTGATCACCGCTTCCTCCAGCTTGCGCCAGGGCGTGCGCTTGGTAGAAAGAAACAGATTCTTGGCAAGCTGCTGGCTGATAGTGGAACCGCCTGCCACGATCTTGCCCTTCTTTAGATTCTTTTCGTAAGCCTTTTGTATGCCTTCCCAGTCGAACCCCTCATGGTCCACAAAACTCGCATCTTCGGCAGCGATCAGCGCACTCTTGAGATTGTCTGAAATCTTGGCATAGGAAACCCACTGATGTTGAAGCGCTGCTTTTGGAGATTTGTCCTGCAGTATTTCCAGGCGCGTTTCCATGAACGCACTGGTGGAGGGGTTGAATTTTACCCACCAACAGATGTGCCCGAACACCCACACCTGGTATAAAACCACGAAAGCGAAGAATATCGCCAGGCTGCGCCAGATCCAGCGCAACAGCCAATTCTGGAGTTTTTTCATTGCTTGCGCAGTGCAGTGATGATTGGTGCTGTATCAGGGCGTACGCCACGCCAGATATAAAACGATTCGGCAGCTTGCTCGACCAACATGCCAAGGCCATCGGCTACCACCGCAGCTCCATGCGTGCGCGCAAATTTCATGAAAGGCGTTTCGAGACCATACATCATATCGTATGCGACGCCGCCCGCAGCAAAAATGGTCTCCGGTATATCCGGCATTTCATCTGAGAGGCCGCTGGAGGTGGCGTTGATGACGACATCAAATTGTTTACCGGCGAGTTCATCATAACTGCAACTGGACACCTCAAATCGCTTGGCAAGCTGATGTGCCTTATCTGCAGTGCGATTGGTGATCGTAATTCTTGCGCCAGCTAAATGTAAGGGCGATATCACTCCTCTGGCTGCGCCACCTGCCCCAATGACCAAGACTCGCCTGCCTCTCAAAGGAACGCCGAGGTTGTTTTGTATATCGCGTATTAAACCGACGCCGTCGGTATTGTGGAGATGAACGCCGTCTCCCCTAAATTCAAGAGTGTTAGCAGCCTGCGAGTGGGTGACTTCGAAGGACGAAAATTGTTTATGACTCGACAATTGACAGGCGCTTTGCTTGAACGGCACGGTGATGTTGCAGCCCTTGTAACCCTCAGCGCGCAGCCGTTCTACGGTCGCGGCAAAGCCATCCAGCGGTGCAAGGATGGCTTCGTAGCTGATGTCCTGCCTGGTCTGTTCCGCAAACATCTTGTGGATCTGGGGTGACTTGCTATGGGCGATGGGATTGCCGATTACGGCGTAACGATCAGTCATTTGGTGTGCGCATATGAATCACTGAGGGCATTGTAAAGAAAATCAGCCCGCTTTTCGCGGATTAAATATCCACGCGGCGAGAACTCCCGTTCCTGCCATGGTCCATACCACTGCGGCGCCGCTTGGCAAATCGAACCATGCGGAGAGGAACAGGCCAATCGCATAACCCGCGATGCCGATGGCAAAGGCATACCCCATACGATGGGTTCCAATGCGATATGTAGCAAGCGCCGGCACAATCAGGCTGGCGAATACCAAATACACGCCGACCAATTGCACCGAGGCGGTAATGGCCAATGCGAACAGTGCATAGAAACCCAAGTAATGGCGCTTAAGCCTAGTCAAGCGCCAAATTGCAAGCAAGGCGGCAGTCAGCAAGGCAGTTATGATCAACTGATTGGTACTCACCCAAAGGATTTGCCCGACCAGCAGGTCCTTGAGGTGCTCTCCCGAATGTACGTCGCGGCTCATCAGGAGGATGCCGCCGCTGGCGGCAAGCACAAACGTCAGGCCGATGCAGGCTTCCTTTACCTCGGCCAGACGTTGTTCGATCCAAGCGAGCAACGCTGCGCCGCAGAGCGCGCTTGCGACTGCGATGAGTTGCACGAGCAGCGGCTGCCCCGTCAAATCCAGTAACCCGGCGATGATTACGCCCAGCCCGGCAATTTGCGCGACGGCGAGATCGGCGAAGATCACGCCGCGCTCCAATATCTTCATGCCGAAGGGAATGTGCGTGGCGAGCACCAGCAAACCCGCGATGAATGCGGGCAGCAGGATGCTGAGTTCGATCTCGTTCATTTCAGTCCCGCCAGCAAACGTTGAATGGTATCGTCGAACATCGTGAACAAATCTGTCGCCTGTGGCGTGCCGCCTACGGTAAAGGGTAACGTCACTGCAGGGATATGCGCGCGTTCCGCGATCCATTCCGATGGCCGCTCATTCTGATAGGCGGCGCGTATCACCATCCTGGCCGGGTGCTGCTGCAATTCATTCAGCACCTTCCCCAGATATGCAGCACTGGGTTCCATGCCGGGCTTGGGTTCCAATTCGGCGACTTCCTTTAGTCCCAGCCATTCGTTCAGATACGGGAAACCTTTGTGATGCGCGATGACCGACACACCTTTTAGCGGTTCCGCCTGCTTTTCCCACTTCGCGATTGCCACTCGCCATTGTTGGCTGAACGTCGCAAGTTGTTGCTGGTAGTACACGGTGTTGGCCGGATCAATTTGAATCAATCGCTTGCTGAGCGCTTCCGCAATCGGCAGAAAGTTGCGCGGATCGGTCTGAATGTGAGGATTCCCTGCAGCATGCACGTCGCCGTCAGCTCGATCCAGCCGTGTTGGCACTTCCAGCAGACCAATATATTGCGCCGCCTCAAAATTGCCGATGCTGCCCGGTTGAATGGCGCTGTTGGCCGATTCGCGCAGGACCACCGGCATCCAGCCGATTTCCAGTTCCGCGCCGGTACAAACCACCAGCTGCGCGTTGCGTGCCTTGGCAATCAGGCTGGGGCGCGCCTGCACCTGGTGCGGGTCTTGCAGCCCGCCGGTAGCGGTGTAGATGCTGGCCTGCCCGCCGGCGAGCTGCTGCGTGAGGGCCGCCCATTCCGGTTCGCAGGCGAACACGTTGAGTGCGGCGTGGACGTTCCCGGTCAGCAATGTCAAAAATAACGCAGTTAGAATTTTTTTCATGATTTATCCTTCTCGGTTGTGCGTATCAATATTGGTGTGCGCCATGCGCGCCCAGACTCACGATGTATTGCACGAATACCTGGTTGTCCACCAGTCCTTGTCGCGAGTCGTCGTGTGCCAGTTGCAGGCGTATCCTGGTGAACTCGCTGGGGTTGTAATCCGCCATCCAGGTGATGCGCGATGGGTTGAACGCATAATTGCTAATGACATCGCCGGCGATGGACGCACCTACGGTGGCAGTACCCGGGGCGAGCCGGTCATAGCGCAATCCGGTTCGCCAAGTTGGCATGAACTGATACACGCTTTGTAGATACCAGCCGGATTGCGTGTTGGAGTAAGTGCCGGTGGGCGGGGTCGAGCCCGTCGTGTCGTAGGTCAGAAAGCCATTTTCCTTGCGTTGGAAATATTCGCTCTGCACCTTGAGGTAGCGCTCGCGGATGTTGCCATTGTGAGAATATTTCCAGACAAAATCCAAGCCGGCAGTCTGGCTATTGCCGGTAAAGCTGTCGCTCACGCCTGTGCCGAGTAGATCCGGCACGTTGTCGCTGACCGCATTGACGCGCCTGGTCTCTTGAAACGACGCTCCGGCGCGCCAACTTTGCTCGATGCCGATGTCGTCGCCGATATGCGCAAACAGCACTCCAGAACCTGCGCCATTCTTGTCCTGACTTGTTCCGGGGAAACCGAGGCCGCGCCCGACCTCGCCGCCGATTTCGAAGAATATGTCGGTCGGCGCCAGCCATTTAAGCTGCATGCCGTCGTCCGCGAACTGATTATCCCAGAGAACGCGATACACCAGCGGCTGATCGACGAAATCCCAGACGTGGGAGTGTTGCTCGTTGAGATAGCCGAGGCCGGAGAAAAAGCGCCCGAATTTGAGATTGAGGCCATTGCCCAGCGCGCTGGTCTGAACGAAGCCATTTTCCACGCTGATGCTACCCCCAGCCTCTATCGCGAACGTGCCGACACCGCGGAACTGCGGATCGATGTTGGCCGCGACGCTTAGTTCCGATTCCTGCAGGCTGAAACCCCGCACATAACCAGTGTTATTTGCATTCATCGCAAAACCGGTGGCGGGGATGGCAGGGTTTTGATTGAGCTGTCCATAAGTGCCAGACAGGATCAATGCCACGGCCGGGTTGAAGCTGTTCTCGCTGCTTGGGCCGGCACTGCTGCGAAGCAGTTGTTGTGGTGCGGTTTGGGTTTGGGTTTGGGTTTGGGTTTGGGTTTGGGTTTGGGTTTGGGTTTGGGTTTGGGTCTGTGCCGCAGCCCCTTCAACTTGTTGCAGGCGTTGCTCCAGCACCATGTTGCTTTGCTTCAATTGTTGAATCTGTTCGCCTAAGGATTGCAGATCGGTATCATTCGCGGCTAGCGCATTGAGCGGACCAGCCAACAGCACGGCATAGGCCGTGCACCAATAGATGTTTCGAGACATGGGTTACTCCTAAAAAGCATGACAAAACCCCACGCGTGAATGGTGAGGCAGTTGAATGGCTTAAGCGAAGTAAGGGGGAGCGCGTGCCGCGAACGCGACAAAAGTATCGGTGGGGTGGGAGCTGAAGCCGTTGAGATTAAGCGTCTCAGAGTTTTCACTGCTGGAAAAACAGATGCTACTGCTACTGATTGCGCTGGCGATCTGGGCATAGGCTGCGCAGTGGTCGCAATATTTGTCATGTGGCAGCGACTGGTCCGTGCCCTGGGATTGTTCAGCCAGAACATGCGATATACCGTGTACCAAATCCACCCAACTGAACGAACAGCAAGGCAAAGATAAGCAGTAATCTGGCGAACAAGTGGCTAAGCATAAAGTCACTTTAACCTAGAAGCCTGAATGGAACAAGGTTTGTCATTCACTTTCCAGCTTGTCCGACGGAGTGAACGTCCAGGTTCGCGTAATGGTCAGGATGTCAGTGTCTTTGGTGATGTCCGGGGGCAGCGGCGCATAGGGGGCGGCGAGTTTGACGATGCGCATTGCCGCCGCATCCAATAAGCGCTGACCTGAGGATTTGCTGACCTCTACGCTTTCTACGCTGCCATCCGCGCGTATCGAAACGCTGAGTTTCAGGCTGCCGAATACTTTTTGCTGGCGGGCCTGTTCCGGGTAATTCAGGTTGCCGATACGCTCCACTTTTACGCGCCAGTCTTCGATGTATTGAGCGAAGCGGTATTCCTGGGTACGCGCGCCGATGAATTTGCGGCGTGGAATCTTTTGATAGTCTTCCCAATTCTTGTCGATCTGTGCTTCGAGGCGCGCCATCTCCAAGGCTCTTTGTACCAATTCGTCCCCATTGCTGTCTGCGCTGCTTTTTTCCTTCTTGAGCTCCTGTTGCTCTGCCGTGTAATCACTCTTGAGCTTAGTCAGCATTCGCTTCGTTTCCGCCTCCAATTCCGAAACGCGCTTACTGCGCTGTTCGGGGGTGAACTGCGCATCGTCGCTTATCGTGGGCAGCGGACTCCTCGCGCGCCTGTCTTCGGCGGTATTTCCGCCGGCGTCCAGATTGTGCTGTGCCAATGCGTCTGCCTTCAGGGGTCTCGCATTCGATTTGCTGTTGACCAAAACCACTTGCAGCGGCTGCATGAAATTGGCGGCGTGGTGCGGGTCTGGCAGCACCAGCGCTACACCGAACAGGAGGAAAATGTGCAAGGCGATGGAAATGATCATCGAGAAGGAAAATCTTGTTCGCAACAACGGCAATATCGCCGCCAGCCCTATTTTCGTCTCAGTTCTCAACGGTTTCCTCAATTGTGGCGACGAAGGAAGCATTCACGGTCATTTCGAGCAAATCGATCTCTCCGATCGTCAGTAGCACACGAGTGTTGGCGGGCAGCAATTCCGGCAGTGACGGTACGCGAAAGACCAAAGGAATGTTAGGCAACCTGACCAAGTTTTCGCGCAGCACAATGGCTTCCGTTTGCTTGATATCTTCCTGCTGCAGCCAGCGCAGACACCAGTAACGTTCCATGCTCCGCTGGAATTCATTATAGATTCCATACATGGTGTCAAAGTCGCGCATCGTGGCGTACAGTGCTGGGTCGTTCTTCGGGTAGACTGGCTCCTCGCCGCGCAGCATCGCGATGATCTGGCGCTGATTCACCATATCCACGTAACGCCGCAGCGGCGAGCTCGACCACATGTATTGCGCTACCCCCAGGCCTTGGTGCGGTGCGGCGACCGTGCTCATCTTTACCTTGCCGCTTTGTTGAGTCCGATAGATGCCGACAAAACCGTGGTCGGCAAGATGTTTGCCCCATTCGCTGTTTACCAGGATCATCAATTCGGAAACCACCTTGTCAATGGGTGAACCGCGCCGCCGCTGCGTGATGCTGACGCGTTCATTGTCAATATGGAAGTTGTAGTCTACTTGCTGCATGCTGTTGTCGGACGGCTTGCCGCGCACGGCCTCCAGCTTTTGCACCAAGTTCCACAAGAATGCCAGCTCTTGCGCATATGGATAATCGTGCTTACCCGATGCCAGCGTCTCCTCATTAAACAAGGGCTCCAGGGTATCGTGGCGCAGATTCGCCGCAACGTGAATGCGTTCAACACGGCTCTCGTGACCCAGTATCGCCAGCGTTTCACCGTCAATCTCGTTGTACATCGACAGAGCGGGACACACGTGATCAGCGCACAGCGTGAAAGCCTCGACCACATTGTCCGGCAGCATGGTAATTTTCTTGCCGGGCATATACACAGTGGAGAGCCGCTCCGCGGCAACCTTGTCGCCATCCGAGTCGCGCGGCAACCCCAGTGTGGGCGCGGCAATGTGCACTCCGACACGCCAGTTGCCGTTGGCCAGTCTTTCCACCGAGAATGCATCGTCGATCTCCGTGGTGGTCGCATCGTCGATGCTGAAGGCATTTGCGCCAGACAGCGGCAAATCCCCCCACGTGCTCAACGTGATAGCGGGAAAGCCGGTGCCCTTGGGGAAATGATCGAACAGGAATTTCTGTAAGTGATAATCATGCGCAGAGGGTAACGCGCCACAACGATGCAGCAGGTGAGCCGCTGTCAGATGGGTCGCCGCACAAGCCGCTTCCAGCGCTTTCACCTCGATGGTGTTGCGATCCGGCTTGTAAAGCAGATTCGCCAGATGTTCGGCAAAACCTGCCGGCAGCTCGAACCGGCTGAGCTGCTCGGTCATGCGCGCCTGCAATGCCTGTTGCTGGCGCTTCTTCTCTGCGCCGGCCAACGCGGCCTTCAGCACGTCTGGCGGTGCGGCACGATAGCGTCCTTTGCCTTTCTTGTGAAAATAGATCGGCGCGCCATGCAGGCGTATCAGGGTCGCAGCAGCTTCCAGTGCGCTCGGGGTATGGCCAAAATATTCGGCGGCGATCTGCGCCGAATCAAACTCATCCGTCGGACAACATTCCCAGAGGAATTCCACCTCGATGCTTTCAGACAAGGCTTCCGCCTGGGCCATGAATTCGCCCAGGGATGGCTGGGTGAAGCGCAGCATCACATTGGCCGCTTTGACCTTGCTGCGCTTGCCAGACAAGCCTTCAACCTGTAGCGATGTTGTATTGTCGGTCATGATGCTACCGACCCTGAAACTGCCGTCTTCTTCGTAAAGAATGTTCATTAGGGGCGAGGCGAAAAAAATATATTAATTATACCCTGTTGACGGTCCCAACTTTATATCAGGTTCATCTTCGCGGCAGACGGTCGGTTCCGGGGTCAGGAGGTTCCAATCGTACTCGCAAAAGAAGGTTCATCGCGATTCCGGCGGATGCCCAGGAAAGAAGGGAACGCCAGAATCCTGCATGCCGGAAGACTTGCCGAACCGACTTGAGCAAAGGAACATCACAACGGTCACCTTTAGCTGCTGTGCCGCAAGCAGCTGTTTGCTTGTGTTACCGCACTCATGCTACCGTGGCTTTTGTCCTTTGTCACCGATAGAGCCTGCCGCACCCGGCATGGCGACAGCTTTCACTACGCCGCCCCTCAACGTCTTTGCTAATTCAGCATTGAGCGTCTCTATCGCCCCCTGCTTTCCAGATTGCCTTGTAGCTTCGGCCCGGCGGCTTTCGTATGCAGCATGTGTCACCTGTTGCATGCAGCTCCATATACCTGTGCATCTTTGACTCCGGGCTTCACGACAAATGGGTTAAACTTGCACGACTGTTGGCAACGCGGCCTGCATGAAACATGACTGAACCCTTCATCACCGAAGCCCGCTATAGACTGAGAACCTGGCTGGCTTTCGGTTACACGCTGTTCATCGTATATGCGAGTCTGTCGCCCTTTTCCGGTTGGCGCGACCAAGGGTTGAATTTCATAGATGTGTTGCGTGCTCCTTTGCTGCTCACGTACACCGCGTTCGATGCGGTAATCAATCTGCTTTCCTATTTACCGTTCGGCCTGCTGGTCGGGCTGATTTTGCGCGCACGCTTTAGCGCGTTTGCCAGTGTGATTCTCGGGTTATGTCTCGGCTTGATTTTGTCAGCGAGCATGGAATACCTGCAAATGTACTTACCAACACGCACCAGCTCCAATCTGGATTTGATGACCAATAGTACAGGGGCCTTAATTGGCGCATTGCTCGCGGTTAGCATGACTTCGTGGACATGGTTCTTCTCTCGCCTGACAGATTGGCGCAGCCATTTATTTCACGATGGCAAAGAGGTGAATTTTGGTCTGGCTCTTCTTGCTCTTTGGATGTTCGGACAAATCAACCCATCCTTGCCAATGCTGGGAAACGTATTCATCAGTGGCGTCGCGCGAAAGCCTTTTGTATCGTTGGCGCATGCGCCATTTAATGTATGGGAATGCGGTGCCGTCACGCTGAATCTGCTGATGCTGGGAACGTTAATGGTGACCTTGCTGCGCGAACCACGCAATATTGTCACGGTGTTACTCGTGATATTGGGCGGAGTAGCATCCGCGAAATTCATTACTGCCGCACTGCTTTTAAAGTCTTGGGCGCTGTTATTATGGATCAACAGTGAGGCAGTTCTGGGGATGCTGCTTGGGATATTGCTTCTGCTCGTCTCACTATGGCTACCGCGCAGCGGGATGATCGGCTTGGGGTTTGCCGCGGCACTATGCTATTTTTCCATCGTGAATTTTGTGTTCGACGACAACACGCCATCGGCCGCGATGTCCATCTATCACTGGCATTACGGACATTTGCTCAATTACAACGGGCTGGCGCAGACCATCACCCTGATATTCCCCTTCCTGCTGATAATTCATCTGTGGCGAGCCAGGAAAGTATAATTGTCATTTGAATAGCGTTGGCCTTCCGGAGCCTGCCATGAACTTTTTCGACAAACATGTTTTCTTCTGTACCAACCAGCGCGAATATGGCGAGGACTGTTGCAATAACCATGGCGCGCAAAAGGCGCGGGATTATGTGAAGAACAAGGTCAAGGAACTGGGCATATCCAACCGGCAGAACAAAATCCGCATCAATTCTGCTGGTTGCATGGATCGCTGCGAGGAAGGACCGGTCATCGTCGTGTATCCCGAAGGCATCTGGTACACCTACGTGGATGAAAGGGATCTCGACGAGATCATCGAAGAACATTTGCGGAATGGGCGCGTGGTGGAACGGCTGAAGATAGATTGACGGAAGAACTTAGCGCACGTAGAACGGACTCGGCACCGTTCTACCAAAATATATTATTGCCAGTCTGGCCTGGCAATAATGACGTGGGCCAAACATGGTCGGCATAAGGACGCGGCTTTTCACAAACAGACATTCGTCTATATCTAAGCGAATTGGTAAGATAAAAATATGAACGAAATCCGGGATCAACATTATTTGCAGGCAGTAACCGAACTTGGCGACACGCGCAAGATTATTGCCAGTGAGAACATCTATTCACAAAGCGGAATCATGCTTGTCGCATCAGGCGTCGCCATT
Organism: uncultured beta proteobacterium; assembly: GCA_963833515.1. Taxonomy (GTDB): domain Bacteria; phylum Pseudomonadota; class Gammaproteobacteria; order Burkholderiales; family Gallionellaceae; genus Gallionella. The sequence goes on along the minus strand of CAWHYN010000017.1, from coordinate 10,866 downwards.
GCAAGCACACTATATGAACGTTTGGTAAGGCACGTGTTGCTTAAGCCCTTGGACATGTCGCTATCCGCCGAAGGCATGGTTGATTCCGACACCATATGGAACGATGTGCAAAATTTGATTCGGCGAAACGCGAAACTTGAGAAGATGGCGGACATCCTCGATAAGGGATTTTCCCTGCGCCAAACGATATTTGCCATTCAATTACCAACTCCATTAGCCTTCAAATTGACGGTGGGCCGCGAGAAATTTCCTCACATCTATCATCATAGCCTTTCAATATTGATCACGGGTACGTATCTGGCGCGCTGCGACGGGATGAATTTGCAGGAAGAGGGGTACGTGGCCACTGCTGCGTTGTTTCAAAACATCGGCATGATGCATATCGATCCGGTGTTACTTGAACCATCGCATGTAATGAGCAGCGAGGAACGACGACACCTGTATGCTCATCCGCTGACGGCCTATTTGTTATTGCGCGAATTTCCGGAGCTGCCTAAAAGCATTTCGGATGCAGTGCTTGAGCATCATGAACGGATGGATGGCCGAGGCTATCCGCGTGGCTTGCCGGGAAACAAGATAGGTCGTTATGCCCAGATTCTGGCGATCGCGGAAGTTTCCGCCAAGGCTTTTGATCCTGATTCCGCAATGGGGCAGTGGCAGAAACTGGAGATGATGCTCAAGCTGAACTCTAAACAATATGGCAGCGGATTGATCGGATTCCTGAACGTGCTTCATGACGATAGTGATCCCGATGCGCGATTAGGCCCAATTGAACCAGATGAACTCGTCGCGCAAGTACGGCAGATCGCCAAGCTGTTTCATGATTTTGACCAGCATGCTGATGGGGAACGTGGCAATGAGATATATGATTTTGCCCAAGTCAGATTAGTCGAGCTCCGGTTGACGCTGTTAGAAGCCGGCTTTGACCCGCATGATCCGGAGGAATTGGTCCAACGCTTCGCCGGTGATCCGGATTGCATATCCGGGTATGCACCGCTATTGAAGGAGACGCTTTGGCAGTTTAAGACGCTGCTCCTGGAGATTTCGAGACGCTGGCCGCAGGAGGTGCAATCAAGAAAAGCGGAATACGCATGGTTTGGCATGATGGACTTGTCATAGATTGCCGTTCGGAGAGGTGGGCCGGTGCTAACTCAAAGCTGTCAATTTGTTTCGGCCAGCTTTTTTGGTACGAATTAGACGGCTCTGAACGTCTGCCCCTTGACAAGTTCGCCGTGCGCTTGGGTTTCAGGTTGCGTGAAAGGCACGTGCGAAACCGGAAGCCCAGGAGATTGACTTGTCATCACGCTCTATAATTAGGTTCGTTTCATGTCGGTATTGGCTTATGCATCTTCAAGAATCGGCCGCGATTGAGCTTGGACACAATCCCAGCCGAGGGCAATCATTTATGTCGGATCATCTTTTAAACCCTCCACCCGGAATTTGAACGTTTCCATTTCAATGCCATCCCTCAAACAATTCACAATAGCGGGCGCAGCCGGAAAACTTGTAGGCGTTGCGCATCTGCCTGACGTTGTGCCCCGCGCGATCGCAGTGGTAGCCCATCCGCTGCCTACCATGGGTGGCACGATGGAAAACAAGGTCGTGACGGTTCTGGCGAAAACTTTTTCGGAGCTGGGCTTCGTCGCATTGCGTTTCAACTTTCGCGGCGTGGGTGACAGCGCGGGCGAATTCGACAGCGGCAATGGTGAGGTTGAAGACGTGCTGTCAGTGGTGCGCCACGCCCAAGCCAGCTTCGGGCGCCTGCCGGTAGTCCTGTCCGGCTTTTCCTTTGGCGGCTATGTTCAGGCACGCGCGGCGCAACACCTGCATCCTCATCCGCACCGGTTGGTGCTTGTCGCACCTGCGGTAGGACGATTTGCGATGCCGGATGTGCCACATAACACGTTGCTGATCCATGGCGAGCAGGATGAGATCGTACCGCTCGGCGACGTGCTGGAGTGGGCGCGCCCGCAGCACCTGCCCATCGTTGTGCTGCCGGGCGCCGAACATTTCTTCCACGGGCGCTTGAACCAGATCAAGCAGCTCGTCCTGCAGGACTTTAACGGACAACCACTATGAATGTTGTCCTCTCAGCGCAAAACGTCAGCAAATCCTACGGCGGACAGGCGGTAGTGGACAGCGTCAGCATCGTCCTCACCAAGGGAGAATGCTTTGGCCTGCTGGGCCCCAACGGTGCTGGCAAGACTACCACGCTCCGTCTGATGCTCGGCCTGATCGACGCGGATGCGGGCGATCTTAGCCTGCTAGGCCATGCAGTGCCGCAGCATGCGCGCGAGGCCCGGCTGCGAGTGGGAGTGGTACCGCAGGTGGACAACCTCGATCCCGACTTCACGGTGGCGGAAAATCTGTTGGTATATGGCCGCTACTTTGGCATCAAGGATAGCGAGATCGAAGCGCGCATCCCCGCGCTGCTGGAATTTGCCAACCTCACCCACAGGCGCGATGCCAAGGTGCCAACTTTGTCCGGCGGGATGAAACGGCGCCTTACGCTGGCGCGCGCGCTGGTGAACGACCCCGACGTCATCTTCCTTGATGAACCGACTACCGGTCTCGACCCGCAAGCACGCCACCTGATCTGGCAGCGGCTGCGCGAGCTGACCGTGCAGGGCAAGACGCTACTGCTCACCACACACTTCATGGATGAGGCGGAGCGCCTATGCCACCGCCTCGCGGTGATGGATAACGGGCGCATCATCAGCGACGGCTCGCCGCGCGATTTGATTGCGGAGAACATCGAACCGCAGGTGGTCGAAGTATTCGGCGAACGGGCCGCAGCATGGGCGCAAGCCCATGCTGCGCGCCATGCGCAGCGCTTCGAGGTGAGCGGTGAATCGGTGTTCTGCTATGTATCCGACCCGCAGCCCCTGTTGCTGGAATTGCGTCAACACCCAGAACTGCGCTACCTCCACAGGCCGGCGAACCTTGAGGACGTCTTCCTGAAGCTGACGGGCAGGGAGATACGCGAATGAACCTGATCCTTCGCATGCTTTATGTGCTCATCCTGTCGAGGTTCCGCGAGCGGCTATATCCCGGCAACCTTTGCAGCCTACTCAGTCTGCGCGTATTGCCGAACGACCTAGACATAAACTTTCATATGAACAACGGTCGCTACCTGACCGTATGCGATCTTAACCGCGTTGATTTGTTCATCCGCTCCGGACTGATGAAATCGATGGTCAAACGAAAATGGATGCCCAGCATCGCCGAACACACCATGGTCTACAAGAAGCCGCTCGGGCTATTTGAGCGTTACGATGTCGCCCTTGAAGTCACGCACTGGGACGAGAAATATTTTTATATGACGCATATTTTTAGCAATGCGCAACGGGTCATCGCCGAAGGAACCTCCAAAGGTGTGATGTGGGCACGCGAAAGCGGCGTGGTTCCGCCGCAAGATGTCATTGTCGCCATCGAGCAGGACATGAACGGATGAGCATTCGTTATTACGCGGCCTCAGACCTCAGCCTGCGCTTCATCCCCATCTGGCGGCGCAATTTCATGGGGTGGCAAAAAATGGCGGGCCTCGAACTTGATGATATGGGGTTCGGCTCTGTACTGCGAAAGCGGCAGGTCGCAAGTATTTGCTTTCGAACGACCTAATTTTTATCTCGCCACTAATTTTTCACTTCCCGAAAGTCACTCAGCCAGTGCGTTTCAAATGGCTGGTTTTCGACCGTAATGGTCATCCGCGCAAAAACTTAACGAAGTATGTCAGCTTTTTTCACTAGCTCTACAACCGATCCAACTTCCATCTTCTGGAAAATTGCAGCCCGGTGAGTCTTGATGGTATTAACCGTTACACCCAAGGTCTCGGCAATTTCACGGTTCTTCTTCCCGCTAACGACCAACCAGAAGACTGTACACTGCGCTGTTGAGAGCGATTCGAAGCGTCCGCGCACTTCCATTTTTTTCCTCTGTAACGCCAAAGCCGTACCAGATGAGGCCTTTGCCATAGTGGGCCGATTGGGGAATACAAGCTGGTCGAGCATCGCGACCAACTCTCCGTCAAAATCGATCTCGGGCGCAGCGGACTTGCCGAGGCCAATTAAGCGGCAATCAAACAACGCCGCGTGATCACCGAGCCAATCTCTAATAACTCGCCACATCAGGGTACTTGCGGTTCGCGGGCTTTCGTTGATGACTTGAGCCGAGAGCTTCTTGAGCTGTTTCGATATGCCTTCGTGGGCCGCTTTGTGCGCCTTTATGTGCGCCTGACAACTTGGAGTACCTGGAAGCAACTCCATCATTCTTTCCTCGTACGTGGCATGTGCGATGAGACAGGCGGTTAGCTCGCTAGTTGTCGAGGCGAGGGATGAGGTGCACCGGTGCCGCTGTAGCGAACTGCATTTGTCGCACACAGCATCCGAGCCCAGGTCCCCTTCCAAACAAAAAACCAATAGCTGGCTAACCATGCTCTCGAGAATCGCATGCTGCTGATCAATTTCGGCGTGACCGGTCTGGTGTATCGTCATAGGAACCTCTGCCAATTATCGCGTATAACTAACTATTTGAATTATAAGCAATGGAATGATGCCATACATCACCCCATGGGGTGAGTACGGGGCTAGAGGTTTTTGGTAGAGTGGAGTTGCGCGTGTGGTCCTCTCTTCACGGCTTGTCGGGAGTAGTCGCACCCGATTGACACAGATTTGCAATCGACAACTTCAAGTGAAGGATTACCCTTCGCCGCCCAACCGGAAGGAAGATTGAATGACTATCGACGCGAAATGCAATCACCGTGACCTGTTGAACGAACTCAACAAGAAGGCCACGATTACCGAAAAAATAAACTTCCTGCACCGCGTTGCTCGTCAGAACTCCGAGTTCATCGATCGCGTCGGCGTTGCGGTCTACGATTCAAAGTATGACATGCTAAGAACGCTTTCGCACAGCTCAGACGGCGCAAACCCGCTTCAAAATTACCAGTCCAGACTCAGCCAGTCCAAATCCCTCTACCAGATTTATCTCGATGGTAGACCCAGGGTGGTCAATGATCTTTCAGTGTTCAAGAACAGCCATCAAGAACACACTCGGCAGATCAAGGCCCATGGCTTTCGGTCGAGCTATACGGTTCCAATGTACCACAACGAGGAATTGACAGGGTTCGTGTTCTTCAATTCCCGCGAAGTTGAGGTCTTCCAGGAGGACAAACTGCCTTATCTGGATATGATTGCGCGGCTCATTTCCCTGCTGGTGAGCGTGGAAATCAACCAAGCCAAAACGCTTCAAGGCGCGCTAAGGACAGCGACGTGTTTCTCGGGTCACAAGGATCCCGAGACGGGCGCACACTTGGAGCGGATGGCCCGATTCGCCCGATTGATCGCCAGAAGGATTGCGTTGGATTATGGCCTGAGTAACGAATTCGTGGAAGCCATCTTCTGGTTTGCCCCGATGCATGACATCGGTAAGATTGCGATACCCGATCACATTATGCGAAAGCCCGGGAAACTGACCAGTGAGGAATTCGAAGTGATGAAGACTCACTCAACGAAAGGGCGGGACATCATTAACACCATGCTAGGGAACTTCAGCCTAGAAAATTCGAGCTTTGTCGCCATGATTGAGAATATCGCCGAATTCCACCATGAGAACATCGACGGTAGCGGTTATCCAAAAGGACTGAAAGGCGAAGAGATTCCCATTGAGGCACGCATCATCGCAGTCGCAGATGTATTTGATGCGCTGACCTCGAAACGTTGCTACAAGGACGCATGCAGCAATGAGGACGCCTTCGCTACGTTAAGAGAGATGTCCACGTGGAAATTGGATTCGAAATGCGTCGACATACTTATTAACAACAGCGAAGAGATAACTGAAATCCAGACCCTATTTCTCGATGAGTCAACGAATAGACCACCAGAAGAAGGTGTGGTGGCGAGCGCCTAGACGACGCCAGGCCGAACAATTTTGCGCCCCGTGTCTTGGCGAGCCGACGGCTCTATTGGTGACCTCGATCTCGTTGGCCTAGTATGTTCGCTTCGAGATGGAAGCGTCCTTTCGGCGACCCTTCAAATTGGAGAACATCTGCGAACGGCCGCTTGGCTGCCACCAAGCTGACCTTGGAACAGCTTAAATCGTCACCCGAAAGCGGCATGTCAAAAATCCGAGGCTATCAAAGAAAAAGGAGCATCTGCACCCCCTAATTATTGCCTATCCACCTTGCAGCATTCTTTCTGCATTCCATAATCCCTATTTCTTTGGGTCGTATTTGAATGACAACGCTACTCTCGCCCGGTAAGCGGCCACCTTGCCGTCTTGTACTACCATGTCCAATTTGATAATTTCTGCAACCCTCAAATCCCGCAAGGTTTCTGAGGCGACGCTGACCGCATTCGCCGCGGCATCTTCCCAAGATTTTTTGCTGGTTCCGACTATTTCCGTAATACGATAAATGCTGTCTTTAGCCATAATTTTTCTCCTCTATCTATGATGAACAACAGTGGTTGAACTGTGATGCAGTTTTGCAAATTACGCCTTACTGAAGATCCATACTCATTCTTTGCCGCTCAATGCAGCCGCCCAATGCTCCGCATCGAGTCAAACATACCTCGAACTCTGCACTTCCGCTTCTGGCACGAAGCAGAGCTTCATAGTATCAAATTGCCTGGCGAAAGGCGGCCATTCAATTCTGAATTAAGGGCTTCGCTTAAACACGTTGGTTTTGAATGATGGGGGCGTAAGTGAGCCGTTTACGGAGTGGCCTGGTGAGCCACTGCGTAGAACAAGTATCTTTATAATGGAATCGTCCCGCGAATCAATTTGAATAGCAACCGCGACCGTCGGCTGACTCCTGCCTACTGAGCCGTCTTCTCAGGTCGATCCAAAGCACGTTCGGCGCGACGGCGATGGATCGCCGTATCGACTCGGGCGGTGCGGCGATCAGACAGGCCGGCACGGCAGATCAATTCGTTCCACACTTCGTCGCTGCCTTCGGACTTGAATCGCACGTACAACGCCACTTCCTCGGGGAAAGCGCCGGGGCAGCCGAGCCGTTCGAGATGGCGTGTACCTGCTCCCGAGTCGTTATCGGCTTCCCAAGCTCGCAGGATGGCCTGCCACAACGCTCGCTCGAACGGCTCGTCCTCTTCGTCAAAACCGTACTGCCATTTCAGGAACGACGCTTCCGCGGAAGATAGTTCTGTGCTGCGAAACTTTATGCTCATAGCTCCTCCAAGCGCACATTACGCGACGCAAATCAGACCGACACCGGCAGGCTAACAATACCACGGTCCGCTAGTTTTAGTTGTTGCGGCATTTCTGGGGGATCGACCACCTTCCGCGAAATCCGCGTGCTGCTCCGGTGGGACCAGACGTTGCTTGGGGGTGACCACTTTGGAGGACGTATTGCTACGACCACTTTTGGCACAGCTCTGTCTGTTAAACGGCTTGAAGTCGAGCGTCCGCTGTTCCACCGTAATTAGTCATTGAACCACAAGTTGCCTGGTAGTCGCAAACCGACACATAGCGGTCGCCTCTATAATTATCAGTCAAACGAACATCCGAAAGGCCAATCAGCACGACATGAGGCAAATAGTATTTTATTGTGTGCCAATATACTATTAATCACTGATATTCATTACGTTGGTTCATTTTTAAACATGGTTTGATTAGCCATGGGATTTTTTCAGGATTTACAAGAACGGAAGGATTCCGCAACTGAAGAAATTAGATTAGGTCAGCATCTAATCGAATGAGTTTCACTTTTTGGAGACGGCATGTCATTCAAAATGGTTCTTGTCTTGCTGGGTACGGCCTCTACGTTGGCTTTGCCACGGATCATTCGTGCTTGCCGCAACCTAGTTGTTCGTGCATACCGCTCTGGATTCAAGCCCACTTGTTGCCAATTCGCTTTGGCTGTGTTTGAAGCGTCGGTGTTCAATCTACACCAGCCCTTTCTACATTCTTGCTCAAGGAATATAACTATGAAGCTCATTCTCCTGGGCGCACCTGGCGCTGGCAAAGTACTCAAGCCAACTACCTCCATGAAAGGTTCGGTATCCCGCAAATCTCAACCGGGGATATGTTGCGCGCCGCAGTCAAGGCAGGGACTCCACGTTCGTCTTTTACTTCTTCTTGTTCTCGATCATGTCGTGCAAGATCGGTGGGAGGATGATTTCCATCGCGTGGCTCATCTTGCCGCCCGGCACGACCAACGTATTCGCGCGTGACATGAAGGAGTCTGGAATCATGTTGAGCATATATGGAAAGTCCACGCTCTTGGGATCGCGGAAACGGATCACCACGAAACTTTCATCGGGCGTCGGAATGTCGCGCGCGATGAACGGATTGGAAGTATCCACCGTGGCCACACGTTGAAAGTTGATGTGGGTGCGCGAGAATTGCGGGGTGATGAACTTGATGTAGTCCGGCATGCGGCGCATGATGGTATCCACCGTCACATCCGCCGAATGGCCGTGCTCTGAGGCGTCACGGTGTATCTTCTGGATCCACTCCAGATTGACCACCGGAACCACGCCAATCCCTAGATCCACATATTTGGCCACGTCGATATCACCATTTTTAGCCAAGCCGTGCAGTCCTTCATAAAATAGCAGGTCTGAATCTTCTTCGATATCTTCCCACGGCGTAAAAACACCTGGCTTCAGGTCAGTCAGGCCAAAGTGCTGGTTATGCTGTTCGGCTTCTGCTTCGGTATGCACGTAGTAACGGCGTTTGCACATACCTGTTTCACCATAGGTTTTGAACGTTTCTTCGATCTTGTCGAAGTGGTTGGCTTCCGGACCGAAATAGCTGAAGGTATTGTTGGCCGCCTTGGCCGCTTCTGCGGCGGCGGCGCGAAACGCCACGCGATCTAGACTGTGCAGACTGTCACCTTCAATGATTGCCGCGTGAATTCCTTTTACGGCGCTGACTAAAGTTCGTCGCTCGAGAATAGGGGGGGGCTTGTTGCGGTTTTGTCTTTGTTCACGGCGGAACAGGTTTTCAAAGGCACGTTTTACCGTAGTAGTGCCAGCACCGGATGAACCGGTCACGGCAATCACGGGATGCTTGCGGGACATAGTGAACCCTCCTGAGGGGATTTATAAGATTCTATGTGGCAATTCTATACTTAGTTCAACGGTCTGGAGGCAGTATGCTTGGAAGCAGACGATCGCGAATGGCAGTTACTGGCATCAGTCTGCCCATTAAACGATTTGAAGTCCAGTGATAATCATCGAGCCGACCTCCTCGCTGCGTAGTTCCAGCAAGGGTAAAGTTAAGGTGCGAACCTACTTAACCCAAGGAGATCAACATGAAGAAGCATAACGGAATTGATTTGCATTCGAACAACGGCGTAGTAGTTGTGGCAGACGAGGATGAACGAATCATTTATCAAAGGCGTCTGGCAAATAAACTGGATGAAATCCTGATGGCGCTTGCGCCACACAAGGAGGAAATCGTTGGTGTGGTTGTCGAATCCACATACAGCTGGTACTGGCTAGTGGATGGCTTGATGGATGCGGGATATCAGGTGCACCTGGCGAACCCGTCGGCGAGCAAGGAATACGAAGGGCTGAAGTACCGTGGGAACTTCGCCGATGCAGCCTACCTTGCCCATCTGCTGCGCTTGGGATTGTTGCCCGAGGGCTATATCTTCCCACGGGAACTGCGTGCAGGACGAGATCTTGCGCGCAAGCGAATACAGTTGGTGCAATGCCGGACGGCGCAGATTTTGTCCATTGAGAATATCCTGCGCAAGCAACAGCCATTCGATGTGAGGCGATATTTTGTTTAGAGTTTGGCCAAAGGCGGTGAGCCAGAAAAGCAGACTGGAGTTCAACCACTGCCAGTGATTGGGACACCGCCTTTGTGCGACCTGTTTTAACGCAACACTGAATCGCCCGAGCTGCGAGCCACCTAAGGACTGGGATCGTTATTGGATAACCACGCGACTGTAAAACAACCCACCGGACTCGGCTGGCGCTTCGGCGCATTTTGCATTTAACAACCGTTACCAAATGTGCCAAAGAATAAGGGTAAATAGAGCGATGACAGTCCACCCCAAAAATTTGATGCTCTTAATTCCATACATGAGGTGAACCTCTATCTGCTCAATGGCGGCAAAGGCGACCGCTCAGTCCTTTGGACTGATAGACTGTTCGTATCTAGGCTAATCTGGATCCTCTGTCATAGCACCGTCCTAACGTGATATTTGTCTGATAATCTGGAACTGAATGTTGCCAAATCGCTGTTTGCGCCCATCGTGCGGCTTGGCTAGGTTCGCCATACGTAAACATTGAGACATTCACTTCACCAGTCGATGGAACATTGCGCGCCGCGAAAGCCATAGCAAGAAAACCATCCAGATGAGAAGTATGGGGATCGTCTGAATCTGGAATGGGAATCCGAGAGTCAATGTCCTTACGAGAGATACTACCGCAGTTAGCGGAAAGAGCCAGGCGACAAACTGAAGCGGAATCGGCAGACTTTCCAGGGGGTAGAAAACACCACAGAATAGGAACATGGGAAAAACAAGCAAATACTGAGGATAAGAGAGTTGATCGATATTGCGGGAGTAACCAGCTGCAGCGAGCCCCATTCCTGCGAACAAAAGCGAACTCAAAAAGGAAAGAGGTAGCAGCGTAAGAAGTGAAACCGGGGCAAAATCACCCGTAGCCACCCCAATCAGCGCTACAACTTCTGATGCAAGGGCGGACTTACTAGCATCCCATAGAAGCTCACCCCACAAGACTTCGGACAGCGTTATGGGGGTCACGGATATCGCATGGAATATCTTTTGGTAATACATTCGAACGAAGCCGCCAAAGGCTCCTTCATAGAATCCCTGGAATAATATGGTCTGGGCGATAATTCCGGAGAAGATGAAACTCTTGTAGGAAAGGT
>CAWHYN010000016.1:0-212786 GCA_963833515.1 uncultured beta proteobacterium | reverse complement strand
AAGAAAATCCGGGCAGTTCAGACCGGAGGCCCGTCAGGCGGATGCATTCCGGTAGAACATTTTAACACGCCTGTCGATTACGAATCCCTCACCAAGCTGGGCACCATCATGGGTTCCGGCGGTATGGTTGTGATGGATCAGGATAACTGTATGGTAGATGTTGCACGGTACTTTGTTGAAGTGACCTACGCAGAATCGTGCGGTAAGTGTACCCATGCCGCGAAGGGCTTGCGCAAGCACTTGCCATTCTTAATAAGATTACACGCGGTGATGCATCCATGCAGGATTTGGATACACTTGAACGATTAGCATATGTGATTCGGGATTCTGCGCTTTGTGGATTGGGACAAACAAGTTCGAATCCAGTATTAAGCACGTTAAGATACTTTCGTGATGAGTACGAGAAACACATTATCCAGAAGAGATGTAAGGCAGGCGTGTGTGAAAGCTTATTTATGGCTCTTTGCGAAAACAGCTGCCCGATGCATATGAACATTCCCGGGTACCTTCAACTGTTGAAAGAAGGGCGGATCGAAGAAGCATTTGAACTCACGTTACGCGATAATCCGCTGCCGGGAACGGTTGGAAGAATTTGTTACTTCCATTGCCAGATGCGCTGCCGCAGAGATATGGTGGATGATCCAGTCTCCCAGGGTGATATTCATCGCTATCTTGCTGACACCATGTACAAAATGGGCAAGGAGCGGGAAATTTATCACCAGTTAGTAAAAGAGAAACTATCACCTACAGGAAAGAAAATTGCAATTATTGGCGCCGGGCCGGCTGGCTTAACAGCAGCTTATTTTCTTGTTCGTCTTGGTCATAGCGTTACAGTTTATGACAAACACGCAAAAGCAGGCGGAATTCTACAATACGGAATTCCTGCATATCGTCTGCCAAAAGACAGTCTCAATAAGGAACTTGAACTCTTTAAAAAACTTGGCGTTAAATTTGTATTCAACACTCGTATCGGCAAAGAGCTTTCCTTCAAAAACCTGCAGAAGCAGAACGACGCTGTTTTCCTTGCAGTAGGTGCTCAAAAAGATATTGAGCTTGATATTCCAGGCAGGCATCTGTCCGGAATTATTCAAGGCTATGAATTTCTTGAGGAATTTGCCAGCGGAAAGAAACTTCACCTTGGAAAGAAAGTGTTGTGGTTGGAGCCGGAAATGTGGCAATCGATGCAGCACGTTCATGCCTGCGTCTTGGCGCCGATGTAACAATCGTTTATCGCCGCGATAAAGACGAAATGCCGGCGAATGCGCATGAAATAAAAGATGCAATAGACGAAAACATCCGATTTATGTTTTTATCTGCGCCTCATCGAGTGATCGGCGATATAAAAGGAAAAGTAACCGGTCTTGAAATTCACAAAATGAAGTTTGACGGTTTCGATAATACCGGAAGAAAGAAACCGGTGGAGACGGGTGAAACTGCAATTGTGGAATGCAATACAATTATTCTTTCCGTTGGTGAAAAAGTTGAATTTGAACCTGCGAAAGAAATCGGACTGGAACTCCGAAAGAATGGTTCAATCAAAGTGCAACAGCCCAGCTGTCGCACCAATTTACCGAAAATCTATGCCGGTGGCGATGCAGTGACCGGGCCTGCGACTGTTTCCGAAGCAATGGGACTTGCCCGTCAGGCGGCTGTCTGAACCTCGGCGAATCCAATTTCCCCAACCCGCAACTCGTCGAGAGGCGAAGGCCAAACTCACCGGCCCGCGCAGCGAAGTCTGCGAGCTCTGCGCCAAGGTCGAAGCCGAAGTCGCGCAAATCGAGAATCCCACCGAACGCGCCGAATTCCTGTCGGCGCTCGGGGTCACGGAACCCGCGATTCACGTTCTCACGCGCTGCCTCTACAAAGCGCTCGGCTACATCTCGCTTCTTCACCACCGGCGAAGACGAAGTCCGCGCCTGGACCATCCGCCATGGCGCGCACGCCGTCGACGCCGCGCACGCGATCCACTCGGACCTCGCCCGCGGTTTCATCCGCGCCGAGGTGATGAAGTACGGCGAACTGACCGGCGCCTGGCGAGCTACGCGGCTGCACGCCGCCGAAGTGAAGCTCAAGGAAACCGGCAAGCTCTACGTCAAAGGCAAAGACTACATCGTCGAAGATGGCGACATCGTCCACATCCGCCATAGCGGCTGAGAAAGTCCGCGGTGGTTTCCAGTTCCTGGAAGGCCCGGTGTGGGTTCCGGCGCGGAACGAACTGATCTTCAGCGATATTCCCGCCAGCCGCATTTATCGGTACACACCCGCGACGAATTCGTTCAGCGTGTTTCCGCGAACCGAGCGGACAGGCCAACGGCAACGCGCTTGACCCGCAAGGCCGCCTCGTCACGTGCGAACACGAGAACCGTCGCATCTCGCGCACGGAACCGGACGGGACCGTCATCGCGCTCGCCACGCATTACGAAGGCAAACGGCTCAACAGCCCGAACGATATCGTCTGCAGAAGCGACGGCTCGGTGTATTTCAGCGATCCGCCCTACGGCGTGAAGCCCGAACTTGCGCGAGTTGGATTTCCAGGGCGTGTTCCGCGTGTCGCCCGGATGGCAAGACGCTCGACGCTCTCGCGCGCGATTTCGCCAAACCCAATGGCCTCGCCTTCTCGCCTGACGAGAAGATTCTCTACATCGCCGATACGGAACTCGGCCACATCCGCGCGTTCGACGTGAACGCCGACGGCACGCATCGCCAACAGCCGCGTGTTCTGCAAAGTCGAACGCCCCGATGGTTTCCGCGTGGATGTCGGAAGGCAACCTGTACATCTCCGCCATGAAATCGGTCGAGATTTTCGACCGCACCGGAACGAAGCGCGGCGAGATCACCCTGGCCGAACGCCCCGCCAACGTCGCGTTCGGCGACCCCGACCGCCAAGACCCTCTACATCTGCGCCCGCACCGGACTGTACCGCGCCCGCGTGAACTGTCCCCGGCGTGCAAAGTAAGAGTATTCGGCGTGGTCGCGCCGGCGAGCGTTCATCAGCCACAGCAGTTCGGTCTCGAAATCGTGAGAGGCCGGTGTAGTTGGCGAAGGTGAGCGAGCGGTTCTCGAGCAGGAGACGCGCGCCGAGGTTCACTTTGGCCGATGGCGGCGCGCGCCAACTCGCCGAGGAACACGCGAAAGTTCGCTGCGGCGTTCATTTGCTTCTTCTCGGCCAGCCCGGTGAAATCGAAATGGTCGGGGCTGAAGGCAAATTGTTCGCCGCGCGTGGTGACGATCCGGGCGAAGGTAATCACGCGGATGGATTTCACGGGTTTCGTCCTCCTTCTTTTTCTTGCCGCCGCCGAACAGCCCCGGCGGGATGCCCGTGACCATGAACACGCCGAGCCCCATCATCATTCCCGCCATCTTCTGTTCGTCCCCGCCCGCCTCGCGCTGGATGATCTCCTCCGAGAACCGGCCCGCGGCGACGATGCCGATCTCCGACCATTCGACCGGGCGCGGTCGGTTCCTGGGGCGATTGAAGGCGCAGCGTCACGCCGCTCTCGCCGGATTCAAACCCGGTGATCACCTTCGGGTTTGGCAGCGGCGCGCAGTTGCGCGTTGTCGATGGCCACGACGCCGCCCGCCAGATCGCCGATGGCTTCCACGACGCGGCGCGCCTGTTCTTCCGTGGCGTTGCGGTCCAGAAATCCCCAGCCTTTGCGGATCTTCGTGCGGGCGTCGTAATCGGGGATGCCATATGCCTGCGGCGACGACGGGCGCGAGCGCGTCGAGGTGATCGAGCGGGAACTGGCGGAACAAAACCGAGTAACTCACGTCGGCACGATACGGCGGACCGCGTGTGAAGGCAAGCGGCAAGCGGTGCGCGGGATTGACTGGCCTCGAGTGCTCTGTTATCATCGCGGCGCGTTAGGCGAGAGAGCGATACTTATGGCAAAGATTTCCATTCAAAACGGCAAACTGAACGTTCCCGACAACCCCACCCTGCCCTTCATCCGCGGCGACGGCACGGGACCCGACATCTGGGCGGCGGCCGAGCGCGTGTTCGACGCGGCGGTGAAGAAGGCCTACGGCGGCAAACGCAAGATCGAATGGCTGGAGGTTTTTGCCGGCGAGACCGCGTTCAAGAAGTTCAACAACTGGCTGCCCGACGAGACGGTCAAGGCGTTCCAGGATTACCTTGTCGGCATCAAAGGCCCGCTCACCACGCCGGTCGGCAAAGGCATCCGCAGTTTGAATGTCGCGCTGCGCCAGATGCTCGATCTGTACGTCTGCCTGCGGCCCGTGCGCTGGTTCAAGGGCGTCCCCTCGCCCGTGAAGCATCCCGAGAAGGTGGACATGGTGATCTTCCGCGAGAACACCGAGGACATTTACGCGGGCATCGAATGGGCCGGCGGCACGCCCGAGGCGCAGAAGATCCTGGATTTTCTGGCGAAGGAATTTCCCAAGGAATTCAAGAAGATCCGCTTTGGAACCAAGGAGGCGGCGGAGCAGTGGCTGAAACAGCTTCGGGCCCTCGGCGCGCCGCAACGCCCGGCGGTGGTGGATGTCGGCATCGGCATCAAGCCGGTCAGCTATCTCGGGACGATCCGCCTGATTCATGCCGCGATCCTCTACGCCATCGCGAACAAGCGCAAGAGCGTCACGATTGTCCACAAGGGCAACATCATGAAGTTCACCGAAGGCGCGTTCCGCGACTGGTGCTACTAAGATCGCCAAGGAGCGTTACGGCGCGGTGGAGATCGACGGCGGCCCGTGGTGCAAGATTCCCGAGGGCAAGGCCGTGGTGTGGATGCGTTCGGCTTCGCTGACCAGCACGTTCCCTTGCCAAGCCACCGGGTCATGCACATCGCGGTCTTCCGGTGCGATATTGTAATCGCCCAGCACCGCCAGTTTCGGGTAGCGCTTCAGCTCCTCCTTCAACCAGTCGCTCAGCGTCTTGAGCCAGCCGAGTTTATAGTAATACTTGTCGGAATCGACGCTCTGCCCGTTGGGTACATATACGCACACCACTCGAATCTGATCCGACGGCGTCGCGCGACCCTTGCTTGCGTCCTCCAAACCGCTTTGCGATGCCGACTGCGCGGCGCGCATCATTCGATCGCCCTGGCCTCGGGCGGTCACTGGGTTCAAGCCAACCGCAAAGGTGGCTGCGATGACACGCTTCTGTTCATCGGCATGACCAGGAATGCCGTACTGCACTTCGCTGGGCGGTTCGCGGCTGAGGATAGCGACACCGTTATAGGTCTTTTGCCCGCAAAATACGCTGTGATAGCCCGCCGCCTGCAATGCCGCCTGCGGAAAATTCTCGTCCTGCTGCTTGGTTTCCTGCAAACACAGCACGTCCACTGGATTCGAGGCAAGCCAATCCAGCACATGCGGGAGGCGCACTTTCAGCGAATTGACGTTCCACGTCGCGAGTTTCATTGTGCGGCCGGAGTGGCCGGAACGACCTTATTTGCCGCGGGCGCACTAGGTGCCCGATATGGCGCGACCTTCGGATAGCCCGCCATGTCAAGCTCGCTTTCCCATTGCGGCTCCAAATAGCCCTTTAGATAGTTTTTGCCCACAGCCAATACGGGAACAAACCCGCCGATGCCAGAAAGCTGCTTGAGCGCGTCGATATCCTCCTTGGTCTGAAGCACTTTTTCGCGAAACGGGATGCCGCGCTTGTTCAACAGATTGCGGGCCAGATCACACGTCTCCGCGCAGCCGCTGCTGACATACAGGGTGACGGGGAAATTCTCTTGCGCGCGGCGCGATTCATAGGGCAGGTCGTCGCCCCCTGAAACCTCGCTTGAAAATTTCTTGGCGTCGATTTTCTCTGCATCAGCAGTTGGCAGGTCGCTGTAATGCACAACGCCGGCCGAGTCTATCCAACGGTATAAATCCCCAGCTTGAACGTTCAACGAAATGATCGCCAGACAGGCTGGCAATAAAAGAATGACTTTCACTTTGCCTCCTCAAGAAGTTTCAATCAATCCAGTATGCCGCAGCAGCGCGTCTATGCGCGGCTCGCGTCCCCTGAATGCAGTAAAGGACTGCATCGCGCCGCGACTGCCACCCATCGCCAAGATCTCGCGGCGGAAACGCGCGCCGACATCAGGATTGAGCACTCCGTTCTCTTCAAATAAACTGTATGCATCGGCAGAAAGCACCTCCGCCCATTTGTAGCTGTAATAGCCCGCCGCATATCCGCCGGAGAAGATGTGCGAAAAACTCTGCGGGAAACGGTTGAAGGCCGGCGGAATCAAAACCGCCACTTGTTCACGGACCTCATCGAGCAATTGCAGGATGGTCTTGCCGCCACCGGCCTCGAAGCTGCTGTGCATCAACATGTCGAACAGCGCGAACTCGATCTGGCGCAGCGTCTGCAATCCGCTCTGGAAATTCCTTGCCGCCAGCATCTTGTCGAACAGTTCGCGCGGCAACGGCACCCCGGTATCTGCATGGCGTGTCATGCCGCGCAACACATCCCATTCCCAGCAGAAATTTTCCATGAACTGGCTGGGCAATTCAACCGCGTCCCACTCCACCCCGTTGATGCCAGACACGTCTATGTCCTCCATCTCGGTGAGCAGATGATGCAACCCGTGCCCGAATTCATGGAACAGGGTAATGACTTCATCGTGGGTAAACGCAGCGGGCTTTTCGCCCACCGGAGGGGAGAAGTTGCAGTTCAGATAAGCGACGGGGGTCTGAATGCCGGAAGGCAACCGCCGCCGTGTTATCGCATCATCCATCCACGCCCCGCCGCGCTTGCTGTTGCGGGCATACAGATCGAGATAGAATTGGCCGACCAGCTGGCCTCGCACGTCCCGAATCTCATAGAAACGCACGTCGGCATCCCAGACGGGTGCGTTGGCCACCTTGATTTGCAAGCCATACAGCGTCTCGACCAGTTTGAACATGCCCGGCAGCACGGCATCTTCCGGGAAATACTGCTTCACTTCCTGTTCGGAGAATGCATAGCGTTGCTCGCGGAGTTTCTCGCTGGCATACGTCAGATCCCACGATTGCAACTCCTGCATTCCGAGTTCAACGCGCGCATATTCGCGAAGTTCGGCTAGGTCTTTTTCCGCAAAAGCTCGTGCACGTCGTGACAGTTCGCGCATGAAGTCCAGGACCTGTTGTGGCGAATTCGCCATCTTGGTTGCCAGCGACAATTCGGCGAAACTGGCAAATCCCAACAGCCTGGCCTCTTCGCCGCGCAGTTTGACGATCTCGTCCATCAGCGAGGTGTTGTCCCACTCCGGTTTGCCGAACTCGCTGGCGCGTGTGGCAAATGCCCGATACATCTTTTCGCGCAGCGCGCGGTTATCGGCATATTGCATGACCGGCATGTAGGACGGCGCCTTCAGCGTGAACAGCCAGCCTTCTTTGCCTGCCGCCTGAGCAGCCTCCTGCGCCGCCTGCAGCACGTCATCCGGCACCCCGTTCAGTTCATCCCGGTGCTCGACGAGCTGAGTGTAGTCGTTGGTGGCATCGAGCACGTTATCGGAAAAGCGCGAGGACAGTTCAGCCAGACGCTCCTGAATCTCAAGGTAGCGCGCCTTCTGCGCATCCGGCAGCTCTGCCCCGCCAAGCCGGAAATCACGCAATTCGTTCTCGATGATCTTCTTGCGCGCCGCGCTAAGGCCCGCAAATTCCGCGCTGTTGCGCAACTCCTTGAACCTGGCGAACAGTGCTAGGTTCTGACCAAGCTCCGCGTAATATTGGGTGATCTTGGGCAGCGTGTCGTTGTATACCGCACGCAGCTCCGGGCTGTTCATCACGGCATTCAAATGCACGACCGGTCCCCAAGCGCGTGACAGCCGCTCATTGGCGTCTTCCATCGGAACCACGAAACCTTGCCAGGTGGGCCGTGTGCTATCGCTCAACAGCCGGATGATCAGCGCACGATTTTCCGCAAGCAGCTGTTCGATCGCGGGCGCGACATGCTCAGGCTTGATCTCCGCGAAACGCGGGAGACCGGAAAATTCTAATAATGGATTCATATCTTCTTCTGTAAATAGAAATGCAGGCGTCCCCTACACTAGCCCCAACGGCAACCCCAAATAGGCGACGCAGGTTAGTGTAGGCGGCCTAGGTTTGGTGTACCACCTTGCCGTTGATCAGAGTAAAGCGCACCTTGCCCTGCACTTCGATGCCATTGAACGGCGTGTTCTTGCCTTGGCTCTTCAGTGCATCCGGTTGCACTTTCCAATACATGACCGGATCGAACACGCACACATCGGCAGCTCGACCTACGCTCAGATGGCCCGCGTCCAATCCCAGTATCCTGGCCGGTTGCACGGTGACTTTGGCGAGCGCCTCCGACAACGGGAGTTTGTCCTCCTTCGCCCATTTCAGCACCAGCGGCAACAGCAGCTCCAATCCGGTGGCACCTACCTCGGCTTCCGCGAACGGCAATTGCTTGGCGTCTTCATCAACCGGCGTGTGGTCCGAACAGATCGCGTCGATCGTACCGTCCAATAATCCGGCGCGAAGTGCGGCACGGTCGCGCTGACTGCGCAGAGGCGGAACCAGGTGACAATTCGCATCGAAAAAGCCGATGTCCATTTCGGACAGATGCACATGGTGAGCAGACACGTCGCAGGTCACCGCCAAGCCGTGCTGTTTCGCGGCACGGATCATCTCCACGCCCGCCTCGCTGGAAATCCGACAGATGTGCAGCTTGACACCCGTATCGCGCGCCAGCGTCAACATGGTCGAGAGAGCGATGGTTTCGGCACTCACCGGTATGGCCGCCAGACCGCAGCGCGTCGCAACCTCGCCATCATGCGCCACGCCATTCTTGGCAAGAAAGCTATCCTGCGGGCGCAGCCACACGCTAAAACCGAAGGTTGCGGCATACTGCATCGCACGCATCAGCACGCGCGTATCAGTGAGCGGCGCGTCCGCCTGGCTGAATGCGACGCACCCCGCATCGACCAGTTCTGCCATTTCGGTCAGTTCCTGTCCCTTCAGTCCCGATGTCAGCGCGGCGACAGGATAGACATGCGCCTGATTCAGGTTGAGTGCCCGGTGCTTGAGCATCTCGACCAGCCCCGGCTCATCAAGTGGCGGATCCGTGTCCGGCGGACAGGCGAGGCTGGTTACCCCGCCCGCGACCGCCGCATCCATCTCGGATTCCAGGGTCGCCATGTACTCATAGCCTGGCTCGCGCAGGCGCGCCGCCAGATCGATCAGGCCCGGTGCGACGATCAGCCCGCCGGCATCGATGGTCCTGTCCGCCGCAAAGGCGGTGGGTGCCTTGCCGATTGCGGCAATCCTGCCAGCCACGATGAACACGTCGCATACCGAATCGATGCTGTTCTTCGAATCGATCAACCGGCCGCCCTTGATATGAATATTCACAACCGTACTCCTGCCAGGATACTCATCACCGCCATCCGCACCGCAATCCCGAATGATACTTGCGCCAGTATCACCGAGTGCGCGCCGTCAGCCACACGGGAGTCGATCTCCACGCCGCGATTCATCGGGCCAGGGTGCATCACAATCGCATCCGGCTTGGCGTGGGCGAGCTTCTCTTCGGTAAGGCCGTAATACTTGAAATATTCCTGCGCTGAGGGCAATGCCGCGCCCTGCATGCGCTCGTGCTGCAAGCGCAACATGAGCACGACATCGACATCGCGCAAGCCTTGCACCATGTCGTGATAGACCTGCACGCCTAGGTTTTCCACCATCGCCGGCAAGAGCGTTTTGGGCGCGATTACGCGCAGTTCCGGCACGCCAAGCGTAGTCAGGGCATGGATCTGCGAGCGCGCTACGCGTGAATGCAGCAGGTCGCCGACTATGGCGACGCGCAGATTATGGAATTCCTTTTTGTAGTGCCGGATCGTGAACATATCCAGCAACGCCTGCGTCGGATGGGCGTGTCTCCCGTCGCCGGCGTTGATGACATGGATCTCCGGCGCGACATGGCGCGCGATGAAATGAGCCGCACCGCTTTGGGCGTGGCGCACCACGAACATGTCGGCGTGCATCGCGCACAGGTTATCCACAGTATCCAGAAGGGTCTCGCCCTTGCTGGTGGAAGAGGAGCCGATATTCAGATTGACCACGTCGGCCGACAAGCGCTTGGCGGCAATCTCAAATGTCGTTCGCGTGCGCGTACTGTTTTCAAAGAAGACGTTGAACACGGACTTGCCATGCAGCAATGGCACCTTTTGGATATCGCGCCCGCCGCTAGGATCGACAAAGGTTGCGGCTTTGTCGAGAATGTCACGCAGGATATGCACAGGCAAGCCCTCGGTCGTCAGAAGATGCTGAAGTTCACCATGCTTGTTCAATTGGGGGTTGTTCATGCAAGTATTCCCGCTGCGGGTTCATCAAAATAGGCCTGCAAAATCTGCTGCGCGGCATATTGATCGATCAAGGCCTTCTGCTTCATGCCGTAGATGCCCTCCTTGTCCAACTGCGCGCTGGCGGCGAGCGAAGTATACCGCTCATCCAGTAAAATCGTCGGCAAATTAAACCGCCCTTTGAGGCGGTTGGCGAAGCGCCGGCATAACCCGGTCAATTCGTGCGGCGTACCGTCATCGTTGCTTGGCAGGCCGACCACCAGCGCACTGGGCTGCCACTCTTGCAGCAAAGCCTCGATCCTGGCAAAGCGGACATCGCTCCTTTCATCGTCGATGGTGGTTAGCGGATTGGCGTGGCGCAACATAGTGTTGCCGACCGCGATGCCAATGCGTTTGGTGCCGAAATCAAATGCGAGGAGTGTGCCTTGGGGAATAATCGCTGACCTTGAAATGACCGCCCCTTCAGGCATGTCCGGCATCCTCCATCAGCGTGGCGTAACTGACTCCAAGCAGGTCCATCGCCGCAGCAAGCCGCTCTTCCGCAGGCAACTCGAATAGTATGTGCTCAGAAGCCGGCACGGTCAGCCACGTATTCTCGCTGATTTCGTGTTCCAATTGCCCCTGGTCCCAACCCGCGTAGCCCAACGTGACGATCACGTTTCGCGGGCCCTGCCCCATGCTCATCGCCTCGAGAATGTCCTTGGAAGTAGTCAAGGCCAGCCGGTCGTTGATGCGCAAGGTAGACTCCCAGTCTTTCAACGTATCATGCAACACGAAACCGCGCTCGGTTTGCACCGGACCGCCAAAATACACTGGCATCTTCACTAGCTTTGGCTGATGCAACGGAATATTGACCTGGTCGAACATCTCACCCATCGTGAGGCTGATCGGACGATTCACCACAATACCCAGCGCGCCGTTCTCATTGTGTTCGCATATGTAGGTCAAGGTACCGGCAAACACACCCTCCTGCATGGCCGGCATGGCAATCAGAAAATGGTGGGTGAGGTTGAAATCTGGCATGTCGCCATTGTAACTGTCCATGCCCTGTCGCACAATTTGAATCATGCCTCCATCAACCGGTTGGCTTTGCATTAGCTTCATCCAAAGCACCTTTACGGCCAGCTACCAACCGCTCCGTCCTGCTGGCCTTGAAACTGAAAACCGCCGCGCGATAAGAGACCGAAAGCGCAACGCCAACCGCCTGCCCTTCGAAGGCATTGCCCCAGGTGAGCTTGCAGCATTCCCAAGGTGATAGATTCAGGGATGCCATGATGGCGATAAAAGCAGCAGGAGCCAAACAGAAACACGGAACCCATCAACTGAATGAGGCCGTCCATCAATTGGGGCAGTTGACAGAACCGGATCCTGCATTGGTCGGACAGGCGGCCGCCATAGCTGCATCCGAACATAATCAAACGATAAGGCTGGCAGAACGGGAGCGCGCTGGTTGAGATCATGCAAGTGAAGGGTCAATAAGGCGCGATATCACTGGCTCGAGTCGGACCCGCGTCTGCCGGGCAAGATGAATGCCAATACTTCGTCCGGAACGCAGCGCCTAGTTGCTGTGTGAAGCAAGGTATTCCATGGTACTGCGCGCAATGTTCTGCAACGGCAGCACCTCACACACAGCTCCGGCAGCAATCGCCTCCTTTGGCATGCCAAAGACCACACAGCTTGCCTCGTCTTGCGCAATGGTGTGGCAGCCGGCCTGTCTCATTTCCAGCATCCCTTGGACGCCGTCTTTCCCCATGCCGGTGAGAATAATGCCCAGAGCATTGGCTCCGGCAGTATTGGCCGCAGAACGAAACAGCACATCGACAGAGGGGCGATGGCGATTGACCAGCGGCCCTTGATTCAGCTCGACGATATATCGTGCGCCGTTGCGCTTGAGCAGCAAGTGAGAATGTCCCGGCGCAATATACGCGTGACCCCGCAACACCCGCTCCTTATGCTCTGCCTCTTTGACCGAGATCCTGCACATTTTGTCCAAGCGATCTGCGAACGATTTGGTGAAATGCTCGGGCATGTGCTGGGTCACCAGAACACCTGGCGCATCAGCCGGCAGTTCCATGAGAATTTCCCTGATTGCCTCGGTGCCGCCGGTCGATGCTCCGATGACAATCAACTTTTCAGTGGAAGAATACCGCCCCGCGACACTGGGCAAGATCGCATCGGCCGTAAGCCTTTCTTGAATCAGCGGTGAAACAAATGCTTTGCGCACTTGCGCCTGCGCAACTGCCCGGATTTTATCGGTGATCTGGATGGCATATTCTTCCATGCCCCGGGAAATATCCATTTTCGGCTTGGAGATGAAATCTACCGCCCCTAATTCAAGCGCGCGGAAGGTTATGTCCGAGCCTCTTTCGGTAAGCGTGGATATCATCAGCACTGGCATGGGCCGCAAGCGCATCAGCCGTTCCAGGAAATCCAGCCCATCCATCCTGGGCATTTCTACGTCCAGGGTCAGCACGTCCGGATTGAGGGTCTTGATCATCTCGCGTGCGACCAGGGGATCTGGTGCCCCTCCAATGCACGTCATGTCATCTTCACGATTGATGATCTCCTTCAATACTCCGCGAATCAACGCAGAATCATCAATCACCAGCACTTTGATCTTATGGCTTTTCATGTTCATTCTAATTAAGGCAACCTGCTTGACGACAAAGTTTGGACCATCCCATCAACCAAACAATTCCACATCGCCTTCCAGTTTTGAATAGCTCAAGCGCGTGTTGTATTCGGTTTCGCGACTGATAATTGTGTCGTTATGCACTTGCTTCAATTTCTTTACCCTTACCAAACCCTTCGTGGGGAAAAAATAGACCTTGCGCGGATAGATATCGAGCAAATCCTGTGCGAGGACCGGTATCTTTTCGGTCTTGAGAAACTGCAACACGAACTCCGCATTTCGCTCGCCCACATTCGCGACGGTGAAGCCTCGCAGCACCGAAGCCCCGCCAAACACTTTCGCCTCAAGGCTGCTGCGTTTCGCACCCATCTTAAGCAACTGGTTGATCAGAATTTCCATCGCATAGACACCGTAGCGCGCCGACTCCCCCAAGGGATTGTTCTTATCCTGGCCACTATCTGGCAACATGAAGTGATTCATTCCGCCGATTCCGGCGGCCTTGTCACGGATGCATGCACAAACACATGAACCCAGCACGGTGACCAGAACCATCTCTCGCCCCGTTGCGTAGAACTCGCCGGGCAATATTTTGGCCGCGTCTGAATGATGCTCGCGATCAAAATATAGGTGCGGCGATAGAACTTCTTCAAAGCCGTGTTCAGCCATGGCGAACTTTCCCTTCCTGCTTCGCTATCGATATAGTTGGATTGTTTGTCCTGATCATCATAAAAACAAGCTTATACCACTTCATAAACGGTCTTGCCGCGCAATCGGAACAAGTGCGCAGCATTGTGAAAATTTTCTGAATGTCCGGCAAAAAGCAGCCCGCCCGGCTTCAGTAGAGGGGCAAATTTCTCCAGGATTCTAAGCTGCGTCTCCTTATCAAAGTAAATCATCACGTTGCGGCAGAAAATTGCATCCAGCGAACCGCGTACTCCCCAATCATTACTGAGCAAATTCAATTGCCGAAAAGTGACCATCGCCCGCAATTCCGGCCTCACCCGTGCAAACCCTGACTGTGCTCCCGTGCCTTTAAGAAAAAAACGCTTCAGTATTTCTGCATCAAGTTTTTCAACACTCTCCATCGGATAGACGCCTTCCTGTGCTTTGGAGAGTACATTCGTGTCCACATCCGTGGCAACAATGGAAACGGGCGGCGTAAAACTGCCAAAAGCATCTACCATCGTCATCGCCATTGAATATGGCTCTTCACCTGTTGAGGCCGCCGAACACCACAAAGAAAGCGGGGACCCGCCTCTTTGTCTACGGGCGTATTCAGCTAATAACGGGAAGTGGTGCGGCTCACGAAAAAACGACGTCAGATTGGTAGTAAGCGAGTTGACGAATGCCTCCCATTCAGCCTTATTGCCACTTCCCAGCAAAGCCAGATAATCCTTGAAACGACTGATTCCGTTCGCACGCAGACGCCGCGCCAACCGGCTATATACCATATCCTGCTTGGACGGCTTAAGCGAAATACCTGCGTGCTCGTAGATCAGCCAACAAATCCGCTCGAAATCTTCCTGTGTAAATTGAAACTCTCTATCGCGACCGTCGCCGAATTGAGGGTCAGTATTCATAATACATCCTAAGTTACCCGGAAATTGAATCAACCTGCAAGAAACCTGCGGTGTTGGCCCCAGTATATATTTGCTCGCCTATCCCCGATGTTAAGCGGACCGCCCTGAAGAAGTCGAAGGACTCGGCCGGCATCCCCCACGCCAACGGCACGGGGGACCAGTCCCTGTGGCTATTCAGGCAGCTGGGTTCCAACGTTTGAATTCTTCTCACGGTTCATTCAGTTAAAGTTTACACGGTCACATGATTCTGGCGCAGCTAAAGGCGCATTCTGTACCCTGCAGAGTGCAGCTAAGGCCATTACTGGCCGAGTTGGCTTGCCGGAATGCTGCAAACGGCGCCCGCCGGTTTCCGCATTGGACGCGGCAGTCCTCCATAGCCTATAAAACCGCCACTCCGGCCAATACCCGCAGGTGCGCGTTATCACAATAGCACGGCCCCCCCTCATCCTGCACCGGTTCCTAGTCGGACCATGCGCACCTGTGCGTCATGGTAGAATTCACCCTTTTCCAGTTTTCAATTTTTCAGGAATTACCGTCATGTTCTCCGATAAAAATGACATTGCCCATACCGACCCCGAATTGTGGGCCGCGATCCAGAATGAGAACCGCCGCCAGGAAGAGCATATCGAACTGATCGCGTCGGAAAACTACACCAGTCCGGCCGTAATGCAGGCGCAGGGCAGCAAGCTGACCAACAAGTATGCGGAAGGATATCCGGGCAAGCGCTATTACGGGGGCTGCGAGTATGTGGATATCGCTGAACAGCTGGCAATCGACCGCGCGAAGGCACTGTTTGGTGCCGAATATGCCAACGTACAGCCGCATTCCGGTTCGCAGGCGAATCAGGCTGTGTACATGTCGGTGCTCAAACCGGGCGATACGATACTCGGGATGTCTCTGGCGCACGGTGGCCACCTCACTCACGGTGCCTCCGTAAACGTCAGCGGCAAACTGTATAACGCGATTCAGTACGGCCTTAACGCCATGGAAGAAATCGACTATGACCAGGTGAACACGTTGGCACAGCAGCACAAGCCCAAGATGATCGTCGCGGGCGCATCCGCCTACGCGTTGGTGATCGATTGGAAGCGTTTCCGCGCGATCGCCGACAGCGTCGGTGCGTATCTGTTCGTGGACATGGCGCATTATGCGGGCCTTATCGCTGCAGGCATCTATCCTAGCCCGGTCGGCATCGCGGATTTTGTCACCACTACCACGCACAAGACGTTGCGTGGCCCACGGGGCGGGCTGATCCTCGCCAAGGCTGAGCACGAAAAGGCGCTGAACTCCGCAATTTTCCCGGCGTTGCAGGGCGGCCCGTTGATGCACGTGATCGCCGCCAAGGCCGTGGCACTCAAGGAAGCCGCCAGCAAGGAATTCAAGGCATACCAAACGCAAGTGGTGGACAATGCGCGGGTGATGACCAAGGTGTTGCAGGAGCGCGGCTTGCGTATCGTTTCCGGACGCACTGACAGCCATCTATTTCTGGTCGACCTTCAATCCAAGCACATCACCGGCAAGGACGCAGAAGCGGCGCTCGGACGCGCGCACATCACGGTAAACAAGAACGCCATTCCCAACGACCCCCAAAAGCCGTTCGTCACCAGCGGCATTCGCATCGGCAGCCCCGCGATGACCACGCGCGGCTTCAAGGAAATGGAGGCCGAAAAACTCGCGCACCTGATCGCCGATGTGCTCGACGCACCGAGCGACGAGGCGGTGATCACTCGCGTCATCGGCGAGGTAAAGAAGTTAACAGCACAGTTCCCGGTATACGGGGCGTGAAGGGCACAATTCTAGCCACATGCCCGCGGGATTTGAGCGAGCTTGCCGAGCGGTAACCGGGGTGCGCAGTAAATCTATAGAGGTGTTCGATGAAATGTCCGTTTTGCAAAGGCCCCGATACCCAAGTGGTGGACACGCGCGAAAACGAGGATGGCGACAGTATTCGCCGCCGTCGCCGATGTCTGTCGTGCGACAAGCGCTTCACCACATACGAAACAGTCGAGCTGCGCATGCCACAGGTGGTCAAGCAGAACGGCATGCGCAGCGAATTCGATGAGGAAAAGTTGCGGACCAGTTTCAACCGCGCCTTGCACAAACGGCCGGTTCCGACCGAACTGGTGGACGCGGCAATTGATAATGTGACACAGAAGGTATTCGCCCTCGGCGAACGCGAGATTGGTTCGCGCCAGATCGGCGAAATGGTCATGAAGGAATTGCTGAAGCTGGATAAAGTGGCCTATATTCGTTTTGCTTCAGTGTATAAGAGTTTTCAGGATGTGGGTGATTTCGCCGATGCGGTAAAAGCGGTGCGCAAGGCCCCGGTACGCCGAAAGCCGAAAGCCAGCTGACCTTGTTTACCTCACCGGACAGCGGATGGATGGCCCAAGCACTACAGCTGGCCGAACGCGGATTGTATACCACCAGCCCAAACCCGCGCGTCGGCTGCGTCCTGGTGAGAGATGGTCATGTCGTTGGCGACGCCTGGCATCAACGCGCCGGTGATCCACACGCTGAAGCCCTGGCGCTGCGTGCAGCCGGCAACGCTGCGCACGGCGCAACTGCCTATGTGACACTGGAGCCCTGCAGCCATCACGGCCGCACCCCACCCTGCGCCGATGCGCTGATTTCAGCAGGAGTCGCGCGAGTAGTGGCAGCCGCGCAGGACCCGAATCCCTTGGTTGCGGGCGCGGGCATCGCGAAAATGCGCGCTGCGGGCATTGAGGTTGAATGTGGTTTGATGGAAGCAGCAGCACGAGAACTGAATATCGGCTTCTTCGCACGCATGGCGCGCGGCAGGCCTTGGCTGCGCAGCAAGATCGCGATGAGCCTGGACGGCCGCACAGCTTTGGCCAACGGGCTCAGCCAATGGATCAGCGATGGGGCGTCACGGCTGGATGCGCAACACTGGCGTGCACGCTCGTGTGCGGTATTGACGGGCATCAACACCGTACTGGCTGACGATGCGCGCCTGAACGTGCGAGATATCACGACGGAGCGCCAACCGTTGCGTGTCGTGCTGGATAGTCAGTTGCGCATGCCCTTGACCGCACGCATATTGCAGGGAAAGAATGTGTTGATCTACGCCGCCGTGCCGCAGCCGGAAAGGATTGCGGCATTGGAAGAGGCCGGTGCCGCGGTGAGCGTGCTGCCGGGTGAAGGGGGGCAAGTAGACCTGCCTGCAATGCTGCAAGACCTCGCGCGGCGCGGCTGCAACGAAATACTCCTCGAGGCGGGCAGCGCCTTGAACGGCGCGATGTTGCGCGCCAGGCTGATCGATGAATTGATATTTTATGTCGCGCCGCGATTGCTAGGTGATGCGGCGCGCAGCGTAGCCCAATTGGGTGAGCTAGCCCGCCTGGATCAAGGCGTCAATCTTAAATGGCAGGATGTGCGGCAAGTCGGCAATGATTTGCGCATCACGGTGAAGGTGGAAAATGTTTAGTGGGATCGTTGCGGATGTGGGCCACATCGCGGAAGCAAATCAGCGCGACGGAGGGGTGCGCCTGGTGATCGCTGCTTCTTCCCTCGACATGACTGATGTGCGACTCGGCGACAGTATTGCGGTGAACGGAGTATGCCTGACGGTCGTCGACCATAGTGCGAATCGCTTCACGGTCGATGTCTCGCGTGAGACGCTGAATTGCACCGAGGGGCTGGATTCGATAGGTGCGCAGGTGAACCTGGAGAAAGCGTTGCGCATGTCTGACCGGTTGGACGGACACTTGGTCAGTGGTCACGTAGATGCGGTGGGTGAAGTCGTAGAAGTCACCGATCTCGGCGAAAGCTGGAAGCTTGTCGTATGCGCGCCACCGGAATTGGCGAAGTACATCGCCATCAAGGGTTCTATCACGATCAACGGGGTAAGCCTGACGGTTAATCAGGTGCGCGGCAGCGAGTTCAGCGTCAACCTGATCCCGCACACGCTGCTGATGACCAACCTGAGAAATTTGAGCGCGGGCAGTCGTGTCAATCTCGAAGTCGACCTGATTGCGCGCTATGTAGAACGAATGATGCAGGTAGCCAAATGACCGGAATTTCCCCGATCCAGGAAATCATCGAAGAGATACGCGCCGGACGCATGGTCATATTGATCGATGAAGAAGACCGCGAAAATGAGGGTGACCTGGTTTTCGCCGCGGATTTCGTCACCCCGGAAAAAATCAACTTCATGGCCAAACATGGCCGGGGCTTGATCTGCCTCACGCTGACCGAAGCACATTGCAGGCAAATCGACTTGCCGCTGATGGTTCGCGAAAACGGCCTGTCGCTCGCGACCAACTTCACGCTGTCTATCGAAGCGGCAACTGGCGTAACCACCGGCATCTCGGCGACAGACCGCGCACGTACCGTCCAGGTTGCCGCCAACGTGAATGCCAAGCCATCCGACATTGTGCAGCCTGGCCATATCTTTCCGTTGCGAGCGCAGAACGGCGGCGTGCTAGTCCGTGCCGGGCACACCGAGGCGGGTTGCGATCTGGCCCAGCTGGCGGGACTCACCCCGGCATCGGTAATCTGCGAGATACTCAAGGAGGACGGTGATATGGCGCGCCTGCCGGATCTGATCGTGTATGCCAGGCAGCACGGGCTCAAGATCGGCACGATCGCAGATCTCATCGAATACCGCAGCCAGCACGAAAAGCTGGTTGAGCGCGTCGCGCGCCGCAAGGTGCAAACTGCTTACGGCGAATTCGACCTGGTGACCTATGTCGACAAGACCACACAGCGCACGCACCTGGCCCTGGTAAAGGGCGAGATCCGTTATGCTGCAGAAACGCTGGTGCGGGTGCACGAACCGCTTTCAGTGATGGATTTTCTGGAGCAAACCGATCACGCGCATTCAATCAGCGTTAATCAAGCCATGCACAAGATCGCACAATCGGCTGCGGGCATCCTGGTGTTGTTGCATCGTGGCGAGAGTCCGCAGGATTTGCGTGCGCGTGCCGCGCTGGATACCTCGAGCCAGCACCTGGCACAATGGGACTCGCGCATCTATGGCATCGGCGCGCAGATATTGCGCGATCTCAATGTCGGCAAGATGCGCTTGCTGGCCACCCCGCACAAGATGCCGAGCATGACGGGCTTTGGCCTCGAAGTGGTCGGCTACGCCAGCCACGAACACTGAAGGAGTGAACGCATGAAGGAAATAGAGAGAAATATCAATGCATCCCAGTTGCGCATCGGCATCGTGCAAAGCCGCTTCAATACCGAAGTGTGCGAAGGCCTGCTGGGAGCATGTCGAGCGCAGCTGGTCCGACAGGGCGTCCGTGAAGATGACATCACGCTTGCGACCGTTCCAGGCGCACTGGAAATCCCCCTGGTGCTTGAACGAATGGCACGGAGCGGTAGATTCGACGCGCTGATCGCGCTGGGTGCAGTAGTACGCGGCGACACCTACCATTTTGAGGTGGTGGCGAATGAGTCGGCACGCGGCGTGGTTGAAGTGCAGCTACATAGCGGAATACCCGTCGCCAATGCGATATTGACCACGGACACGGAAGATCAGGCGATTGCGCGCATGGACGTGAAGGGCAGTGAAGCCGCCCTGGTGGCGATCGAGATGGTCAACCTGCTGCGAGCCCTGACATGACGATGGGCAAGGCCGATGTCGCAGGCAAAACAAAACAATCCCCGAATCGAAGCCCGCGCCATCGGGCCCGCGAACTGGCGATGCAAGGCATTTATCAGTGGCGTATCACTGCCCGCGATGAGGCGGAGATCGAAAGGCAGATGAACGCCGAGAGCAATCTCGGGCGTTATGATAAGGAATTATTCAGCAAATTGCTGCACGGCGCATTGAGCCATCATGCCGAAATAGAGGCGCTGATCGCCCCGCACCTTGACAGGCCACTCGCCGAACTGAGCCCGGTGGAATTCGCGGTGCTGCTGCTGGGCGCCTTTGAACTGGGACAGCACCTGGAAGTACCCTACAAGGTGGTTATCAATGAAGCGGTCGAGTTGGCCAAAACGTTTGGCGGTACCGACGGCCACAAATTCGTCAACGGTGTCCTGGATAAGCTCGCACCGCAACTGCGCGCACTGGAATTCCCGGGGCGAAAATCCTGAAACGCATACTTCCGCATGACAGAATTTGACCTGATTCGCCGCTATTTTACCCGTGCCACACCCGGCGCACTGCTCGGTATCGGCGACGACGCCGCGCTGCTGGAGGTGAGCGGCGGCAATGTGCTGGCGGTATCCACCGATATGCTCGTAAGCGGCACGCATTTCTTCCCGGATGCTAATCCATTCTCGCTCGGACACAAGACTTTGGCGGTGAACCTGTCCGATATGGCGGCGATAGGCGCGCTGCCGCGCTGGACCACGTTGGCAATTACACTGCCCGATGCGAACGAGGCTTGGCTGGACAGGTTCAGCGCAGGATTTTTTGCATTGGCCGATCAGTATCGCGTGGAACTCGTCGGCGGAGACACCACGCGCGGACCGATGAATCTGTGCGTTACGATCATGGGCGAGGTTCCCCGGGGCGGCGCATTGCTCCGCAGCGGCGCACAAGTAAGTGATGAGGTCTGGGTGTCGGGCCGGTTAGGAGACGCCGCACTGGCGCTGGCACACCTTCAAGGACGGGTCGTCTTGAGCGAGGCTGACTTTGGCGCCTGTGCTCAAGCCTTGCATCAGCCACAGCCGCGCGTCGCACTTGGATTGGCATTGCGAGGCATCGCCAACAGCGCCATCGACATTTCGGACGGCTTGATTGCCGATCTCGGGCACATTCTCGAGGCGTCACAAGCCGCTGCGGAAATCGAATTGGGGCGGTTGCCGGTTTCTGCAGTGTTGCGCGCTCACATGCAGCGGCCACTGGGAAGGCTATCCGCCCTCACTGGCGGCGATGATTACGAATTATGCTTTACCGCACCCGTGAAGCATCATGCCGGGATATTGAACATCGGCGCACGCCTCGGGTTGGCCGTCACCTGCATCGGGAAAATCATTGCGGGTC
Source organism: uncultured beta proteobacterium (assembly GCA_963833515.1). Taxonomy (GTDB): domain Bacteria; phylum Pseudomonadota; class Gammaproteobacteria; order Burkholderiales; family Gallionellaceae; genus Gallionella. The sequence goes on along the minus strand of CAWHYN010000016.1, from coordinate 191,345 downwards.
GCGGCTGTATCGTGCACGATACAGCGGGGAATCCAATCAACTTGGGCAGCGGCGGCTATGACCATTTCCGATGAATTGCTTGTCAAGCCAGACTGGCGATTTTTGTTAAGCCATCCCGCGCACCTTGTTTCCTTCGGATTCGGCTCCGGTTTGGCGCGCAAGGCTCCCGGCACGTTCGGGACTCTGGCTGCATTCCCACTGTATTGGCTGGTAGCACCACTTCTGTCGGACGAGATGTTTATCGTTTGGCTGGTTTTTGCATTTTTTCTGGGTGTGTGGGTATGCGGGATCACCGGCAAGGCCTTGGGGGTGGCCGATTATGGCGGCATCGTCTGGGACGAGATCGTGTCTTTCATGCTGGTGCTCTTCTTCACCCCGCCGGGCTGGGAATGGTCGCTACTGGCCTTCACGCTGTTTCGCATTTTCGACATCGTAAAGCCGCCGCCGATACATTATTTCGACAGCACCTGGCATGGCGGGCTTGGCGTGATGTTCGACGATCTGCTGGCTGCCGGATATGCCTTGCTATGCCTGGCCCTGGTCAAGAATGTGCTGACGTGAGCCGCATGGTCAAGAAGTCGACGCTTTGCCGTCCTATGCGTGCAGATCGGCGCACAGCGCCGGATTCACCGCGAAAATAATTCCCCCGCAGCCTCTCGCGGGTCTTGCAACTGAGCGTGCGACAGCGCTCGGGCAAGCCAACGCACTACGAGGCGTTGCTGGAAGACCCGCCCATAGAGACGCCGTCTCGACTGACGCAATACGGCGCCAAATTGGCGGATAGTGAGTGCAATGGCACGATTTTGCAACAGCCGGTGCGCTCCATTGGGAAAAGCTAGAAGCTGATCACGCGGCAACCACGCGCATCACAGCGCAATGCCAAGGCCTGCTGATCCCAGTCGCTTAATACCCAACGTTCGCAGCGATGACCGTTCACGACATGCTCATGCCGATTGGGACGGTGCGTGTGGCCGTGGATCAGGCGCGGGTAACCATATTCGCGCAGCAGGTCTGCGACCGCGTCATCGCTGACGTCCATGATCGCACTGTCCTTGCTCGTTTTGGCAATAGTGCTCTTCTGGCGTAGTTGCTCTATGTACGCTTTGCGTGCTGCAAGGGGCTTGGCGAGAAAATCCTTCTGGAATTCCGCGTCATGCACTTGCGCTCGAAACTGCTGGTACTCGATATCGTCGGTGCACAGCTTGTCGCCATGACTCACCAACGTGGGCGTGCCATAAAGATCCAGCAAGGTCGGATCATCCAACAGGGTCGTGCCGGCAGCCTGCGCAAGCGCATCGCCCATCAGCAGGTCCCGGTTGCCATGCATCAGATAAATTTTGACGCCTTGCGCCGCGAGATCATGCAAGGCGTTGATTATCCGTGCATGGAACGGATCGTCGCGGTCATCGTCTCCAGCCCAGTACTCAAACAGGTCCCCAAGAATGTACAGCGCCTCTGCTTGCGGTGCGATCGTGGTGATGAAGCGTTGGAACGCAGCCATGCTGTTCGGATGGTCTGCACTGAGATGCAGGTCGGAGATGAAGAGGGTGTGGGACATCTATATGTGAATAAAAGCACCCTCTCTCACGACCCCTTTCCCGCAAGAGGGGGAAGGGAGGGATGATGACGCGGGAGGGAGAGTTACTTCACTTCTTCCGCTTGTGTGATGACGACGTCTTCCAATGGCACGTCCGGAACTCCGGAACGGGTGCCCGTCTTCACCTTACCTATTGCATCAACCACGTCCTGGCCTTCAACCACCTTGCCGAATACGCAATAGCCCCAGCCGTCCTGACCGGGATAGTTAAGGAAGGCGTTATCCTTGACGTTGATGAAGAACTGCGAAGAAGCAGAATGCGGGTCACCAGTACGCGCCATGGCGATGGTGTAGGCATCGTTCTTCAAACCATTCATCGCTTCATTCCTGATTGGGGAATTCGCTTTCTTTTGCTTCATATCCGGCTCGTATCCGCCCCCTTGGATCATGAAATTGGCGATCACACGGTGAAAAATGGTGTTCGAGTAAAACCCGCTGTTGACGTATTCAAGAAAATTCTTGACGGTGTTAGGTGCCTTTTCAGCGTCCAGTTGCAAAGTGATAACGCCCTTGTTGGTATGCAGTTTGACCATGGTTGGTTTGCCTTGTGTTGAAGAATAGGAAGATTGTATTGTGCAGCACAGCAGCAATGCGAACAGCACGGCGGACAGATGTTTCATGTTATGCAGCCCCTTCATAGATGATTTTCCATAGATTGTTTTGCTTGATCCAGTATTGACGCTTCTTCATCCGGTTGGATAGATTGCTGCTGCTGTAGTCCTGTTCAAAATTGACCACAACCATATCCGGTTGTTCCGGATAGGTGAAGATGCTGACATTTGACAAGTCGACCTTGATCCAGGACTTCGCGCCGTTCACTTGTTGCTTCTGTTTCGCCCATGTCGAGTAATCCATGTTATTGCTGGAGAACCTGGGCGAGTAATGCCTGAGGTACGCGTCCGTATCGCGGCTGGCCCAATCCTTGCGCCATTCCTCGACTTCTTGCAGCAGGCTCGCACGCTCGATTTGATCCTGGTCGTTGCCCCAGGCCATCTGGTTGGCGATGATGACTGGCGTAATACCAACTTGCAGATAGGGTGCAAGCTTGTTCAAGTCTGCATTTGCCAGCACCACGCAGCCGTTGCTGGCGCGCGGGGGACGGCTATAAGTGCCGCTGGGTGTGCCATGCAGCCAGATACCGCTTCCTGCGCGCTTGTTTCTGCGATCCCATTCGTTCGGGTAGCTGAGCGGATAGGCTCCATCGCCATACATATCGGCGAGCTGCTTTTTGGGTAATTCTGACTTTACGAAATACACGCCGATGGGAGTCCGTTGATCTCCCGAGGAGAATTTTTCTGTGCCGAGCTTGCCGATCGTGACATAGAAGTCGGTGACATAGCGCGGTTCGCCATTCACGTTTTCATAAACGAACAGCGTAGAACGGCTGGTGTCAACGACCAGGGCATACTTCTGTTGATCATCCATCTGCCACAAGAAGCGAGGCCTGAGTCTGGTATCCGATTGGGACAAGACGCGCTGCAGACGCACTCGCGCCTCATCGCGCAGGTCTTCAATCTTGTCTTGGGGGGCGTTTGCCGCGCTGCCGAAATTATCGATCACACCGGCATGCGCCATCAGCAAGTCACCTTTCACCAACTGTGCCAGCTTGAAATTTGGGTTGGCGCGCAACAGGCTGTCGACCTCATTGAGCGCTACATCGAGGCGATTGTTATTGATGGCCTGCAGGCTTTTCACCAGTTGCGCCTCGGTACCACGCGAATCCGGGTCGGCATGCGCGGCGCCTGGAAGCAGGTTGCATAACAATGAAAAAGCCAGTGTCGCTTTCAACATGGCTATTTGGAGCGCTCTTCCTGAATCAGCCATTTATCGCCGGATTTCACCATCAGCAAGGTTTTGGTGTTGGAGGTTTTGAGGTGGCTGGCGCGATAGGACTGGCGGAACTTCACCGTAGCATGGTTGCTGTCGGCAAATCTTATGACCATATTGCTGATGCTGATGCTGGATGCTCTTTGGTTTGCTGATGCGCTCTCTTCGCGAGGCTTCCCAGGCTGCACGAGTTTCGCCCCCCGGCGTTTTGAAATTATTGGCATAGAATGACAGGTATTTATCGGTGTTCTTGGCCGACCATGCGGCAGCCCAGGCCTTCACTGTGTCCGTGGCTTCCCTGCTGGCCTCCTTTTTGCCGGCGTGTTCAGCGGGACGGGCGGCTTGGGTGCCATTGGCCGCCGGCGTTACGGCAGGATCCGCCTGAACGGGCTGGGGTTGGCTCTCCGCAATAGCGATAGTTGGGGCCATCTCTTCGGCCTTTGCCGAGACAGAAGTAGTCCGTACAGAGCTTGCATTATTGCGCGTCCCGTCCGCAAACAGATTTTGAATCATGGCCAGCTTGGTCTGTGTCGCGGTATTACTGTGATCCAGCTGCAGGGCGCGATCATAGGCCTGGCTGGCCATCTTGGCATATATGTCACCGAGGTTCTCATGTGCGGTGGAGTAACTTGGATGGGTGCTTATCGCTTTTTCCAACAGCACCTTCGCTTTGTCGTATTGCCCTTGGCCGGCGTACAGCACGGCAAGGTTGTTATAAGGCTCGGGCAACTCCGGATAGTCGTCGGTCAAGGCCGAGAATATTTTGATGGCATCTGCGGTTTTGCCTTGTTCGGTGAGAATCAGGCCTTTAAGGAACCGTGCCTGCGCGTCTTTCGGCTTGTTCGCAAGATATTCGTTTACCTTGTCCAGAGCCTGGCTATGCTGGCCCTGCTTGAACAGGTTGCTCGCATCTTCAAATTCATCAGCGTACGCACCAAGGATGGCACACAGCAGCAACGCGCCGATGAGCAGCGCGGCATGGCGGTTTGGACGAATCAGCTTATTCATGGTTGTTCAATGTCACAATAGCATGCTCCAGGTACGCACGTTCGATAGTCATGCGCACGGAATTATTTGAATCGAGATGGATTCTACCAAAGAACCCGCATATTTTCACAGTTTATGTCGGCAAGAGGTTACTCATGATTTCGGGTAAAATCGGCTGCGTAATTCTAACCTTACACACACCGCGAAGAGCCCGACATGAGCAGCACGCCACAAACCCCCGCTTCCAACTTCATTCGCACAATTATCGATGCTGATTTGTCTAGCGGAAAACATAGCAGCATCGTGACTCGCTTCCCCCCCGAGCCTAACGGTTACCTGCATGTAGGTCACGCAAAATCCATTTGCCTGAACTTCGGTCTGGCACAGGACTATCAGGGCAAATGCAACCTGCGTTTCGACGATACCAACCCGGAAAAGGAAAGCGAGGAATACGCACAATCCATTCAGGACGACGTGCGCTGGTTGGGCTTCAGGTGGGACGGCGCAGTGCGCTGGGCTTCCGACTATTTCGAGGAGCTGTACCAGTTTGCGGTCGAGCTGATACAAAAAGGACTGGCCTACGTCGATGATCTTAGCCCCGACGAGATGCGCAAGTATCGCGGTACGCTGACGGAGGCTGGCAAGAACAGCCCCTATCGCGATCGGAGCATTGCAGAGAATCTGGACCTGTTCGCGCGCATGCGCGCGGGTGAATTTCCAGACGGCAGCCGCGTATTGCGTGCAAAGATCGACATGGCCAGCGGCAACATCAACCTGCGCGATCCTGCAATCTACCGCATCCGTCGCGCGCACCATATCCGTACCGGGGATGCATGGTGCATCTACCCGATGTACGACTACACCCACTGCATTTCCGACGCGCTGGAAGGCATCACTCATTCGTTGTGCACGCTGGAGTTCGAGGACCATCGTCCGCTATACGACTGGGTGCTGGATAACATCACCATCTCCTGTCATCCGCGCCAATATGAATTCTCGAGGCTCGAGCTGCATTACACCATCACCAGCAAGCGAAAGCTGCTGCAATTGGTGAATGATAAACATGTGTCCGGTTGGGACGATCCGCGCATGCCCACCATCAGCGGCATGCGCCGTCGCGGTTACTCGCCCGAGGGCATACGCGAATTCGCAAGGCGCATTGGTATCTCGAAGAGCGACAACACCGTGGACATGGCCGTGCTGGAATCGGCCATACGGGAAGATCTCGAAGCGCGCGCGCCTCGGGTGATGGCAGTCGTAAATCCTATAAAGGTGGTGATAACGAATTTTGTGCCGGGACAAACCGAATCGCGCGAAGCGGGTTTCCATCCCAATCATCCGGAGTTCGGCGCGCGCATCGTGGAGTTCGACAAGGAAATCTGGATCGAGGAGGATGACTTCAGCGAAACTCCTCCACCAGGGTGGCAACGCCTCACCATAGGCGGTGAAGTGCGGTTGCGTTATTCGTACGTCATGCGCTGTAATGAAGTGATCAAGGATCCAACCGGGAATGCAGTCGAACTGCGCTGCTCGATAGATCCGGATACGCTGGGCAAAAGCCCGGTCGGGCGCAAAGTCAAAGGCGTCATCCATTGGGTATCCTGCGCCCATGCACTTCCGGCCGAGATCCGCTTATATGATCGGCTATTCACTGTCCCGGAACCAGATGCGGATAAGTCAACCGACTTTTGCAGTTACCTCAACCCGTCCTCCCTTACCACGGTAAAAGGTTGGATAGAGAGGTGCGTACAAGATGCTGCGCCGGAAACACGCTATCAATTCGAGCGACTCGGCTACTTTTGCACCGACCGCCATGACCATCGCCCCGGAAAGCCGATCTTCAACCGAACCGTTACGCTCAAGGATTCATGGGCGAAGGGGCAGGATTGAAGCGAACCCCGGATTCAGTCGCGGCCTGCCGGTCAAAATGACCATCCTGATGGAGCCATAAAGCCTGCGCCCCGCGGGCCAAATTTGCTCCGCTCAATGCCCGGCACGATCCAATATGTTGATTGATATTCACGCATGGCGGCGGCATGTCACCGATCCGTCACGGGATGGTCATTCCTGCCGGACTTCGTCGTGCGATTGGCTGTCTGGAGACAGGGGCACCGATTCCCCGAGTTCTTCCAGTTTCCGGTACAAGCTGGACAAACCGATGTTCAGCTTCTGCGCGGCAAGGCGGCGGTCTCCGCCGCTTTCTTCTATCGTCCGGTAAATCAAGGCAGCCTCATATTTTCTCACTTGCTCGCGCAGCGAGCCGGTAAACTGAGCGCTGCTTCCATTCTGGGCCGGTTGATCGCATTTGGCTATTTGCGGTGGCAGGTCAGCAAGCGTAATGCGACCGCTGTCTGCCAAAATGAGGGCTCGGTCGATGACATTTTCCAGTTCACGTACATTGCCGGGCCAGTCGTAGTTCACCAGCAGCTCCTCGACATCCGAATCCAGGGAGATCTGGTATCCGTTGCTGCCCAGCCGCCGCGTGTTGCGTTGGACCAGGAATTTGACAAGCGATGACAAGTCTTGACGTCGTTCCCGCAATGGCGGCACATGGATGTGAAACACGGTCAGCCGGAAGAAGAGGTCCTCGCGAAATTTCCCTTGCGCGACCATCTCGGCCAAGTCCCGATTGGTGGCGGCGACGATACGGACGTCCACGGGGCGGGACTGTTCGCTGCCTACCGCACGCACCTCCCGTTGCTCGATCACGTGCAGAAGCTTAACTTGGAGCGGGAGGGGAAGTTCACCAATTTCGTCGAGAAAGATGGTTCCGCCGTCTGCTTCCAGGAATAGGCCCTTCCTGATCTTGTCTGCCCCGGTAAAGGCTCCCTTGGTGTGGCCGAAGAATTCGCTTTCCACCAGATTTTCCGGGATCGCGCCGCAGTTGACCGGGATGAACGAGCCTTCAGAACGAGGGCTTTGCTGATGTATCAGGCGCGCCAATACTCCTTTGCCTGTGCCGCTCTCGCCGGTGATCAGCACCGTACTGTTGGTGCGTGCCACCTTAGCCGCCATATGTTCCATTTCCCGCATGGCCGGAGAGTTGAAGCCAAAAACTTCCGCGTTGGTACCCAGGACCAGCCTGCGCAGCACCCGGTTTTCGGCGCGCAATCCACGCAGGTCAGCCACCTTCTTCAAGCGGTGCAGAAGCTCGTCATTGTTGAGGGGCTTGATCATGTAATCCGCCGCCCCTGCCTTGATGGCCTCGATTGCGGTATCCACCGAAGCAAACGCGGTCATCATGATAAACGCAGTATCGATGCCCGCGGCACGCGCTTGACGCAGCAACTCGATGCCGCTTATTCCGGGCAGCTTGATGTCGCACACGGCGATCTCAATGTCCCCCTGAGATAGCCTCGTCATGGCTAGTTCTGCGGTGCCCGCCTGATCGACGGAATACCCTGCCTTGCGCAACACGGCAGATACCACCTGACGAATGGCCGGTTCGTCCTCTACGACCAGTACCTGCAACGAGCTCATTATGAATCGCCCTCGTCATCTTTGGGCAGCGGAAGGATTACCTGCACCTGCGTTCCTTCCCCAGGTTTTGAAACGATGTCTATTGTTCCACCATGGGCGACGATGATGGAATAGCAGAGTGCCAAGCCCAGCCCAGTGCCTTTGCTCTTGGTGGTATAGAACGCCTCGAATGCCCGGTTGAGCGTTTCCTGATCCATGCCGCTGCCATTGTCTATCACGGAAAAGCGCACATTGTCGCCCGCTATTTCACTGCGCAGGGTGATCTCCCTCGAACCCTCGTCTTTGCCGCTTACTGCGTCTGCGGCGTTGATCAGCAGATTCATGATCACCTGTGTAAGCTGGTCGGCCACGCCATAGATCGCCGGCAACTGGCTATCCAGTTCGAGCCGCAGACTCACCCGATTCATTCTCTTGTCATAGCCCATGAGGCCGGCGGTCGTGCGCACCAGACCGTTCATATCCAGAAGCTGCCGCTCCATCGGCTGCGGAGCAGCAAATCCGGATATCTCGCGGGTAATGGCAGAGAGCCGCTGGATCTGCGTCTGAAGGACGTCCAGCTTGCTGCCCGGCTTCATTTGGCGCCGCCCGGCTTGCTGTTCGGCCACCATTTCCTGCAGCACGCCAGACATGGCCGCTATGGGATTGCCGATCTCATGAGCTACGCCGGCAGCCAGGGCGCCCACTGCCGCCATCTTCTCGCGGTGAAAAAATTTCTGCCGCGCAATCACCAGCTCCTTTTCCCGCTGGTCCAGGGCGCTTGCCATCTGGTTCACCGCCTGCATCAGGTCACCCACTTCATCGTTGCGCGTCACCCGAGTTACCGAATTCCGTTCACCCTTGATGATGCCCAGCGCCCTGGCTTTCAGGGTGTGCAAATCGTCAGTGAGCCTGGTAAAGAACAATCCGATGATTGCTCCCAGCAACGACAGGCCGATCAGTCCGAACAGCAGCAAAGCCAGCGCTGCAGAATCCCACTGCATGAGAAAACTTTCCGCAGTTGCCTTTTGTTCCCGCGTCGTTTCATCAATATGCTCGGTAATTTCGATCTTGACCTTGATCAATTCGGAATTCATCGCGTCCAATCCCTCGGGAGACGGATTATTGACAGCCCTTTCGACTGCCTGCTGAACGCCGGCGAGATTAACGCCGGCAAGGGGGTAGCGCGCCGCCAATTCAGCGTTCTTCCTCTTGAGTAACTCGAAATTTTCCAGGAAGCGCTGTATCACCTCCTTTGTGTCGGCTGTCTTGGCGTTCATGAAAACCGCCATCACGATGTGAAATGCAGTCGCATCGACTTGTCTGAGCCCATCCTCGACCCTGTACAGGTCACGCAAGTGCTCGAACTCGCCTACCAGTTCGGCCTTTTTATTAAAGGAAAAGAAAGTGAGGAGTACCGCATAGGTCACGACGGCGGCAAATGCCAAAAATCCCTTGACCCGAAGAGGTACGCCAGGAATGTTCCGTCCCGGATGCTCTGGAGCTATCTCTTGATCAATAGGAGGCTGGATGGCAATCTCGGGTGCCGAGAGGTTCATTGCAACTTTCTCAAAAAGAATGTACTCATATTTGGCATTTTACGCCGCAGTCGATCTTCAGTTGGAGACCCGCACTTGGCTCGCCAGGGCTCCCGGTGCGTATCGATGACTTCGCGACGAACGCTGCGGCAATTTCCGCAAGTCCGGCGCCACGTTCGAATCCCTGTCGATAGATATGCTCACCGCCATGCTGAGTCCCCTCCACGAATTTGCCGAGCCGTTACAACAGTCAATTTCCTGCGGCAACAAGACATCGGTCCGTCACACATAAACCAGATCCTTGCCCTAGAATCGCCCAATGAATACCATGCCCAAGCAGGTTAGCGCAAGTTCCAGGATGATTGTCATCTTTGAGGCCAGCATAGACGCGCGTGCGATGAGCGCGATCGCGCCTGCCGACCGGGTTCATCAGCCGTGGCTACGGAACGATTTTGTCAATCACCAGCTGCACATCGTTGGCGCCAACCTTCACCGGCCCAAGTTCGCCTCTCAAATCACCGCTTTGCGATGTCGCACTCCCCGACTTGGAAACTTTCGCCCCAACCATCACCTCTTGAAAATTGGACAACTTCATGGTCGGCGCCATCGCCATGGAATCGTCAAGAACAAACTTTTGCGGCAAGTCCTTAGCCTGGGTGCGAATCACGACGATAGGCATGGGCGGTCCTGACAATGCCTTGGCAAACACAAACACGGTGTCGGTCGGCGCCGTTTTTCCTGCCAACGCCGCGCTAAGCTTTACCACACCGGTGATCTGTGCTCCTGCAGCTGCCTGCTGGGCCTTGCCCTGGGCCGGCTGCTGAGTATCTGCTTCCCGGGCGCGCGCACTGGCGATACTGTTGCTGACCAGCTTGGCGTTCGGCGAGTCCGGCGGCAGCAACTGCAGCAGCTTTTCCCAATAACTTATTGCGTGTGGGTATTCACCTGCCTGAAATGCGGCCGTTCCAATCAAGTTCAGCCCCTTGATGTTCGTAGGGTCAATCATCAGTGCGTGCTGAATCAGCTCCAATGGTTTGCCTTGCAAATTTTTGCCATTCACCAGCGCCAACACGTCTGCATAGTCGATCAGCATGACCGGGTCATCCGGCAGCAGATTGGCCGCTTTTTCGTAGGCAGGCAGCGCTTCCTGGTAGCGCCCCAACACGGCATAGGCTCTTGCCAGCATCGCCCACCCTTTTCCGTCATTGGGATTCTGCTCCAATCGCGCTGCCAGTGCCTTGATCATGTCGATGTGTTCCTGCCCCATCTGCGGATTTTGCGCCATCGTGACAGCAGTGTTCGGCTTAGCCCACGCGAAGTAAAGGGCGCCCGCAAATAACGCGATTGCGACGCCCCCGATGATTGCCGGCGCCTGTCTTCCGGTAAGCATGGCCATCGCGCTATTCGGGTCATGCAGGGTTTGCATCTGGGTCTTGCGCAACCATGGCAAGAATACGAACACCAATCCGACCCCAATCACGACAATCAAGCCAGCAGCTGTCAGCCAAAATGTATTCACTCGCTTTACCCTTTTCTAATAACAATGTTCCATTGGTGGCTGCTCCGCCAGCTACGGCTTCCCGACAACCCGTATGCCATTACCTGCGTTGTCAGGCGGAAAGTCACGAGCGCCCGTCCAACTCGAATCAAGCGTAACACGAAATCCAGTGGCGTAAAAGTTGTACCCGCGACCGCTTTTGCCGCCGATTACCCTCAGCGCGAACATGTTGAGCCATTGATCGCGAACTGAAGCCGGATAATGAAATTTTTCCGGTTATCAGCATAGGGCTGGCATGCCAAGGCTTGTTGTCGGCAACCGGACACTCATTTTCAAGTCGGTGCCCTTCTCCTATTGGGCAAAGCGCATCGATGCAAAATGGCTTCATGAACCTCTATTTTGTATCGCTTCCAGCCTTTGAAACTCCAGCCATCCCCCGCAACCACGCCCCTGCCAGCATCAAGGCAATCAACAACAACACCGCCGCATTGCCCCAACGTACATAGGGCGTGGACCCCTCGTACCCTTGCGCCATGCCGGACAGCACCCCCTCCACATGCTGCGGCAGCTCCTTGAGGACCTTGCCGTCGGCACCAATGATGGAGGTCACACCTGTATTGGTGGCGCGCAGCATCATCCTGCCACTTTCCATTGCGCGCAGTCGAGCCATCTGGTTGTGCTGGGCGGCCGCGGGGGAATTGCCGTACCACGCGTCGTTCGTCACATTCACCAGGAGCGTGGCTTGGGGCAGGGCGCGAATGATTTCCTCGCCGAACACGTCCTCGTAACAGATGTTCGCCGCTACCTGCTGCCCGGCGACATTGAGCAAAGCCTGCTGCGCCTCACCACGCGCCAAGTCTCCCATCGGGATATCGAGCACCCCATTGATGAACCAGGCCAACAGCGGGCGCAGCGGCATGAATTCACCAAACGGCACCAGATGTCGCTTGCGGTAATGCTGCTGCTCCGCATTGCCCAGCGTAAAAATGGCGTTGTAATAACTGCCGTTGTTGCGTTCGAAAGCCCCGATCAGCATGTCGCCCCCATTTCGTCTGGCATGATCGCGCATGAGCTGCGCATAGTTTTCGGGCACTTCATGGCGCAGCAAGGGCAGAGCCGTCTCCGGCAGCACGGTAAGATGCGCTTCGCTTTGCTGCACCAGACGGCGATAAGTTTCCAAGGTGCCAACCAGCGCGTCCTCATTGAACTTGAGGTTTTGCGGAATATTGCCCTGTACCAATGCCACGGTAAATGGTTCGCCGTGCGGGCGGGTCCACGCGACGAGACGCAATAGTGCCCCTGCACCCCATATCACCAGTAACGCCAGCAACGCCAGCCTGCCCCGGTTGCTTCCGCGCAGCTGCCATGCAAACACGATCAACCCTGCACTAACCGCGGCCGCGAGCGAAACACCATAGACCCCTAGGAGCGGCGCATAACCCGCCAGTGGACTGTCGCTTTGCGCATAGCCCAAAGCCAGCCATGGGAAACCTGTCATCAGCATGCCTCGAAACCACTCCAGCAGCACCCATGCGGCGGGCATCACCGATATGATACGTATTCCGTTCGCCGCACGAACGCGTGCTTGTCCATAGCCAGCCAACGCGGGGAGCAGCGCCACGAACGCTGAAAACAGCAGCAAGGCAAGCAGCGCGAGCAACGAAGGCATACCGCCGTATTCGTGCAGCGCGATATAGATCCAGCCTACTCCCGCACTGAACAGCCCCAAGCCAAAGGCAAAGCCCAGACCCGCCGCCATGCGCGGGGAATCGGCTCTTAGCCACAGCCCAAACAGTGCCGCAAGTGCCAACACGGGCAACGGAAAAATTCCGAATGGCGCAAAACCAAATAGCCACAGGATTCCAGCCAGGAATGCCACTCCATAATCTTTATTCGCCAAACTCATGTGAAATTCACTACCTAATCGGTCCCAAAAACCCGCGCAGCATAACCGATTCGTTGCGCACCCAGCCAACCCGCCGCATATATCTCGCCCATCGCTGGTGCGACAATATGCCGCAGGCTGCAGAAAATGATGCCTTATATAATTCTGGCATCATCAACCAGTCCCGTATCCAAGCCATGGGCGACGCACGTAACGCATCCGTGATCGGCAAATCCCGGCGAGTTCTCATGGCCGCGGCGCTCAGCCTGCTGGCTCTCGTTGCAACGGACAACGCCCTTGCCTGCGCCTCTTGCGGCTGTACGCTGTCGACGGACTGGGGCAGCCAGGGTGTCAGCACCACGCCCGGTTTCACCGCCGACCTGTCCTACTCCTACATCGACCAGAACACCCTGATGTATGGCTCCAGCAAAGCTTCTTCGGCATTGATCAACACCCTGTACGCCAACGGGCAGGAAATCGAGACTTCAACCAGGACGCAAACCGTCACTGTCGCTTTCAACTACAACAGCGACACCTGGGCGGTCGGCGTCCAGGTTCCGTACTTATATCGAACGCACGCCACCGATGGCACCATCCCAGGCGCCTTGGGCGCCAACTATGCGACCTCTTCCGACAATGGCATCGGCGACATGCGGGTCATCGGTCGCTATAGTGGCTTTTCTGTGGATAGGACCTCGGGTCTCATAGCCGGCATCAAGCTCCCGACTGGCAGCACCAGCGCCAATTTCAACGGGGGAGCGGGACCCCTGGATTCAGGCCTGCAGCTCGGCAGCGGCTCCACCGACATCATCCTGGGCGCATATACTTCCGGCTTGATCAGCACTTACGGCTGGTTCGTTCAAGGCACCATGCAACACGCGATTTCACCCTTGGTTGACGAGGCGACTGGAACCTACCGTCCCGGCAATGCCTACTCGCTGAATGCCGGTATCCGCTATGCCGGATTTGGTGCCAAAGTGTCCCCCATGCTGCAACTCAACATCATCCGCCGCGATGCCGATGAAGGCAGCAGCATCAATAACGACGTGTTAACGGGCGCCCCAATCAGTGGCGGTACGCTGGCTTATGTGGGCCCAGGTGCATCGGTGCGCATGGGCGGCGGAACTTCTGTCTATGGTTTCATCCAGTTGCCTGTCTACCAGGATGTCAGCTCATTGCAGCTGGTGCCAAAATACACCTTGACAGTGGGTATGCACCAAACCTTCTGAGGGATTCCATGAAACAACTGAACGTCCGCAATTTCCTGAAGAAAAGAGTGTTGTTTGCCGCACTTGTCTTGGCGTCGCTGCTTGGCCCGGATGCGCGGGCCGGCGATTGGAGCCTCAAGGATAAGGACGGCGCGAATTACACGCTGTCGGGCCTGAGCGGAAAATGGGTGTTGGTCAACTTCTGGGCGCCTTGGTGCCCTCCCTGCCTGCAGGAGATGCCCGAGCTCGTGACATTGCAACAACAGCACAAGGATTTGCAGGTGATTGGCGTGGCGGTGATGTACCAGAGCCGCAAGGAAGTACTGGACATGGTTGCCAAGCAATCCCTCTCCTATCCCATCGTGCTGGGCAGCGAAGACACAGCCGGCGATTTCGGCGGACTGGCCGGACTGCCTACAAGCTTTCTGTATGCCCCGTCGGGCAAGCTGGTCGGTCGCCACGACGGTCCGCTCACGCAAATGGAAGTCGAACAGGCTATTCAGCAAAAACCGGAAGCGGCTGGCCTTTTCACACGCTAATCCCCTCACCAGCCATGCGGCAAAAGATCCCTCCGCAGCCCTGATGCCCCAGTGATTCTATAGTCAGTCCATTCCATATGAATCAGGCGGCATGCGCCGCCCGATCCAATCCTCGCACGTCACCAGACTTCAAGTCAGTGATCGTGATGGTGTCCCTCTTCCGGTGCTGCAGCATTGGTCGCACGCAGGGACCTAACGTCAGCCTTGGTCTCGAGTTTTACCACGCCATGCTCGCCGACCCTGATGCTCAGCGTCAACGGCAAAGTCTCGCCCTCCTTGAGCGGAGCCTTCAGGCCGTCCAGCATCACGTGATAGCCGCCTTCTTCCAGGTTTACGGACTTGCCCGCGGGAAGTTCAATCGACTTCACCTCGCGCATTCTCATCATGCCACCGTCCATCGTCATGCTGTGCAACTCCACGGTCCTGGCCGCCGGGCTGGATATTCCAACCAAGGTGGCAGCCTGCTTGCTAGAGATGGTCAGATCTACTGCAGCTTCCTCTTGCCCCGGTGCCGTGGCGCGCGTCCACGCACGGCTCACCTCGATGTCACCTGCATAGCACGCACAGCTGACCAACAATGCCGCCGCCAACCCGCCAACCCGGTATAACTTGCCCATGATTTTTTGATCCCCTATAAAGTCTAATAAGTATACCAGCCGTCAGTAATTGAATGAAAAAGCTTGGGGCTCGGCGGCATGCCGTTCGCCGCGCCCCATATAGAATTCTGGCTTGGCGAGGGCAAAAAATCCCGTTCGGCAAACAGACAATATTCCGTCAAGGCAGCAGCAATTATTCCGCAAGCGTCCGCGCATGGAAATGCGACATGATGTCGCACCCTCAGGCGCGACTCAACCGATTACAATTGCAGCATGAGCAGCACGATAATTTCCTCTCTCCCCGGTCATCCCCAGCTGCGCCGTCTGGTCGCGTTGCGCAGCATCGCAGTTGTAGCGCAACTGACCGTGCTAGGCGTGGTATGGAAAGCGCTGCAACTGGAATTGGACTGGCAGCCGATGCTGCTGACCATTGCAGCGCTTGCCGCCATCAATGTGTTCAGCTGGCTGCGCTTGCGCGGCACCCGCCCGGTTTCTGACCCAGAGTTGTTCGCTCAATTGAGCGTGGATGTCATTGCACTGACCATACTGCTGTATTACGGCGGCGGGTCAACCAACCCATTCGTCTCGCTTTACCTGCTGCCGTTGGTGATTGCCGCAGCCACCTTGCCCAGCCAGTACACCTGGGGCATGGCAGCGCTCACGGTTGCCTTTTATAGCCTGCTGATGGTCTATTATATTCCCTTGCCGCATAGCCACCATCATGAGGACGACGCCTTCAACATCCACGTGATGGGGATGTGGCTGGGCTTCGTTATCAGCGCCATCGTGGTCGCGTATTTCGTTGTGCGGATGGCACACGCGGTGCGCAGCCGTGACGAGGTGCTCGCGCGCGTCCGCGAAGAGATCCTGCGCAACGAGCGCATCGTGGCACTGGGCACACAGGCAGCCAACGCGGCACACGAAATGGGCACGCCACTGTCCACGATGGCTGTCGTGATCGGCGAACTGCAGCACGATATGGTCGACACCCGATCCGGAATTCGCGAGAGCCTGACGATCCTGGACCAGCAGGTGCGCGGATGCAAACGCATCCTGGACAAGATCATGGCGAATGCACAGGATAGCGGCGCGCCCCTGCCACGGCCAGTGGACCAATGGATGTGGGATGTGCTGGACGAATGGCAGTTGCTGCGGCCAACTGCGCAATATCATTACGACCACGATGGAGCCCGGCCTGCTCCGCTCATCAACGTGGATGCCGCGCTGCACGCCGCATTGATGAACCTGCTAAACAATGCCGCGGATGCCAGCCCGCAAGCGGTCGAGATACGCGCGCACTGGGACAAATCCAGCGTCACGGTGGAGATTCGCGATCAGGGCAAGGGACTAAGCGAGGAGGCCGCTCTCAAGGCCGGCTCGGCATTCTTCACCACCAAGAAGGATGGACGCGGTTTGGGGTTGTTTCTCGCCAATGCGACAATCGAACGCCTGGGCGGCACGGTGCGCCTGTTCAACCGCGCGGAAGGCGGTGCGACCACCGAACTGACCTTGCCAATCGTCGAGACCGCAACGTGATCGAGCCGCTAGAAGAATTGGCCTCCCTGTTGCTGGTGGACGACGATGCCACCTTCTGCAAGGTGTTAAGTGCGGCCCTGGAGAAACGCGGCTTTGCCGTAAAAGTGGCATGCAGCGTGGAACAAGCGATTCCGCTGGCGGAATCCTCTCCACCCGAGTTCGCCGTTGTCGATCTGAAAATGGGCGGCGCTCCCGGACTTGCTCTGGTCAAAGTGTTGCACGGACTCGACCCGAATACGCGCATCGTGGTTCTGACCGGTTATGCCAGCATCGCGACTGCAGTCGAAGCAATCAAACTCGGCGCGACACAGTACCTTGCCAAACCGGCCAACGCCGATGAGATCGTTGCGGCCTTTGATCATACTCCCGATAGCAATGCGCCGCTTTCAATGCACCCCACACAAATCGACAATCTGGAGTGGAATCACATTCAGCGCGTGCTGCGTGAGCACGACGATAACATCTCTGCCACTGCCCGTGCGCTCAAGATGCACCGTCGCACCTTGCAGCGCAAACTCGCGAAGCCCCCATTGCGTTCTGATTAGCCTTCTACCGCCTGCCGGCATTCAATCGGAGCGATTCCGTGCATCATGCAGCACCCGAGCGGTAAATCGAACGACCGGCTTCTAACCGCATATCGAAACCGCGTCGCACGCATTGCCGTCCATACCACATTTTGCCCCCTGAGCGCGAGATTGATTCCTTTAATAAAGATGTAATACCATGGGCTCGGTTACTCTCGTGCTAGCCTTGCAATATGGCGCCACTTTCTCACTGGTATCACGCAATCAATCTCAAGCTATACTGGGGCGAATCTCATTAGAAACCGGATCCAAGAAATTGTTCTGATCCTGTCAACGATTGGCGTATTGCCAGGGTGCGGAGACGGTGTCAACCCAACGGCCACGCCCGGCACCTTGACAGGCGTGGCAGCGGTAGGCTATCCGATCGCCAACGGCAAAGTCCAGCTCAAATGCGCGGGAGGCAGCGCACTCCCCGTGTCAACAAGCAGCGCCGGCGCGTGGCACGTCAACCTTTCCGGAGTGACTCTGCCGTGCGCGATCGAGGTCAGCGGTGGAACCGTCAACGGCGTGACGAACACCACACCTTATCACTCCATCGCCTCGAGCCCAGACAACGCGAATATCAGCCCGCTGACCGACCTGACCATGGCGAATCTGGCAGGCACGGCAACGCCCGGTGCATGGTTCTCAGGACTGACCGGTGATACCGTCTCGACCATCACCACGGACTCGGTCAACATTGCTCTTTTCAAACTGGACTCCGCCCTTAGCGGACTTCCTCCCCTTGGCAAAATCAATCCGATCACTGCGCCGTTCACGGCTGTCGCCGGCGACCCTGGGGATGACATGCTGGCTGCGCTGCAGACTGCCATGACTGACACCGGTGTCAACTACACGGCACTGCTGGGTTGCGCATCCACCGGCTTCTCGACCGCCGCGGTCACAAACCTTAACACCGCGCTGCCCGCAGCGTATGCAGGCACGCCGAGCGGCAGCAGCATGCTGATGGTAACCGGGGTCAACCCAGCCCAAGGCGCGGCAGGAACAGCCGTGACCATTGCAGGTGCCAATTTCAGCGCGATAGCGGCCAATGACACAGTCAATTTCAATGGCGTTCCTGCGATCGTTACCAGTGCGACAGCCAACCAGCTTATCGCGACCGTTCCGGCCACCGCAAACAGCGGCACGATCTCGGTGACAGTAGACAGCCAGACGGCCACTTCGCCCGCGATCTTTACGGTTACCCCTTTCAGCGCCACTGCCGCTCAATATTTCACTAAAACGTCCGTCGGCAACGCGTGGTCATGGCTCTGGACGACAACAGGGCAGCCGTCGGCACAAACCTATACGAATAATACGACCGTTATCGCTTCCGCTGGCGGCCTGGTGACGTATTCCGACACCTCATCATATGCAAGTGGCAGTCTGACGCGCACGGATCAAATCGATGGTGCCGGCGCGTGGATCTCCACGGACAGCACCGGTGCAATTACGACGGTGTTGCCCGCCGTTTTCTCTGTAGGAACCACATACGCTCCAAACGCAACACAGAGTGCAACAATTGCAGCCTTTAACATCACGCGAACCGTTCCTGCAGGAACATTTGATGACTGCCTCCAAATAAACGTTGTTGATACAACGACTGCGCAAGACATTACGTACTATTTATCTCCCACTGCGGGGGCTGCGGTTGAGGTTACCGTTTCATCTTCTGGTGCGACTTACACCGATCAATTGCAAACAGGTTATGTTGCCAATTGATGGTTGCCATGGTTACGTTTTAAAGGTCTTGCAACGTGACTGCGTCGCGCCGCAAGGCTCACATCGGAACCTTAAAGTCATATAGGCGAATGCCCTGCACGCAACATTGCCCTGAACCTGGCTTTGCATCGGGAACTTTAATTTCTCGCGGCACTCTGCCTTGTGCTTAAATCGCCCCCTCCACAACTGTCCGCACAAGATTTCCATGGAAAAGATCCGCTTATCCAAACGCATGTCAGAACTCGGCCTATGCTCCCGCCGCGAAGCGGACAGCTATATCGAGAAAGGCTGGGTCGAGGTCGATGGTGAAGTCGTCAGCGAGCTTGGCAGCAAGGTGTATCCAACCCAGCAAGTGAAATTGCGCACCCCGGCGCAAAACACCCAGCGCCAACGCGTGACGTTTTTGCTCAACAAGCCCATCGGCTATGTGTCCGGACAAGCCGAGCACAATTACAAACCGGCAATCACGCTGTTGGACGGTGCGACACGGTGGGCGGAAGATCCGTCACCACTGCGCTTCCATCGCAGCCAGTTGCTTGGACTCGCGCCGGCAGGCCGTCTGGATATTGACTCGCAGGGTTTGCTGGTACTCACTCAGGATGGCCGTATCGCCAAGCGACTGATTGGCGAAGACTCCACGGTGGAAAAGGAATATCTGGTGCGCGTACAAGGAAAACTGGAGAGCAGCGGGTTGGCCTTGCTCAACCAGGGCCTGAAGCTGGACGGAACATATCTCAAGCCCGCCAAAGTGACATGGCAAAACGAAGATCAGTTGCGCTTCGTGCTATGCGAAGGAAAAAAGCGGCAGATTCGCCGCATGTGCGAACTGGTCGGATTGAAAGTCAGCGGACTGAAGCGCATCCGAATCGGCAAGGTGAAACTGGGGGATCTGCCGGTTGGTCAGTGGCGGTATCTGGGAGAGAACGAGCAGTTTTGAGTCATCGCCAGATCATGCCTTCGCATAATGCGCTGCCAACTCCTGCAACGTGGCAGCCCTGCCAAAGAACCAACCCTGGC
This sequence comes from uncultured beta proteobacterium, assembly GCA_963833515.1. Lineage (GTDB taxonomy): Bacteria > Pseudomonadota > Gammaproteobacteria > Burkholderiales > Gallionellaceae > Gallionella. The sequence continues at coordinate 171,376 of CAWHYN010000016.1, read as the reverse complement.
CGAAGTCACACTTCATCCCCAAAAGCTTTGCCCTGACGTTTTCGGCTTCGACCCCTTCGGCGACCACGCGCATGCCGAGCGAATGCGCCAGTGTGATCGTTGAACGCACGATCTCCAGGCTCTGGGTAGACTCCAGCATCGGCTCGACGAATGCACTATCAATCTTGAGAGTGTCCAGCGGGTACCGCTGCAAATGTCCCAGTCCGGAATGGCCAGCGCCATAATCATCAAGCGCAAGGCTGCATCCCAATCCAATCAGCCTGCGCATGATCTTCAGCGCAGTCTCAGGGTGTTCGACCATGACGGTTTCGGTCAGCTCCAGCTTCAATTCCCCGGCATTCATATTGTGATTCGCCATGATGGATTTAACATCCTCAACCAATACCTCGTTATTCAGCTGTGCTGCCGACAGATTGACACTGACAAACGGCGCTGGATGGTCCGTGAATCTTCTTAGCGTCATCCAATCTCTGCATGCGCGCTCCAGCGTCCATAGGCAAACCGCGTGTATCAAGCCGGTCTGTTCCGCAATCCACAAGAAATCATTGGGCGGCATCAGTCCGTCAGTCGGATGGTGCCATCGGATCAATGCTTCGAACCCGGCGACATGCCCGCTCGCCAGATGACAAACCGGCTGATAACTCGCTTCCCTGCTTGAACCAATTTTGCAGATGTTCTTGTTCTCCTCGATTGGCAGTACGTTAACCTCGAAATTGCGAGGGGTGTAATTATTCCGTCAATACCATGGTGGACAGTATACTTAAATAGCCAAATCTGACCGCCTTGGCAAGGGCCCTGCAGCAGCCGTAAAGCAACGGCCTCGCGTGACAACCAGAATGCGCGTCACGCAATTTTTCTTGCCGCAGATTTTCCCGCACCTCTGCCAACCACTCAAGTATTCGGTTAGAATAGGCTTTCAAGAATCCGATCCCACGAGGAATCCATCATGTATCAAATCGCTCCGAGTATTCTTTCCGCCAATTTCGCCAAATTGGGCGAAGAAGTCGACGACGTTCTCGCCGCCGGCGCTGACATCGTTCATTTCGATGTGATGGATAATCACTATGTACCAAACCTGACCATAGGTCCGCTGGTCTGCGAGGCGCTGCGCAAGCACGGCGTCACCGCGCCGATCGACGTTCATCTGATGGTCAAGCCAGTGGATCGCATCATTCCCGACTTCGCCAAGGCGGGCGCGACCTACATCACTTTCCACCCTGAAGCTTCCGAGCACATCGACCGCACCATCGGACTGATCAAGGAGAACGGCTGCAAGGCCGGTCTGGTGTTCAACCCGGCTACGCCGCTGGATGTCCTGGAATACACGCTGCCAAAACTCGACATGGTGCTCTTGATGTCCGTAAACCCTGGTTTCGGCGGCCAGAAATTCATCCCCCACGTGCTGGACAAGGCGCGCAGGGTGCGCAAGATGATCGACGCTTCCGGCCACAGCATTCGGCTTGAGATCGACGGTGGCGTAGGTCCGGCGAATATTCGCGAAGTGGCTGAGGCGGGCGTTGATACTTTCGTGGCGGGATCGGCCATATTCAGCAAGCGTAACGAAAAGGACAAGAACCGCTACAACACCGTCATTGGCGAAATGCGCGCCGAACTTGCCAAAGTCAGCCGGTAATGCAAGCAGTACATTTCCCGATCAGCATTTCTGCCATCGTTATCGATCTCGATGGCACGCTGTTGCATACCGCACCCGAGCTTTCCGAAGCGGCCAACCGCATGCTGCGCGAAATGGATTACTCACCGGTGTCGCAGGAATTGTTGGCTAGCTACATCGGCAACGGCATCAGCTGGCTGGTGAAACGTGCGCTGACCGGTGATATGCACGCCACGCCGGATGCCGCGCTTTACGAACATGCCATGCCGATTTTCGAGAAGCACTACACTGCGCTGCTGCTGGAAAGCAAGCCTTTCGGAGGCGTGATCGAAGGGCTGGACGCCATGAAGGCGGCCGGTTTCCGGCTGGGTTGCATCACCAACAAACTTGCGCGCTACACGGAGCCATTGCTGAAGGGTGTCGGTCTGGCGAAGTATTTCGAGATTGTCCTGTCCGGCGACACTTTACCGGAGAAGAAACCTCATCCGATGCCGCTGCTCCATGCCGCAAAATTTTTTGGGGTACCTATCGGGAAATTGTTGCTGATCGGCGATTCCCTCAACGATACCGTTGCCGCACGCGCTGCGGGCTGCCCGGTGTTCTGCGTGCCGTACGGCTACAATCATGGTGAACCCGTGGACAGCCTTTTCCTGGACGCGGTAATCGCCAACCTGTCCGCTGCCTTGCCTCTCATCAAGCGCGTTTGAACACATGATCCATAGAAACCTGAATTTTTCGAAGACGACCGGTTGGCGATGGTGAGTGCAGTATCACCGCACGCACCGCGCCCGCTCATCGTCTTTCGAAACACTCAAGGAGGTTTTTATGTCACGCCCGCTCACCGAACAAGAATTCAACGCGATTGCCCGACAAGGCTACAACCGCATTCCGCTGGTATGCGAAACCTTTGCAGACCTCGACACGCCGCTGTCGTTGTATCTGAAACTCGCCAACAAGCCGTTTACCTACCTGCTTGAATCTGTACAGGGCGGCGAGCGTTTCGGGCGCTATTCCTTCATCGGCCTGTCCGCCAATACGCGCCTCACGGTACGTGGCAACCAAGTGACCCTGGCCCACAAGGATACTGAAACCAGGCACGAAGTGGACAATCCGCTGGATTTCATCCGCGAATACCAGACGCGTTTCAAGGTTGCATCCCTGCCCGATCTTCCGCGCTTTTGCGGTGGGCTGGCCGGTTATTTCGGCTACGACACAATACGTTATATCGAACCACGCCTGGCCAAGGTTCATAAGCCAGATGCCATTGGGACGCCGGACATTCTGTTGATGCTCACCGAACAACTGGCGGTGGTGGACAGCCTCACCGGCAAACTCACTTTCATCGTATATGCCAATCCCGAAGAGGCCGATGCGTACGCGCAAGCCAGGCATCGATTGCAGGAACTGACTTCGCGCTTAAGACTGCCGGTGGAAATCCCCCATGCACCACCGATGCACGGCGGCGAGGCACGTTCCGAATTCGGCGAAACCGCCTTCAAAAAGGCTGTGGTCAAGGCCAAGCAATACATCTTCGATGGCGACATCATGCAGGTGGTTCTGTCGCAACGCATGGCGCAACCGTTCCCGGCAGCGCCTTTGTCGCTGTACCGCGCGCTGCGCAGCGTCAATCCATCGCCCTACATGTTCTATTACGATATGGGCGATCATCATGTCGTCGGGGCGTCGCCCGAGATTCTGGTGTGCCTCGAGCGCGACACGGTCACGGTGCGGCCCATTGCGGGAACCCGCCCGCGGGGCAAGACGCAGGAGCGGGATGCCGAACTCGCGCAGGATCTGCTGGCTGATCCGAAGGAGCTGGCTGAACACCTGATGCTGATCGACCTTGGTCGTAACGATGTCGGTCGTGTCGCGCGAAACGGGACCGTGAAGCTGACGGAGAAGATGATCATCGAACGCTACTCGCATGTGATGCACATCGTATCCAACGTCGAAGCAAGGCTCAAACCCGGCTTCAACGCGATGGACGTTCTCAAGGCCACCTTTCCTGCCGGCACAGTGTCCGGCGCTGCGAAGGTGCGGGCGATGGAGATCATCGATGAATTGGAACCCAGCAAGCGCGGCATCTACGCCGGTGCGGTCGGCTATCTTGGCTTCAACGGCGACATGGATCTGGCGATCGCGCTGCGCACCGCCGTCGTGAAAGACCAAATGTTGTACGCTCAAGCCGGAGCGGGCATCGTCGCCGATTCGGTGCCAGATAGCGAATGGATGGAAACACTGAACAAGGCGCGTGCTGTCTTGCGCGCAGCAGAGATGGTGCTCGCGGGTCTCGACAACAATTTCGACTCGTAGCGCGATGCTCCGCCTTACCGAAGTCAAACTGCCGTTGGCCCATGCCGAAGGCGAAATCAGGGCTGCGATCCTCAAGCGTCTTGGTATCACCGACGATGAACTGGTCCGCTACACCGTTTTCAAGCGCGGCGTGGACGCGCGCAAGCCGAACGCGATCCTGTTCACTTACACGCTGGATGTGGAAATTCAGGCTCGAACCGGCAATGGGAAGCCTTCTGGCGCAGGCCCATCAACGCCGCACCTTCTCCCGCAATCTGGCCTGAAGGCCAACATGCCTGGGGCAAGCGCCGAGGCAGCAATACTGGCACGCTTCAAAAATGACCCTCATGTGAGACCCTCGCCTGACACCCGCTACCATTTCGTCGCGCATGCCCCAAAGAATCTGGCTTCGCGCCCAGTGGTGATCGGCATGGGTCCGGCAGGCCTGTTTGCAGGGCTGCTGTTGGCGCAGATGGGCTTTCGCCCCATCATTCTGGAGCGGGGCAAGGCCGTGCGGGAACGTACCAAGGACACGTGGGGACTCTGGCGTCAGGGCGTGCTGAACCCGGAATCCAACGTGCAATTCGGCGAAGGCGGTGCGGGCACGTTCTCTGATGGCAAACTTTACAGCCAGATCAAGGACCCCAGGTACCTGGGCAGGAAAGTCCTGGACGAGTTCGTCAAGGCGGGCGCCCCGGAAGAAATCCTCTACGTGAGCCATCCGCACATCGGCACGTTTCGCCTGGTCGGCATGGTTGAGAAGATGCGCGAGACGGTCCAGTCGCTTGGCGGCGAGATACGCTTCGAGAACCGCGTCGACGACATCGCCATCAAAGACGGGCAAGTGACGGGCGTGGTACTTGCCAGCGGCGAACATATCGCCACGGCTCACCTGGTGCTCGCGATTGGCCATAGCGCGCGTGACACCTTCGAGATGATCCACAAACGAGGCATCCATATCGAGGCCAAGCCGTTCTCGGTCGGCTTTCGCATCGAACATCCGCAGTCGCTGATCGACCGCGCCCGTTACGGCACGAACGCCGGGAATCCGTTGCTTGGCGCAGCCGACTACAAGCTGGTATATCACGCCAGCAACGGCCGCTCCGTCTACAGCTTCTGCATGTGCCCGGGCGGCACGGTGGTTGCCGCCACGTCCGAACCGGGGCGGGTCGTCACCAATGGCATGAGCCAGTATTCGCGCAACGAGCGCAATGCCAACAGCGGCATCGTCGTGGGCGTGACGCCCGAGCATGATTACCCGGGCGACCCCTTGGCGGGGGTGGCATTTCAACGCCGCTGGGAGGCGCGCGCCTTCGAGTTGGGGGGCGGCAACTATCGGGCGCCCGGTCAACTGGTCGGTGACTTTCTCGCAGGCAGGCCTTCAACGGAATTGGGCGAGGTGCAGCCTTCCTACACGCCAGGCCTGCACCTTACCGACCTGTCTACTGCGCTGCCGGACTACGCGATTGCTGCAATACGTGAAGCACTGCCTGCCTTCGCGAGGCAGCTCAAGGGCTTCGATCTGCCCGATGCCGTCTTGACGGGCGTGGAGACGCGCACATCTTCGCCAATTCGCATCAATCGCAACAAGGATGACTATCAGAGCATCAACACCAAAGGCCTCTATCCGACGGGAGAAGGTGCTGGTTATGCAGGTGGAATCCTTTCGGCGGCGGTGGACGGGATTGAGGTTGCCGAAGCGGTAGCTTTGAGTATGATACGGGCGAAGAATTAAGAATTGGAACGAACATGCTTTTGATGATAGACAACTACGACTCCTTTACCTACAACCTGGTGCAGTATTTTGCCGAACTGGGTGAAGAGGTGGTGGTGCATCGCAACGACGAGATCACGATTGCCCAGATCGAGAAGATGAACCCGCAGCATATCGTGGTGTCGCCCGGCCCCTGTACACCGAATGAGGCGGGGATTTCGGTCGAAGTGATTCGGAAGTTCGCCGGCAGGATCCCGATTCTAGGCGTATGCCTCGGACACCAGAGCATCGGCCAGGCCTTTGGCGGGCATATCGTCCACGCCAAACAGCTGATGCACGGCAAGACATCGGCGATCCACCACAACAACACCAGCGTGTTCACCGGCCTCCCGAACCCGTTCACCGCGACCCGTTACCATTCGCTGGTGATCGAACGCGAGACGTTGCCGGAATGCCTGGAGATAACCGCCTGGACGGATGATGGCGAGATCATGGGGGTGCGTCACAGGACACTGGCAGTGCATGGTGTGCAGTTTCACCCGGAATCAATACTTACCGAACACGGGCATGACATGCTCGATAATTTTCTGAAGGGGAAAAAATAGCCATGATCACGCCGCAACAAGCACTGACCCGCCTGATCGAGCAGCGCGAAATCTTTTACGACGAGATGCTGTCGTTGATGCGCCAAATCATGGGCGGCGAAGTCACCCCGGCACAGATAGCCGGCATCCTGATCGGCCTGCGGGTCAAGAAGGAAACTGTCGGCGAGATCTCCGCCGCCGCGCAAGTGATGCGTGAATTCGCCGGAAAGGTGCCGGTCACCAATCGCAGCCATCTTGTGGACACCTGCGGTACCGGTGGCGATGCCACGCACACGTTCAACATTTCCACCGCCAGCGCGCTGGTCGCCGCAGCGGCAGGTGCGCGTGTCGCCAAGCACGGAGGGCGCTCGGTGTCTTCGACCTGCGGGTCGGCTGACGTGCTGGAAGCGCTCGGCGTCAACATCAATCTGGCCCCGGAGCAGGTCGGCCAGTGCATAGACCAGATCGGCATCGGCTTCATGTTCGCGCCCAATTTTCACGGCGCAATGAAGCATGCCGCACCGGTGCGCCGCGAACTCGGTGTGCGAACCATCTTCAACGTGCTAGGGCCGCTGACCAATCCCGCCGGCGCCGACAACCAGGTGCTGGGCGTGTTTCACCAGGACCTGGTCGGCATTCAGGCGCGCGTGCTTCAGCGTCTGGGGAGCCGCCACGTCCTGGTTGTCCATGGCGCGGATGGCATGGATGAGATATCGATCTCCGAAGGGACATATGTTGGGGAACTGAAGGGCGGTGAAGTCCGTGAATACACCGTCCACCCCGGCCTGTTCGGGCTGACCAGCGCGCCGATCGGTATGCTGCGGGTTGCCAACAAGGATGAAGCTTGCGAGAAATTAATGGGCGTATTGGATGACCAAGCCGGTGCACCCCGCGACATCGTACAGTTGAATGCCGGTGCAGCCATTTACGTGGCGGGCCTGGCCAGCACACTGGAGCGTGGCGTACAAAAGGCAGACCAGGTGATTGCCAGCGGCGCGGCAAAAGCCAAGCTGGATCAGCTCATCGCGTTGAGCAATAGCCTCAAGACCTGACCTCCGCGAGCAGATCCGCCACCGTCGGATAACTCAATTTCACTTTCAATTCCCGCTTCATGCGCTGATTGGTCAGTCTTCTGGATTCATTCATGAAGGACAGCAACGCGTCCGGCAACACACGCTGCGCCTCGGCACGGCTGATGCGCGGCACGCGCGGCATTCCGAACGCATCTGCCACGTGGTCGAAATATTCGCCCATCTTCAACGGGCTGTCGTCGCTGGCGTGATATACGCGACACGATTTGCCGCGTTGCAACGCCGCGACGCTGATGCGCGCCAGATCGTCCGCATGGATGTGGTTGGTATAGCCGTCCTCGCCGGCGATGATGCCCGGCGTACGCTGCTCCAGTCGCTTTAGCGGGAGGCGGTCTGCGGCATAGATGCCGGGCACACGCAGTATGCTGGCTTGTACCCGGTTGCGATTCGCCCAGGCGCGCACCTGGCGCTCGGCATCTATGCGCCGTTGGGCGCGCGCCGTACTGGCATTCAGCGTATGGGTTTCGCTTACCCATTCACCTGCACAATCGCCATATACGCCGCTGGTACTGATGTACACCAAGCGCTTCGGCGGCCTGCCCTGGGACAGGGCGCTGAGCAGATTGTGCGTGCGACTGTCTTGCGTCCCAACATTGGGCGGCGGCGCAAAGTGCAGCACCGCGTCGGCAAGCCCGGCGATTCGCGCAAGGCTGGAGCGATCGTCCAGATCGCCCAAAAGAGGCTTCACACCCATTGAGCGCAGTCTTGCGCAATAAGCCGGATTGCGCACCAAAGCAAACACCTGATACCCCTTCTTCAGCAAAGGTATCGCGCGCCGGGCGACATCACCACAACCTATGATCAACAAGCGTTCCATAGCCTGATTATGCGTTAAAATTCGTCCTTTCGCGAAAACTGCAAATCCATTATGACGTTCCACACCGTAATTCAACCCAGCGGCCACAACTTCCCGATCGAAGGCCATGAGACCATACTCGAAGCCGCTCTCAGGCATGGCTTCACCCTGCCATACAGTTGCCGCGACGGGGTTTGTGGAACTTGCAAAGGCAAGGTCGTGACGGGGCAGGTGGATTACGGGAAGTATCAGGAAGGCGCCTTGAGCGATGCCGAAAAGGCTGCGGGCATGGCACTATTCTGCTGCGCCAAGCCACTGTCAGATCTTACCATCGAATGCCGCGAAGTGAGTGCGGTCAAGGATATTCCGGTGAGGACCATGCCGTGCCGCGTCCAGAAAATGGAGCGGCCGGCGCCGGACGTAATGGTGCTGTCGCTCAAGCTGCCCGCCAATGAACGCTTGCAGTTCCTGGCGGGACAGTACATCGACATACTCCTCAAGGATGAGAAGCCGCGCAGTTTCTCGTTGGCCAACGCCCCCCACAACGACGAGTTTCTCGAACTGCACATCCGCAATATCACGGGCGGCACGTTTACCCGCCATGTCTTCGAGGTCATGAAAGAGCGCGACATCCTGCGGTTCAAAGGGCCGCTGGGCACCTTTTTCCTGCGCGAGGATTCTGACAAGCCCATCATCTTTGTCGCCAGCGGCACCGGTTTCGCCCCGATCAAGGCGATCATCGAGCACGCGCTCCATATCGGCATAAAGCGCCCGATGCATTTTTATTGGGGCGCGCGCAAGCTGGCGGACTTGTATATGCTCGATCAGGCAAGGCAATGGGAAAGGAAAGGCATCAAGTTTACGCCGGTGCTGTCCGAACCCCTGCCGCAAGATCGCTGGCAGGGGCGCACCGGATTCGTGCACCAGGCGGTGCTGGACGATTACACTGATCTATCGCAATACGAAGTCTATACGTGCGGCGCGCCCGTAGTCGTGGAGGCCGCTCACCGTGACTTCACTGCGCTGCGCGGACTGCCAAACGAGGCATTCTATTCCGACGCCTTTACGTTTGCGTCCAAGACATGACTGGAATCCGGGCATTCATGCATTTCTTTTCACGCCTCATTGTTTCACCAGCTCCATCGCCTGCTGATAATATTTGAACGCCACGTCAGGCTTACCCAGGCGATCTGCGAGCTTTCCCAGCGCGGTATAGGCTGCATGGCTGGGCGCGATGCTGTTGCTGGCGTCCAGATAGCTTTGTGCCTTGCCCCACAACTTTTGATGCAAGCACAATTTGCCGAGCGCGAGCAGCAATCCGGCATCTTGTTTATGCTGATTGAGCCATTTCTCGGCCTGCTCGATTTGCGCGACCACATCACCTGATTGGCAATCGCCATACAATGCCACCAGCTCACTGTCCCATTGCGTGTTCAGACTATCGGTCAGCATTTGCTGCGCAAGCGCACCGCTGCCAAGATGCATCAATGCACGCGCGGAGGTTGCGGCAATCTTGCTACGCCGCTTGAAATCCGCAGGAATATTCTTCAGGCAGGCAGTCAGGCCTGCCAAGTCTTCCTGCCGCCGTATCTTTTCAAGCCAGGCCTGCTGGCGCAACTGCGCTGCCAGCGTCGCGTCGATGGAATCACGCTTTTCCAGCTTGTCGACCACCTCCAAGACATCGTCCCAATTGCCCGCCTGCTGATGCGCCTTGAGTTCCAGCGACATCGCGCCGAGATGGCCCTTGACCCCGCTGTCGCGTAATTCCTGCAGGACATTCAATGCCGCGCGAGGATCGCGCTGGTCGAGCAGAAATTTGCTGGTCGTCATCAGGCGCATGGTGGAATCGCCTATCGTCTTGCCTTCCGCCGCGGACAGATAGGCGTCGCGCTTTTCGTATTCGCGCAATTCATGAGCGGAACGTGCTGCGATGATAGGATGCAAGGCGGAGGTATCGCCCAATTCCATCGCCCGCGACGCGGCCTTTTCCGAAGCGGCGTAACGGCCTTCGAAAAACGCCCTGAGCTCCTCGTCCAGCAGTTCCCGGATCTTGGCTTGAGCACGTTCACGGCGGAATTTCTGCACGTGGGTCGGTAATTGCAGGATTGCAGCGACCAATCTCGCCAGCCCGTAACCGACTACAAAGGTCAGCAGCGTCAGGATGATGAACAGCGTAAGCGACAGTTCGATGCGATAAGGCGGATACACCAGCAGCACATAGCCCGGATTGTGCGCCGCGGCAGTGAGGGCCACCGCAGCGGCAAACAGCCCGAGTATCCAGAGAAGGTATTTCATCGCGTGGCCCTTGGCTCTCTTTCATGCGTCAGGCGGTAGTTTCGCACCGCCTGCAGGCTCACACTGATGTCAGGCAACTCGATGCGGATATCGGAAGCGGCAAGTTTCTTCAGCGCGTCCGACATCCGCACGGCTTCGCTCGATTTGCTGTCGAAGTAGCGTGCCGTCCACAATTGCGCCGTCTTCAACTCCAGCCCGAAGCTATCTTCGTCGCGCGACAGCAGCGCGAGGCGCGCCGATAGCAAATGCAGCTTGAGATTCTCGCGCAGGAAAAATTCCTGGTTGGGTGGGAGTACCGGAATCTCGGCCTTGCCGGTGTTTTCAACGCGCACCAGCTGTTTGACCTCCTGCCAGACCTCGCGCAGCAATCTTTGCCAAGCCGTTTCGTCCTTTGGCGGAACTGTCGGTGCGACCGCATCATTCGCCGAATGCGGCTGATAGGCCAACGGCATCTGGTCCACAGTGGTGATCAGATTGTTAAGTTGAAAATTGATGGCTGTTATATCCACGTCGGGCAGGACCCGCAGCTTGTCCATATCCTGACTGATGGCCTTGCGCATCCCGTTGAAGGCCGGCCGGTTCATGCGCTGCAAGCGCGCATCTGCATTTTGCATGGCGATCAATGCAGCCTTTACATTGGCCGACAGTTGCAATTGCTGCGCGGCGATCAGCAACAACTGTTCGACTTCCGCCAGCGCAGTTTCGTCGCGGCTGACCGTGAGGTCGTTATACAGAGCTTCCAGCGCGGCACGCTGATTCTGCGACTCGGCATAACGTGATTCCAACATCGTGAATTTGGTCGACAGCTCACGCACTTGATCCTGGGTTTGCGTCACCAACATCTGATTGGCCTTGTTACTGCCATCCATCTCCGCGATCTTCTTGGCTAGCTGCTGCTGCATGTCGCTAATGGCGCGATGCCCGTCCAGCCATTGCCACAGAAAGATTATCACCAGCACCGCCAGCGTCAGATGAGTAAGACTGGCGTTTGCAACCAGGTCCGCTACCGAGATCCTGTGCGCCGGGCGCTGCTGCTCTGGCAACGCCGTAGCCTCTGGCTTGACATTATCCGGCTCGCCATTTCCCGGGGGTGACATTTGCTCGCTCATTCGATGCCTTTCATAAAGGGACTAGGTTGCGGCGACCTGGCACTGAAGGGCCAAGCTCCTGGGAACGGCTTTCACTTCCAGCCTCATCCCGCTGTCCATCCTCATCCGTGCTTCGCCTCTGTCCTCTGACCAGCCCATGTTATCAAAGCGGACAACATTCCGTCATCTCCGGAGCCCGTCAGAACCACCTGACGCCAGCCCTGCGAGCGAGCAAGTTCGGCAATGCGTGCATGCGGCACGAATAGCGGCGTGTCGCGCAATGCGACCCGGGCGCTCGCATCCAGCATTTGCCACAGATATCCCAACGCCTCACTGCTGGTCACGGTGATCGAATCCGGGCCGGCGGCCAGCAAGTCATTTGCATCCTGCTGCGGCTTGCTGCGCTGATAGCACGTGGCATATTCCACGGTCGCCCCGCGCGCCCTGAGCGTGTCGCCCAGCAACTCACGTCCGCCCTCGCCGCGAAATATGATCACGCGCCATCCCGCGACATTTTGCAATTCCGGCAAGGCGAGCAGGCCTTCGCTGTCGAAGCGTTCAGTGGGTGCGATGACGTTGGCGATCCCCAGTTCACGCAGCGCTTTCGCGCTACCCTGGCCGACGGTCGCTATTTTCAGAGATGCCGGTAGCAACACGTTGCTGGCAAAGCCAGCCGCTTGCTCGAGCTGCTCCCCCTTTGCCCCCCCGCTGTCCGACGTTGTACCTTCAGCGCGCTGGGACGCGCCTGAAAACCTGCCCGCCGCGCGTATCGCGGCGATGCCATAATGCACGGCGTTCGGGCTGATGAAGATTGCGAGGTCGAATTGTTCAAGGCGGGCGATTTGGTCGGACAGAGTGCGGGTATCGTGTGCTGCCGAGATGTCCAGCAACGGGAACAGCAAGGGAATGCCCCCTGCCTGCTCGATACTCCGCGCCAATTGGGCTGCCTGATCACGCGGTCGCGTGACGACGATGGTCAATCCTTGCAGTGGCTGACTAGCCATTCAGCGCGGCGAGGATTTCGTCCGCGCCCTGCGCACGCAGCGCGTCGGCCACTTTGTTTCCCAGTGCTTCCGGATTGGCGATCTCGCCGATCTGCTCCGAACTCGTCATGCGCTTCCCATCCGGGCTGGCCACGAAGCCCCGCATGCGCAACTTGCCGTTCCTGACCTGGGCAAAGCCGCCCAGCGGAACCTGGCAACTACCCGCCAGCGCGCGGCTTAGGGCACGTTCCGCCAGCACGCAGGCAGCGGTATCAGGATGATGCAGCGGTTGAAGCAAGGCGATCACATCGGCACGATCCGCGCGACACTCGATGCCTAACGCGCCCTGTCCCACTGCCGGCAAGCTGTCTTCGCTGCTGATCAACGCGCGGATGCGCTGACCCAAGCCCAGTCGCTTCAATCCTGCGGCGGCAAGGATGATGGCGGCATATTTGCCTTCATCCAGCTTGCGCAAACGCGTTTGCACGTTGCCGCGCAATGGCTCGATCTTCAGATGAGGAAAACGCGCGCGTAGCTGGCTCTCGCGGCGCAGGCTGGACGTACCCACCACGCTCCCGGCCGGCAGCGCGGCCAGATTCTCATGCGTGTTCGAAACAAATGCATCGTGCGGGTCCTCGCGTTCCCCTATCACGGCCAGCACAAAACCCTCCGGCAGGTTCATCGGCACGTCCTTAAGGGAATGCACGGCGAGATCGGCGCGACCGTCCTCCAGGGCAGTCTCCAGCTCTTTGACGAACAAGCCCTTGCCGCCGATCTTGGACAAGGTAACGTCGAGAATCTGGTCGCCCTGAGTGGTCATGCCCAATATACTGACGTCGGTTTGCGGATATAATGCGCGCAGCCTGTCTCGAATATGTTCCGCCTGCCACATCGCCAACGCGCTTTCACGCGAAGCTATCACTAATCGAGCGGGGCCTGGGTGGGATGTCTTGCTCATGGATTTTCCTGAAATTTTGTGCCTGAAAGTGGTTAAATAAACAAAGGTATCCGACGCATTCTAACATAAGGTGCGTCATGCCTTTGTGCCGAGAACGTGATGAACTTGATTGCCGCCCCGACCGATATTTCCAGCAAGGATTTGCCGCTGCGCGATGATGTGCGGCTGCTTGGCCGCATTCTTGGCGAAACGCTGCGCGAACAGGAGGGCGAAGCGTCCTACCAGTTGATCGAAAGCGTGCGCCGTGCGGCGGTGCGCTTCCGCAAGACGCAGGATGACCGCGATCGCGTCCAGCTCGAGCAGACCCTCGACGCCCTTTCTCCGAGTGAGACCCTCGTCGTGGTACGCGCCTTCAACTACTTCTCGCAACTGTCCAACATCGCCGAAGACCTGCATCACAATCGCAGGCATCGCGCCCATCTCCAGTCCGGCAGTCCACCGAAAGACGGCAGCCTGTTACTGGCACTGGAGCGTGTCACAGAGAAGCGCATCAGCAAGAAGAAGCTGCAGGCCTTTCTAAACAGCGCGCTGATCTCGCCCGTTTTGACGGCGCATCCCACCGAGGTGCAGCGCAAGAGCATCCTCGATTGTCAGTTGATCATTTCGCGTCTGCTGTCAGAGCGCGATCGCGTCGACATGACGCCAGATGAACTGGCAGACAACGAAGAAACCCTGCATCGCTTTGTGTTGATCCTGTGGCAGACCCGCATGTTGCGTACCGCAAAGCTGACCGTGCGCGACGAGATCAAGAACGGCCTGGAGTTTTACCGCTACACTTTCCTGAGCGAGATTCCCAAGATCTATGCCTACCTTGAAAAGCAGCTCGAGGCGCGCTTTGACAAGGATATCCATATCCCCCCCCTGTTGCGGGTGGGCAGCTGGATCGGCGGCGACCGCGACGGCAACCCCTTCGTGACCCACGATGTGATGCTTGATGCGGTGCAGCAGCATTCTTCGCTGGCATTCGAACATTACTTGAGCGAGACCAACCTCCTTGGCACCCGCCTCAGCCTGACCGACCGCCTGGTGGAAGTCAGCGATGAGCTGCGCAAGCTTTCTAACGATTCAGGGGATGTCTCCGAAGGTCGTGCCGATGAACCCTATCGCCGCGCGCTGATCCTTATTTATTCGCGCCTGTCAGCGACCGCGAATCAGCTTGGCCATAGGATCTCCCATCTGCCGCCGTTGGACAAGCATGCCCAGCCTTATGCCTCGCCAGATGAATTCATGAACGATCTGGATGTGATGATCGACTCCCTGTTCAAGCACGGCGCGGTGTATCTGGCCCGCGGGCGCCTCGCCTATTTGCGGCGAGCCGTCGAAGTGTTCGGATTTCATCTCGCCCCGCTTGACATGCGCCAACACAGCGCGATCCATGAACAAACGGTCAGCGAATTATTTTCGCACAGCAGCGGCAAGGCCAACTATAAGGATTTGGGCGAAGCAGGGCGCAGGGAAGTCTTGCTGGCCGCGTTGCAATCCGGGAAGGTACTGCTGGGAGACATGAAACAATACTCCGATGTGGCGAAGAGCGAGTTGCTCATCATGCAAGCCGCGGCGCAAATCCACCAACGCTTTGGCCGTGCCGCGTTGCCGAACCATATCATCTCCAAGACGGATGCGGTCAGCGACATGCTGGAGCTCGCCCTCATGCTGCAACAGGCAGGCCTGCTGGAAGGCGGCAAGGACCCCATGCTGCACGTGAACATCATTCCATTGTTCGAAACCATCGAGGACCTGCGCGGCTGCGGGACCATCATGGACGAACTGTTCTCGATTCCCTATTACCGCAAGCTGCTGAGCAGTCGCGGCAACACCCAGGAAGTGATGCTCGGGTATTCCGACAGCAACAAGGACGGAGGCTATCTCACCGCCAATTGGGAACTTTACAAGGCGGAACTCGAGCTGGTAAAGGTGTTCGCCAAGCACCGCATCGAATTGCGTCTTTTTCATGGACGCGGCGGCACGGTCGGACGGGGGGGTGGCCCAAGCTACGATGCGATCCTGGCGCAACCGCCGGGCAGCGTGAACGGGCAGATCCGGATCACCGAACAAGGCGAAGTAATTTCCAGCAAATACTCCAATCCGGAGATCGGGCGGCGTAACCTCGAGACATTGATCGCCGCGACCATGGAAGCCACGTTGCTGCATCACCACGGAGCGGACAGCACCATGCCGGAATATCACCGCATCATGGAGGCGTTGAGCCTGGATGCGTTCTCCGCTTACCGGAAACTGGTGTATGAAACGCCAGGCTTCACGGAGTATTTTTTCACCACAACGCCGATCCGTGAAATCGCCGAACTCAACATCGGCAGCCGCCCGTCGGCACGGAAGGCGTCCGATCGCATCGAAGACCTGCGTGCGATTCCCTGGGTATTCAGCTGGGGCCTGAACCGTACCCTTTTGCCGGGCTGGTTCGGCTTCGGCAGCGCGGTCAGGCAATTCGTAGCCCGCGAGGGCGACGCCGGCCTGGCCCAACTTCAAGCAATGTACAAGAACTGGGCTTTCTTTCGCGGCCTGATGTCGAATATGGACATGGTGCTATCCAAGACTGATATGGGTATCGCCTCCAGTTATGCCGAACTGCTGGAGGACGTCGAACTGCGCGAGCGCATATTCGGCGCAATCAACGCCGAATGGGAAAGCACCGTGACCATGACGTTCGCCATAACCGGCAACACGACGCTGCTGCAGGACAACCCGGCGTTCGCCCGCAGCCTGCTGACCCGCACCCCATATATCGATCCGCTCAACCACTTGCAGGTGGCCTTGTTGCAACGCCACCGTGCCGGTGACAAGAACGAACTGGTGAAGCGGGCGATCCATCTCACCATCAACGGGATTGCCACGGGATTGCGCAACAGCGGCTGAGTTCCAGGCGGATTCATGAATCAATCGGTTCCTTATCCGGGTTCAAGCAGGTTGGCCGCACATGCGGAAAGCCACAAAACCAATGTACCGCGTCGGTCAGGCGCTGATCTGCTTGTGCCGGGATCATACGATACGGCCGGATGATGACACCCGTTCTGCCGCATGTTGACTTCGCGTGCCCCGCGTTCACCATTCTGCCACCTGAATGAGTCGGTTCAGCTGAACTCCTTGACGATATGCTGCTGACGACGACTGATTGCGAGCAGCTCATCCAAGCCTTTCAGCCTCACCATCCAGCCGCTCTCTCCCTCATCGCCACCCTTTTCAAATCCCACAATCGCGTCTTTCGCGATCAAGCAGTTGCGGTGGATACGCACGAAGCGCAAGGCGAATTCCTTTTCCAGTGCGTTGAGTGATTCCTCGATCAGGTATTCGCGGTCGGCAGTGCGTACCGTGATGTATTTCAATTCTGCGCGCAGATACAGTACCTGCTCGATGGGTATCAGATGGATCTTGCCGCGCTCATGGATGGACAGGTTTTTGCGGGGTTCCGGCAGCAAGTCGCGCAACACCACCGTTTGTATCGGCACCGCTTCGCGCGCGCGATTCAGTGCCTCGAACAAACGCCCCAGGCGCAGGGGCTTGAGCAGGTAGTCTATCGCATGCAGCTCGAATGCCTTGATCGCGTATGCATCGTAAGCAGTGGTAAAAATGACCACCGGCGGTTTGGGCAGTTTGTTCAGGTGTTGCGCGAGTTCGATGCCGTCCATTCCCGGCATGCGGATATCCAGCAGCACCACATCGGCAGTTGTCTCCGAAAGCCGGTCCAGTGCTTCTTGGCCGTTGGCTGCCTCTCCCACAATTTCCAGCGCCAACTGATCGCTGCAATCGTTCAACAGATCGCGCATCCGCTTGCGTGCCGGCGGTTCGTCATCGACGATGAAAACACGCAGCGCCAATTCGACTTCGCTTGTCATGCTCGCTCCTTTACTCGGTACATATACGGGAAAGAGATTTCCACGCGGTAAAAATCCTTTCCGCTTTCGACCTGATAACGTGCTTCGACATCGAACAGCAGGCTCAGGCGCTCGCGGATGTTGCGCAATGCGACCCGGTTGCCCTGATGCGGCGCCTCGGTGCGCACCGGGCAGGGATTTTCCACTTTGAGATGCAATTCATCACCGCTGCGGCTTAGCGTAATATGGATGATGCCGCCTTGGGACAGCGGTTCGATCCCATGATAAACGGCGTTCTCCAACAAAGGTTGCAGCAGCAACGGCGGGATCATCACTTCATCCGGCACGTCCTGAACTTGCCAATCCACGCGCAGCCGTTCGCCCATGCGCAACTGCTCCAGGGCCAGGTATTGCTTGCTCAACCGGATCTCCTGGCCCAACAGCACGAGGTCCTGCGTCTCCGACATGGCCGTGCGGAACAAGTCTGCCATATCTTCCAGCGCAGTTTCGGCCTGCCGCGGCTGCGTGCGAACGATGCCGAGCACGGCGTTAATGGTGTTAAACAGGAAATGCGGACGGATGCGCGCGCGCAAGACCTGCAAGCGAGCATCGTTCATCGCACGCGACAATACCTTGGAGCGCAGGCGGAAATACAACAGCAGAATGGCACACACCACCATGCCAAGCAACGCATACCGCGCGTCATCAAAAAAGTAGCTTGAACTCCCGCCCGGATTGTATAGTTCTCCACCGAAATGATAGATGGATAACGTCAAAACGACGACTAATATCATCGTTGCCAATACGCCCTGCCAGTAAGGCAACCGGTTGAGCCATGGCTGCACCAGCCACAGCAACATCACGCTGGTCAGCAGAACCGGTGTCAGCAACGCAGCGATCTGCGCCATGCGCTGTGGCACTTCCATCCAAGCATTCGCCTGCAGCATCGCCTGCAGGACCGCCAAGCCGTTGCTGATCAGCAGGATGCGCAACAGGGTCCCAGGATTGCGGAAGTTCGGCAAGCCGTCTGGCCGGACATTTTGTCTTATACTGAGCGCCTTATTCATGGCGGAGGTGCCCTGAATTTTCCATGCTTCATTTTGGGACAGATGGGGGTAGCAATGCAAGACAAAGATACATGGTCTGGCCGCTTCACCGAGCCGGTGGCGGAATTGGTGAAGCATTACACCGCATCGGTGGGCTTCGACCGCAAACTGGCCATGTTCGACATCCAGGGCTCGCTCGCACACGCGCAGATGTTGGCGGCCTGCAACATCATCTCGATGCAGGACCTGAACGACATCAAGCGAGGCCTCGGGCAGATCGAAAACGAGATAATCAGCGGCGAATTCGTCTGGTCGACGGATCTGGAAGACGTGCACCTCAACATCGAGAGGCGTCTCACCGCATTGGTCGGCGATGCCGGCAAGCGTTTGCACACTGGGCGTTCGCGCAACGACCAGGTAGCGACCGACGTGCGGCTTTACCTGCGCCACGAATTCGATCAGCTGCTTGGATTGATCAAGGCGTTGCAGACCGCGCTGCTCGATTTGGCCACGCAGCACACCCATACCATCATGCCGGGTTTCACGCATCTGCAGGTTGCCCAGCCGATCAGCTTCGCACACCACATGATGGCCTATTTCGAGATGCTCAAGCGCGACGCGGCGCGTTTACGGGACTGCCGCAAGCGGATGAACCTTTTGCCGCTGGGTGCGGCAGCATTGGCCGGGACCAGTTACCCGATCAAGCGCGAATACGTTGCTGATCTGCTCGGATTTGATGGGGTATGCGAGAACTCGCTGGACGCGGTCTCGGACCGCGACTTCGCGATCGAATTCACCGCTTGCGCCGCGCTCCTCATGACACACCTGTCGCGCTTCTCCGAAGAGCTGATCTTGTGGATGAATCCGCGCTTCGGCTTCATCGACATCGCCGACCGGTTTTGCACCGGCTCTTCGATCATGCCGCAAAAGAAGAACCCGGACGTGCCTGAACTGGTGCGCGGCAAGACGGGGCGCGTCAATGGCCATCTGGTCGCGTTGCTGACGCTGATGAAGGGTCAGCCGCTGGCCTACAACAAGGACAATCAGGAAGACAAGGAGCCGCTGTTCGACACGGTGGAAACGCTGACGCAAACCCTGCGCATCTATGCAGCCATGATCCCGGGCATCAAGGTCAATGCGGAGGCCATGCGCAATGCTGCTTTGCAGGGCTACGCCACCGCCACGGACCTGGCCGATTACCTGGTGAAAAAAGGCCTCCCATTCCGCGACGCGCACGAAGCCGTTGCCCAAGCCGTGCGTTTTGCGGAACAGCGCCATTGCAACCTGAGCGACATCAGCATCGCGGAATTCCGGCAATTCTCCACGCACATCGGCGAAGATGTGTATCAGGTCCTGTCGCTGGAAGGCTCGTTAGCGAGCCGCAATCACACCGGCGGAACCGCTCCGGATCAAGTTGCGGCAGCCATCGCTCGGGGACGCGCCCATATTGACGCAACATAAGGCTGCCTCGCAAGACACGTCAAAACACATTGATTCTTGGTTTACGATTTCTGCTGCCGAAAACATCGACGGGATCCGCGGCCTGACTCTATCGACCGCGATACAGTTTCATTTTGAATCATAGGCCGATCGACAGAGTGGAGATCATGATTGCTGGAGGCTGCTTCTTCCGCCTGTAACCAACCGCGCGGCAACCATCCTGAGGCTGCGTACCGGGATGGCTAGCCGCTCCATCAGCTACCCAGCAGCTTCTTCAACTCCCCGCTCTGATACATCTCGGTCATGATATCCGAACCGCCGACGAACTCGCCCTTGATATATAACTGTGGAATCGTCGGCCAGTTTGCGTACTCCTTGATGCCCTGACGAATCTCCGGGTCCTGCAACACGTCCACGGTGAACATTTCCTTCACACCGAGAGCATTCAGTATGCCCACCGCGTTGGCTGAAAAGCCGCACTGCGGAAACTGCGGATTGCCTTTCATGTATAGCACCACCGGATGAGTGGTGACCTGCTGTTTGATACGTTGTTGAATGTCCTGACTCATTTTGTTAGTACCCGAATTAAACAGTCGGATATTCTAGATTGTACCTTCTGCAACGTCAAGCATCACCGCAGGGCCTGCTCCCGCGCACTTTTCTTCCTGCGCGTCGCGCAAGTATTTTTGTTACAGTGGCCGGACTACCGATATCGCCGGAAAATCCTCAGGAATACAATGGAAGCGTCCGCCTCACTGGAATCGGCCAAGCATGCACTGCTGATGTTGGGCATCATCTTGGCCGCGGGTACGTTTTCGGGAATGATCGCCCGGATAATGAGGATACCCGACGTGGCCGTGTTTCTTCTGGTCGGCATAGCGCTCGGCCCCAGCGTATCAGGGCTCGTGCATCTTCAGGCCGATTCAATGGTCAACCAGCTTATCCTGATCTTTGGAGCCAGCTACATCCTGTTCGATGGCGGCGCTTCGATCCGCCTCAACGTGTTAAGGGAAGTGTGGGTAACAATTGCGGTGATCTCTACTGTCGGGGTGCTGATCACCGCCGTCATCACCGGCCTGGCCGCACATTACTTCCTTGGGCTTACGCCTGTCGTCGCGTTGTTGCTTGGCGCGACTCTGGCCTCAACCGATCCCGCCACACTGGTTCCGGTGTTCAAGCAGGTGCGCATCAAGGATCGCGTGGCACAGACCGTGCTGAGCGAATCCGCATTCAACGACGCGATGGGCGCAATCCTGACTTTCACGGTATTGGGCGTTGCGAGCGGAGCGGGCCAATTCTCGCCCGGAGATGCGCTCATCGGCCTGCTCAAACAGTCCCTGCTGGGCATCGTCATCGGCGGAGGATTTGGTTACCTCGCGGCATTCCTTATTTCGCATGAAAGATTTGGTTTCCTCGCCGAATTCTCGCCGACAGTCACTCTGATGGCCGTGATCGGCGCATACATGGGCGCAGACAACATGCAGGCCAGCGGCTTCATGGCGGTATTCGTGTTCGGGATCATGATGGGCAACCAGAAATCACTGGGCTTCAAGCTCACCGCGCGGCAAGACAATTTGCTGCAGGAGTACGTGATGACCACGGCCTTTATCATGCGCATGTTCATCTTCATCCTGCTTGGGACGCAGGTGGACTTCGCCCTGATGAAACAGCAGTTGTTCAGCGGCATCGCGGTGGTCATAGTCTTCATTCTGGCGGCGCGCCCCGTGACTGTGTTTTTGTGCGCCCTGCCAGACCGCCGCGCGAAATGGAGTTTCAACGAAATGCTGTTCATGTGCTGGACACGCGAAACCGGGGTAATCCCCGGCGCGCTGGCTGGCATGCTGGTTGGCTTGAAAGCCCCCGGCGCACCGATCATCGCCTCGGTCACCTTCATTGCCATCCTGATGACCATCCTGATCCAGGCAACTACCACCAGGTGGCTTGCCGGAAAGCTTGGGCTATTGGCGGATTGAGCCCGCGTACCTCAACTTTTCCGCAATACGATCCCGCGAAACCACCCGCCGGCGAGCAACGGCACGTCGCTGACTTTTTTCAGCTGAGGCACCTCCTGCAACAGGTCCTCAAAAACGACATCTGTCCTTGTCGCGAGGTGGCGCAACAACGGATTGATCGCACGGCGCAGCCACGCTGCCTGTTCGGGGCGCAGGAACTTGTCGAATATCAAGATCGTGCCGCCCGTTTTGAGGACGCGCGCTGCCTCGCTCAGGCATAGGGCCGGCTGAGGTACGACCGCGACGATCAGGTGCAGCACCACATGATCGAACTGTTCGTCCGGAAATGGCAAAGCCATGCAGTCGCCCAGCACCCACTCCACGTGCAACCCTGCTCCGCGCACCCTTGCGCGCGACAGCATCGCAGCATTGAAGTCAAGCGCAGTATAGCGATGCAGTTTCGGCAGCAACGGCAAGTCGAGACCTGTGCCGATCCCGCACAACAAGACGTTCTCCGCCTGATTCGCTGGTAAGGATCGAAGTGACTGGGCGCGCGCCTCGCTGAGCGCTCGCGAGACCGCCAGATCGTAGAGCGGCGCGATCAGGCTGTAGCTCAACCTGAGTAACGGATTCTTGCGATAGGGCAGATCGTGTTGCGTCATGTTGCCAGTCTAACGCAACATTTTGATACCGGGTATTTTGGCTTGTGCAATGGCCTGCACAAGCACCTCGACAGCCTCCTGGCGGAAGAAGCTCTTGCGCCACGCCAGTGCGATGCGGCGCGATGGCGCCGGATGCGTGAAGGGGATCACTTTCAGCAATTTGCTGCGATAACGTGCGCTGTTGGCCGAAGCCGGCAGCACGGTGACGCCCAGGCCGGAGGCGACCATGTTGCGTATCGTTTCGAGCGAAGTTCCCTGCTGGATCTCCGCGCCCTTGCGATTAAGCTCCGGGCACGCTTCGGCGACCTGATTACTGAAGCAGTGCCCGGAATCGAGCAACAGCACTTTCTCATCGGAAAGTTCCTGTGCCTTTATGCTGCGTCGGTTCGCCCAGTGATGATCGCTGCCCACTACCACCTCGAAGGGCTCGTCATATAAGGGCTGCGTAACGATTCCCGCATCGCCGAATGGCAGCGCGATGATGATGACATCGAGCTTGCCGTTGCGCAGCAAGGCATCCAGATTGGCCGTGATATTTTCCTCCACTTCCAGCGGCATTTTGGGGGCAAGTCTTTTCAGAGAGGGGATCAGGTCGGGGAGCAAGTAGGGGCCGACGCTGTAGATGATGCCAACGCGCAGGGGGCCGGCCAAATGGTCCCTGCCTTGCTTGGCGATCTCGCTGATGCGTCCGGTTTCCTCCAGCACGCGCTGCGCCTGTTCGACGATCTGTGCGCCGTGAGGCGTTAACGAGACTTCGCCCTTGCCCCGTTCAAAGATGGGCACACCGAGCTCCTCCTCAAGCTTTTGTATCGCCAGCGAAAGAGCGGGTTGGCTGATGAAGGACTTTTCTGCGGCGCGGCGGAAGTTGCGCTCCTGGGCGACTGCCACGATGTAGCGCAGCTCGTTGAGGGTCATGATGGGGTCTCCTTATGATTTATATAATAAATCATAGTCGTTTAAATAATCAATTGGATTTATCGATTCGCAAGGCCTACATTGCGCCCGTGGACAGCAAGCCACCCGATCAACCATTAAGGAGAACATCATGAAACGACCAGAAATAAAGACCGTTGCCAACCTTGAATCGGCATTTGCCGGTGAATCGATGGCGCACATCAAGTATCGATACTTCGCTAGAGTCGCGCGTGCCGCGGGCGACGAGGAAACGGCGCATATATTCGAAGAGACCGCCAACCAGGAGGTGCATCATGCTTTCGGGCATCTTGATTTGCTCTACCCCAAGGAAACCATGACCCCGGCACGCTGTCTACAAATGGCAATCGAGGGCGAGACCTACGAATACACCGAGATGTATCCGGGCTTCCTCAAAACGGCGCAGCAGGAGGGTCACGCAGCTGCCGTGGCGGAAATCAACGAGCAGATCGCCGAGTCAAAAGAGCACGCCGAGCAATTTCACGCGATGCTGGAGAAGGCTGCGAAGCGCTTTGCCGCATTGGCCAAAATTGAAGAGCGTCACGCCAATCAATATCGCGCCGTATTGGCGAAAGTTTCATCTTAACCCAAGGAGAGCAACATGAAAGTTTGGCAATGTGTGGTTTGTGGTTTCATATACGATGAAGCAGTCGGCTTGCCTGCCGAGGGCATCAAGCCGGGCACGGCGTGGGCGGATATTCCCGAAAGCTGGGTGTGCCCGGATTGCGGCGCAGCCAAGTCCGATTTCGAGATGATAGAGCTGTAAATCGCAGATACATGATGAAACTGAGCATCATGGGAACCTCGAGCATCAGCGACCGAATCCGGCGAGGGCTGGCGATCAACCTGCCGGCGAGGTCCGATGCAATGCGTGAACACACACGAAAGCAATTATCTGGCACCAATTCGGCCAGTGGAAAGACTTGAGGTAAACCATGAAACCAATCGTAGTATTAGGAAGCGGCCTGGCTGGCTACACGCTGGTGCGCGAATTGCGCAAGTTGGACCGTGATGTCGCAATCATTTTAGTCTCGCGCGACAACGGCGATTATTATTCCAAGCCTATGCTCTCAAATGCGTTCGCCCAAGCCAAGGATCCTGCTTCACTGGTGATCACGACTGGCGCAGAAATGGCCAAGCAATTGAACATCACGCTGTTTCCGCGCACCGAGGTATCTGGTATACGGCGCGAACGCAAGGAGCTGCAAACGGCTGCTGGCGTGATCGAATATGACCGCCTAGTGCTGGCCCTGGGGGCAGACCCGATCCGCCTGCCGCTGCAAGGCGATGCGGCCGGTTCGGTGATGTCGGTGAACGATCTCGACGACTATGCAGAATTTCGCGGCGCAATCGCATCGGCAAAGCAGATCGCCATCATCGGCGCCGGCTTGATCGGGTGTGAGTTCGCCAATGATCTGGCAGGCGCAGGATATGGCGTGACGGTCATAGACCCGACCGCCTATCCCCTTTCCAGCCTGATGCCGCGGGAGGCAGGAAAGCAACTGCTCGAACCGTTGGCCAAGCTGGGCATCACCTGGCGATTCGGTACAGCGGTGCAGGCGGTCAATCGGACCGCGGCGGATTACGCAGTGACACTGACGGATGGGACGTCGTTATCGGCCGACGTCGTGCTATCTGCCGTCGGCCTGCGCCCGCGCACCGAATTGGCACGAAACGCCGGGCTCGCGGTGAATCGTGGCATCGTGGTCGACGCACGCCTGCGCAGCAGCGACGCGGACATTTACGCACTGGGCGATTGCGCCGAGATCGAAGGACGGGTATTGCCGTATGTGCTGCCGATCATGCATGCGGCGAAGGCCTTGGCCCGTAGGCTGGCGGGTCAAGATGCGCTCGTGGAATTTCCCGCGATGCCGGTGGTGGTGAAAACCCCCGCACATCCGGTTGCCGTGCTTCCGGTTGGGCGCGATTCGGCAGGCGAGTGGAAGATCCTCGCGCAGGGCCAAGGTGTCAAACTTGGATTTTTCAATGCTGAAGACCAATTGTGCGGATTTGCACTCACCGGGGCCTATGCCGGCGAACGCAACGAGATGGTCAAGCAGTTATCCGCGAACTAGATAATCCGCCGCGATCGCCGCAAACACCACCGCACCGAACCAGTTGTTATGCAGAAAAGCTTTGAAACATGCCTCGCGCTGGCGCGACCTGATCAAGCTGTAGTGGAAGAGCGCAATACCCGCCGCAATTGCCAATCCTGTGCAATACACCCAGCCCAGATCAGCAATTCTGCCTGCCCACGCAAGCAAGCCTAATGTGATGGCGTAGCAACCCATCACCGCCGCCACATCGTACCTGCCGAACAACAAGGCCGCGGAGTGAATGCCGAGATGGATGTCATCATCGCGGTCCACCATCGCGTATTCCGTGTCATATGCGATCGCCCAGAACACATTGCTCGCCAGCAACAGCCACGCCACCGGCGGCAGACTGCCCAGTTGTGCGGCAAACGCCATCGGAATGCCGAAGCCGAACGCAATGCCGAGATAGGCTTGCGGGATCGCAAAGAAACGCTTGGTGAAGGGATAGCTTGCGGCAAGAAGCACGGCCGGGATCGAAAGCATCAGGGTCAGTCCGTTGAGCGGCAGGATCAGCAGCAACGCGATCAGCGCAAGGATCGCGGCGAGCCAAAGTGCTTCGCGCGGAGCGATGCGTCCGCTCGTGACTGGGCGTTCCCGTGTCCGCTTGACGTGTCTATCGAAATCCCGGTCCGCATAGTCGTTGATGACGCAACCGGCAGACCGCATCAGCACCGTGCCGAGCACAAAGATCAGCACGATATGCCATGCCGGATGCCCCGCACCGGCGATCCAAATGCCCCATAGCGTCGGCCACAACAGCAGCAGGATGCCGATAGGCCGGTTCAGCCGGGTAAGCTGCAAGTACAGCGATAGTCGTTCCGAAAGAGTCATTTCATTGAAGAAGAATTCCTTGTTGAATCGGTCATGTCGTTATTCCTGCAAGCCCAAATGGAAGGCTGATCGCCCTTGTGCAATGATACTGGACACTAGCCAGCCGACCATGGATTCAATCGCTAGAGGCAGTGGTGACGGAGATCGCCAACATGACCTTTTCCTCCTCGCAATCGCCGCCATGTCCGACCAATCCGCGCATATGGGGCTGACGATGTCCAGAAAAGGACCAGGCGTCGAGCGTGCGCCAACGCAACCCTAGCGGCGTGGGTATCCAAGGCCTGGTTACACCACATAGCGCAGGATCGCAACATAATGGGCGGTACTGCCTGTGATCACAAACAGGTGCCAGATACCGTGTGCGTGCGTAAGGCGGGTATCGATCACATAGAAGATGATGCCGATCGTATAGAATAATCCGCCAGCCACGAGCCAGGCCAAACCGGGCAGACCCAGCGCATGCAGAAGCTGGACCAGCGCCACCAGCCCTACCCAACCCATCACGACATAGATCACCACTGACAGTATTCGTGCACTGTTCTTGAACTTGACTTCTTGCAGACTGCCGAGCAGCGCGAGTCCCCACACCACACCGAAAATCGACCAACCCCAAGGACCGCGCAACGTCACCAGGCAAAACGGAGTATAGCTGCCGGCAATGAGCGTATAGATGCTGTGGTGATCCAACTCGCGCAGGATATCCTTGGCACGCCCGCGCAGGCTGTGGTAAAGCGCGGAGAAACTGTAGAGCAACACCAGCGTCACAGAGTAAATGGTGACGCTCACCACCTTCCACGGATCACCGCCCAGCACAGCGAGCTGAATGAGCACTAATGATCCGGCCAGCGCCAGCACGGCCCCGACGATGTGCGTTAAGGCGTTGAACTTTTCCCCGTGGTACATGTGTTTAATCCTGAACCAGTCCATTCTCCTGCCGCGCCGTGTCATACCCGCCGCGGCATCAATCGTTAAGATGACTCAAATTCACCAGGCATCATCGCAATACCAAAGGGATCGACCACTGGCTAGCCCGGTCAATCATGGAACCGAGGAGCGCAGAAAATCGATCGTCTCCAATGGCCCGGTGCCCTTCGCCAATTGCAGCAATTTATTGAAAGTTCCGGTCTTGTGGACGACAAGTTGCATGCTGGCCAGTTGACGGAATCGGGTTAAATCCACATGAAGCTGCTGCGCCTGATCGTGTCTGACAAGCACATAAAAATCGCCCTTGGCCTGCATGAGCGATTCTGCCGAACCCATCGCGTGGCATGGTGCTTTGTCGTACAGGGCCAACTCCCTCGCCACTTCGGGCATTTGATAGACGTAGACCGGAATATTGGATTGGGCGCCGAATATTTTGGCTGCGTTATAGGCTAGGCCATATTGCGTAAACGTCAAAGCCGTCAATAGAGTCAAAAATATATACACGAGATTGATTGCAAGAACCGAGCAAGTGACGGTGCGGAAATTGACCGGGCCTGCCCGCGTCATGAAAACGTAATACGACAAGCCGAGCAAGCCCACGGCAATGGTCGCAAGAAGCGTAAAGTTCAAAACATAAATGCTCAACGCAATCGCTATCAAGGCAAGCAGCAGTACCAAACCCATTTGTGCGGCAAACAATGGTCGGCTGATATCCCATTTGACCAGATAGCGCGCACACAGAATGGCGGCAAACGGGAAGATGATGTCTATGTAGTAATCCAGCTGGAACTGGGTAGCACTGAACATCAGGAAGGTACACATAAACGCGCAACTCAGGAAGACGAAAGCGTTGCGTTCGAATGAAACGGCATTACCAAATGTCCTGATATGAGCATATATCGCCGCGAAAAAGACCAGCGTCCAGGGCAAATAGGCCCACAAGAATACCAGGACAAAATAGAGCGGATGGCCATTATGGTTTTGTATCGGGCCGGTATTAAAGAAGCGCCCGAATTGACTGTCCCAAAAAAAGAATTTTAAACTGGACGTTGCCTGTTCGGATCCTTCGCGTGGATTGAACTGCAGGTGCAGCGCGACAAGTTCCGGCGCGACAAGCAACAAGGACAAAATCAATGCGGCCAGCCACTTGAGGCTGAACAATTTTGACCATTGCCTGCAGTACAGCCACAGGCAGACCAAGCCGCTGGAAATGGTGAATAGGGTAAAAATGCCCTTCGTCATGATGGCCATGGCAGTGAACAGCGAACCCAACACCAGATATTTGATGCGGCTTTGTGCGTCATAGCGCAGCCAGTAATAGCACGCAGGCATGATCTGCCCGACAAGGTAGGTTTCCGCCTTGACTTCGATACTCGCATCCATCAGATTGAAAATGGATACATAAATCAGGACGGCGAGCTCTGCGGTCGGTCTGTCATAAAGGAGCCTGGCTAAACGATAGGTGTAATACGCGCCAACGAGATGGAAGATGAAGCCGGGCAGAATATAGGTCAGCGCACTGATTCCGCCCAACTTGAAGAACAACGCGGTGATCCAAAACGGCAGATGAGGTTTGTCCAACCAATCGTGGCCATCGAGCACCAGGCTCGCCCAGTCGTGACTTAGAACGATGTGTTGCGCCAATGCCGCATAGGTGAGCGCATCTCCGCTGTTGATGACAGGAGATAACATCGCAGCGGCATTGATCAACACCGTAACGACTATCGCCCATCGGAGATGTTTCTGAAGATTCATAATGGTCAAGGCCTCGGAAGAACGCCATTTCGGCCCATTTTCGGGTACGCCAAAATCAACGCAAACCTAACATAAATCGAGGCGACTAAGCAAAATGTTCGGTTTGCGCAGGCAGCTTCCGGGCATGGTCAGGGAGCAGCAAAATGCCCGGCAGGAATACTTCGGTGACCAGCAGAGGCGCGCCGCGCAAATAGAATAGCGAGCGGCGCGCCCACAGCCTGTGCCCATGGATTGCAGTATCGCGGGACACGCCGCTCAACACCGCAGTCGCACGCTGATATAGCGGGTGTGTGTTACGCAACGCCTGGTAGTGCAGCGGCTTGCGCTCCACCAGCGGGTGTGCGAACAACAATGCGCCGAGCGGTCTGTTGCCCAGTGTGCGCACAGCCGACCATGCCCCGCGCAGGTGTCTCCGGGCGAATGCGCTGTGGGCGAATACCACCGGTCGGCCATCGGCATACAGAAATACCTCGCGCGAGTAGGCGAGCTGGTGCGGCGCAATGCCCAGTAACGCCGCTTCGTCCAGCGCAATGCGGGCCAAGCCGCTGCGCACGCCACGCACCACAAAATCAGCGCAGCGTTTCTGAATCCGCAGGGTCAAGGAACCGCGGTCATGCAGCCAAGGTGCGATATCGGCTCCACAGCCCATGGCGGTACCGCGCCAGAATCTGTCAGACGTGCAAGTAGTCATGCTTGTTTGCCATCCAGCGCTGCAAATGCGCCCGCGCCGCATCAGGAAAGTCCCGCAGCAATTCATCAGCCACCCGCCGCGCGTGATTCAACAGGTCTTCGTCGGCGCTGATATCGGCGAAGCGCAGCATTGCTACGCCGCTCTGCCGCGCCCCGAGCAGTTCGCCCGGCCCGCGCAATTGCAGATCATGCTGCGCAATCGCGAAGCCGTCATTGCTCTCGAAGATGATCTTCAGGCGCGCCCGCGCCAGTTCCGAGAGAGGTTGCTGATACAAAAGGATGCAAAGGCTTTGTGCCGCACCGCGCCCCACCCGCCCGCGCAGCTGGTGCAGTTGCGCCAGACCCATCCGCTCGGCGTGGTCGATCACCATCAGGCTGGCATTGGGCACATCCACCCCGACTTCGATGACGGTGGTGGCGACCAGCAGTTGCAACTCACCCGTCTTGAACGCGGCCATCACGCGGGCCTTCTCGGCATTGTCCAGCTTGCCATGCACCAACCCAACGCGCAGCTCGGGAAAAGTCGCGCTGAGCAGCTGATGCGTCTCCAGCGCGGTTTGCAGCTGCAACGTTTCCGACTCGTCGATCAGCGGGCATACCCAATAGGCTTGCTGCCCGGCCACGCAGGCGGCGCGAACCCGGTCTATCACCTCGTCGCGGCGTTCATCGCTGACCAGCTTGGTGATAACCGGGGTTCGCCCGGGTGGCAGCTCGTCGATCACCGATACGTCCAGGTCGGCATAGTAGCTCATCGCCAATGTACGGGGGATCGGCGTCGCGCTCATCATCAGCTGGTGCGGTTCATTGGATTCCGGTCTCATCGGTGCAGCGGAATTCGATTGCTTACCCTTGTTGCGCAAAGCGAGGCGTTGTTGCACCCCGAACTTGTGCTGTTCGTCAACGACCGCCAGACCGAGGTTGTGAAACTCGACCTGCTGCTGGAACAGTGCATGCGTTCCGATCGCCAGCAGCGTCTCTCCGGAGGCAATATGTTGGGCGGCCAACTGCTTGTCCTTTTTCTTCAGGCTACCCGCGAGCCACACCGGCACGATGCCCAGCGGGACAAGCCAGTCACGCAGTTTGAGGTAATGCTGCTCGGCGAGGATTTCGGTGGGCGCCATCAGCGCGACCTGGTAACCGTTTTCAATCGCCTGTAACCCAGCAAGCGCCGCGACGATGGTTTTGCCGCTGCCGACATCGCCAAGCAGCAGGCGCTGCATGGGGTGAGGCTGCGCCAGGTCACGGCTGATTTCGGCGAAGGTGCGTTGCTGCGCTTTAGTCAGGGCGAATGGCAAAGCCTGTAACAGGCGGGCCGTGAGTCTTCCGTGAGCCGCGAGCACAGGTGCGGTGCGTTGGCTGCGTTCGCGGTGATGCACGCGCATCGACAGCTGCTGGGCCAGCAGTTCGTCGAACTTGATGCGACGCCACGAAGCATGACTGCGCTGTTCCAGCGCGCCTGCGGCAATATCGGGCGGGGGGTTATGCAGCAGCAAGATGCTATCGGCAAAGCTGACCAGTTTCATTTTTTTCAGCAACGCGTCCGGCAAGGTGTCGGTCAGCGGCAGCGTCTCCAATGCATTGACGATCAGCTTGCGCAGAAGTGCCTGGGACAAACCGGCCGTGGTCGGGTAGACCGGCGTAAGACTTTGTTGCAGCGGCGTGTCATCATCAACCGAACGGCATTTCGGGTGCACCATTTCCAGCCCGTAATGGCCGAGACGCACCTCACCTATTGCACGTATTTGCTTTCCGACTGCGAGTTGCTTCTGCTGGCTGGGATAGAAATTCAAGAAGCGCAAATATAACTCGCCGTCATTGTCTGCAAGGCGACAAACCAAAGTGCGGCGAGGGCGAAAGGCGATCTCGCTATGAGTAATGGTGCCTTGCACCTGCGCCGTCTCGCCCGCCTGCACGGTGGCAATCGGCGCAAGATGGGTCTCGTCCTCATAGCGCAACGGCAGATGCAACAGCAGGTCGGCGCGATGGTGAATACCGATCTTCGCGAGTTTGGCTAGCGTGGCAGGTGAGATTTTTGCGGGTGCGTTCAATTCGTTCGTATCATGATATGTCGTGACTGCCCTGCGCTCATCAATCATTCGTTGCTGCCGCCCAGGCGGAAAGCCGGCGATCCTATCCGGCGTGCGCCTGGATCTTGTCCCGGCATCGAGGGGCTTGTGCTGTTAATCCGATTTTTACCCGCATGGAAAACAAGCATCATTAGTCCTGGACGACCAGCACGCCATCCATCTCAACGAGTGCACCACGCGGTAACGCGGCCACACCCACCGCAGCGCGCGCCGGATATGGGTGGCGGAAATAGCTGGCCATGATTTCGTTCACTTTGGCAAAATGGCCGAGGTCGACGAGATAGACGTTCAGCTTCACCAGATCGTTAAAGCTGCTATCGGCCGCGCTTGCCACCGCGCGCAGGTTCTGCAACACACGATGGATTTGTGCATCGACACCTTCCACCATCTGCATCGTGCTCGGATCGAGCCCGATCTGGCCGGATAGGTATACCGTATCTCCCACGCGCACCGCTTGCGAATAGGTTCCGATTGCCGCAGGTGCGTCGGGAGTCTGGATGAATTGTTTGCTTGCCATGTTCTGCTCCTTAAAATAAGTCCGCGCCTATGCGGCGCGGGCGATTGTCACGATTCTAATTATAGCTGGTCAGGCAAGGTTCTAAAAATTTTGCGCTCTCTCTGACGGGGTGGAGGGACTCGGGTCCGCTGCATGCCACAGCAAATCCCGCGAAATCTTCAGCAAAACTGAGAATAGTGACAAGCCTACAGGCCACGCAGCATCCGCCCGCAAGTGATTGCTGCATCGCCTGGAGGGCACAGGTAAGCCAGCGATTGTTTGTGCGACGCAGTCGTGGGATGGATCGTTGATCCTTGGAAGTGGCCGACTAGGTAATGACCGTGGGCTGCTCGCGCCCGGTACGCTCGCGCAATTCAGAGATCTTTAGTGCGATGCTGATCAACGTCGCAAGCGATTGTTGTGCATCAAGGTGATGCTTGGACACGTCGGGCTCAAACGATTCCAGATAGATCCTAAGGGTGGCTCCGCCTGTGCCGGTGCCGGAGAGGCGGAACACGATACGCGAACCGTCAGTGAAGATGATGCGCACGCCCTGACCGGTGCTGACACTGCCATCCACCGGATCCGTATAACTGAAGTCGTCGCACAATTTCACCTGCAGATGGCCGAACTGAGCTCCCCGCAGCGCAGCAAAACTGTCCTGCAGCCGCTTCATCACGCCGCTTGCCGCATCAGAAGGGATGTCCTCGTAGTCGTGGCGCGAATATACGTTGCGCCCGAAGCGTGCCCAATGCTCGCGCACGATGTCTTGCACGGATTGTCTGCGCACTGCAAGGATGTTCAGCCAGAACAATACTGCCCATAGGCCGTCCTTTTCGCGAATGTGGTCCGAGCCGGTGCCAAAGCTCTCTTCTCCGCACAGCGTCACCTTGCCCGCATCCATCAGGTTGCCAAAGAATTTCCAGCCGGTCGGCGTTTCGTAACAGGGAACGCCAAGGGCCTTGGCCACGCGATCAGCCGCTGCGCTGGTTGGCATGGAGCGCGCAATGCCCGCCAGGCCGCGCTTATAACCAGGCACGAGATGAGCGTTCGCTGCCAGTATCGCGAGACTATCCGACGGAGTGACAAAAAATCGCTTGCCGAGGATCATGTTCCGATCGCCGTCACCGTCCGACGCGGCACCAAAATCGGGGGCATCGCCGCCATAGAGAATCTCGACCAGTTCATGCGCATAAGTCAGATTAGGATCGGGGTGACCCCCACCAAAATCCGGCAATGGCTCTGCATTGATGACGCTGTCTGCGGACGCGCCCAAGCGGCGCACGAAGATCTCGCGGGCGTAAGGGCCATTGACAGCGTGCATGGCATCGAACCTGATGCGAAACCCGCTAGTCAACAAGGAACGAATGGCGGTGAAATCGAACAGCGATTCCATCAACGCGGCATAGTCAACAACCGGATCGATCACCGACACCTTCATCTCACCCAGCCTGCTGTCGCCTAGCACGTCCAGAGGAACGTCAGCCGCTTCGACGATGCGATATTGAGATATTTTCTTGGTCGCAGCAAAGATAGCTTCTGTGATTTTTTCCGGTGCCGGTCCGCCGTTGGCGGTGTTGTACTTGATGCCGAAATCCCCGTCTGGTCCGCCCGGATTGTGGCTGGCAGACAGAATGATTCCGCCGCAGGTCGCATATTTTCTAATCACGCACGACGCAGCAGGGGTAGAAAGGATGCCTCCCTTGCCGACCAGGACATGGCCGATTCCGTTGGCTGAAGCCATCTTCAGAATGACCTGGATCGCCTCCCGATTGAAATAGCGGCCGTCACCCCCCAGCACCAGCGTCGAACCCCTTGGGGCGGCGATGGTGTCGAAGATGGATTGCACGAAATTTTCCAGATAGCGTGCCTGTTGAAAGGCCGGCACGCGCTTGCGCAACCCTGAAGTACCCGGCTTTTGATCGGTGAAAGGGACCGTTGCGACCGTATGGACTTGCATTTTCAATCCTCCCGATTGTGGTGATTTCAGCGGCATATTACCACCACTGGACTCCAATTCTTCCAGCGTGAACCACCGATGGCATCCCATGCAGAACGAACTCCTACACCGAAGCCTGTTGACGTTCCGCTACCGCTAAGTTTACATTGACGCCCGAGCTGGATGGATTCTTGATCACCAACCTAACGGGCCCCTCGAAATGAAAGCCATTGCCACGATTATCACAGCACTCGCCTTGTTTTCCACCTTTGCATCGGCTGCAACGCCAACGGATACGACCGCTGGCACAACAACGGGCGCGGCTTCTGTCCCTGCGGGAGCGGGCCATATTTACGTAGTGAACGGCACCGTCATTGTCACACGTGGAAAGGATCCAGAGCATCGGGTGATCAATAGCGAACCGATCGTTTCCGATACCCTGATAAGCACCGGCGACAAAAGCGCCGCCCTGCTGAAATTTGAAGATGGGCAGGTGGTCACCATGCAGGCCAACTCCACTTTCCACGTGCGCGAGTACCGCTACGATGTCAAACACGTCGAGAATAGCAATATCCTCTTCTCGATACTGAAGGGCGGGATGCGTTTTATTACCGGATTGGTCGGTCAAAGCAACAAGCAGGCGTTCAAACTGGTGACGCCGAATGCAACCATCGGCATACGTGGCACAGAATTCATGGTAGCGATGGTCGACAACAACATATACAGCCAAGTCCTGACGGGCAACATCGAATTGACAAATTCTGCCGGCACGACGGTTCTCAATGCTGGCCAATCCGCCGTCGTGTCCACGACCTCCTCCTTGGCTTCATTACTCTCGGCCGCGGCGGTACCTTCAGGGACTTTCACTGAATTGCTCTCGATACCCGTCGAACCATCGGCAATTCCTGCTTCCGGATCTAGTGCTGCACCGGCGACCAGCCTTCACGAAGCAGACGGACGCGCCAATGGGGCTGGTGAAAAGGCATCCGACACCAACAGTAAGGCCGGGGTAGGCGTGACCGGAAAAGTCGGTTCACTGGGCGCCGGGGCCGAGTTGAGCTTTGGTAGGTCAGACTATTTTTCCGCCCGCATCGGCCTCAATGCTTTCACCTACAACTATAATCACACTTCCAGCACCGTGAACTATGACTTCAAGTTGCAGCTGCAAACAATCAGCGCATTGGCGGATTGGTATCCGTTTGCAGGGCGGTTCCGCACCAGCGCGGGCCTGATGTACGACAACAACAAGGCCACTCTGGGCGGCAACCCGACCGGCGGAACCTACACACTTAACGGCACCACCTATTCGGCCGCTCAAGTCGCTTCGCTGCAAGGCACAATGGCATTCAACAAGGTTGCGCCCTACCTTGGTATAGGCTGGGGCAATCCGGTGTCCAAGAATAAGGGCTGGGGTCTGGTATCCGATGTCGGGGTAATGTTTCAAGGCAAGCCGACAACCACTTTGACGGCCACATGTGCTGCAGCAATAGCGACATCACCAACCTGTACCCAACTCCAAGCCGACACCGCCGCGGAAAACGCCAAGTTGCAGGATGACGTTAAAAACTTCAGGTGGTGGCCTGTGGTTTCGGTCGGCATTTCCTATCAGTGGTAAGGCTCGCAACTGAAGTTCCGTGAATCGACGAAAATATTGAAGGGCGGGGAAACCCGCCCTTGTTGCTGTTGCCCTACAGTTTTGTTACGCGATCAAAACCCCCCAAACATTCCGATTCCTGCAATAATTGCAAGTGCTAATGAATAATATCGAAACGGGGAAAACAGAATGATGAATCAGGACGAAATGAAACGGGCAGTGGCCAAGGCCGCGATTGAATATGTACCGGTTGATTGCATCGTCGGCGTAGGCACCGGTTCGACCGCTAATTTTTTCATCGATGAACTGGCGAAGATCAAGCACAAGATACGCGGCGCTGTCGCCAGTTCGGAAGCTTCCGCCAAACGCCTGCAGGGACACGGCATCGAGGTGCTGTCGCTGAACGATGCAGGCAGCCTGCCAGTGTATGTGGACGGCGCCGACGAGATCACGCGCCACCTGCACATGGTCAAGGGCGGCGGCGGCGCGTTGACTCGAGAGAAGATCGTCGCCGCAGCCAGCAAGAAATTCATCTGCGTTTGCGATGCCAGCAAGC
Organism: uncultured beta proteobacterium; assembly: GCA_963833515.1. Lineage (GTDB taxonomy): Bacteria > Pseudomonadota > Gammaproteobacteria > Burkholderiales > Gallionellaceae > Gallionella. The sequence goes on along the minus strand of CAWHYN010000016.1, from coordinate 135,132 downwards.
TGGTCGACGTGCTGGGCAAGTTTCCGCTGCCGATCGAAGTGATCCCGATGGCGCGCAGCTCGGTCGCGCGCCAGCTGGTGGCCTTGGGTGGCCAACCGAAATTGCGCGAGGGTTTCACAACCGACAACGGCAACATCATCCTTGATGTTCACGGCTTGAGCATCATGAACCCCGTAGAACTGGAGTCCACGCTGGACCACATTGCAGGCGTCGTCACCAATGGCTTATTCGCGCGCCGTGGCGCCGATGTACTATTGCTTGGCACCCCGGAAGGCGTGAAGACGATGACGGTTTGACCACTGTCATTTTCCCTTCATATTTGCCGCATATACTGTACTGTTTTTAAATTCAAGGAACGCCCCATGCCCAGTAGCGATCATATCTCCCGTCAGTTCGATGCCGATCTCGAGGCCATCCGCGCTCACGTGTTGCAGATGGGCGGGTTGGTCGAAAGCCAGATCAAGAGTGCCGTGGAGTCGCTCGTAAGCGGCGATGTGGCTCTGATGATCCGGGTGATCAACGACGACCATCGCGTCAATGCGATGGAAGTGAAGATAGACGAGGCTTGCAGCCAGGTAATCGCGCGCCGCCAACCGGCAGCGGGTGATCTACGCCTGGTAATGGCGGTGATCAAAACCATCACCGACCTGGAACGCATCGGGGACGAAGCCGAAAAGATCGCGCGCATGGCCAAGCTGCTGTCGCAAAAGCAGGGACTGGCAATTCCTCGCTATCAGGAAATAAAGCATGCGGCGGAAATTGCCCTGGACATGTTACGCAAATCGCTGGATGCCTTTGCGCGCCTGGATGTGGTCATGGCCGCACAGGTGGTTCGCCAGGATGACCAGGTGGACGAAGAGTTTCGCGCCATCATGCGCTACCTGATCACATTCATGATGGAGGATCCGCGCACCATCTCCACGTCACTGGAGATCCTGTTCGTGGCGAAGGCGATCGAGCGCATCGGGGATCATGCCAAGAACATGTCCGAATACGTCATCTACATGGTCAAGGGACGCGATGTGCGCCACGTTACCGTGGACGAAATCGATCGCGAAATCCAGCTATAGTGCGCCAAGAGAACTTCCTCGCCGCCGTCGATCTGGGTTCGAACAGTTTTCGGCTACAGGTCGCGCGGGTAGAGGGTGACCAGCTGTATATGCTGGATGCACTGCGGGAGCCAACGCGACTGACCGCGGGACTTACGGCCGACAAGTATCTTGACGCCGAGGCACAGCAACGCGCCCTTGCCGCGCTGGGGCGCTTTGCCGAGCGCTTGCGCGACCTACCCCGCGAGGCGGTTCGCGCGGTAGGCACTAATGCCTTGCGCGTGGCGAAGAACGCCGCCGACTTCCTCCCGCAAGCCGAACACACCCTGGGGTTCCCGATCGAAGTGATCGCCGGGAACGAGGAAGCTCGCCTGATCTACCTCGGCGTGGCACATGGCTTGCCGCAATCCAAGGAGAATCGGCTAGTGATAGACATCGGCGGCGGTTCAACCGAAGTCATCGTCGGCAACGGCCTGACTCCGCTTAAGCTGGAAAGCCTGTACATGGGCTGTGTCAGTTTCAGCATCCGTTTTTTTCCGGATGGCAAGATCACGAAACAGAATCTAAAGCAGGCGGAGCTCGCCGCACGCAACGAGTTCCAGACCATCGTCGCAGACTGCAAAGGCCAGTGGCAGCACGCAATCGGTTCCTCGGGCACGGCAAGGGCGATTGTCGAAATATTGGAGTTGAACGGCTATAGCAAGGGCGGGATCACGCGCGACGGGCTCGACAAACTGCGCAGTCACCTGCTCAATGTGGGCGACGTGCAAAGGCTCAACCTGCAGGGCCTGCGTCCGGATCGGATACCGGTGCTCGCGGGCGGTTTTGCGATCATGTATGCAGCGTTTTGCGAACTGGGCATCACCCACATGGATCCCGCGTTGGGGGCTTTGCGCCAAGGTGTTCTGTACGACTTGTGGGGACGCTTTCACCACCACGACGTGCGCGAGGTGACCGTGCGGCAATTCATGCAGCGTTATCACGTCGATGCCAAACAGGCCGAACGAGTGACGAAGCTGGCGCAGATATTGGCGCAACAATTTCTCGGCGGCAGAACCGACGAAGCATTGCTGCATCTGCTTGGCTGGGCCGCCAGCCTGCATGAGATCGGCATCAGCGTGGCTCACAGCGGCTATCACAAGCACACCGCCTACATCCTCGCCAACGCCGACATGCCTGGTTTTTCAAAAAAGGAGCAAGCACGCCTGAGCATGCTGACACTGGCACATCGTGGCAACCTGAACAAGCTGCAGGGACAGCTGATAAACGGCGAGGATTGCGCGCTGGCAATGAGCCTGCGCCTGGCTGTGCTGTTCTACCGCAACCGCAGCGACAGCGCCCTTCCCGCTTTGAGCGGGCGTTTTAGCGGTACCAAATTCCACCTGTCGATACATCCGGACTGGCTGGCGCAAAATCCGCTTACGGAAACCGCGTTGCAAGATGAAGTGAAACAGTGGAAGACGCTCGGGGTGAGCGTACAGATCGTCTAGGGGCTCCCAAACATGCGATCCGTAGGATTCTGCCATTAAGCTCTGCTGCGGCCCGATCCCTTTTCCTCCGCCGTAAGGGCCGTGTACAGCAGGGAATATCCAAGGCGCGAGCGAAGAACACACACCACGAATACTAATTGTGCCGAGCGTCCCTAGGATTTTTCCAATACCTCGCTCAACATGCGCTCCACACCTGTTTGCCACGGTGGCAACTTCAATCCGAAGGTATGTCGCAGTTTTGTCGTGTCCATGCGCGAGTTGTGCGGACGCTTGGCGGAGGTGGGGAAAGCGCTGGTTGGTACCGCTTTGACTGCTTCCGGCGCGACCTTTAGTCCGACGCCGGCACGCCGCGCAAACTCGATAACGAAGCTGGCATAGCCGTGCCACGAAGTTTCCCCACCCGCAACCAGATGATACAGCCCGGATACCTCGGATCGATGCTGAGCCGTGCGGATTGCGTGGGCCGTGATGTCGGCCAGCAGGTCAGCGCCGGTGGGTGCACCAATCTGGTCGTTGATAACAAAAAGGCTGTCCCGCTCGCGTGCCAACCTCAACATGGTCTTCGCAAAATTTCCGCCGCGCGCCCCGTACACCCAGCTGGTGCGAAAAATAAGGTGGCGGCAGCCGGATTGCCGGATAAGCTGCTCGCCTTCCAGCTTGGTCGCGCCGTACACGCTCAGCGGAGCGGTGGCATCTGTTTCCAGCCACGGCTTTTCACCGCTGCCGTCGAAAACATAGTCGGTCGAATAATGGACCAGCCAGGCATTGGCGCGTTTGGCTTCCTGTGCCAGCACACCGGGTGCAAGCGCGTTGATGGTACGCACCAGTTCTGGCTCGCTTTCGGCCTTGTCCACCGCCGTGTGCGCCGCCGAATTGACGATCACATCCGGCGCGATGGAACGAACGGTCCGAACGATGCCCTCCAGATCGGTGAAGTCGCCGCACGGATCACGATCATTCGAGTCCAAGGCGACCAGATCGCCCAATGGTGCAAGACTGCGCTGCAGCTCCCAGCCGACCTGACCGTTCTTGCCGAGCAGCAGGATCTTCATCAGGCGCGACCCGCATAATTCTTTTCCAGCCACTGCCGGTAGGAACCGGACTGTACGTTGTTCACCCAGGATTGATTGTCCAGGTACCAGCGCACGGTCTTTCGTATCCCCGTGTCGAACGTCTCGGCAGGCTTCCATCCCAACTCTCGCTCGATCTTGCGCGCATCGATGGCATAGCGCCGGTCATGTCCGGGACGGTCGGCGACAAAAGTGATTTGCTCACGATACGACTTGCCGTCTGAACGCGGACTCAACTCGTCGAGCAACGCACAAACAGTATGCACGATGTCGAGATTGGCCTTTTCATTCCAGCCGCCGACATTGTAGACCTCGCCCGGTTTGCCCTTTGCCAGGACACAGCGAATCGCGCTGCAGTGATCCTTCACGTACAGCCAGTCGCGGATCTGCTGGCCGTCGCCATAGACCGGCAGTGGCTTGCCCGCCAGCGCATTGACGATCATCAGCGGGATGAGCTTTTCCGGAAAATGGTACGGGCCGTAATTGTTCGAACAGTTGGTGGTCAGCACAGGTAGTCCATAGGTATGGTGGTATGCGCGCACCAGATGGTCGCTGGCGGCCTTGCTGGCGGAGTATGGACTGTTCGGCTCGTAGCGATGCGTTTCGCTGAAGGCCGGTTCGCTCTTTGCAAGCGAACCATATACTTCGTCGGTGGAGACATGCAGGAAACGGCAATCCTTCTTTTCCTGGTCCGCCAAGCCGGACCAGTAGGCGCGCACTGCTTCCAGCAGGTGGAATGTGCCGACGATGTTGGTCTGGATGAAGTCGCCGGGGCCATGGATCGAGCGGTCCACATGGCTTTCCGCCGCAAAATTCACCACCGCGCGCGGCCGGTGCTGCGCCAGCAATTTCCCAACCAATTGCGCATCACCTATGTCGCCTTGCACAAAAACATGGTGCGGGTCGTCTTTGAGCGTCGCGAGATTTTCCAGGTTGCCGGCGTAAGTCAGCTTGTCCAGATTGAGGATAGGCTCATCGCTTTGCGCAAACCAGTCGAGGACGAAATTCGAACCTATAAATCCAGCACCGCCAGTCACTAATATCATGTCATTCACTTCCCCAGATGAGGCACGTTATGTTTAAGCAAACTGGCATTATATCCAAAGGGCTCGTTTCAATACCACTTCGCTGTCGCACGCAGGCCCTGCTCCAACGTATAAGGCGGAGACCAGGCTAATTCCCTGCGTATCTTTTCATCGTTCACGCGCAACGAGCAAAACAATCTATCCACCTGTTGCGTGCGTCCCAATACTGCGGCGATAGCGCACAACAGCACGGGTGGGAAGTAAAACAAGCGGCTGTTGCAACCCAACGCCTGGGCAATCTTCTTGACAAGCTGAGCGGAAGAGAGATCCTCGCCGTCGCTGACCATATAGGTCTGTCCGGCAGCAGCAGGGTGTGTTGCGCAAAGAATCAAAGCATCCACCAGATTTCCTACGTACACCAGACTGCGCGCGTTTTTTGCCCCCGCCAACGGCAATATCATCCCCTCGTCGATCGCAGCCAACAGGTTGATGAAATTTCCTTTCACCCCAGGACCGTAGACCAAAGGTGGGCGCACTATCACGACCTCAAGCCCGGTTTCTCTTGCAATACGCTGCAACTCTTGTTCAGCCTTCAGTTTCGAAATGGCGTACGGATCCTGCGGATCGGGTTCGTCTGACTCCGCAAATCGCTGCGTTCCGAACGTCTGTTCCCCATTCACCTTGACCGAACTCACATAGACGAGCCGCTTCACCCCGGTTTGCACAATCTGGTGCGCCAGGTTCGACGTTCCATATAGATTGACCTTGAGAAATTCCGCCAGCGGATCCCCGGCCGTATCTTTCATCACATGCACACGCGCGGCCAGGTGGATCACCACGTCCACGTCTCGCAACGCTGCTGACCAGTCGGTCTTGCTATCAATCGAACCGACCTCCACCGTCTCGGCGCCTTCGACCGGTGAACCCAATGAACGAACTGCGGCACGGACAGTTTGGCCCCGCCGCAGCAATTCAGCACAGAGCAGTTTGCCGACAAAGCCATTAGCCCCGGTTATCAGAAATCTCATGGCGCGTTACCCATAGTCGCACGAAGCTAGAATCAGTGGAGAACTGATTATCTTCATATTCCATTGCTTATGGTTGTTTTTTAGTCAAACGTGTCCAGCATATCTTCCGGAATGGCTTCGAACAAAAGAAGCGCACCATGCTTGCCAGGTGCCAAGCTAAATATTTTATATTCCGGTGGCTATGCCGGCGCGCGTGATGAATCACTTTGGCTCTGGGGCACATGGCGACTTCATAGCCTAGCAACCTCAGCCTGGCGCACAAATCCACGTCCTCGTAATACAGAAAATAGCGCTGATCGAATCCGCCCAGCTCTTCAAACACCTCACTGCGAAACATCATGAACATTCCGGCTACCCAGTCGGGGAAAATGGTTCCATCCTTGACCACATAATCGCTGCCCTTACATCCACCTGCTGCCTTGCAAAGTATCTTGAGGGGAGTCGGAAAATGACGGGCGCTATCTTCCATTGCGCCCCTTTCACCCAAAACCAGCGGTGCGACCACGCCAACGGAAACATCCAACAGACACGAAATCAGCTCCGGGAATGGATCTCCGTCGAATCGTATATCGGGATTCATCACAACAAAGAAGCGCCCGGTAGCCTGCTTGAATGCCTGATTATGATTGGCGGCAAAGCCCTGTGGACCTTTGTTACGAATAACTTCCAGGGCAAATGTGAAGTCGCCGTCGGCAAAGGGCAATATCTCATCCAAATTTAGCGTAAGAATCAATTGCAGCGATAAAGAGTGGCAATGTTTGCTGATGTCGTGCAGCAATCCTTCAATCAAGGGAATCTGTCCATGACTGATAATGGAAATGGAAATATCCGTGATGCCCTGCTTATTGAAAATAGTTTCCATAGTAATTTTTCTTACTCGGCCCATTTAAGAGGCACCGGCAACTGAACACATTTGCAAATCTAACTTTCGAGCTTTCCGCTTTTTCCCAATATTCCGTCGAACAATCCCCTTAACGCATGGGCTAATGAAGCCATCGGCTTATCATCGACAAATGGTATCGCCAGCAGTCGGACAGCCAATCCCATCACAAGTCTGGGTTTGTAGGCAAAAGGCACGTAAGTACATGCGACGAACAGTAGTGAGTTCCTGAAATAGTAATAGCGCCTGATTGGACTGTACTTCAGAAATATCATCCCAAGAAATTTGGCGGCGTTCGCGTCCGAGAGTTGATGGCGCATGCTGACCGCAAAGCAGCCAAAGTGCATAAAGCCTGAGGCTCTGGCCCTGAAACACCACTCGGTATCGACATACTCGATAAAGAGATCTTCTCTAAATTTCAAGCCCTCTTCCCACATTTGAACTGGAACCAACATGCCGGACGTGATAAGTGCATCGACCGGCGTAACGTCGATGCCGTGCTCAGGATAGATCTTTTTTACATGTAAGCCTTCTGCACGATAGAAGGGGTACTGAAACAGACTACCGCGATCGTCAAAAAAAGACGGGCCAATGGCTCCGATTTTATGCGTGCCTTGGTGCGCAAGCCGCTTCCATGTAGCAGCAAGTACTTCAACATGATTGCCGGCGGGTTGACTATCCTGATCGAAGGTCACGACAAACTCGGCATCCCGCATTGTCGCAAGCGCAAATCCATAATTTAGCGCAGCTGCAATGCCAACATTGCTTTCAAACGTGTGAACGTGAAGATTCGGATAATTCAAGAGCTGGCCCTCGAGAGCCGGCTGAATTCCACCGTTATTCAGGATCCATAGCTCGGAAACCTGAGTTGCAAGGCGGCTGACCAATGCTAGGAGCAGTTTATCATGAGGATGAAAGCAAACTACCAGAGCCCAAATGTCATCTGTCCTTTTTAACAATCGGTCATCCGTCATCCGAATTCCATTTCATTACGGGAAGAATGGTTCCCCAGCGCTGGACATAAGCAATACATTTTCATGACGCACTTTGCTCGCTTTCCAAGACATATCTGAACGTTCTTGGTGGCAGTGCACCGACACTGGGAGCGTCCCGAAGACGTCATTTTATTCGCGAATGGTATTGACTCAGACTGCAGCGACTCTTCGTGTCAAGAACTGGACAAGTCAATGAACTCCATTCTTTGTCGCCGCATCAGGCATTCTCAAGTTTCCTAGCCTGCAATGCGGCAAGTCGGACTAATTGTTTGGGAGTGTTACTCTTCTTACCCAGCGACACATAGAATTCACAACCTACCGTATCAAACTCCGCCCTAATTTCCAAATCGATTAAGCCGAGGTTCAATAAATCTGAAACCATGAGACGAAACGATGCAGGCGTGAAGCGCCAGCAATGTACATCCGTATAATCTGTCGTAGAATTGGATTTTTCCCAGCTTTCTGCGGCCTCCGAAAATGTGTGAAAGAGTTCGTCTGCCCCTCCCATTCCATCAGATGACCACGCACCGTTACCATTTCGCTTGGCTGCATTGGCAAAGTGGTCAAAAATTTGGCCATGACTGGGTCTAACGCGCGTCTCAGCGTGCGCATCAAGTACATTGCCTGTAGAACTACTTGAAGAGAAATAGTCAAAACAATAACGTTTGTCTGGTATAACCAAAGACAAAATGCCAGTTGGCTTAAGCAATGCCTCGCATTGTTGCAAGAATGAGATCAAGTCAGGTGCGTGTTCAATGACATGGCTGGCAATGATCCAGTCGTAGCAACCCGTTTTTCCTATCAACTCATTATAGGGCTCACCGCGCCAAACGAAATCAACCTCCTCAATATTGTCTAAGTCGTCCGCGCTTACGCCATGCTCCTTATATTTCTTCCGCAATTCTGCCGCACTCGTGTGATCCAGAACATGTACGTTGAATCCTTTGATCTTTGGCGCAATCGGGCTGAAGCTAGGGCCAATTTCCAAACCCAGGCCCTTTTTGTCAAGGAGATAAAACACCTTGTCCTCGCGTGAAAGCACCTTTTCTTCGGGTAAGTTTCTAACGAACAATCGGCGTCCCTCTTTTTTGCCATACATTTCATAATGGTCGAGGCCGCTGCGGAATTTCCTTTTGTTGACCGCTGCCGCCACGTCAGGATTTGCCGCCAAGTATTCAGCCTCATTAAATATCAAATCACACATAAATGAACTCTTGTCAAATGGGTCGATGCGTGGTGGCCATGCATAAGAAAAATCTTCGCGATCTAGTGTCAAGTTTGGACTGTAGGCGGGGTCTTTAAAGATAAGAGTTCCCCAGCGCTTTTGCATGTAGAGCATATCATTTTTTAAGTGTAACTCCATTTTCCCGGCATCATCAGATTTACGCATCCCAGATTCGTGATGGTAAAGCTCAGCGTATGGCGTCCAAACATTACGAAATCCCGCTTCTCGAACACGCAAACAAAAATCCACATCAGTGAAAGCTACCTTGAGATTGGTTTCGTCCAGCCCGCCAGCTTCTTGATAGATCCTTTTTTTTATGACTAAGCATGCCGCAGTAACAACAGATAAGGTCTGGATAACTTGTGCACGTGCAAAGTAGCCGAAGCTCCCGCGTGGCAGGTATCTATGGGAATGCCCTACCACCCCTTGGATCCCGGTAATACAGCCGCCATGCTCCAATGTGTCATTGGGATACCATAGGCGAGCGCCCACCGCACCGACACCAGGCTGAATAGCCAAACTAATCATCTCATCCAACCACTCAGGCGATATCACCTCAATATCATCACCTATCAGACCAATATATTCACCCCGCGCTTGGTGGATGGCTACGTTGTTCGAGGCTGAGAAGTTAAAAGGTGTCTTGAGATGGATGACCTGGATTCGTTTATTTTCGGAGAGTCTGGCGAAATAGGTGGAGCTATCGGCATCGTCTGGATTGGTATCCACGATAACAATTTCATAATTCTTATAGATTGTTTTGGCAAGGATGCTTTCGACACACTGCTTGATAAGATTCAGGTCATTGCGTTTAGGAATAATCAAACTCACCATCGGAGCCGGTGATGGAATCGTGTATCGAACGCGGTACATGCCAAAATTCAGTAATTCCACCTTTGCGGAAACATCAGTGCGGGACAAATGATCGCTCAAGGCACGTGCGCCGGCCGAAAGCGCGTAGCTTTTTTCACTTCCAGCTTGCGCCGTGCTCCCAGGATGGCTACGCCAGTGATATAGGACTCTGGGGATATGTACGATTTGTTGAGGTGCAATTTTTTCGATACAGCGCAATGCCAAGTCATAATCCTGTGAGCCTTCGTAACCCTCTCGGAAGCCTCCCAGGTCTCTGACCAAATCAGTACGATACACGCCCAAATGGCTAACCATATTCTGAGAAAGAAACAGATCAGGGTTCCAGTCCGGCTTAAAATAAGGATCATAGCGCCGCCCTGATTGGTCAATCTTATCCTCGTCGGAGTAAATCACCTCGGCACTAGGATTGGTAACAATCGCGTCTGCCACCCAAAACAAGGCTTGTTCAGGCAACAGATCATCGTTGTCAAGCAGCGCTATGTATTCACCCTTGGCCAACTCTAGTGCCGAATTGGATGCGGCGGAGATATGCCCATTAATTTTCCTGAATACCACCTTTATCCGCGAGTCGTTATCCGCATAGCGCTGAAGCAGTTCACGTACACCCGCATCCGTCGATGCATCGTCGGCAGCGCAAAGTTCCCAATCCGGATAAATTTGGTTGCGTACGGACTCAATGGCTTCTATCAACCATCGCGGTTGTGGGTTATAGGTAGGCATCAGTATTGAAATCAATGGCCTTCTGGAAAAAGCGTCGATACGTGTCCGCATGGTGACACGTGTCTCATCAGTGAGTGTATCGTAACGACGAATCCATTCGTCGTAGTCATTTCTGTCGTACTTACCGGAACCTGGCACCGGATTCGTCTGACCAGTTGTGGCCATCAGTCTGAAGACCCCTGCTAATCCCTCACGTCTGTATAACTGCATTGCTCTATTGGCCGTATATTTCAAGCCGCTGCGCTGAAGGTTTGACACAAGAAAGTCAATGACACGCTTACTTTGCTTAATTATCAACACGCGTAGCTCGCATAATTCGATTTCCAATATCGCCTAGGACCGTGTAAAAGCCCAACTAATAAGTCTAAAATTAGGGAGCCACTAAGCCACTCATTCCGCTTCCGATTCGGCTCGAAAATTACCCTTAAAAAAGCTGGCTGGAGTAAATTGCCAGAAATCCCTATCCTAAATCTTCTCAAAACGATTATTAGCATGAACGGGTTGTTATCGCTTTTTGTTCATTAATAGCGCATTCGGCCAGTAACAAACGATCAATTGGACAACCCGCTCCAAATTTCGATAAAGAAATGAAGAACTCGTTTCCCAAGGTCTCATGAAATGAGGTCTCTCGGAGGTAAATAGATCCAATTTCAAAAAGATCATTCATGATCAGTCGAAAGCCCGCCGGGGTAAATTGCCAAGCATGGATGTCGTAAAAGATATCCTGCTGTTGTAATTTTTCAAACGCTGCCTTGGCATCGCTCAAGGGACGAAAGAAAGACAAGGGGCCGCTGTCACCATTTTTCCATGCGATTGCCCCATCTCTGAGACAATTGTAAGCGACCTCATCGAAAACCTGCCCTGGAGTATGCCTCTGACGTCTTTCCAAATGTGCTTGCAGTATTTGACCAGTCGTTGAATACGAGCGTAGGCAATCGAATGCAAATCGTTTGTCAGGTACAGCAAGCACTAAAACGCCAGTGTCTTTTAAAAGCTGTTCACAATCAGAAATAAAACCCAGAAGATCAGTAGTGTGCTCAATTACGTGCGAAGCAATAATGTAGTCATAGTGTTGTGGCTTTCCGACCAATTTAAGTATTGAACCTCCATCAGAAACATAGTCGACTTCTTCGATCTTTGATAAATCAACATTAGGCGTGCTCTTGTATTTTTCACGGAGATTGGCGGCGGATAAATGATCGAGTATTTCAACCCTGTAACCATCAGCTTTCGGAACAAGTGGATTGAAGCTGGGTCCAATTTCTAAACCTAGGCCCGTTCCGTCAAAAAGAGACAATATTATTTCTCGTCGGTTTGGCTCAGTTCGGTCCGGTAGCGCATTTTGGCTAACCGGAGGCCTTATGAGACGCCGTATCACCTTGTTCCATCCTAGTCCAAAAATATTCGAACTTAACAAGATAAATCATCCCTTCTTAATAAAACCCTTGCCGGAAGCAACGGAATATGGACTGGGTACTTCGATCTCCTCGTTTTCAAGCACCCTTCGCCCTAAAAGAAACAGGAATGCACTGCGAACATTAAAATCCAAGCGCATTCAGTATTGTTTCACGTTGGTGAATCCAAGCGTACTTTAGCCGTGCGTCACAGTAGGCGGCGGTTGCCATATCTTGATAGCTGGCAATATTGTCTATTGCCCGTCGAATAACTGATACCCATTGATGAGCTTGAGCAATATACCCGTTTTTTCCATCTTGGATCGAGGCAGCATAAATACGCGAGGGTGACGCAATACTTAACGTACCGACAATCGCCGCCTCAAAATATTTGAGATCAGATTTGCAGTTGGTGAAGATATTCGACTGTAAGGGCATCAAATTGTATTCCACACTGCCCACCAGCCGCTGTAGATTAATGTAATCGTGAAATGGTTGGTGCACGATTCTCTTGCCAAAACGCCTCAACAATGGACCTGCTTCGATATAGCCCACAATCATGAGCTCGAGTCTCGGATCGTGCTCCAACACCGCCTCCAGCGCTGGTGTTATGATAGAAAAATCTAAATTATGCGATGGTGAGCCACTGAAATAGCCGAGGCAAATTTTGTCATCCCTTGAGAACCCCGATGCTTCCTTGCTACGAAATAGCTTCTCGGAAAGGCTCAATTGTTCTTCGTTCAAGAAGTTCGGTACCACGTGCACCGGCAATCCTGAGAATTCCGAGATTCTCATCGCAAGATAGTCCGTCGTCGTGATGGCACCATCACACAACCGCAATGTTTCGCCCATTCGGCCGAGATACGCAAACCAATAATCCCATACCTCTGGGTTGTCGGCATCCTGGTCTAGAGTTCGAACGATTAGATGGGCGTAACTCGTGTTGAAAACAAAATCATCAATATCAAACAGCACTCGTTTTCGTTGAGCCCTGAACCTAGTGATTAAATGGTTGATGATGTGACTATAGCCCGATCTGCATATTACAAGTAGATCCGCATAATCGATAATTTCATCCATCCTATCTAGATCGTTCAAGAAAAAATAACTGGCCGACACATCATGGTTGTTCCCATTATTTAGAACTTGTGCCATGTTATAGGCGCGGTAACGAAAAGTGCTGTTATTAGGACTTTCATAAAAATAGGCGATTCGTCGCTTGCCGCGCGCTAGCTTTTTTATCCGTTCATGCAGTGGAATTAGCCACGGGTCCGAGTAGGGAACCGCTGGGTGGTTAGCTATAAACATCAGACCTCTCTCGATAACTGTTGGATGACCCCATTTAATGACTCTTGCCAGTCCGTAAGAAGTCCGTTGTTCCCGAAGTTCCGTTCGCGCAGCCCCACATCAGTTGCAATGATTATGCCCTTTCGGAGGGCATCAATGAGCGCATCGCGGTCGAGATCAGCACAAATTATATTCGCCGAATAGCCGGCCAAATCACACTTGTTGGCGAATCGATTAGTAACTACCACAGCGCCGCTCGCGGCGAGATCCAATGGAGGATAACTTGGATGGGGCGTGCACATCAGACTCAATCCAAGATCGACTGTACCCACCAATTGGGCATATTCGGACCATGAAATGTTTTCACATCTAACCGGTGTGTAGCCGCCGTTGAATGTTACCGGTGGAATATCCTTCCCGACCAGAATGATTTCCCAGTGTTCTAGATCCAGCACCTGCTGTGCAACGGCTTTCTCAATAACTTCGATACCCAGATAGAAAAGATTACGCGGATTATTAGGCCTTGCGTAAAAGAAGAACTTGCGTTTGGCGCCTTGATTCTTTGTCCTTGGGTGGAAGACCTGGATAGGAAAGGCTGGTTCGAACCACGTTCCCCGCGCAACAATATTATCAAGACCATCATTAACTAAGTGATCAAACAACAGTTTTGTATTGATTAGGAATCGAATTTCACGATTGCGTAAGATTTGTTCGCATCTCAGCCGCTCATCACCAAAAGGATAAAACATTCGCTCATCTTCTTGCAGCAAATAAATGATATTGCCGTTATCAACACTTGGCAACGTCGCAGCTGTAGTCCACCATGAAGTTGTTATAAACAGATCCCCCTGGACCATATCGAGATCATATTTATTGTCGTCGCTTGGAGCAAACGTGAACTGGACCTCGTGTTCTAATTTTATGCCATAAAGGGATAGGATATGTCCAACATTCTCTGGTACCGCAGCTTCATTACGAGTGATAATTCGCAATTGAGCATTCAATTTACTCGCAAGAATCCCTACAAAAATTAGGGCAGTACCTACGCCCCCAAACAAGCTACCCCTACTGATGCTGTCGGTTACGATGTTCACACGACGTGCTCGTGAGTTCGGCAGGGAATAGGTGCGCAAAGGCGTCAGCGCCTGAAAGCGGGCATGAGAGATTTGCGCTGCGCTTTTGGCGTTGCCATTTCCAAGTTCTAAATCTGTTCTCTGGCCGGCAAGACGCAAAAGTTTATACGCCAATTTACGAACAGACAGCCGCAACAGAGCGGCAGCACCGTGACTACGACCGTAGCAAAGAACCTTATAGATTCGATCCATCAATGCTTCCGCTCCTTCCTTATTTACTCCCAAACAATCTCAGGAGCCATCTACCATCTAAGTTACAGATCTACTGAGAATTTTCCTAAATTGACGCTCAAAAAATCGTAAGGGTTTAGTAATTCGCCAACTGGCGGAGTTGTGCAAAGCACTAATCTGCCTGTTGCGCTCGGCAATCTCCCTATCACGGTCGATGATTAGCTTGTATCGCTCGTCAGCAACGCTCCACAATTTTGCCAACTCCTCCCTTGAAAAGACGTCATGTTGCCCAGTCAATGCAATAAAGTTTTTGCAGCCAAAATCATACAGACGCATGATGTTGGCGGCGCGTTTCGGATCTGACATGGCGTCGAATAGCAGATCTAGGCCAAACAATGATGTGAAAGGAAAAGGCTTTTCCTCCAAAGCGACCATAGCCAATGCAAATTCCACATCACTTTCCTCGTTTCGGTCATATTTTTCAGCTGAAGGGAAAACCGATACCAAATCATCAAAAGTTGCGAGCTTACGGTAGTGTTGCAACAGTTTATAGAATTCATAGAGAAATCGAACCCTCGCCTCCGGACGATTACCGCTGACATTTGCTTCGTTATCTCGTACTCGGAATTTAATCAACCTTTCCGGCAGTACATGGATGTCGTATTTCAAACACACTCTCACCCACATTTCCAAATCATCTGTTTGGAAAAAGCAGTCGCGGTATAGCCCACATTCTTTATGACAGCTTTTGCGAATTAATACGCTCGGATGACAGAGACCATTCCCGCTTGAAAAGAAAAACCTCAGCCATTCATGACGAGTGCGATTTGGTTGATCGAATACCTTGTAATAGGGATGATCCTCTTTAGTTAGGTTTGCTCCCTCTTCATTGATAATTTGGACATGGCTAAAGACCGCACCTATGTCTGGGTTGGAATCCAGATAGGCAACCTGCTTTGCTAATTTTTCTGGTTTCCATACATCGTCAGAATGATGTATGGCAATGAATTCTGCCTGAGCGACTTCGGCAATCGCTCTATTCATTCCCCACATCTCTGAGCCCGTTTGCGTTTCATTTCGGAAAGCAAGAATGCGTGAATCTTTATATCCACTGATGATCGACCATGACTCATCCGTCGAAGCATCATCCCAAATGATAAGCTCGAACTCCTTGAAGGTCTGGCTCAATACGCTGTCAATTGAATCACGCAGAAATTTCGCGTGATTGAATGAAGTTAGAATGACAGATACTTTTGGCATGGTTCAAGGTTTTTTCAGAGCGAAAGTTAAATCTCCAATCAGGCGGATCTGGCAATATTTTGGCGAAACGATCCTTTCAATTGCTATTCGGCGATACCCATCGTGACCTTTTGCATACACACGGTCTGCCGTATTACACAAAACTATCGTTCCCCCAAATTTTAAAAATGGCTCCCAGGCCTCATATAACTTTAAAGCCATTTCGGGTGACTGATCGGCGTCAAGCAACAACAAATCTATTGGTCGTGACCATAGCGACGCGATTTCGCATGCCTCACCTTTGTGGATTTGAATCCAATTCTCTAAACCGTGCTTGCCAATATTGGAATTAAAGGCATCGAACAAAGTAGGCATGCCGGATTCTTTCAATATTTCCAGATAATAAGGAATCGAAAATTCATCTCCAGAACAGTCAAAGGAATCGATGCAATGGACGATACCAGTCCCGGCTTCTCTTCGAGAGCTGGCTAACAAAAACGTGCACCGCCCCATAAAAACACCTACCTCAACAATCGTGGCGTCATCGCCAAGACCCAAGGCAACTGAAACAAGCTCTCGAGCCGCTGCGCCTTCTGTCCACCCAGGAATGGATGTGGCGACAGTCATTAAATTATCGATGTCCATCATATTATTCAATTTTGCACAATTAACTTACCCTAGCTCAGCTAGGGTATTAACTACCAAACTCATTGATGGCAACGGCAACATTTTCGACATCCTCTATGCGATGAAAATAAGATATGGGCAGGCTCAATGTGGTGGCATGTATCTCATCCGCAATTGGGAAATCATATCGTTTGAGATGACCCTGCATCGCCTTTTGTCGACCCGGTGAAACAGGATAATGAATATCAGTCATGATTCCGCGATCCATCATGTACCCCTTCAGCTCATCACGCCGCTTGTGCCGAACGTTGAATATGTGAAACACATCGAAATATTCACGATCTTGAACAGGCTTGATGACAGAGTCGCCCAAGCAATCAAAATAGGCAGCAGCCAAGTTCCGCTTGTGGGCATTGATTTTGTCGAGGCAGCTTAATTTGATATTCAGAAATCCGGCTTGAACTTCATCCAAGCGGGAGTTATATCCAACGACTTCATTGTAATATTTGGTTTTTGACCCATAATTCCGGTACATTCGAACAGCTTCTGCTAAATCCGAATCATCTGTCGTGATACCACCTGCATCACCCAAAGCGCCAAGGTTCTTGGTCGGATAAAAGCTGAAGGCGTTGCAGTGACCAAACGAACCCGCTTTCTTGCCTCGGTATGAAGCACCATGCGCCTGCGCGCAATCCTCTATGATTTTAAGGCCCCTGGCTTTTGCAATTGTCGCTATCTCGTCCATTTGGCAGATCTTTCCATACAGATGCACAACCATGATGGCTACCGTATTTCCCGTTATTGCTTCTTCGATCCGATTCGGATCAATACCATAAGTATGTATATCCGGCTCGACCAATACGGGCTTTAATCCACAATGAAGGATGGCCAAAATCGTTGCAATATAGGTATTGGAGGGAACGATGACTTCGCTGCCGCTCCGAAATTCAAACACTTTTAACGAAAGCTGCAGCGCATCGAGGCCCGAGGCCACCCCGATGCAATGCTTAACGCCACAATATTGAGCAAATGACTTTTCGAATTGTTCAACATTCTTTCCGAGAATGTACTGTCCACGCTCAAGCATCATCGAAAAGCTTTTCTTATATTCCTCTACAAAAGGCGCATTCACCTTTGCCAGATTTTCATACTCAATCATGAGTAATTCTCCCAAATATAATCACTTGGGTCGAAATATTCCGATGCGATTACCATAAGAATGGCATCCTTGGTGAAGTGATGCATAGTGTGCCAATCTTTCGGATCGAGAATAAGGCACTTGCTCGGCTTGTCCAAAATGAATTCTTCATGTTTGCCGCTGTCGTTGACCGAAATGGTACAGGCCCCTTGGATGCAAAATGCGGCTTGATATGTCTTGTGATGGCGATGGCCCCCGCGGACCGAATCATCAACTCCATAGATGTAAAATATCCGCCTAATTTCAAATGGAATCACTTTTTCAATCACGGTTAGATTTCCCCGCTTATCTGTAAAGGTAGGCAGGTCAATTAATCTGGCCATAGAGGTATTTCCTTGAATTCATTTATACATAGCGAGAAAGGGGAAACTTAAATGATGCTGATCCTTTTGCGGAATGAAGCAAATTGGCGCTCAAACCGTCTAGATGGGTTCTCTTATCGTATCAACGATAAAGGCACACCAACTGGCTCTTCTGCATCTAATGGCGCTTCCGGTTAGGCCAATCAACCCTTCCTGCCAACAGTTATGGTGTCGTAAGAACGCTCTACCGGAAATCCAAACTTACTGACAATCTCATAGAATATTTGCATCTTTCGGCTTTGCTGCTCCCATGAGATGCCTGGCAGAAAATTCTTGAAGTGCGGCGTTTCCAACGATTCCCAGCGAGAAAAGAGGACGGCAAGCGATGAATCTTCATACAAGGCTTGCATCCCCTCAGGATAGATTCTCCAACAATCAACTGGTGCCTCGTGATACACCCAGCTTACTGGATTGATCGTAATAACCACGCCTCCAGCTTTTGTAATTCTCGCCAATTCAGGCATCCATCTCCAGGGCTTTTTTACATGCTCGATTACTTGTCCTGAGAGTACGACATCATAAGTTCCATCTGGAATCGCGAAGGAGTACTCGCTGCTTTTAGGATATGTGAGATTGGGGCTGTCGTACATATCGAGAGTATGCCACTCCAGCGACAGGTGTTCTGTTAGGCGCTGATATGTTGATGGAAACGCGTCGGGACCGATCTCCAGAACTTTCATTCCGGGTTTAAATAATGGTAATGCGTATTTCTCGAAGAGCAATTTAGCGTTTGTGTGCATCTCATCTCCAGTCTATGTACCACCTCGAACATTAAGCAGACACCCTGAAGCACGCCAGTACAGACACCTTCACGGCATATAATCTGGCATTTGTCTTGCAATGCCTTGTTATTATTTTAAGTATAGTAATGGCAATTCTAATTTGCTGGATAAAATGACCACGATAAACTTCCCAGGTTCCTTGATCAGGGGGGCGAATAATGGGCGTGCAGGAATTTGGCATTCGCGCCGGAAAAGCTTGCGTGGCCTGAATTTAACGCTATATCTGCTTTGCTGGCAAGCAGCATCCGGAAGATCCGGGTATCGCATATATATAGAGTATGGAGTTCTTTTTTATACATTTAGCTCTATAGGCAAGGTCTTGGCTCGGTAACAAGATCAGGCCCACTTTGCCTAGTTGTTGGAGCAAGTCGTTTTTTTAATATGTAGGTCATCTTTCAATTACCTCGATAGTATTTGGCACATATACCTGCGCCCAAATACGATTACTCGGCTTTCTCGAAACGCTGAAAACTATTGAGTCATCTATTACGTCGAGAAAATTTGCAGCTCCATCTTGAATTAATAACTTCGATAATTCGAGCTGAATGGAATAATTGCCTTCTCTTAATGGCAATCTTGTCCTAAAAATAACTGTGTATTGGCCGTGTTCTTTTGTCTTTATATCTTTCTCGCAACCAATTATATGGCTCCTGTTCTTATCCAATACATAATAACTACAGAGGAGATCTTCTTTTAAGTATGCTTCAAAGTGAATCTCAATACTTACTTCCTCGTCGAATTCGACATTTCGCGTTGGTTGGTGGCTTTTGTTTAACAGTTCCGCGAACGTAATTTTGGCTTCGCCTGAACCATAGCGAGATGTTCCTGCCCGCCTCTCAAACTCCTCGGAACGCTTGAACAAAACATCGCTTTTCACCTCAACGTTAACATTTTCAAAATGCGGTTCCGTTGACTCGAAAGTTGTTGGCTTATCGACGAATCTTCGTTGTTCCTCATTCATCTCTTCCCGCATGGTACGGATATATAGTTCCGCCACATCCGGCGCCCGGCCGATGGCTTCTACCATGCCGTGCTCCAGATAAATGCCGCGCGAGCACAGGCTTTTGACCGCGTTAATGTCGTGGCTGACAAAAAGCACGGTCGCTCCATTCTGCTGAATGCGCGTTAGTGCGGTCATGCACTTGGCCTGGAAGTTCATGTCACCCACCGCCAAGGCCTCATCCACGATCATGATCTCAGGCTGAGAAGCGATGTTGACCGCAAAGGCCAAGCGTACATACATTCCGCTGGAGTAGGTTTTGACCGGCTGCTCGATGAAATCTCCAATATCCGCAAAAGCCGCAATATCGTCGAAACGGGCTTCTGTTTCCGCAGGAGGGATCCCAAGCAGCGCGCAGCTCATGCGAACGTTCTCGCGCCCTGTGAATTCGGGGTTAAAGCCGGAGCCAAGTTCCAGCAATGCAGCGATGCGGCCATTGGTTTGAATGCTGCCAGTGGTCGGGTTGAGCGTGCCGCAGATCATTTGTAGCAGAGTAGATTTGCCAGAACCATTGCGCCCAAGGATACCAACGGTTTCGCCTCTTCCTATTTCGAAAGAGATATCTCTGAGCGCCCAGAACTCCCGGAAGTACTGCTTGGGCGCTTGGCATGCTATGCGTTGCAGTCGCGGCACGACAAACTGTTTCAGCCGGTCGCGCGGTTTGTCGTAAATCTGGTAGCACTTGCTTAGGTTTTGCACGCGAATGGCGATATCGTTGGCGTTTGCCCCCTGCCGTGCCAGACTGCGAGGGGAATTCTCGTTAGAGGACATCTGCAAAGCCCTTACGTGTTTTCTGGAACCACCAGAACCCTGCCCAAGCGACCGCCAAACTAGCGATCGCGTATATCAACAGACCTGTCCAATCGGGAAGTTTGCCAAAGATCAGCACGGCACGACTCTGTTCGATCATGAACGTAAGCGGGTTGAGCATCAGCCAAAATTGGAATTTTTCGGGCAAAGAAGAAATGGAGTAAAACACTGGTGAAATGAACATCAATACCGTCGTGAACATAGCCGTGATCTGCCCGACGTCGCGAACAAACACGCCTAATGAAGCCAGCAACCATGCAACGCCAAGTGTTGCAATCAACAGCGGCACAATAACCAATGGAAAGAATACCGAGGTCCACGCCAAGCTACCCTTGATCAGCAAGATGGCAGCCAGCAGCACGCCCAAGCTGATAAGTGTGTGAAACAGCGCGGCCCCCAAACCAACAACAGGCAATATCTCCAACGGAAATACCACCTTCTTGACATAGTTGACGTTGGCTAAAATCATTCCGGGCGCCCGGTTCATCATTTCTGCAAACAAACCATGGACGATCATGCCCACGAATAGCACGATGGCGAAGGCGGTTTGACTCTGGTCGCCCCCCGTTCCCCATTTTGCCTTGAATACGACGCTGAACACGAAGGTGTAGACTACCAGCATCAGAATCGGGTTAAAAAAAGACCAGGCCAAACCCATGATGGACCCGCGATAGCGGCCCACCACCTCGCGACGGGTCATTTGCGTGATCAGATCGCGATGTTGCCACAAGCTGCGCAGGAGCGCGGCTAACGATGTGGGATGACTGGCGTGTGGATCGATCACGCAAATACATCCGCCATGCTTAATCTTTTGCCCTGCGCATCTTTGGCGGAAACGACAGGTGCGCCCTGCAGCTTCCAATCGATCGCCAGCACCGGATCATCCCAGCGTATACAACGTTCGTGTTCCGGAAACCAGTAATCGGTAGTCTTGTACAAGAAATCTGCGGTCTCTGACAGGACGAGAAAGCCATGCGCAAATCCTTCGGGAATCCACAGCATAAGCTTATTGTCGGCAGATAATTCCAAGGCGAAGTACCGCCCGAAAGTCGGTGATTCCTTCCGGATATCGACCGCTACATCGAGCACAGCCCCTTGGACCACGCGCACCAACTTGCCTTGCGGATGCTGGATTTGATAATGCAATCCGCGCAGCACGTTTCTTGCAGAGCGCGAGTGATTGTCCTGCACGAAATCCAAATCACGGCCAGTCAATTCGGCAAACCTGCGCCGGTTGAAGCTTTCAAAAAAGAATCCCCGGTCATCGCCAAACACCTTGGGCTCGATGACCATCAGATCGGGAATGGCGGTCTGCATCAGTCTCATTCCGGCATATCCTTTTCTGTAAGCACCCCCATCAAGTAGGCGCCATAGCCGCTCTTGAGCAAGGGTGCGGCGAGCCTTTCAAGCTGCGCGGCATCGACGAAGCCCTTGCGATAAGCGATCTCTTCCGGGCAGGCGATCTTGAGTCCCTGTCGATGTTCAATGGTCTGGATGAAATGGCTGGCTTCGAGTAATGATTCGTGTGTACCGGTATCCAGCCATGCATAGCCGCGCCCCATGATTTCAACTGACAGCTCGCCGCGCTCCAGATAGACGCGGTTGAGATCGGTAATTTCCAATTCCCCTCGCCGGGAGGGTTTGAGCCTCGCTGCAATGTTCACCACCGTATTGTCGTAAAAGTAAAGGCCAGTGACCGCAAAGTTCGACTTGGGTTTCGCAGGCTTTTCTTCGAGCGAAATGGCACGCCCATTCGCATCGAACTCAACCACCCCGTACCGCTCCGGGTCACGCACATGATAGGCAAACACGGTCGCGCCTGTTTCGCGCTGCGCCGCGTTTGCCAGTTGGTGCTGAAGGGAATGCCCGTAAAAGATATTGTCGCCCAGCACCAGCGCGGCTGGATGCTCGCCGATGAAGTCCCGCCCGATGATGAAGGCCTGTGCCAAGCCCTCCGGCGCAGGCTGTACCGCATATTGCAGATTCAGGCCCCACGTGCTGCCGTCGCCCAACAATTGCTGGAAGCGCGGCGTGTCTTGCGGCGTGGAGATGACCAGGATGTCGCGTATCCCCGCCAGCATCAGCGTGGACAACGGATAGTAGATCATCGGCTTGTCGTAGATAGGCAGCAATTGCTTCGATACCGCGAGTGTCACCGGATGCAGGCGCGTGCCGGAACCACCGGCGAGGATGATGCCCTTTCTTGCCAGCGGCGATTGGTTCATATCGTGCTTTCTTTGATGGTTCTCATGACTGTGTCTCACTGGAAATCTTGGCGAAATATGCCGTACGTCAGATTGGCCTTTTGTTTTGCCTATTCGTGATAATCGTAAGCAGCGAAGCCGTGCTTCTTCACCAGTTCATCACGTTCAGCGGACTTGAGGTCTTCTCGTACCATCTCGGCAACCAGTTCATGGAACGTGATCTTGGGTGTCCAGCCGAGCTTTTGTTTGGCTTTACTGGGATCGCCCAGCAGCGTCTCGACTTCGGTTGGACGGAAATAGCGCGGATCGACTTGAACGATGCATTTGCCAGCCGCGTCGTACCCTTTTTCTTTCACGCCCTTCCCTTTCCATTTGATGCTGATGCCCAATTCTGGCCGCGGAGTTCTCGACGAACTGGCGCACGCTGTATTGCACGCCGGTGGCAATGACGAAATCTTCCGGCTGATCCTGTTGCAGCATCAGCCATTGCATTTCGACGTAGTCCTTGGCATGCCCCCAATCACGCAGCGCATCGAGGTTGCCGAGGTAGAGGCAATCCTGCAAACCAAGCTTTATACGCGCCAGCGCCCGGGTGATCTTGCGCGTGACGAAGGTCTCGCCGCGAACCGGCGATTCATGGTTGAAAAGGATGCCGTTGCAGGCGTAAATGCCATAGGCCTCGCGGTAGTTGACGGTGATCCAGTAAGCATAAAGCTTGGCCACAGCGTACGGGCTCCGCGGATAGAACGGGGTGGTTTCCTTTTGCGGGGTTTCCTGTACCAAACCGTAAAGTTCCGAGGTCGACGCCTGGTAAAAGCGCGTCCGCTTTTCAAGACCGAGGATGCGTATGGCTTCAAGGATGCGCAGCGTGCCAAGGCCATCGGCGTTGGCCGTGTATTCTGGGGTTTCGAATGACACCGCCACATGGCTCATCGCCGCGAGGTTGTAGATCTCGTCCGGCTGCACTTGCTGGATGATGCGAATCAGGTTGGTGGAATCGGTCAGGTCGCCATAGTGCAAGATGAAACTGGCTTTTTTGACGTGCGGGTCCTGATAGAGGTGATCAATGCGATCGGTGTTGAACAACGATGAGCGCCGCTTCACGCCATGCACGATGTAACCCTTTTTTAGCAACAGCTCAGCAAGATAGGCGCCGTCCTGGCCGGTGATGCCGGTGATCAATGCGACTTTTTTCTCATGGCTCATCTTCAGTTCTTTTCCGTAATTTTCGTCTGCCTGCCGTAATGATCTTCATAGCGTTGAATGTCGTCCTCACCGAGATATTCGCCGACTTGGATCTCTACGATGTGCAAAGGCTCGGTGCCACGATTTTCCAGACGATGCCTTGAGCCTATCGGGATGTAGGTGCTTTGATTTTTTTCTACCGTATAAACCGCGTCGTCATTGGTCACGGTAGCCGTGCCGGACACCACGACCCAATGTTCAGAACGCTGCTTGTGGCTCTGCAGGCTTAGCCGGGCACCGGGGGCAACCTCGATGCGCTTGATCTTGAAGCCGTCCCGATCTTCTTCCAGCACGGTGTAGCTGCCCCACGGGCGATTGACCTTGGCGTGATGAACATGCTCGGTAGAGCCGCGCTGGTCCAGCACATCAACCACCTCGCGCACGCGCTGGGTCTGGTTGTTCCTGGAAATAAGCACGGCATCGGCGGTTTCGATCACGCAAAGGTCTTCGACGCCAATTGCGGCGACCAGTCGCTTCTCGGCACGGATCAAGCTGTTCTTGCAATCCACTGCGATGACGTTGCCTTGCAGGGCATTGCCGTTTTCGTCCTTGGCTGCAATCTCATGCACGGCCTGCCAGCTGCCGACATCGTTCCAACCGATGTCGCAGGGAATGAGCGAAACCCGGCTGGACTTTTCAAGTACGCCGTAGTCGATGGAGACCGAGGGCATCGCTGAAAAATGCTTTTCAACGGCTTGTTGCAGCGTTCCCGCAGAACGGTTTTCAGCGATGATGTCCTGTATCACTTTGTAGACGGCGGGCAGATGTTCCCGGATTTCCGCGAGTATCGCCGAGGCACGCCATACGAACATCCCGGAGTTCCAATAATAGCCGCCCTCTTTCAGGAACCGTTCGGCAGTGACTTCATCGGGTTTTTCGGTAAAACGCTCGACTTCATAGATATCTCCGACGTGGGTCGGGGACTTTTGCCTGGTTCCCTGTTTGACCTTGACGTATCCAAAACCGGTGTCCGGCCTTGTCGGCTGAATGCCGAAGGTGATGAGCTTTCCGCTCTCGGCGGCATCGATGGCAAAAGCCAGGTGGGCGCGAAAGAGCACTTCGTCCTTGATGATATGGTCGGCTGGCAGCACGACCATGATCGGATCTGCACCTTCCGCCATCAGCCTGGCGGCCGCCAGTGCGATAGCCGGCGCGGTGTTGCGCGCGACGGGCTCGAACAGCGTCTGGTAGTGCAGCAAAGCGTGATACGCCTCGCCTTTGGCGTGAGCTTCTTGCGTGACGATCAAGACGTTCTTGCCTGCAATCAATGGTGACAAGCGGTCAATGGTGGTTTGCAGCAACGATGCGTCGCCATCCAGAGATAGAAACTGCTTGGGTAGATGCTGGCGCGACAATGGCCAGAGTCGGCTGCCGCTGCCGCCGGCGAGTATCACTGCATGTGCCTGGTAATCATTCATGGATGTCTTCCAATAGTCCCTTTTGTTCGGCTTCCCGCTTCAACTCTTTTATTTCCGTACGCAGTTGTTCGTACTCCTGCATTTTATATTTGAGGAATCGCACGGTGATGCGCGCTTTTTCTTCGACGCCACGCGGAGTGAGCAGGTAGGCATAAGCCAGCTTGTTATCGTTGTTGCGAAAATTATTGACCTTCAGGCAGCCTTTTTCGACCAGCGCGTTCAGGCAGTAATTGATTTTGCCGAGACTGACACCAAGGCGTTTCGCCAGATCCCTTTGCGAAAGGCCCGGGTTGTTTTCCAGATTTTTGAGTAAGCCGTAGCTGGTGTTATCGTCGGACATGGGGTGCGTTCAGCAATTGAACAGCGCGCATTTAAACAGCCGTAGCCGGAAACTGTCAAGCAAAAAGAAAGGCTGATCGATTTACGCTGCGCCCCCCGACAAGGTCCTCCTGTCTATGGCCCAGGGGCCGACGCAATATTTAACCAGGAACAGCAACAGCCTTTTTAGTGAAGTGCCTGATTCACCCTGCTCAAATCTTCTTCGCCTAGCGAACCCACTGCCTGTTTCAGGCGCAGTTCGCTGATGAGGTAATTGTATTGAGCCTGATACAGGTCACGGCGAGTGGAATACAACTGCTGCTGCGCATTCAGCACGTCGAGATTGGTGCGCACGCCGACTTCATGTCCCAGCTTGCTCGCTTCCAACATGCTTTCGCTGGAAGCCAGTGCTTGTTGTAACGCCTTGACTTGAGCAATGCCGCTAGCCACGCCGAGATAAGCTTGACGGGTTTGCTGGTCGGCATTGCGGCGCGCAGATTCCATTTCCTGCCTGGCCCGCTCGCGATTCGCCTCCGCCTCGCGCGACCTGGAATTGACCAAGCCCCCTTCGAACAGGGGCAAATTCAATTGTACGCCTATGCTCCTGGCAGTGGTCTCGTTGGCCATGCTGCCACCCATGCTGTTGTTTGAATAGTTCGCCACCAGATCGACTGTCGGGTAATGTCCGCCACGATTGCGCGCCACTTCTTTCTCGGCGATCTGGGCGCTTGCTTGCGCAATCGCAATCTGCAGATTGCTCGATTGCGCTGCGTCCAGCCACTTCCCCATGTCAGCCGGCTGGGGCGTCTCCAGCTTGAATTGCTTGCCGAGCGGATTGAGTGCTTTAGGCGCTGCATTGATCAGCTGCTGCAATGCGCTGCGCTTGATTTCCAGGTCGTTCTGCGCTGCGATCAGCTGCGCGCCGGTGAGGTCATAACGGGCTTGCGCCTCGAGCGTGTCGGTGATGGTGGCGCTGCCCACCTCGAAGTTGCGCTTGGCCTGTTCCAGTTGCTCGGAAATCGCGGTCTCCTGGGCCTCGGCGAGCCCCACGCTGTCTTGTGCGATCAGCACGTCGAAATAGGCTTGGGCAACGCGCACGATCAGGTCCTGTTCGGCGATCTTGAATTGCATGCCGGCTTGGGCGACCTGCAATTCGGACTCGGTATAGGCCAGCCAGTTTTGTTGGCGAAACAGCGGCTGCACGAGGGTAAGCCCGTAGCCATTGCTGTTGTAACTGTAGCTGCCGCTCAAAAATGACAGCGGATACACCGGATACGTTACGTTCTGGCCATTCATTGTGGTGTTTGCGCTAAACGTGATGGAGGGCATCAGCATTGAGCGGCCCTGCGGCAATTTTTCCTGGCCGGCTTCCAGTGTGGCGCGGGCAGCGGCAAAGACCGGGTCGTTTGATTGTGCGGCATGAAAGATTTCCAACAGATCGGCGGCTTGTGCCCAGCCGCTTGCGGCTAGCAGTGTTGCCAGGAAAATCGGTTTTAGCTTCATCAATTCGTGCGCCGCCTATATATTGGATGTTGCTAATAGTTATGTTGTTGCCGCATCGCGCAATCGCTGGCCAAATGTTCAGAATACGAAACGCTTGGGCTGCAGCGCATTCTGCAACGGCGCGACGCAGGCTTCCATGATATTGACGCTCTCGAAGGTATCCGGTGCGACGCGAGTGATCAGTTTGGCTTCCATCACCGGCGCATCGCCGACGATAGCAAACAGCCTCCCGCCCACATTCAGGCTGTTCTGAAACGCTGGTGGCAACACCGGCGTCGAACCGGTCAGCACGATGACATCATAATTCGCGCTGCCCCAACCACGCGCCGCATCGCCGATTTCCAGCGTGACGTTGTCGTGATGGTAGGCGTGCAGACGTTGCTTGGCAATCGCACTCAATTCCGGCACGATCTCTAACGAAGTCACATGCCCAGCCAACACGGACAAGAGGGCGGTCAGATAGCCGCTCCCAGTGCCCACCTCCAGCACCTTGTCATTGCGGGCAAGGTGCAGTTCCTGCACAGTGCGTGCTTCCAGCTTGGGCTGCCACATCGATGCCCCGTAGCCCAGAGGGATCTCCATGTCCATGAAAGCCAATTCGCGCATGTCTTCCGGCACATAATGCTCGCGGCGAACATGCTTGAGCAACTCCAGAACCCGTCCGTCCAGCACATTCCACGGGCGTATCTGCTGCTCGATCATGTTGATGCGCGCCTGTTCCATATCTAGCATTCCCCCTCCCCAATCGGCAGTTATTACTCAGTGATAAGTGCGGCAGTATAGCAAGCCCTCCCCAATGGCTCAATGACGCTGTATCTGGCTTGCTTTTCGTTGGCCTTTCCATTACCTTGCATGCTTCGCTAGGGGTCTTCGCCGCCATCTCGAAATGATTGGCGAAGTGAGATACACCCTTTGAACCTGTCCGGGTAATGCCGCCGTAGGGAAGCATCGACCTGATGCCCCCGAATTTTTTGGAGCATCGCATGAACGCCAACCCCCAATTCTTAGCGCCAAGGTTTACCGCCGTGGCCGCCCACGTCGATGAAGCGGCGATCAAGCCGTTGCCGAATTCGCGCAAGGTGTATGTGCAAGGCAGTCGCCCCGACCTGCTGTGTGCCGATGCGCGAGATCTCCCAATCGGAAACGCCTGCCAGCATGGGCGCTGAAATCAATCCGCCCATCTATGTGTATGACTGTTCCGGCCCTTATACCGACCCTGCAGTAAAGATCGACATCCGCTCCGGTCTTGCCGCGCTGCGCGAAGGATGGATCGTCGAGCGCGACGATACCGAGACGCTTGGCAGGCTCAGCTCCGATTATGGTCGCCAACGCCTGGGCGACCCGGAGTTGGCCGAGATGCGCTTCGACCTCAAGCGCGCGCCGCGCCGTGCCAAGGCGGGGATGAACGTCTCACAGATGCACTATGCCCGGGCCGGCGTCATCACGCCGGAGATGGAATACGTCGCGATACGGGAGAACCAGCGCCGCGAAGGACTCTCCGAGATGATGCTGAAACAGCATCCAGGCGAAAACTTCGGCGCGTTCATGCCAAAACAGATCACGCCGGAATTCGTGCGCAGCGAAGTGGCGGCGGGCCGCGCAATCATCCCGGCCAATATCAATCACCCCGAAGCCGAGCCGATGATCATCGGCCGCAACTTTCTGGTAAAGATCAACGCCAACATCGGCAACTCTGCGCTGGGATCGAGCATCCAGGAAGAAGTGGAGAAGATGACCTGGGCGATCCGGTGGGGCGGCGACACGGTGATGGATCTGTCCACCGGCAAGAACATCCACGAGACCCGCGAATGGATCATCCGCAACTCACCCGTACCCATCGGCACCGTGCCGATCTACCAGGCGTTGGAAAAAGTGAACGGCAAAGCCGAAGACCTGACCTGGGAGATCTTCCGCGACACGCTGATCGAGCAGGCGGAACAGGGAGTGGACTATTTCACGATCCACGCCGGCGTGCTATTGCGCTTCGTACCACTGACCGCGAAGCGCATGACCGGAATCGTGTCGCGCGGCGGTTCGATCATGGCGAAATGGTGTTTGGCACACCACAAGGAGAATTTCCTCTATACCCACTTCGAAGACATCTGCGAAATCATGAAGGCCTACGACGTGAGCTTCTCGCTTGGCGACGGCCTGCGCCCAGGCTCAATCCACGATGCTAACGACGAGGCGCAGCTGGGCGAGTTGAAGACGCTGGGCGAATTGACGCAGGTTGCATGGAAACACGACGTGCAAGTGATGATCGAAGGCCCTGGCCATGTGCCGATGCACCTGATCAGGGAGAACATGGAGCTGCAGCTGAAGTGGTGCCACGAGGCGCCGTTCTATACGCTCGGCCCGCTGACGATGGACATCGCCCCCGGCTACGACCACATCACTTCTGCGATTGGCGCGGCGATGATAGGCTGGTTCGGCACCGCCATGCTGTGCTACGTAACGCCCAAGGAGCACCTCGGCCTGCCCAACAAGAATGACGTGAAGGAGGGCATCATCACCTACAAGATCGCCGCGCACGCTGCCGATCTGGCCAAGGGGCATCCTGGCGCGCAGATTCGCGACAACGCACTGTCAAAGGCGCGCTTCGAATTCCGCTGGGAAGACCAATTCAATCTTGGCCTGGATCCGGACAAGGCCCGCGAATTCCACGATGAGACCCTGCCCAAGGAATCCGCCAAGGTCGCACACTTTTGCTCGATGTGCGGCCCGCATTTCTGCTCGATGAAGATCTCCCAGGACGTCCGCGACTTTGCGGCGCAGGAAGGCATAGATGAAGCCTCCGCACTCAGCAAAGGCATGGAACAGAAGGCGGTGGAATTTGTGGAGCAGGGCAGTCAGCTGTATCGCAAGGCTTAAGACTCGCCGCCAGCACCCATCATCCCGCTTGACATTCCACGACGGCCCGGGCATCGGCTGCTGTTATTGTGCTGGAGCAATGGCAGCGATCTATTGTGAGACAATGAATCCAGATCGGAATTTAATTAGATGACATTATTACAAGTGCTTGTCCTTGCCGTCATTCAGGGGGCTGCGGAGTTGTTGCCGGTATCAAGCTCAGCTCACGTAATTGTGGCTGAAAAACTGATGGGGCTTGATCCGACCACCCCGGAAATGACCCTTTTGCTGGTCATGCTCCATACAGGTACCATGTTTGCAGTTATCTTTTTCTTTTGGAAATCCTGGAAGGAAAGTTTCTTTTCTTCCAAGACGGTTTTCTGGAGCTCCGCAAAGTTCATTGTCGCAGCGACCTTGATGACCGGTATCGTTGGACTGTCACTGAAATTCGTGATCGAGAAATTCATCCTGAAAGATATCCCGAACGCGGAAATTGAGCAGCTTTTCGGAAACATGAATCTGATCTCGGTAGCCCTCGCTGCCGCAGGTTTGCTGATTCTGGTTGCAGGAGTCAAGAATCGCCGTTCCTCCCGGGAAGAGCGTGCTTTGGGCTTGAAGGAGTCTTGCTATGTGGGCGCAGTGCAGGGCGTTTGCTTGCCATTTCGCGGATTCTCGCGTTCGGGGGCAACAATATCCACTGGGCTGCTTCTGGGCATTCCAAGGAGAAGAATAGAAGAATTCAGCTTTGCCCTCGCGGTTGTGCTTACCCCACCCGTCATCGTCCGTGAGGCGATGCGACTGCTCAAGGAGCAGCGTGAATCGTCATCGTCCCTGGTTGGGTTGACACACATATTCATGCCAAGCCTCCTCGGTATGGCGCTGAGCTTTGCAGCTGGGCTCCTAGCCCTCAGGTGGCTTTCGAATTGGCTGGAGAACGGTCGCTGGTCTCTGTTTGGACTATATTGCCTTTGTGCATCGGGGCTTGTCTTCATGCTTTATCAGAGCGGCCTCTAGCCCTCAGGGTGCAATCAGCTGCTATGGGTTCTTGGTGTCCGCGTGGCACAGATCCTTTTCGGCATGGCGGTATTGGGCACAGGCCGCAGTGGTATTGTGAACCGGTCGACGACCTGAGGGATGCAAGGGATGACATCTCGATGTCATAATTCTAAGTGACAATTGGCGGCAGGAGTTTGGTATGGCAAGAATGGTGCAGTGTGTAAAACTGAAGCGCGAGGCTGAAGGACTCGATCGTCCGCCTTATCCTGGTGCGCTGGGTCAGCGGATCTTTGAAAGCGTATCCAAGGAGGCATGGCAGGGGTGGATAAAATTGCAGACCATGCTGGTAAACGAAAATCGGCTCAATCTCGCCGACTCGCAGGCGCGCAAGTATCTTGCCACGCAGATGGAAAGCTATTTTTTCGGCGAGGGTGCGCAAACGCCGGAAGGCTATGTCCCTCCCAGGAATTGAACGAGGCAGTGATTGGCTAAGAAATTTTCCCCGCAGCATTTCCTCAACCGCGAACTCGGTCAGCTCGAGTTCAATCTCCGTGTGCTGGCGCAGGCGGAAGATCCGACCATTCCGCTACTGGAACGTCTGAAATATCTTTGCATCGTCAGCAGCAATCTCGACGAATTTTTTGAGATACGCGTGGCAGGGCTGAAGGAGCAAATCAAGTTGGGCGGCATCGCCACCGGTGCGGATGGCATGAGCGCCAAGGAGACGCTGATGCTGGTAAGCGAAAAGGCTCATCAGCTGATCGAGCGTCAATACCAGCTGTTCAACACAGGTATCGTCCCCTCGCTCGCCGAGCAGGGTGTCAAGTTTCTCCGCCGTACTCATTGGACCGAGGCGCAGCAGGCATGGGTCAAGGATTTTTTCTTCCGTGAAGTGATGCCGGTGCTGACTCCTATCGGCCTCGATCCGGCACATCCCTTCCCGCGCGTGATCAACAAGAGCCTGAACTTCGCCGTGGAACTGCAGGGCAAGGATGCCTTCGGACGCAATACGGCGCGCGCCATCGTGCAGGCACCGCGCGTGGTCCCGCGGACCATCCTGATGCCCCCCGAGATCAGCGGCTGCGAATATGGCTTCGTATTTCTTTCGTCGATTCTGCACGCGCATGTCGGCGAATTGTTCAGTGGCATGGAAGTACTCGGGTGTTTCCAGTTCCGCGTAACACGCAACAGCAATCTGTTCGTCGACGAGGAAGAGGTCAAGAACCTGCGCCTGAGCCTGCAGGGTGAATTGCCGCAACGCCATTTTGGCGACGCAGTGCGCCTTGAGGTTGCCGACAATTGTTCGGTGCAGATCGCGGAACTGTTGCTCAAGCAGTTCAATCTTGCCCCGGAAGACCTGTACCGGGTGCATGGCCCGGTGAATCTGGTGCGGCTGATGAGGATTCCGGATATGGTGGCACGCGACACCCTGAAGTTTCCGCCTTTTGTACCCGGCGTCCCGAGCACGTTGCAAAAGAAGGGCGCAGATATGTTCAAAGTCATGCGCAAAAGCGACATTCTGCTGCATCACCCTTACCAGTCATTCAAACCGGTGATCGATTTCATCCAGCAGGCGGCCAACGATCCGAGCGTAGTCGCCATCAAGCAGACGGTTTATCGCACCGGTGCAGACTCTGCGTTGATGGAAACGTTGATTGCTGCCGCGCAGAACGGCAAGGAAGTGACCGTGGTGGTGGAACTGCTGGCGCGCTTCGATGAGGAAGCCAACATCAACTGGGCGACCCGGCTCGAGGCGGTCGGCGCGCACGTGGTGTACGGCGTGGTCGGCCACAAGACGCACGCCAAGATGTTGATGGTGGTGCGCCGCGAGGAGGGCCGGCTGCGGCGCTACGTGCATCTGGGCACCGGCAATTATCATCCGCGCACCGCCCGGCTTTACACCGATTTTGGTTTGTTCACCTGCAATCCTGAGATCTGCTCGGATGCCAATGAGGTCTTCAGTCAACTCACCAGTCTTGGCAAAGCACGTGCGCTGAATCACCTGTGGCAGTCGCCGTTTACCATGCATGCCGAAGTATTGCGCGCCATTCAAAACGAAACGCGTCTGGCCAAATCCGGCAAGATTGGCCGTATCATCGCCAAGATGAATGCCCTGCTCGAACCGGAAACCATCAGTGCGCTTTATGAGGCGTCCGGTGCCGGCGTGAAGATCGACTTGATCGTGCGCGGCGTTTGTGCGCTGCGCCCAGGCGTGGCAGGACTGTCTGACAACATCAAGGTGCGTTCAGTGGTCGGCCGCTTTCTCGAGCACACCCGCATCTTCTATTTCCGCAATGATTTGAAACATGATGTCTATCTCTCCAGCGCTGACTGGATGGACAGGAATTTCTTCCGCCGGATCGAGGTATGTTTTCCTGTACTCGACCAAAAGCTCAAAAGGCGCGTCATCGATGAGGGCCTGAAGATCTATCTCCAGGACAATTGTCAGGCTTGGGAAATGGACGGGGAGGGGCATTACCGGCACAAGATCCTGCGGCGCGCGCCACGCAAATGCGCACAAAGCGAATTGCTCAAAAAGTTCACCAATACACCGGTCAAATCGGTTTCCTGACATTTTTTCCGCAACTCAATTAATAAATGCCCTACATTTATGAGGGGCACTTGGCCGGTTGAGGCCGGTGAACGATGGCGCAAATGCTGGCACAATGGCGGGAACAAAAAATCGGCTTGGCGCAGTTACGATGACAATCAGACAAACTCTTATTCTTGCATTGACCGTTTGCTGTGTAGCATGCGGAATGTTTGATCGCGACGGTCAAAACGGTTTCCAATTGCCGGCACCGGAATCGAGTACCGGCCCCAAGCCGCCCATTTTTGACCTTGCCAACCAGCAGATGCTGGACGAACTGACCGGTAAGCTTGGCGATAAGCGCGTTATATTCGTGGGCGAAGTGCATGATCGTCTCGAACATCACCAAAACCAATTGCACATCATTCAGAGCCTTTACGCGCGCAATCCCGATCTGGCCATCGGCGTGGAATATTTTCAGCAACCCTTCCAATCTTACCTCGACGATTACATCGCCGGGCGCATCGACGAGAGGGAGATGTTGAGGAAGACCGAATACTTCAAGCGCTGGCAATTGGATTACCGCATGTTGCAGCCGATCTTCGAATTCGCCCGCGAGAAGCATATCCCTGTGGTGGCACTGAATGTTTCCGAAGAAATTCATAACAAGGTGTTCAAGGGTGGAATGGAGGCGCTAAGTCCGCAGGAGCGCCTGGCGGTTCCTGCCGAAATCGAACCGGCCAGCCCGCATTATCTGGAGAGGTTGAAATTGATTTTCAACTCTCATCCGCAAGGCCACCGCTTCGAGACTTTTGTAGACGGCGTATTGTTGTGGGATTCATCGATGGCCGATACCGCCGCGCACTATTTGAAAGCCCATCCGCAATCGCGCATGGTCGTGTTGGCGGGAATGACACATATTATTTATGGAGAGGGCATTCCGGAACGCGTCAATCACCGCCTTGGGAGCAACCAAAGTGCGTTGCTGCTCAATGGCGGAGACTTCGCCAATTATCCAGGTATCGCCGATTATCTGTTGTTCACAAAGGGTGGGATCGAGTTGCCGAAGGCCGGCAAGCTGGGGGTATCGATCGAGGATGGCGATGACAGCGTCCGTATCAGCGAGTTCACCACAGGGAGTGCGGCACAGGCGGCGGGCATCGCGGTAGGGGATCGGATCCTTGCCCTCAATGGCGTGAAGGTGTCGAACATGATGGACCTGAAAGCCATGATGTTCGACCGGGAGCCCGGAGAGCGCATGCAAGTAATGGTGCAACGCAACCGCTCAATGAATTCCGGAAAGGAGTTGCAGTTCGACGTGGTGCTGCGCTGAACGCGTGACCATTGCTACTTCGACAGGCTTTGGCGCGTCGCGAGTCTTGCGCGTGCAACCTCCAACGTGCTGCCGTCCTCCTGCCTTACCGGCTGTTCCAGCGGCGAGCGGGCTACCGGCCACATGCCCTTGATCACGTTGGTCGATTCCGGCCCGCTGAAAGCAGCGTAGCTGAATTTGGCATAATGCGGCAGTTTTCGGGCTAGTATCGGCAACATCGCGGGATCGGGCACTGCCAGCCAGCCGACAGCTGTTTGGCCGATATGTGCAGTTAACACAAGCGCGTGCCGGCTGCGTTCGTATTCCTTGGCCAGCCACACCCCGCCTTCCGACAGCATCACCCCGCTTTGCAGGAGCGCACTCTGGAACTCGCCTCGAAAACGATTTTCTTCGCCGAAAATCCAAACCGCGCCATTGTCCGGCAAACGCTCGAGTTCATCGTCCCATATGATGCGTGTTTGGCGCGACGGCTGCTTTTGCCAGGCTTGCGCAATGAGAAGATATTGCGTCAGCAAGTTCTCCGATGCCTTGCGCGGCAGCACGATCAGCAATGTTTCCGCGCCGAATACTTGCGAGAGCGCAGGGGGGATTTCCGCGCGATCCAGACGGCGGAATAGATCGAACTCGGGATCCACGTCGACACGCAACGGTTGCCCAGGTAGCAACAGATGAAATTCCGCTTGTCTGTCTTTCATCTCGATCACGGTCGAATAAGCGTCATCGCGCCCTGCCAAGGTGATTGCCAGCGGCAGGTCCAGAACATAAGCTGCACCGGGCTGCGTTTGTTCGACCTTGACGTTGAGCTCATAGCCCGATGCGGCGCGGTGGGTCTGCGCCGACACCAGGCGCAGTTGCGGCGCGCCGGATTGTGGCACCCACTGGTCGAAGAATGACTTGATGGCGTTGCCTGACTTTTGGCCCGCCGCTTGTGAAAATGCATGCTCGAGATCGACAAAGCTGGCGGACTTAAAGCGATAGTCGCGGTAAAAATCTTGCAACGCACGGGTGAATGTATCGTCGCCAAGCTTCCTGCGCAGCATGTGGAACAGCATCAAGGCCTTGCCGTAGCCCACCGCTTCACTCTGGGCGCTGTGGCGGGAAGTGAATTGCGACAGTGGAAAATCCTGGCCTGCGGATACGAAGTCGGCATATTTTTGCAAGGTACTGCGCCGAAATTCCGCTCCATTGCCCTTTTGTTCCTGCAACAGGTGGTCCGCCAGATAGGCCGTCAATCCTTCCGACCAGTTACCGCCGGCGTAGTCGACGTATACGCCGTTGCCCCACCAGTTGTGCAGGATTTCATGCGGGTATGAAGACTCGACGATGAACGGCAGGCGGATCACCTGGCTGCCCAGCAGCGTGAAGGACGGCATGCCGTAGCCCGTTTCCCAGAAATTTTCCACCAGCGCGAACTTGGCATACGGATAAGGTCCGATCAGCCTTTGATAAAGCGCAAGGTAACGGCCCGTTGCCTCCAGATAGCGCTGCGCAAGCGCGGCGTCTTCCTGGCGCAAATAGACCAAGGACTCGACACCTCCGTTGTCGAGCACATATTCAGTGAACGGTGCCGCAATCAGGTAGATCTCGTTTTGCGGCTGCTTTTCTTCCCAACCGGCATGGCCCCGGGATTCGTCGTGGCTGGCGCCTGTCCTGGAGCGTCTTCCCTGGCTGATCGCATGCCAACCGCGCGGAAGGTCGATGTCCAGAGAGAAGGTCAACATGCTGTCCCCGAATCGCGGATACCAGCCGCTGTCACCGGAGAGTACCGTGCCATCTGCGGAGATGATGCCCGGCGTGCTTTCGAAACTGCGCGCTTCGCGTGCATCCTGCTGCGGGGGATGGAATATCTTGCCTTCATAAGCGAGCGTGAAGCCGTCACGATCCGGCGGCAACGTGACACGGTATTGCTGCAGCCAATCTTCCGGCACCGCTCCGGCGGACTCGATCTTTGCATCGGTCGAAACAGGATTCAAGTCGCGGTGCAATGAAAAATACAGTGTGCGCGGCGAACCGCCTGGCATGGTAATGTGGTCTTCCGCTGAGAGAGTATGTCGTTCCGGATCAAGCACGATGCGCAGCCGGTGGCTTTGCAGCGTTTGTGCAAAGCCGGTTGCCGTGTAGAGAACGAGCCCAAGGGCGAGCAATAGACGCATGTGCTAGATCGTGGCCGAAGAGATCTTCCTATTTAAATGACATCTCTGCTGCGAGGGTGCTTTAAAACGATATGTCCGGCGGGTATCAATTCAGGAGGCGCTGGAAATAGGGAATGCCTGCGCCGTTCGCAGACCAACGGGTCAGTGCTTCTGCGGGCGACCGGTCTTGATCTTTTCCAAACTGCCCAATGCGCGCCTCAATTGAGTCGTATCCAAGCCAGCTAGTAATTTCAGGCCAGCGCGCAGCACTTCGCTTTTCTTGACGTGCATTTTCGCCTTGACGCAAATGGCCTTGATCTCGGCTATCTTTGCATACTCGTCTTGAGGCATCGTGAAACTGTCACGCACCACCTTTACCTTATGCGCCTTTTTTGGTGTCTTCGTGTCTGCTTGCGGCGCGTTTTTACCCTTCAGCTTGGTCAAGGATTTCTTTCCTGGCTTTGCGCGGACAGTAGCTTCTTTCACCAGTGACTCTTCAGCTGTCTTGCCAACAGTCTTTTCGGTTGTCATATCGTTCCCTTCATATTAGAGTGCCATAAACAGTTTATCGAGTATACGCCGATATATGAATTGTAATATTAGGGGGAGATGGTGGACCTGATTCTGTGGCGGCACGCCGAAGCGGTGGATGGCACACCAGACCATGCGCGCGCGCTCACCGCGAAGGGTTTCAAGCAAGCCAAAAAGGTCGCCGCATTTCTCGATCAGCATTTGCCGGAAGAGCGGCGCATCCTGGTCAGCCCTGCGACGCGCACCCAACAAACAGCGATGGCTCTTACCAGTCATTTCACGCTGGCACCCACCATCGCGCCCGGCGCTTCGGCAGAGGATGTGCTGCATGCGGCGCGGTGGCCGCATGCAGGTGGCACTGTGCTGATCGTCGGACATCAGCCAACGCTGGGTGAAGTCGCTGCACGCCTGTTGGGCTGCGAAGGAGCTGCGTTGAGCATCAAGAAGGGCGCTCTATGGTGGTTCAGTCGTCGCGAAGGTTCTGCAGAAGTTACATTGCGATTAGTCATTTCGCCGGACCTTTTATAAGCGTTTCTGTCACCGCTTCAATCTACCGGGGTGTCACGTCATGTTTGAATCTGCAGAGCTCGGACACAAGATAGACAAGGATACTTACGATGCTGAAGTGCCAAAGTTGCGCGAGGATTTGCTCAACGCCCAGTTCGACCTGGCAAGAAAGGCCAAATTCCCGGTCATCATCATTGTCGGAGGATTAGACGGGGCAGGGCGTGGCGAGACGGTCAATCTGCTCAATGAGTGGATGGATTCGCGCTTCATACAGACCCATGGCATGGGCGATCCATCCGATGAGGAGATGGAGCGCCCGATGATGTGGCGCTTCTGGCAGGCGCTGCCGCCCAAAGGCAAGATCGGCGTGTTCCTTGGCTCTTGGTACACCTGGCCCATCTTGCAACACGTGCATGGCCATACCGAAAACGCCGATCTGGAACAAAGCCTGGAACGCGCACGGCGGCTGGAGAAGATGCTAACCGATGAAGGTGCATTGATCATCAAATTCTGGCTGCACCTGTCCAAGGAGAAACAGAAAGCCCGGCTGAAAATGCTGGAGGATGATCCCAAGACTCGCTGGCGCGTCACTGAGCGCGATTGGGAACGCTACAAGATGTACAACAAGCTGCGGGTCATTCACGAAACGCTCATCCGCCATACCAGCACTGCCGAAGCGCCGTGGTTGATTGTTGAAGGATACGACTCGCGCTATCGCCACCTGATGGTCGGCAGGATCGTGCTCGAAGCGATCCATAAGCGCTTGAAGGACAGCGACATCAAGCCACAGGAAGTGCATGCCCCGCCGCTGCTGCCCTCGGTAGATAACCTGCATATCCTGAAATCTCTCGACCTTAGCCAGAAGATCGAGCCGAAGAAGTTTGCGGCGGAACGGGAAAAATTCCAGGGCAAGCTGGCATTGCTGACGCGCGATCCGCGCTTCTCGAAACTCACCGTAATTGCCGTGTTCGAAGGCAATGACGCGGCAGGCAAGGGGGGCGCCATCCGCCGCGTCACCGGAGCACTGGACGCACGTGACTATGAGACCATCCCCATTGCAGTGCCCACCGACGAGGAACGCGCGCAGCCCTACCTGTGGCGCTTCTGGCGCCACATTCCACGCCGGGGGCGATTCGCCATCTTCGACCGTTCCTGGTACGGGCGCGTCCTGGTCGAGCGGGTCGAGAAATTTTGTTCGGAAGGCGACTGGATGCGCGCCTATAGCGAGATCAACGACTTCGAGTCGCAGTTGGTCCGCCACGGCACCGTAGTCGTCAAATTCTGGCTGGCCATCAGCAAGGATGAACAGCTGCGCCGTTTCAGGGAACGCGAGAAGATCAGCTTCAAGCGCTTCAAGATCACCGAAGAAGACTGGCGCAACCGCAGAAAGTGGAAAGCTTACGAAGCCGCCGTGTGTGACATGGTGGATCGCACCAGTACTGAGATCGCGCGTTGGACGCTGGTGGAGGCAAACGACAAGTACTTCGCGCGCATCAAGATCTTGAAGACCTTATGTACGCAGATTGAAGCGGCCATGGAAAAGATCAAATGAACGACCCTGCCTACGCGCCCGCAGGCACGGCCGCTATGGATGAATGCAGGATGGTTGTACGACCCGGATTGGGGATCTGACTATCTCCTGAAGCTCAGAATCACGACGCCGGCCCCAACCAGCGCTATCCCGAGCCACTCGCGCAGGCTGGGCCGCTCATTCAGAAAGATGACGGCGAAGACCGCGACCAGGACTACACTGAACTTGTCCACCGGCGCGACCTTGGAGGCGTCGCCTGATTGCAGCGCGCGAAAATAGCAGACCCACGATGCCCCCGTGGCCAGCCCTGACAACGACAAGAACAGCCAGGTCCTTTGGCTGAGCGCAAAAGGGTCGCTCCATTTTCCGGCGGAATACACGAAGCCAGCAAGGACCAGCATGATCACGAAGGTGCGTATCAGCGTGGCGTAATCCGAATCGATGCCTTCCAGTCCTATCTTGGCAAAAATCGCAGTCATTGCCGCAAAGACCGCCGAAAGGATTGCCCAGTAGAACCAGCTATGTGCAGACAACATTGCTACCTCCGCTCGATGTTCTCACTGAAGCTGCCTCGCCATTTGCACCAGCACCCACGGGCTGACCACGACGGCCCACAACGTTTCGTCCGTAGCTAACCAGCTCTGCGCCTGCGTGTCGGACACCTTGCCAAATTTTCCCGCCGCCATCCATCGCTAAATCTGCGCCGCGTTGTCCACAGACATCTGGTAGGCGACTTCGACCAGGTCGAGATCGGCGGCAACGGCCAGCGCGACGCCGCTGGCGAAATAGCGCTGCAATTCCTTCCATGCGATCTGCGCGGTTTCCAGATTCACCTTGGCGCGGAATATTTCACCATGATTTTCTGTCTCGGTCATATCAACCCTGAAGCTTCCACGCCACATTCTCTCCGGCGCGCAACGGCACCAGCTTATACTCACCGAACACCATGCTATCCGGCACCCGCCAGCTTTCCTTGCACAGCGTGATCTTGGCCGTGTTGCGTGGCAACCGGTAGAAGTCCGCACCGTAAAAACTGGCGAATCCTTCCAGCTTATCCAGCGCGCCCAACTGTTCGAACACCTCGGCATACAGCTCGAGGGCGGCATGCGCAGTGTAGATGCCGGCACAGCCGCATGCTGCTTCCTTGGTGTGCTGTGCGTGCGGGGCACTGTCGGTGCCAAGGAAGAACTTCGGGTTGCCGCTAATAGCCGCTTTGCCTAGCGCTTCGCGGTGCGCTTCACGCTTGAGTACCGGCAGGCAGTAGTAATGCGGGCGCATTCCGCCGCTGAACATCGCGTTACGGTTATAAAGCAGGTGGTGCACGGTGATGGTCGCGGCAATGTGGTCTGGCGCGCTGGTGACGAACTGGACTGCATCCTGAGTGGTAATGTGTTCGAACACTACTCTCAGTTGCGGCAAGTCACGCAACAAGGGAACCATCACCCGCTGGATGAACACCGCCTCCCGGTCGAAGACATCCACGGCGGGATCGGTAGCTTCGCCATGCACGAGCAGTGGCATCCCGCAACGCTGCATCTCTTCGAGCGCAGGATACGCCTTGCGGATGTCGGTCACACCCGCATCGGAGTTGGTGGTTGCACCCGCCGGATACAGTTTGACCGCGTGAATCACGCCACTTAGCTTTGCACGCCGGATCTCCTGCGCGGTGGTGTTGTCGGTCAGATATAGTGTCATCAACGGTTCGAACTGGGCTCCGGGCTGCAATGCGGCCAGAATGCGCGCGCGATAGGCTAGCGCCTGCTCGGTGTTGGTGACCGGCGGCTTGAGGTTGGGCATTACGATAGCGCGTGCAAATTGCCTCGCGGTATCCGCGACAACCGACTGCATCAGCGCACCATCGCGCAGGTGCAGATGCCAATCGTCAGGACGGGTAAAGATGAGTTGCTGCATGGAGGTTATCCAGCTGGATGGTATGGGCAAGATTGTAATTCAAAGTTCGCTACAACGCGCGGCCACGAAGTCCGCGAAAAAAGCCGATACTTTCCGGAAAGCTCACGCGCTTCCCCAGGGAACCTTCTTACCTGTCAGCTCACGCACCAAGTGAACCTCTAATGTGCCTCATCCCAATTCTTTCCCTCGCCCAATTCCACCAATAACGGAACTTGCAGTTCTGCGACACCACACATTAGCTTGGGCAGCATTTCCTTGACCAGATGCAGTTCCTCGTCCGGCACTTCCAGTACCAGTTCGTCGTGCACCTGCATGATCAGGCGGCTGCGCAAATCTTCGCTTTCCAGCCAATGCTGCACTTTGACCATCGCGAGTTTGATCAAGTCTGCTGCCGTGCCTTGCATCGGCGCATTGATCGCGGCCCGTTCCGCACCCTGTCGGCGCATCCCATTGCCGCTGTTGATTTCCGGCAGCCACAGCCGGCGGCCAAACACGGTCTCGACATAGCCCTGCTGTTTAGCCTGTTCGCGAGTGCGCTGCATATAACCCGCCACCCCTGGATAGCGCGCGAAGTAGCGGTCGATATACGCCTGCGCCGCGCTGCGTTCGATGCCTAGCTGTTTGGCCAGGCCGAATGCAGACATGCCGTAGATCAGACCAAAGTTGATGACCTTGGCATAACGGCGCTGCTCGCCGGAGACTTCGGCGGGCGCAACCATAAATATCTCCGCTGCAGTGGCGCGGTGGATGTCCTCATTATTGGCGAATGCGGTAAGCAACCCCGCGTCGCTCGAAAGATGCGCCATGATGCGCAGTTCAATCTGTGAATAGTCCGCCGACACGATACGGCTCCCGGCACCCGCGATGAACGCTTCGCGGATGCGCCGACCCTCCGCGCTGCGCACCGGAATGTTTTGCAGGTTGGGATCGCTGGATGCCAGCCGGCCGGTCACCGCCACGGCCTGCGAATAGCTGGTATGCACCCGCCCTGTTTTTCGGTCAACCATCTGCGGCAACTTGTCGGTATAGGTGGACTTGAGCTTCGCCATGCCTCGATATTCGAGCAGCAGCTTGGGCAACGGGTAATCGAGCGCCAGTTCCTGCAATACCTCTTCATCGGTAGAGGGCGTGCCGCTCGGGGTTTTCTTCACGACCGGCAGGCCAAGCTTGTCGAACAGGATCTCCTGTATCTGCTTCGGCGAATTGAGATTGAACGGCTGCCCGGCAGCTTCGTGCGCCCTGGCTTCCAGGGCGATGAGCTTTTCGCCCAGCTCGCGGCTCTGGATTTGCAGCAACGAGCTGTCGATCAGAACGCCGTTGCGCTCCATCGTATAGAGCACATGCAGGCTAGGCATCTCAATGTTCCTATACACATGCCGCAAACCGCTCTGCGCCTCGATCTGTGGGGACAGCGTTTGATGCAGTTGCAGCGTGATATCGGCATCTTCGGCGGCATAGTGCGTGGCGGTTTCGATATCCACCTGGTCGAAGCAAATCTGTTTCGCGCCCTTCCCCGCCACCTCGGCGAAACTGATG
Source organism: uncultured beta proteobacterium (assembly GCA_963833515.1). Taxonomy (GTDB): domain Bacteria; phylum Pseudomonadota; class Gammaproteobacteria; order Burkholderiales; family Gallionellaceae; genus Gallionella. Next base: position 92,229 of record CAWHYN010000016.1, on the reverse strand, counting down.
GTTCGTACATGGAGATGGCGCAACGCCAGGTTATCCATGTCGTGCGGCTTGTGGCTCTCCAGAACGTAGGATTGCAACAGCGTGTCGTCATGAACGCCAGCCAGCACAATGCCGTGGTTGGCGAAAATATGCAGGTCGTATTTCAGGTTCTGCCCAAGCTTGTGATGCTGCGGGCCTTCGAGCCATGGCTTGAGCCTGGCAAGAACCTGGGCTCGATCGAGCTGGTCCGGCGCACCGGGACAGATATGCGCCAACGGCAGGTAGGCCGCCTCATGCGGCGTAATGGCGAACGACATGCCGACCAGTTGCGCATTCATCATATCCAGTCCGGTGGTCTCGGTATCCACACAGACCAGGTCGGCGGCACACATTCTTTCCAGCCACGCATCGAGTTGCGCTTGCGTCAGGATCGTTTCGTAGTGCGCACGGTCGGTACGTGTGGGTTCGTGGTGATGGGGAGAGTGATCCAGACCTGCACCCCCGTGCGGCTGATGCGCGGGGGAGGGTGGTGCAGGGCCATTGCTATTCGTTCCGCCATCGAGGTCCCGCAACCAGCTTTTGAACTCAAACCGCTCAAACAAGCCACGCAGCCGTTCTTTGTCTGGGGGAGGCGGAACCAGCTCCCTGTAGCTCTGCGGAAGTTCCACATCGCATTTCACCGTAAGGAGGCGGCGCGCCTGCGGCAGCCAGTCCAGCGCCTTGCGCAGATTCTCGCCCACCACGCCGCCGATCTCACCGGCATGCGCCATCAAGTTATCCAGCGTGCCATATTCGCTAAGCCATTTCGCCGCAGTCTTCGGGCCGACTTTTTCGACGCCCGGCACGTTGTCCACCACATCGCCTATCAGCGTCAAATAATCCACGATGCGCTCAGGGGACACGCCAAATTTCGCCTTCACGGCCGCGACATCCAGCGTCTCGTTGCTCATCGTGTTGATCAGCGTGACGCGCTCATTCACCAATTGCGCAAGATCCTTGTCGCCGGTGGCGATCACGCATCGCACGCCATCCCGGGCTTGTTGCGCGAGCGTGCCGATCACGTCGTCCGCCTCAACGCCATCCTGCATCAGAAGATTCCAGCCTGACGCGGCGATGGCCTGATGCAGCGGCTCGATCTGCAGTGCCAGATCCGCTGGCATGGCCGGGCGGTGCGCTTTGTATTCAGGATACAAGTCGTCACGAAACGTTTTCCCTTTTGCATCGAATATGCACAGGCTATAATCCGCAGGGTAATCATTGCGCAGCTTGCGCAACATGTTGAGCACACCGTAGATCGCACCGGTGGGTTCGCCCAGGCGGTTGCGCAAATCGGGCATGGCATGGAACGCCCGATACAGGAACGACGAACCGTCGACCAACAGTAGAGTTTTACCGTCTGCCGGCGGCGGTGGTTTGGAAGAGCTTGCTTCGTTCATTTTCATTTGTTGTCGTCATTTTTCGCTAAGTCTTAACATCTGGGGAAATCGCATGAGCATATCGTCCAAACTGCCCAAATCCGTAGTGCCGGAAGGGTGGAATTCCAAAGAGGCCTGGCGTGTATTCGGTATTATGTCAGAGTTTGTTTCTGCCACCGACCGTCTTAACGAGATCCATCCCGCCGTGAGCATCTTCGGCAGCGCACGCACCGATCCTGGCCAACCCTATTACAAGCTCACCGAACAGATCGCGCGCCTGCTCTCGGATGCAGGATTTTCGGTCATTTCCGGTGGGGGCCCCGGGATCATGGAAGCCGCCAACAAGGGCGCGTTTTATGGCAAATCTCCAAGCATTGGGCTGAACATACAACTGCCGCACGAGCAGGTTGGCAACCATTACCAGAATATCAGCCAGACCTTCCAGCACTTTTTCGCGCGCAAGGTCATGTTCGTAAAATTCGCCAGCGCCTATGTGGTGATGCCTGGCGGGTTTGGTACGCTCGATGAGCTGATGGAGGCGCTGACCCTGGTCCAGACCGGCAAGACGCGTCGCATGCCGATCATTCTGGTGGGCAGCAAATTCTGGGGTGGGATGCTGGACTGGTTCCGCACCACGCTGATTGCTGAGAAGGTCATCAGCCCCGAAGACATGGATCTGATCCAGCTGATTGACGAACCTGAGGAAGTGGTGACGTCAATATTCAAACACTACGAAACGCGCGGCTTCGAGCCAAGCGAGGCGGAACGCGAAAAGCAGCTCTATTTGTAACAGGGCGCAGGCCGGAAGTTCTTGTTATTTCAGGGTAACTGACCGGCGAAGCCAGGATGCGCAAACAAAGAGAAGAAAGACCACGTTGGGTGCGAACACGGATCGAGCGCATGGAATCGAACGGCGGCTGAACTGCTGCCTGCATCATCCCGCGCAGAGTGCTCGTGCATCGGCTAAAATGCAGCCATTCCATTTTCCAATCCAAATTCATGACAGTCACTTCGATGCGATTCCTTGTCCTGCTGCTATTGAGCGCCGTCTCTGAATGCGCTCTCGCCGAAAAACCGGTTCCCGAGAATCTGGAACCGTTGCCCTCGCCTCCCGCAATGGACGCTGGTTCTGACCAGGAGCCGGAAGTGACGATCACCAAACAGACCGAGCAGACGATAGAGGAATTTCGCGTGGGTGGCAGGCTGTACATGATCAAGATTACGCCCAAGCATGGCGCCCCTTACTACTTGGTCGATGACAAGGGCGATGGCAAATTTGCGCGGCAGGAAAGTCTGGATTCGGGTTTCCGCCCGCCACGCTGGGTTATTCACAGTTTCTAAGCATGGCCGTTTTTACTAGCGTCTCCGAAGCGGAACTCACTGCTTGGCTGGGCGATTATTCCCTGGGCCAGTTGCTGGAACTGCAGGGCATCGCATCCGGTATCGAGAATACCAATTATTTTGTCACGACCACCAATGGTCGATTCGTGCTCACTCTGTTCGAGATACTCAGTGCCGACGAGTTGCCGTTCTATTTGAACCTGATGGCGCATCTGGCGCGCCATGGCATTCCCTGTCCCAATCCGGTGGCGAACCGCTTCAATCAATTCCTGGGCACGCTCAATGGCAAGCCCGCGTGCATCGTCAGCCGCTTACACGGCAGGTCCACGCGCGCTCCGAACAGTGCGCACTGTGCCGCCATCGGCGCGATGCTCGGGCAAATGCACATTGCCGGACAGAGTTTTTCGCAAATCATGCCTAATCCCCGCGGTGCAGCCTGGCGCGCGGCAACTGCCCCCAAAGTGTGTCCTTTCCTGGATGCGCGGCAGGTAACGTTGCTGGAAAGCGAAGTCGCCCTGCAGGCGCAACATAACTGGAGCTCGTTGCCGCAGGGTGTTATCCATGCCGACCTGTTCCGCGACAACGTGCTGCTGGAAGATCATCGCGTCGGCGGCCTGATCGATTTTTATTTCGCGTGCAGCGATGCGCTTCTGTATGACGTGGCGATCACGGTGAATGATTGGTGCATGCATGCCGATGGCACGCTGGACGAAACAAAGACCCAAAAGTTCCTGCAGTCCTACCACACCGTCCGTCCGCTGCTGGATAGCGAATGCGATGCCTGGCCCTTGATGCTGCGCCTGGCCGCATTGCGGTTCTGGCTGTCCCGCCTGTTCGACAAGTTCCTGCCGCGCGACGGCGAGTTGATACACGCGCATGACCCGCGCCACTTTGAACGTATCCTGAAAAATCACATCGCATCAGCACAAGCCGTTTGGCTGTAGAGGAGAACATGGAACCGCAACGCTTGAAGACCGGCCAAGGCTGGGTTTGGATCAAACAAGGCTACGCGCTGTTTGTCAAGGCGCCATTGCTTTGGATCGTATTGCTGATCATTTGTGTCATCGCGGCGGTGGGAGTATCCAGCATACCCATTGTCGGCGAGCCCTTGGTGAGCCTGCTGATGCCGGTGATCCTGGTTGGCCTGATGGTCGGCTGTCGCGCGCTCAGCCATGAGGAGGACCTTGAATTGGCGCATCTGCTCAGTGGCTTCAAGCAGCACACCTCCCAATTGGTTACTCTGGGTGGAGTTTCGCTGGTCGGGCAATACCTGATCCTCGGGGCGATGATAGCGGTTGGCGGTTCGACATTGGTTGGAATCTTGATGAGCGGCCAGCCCGACACGGACCCCAATGTGCTCATGGAGGCAATCGCGGGAGCAGGGGTTGCTGTGTTGGTCGGCATTGTGCTGTTCGCTTTGCTGATGATGGCGATGCAATATGCACCGATGCTGGTATTCTTCGATAACGTCGCGCCGGTTCAGGCGATGAAGCTCAGCCTGCGTGCCTTTCTCCACAACATTGGCCCGATGTTGCTGTATGGCGTGACCTTCATGTTTTTGGGGGTACTTGCCAGTCTCCCGATGATGCTGGGTTGGCTGGTATTGTTGCCGCTGGTGTTCACTTCGCTGTATGCGAGCTATTGCGACGTTTTCCAGACCGCAAAGGAGAGTGGCAGCACACCCGTGGAAAGCGATATCGGTAGCCGCGACGACCAGGCGCATTTCTGACCCGACCGTGTTGACACCCCAGGACTGCCTATCCGCTTGACCCGGCGCAAACCCGGGCCGGAGCCCCTAGACGGCGGTCAGCTTCGCATACTCCAATGCCAGCCACTTCGTACCTGCTTTGCGGAAATTCACCTGCACGCGCGCATCCGAACCGCTGCCCTCGAGATTGACGATAACTCCTTCGCCGAATTTGGTATGGAATACTGCCTGGCCGGTGCGCCATGGCGAAGCTGGCGCCGGAGGGGCACTCTGACCGAATGAAGATGCCGGTGCGGAAGCGGGCGAGGGCGCGAACGTTCCAAAGCCCTTGCGCGCCAAGACGCGCGGCGTGAGCCAATGCAATAGATTATCTGGCAACTCGCGCAAGAAACTGGACGCCATGCCGTAACTCACCTGCCCATGCAGCATGCGGCTTTGCGCGAAAGTCAGATATAGCCTGCGCCGCGCACGGGTGATCGCCACATACATCAGGCGTCGCTCCTCGTCCAGTCCGCCATCGACATTCTGGCTGTTCTGGTGGGGGAACAGACCCTCTTCCAGACCGGTGATGAATACCGTGTGAAACTCCAGGCCTTTGGCCGCATGCACCGTCATCAGATGCAGCGCGTCCTCCTGATCGCCGGCTTGATGTTCGCCCGCCTCAAGTGATGCGTGGCTGAGAAAGGCCGTAAGGCTGTCATCCTCGTTCTCGTGTACGAACAGCGTGGCCGCGTTGACCAGCTCGTTAAGATTCTCCAACCGCTCTTCCGCTTCGCGCTTTTTGGCACCCGTCTCGTTCTGGTAATGGGACAACAGGCCGCCATGTTCCAGCACATGCTCGATGATTTCAGGCAAGGGCAATTCACGCGTCGAACTGCGCAGTGATTCGATCAGTGCGACGAATGCAGAGATCTTGCCTCCTGCCCGCGCTGCCGCATCCCATAGCGTGGTCGAATTCATCTTCGCCGCTTCCTGCAAATGCTCGATGCTGCGTGCACCGATGCCGCGCACCGGAAAATTGATGATGCGCAGCAGCGCATTGTCGTCATCGGTGTTTTCCATCAGGCGCAGATAGGCCAGCGCGTGCTTGATCTCCTGTCGCTCGAAGAAGCGCAGTCCACCGTACACGCGGTACGGCAGGCCGGCCGAAACCAGCGCGTGTTCCAGCACCCGCGACTGGGCGTTTGAACGGTACAGCAATGCGATCTCCTTGAGATGGACTCCCTCGGATTTCAGTTGCCGGATCTCTTCGACGATGAACGCCGCTTCGTCCACGTCGGTCGGTACCTCGAACACACGCAAGGGTTCGCCGCTGTTCTCGGCGGTCCACAGATTCTTGCCGAGGCGGTTGCGGTTGCGGCTGATCAAGGCGTTCGCGGCATCGAGGATATTGGCGTGGGAGCGGTAGTTTTGCTCCAGCCTGATCACGTTTTCGATATGGAAATCGCGGGTCAGCTCCTGCATGTTTCCGACGTTCGCGCCGCGAAACGCATAGATGGACTGGTCGTCGTCACCCACGGCGAACAGGGCGTTGTGCTTGCCCGCCAACAGTTTCAGCCACTGGTATTGCAGCTTGTTGGTATCCTGGAATTCGTCCACGAGAATGTGCTTGAAGCGTTCCTGGTAATGATCTCGAATGGGCGCGTTGCGAGACAGCAACTCGTAGCACCGCAACAACAACTCGGAAAAGTCCACTACCCCTTCTCGCTGGCATTGTGCGTCGTATTCGGCGAAGACTTCCACCTTGCGCCGCGTATACGGGTCATAGGCTTCCACCTCCTGCGCGCGCAAGCCCTGCTCCTTGTTAGTACTGATCAAATTCTGCATCTCGCGCGGCGGAAACTTTTCATCGTCGACGTTCATCGCCTTCATGAGGCGCTTGATCGCGGAAAGCTGATCGCCGCTGTCGAGGATTTGGAACGCCTGCGGCAGATTCGCCTCGCGGTGATGCGCGCGCAGCATGCGGTTGCATAGCCCGTGAAAAGTACCAATCCACAGACCGCGCGTGTTGATCGGCAGCATCGCAGACAGGCGCGTGAGCATCTCCTTGGCCGCCTTGTTGGTGAACGTCACCGCCAGGATGCTGTGCGGGCTCACCGAGTCCGTGCTTATCAGATGAGCGATGCGGGTAGTCAGCACGCGCGTCTTGCCGCTGCCTGCACCCGCAAGAATCAGCACGGACTGGTGCGGCAGCGTGACAGCTTGACGTTGTTCCGGATTAAGGCCTTTGAGTATTTCCATAAAATAAGACGGGGAAGCAAACTTGCCGTCTGCTTCCCCGTGCTCCTTGCCGAAAAGCTTACTTGTTCTTCTTCTCGATCATGTCATGCATGATCGGCGCGAGGATGATTTCCATCGCGTGGCTCATCTTTCCGCCAGGTACCACCAGAGTGTTGGCACGGGACATGAACGAGTTTGGAATCATGGCAAGCATGTATGGAAAATCGACACCCTTGGGATTGCGGAAACGGATGACCACAAAGCTTTCATCCGGTGTCGGGATATCGCGCGCGATGAACGGATTGGAGGTGTCGACCGTGGCGACGCGCTGAAAATTGATGTCGGTGCGCGAGAACTGCGGTGTGATGTACTTTATGTAGTCAGGCATGCGACGCAAGATGGTGTCCACTGTCGCTTCCGCCGAATAACCGCGCTCGGCCGCATCGCGGTGGATCTTCTGGATCCACTCCAGATTGACCACCGGCACCACTCCAATCCCCAGGTCCACATATTTGGCCACGTCGATATCGCCGTCTTTAGCCAAGCCATGCAGGCCTTCGTAGAACAGCAGGTCGGGACCGTCTTCGATGTCCTCCCAGGGTGTAAATACGCCTGGCTTAAGATCGGTGAGGCCAAAATGCTTATTGTGCTCGGCTGCTTCGGCTTCGCTGTGCACGTAGTAGCGACGCTTGCACCTGCCTGTTTCGCCAAAGGTCTTGAACGTTTCCTGAATCTTGTCGAAGTGGTTGGCCTCCGGCCCGAAGTGGCTGAAGGTATTGTGTCCGTTCTTGGCCGCGGCTGCCGCAGCTGCGCGGAACGCCATGCGGTCCAGGCTGTGCAGGCTGTCACCTTCAATGACCGCAGCGGTAATTGATTGGCGGCGAAAGATATTTTCAAAGGCACGTTTTACCGTCGTCGTACCGGCACCCGATGAACCAGTCACCGCTATCACGGGATGTTTTCTGGACATGATCGAACTCTCCTGAGGTATTTATAAGAATTTTGGGACCAATTCTATCAGAATCAGTCTCTTTCATATAGCCGACATGTGCCGGGCTAGTGATGCCGTTATAATAGCCTCCTTTATCGAACTCACAAGAAAAAACAAATGCAGCAGGATTACGACCCCCGAAATATAGAAGGCGCCGCGCAACGGCACTGGGAAGAAACACATGCCTTTCGTGCCAGGAAGGAAGCCGGCAAGCCCAAGTATTACTGTTTATCGATGTTTCCTTATCCTTCTGGCAAACTGCATATGGGCCATGTGCGCAACTACACCATAGGGGACGTGCTATCGCGATGGCACAGGATGCGCGGTTACAACGTGTTGCAACCGATGGGCTGGGACGCATTCGGCCTTCCTGCCGAGAACGCCGCGATAGCGAATAACGTCCCCCCTGCCGCATGGACGTATGACAACATCGCTTACATGAAGCAGCAGTTGAGGTCGCTTGGTTTCGCCATAGATTGGTCTCGTGAGCTGGCAACCTGCAAGCCTGATTACTACAAGTGGAACCAGTGGCTTTTCCTGCGCATGCTGGAGAAAGGCATCGCCTACAAGAAGACCCAGGTCGTGAACTGGGATCCGGTGGATCAGACCGTACTGGCCAATGAGCAGGTCATTGACGGGCGCGGCTGGCGCACCGGCGCCATCGTCGAGAAGCGCGAGATTCCCGGTTACTATCTTGGGATCACTCAGCTTGCCGAAGAGCTGCTGGCGGACCTCGACAAGCTGCCAGGCTGGCCGGAACGTGTGAAGACCATGCAGGCCAACTGGATAGGCAAGAGCTATGGGGTACGCTTCGCCTTCAACCACGACATCCGCGACGCGTCGGGCGCAGCGATCAACGATGGCAAGCTGTGGGTATTCACCACCCGCGCTGATACCATCATGGGGGTGACCTTCTGCGCGGTGGCTGCCGAACATCCGCTTGCCACACATGCCGCGCAAGGCAACACGGTACTCGCCGCTTTCATCGACAAGTGCAAGCATGGTTCGGTAATGGAAGCCGACATGGCAACCATGGAGAAGGAAGGGATGGATACCGGCCTGACAGTCACGCATCCGCTGAGCGGCGAGGAAGTGCCGCTGTGGGTCGGCAACTATGTGCTGATGGGTTACGGGGAGGGCGCCGTGATGGCTGTGCCCGCCCATGACGAGCGCGATTTTGCCTTTGCAAGAAAATACAACTTGCCGATCAAACAGAGTATTTCTGTCAAGAAGCAAAATTTTAGTGATGCGGCCTGGCAGGAGTGGTACGCCGACAAAGAGCATGGTGTTTGCATCAACTCCGGCAAATATGACGGCTTGCTTTACGAGGCGGCCGTGGACGCTATCGCCGCCGACCTCGCCGCCAAAGGGCTGGGCGAGAAAAAGGTGCAGTGGCGGCTGCGCGACTGGGGCATCTCCCGTCAGCGCTACTGGGGCTGCCCAATCCCCATCATCCATTGCGAGAGCTGCGGTTCCGTGCCTGTGCCGGACGACCATCTCCCGGTGGTGCTGCCGGAAGATTGCGTGCCGGACGGCTCTGGCAATCCTTTGCAAAAGCGTGAGGATTTCCTCTCTTGCACCTGTCCGAAATGCGGCCAAACTGCCAGGCGCGAGACCGACACCATGGACACTTTCGTCGATTCGAGCTGGTATTACGCCCGTTATGCCAGCAGCTTCAGGCTGGAATCGATGGTTGACGAGGAGACCAATTACTGGATGCCGGTGGATCAGTATATCGGCGGCATCGAACACGCGATCCTGCACCTGCTCTACTCGCGCTTCTGGACCAAGGTGATGCGCAATCTTGGCCTGGTCAAATACGACGAACCCTTTTCCAACTTGCTGACGCAGGGCATGGTGCTTAACTACATCTTTTCCCGCCGCACCAACAAGGGAGGAATCGAATATTTCGCGCCGGATGAGGTGCGCCTGGTGCACGATTCAGACGGCAAGCTGGCTGGCGCAAACGCCATTGCCGACAATCAGCCGGTGGAGTTCCAAGGCATGGGCACCATGTCGAAATCAAAGCGCAACGGCGTCGACCCGGAGTCATTGATCGAACAATACGGCGCAGACACCGCTCGCCTGTTCATGATGTTTGCCGCCCCGCCAGAACAAACCTTGGAATGGAGCGATTCAGGCGTAGAAGGCACGCACCGCTTTCTGAAGCGCGTATGGTTGTTTGGCCATGCACTCTCGTCTGAAGCGGCGAGCCCCATGCCGGACAGGCTGGCTGCACCGCTGGCGGATGTCCGCCGAGAAATACATCTGGCGCTGAAGCAAGCCAATTACGATCTTGCCAGGCACCAGTTCAACACGGTTGCTTCTGCCGGCATGAAGATGCTCAATGCATTGGAAAGGACCCTGAAGCAGGACGCCGATGGAAACGTTGCGGTGGCACGCGAGGGCTACTCCATCCTTCTGCGGCTGATCTCGCCAATCACTCCCCACATCGCCCACATCCTGTGGCGGGACTTGAAATTTGGCGATGACATTCTTGTCGCAACCTGGCCAGAGCCAGTGGAGGCGGCATTAGAGCAGGACGAAATCGATATCGTGCTGCAGGTAAACGGCAAATTGCGCGGTAATCTGCGCGTTGCCAAGACAGCCGACAACACAACATTGGAACAGCTGGCGCTTGCGCATGAGGCCATACAGAAGCATCTTTCTGGGTTAACGCCAAAGAAAGTCGTGGTTGTCGCAGGCCGCTTGGTTAACGTTGTCGTCTAGGAGATTACTTGCGTCTATCGTTTCCACTATTAGCCATGCTTTTCACGGCTGCGTTGCTGGTTGGCTGCGGCTATCATCTGCGCGGACAGGCGGCCATGCCGTTCGATACGCTTTATCTGGCCGCGCCCAATCCCGGCGCCCCCATTGCCAAGGAATTGCGCCACACTCTCGAAGCCAACAAGGTGAAACTGGTGCCCGCTTCCGAACAGGCTGATGTGGTGCTTGCCATCATTTCTGAAATCCCTGACAAACAGATTCTTTCATTGAGCGGCAGCGGACGCGTAAATCAATTCCAATTGTTCTATCGCGTTTCAGTGCGCGCATATGATCTCAAGCAACATGACTGGATTCCCGCCGAAGAGTTCGTGACACATCGCGAGTACTATTACGACGAAACGAATGTTCTTGCCATGGAAGCTGAGGAAAACCTTTTGTACAAGAGCATGCGTTCCGACATGGTGCAGCAAATCGTGCGTCGCCTCAGTCGTGCCAGACCGCAGGCACAATAGCCCATGACAGTCTCCAGTGAGGACTTGCCGCGCCATCTTGCCTCCGGTTTGAAGCCGTTGTATGTGGTGTTTGGCGATGCGCCACTGCTGGCGATCGAAGCGGCCGATGCCATCCGGGCAGCGGCGCGCACCGCCGGGTATACCGAGCGCGAGACGTTTTTCGCGGATCGGCATTTCAAGTGGAGCGAGTTGCACAACAGCGCACGCAGCCTTTCGCTGTTTGCCGAGCGCAAGGTCATTGATTTGCGCATCCCGACCGGAAAGCCAGGCGTAGAGGGCGGGCAGGCTTTGCAAGATTACGTCGCGAACATGAACGCCGATGTGCTGACGCTGATCTCCCTGCCAAAGCTGGATTGGGCGGCTCAGAAGAGCCAGTGGTTCTGCGCGCTTCAACAACATGGCATGATTGTTTCTGCGGACGACATTCCGCTCCGAGCGCTGCCGCGCTGGATTGCCGGGCGACTCAAACGGCAAGGACAGAGTGCCGAAGAAGCCACGCTTGAATTTCTTGCCGATCGGTGCGAGGGCAATCTGCTCGCCGCATTTCAGGAAATCCAGAAACTCGCATTGCTTTTTCCCACTGGACAATTGTCATTTGAACAAGTCAAGGACTCGGTAATGGATGTGGCGCGCTATGACATCACCAAGCTCTCGGAGTCCATGCTGATGGGCGATGCAGTGCGTTTCGCGCGGATCCTCGAAGGACTGCGGGCCGAAGGAACGGCCAACGTGCTCGTGCTGTGGACCATCACCGATGAAATCCGCACGCTGTGCAAGGTATTGCAGGAGATGCAACGCGGCAGCAGCCTTGCCAATGCACTGCGCGACAAGCGGGTGCGCAGGGACAAACATGCGCTGATCGAAAATGCAGCGAAGCGGTTCAGTCCTGCCATAGCCGAGCGCGCCCTGCATCAGGCGGCCCATATCGACAAGGTGATCAAAGGCTTGTCCCCTGGTGATGCCTGGGACGAACTGTTGCAAGTGGGCGTGCGCTGCGCACGGGCAGGAACGGCGGGAATGTCCCCGCAGTTTCGGGCATCCCGTTAAAGGATTGTGAGGCCACGCTCGTCGATTTGATCGCGACAGAAATCATGAGAAATCAAGGAGCCATTACAACAGCAGCGCCATTGCCTCCCGCTTCACCGCAAAGCAAGGCAGCAATCGCCGTGCCTGTTTCGGGCAGGGAAGTGTCAATAATGCTCGGCTTGCTGATGCTGTTGAGCTTCGTGGTTTTCCATAAATTCATTCTCGGAGATGCGGTTTACCTGTTCAAGGATATCGGGAGCGACACACTTAATTTTTCCTACCCTGGTTTTATCAATATTTCCGAGGCGATTCATGAAAAGAGCTTTCCGGGCTGGTCTTTTGAGCAAGGTCTGGGACAGAATGTATTTCCGTTTAGCCTCAGCGATCCCACCACCTATTTGCTCTATCTGCTGGGCAGCGATTACCTGGCCTATGGCATCGTCTGGGTGGAGATTCTCAAGATCACCGGTAGCGGATTATTGTTCTTCTGGTACCTGAAGAAACTGCGCCTCGACAGCAGGGCCGCCTACACCGGCGGCCTGCTTTATGCTTTTTCAGGCTTCATGATCGTGGGGGGGAGCTGGTATATATTTTCCACGCTGGGCCTGTATGCAGCGTTGCTCCTGTTGTCCTTTGAAATGCTGTATTCAGAGGACGAGTGGCGGCTGTTCCCGGTCGCGGTGTCGCTGATCGCCGCCTATAACTTTGTCAGTCTGTACACGTGCAGCGTATTCCTGCTGCTTTATGTCCTTTTCAGGGTGCTTGCCGAGGAAGAGCATGATTTCGCAAGGCTCCCGCGGCTATTTCGGCAGATGTTCTTGCTGGGCTTGCTCGGCGTACTGATCAGCTCGGTATTTTCCATCCCCAACCTGCTTCAAATGATCGAGAGCCCAAGGGTCTCGGGGAATGCCTCCCTCACCGGCGAGCTGGCGTCCATTCCAATGTTCAGACCAGGCGATGGCAATTATCTGTTGAGCTTGCTCATGCGCACTTTTTCCAGCGATCTGCTCGGGAATGGTACCGCTTATCTGGCATGGCAGAATTACCTCGAGGCGCCGATGAGTTATTGCGGCCTGATCACGCTGCTGCTGGTGCCGCAATTGTTCACTTTCTTGAAGACCAGGCAAAGAATCGTCTTCGGAAGCTTCATCGGGATTTTCATTTTCGGTGAAATCTTTCCCTGGTTCAGGCGGGCGTTCTGGCTGTTTCAGGGAGAATACTTCCGGGATTATTCCTTGTACCTCTCCATCATCTTCATACTTTTTGCGGTGCTGGCATTGGACAAGCTCATCAAGGGCCGGACCGTCAATCTTTTGGTATTGGGGATCACCTTTTCCGCCCTGATGCTGCTGTTATATTTTCCTTATGACTTGAAATTTTTATATGGAATGACATGGCAGGATGTGATAGATCATCGGATCCAAGCCAGGATTGCCCTGTTTCTGGTATTGACCGCCGCCACGTTGCTTGTATCTTCCGCAGTAAGATTCAAGAAGCATGCGCCGATATTTCTATTGGCAATTGCATTTGCCGAACTGGGAACCCTGTCCCACGATACCGTCAATAATCGAGAGTTCATAACCACCGCGGATCTGAAGGATCGAATCGGCTATAACGACCGTTCCGTCGAGGCAATTGCGTTTATCAAGCAGCAAGACAAGGATTTCTTCAGGGTGGAAAAGAATTACAGCTCCTCGCCAGCCATTCATCTCAGCTTGAACGATTCCAAGGTACAACATTATTTTGGTACCGGTTCATACCACACTTTTAATCAACTGAATTACATAAATTTTCTGAGTGCATTCGATCTATTGAATACAGAAAATGAAAGGCAGACCAGATGGGTAGTCGGGGTCAGGAACAAGCCCCTGCTGCAGATGCTAACTGGCGTTAGGTATTTGCTGTTCAAGGGCGATTGGGAGTCTCATGCCACATTGGCTAGCACCTATGAAAAAATTGGCCAATTCGATGATGTGGCCGTATTGAAATCCAGGTACGCATTACCATTGGGTGTCGCTTACGATGCATATATGGTGCAGAGCGACTTTGCCAGTCTGAATAGCTATCAACGACAAATCGCGCTGCTTAAAGCCATCATGATTCCGGATAAATTGGCTGCCGAGCTCCCGAACATGACGAAGATTTCCGCAAGCGACCTTCCCGTCGGCGCATACAGCGTTGGCGAAATAGCAGCGGATACTGACAAACTCAAGGCTAACGCCTTCCCGATCAATAGCTTTTCAAATAACAGGATCGAAGGGGAGATCAATGCAAAGATCAAGCAATTGGTTTTTTTCAGCATTCCGTTCGACAAGGGATGGGAAGCAACAGTGAACGGGAGCGAAGCTGCCGTCCTTATGGTCGATGGCGGCCTTAGCGCGGTTGTGGTCGAGCCGGGCAGGAACGTAATCACTTTGCGATATTCTCCGCCTTTTGTCAGGAAGGGGTTGTTCCTCACCCTGCTGGGATTGTCTATTTTTGGGGCGATCCTGGTTAGGGCAAAGGCGCGGCGTTAGAAAATCCGGCCGTACCGTTGGTTCAACCTTGACAATGGACTGCATAACCCGCTTGACGCCAAAACGCCGGATGCGGTCTACCAGATTTGCGACGCAGTGCTCCAGCCATAGTGATTTCCGAAGCAGCTCTGCGCCTGGCTGGAGGTGAGGCGGCGCGACCACCAGTTGGTCATGCTTTAGTGTGCTGATTCCTCTTGCTCGATATATTGCTTGATAATAGAGAGAGGCGCTTCACTACAAGTGATGATCCAATAGCTGCGACTCCAGAATACCGGATGTTTCCAAAGATAGCTCTTTTCCAAAGTCTCGGCGGAAATAGCGGCTGCTGACCGTTTTCAAATTGTTCGCGAAGATCGAAGGTGCCACTTTAGGGTTGAGTGATATCAACAAGTGAACGTGATCCGCTTCGCCATTGAATTCCAGTAATTCGCATTCCCATTTTGCAGTTAGTTCGGCGCATATCTCTTTGAAGCGCGCAAGCATTGGTGCGGTTATGCATTTACGGCGATATTTTGTTACTAGAACTAAATGATATGATAAGTTATAAACACAATGGTGTGGATACCTTGAGAGCTTTTGTTGTCATGCTAAGAGAGCTTTTGTTGTCATGCTAAGAGAGCTTTTGTTGTCATGCTAACTATCTTATAGTATTAACATGGAACAACGCAAGATTACATACAGGATGTATCCGAACGCAACGGATCTGGAAGGCTTGTTGCAATATCTGGGTTTACACAACAGAGTTAGCAATACGGCGCTGGAAGAGCGTATTCGGGTATATCAGGAAACCGGTAGATCGTTGAGCTTCTCGGCTCAGTGCAAAGAGCTGACCGTCTGGCGCAAACAAAGCAAGGCGCTGAATGATATTAATGCCCAATCACTCCAGGTAACATTGAAACGACTGGATTTGGCATTTCGAGCGTTCTTTCGCAGAGTGAAGTCTGGCGAGACGGCTGGATTCCCAAGGTTCAAGCCTATTCAGCGATTTTCTGGCTGGGGCTATAAAACGTATGGCGATGGCTGGAAGTTATTCCAGAACCAAACCACCAGCCATAAAAGCGGCAAGCCTGAGTTCAAGAACGGCAGTGTCCGGCTCTCGGGTATCGGAGAGATAGCGCTTCGTGGACGTGGAAGATTCACTGGCACACCTAAAACAGCGGAGGTGATCCACAAGGCGGGGAAATGGTATTTGTCGGTGACCTACAACATCGAACCCGGGCAGATTGCCCGAAAGACAGGATCTGAAGCGACTGCCTTTGATTGGGGTCTGGAGACGCTGCTTACCATAGCAAAAGCGGATGGCACGCTTGAGACGATTGATAACCCGCGCTGGTTGAAGCATAAATTGGATGCGATCAAGGCGTTGCAGCGCACAATATCAGAAGAAGAGACCAAAGCCAAAACGCTGCTGGGCATTAAGGCGGACGAGCCCTTGAAAAAGGGGCAGAGCCTGCCCATCACTGCAAAGCTGAAACGGTTATATAACCAGCTAGGCTCAATACACAGCAAAGTATCCAGACAGCGCCATGATTTTTACCACAAGCTGACATCTTTGATGGTGTCGCGCTTCGTATACCTGGGCACCGAGGAGCTTGCGGTAAAGAACATGAGCAAGGCGCCTAGGGCCAAGCCTGATCCGGACAAACCCGGCGGGTATTTGCCAAACGGGGCAACGCAGAAAACACATTTGAACCGCAGCATATTAGATGCTGCACCTTCAAAGCTGATTGGCATGTTAAAGACGAAAGCGGTAGAGGCTGCGTCTGAGTTTGCTCTGGCAAACACCAAAAAGCTCAAGCCAACGCAACGGTGTCACCGTTGCGGCACACTCATCAAGAAAGAACTCAAAGAGCGAACACACAAATGCAGGTGTGGTTGCACCTGTAACCGCGATGAGAATGCTGCAAAAACCATCCTGCGTTGGATGCTTGAAGGGGATTACTGGGTTGGAACGGCCCAGGCAGAGTTACTGAAGTCGCACTCGGTTCTGCCAGAAACTCCATCTATAGCGACAGCGCCTCTTGGCGCTTAGATGGAGCAGTTCATTTGTATCATTTGCTTGCCCAATCGATGACGGTAAAACAATCAACATGGACATCGGCTTTCTAATTTGAACCAACCGAGCGAAATCCTATTGGTATTGACCAATCTGCCAGACAGTGCGTCAGCCGGGAGCCTTGCGCGGCAGATCATTGAAGCGCGTGCGGCTGCTTGCGTGAGCCAGCTTGCGCCCTGCACATCGACATACCGTTGGGAGGGCAAAATCGAGGTTGCGACCGAAGTGCCGCTGCTGATCAAAACGACCAGGGCGGCTTATCCGAAACTTGAAAATTTGATACGGATGGCGCACCCTTACGAACTTCCCGAGATTATCGCTGTCCCTCTGGCTGTTGGTTTCCCTGCTTATTTGAGTTGGGTAAATGCGGAAACTGGAATTTTTTGAGGAATGACTATGCGTTTTGTGCTACTGCTGCTGTTGTGCCTTAACATTTACCCTGCAGCCGCGGATGGTTTCCTGGATCGCCTCTCCAACTTTGGCGGCAGCAAACAACCGACCTTTCTTGAGCCAGACCAGGCCTTCGGACTGGTGGTCGGCGCACTGGACGATCACACGCTGCTCGCCAGCTTTCGCGTCACTCCTGAGTATTACCTTTACCGCGACAAGATCGTTTTCAATATTGCCGACCCCAGTGTCAGGATCGTCAATGTGGCGATGCCCAAAGGAGAAATGAAACACGACGCCAATTTCGGCGACATGGAAGTATTCCATCAATCCTTCCAGGCACAGTTAAATCTGGAGCGAACTGGCAAGGCACCACAGAATATCGCCTTGCAGGCCACCTATCAGGGGTGCAGCGATCACGGCCTGTGCTATCCACCAATCAACAAGACGATCAGTCTCACACTGCCTGCGATCACGGCGGCGGCAGCTACCAATGTTCCTGGCGTCGGCGCCATGCCACAGCCTGTGCAAACGCAAGAGCTGCAGGCGACCCAACCGTCCTCATCGCTGCCCGCTGTTGACAGTGAAAATTCGCAAATTGCCCGGTTGTTCAAGAAGGGCAGTTTTTGGTTGATCGTGTCATTCTTTTTTGGCGCCGGCTTGCTGCTCGCTTTCACACCCTGCATGTTCCCGATGGTACCGATATTGTCCGGCATCATTGTCGGTCGGGGACACAAGATCACCCATGCACACGGCTTCATCCTATCGCTGGCATATGTGATGGGCATGGCACTTACGTATGCGGCAGTAGGCATCGCTGCCGGACTGTCCGGCACGTTGCTGTCCAACGCACTGCAAACCCCTATGGCGCTCGGCAGCTTCGCAGCAATATTCGTGATCCTCTCGCTGTCCATGTTTGGCTTCTATGAGTTGCAATTGCCCTCCGCCCTGCAAAGTAAACTGAGCGACACGAGCAACAGGTTGCACGGTGGTCATCTTTCCGGAGTATTCGTGATGGGCGCACTGTCCGCTATCATCGTCGGCCCCTGTGTGGCGGCCCCACTGGCTGGCGCGCTGCTCTACATTGGCCAGACGCGCGATGCCTTTCTCGGCGGTACCGCCCTGTTTTCGATGGCGCTAGGCATGGGAATCCCACTGCTTCTGATCGGCGCATCGGCCGGGACGTTGTTGCCAAGGGCGGGTGCATGGATGGAAGCGGTCAAGCAATTCTTTGGCGTAATATTGCTGGCACTGGCGATCTGGATCATCCAGCCGCTATTGCCCATCAGCGTTCAGATGCTGCTATGGGCGGCATTGCTGATCTTTTCGGCAATCTATCTGCGGGCGCTGGATGCATTGACACACAATGCCAGCGGCTGGCATAAACTGCTCAAAGGCATTGGCCTGTTTGCGTTGTTATTGGGCACGGCCTATTTGATCGGCGCACTGTCCGGTGCGCGCGATATTCTCCGCCCACTTGGCAACATCAGCCGTGCAGAAGCACAGGTGACCGCCACACCACAATTCTCCCGCATAAGGAACGTTGCAGAGCTCGATAGTCGTATCGCTCAAGCGCGCGGGCAAACGGTGATGCTCGATTTCTATGCCGACTGGTGCATCTCGTGCAAGGAGATGGAACGGTTTACCTTCTCTGACACCCAAGTGCGGGCCAAATTGAAGAATGCCTTGCTGCTGCAAGCCGATGTCACGGAAAACAGCGAATCCGACAAGGCTCTGCTGCAACGTTATGGCTTGTTCGGACCGCCGGGTATCCTGTTCTTCGATCACCGAGGCAAAGAACTGGGCGATTTTCGGGTAACCGGCTTTCAAGATTCCTCGCAGTTTTTAGAGATGCTCCAAGGCGTTGGCCTTTAAGGTCTTTTTACGCATCTTCGGCAATATGCTGGACAACTCATGCTATTTTCCGGCAAAATGCGAAGATGAAAAATATACTCGTGTTGCATGGGCCGAACTTGAACTTGCTCGGCAATCGCGAACCAGAAGTTTATGGCCGCATCACGTTGAATGAAATTAACCGGCGTTTGGATGCTTTGGCCGTCAAAAGCAGCGCGAAGTTATCCTGTTTTCAGAGCAACGCCGAGGCAGAATTGGTGGAACGAGTGCAACTGTCCGGCCAGGATGGCACGGAATTCATCATCATTAACCCCGCGGCCTATACCCATACCAGTGTGGCGTTGCGGGATGCTCTGGCGGCAGTTGCTATCCCATTCATTGAAGTGCATCTTTCCAATGTGTTCGCGCGCGAGGCGTTTCGCAAGGAATCTTTCTTTTCCGATCTCGCCATTGGCGTGATCAGCGGCTTGGGCGCAGCGGGCTATGAATTCGCGGTGCAATTTGCACTGAACCATAAAAACCTGGCTTAAGGAGATCACCATGGATTTACGCAAGCTCAAGACATTGATTGAGCTGGTCGAAAGTTCCGGCATTGCAGAACTGGAGATCAGCGAGGGCGAAGAACGCGTGCGCATCACTCGCACCGCCGCCTCCACGCAGCAGACACATGCGCATGCCCCTCAACCGGTCATCGCCGCGGCGGCACCCCAGGCGCCGACCGTGTCAGCCGAACCCCCAAAAGCTGCGGTCGCGGAAGGCCACGTGGTGAAATCGCCGATGGTCGGGACGTTCTACCGCTCGGCCTCGCCGGGTTCCAAACCATTCGTGGATGTGGGTCAAACCGTAAACAATGGCGAGACCTTGTGCATCATCGAGGCAATGAAATTGCTTAACGAAATCGAAGCTGACCAGAGCGGCGTCATCAAGGCCATCCTGGTGGAAAACGGCCAGCCCGTCGAGTTCGGCCAACCTTTGTTCGTAATTGGTTGAGCGTCAACATGCGATTTCGTCCAACGCCCAAGGCCGGAGCCAACGCCATGTTTGAAAAAATCCTGATTGCCAATCGTGGCGAGATCGCGCTTCGCATTCAGCGCGCCTGCCGCGAGATGGGCATCAAAACCGTCGTCGTGCATTCCGAAGCGGATGCCGATGCCAAGTATGTGAAATTGGCCGATGAGTCGGTTTGTATCGGCCCCGCTTCATCTACCCACAGTTACCTTAGCATCCCCGCCATCATCAGTGCTGCGGAAGTTACGGATGCACAGGCCATTCATCCCGGTTACGGATTCCTGTCGGAAAACGCGGATTTTTCCGAGCGCGTCGAGAAGTGCGGCTTCGTCTTCATCGGCCCGCGCGCCGACACGATCCGTTTGATGGGGGACAAGGTGAGCGCCAAGATCGCGATGAAGAAGGCAGGTGTCCCGTGCGTGCCCGGAGTGGAAGGCGCATTGCCGGATACCCCCGCGGAAATCATCAAGATCGCTCGCAGCATCGGCTACCCGGTCATTATCAAGGCTTCTGGGGGCGGCGGCGGGCGCGGCATGCGCGTGGTGCATACCGAAGCAGCTCTGCTAAATGCGGTGACGATGACCAAGACCGAGGCCCAGGCAGCCTTCAACAATCCCATGGTGTACATGGAAAAATTCCTGGAGAACCCGCGTCACATCGAGATTCAGGTGCTCGCCGACCAGCACGGCAATGCGGTGTTTCTGGGGGAGCGAGATTGTTCGATGCAGCGTCGTCACCAAAAGATCCTGGAAGAGGCTCCAGCGCCGCTGCTTGATGTAAAGATGCGCAACAAGGTCGGGGAACGCTGTGCCGAGGCCTGCCGCAAGATCGGCTATCGCGGCGCGGGGACATTCGAGTTCTTATTTGAAAAAGGCGAGTTCTATTTCATTGAAATGAACACGCGCGTACAGGTCGAGCATCCGGTGACGGAAATGATCACGGGCATTGATATCGTTCAACAGCAAATTCGTATTGCCGCCAATGAGAAACTGCCGTTCAAACAGCGCGATATTCAGTTCCGTGGCCATGCCATCGAATGCCGCATCAATGCCGAGCATCCTTACAAGTTCACTCCTTCCCCCGGACGCATCACGACCTGGCATCCGCCCGGCGGCCCTGGTATCCGCGTAGACTCACACGTGTACGCCAACTATTTTGTGCCGCCGCATTATGACTCGATGATAGGCAAGATCATCGCCTATGGCGACACTCGCGAGCAAGCCATGGCTCGCATGCGTACTGCATTGTCTGAAATGGCTGTGGAAGGCATCGAGACCAATATCGCCCTGCATCGCGAGTTGTTGCAGGATGCCGCCTTCATGCGCGGCGGGACCAACATCCACTATCTGGAAGAGCGTTTGGCCGAGCGTACCAAAGGTAAATAATGCCTTGGTTGAGTCTGGTCGTTGAAAGCAATGCCGAGAACGCAGAGGCCTTGAGCGAAGCGTTGCTTGAACTCGGCGCCTTGTCGGTCGAGTTGCTGGATGCCGACGCCGATACGCCAGATGAACAGGCGATCTTTGGCGAACCCGGTGAGCCGCCGCCCGGCGTGTGGCAACATAACCGCGTCAGCGCGCTGTTCGAAAACAACAGGGATGTCGGCACAATTCTGCGCGACGCCACTGCCAACATCGGGATTGAACAGCTTCCTGAACATCGCATCGAGATCTTGGACGACAAGGACTGGGTTAGACTTACACAATCCCAGTTCGAGCCTATCCAGATCTCTCCAAGGTTATGGATCGTACCCACCTGGCACGCTCCCTGCGACCCAAGCGCCATCAATATCGTACTTGACCCTGGCCTGGCATTTGGCACGGGAAGCCATCCTACCACTCGTTTGTGTTTGCGCTGGCTGGACACCAACCTGCAGGGTGGCGGGACCGTCCTGGATTATGGCTGCGGTTCAGGCATCCTTGCCATTGCAGCGCGCAAACTTGGGGCTGCGCGTGCCACGGGCATTGATGTAGACTTGCAAGCTGTGGTTGCCAGCCGTGACAATGCCATTGCTAATCAGGTCAATAGTGTTCAGTTTTGTGTTCCCGACGACGCACCGCAATCCAGTTATGATCTGGTCTTGGCGAACATCCTGACCAATCCGTTGCGAATACTTGCACCCTTGTTGGCGAAAGCTACGCGGTCAGGAGGACAGATCGTGCTGTCGGGTATACTTGAGGAACAGGCGCAAGACGTGATGAATATCTATCAACAATGGTTCGATCTGAACGCCCCGATCTTCGAGGAAGGATGGTCGTGCCTGTCGGGGCGCAAGCGTTAAGATGTACGGAACGACAGTCTGTCCGCATTGCAACACCCGCTTCAAGATCACCAAGGAGCAGTTGGAAGCTCATCATGGAATGGTCCGTTGCGGGCATTGTTTATTGGTTTTCGATACCCACCCCAATTTCACTCCCGATCAGCTCGACCTGCAACTCGAACCTCCGGTACTGGATAGTTCCATCGACCAGGACGATTCCAAGGTAGCCGTCCTGCAACCCATGACCCTGGCCGAGCAGGTTTCCGTCGTACGGGATGATCTTGAAAGCGAACCCCAGCGCAAAAGCCGCACTTGGCCATGGGCGATTGCCTCATTGTTGCTGTTGCTTGTGCTGTTCGCGCAAGCCGCCTATTTTTTCCGCGTCGACCTGGCCGCCCAGGTCACCGACCTGAAGCCAGCGCTTGTAAGCTATTGCGAGATGCTGAAATGCAGCATACCGCTGCCTCAACATGCAAACTTGCTTGGCATTGAATCATCAGACCTAGAAGCCGACCCTGCCAACGAAAGCCAGATTACCCTGAATGCGCTGCTGCGCAACCGAGGCTCTTACGCGCAAGCCTTTCCCAATCTGGAACTGACGCTTAATGACAGTCAAGACAAGCCTCTTGCACGTCGCATGTTCATACCAGCAGATTATCTCCCACAGACGGAAAACGAAGCTGTCGGCCTCCTACCCAACCACGAGCTCAGTATCAAACTGCATCTCAACACGGCCAGCCTCAAGCCATTCGGATATCGCCTTGTGGTGCTTTACTCGAGCGACTGACCGGCAAGACTCTTTGTCGATCTGCGTTGTCGGTGGCAAATCACCCTCGTGCCGGTCAATTGGGCGGAAGCGGAAGAAGCCGCTGTACGCAGGCTATGAACCGGGTGCTTTCAATGTGTTGTTAACGCTGGCGCAGTTTTTTGGGTATACTTTAGCCTTGTCGGTGCTCCGCTGGCTTTTAATCTAATCCACAAAAACCGAACCCAATCAATTTGCACAGTATGAGGAAATCATTGCGATTGGCATTATGTCCGAACTTCACTTCTAATGAATCCAACAGTTAGACGGCTTGATATTTTGGCGGGCACCCATGCTTGACCAGATTGCGTTGCGGGCAAAGCTCCAATCGTTGGTGGATACTTACTCCGCACAGCTGCCTGAGAAGCTTGACCAGATCGAGCAGACGTTGGACCAGTTGCCTCATGAGGGGTGGGACGAGCAAGGCTTCCAGACTCTCCTCAGCCTGGTGCACGGACTGATCGGTTCGGGGAAGACCTTCGGTTTCCTATCCCTCGGCAACGCTGCTCGCAATCTGGAAAAATATCTCGAACAGCTTGCTGTGGGCAAAGCGGGCGTTAACAAGGGCCAACTCGACCACATACGAACCTCACTGCGTAAGCTGCATGAAGCAGCGACCCATAGAGATGCATCTCTTATTGATCAGTCTGACTTGATCGCCGTTGTGCAGTCCGGCCAAAATGCTGGGGCATCCCACCGGATTTTTGTAGTTGAGGATGAACACGAGCTTGCTGAGGAACTGAAAGTCCAACTGGGTTACTTTGGCTATGATGTCAGCATCTTCAATTCACTGGCGGATTTTCGGCGCGCTTTGCAGCAAAATGATGACGTCATCGTTCTGATGGATATCTCGTTTCCCGAAGACCGCATGGGCGGTCTCAAGGCCATGAAGGAAATCCAGCAGGGGCGCGACGTTCCGATACCTGTCGTCTTTCTCTCTGCTCACGATAAATTTGAGGAAAGGCTGGAGGCGGCACGCGCGGGCAGCAGCGCCTATTTTTGCAAACCGGTGAATATCGGTGATCTGATTGACAAGCTTGATAACCTAACGTCGCCTAAGCCGCTGACGCCATACCGCGTGATGATCGTTGACGATTCGGTAGCCCTCACTGCCTATCACTCGGCCGTACTGGAGCAAGCAGGAATAACGGTGAAGGCGGTCAATGATCCGTTTACAACGATCGAGTCATTGCACGAGTTCGCACCGGACCTGATCCTGATCGACCTGTATATGCCGGAATGCAATGGCGTGGATTTGGCCAGAGTCATCCGACAGCTTGATGCGTTTGTTAGCGTTCCCATCGTATTCCTTTCGGCAGAAAGCAATGTCGACAAGCAGCTGTATGCCATGGGCATAGGGGGGGATGATTTCCTTACCAAACCGATACAGCCGCAACACCTTATTTCTTCGGTAACCAGCCGCATCCGGCGATCAATGATGTTGCGTTCGCTGATGGTGCGCGACAGCCTGACCGGCTTGCTCAACCACACGGCGATCAAGGACATGCTATTCAGCGAGGTAGCCTGGGCGATACGACAGAAAAAATCCTTGTCCTTTGCGATGGTTGACATCGACAACTTCAAGCAAGTCAATGACAATTATGGCCACCTTGTTGGGGATCGTGTGATCAAGAGCCTTTCCCGTCTGCTCAAACAGCGGTTGCGCTCCAGTGATCTGATAGGACGCTTTGGCGGTGAAGAGTTTGCCATCGTGCTGATCGATGCCGACCGGTCGACCGCCATGAAGGTGCTGGATACCATCCGAAACGACTTTTCGCGGCTCCGTCATCTGGCCGAAAGGGAAGAGTTCCAAGTTACGTTTAGTTGTGGGATTGCAGATGCTTCCCAGTTTCCGGATGCCTCCAAACTGAGCGAGGCAGCTGACAAGGCACTTTATAAGGCAAAGCGCGCGGGCCGCAATGGCGTGATGCTTGCGGACGATCCAGTTTCACCTATCCACGTCAAATAGACGGAGCAGCGCGGCCGGCGAACGACGCCTATCATTGTTTGTCAGTTCATGCCGTTTCCGGCATAATGCAGCTGCCGTTCAGACCTATGGGAGAGCGTGTCACGCCAGCATCGTTATAGCGATCGTGACTCCGCCGAAGGCGTAACACCCGCAACCGCTCAGGCTCAAGGAACCATAGACGCAGGCAAATCTGGAGAGTGCCGGGATTACCGGCCACCGAAGGGGCACACAACGCGAGTTGTAATCTCTCAGGTATCAAGGACAGATGGGGCGCAGCGCGAATTCGCCCTGCGCTTTTTCATTTTCTGAAAGCACCTTATGTCACTAAAGCAGACGCCGCTCAATGCAGCACACCTGGCGATGGGCGCAAAGATGGTCGATTTCGGCGGCTGGTCCATGCCCGTAAACTATGGTTCTCAGATCGACGAGCATCATCAGGTGCGCAACGATTGCGGCATGTTCGACGTGTCGCACATGCGGGTAGTCGACGTGAAAGGCGCAGACGTGCGCGGCTTCCTGCGCTACCTTCTCGCAAACAACGTGGACAAGCTCACCACGCCCGGCAAGGCACTCTATTCATGCATGTTGTTGGACAGCGGCGGTGTGATCGACGACCTGATCGTGTATTTCATGACCGAAGCATGGTTCCGCATCGTCGTGAACGCAGGCACCGCTGACAAGGACATCGCATGGATGAAGAAACAAGCTTTGACGCACGCGCCGCAGCTGGACATCACCGATCATCCCGAGCTGGCGATGATCGCGGTACAAGGACCGAACGCGCGCGCAAGGGTTTGGGAGGCACTGCCTGGCAGCAAGGCATTGACTGAACGTCTCGTTCCTTTCAGCGCCATAGAGATGGGCACGATGTTCATCGCGCGTACCGGTTACACCGGCGAGGATGGTTTTGAGATTATGATCCCCGCCAAGGCGGCGCCGTTCTTCTGGGCAACGTTGGCAGCAAAAGGTGTCAAGCCGATCGGGCTCGGCGCGCGCGACACGCTGCGCCTCGAAGCCGGGATGAATCTGTATGGACAGGATATGGACGAGAACATCAACCCGCTGGAAGCGGGTCTGGCATGGACCGTGGACTTGAAGAGCGCTCGTGACTTCATCGGCAAGGGAGCTTTGCTCGCCAACCCACCGACGCGCAAGCTGGCGGGGTTGGTGCTGCTGGACCGCGGCGTGCTGCGCGGACATCAACAAGTACACTGCAAGCAAGGCCTTGGGGAGATCACCAGTGGAAGTTATTCGCCGACGCTGGAGAAATCCATCGCCTTGGCGCGCGTGCCTATAGACGTGCAGATCGGTGATGATGTGCAGGTTGAAGTACGCGACAAGTTACTGAACGCTAGAGTTGTAAAGTATCCTTTCGCCAGAAGCGGTAAGGGCTTAATTTAATTTCTTATTGAGGACATGACCATGAGCAATCCAGCCGACCTGAAATACACCGCCTCCCACGAGTGGGTCAAAACCGAAGCCGACGGCACGATCAGTATCGGCATCACGCAGCACGCGCAAGAATTGCTGGGTGACATGGTGTTTGTTGAAACACCGGCAGTCGGTCGTCAGCTCAAGGCAAGAGAAGAATGTGCCGTGGTGGAATCGGTAAAGGCTGCCGCCGACGTCTACGCACCGGTGAGCGGAGTCGTAACAGCGGCAAATGCCGCGCTCGACGGCACGCCGGAAGCCATCAATTCGGATCCGTATGGTGCATGGATGTTCAAGATGAAGCCTGACAATGCAGCAGATGTCGCGACACTGATGGATGCCAGGGCGTACCAATCTCTAGTGGATAGCGAAGCAAGCTAGGGCAGGAAATGGGATGCCGCTAAGAGAAGAAGTCTGGCAGTACGCTATATGACGCAAAGCTCGATCCGGAATCTTCGCTCCTCAAATCTCATTCAATCCTGAAGCAAACCCATGATTACCACAGACACGTTTGTAAACCGTCATAACGGCCCGCGCGCAAGCGATGTGACAGACATGCTGAAGAAGATCGGCGTAAGTTCGATTGATGAGCTGATCGAGCAAACCGTACCCGCTGCCATTCGCTTGAGGACGCCTTTGAATTTACCTGGCGGGATGACTGAATATCACTACCACAGGCACCTGCGTGGCATTGCCGCAAAGAACAAAGTGTTCAAAAGTTATATCGGCCTTGGCTATTACGACACTATCATGCCGGCCGTCATCCAGCGCAACATTCTGGAAAATCCCGGCTGGTACACCGCCTACACGCCCTATCAGGCCGAGATTGCGCAGGGTCGCCTTGAGGCCCTGCTGAATTTCCAGACCATGGTGATGGACCTTACCGGCATGGAGATCGCCAACGCTTCCTTGCTCGATGAGGCCACCGCCGCGGCAGAGGCGATGACCATGTTGCACTCCCTGCGCTCGCACGACACGGCAGAGAAGGGCCGGGACAGCTTTTTCGTGTCGCATGAATGTTTCCCGCAAACCATCGAGGTGCTGAAGACCCGCGCCACCCCGCTGGGCATCAATCTGGTGATCGGGGATTTCAAGACCGCCACGCTGAACGACAGGCTCTTCGGCGCATTGTTGCAATATCCGACTGCCGATGGAGCTGTGCATGACTACGCCGATTTCGTCGCGCGTGCCAAAGCGCATGGCATGACGATTGCGGTCGCAGCCGATATTCTCAGCCTGGTGCTGCTTACGCCGCCTGGCGAATGGGGTGCAGACGTGGTGGTCGGCAGTACCCAGCGTTTCGGCGTGCCGATGGGTTACGGCGGCCCGCACGCGGCTTACTTCGCTTGCCACGATGCACACAAGCGTTTCATGCCGGGGCGCATCATCGGCGTGTCGGTCGATGCCCAGGGTAAGCCGGCAATGCGCATGGCATTGCAAACGCGCGAGCAGCATATCCGCCGTGACAAGGCCACCTCCAACATCTGTACCGCGCAAGCGCTCCTGGCGATCATGGCCGGCATGTATGCGGTGTATCACGGCGCAGATGGGCTGCGCGGCGTCTCGCAGCAGGTGCATCTGTCGGCAGTCCTGCTGGCAGACGAACTGAAGAAACTCGGTTATAGCGTCAGCGAAGAGTTGTTCTTTGACACGCTCAAGCTCAGCAATACCGACAACGAGAAGATTCGCCCACTGGCGGAGGCGAGCCAGATTAATTTCCGATATACCGATGATGGACTGACCATTGCACTGGATCAAACCACCGATGCAGAAGCACTGAATGCGATACTGCGCCTGTTTGCACAGGCCTTGGGCAAAGCTTCTCCGACGGTCACTCAGGCGCAAGTGCTCACCCAGGCCATGCGTGTTAAGCCGCGTCTGTCGCCCATCCTGAGTCACCAGGTGTTCAACGCCTATCATTCCGAATCAGAGATGATGCGTTACATCAAGCGCCTGGAAAACAAGGATGTGTCGCTGACACATTCGATGATCTCATTGGGCTCTTGCACGATGAAATTGAATGCCGCCGCAGAATTGATCCCGTTGACCTGGCCGGAATTTGCCAACATCCACCCGTTCGTTCCTGCCGGGCAAGCCGCAGGCTACCAGGAAATCATCGCCGGATTGGATAGTGCATTGAGTGAAATCACCGGCTTCGCCAAAATGAGCTTTCAGCCGAATAGCGGGGCGCAAGGAGAATACGCCGGCCTGCTGGTCATCCAGGCCTATCATCAGTCGCGCGGCGATGCGCACCGGAACATCGCCTTGATACCCACCTCGGCACACGGCACTAATCCGGCCAGTGCCGCGATGTGTGGCTTGAAGATCGTGCTGGTGAAATGTGACAAGCAAGGCAATATCGACGTGGCCGATCTACGCGAAAAAGCTGAACAGCACAAGGATGATCTAGCTTGCCTGATGGTGACTTACCCGAGCACCCACGGGGTCTACGAGGAAAATATCGGCGAGATCACGGCCATCGTCCATGCCAACGGCGGACAAGTCTACATGGATGGTGCCAACATGAATGCGCAGGTCGGCCTGACCAGTCCGGGAAGCATCGGCGCGGACATCTGCCACCTGAATTTGCACAAGACCTTTGCGATCCCGCACGGCGGCGGCGGACCAGGTATGGGGCCCATAGGCGTCGCAAGACATTTGGTGCCGTTCTTGCCCAACCACCCGCTGGTCAAAGAAACCAGTGCTCAAGGGATACACGCCGTTTCCGCCGCGCCCTATGGCAGCGCGTTGATTCTGCTGATCTCCTATGGCTATATCAAAATGCTCGGCGGGGCGGGACTGACGGAAGCCACGCGGATCGCGATCCTGAATGCCAATTACATCAAGGAATCCCTGAAGGATCACTACCCCACCTTGTATAGCGGCAAGAATGGCCGCTGCGCACACGAGATGATCCTGGCTTGCGCCGAGTTCAAGCGTGCGGCCGGTGTTGAAGTGGGCGACATTGCCAAACGCCTGATGGATTATGGCTATCACGCTCCGACCGTCTCATTTCCGGTGGCCGATACCCTCATGGTCGAGCCGACCGAAAGCGAATCCAGGGAAGAGCTGGACAGGTTCTGTGCCGCCATGATTTCGATACGCAAGGAAATTGACGAGATCATTTCCGGCACGGCGAACGGGGAGGACAACGTGCTGAAGAATTCGCCGCACACCGCCAGGTCCGTCGTCGCCGATGATTGGCGGCATAGCTACAGCCGCGAAAAGGCGGCTTTCCCGTTAAAGTGGGTACGTGACAACAAATTCTGGCCCAGTGTCGCCCGGATCGACAACGTTCGCGGCGACAAGCATCTGATCTGCGCCTGCCCGCCGATCGAATCATATGCAGGTTCATGAGCCGCACAATTTAAAGTGGAAGATCGCGAAGTGACAAATCCTGGCAAGAACGCACGCGGCCTTACCCACGCCTGGCGCGCAGTCGGCATCGCCTTTCAGGGTTTGCATGCCGCATGGCAACACGAGGACGCATTCCGGCAGGAAGTATTGGTCGCAGCAGTCGCGATCCCAGTCGCGCTGCTTGTGCCTGCCAGTCCTCTGGAAAAGGCCATGATGATCACCAGCATCTTGTTGGTGCTAATCGTCGAACTGCTCAACTCCGCGCTCGAAGCTGCAGTTGATCACACTTCATTGAAACAGCACCCACTGGCCAAGCGCGCCAAGGATGTTGCCAGCGCGGCTGTATTGCTGAGTATCGTGAATGCGCTGGTGGTGTGGGGGTTGGTGATCTTCACCCACGTCAGGTCCGCGGCTTTGGTTTGATGCAACCCGGGATCACCGCCAGTTAATTTCGTGCGCAGTCTCTTTGCCGATCAACGCATCGTCCAGGGTCTCCGGCGTGACCGCCTCGGTCTTTGACAAGGGCGTGCGCCCCGCCATGATTTCGGCGTAACGTTGCGGCAAGAGGGGGCTGAGATCTGGATCGGCATAGCCTTGCGGATAGAGCGGTTGATTGGTAGCGGGATCGTATTTGTCGGTGGCTCCCAGCGTATGCAGGAATTCGTGGGTGATGACCACGTTGTTCCGCTTGGCCATGTCGCGTGAGGCAAAGACATTGACGCGCCCGATCATGCCTTTTTGCAAGCCAGTGGAATGGGCGAGTCGCGGACTTTTTGCCGGGTCGAAGTACAGCAAAAGCATTTTCACCTGCGGCGTGGATCCTACCGTCTCGGTATTGCGGTAGACCCACCAGCGCATGTGAAGACTCCACGCGATCACTTCGAACATGTTGCCTTCGTGTGGCGGTTCGGGCGGCATAGCATCGATTTTTCCGACCAGCCTGATTCCTATGGATGCAGTGGATGTGCGGCCATAACGCGTCGCTTCATCGCGCATAAATTCCTCAACCGGTTTGAAATCTTCCACCGTCAGGCTACGCAGATAATTCTCTGCGACGGCGCTGCCATCACCATTTATGAGGAATATATTGACTGGAAGCGTATGGTTCCATTCCACGGACTGCGTCTTGGCGCGCCAGGCACCTAAGGCGACCCAGCTAAAGATGAACAGCAAGATGATGATACGTATGGCTTTGAACATGAAAGCGGCGTTGCTGATGAAAGTTGCTTGGCTTACGGCGCACGGCCGCATCATAATTAATATCGCGCCCGGTCAGTCTTGTTCGGTCGCAACAAGACCCTCATCCCGTGCAGCATGATGGCGCCTGATGCGTATAGCGCGACCCATGGGTCAAGCAAATAGTCCCATAGATTATTTGACTCATACCAGCCCACGGCCCAAGCAAAGGTCGCGAATGCGATACACAAGGCAATCAGGGTAAATTTGCAAAACCACGCTGCCAGCGCCAGCAACAGCAGCGCGGCCACGAACTCCGGATCGCCATAGCCCAAGCGGTAAGGGTCATATTTTCCCGCACCCAGAGCCATCGGATATAGCGCGATGGCAGCAAGAACGATCAGGATTAAAAGTGCAAGACGGTTCTCCTCGTTGGACGCACCGCGCCAGGAGTTTAGCAACACGAACCATAGCACGACCAGTGTCGTAACGCTCACGTCGCCTGTCACGCCGCGCACATAAGAGGCGAGGGACATTGCGCCGAATGGAATAAGCGAAAGGACGAATAGAGCTGCCAATGACATTGCCAGGTGCGGCATCTTCAATCTTGCAGTGCCCGGCAATAGCCTAGCCAACAGAAGAAGCGCGGCCGCCACTATGCTCGCCACACCTGCCAGCCCCGTGATCTCAGTGTACTGTTGCATCTGCGGCCTTTTCCATGCGTTGGTCGAGCCATGCCTGGCTGAACTGGACATGTTTGATGAAACTTCTGTTCCAGGTATAGACGAGATGGAAATCGCCGTTGCTTGCCTGGATCAAGTACGGGTAGGAGAACTCAAAATCGCAGCTTTGCACCTCGCATTTATTTCGCTGCGCGGATCTGGCATAACCGGTTGTGTCCGCGATGCTTGCATCGGTACTTTTGGCCAATATCCCGGCGGTCTGGATGTAACGCGCCAGCGGATCTGATTGTCCGCTGGCCCAGCCGCGCTGATCTTCCAACTGGTAAACCGTTTTCCAGGTCGCTCCGCCATCTGTTGAAGCCACAAGGGACAGCGCATCGCGACCGTCCTCAATATCATTCAGCACAACCAAAATCCTTCCATCCGGCAGCACCACGCCCGAAATCGCCGCGTCCGGATTGACCAGCACCGTCTTTTCGAGTGAGCTCCAATGTTTTCCGGCGTCGTCCGTCGCGACCGCCAGTACCCGTTTTGGACTTGAGCCGGAACGGCGCATCAGCACCAACGCACGCTGCGGATCCTTGATCAGCATGACCGGTTGCAACGTGGATATTCCGGAACTGAGTCTTTGTTTGTCGATGATTTCACCGTTACCGGACAGACGCAATAGTTCACC
The DNA here is from genome assembly GCA_963833515.1 of uncultured beta proteobacterium. GTDB lineage: Bacteria > Pseudomonadota > Gammaproteobacteria > Burkholderiales > Gallionellaceae > Gallionella. The sequence goes on along the minus strand of CAWHYN010000016.1, from coordinate 60,135 downwards.
GAATTTGCCGATGAATTCGTGATAGACCGGCAGCCCCAACGTGCCATCGCTGTATAGGTACGGCGTGCCTTTGAGCAGCGTGCCGATATTGATGAACGGCGATGTTATGAGGCGCCGTGCGCGACTCCAGGTCGAACCTTCATCAGTCGAGGTGACCGCCGTGATCGAACTGCCCGCCCATCCGCCCAGCGACACGGTGACATAGAACAACCACAGCTTGCCATCCGGCGCGCGTTGAGCCACCGGGTTGCCGAGTCTCTTCACATAGCGCAGCAGCGACCGCTCGGTGTCTTCACGATTCACGATGCTGCGTTCAGGTCCCCATGTGTCTTTGGCCGGATCAAACACCGCGCTGTGTATTTCCACGTCTTCCGCGCCTTCGCGGCTGCCGGCAAACCAGAAGGCGAGGATGCGGCCATCGCTCAATTCGACGAGCGATGCCGCATGTGTGGAAATATCCTGTCGTGTGGACACGAAACGGGTGTGAATATCGGATGGTGCACCGCTGCTCAGAAAGGCCCCGGCCTTCTTCATATTCCCGGCCAATCCAAATAATGCCGGCGCCGGCCGATGAGCGACTTGGTAGGCCGCTGCACCGAAGGCGACCAAGACCGCCAAAAGGACCAGCGAACGGCGCACCCCGCATTTGCAAGCGCTGGTTTCCGGCATCAGCGGCACACCTGCGCGGGAGTCTGCTCTGGCATCACTTTGTCACCTGCGGGCGATTCCACCAATAATTCCCTGACGAACAGGTGTTGAAACACCTTGCCCTCCAGAATCATTTCCTTCAGTTCTGCCGAGCTCTGGCGGCCGCGGATATCCAAACGCTGCCCAATGATCCTGCAGCCAGTACAACCGCCGTTTTGCGCATTGTCATTCAATGCGAGCCGCACCGCGAAGATCGGATAACGCACCGCCAGTTCACTGGGCGTGAGGTTTTGGTCCTCGCTATAGCCGCGTATGTTGGCGCCCGGCAGCATGAAACGATGCCCTTCGTCCATCGCCCTGAAATTGCACGGTACGCCGACGTCCTTGCCGCTCGCATAGCGCTTGGCCTCCTCGCTGAAATTGCCCAGCGCGCCGTCGAAGGGCCGCAGGAACGCGGCAAAGCACAGCAGCGCCAATAATGCGACGACGTTGACGCACGGCCGGGTGAAGACGGGGACGACAATACCCAGCAACGCCAGCATTCCCGTGCCCGCAATCAATCCCCAGAACATCCACGAATACATTTTCTCAGCGGCCATTTCAGCTTGCAACTGTATGGCCAGATAGGCGATTCCCGTAATCAGCAAGCCCGCCAGCGCAAGGCTGGCAATGAATGTCTTGCGGCTGATCTGTTGCCAGTTGAGCGCGCACAGCAGCGCCACGGCGGGCATCGCCGGCAACAGGTAACGGCCTGAACGCTGACTGGGCAGTGCAAAGCTCAGAAACATTACAGCGATCCATATCCACAGCAATTTCTCTTCGTTGCTCAACTGATGTCGTCGCAGGTAGGCAACGAGGAACAGTGCCACAACTGGAAAAGTCAGTAGTCCCGGATTGGTCAGAAAGGCAAGGGCATAGCTCCAGATGCTGGAGCCGCCCCAAAGAAATTTCTCCAAGTAACCCGGGCCGTGCGGATCGAACTTGCCGACGTTCTCACCGATGACAAATTCCTTCCAGACCGCTTGAGGATCGGGGTCCAGCACGAACCACAGCGCAAATATTGAAATTGCAACCAGCACGGCGATCGCCACTTTTTGCCCATCTTGTTTCACGAACTCTGCCACACGGTATCGTCGCTGATGCAAATACCACCCTGCCAGACCGAACGTGACCGGCAGCCCCAGCGCGAATGATTTGTAGAGCATGCCGATGCCGATGCCGATCCCTAGCAGCAGCGGAATCTGCCACCGCGAGGCGAACCCGTTCCGCCAATAGAGCAGCACAAAGAACGGCACGAAAATCCAGAATACCTCGGGCGGATCGGTCAGGAAGGGACGGCCAAAGCGATAGGTGGCGAAGAACGCCAGGAACGTCAGCGCACCGACGAATCCTGTCTCAGGTTTACCGGTCAGCCTCCAGCCAAGCATGACTACCATCGCCGCGGTCAGCAGGGTGTAGATGACACTCGGATAGCGCAAATTCCATAATGACCAGTTCTTCCCATGATCGGTGGAACCGATGCCTTGCCAGAATAGCAGCGGTGGCTTGGTATTGCGCATGTTGTCCAGCTGCGATTGCAGCGGCAGCAATTTGCCGCTGGCAGCGGTCAGCCGCGTAATATGCTCATACGGATACTCGTCGCCGTTCTTCGGAATGTGCTGGCTGTCAAGGCCGAAGAAATAGATGAACACCGCCAGCAGGCAGGCCAACCCGTACCACGCAAGACGCAATCCGGATTCAACAGATCTCATGTGTCGTTGTTTCGCCCATCAGGATTCGTCCTCGCTATCGGGCTCAGGAATGATGGGCAATGCGATTTCGTCAACGGGCTTGTGACTGCGGAATGTCCAAAAATTATTTACCAGAAAATTGAACACGCTGGCAATCCCTATGGCCATCGCATTGGCGACAAGATAGTACAAATAGATCACGAATAGTTTGGTCAACAACACCTGCAATACAATGCCCACCCAGCACGCCAGCGCATATTGGCCAAAATGCAACAGCAGGTGCTTGTCAGGATGATGGGTGCGATCGCCCCAGGTCCAGATGCGGTTCCAGTAAAAATTATTGACCGTCGCAAAAAAGATCGCCACGGCCAGGGATACGTTTAGCCGCATGCTCGCGGTTTGAATCGCGACGAACAGAAATTCCTGACAGAGGTACAAGACCCCCAGATTGACTAGCACGCCGAATGCTCCGACAGCCCCGAATTTCATGAAACGTTTTTTGAATACCCAAGCCGTCAAGGGATGCCGCCCGAATCTTCCCAGTGCGTTCATGAGGGCAGCCGATCGATGCTTTTGGCATTCAACATTTCATGCGCTTTTGCCAATACTTGCTCCGGGGTGATCTGTTTCAGGCATTGGTTGTCGCCGTCACAGGGCGACGTGCGGTGGTTATAGGCCGTAAGGCATGGCGAGCAGGGCAGTTGGCGGTAGAAGCAGTAGGCATTGTCGCCCAGTGATTTGTATAGGACCGGCGTTTCCGGGCCGAAAAAGATAATCGTCGGTAGCTGCGGCGTCAGTGCTGCGAATTGCCCTGGTCCTCCATCGTTGGTGACCAGCAGCGCGGCGCGATGGAACACCGCCAGCAAATGCCGTACCGTCCTGGTATAGCCAGCCAGATTGATGCAGAGCGGACTTTTGCATTGATCTACTACGGCCTGCGCGACATCGCGGTCGCCCTTCATGCCGATCACGCCAACCGCATACCCTTCATCCAGCAATGCCCGGCCCAACTGGAAATAACTCTTGAGCGGCCATGCTCGTATGGGCAGGATACCGCCGCTTGGGTAGATCAGCACCAGCTTGCTATCCTTGATCGCCGGAAAGAAATTATGCAGCTCCCTGTGAATCTCCTCCAGTTCTCCGCTGGCAAACTCCAGCACCGGCGTCTTGCCGGTATAGGGCGCGGGGAAAAGCTTAGCGATCGGATCGGTCGTCGATTCCAGCGCCGAAGCCAGCGTCAAGAACTGCTGCGTCAGATGCCGGTATGGGTTGTACATCACCGGACGGTTGATGAACGAGCCGCGATACAAACCTTCCTGGGTGTGACGATGAAATCCGACACGTAGCGACGCGCCGGACAGATAGGAGAAGATGCTGCTGATGCGCGCGAAGAGTTCACAATCGATCACTGCATCGATCTTACGCCTGTGCATTGCTCGAATCGCCTTGACGCTGTCCCCGATCAACCCTTTCAGGGAACCATCATTCAGCGTCAATACGTTCTCGGGCGGAACCACGCCCAGCAGGTCGAGTACCTCGCGGTTCTTGGCGAACATCAGCACGTGTATGCTGGCCTCGGGGTATTGCTGCTTCAGGCGCATGAACATCGGATGCGCCAGGACCAGGCTTCCCATCTCAGATAACAGGATGACCAAAATATTCTTTGGCTGCGTACCGTCGGGATCATTGGATACGACACGATTCACCAGGGAAAGCAATGCGCAGATCGGCACGCCTGCATATCGGTCTACCGCGCGCTGGAAATTGATGTTCATCTAGATAGTGTCGCTGGTGATCGTGCCGATAGTTTGTGGTTGAAGCCGAAAAGGATCTTTCCTGTAAACGATCTGCCCATGAATAATGATTTGCCACGCGCGTCCCGCCAACAACGTGCGAATTATCGGGGATTTCATACCGCCAGGCAACCGGCGCCCAATCAACAAGCATCCATTACAGCCACTTTTGCAAGGCTTGCCTGATGCTACAATTCGCCAATCTATACGGGGCGAAGATATTCCAATGCACACACTGATTTGCGGTTCGATGGCTTACGATACCATCATGGTGTTCAAAGACCAGTTCAAAAAGCACATCCTTCCCGAACAGATCCACATCCTCAACGTCGCCTTTCTGGTTCCGGAGATGCGCCGCGAATACGGCGGCTGTGCAGGCAATATCGCCTATAACCTGCTGATGCTGGGCGGGCATCCTCTTATCATGGCGACTGTCGGCGACGATTTCGCGCCTTATGCCTCACGCCTGGAGAAGCTCGGATTGAGCCAGGCGCATCTCCGCCATGTCCCGGGCAGCTTCACCGGACAGGCCTTCATTACCACCGACCTCGACGACAACCAGATTACCGCATTCCATCCCGGCGCAATGAACATGTCGCACCTCAACAGCGTCGCCATGGCGACTGACGTTGCCTTGGGCATCGTGGCCCCGGACGGTCGTGAAGGCATGCTTCAGCACGCGCTGGAATTCTCCGATCTTCGCATCCCTTTTGTGTTCGATCCGGGTCAGGGGATGCCGATGTTCTCCGGCGCTGAACTGTTGACCGTCATCGAGCAAGCCACGTACGTCACCGTGAACGACTACGAGGCCAAGCTGCTACAAGACAAGACCGGCAAGACGCTGAACGAAATCGCGCAACTGGTAAAGGCGCTGATCGTGACGCTGGGCGCGGATGGCTCAATGATCTATGCCGACGGCAAACAGATCGCGATTCCTACCCCCAAGCCAAGAGCCCTCATCGATCCCACTGGGTGCGGCGATGCCTATCGCGCAGGCTTGCTGCATGGCATCCAGCAAGGTTGGGATTGGCCAACCACCGGACGTCTCGCTTCGTTGATGGGCTCGCTCAAGATTGCCAGCCGTGGTGGGCAGAACCATGTCCATACGCGCGCCGAACTGTCAGGGCTATACGAACATCACTTTGGGCACCGCATCACGCTTTAGCCTCTGCAGAACCTCTCGCAAGCGTGTTCGTTTTGTCTCGTCAGTCTTGCTCAAGGCTAAATGCCTGACCGAAAGGCAAGGGGGCTTTTCCGGATCAGCGCTCCCGACCATGCGTGACGGCGAGTACGACCCTCGTGCTCGTCCCGAACGGTTCTATTTTGGAAGGGAGTGATTCATTCTATGAACCCCGAATTCCTCGCCCACCTCTCCGCTGCAATTCGCGATGCGACTCGCTCGCCGTTCACGCTGCGCAACTCTTCGCCCGTCGGCGGCGGCAGCATAAGCGAAACCTATCGTCTGAAAGCGACAGACGGCTCACGGTATTTCCTTAAACTCAACGATATACAATATTTGCCGATGTTCGTTGCCGAAGCGGAGGGGCTGGGCACAATCGCTGCGACAAGGTCCATCCGCGTACCGGATGCCATCGCGCACGGTAGCGCAGGCACGAAAAGCTATCAGATACTGGAGTACCTGGAATTGCGTCGCCACGGCAATGCAAAGCTGCTCGGCGAACAACTTGCCGCATTACATCGTTGCACCGCGCCGCATTTTGGCTTCCCGCAGGACAACTTCATCGGCACCACGCCGCAGCCAAATGGCTGGGCTGATGATTGGGGGGCCTTCTGGCGCGAACAGCGTCTGGGTTTTCAGTTGCGCCTTGCGGCGCAGAATGGCTACGGCGGACAGTTGCAGCACCTGGGAGAAAGGTTGATGGACGCGTTACCTGTCTTCTTTGCCGGCTACACGCCGCAACCATCGCTGCTACATGGCGACCTGTGGAGCGGAAACCATGCTTTTCTTGTCGACGGTACGCCGGCGATTTTCGATCCTGCCGCATACTACGGAGACCGCGAATGCGACATCGCGATGACGGAATTATTCGGCGGTTACGCTGACGACTTTTACACCGCTTATCGCGCTGCGTATCCGCTGGATGCGGGATACGCGCTACGCCGCGACCTGTATAACCTATACCACATCCTCAACCACACCAACCTGTTCGGTGGCGGCTATGCGCGGCAAGCGGAACAGTTGATGCAGAAGCTGTTGGCTCAGGGAGGCAGATAGCAAGAGTCCGGCAAAGTTTGACCGGCACGACATGAACCGGCCTGCCGCGACAAATTCTCCCTGGCAAGCTAGGCGCGTTTGAATGGGTAGAGAGCAACGGCATAGATCAGCATCAGCGACTCTTGTGCATCGCGCTCAAGAAATCTATATGGATGTTTCCCGATTGCAAATGGTCGGCGAACCGTGGGGTGTTCGTGCTCGGACGACTTGTGGTAAATGAATGGGTTGCCAATTTGGCGCAGGCGGTCTGCTTTGTCGAGAAACACGGGTGGTACCAAGCTACGCTGGCGCGCATACGCGATCGCTGCTGCCCAACCCTGTACTGCCTCTTCCCCGAAGCCGACACTGATGAGGTTCGAGGCGAGCCAGTGCTCGAAAAATGATGTGGCGAGGACTATTGTAGCCATGAACTGGCCCGCGATGAAGGTAGCTTTGGCCTCTTGCAAGACGGCCATCGTCTCAAATGGCATGGCAGTCAGCGCCTTGCGAGGGATCGCCTGCGCGACCCAACGAACACGGGCGGCCCGTTCTGCAAGTGATGTTCGGTCATCGCGTTCGAGCGCAGCCTCGTAGCGCAGCCGGCGCTGACTAATGGGCTTACCGAAGAGATCTCGCGGGCTGGCTTTCCTAACCAATGGAAGCACCTGACTGATAGATTTTAAAAATGCCGCATTTCCCGGCGCGGCTATTCTTTTGCCATAAAGACTTTACCAGACATCACCAGTGCTTCGCCACCGGGTTGTTGCAGCTCACCTGGAATAATTTCCTGTCCTCCAGCCGGATCGCGCTCATCGGGCCACCCCACAGGCATCCGGTGTCGAGCGCAATCACATTTTCCCTGAGCAGCAGGCCCAGCGCAGACCAGTGGCCGAAGATGACGGTGGCATCGCGGCTGGCGCGCTTGGGCACATCGAACCATGGCATATACCCGGCGGGGATGGCCTCCACTTCTCCCTTGAACCTGAATTCCATCTCGCCTTCTTTCGTGCAGATGCGCATCCGGGTAAAGGCGTTAACGATGACGCGCAGGCGCTTGTAGCCCGACAGGTTGTCATCCCAGTTGTGTGGGGCATTGCCGTACATGCGCGAGAGGAAGGCGGCGTAGTCATCGCTGCGCAATGCAACTTCAACTTCGCGTGCGAGGGTATCCGCTTGCGCCACACTCCACTGTGGCAGCAACCCGGCGTGTACCAGCACGTAGCCATCCTGCGCATGCAGCAGCCGCTGGTTGCGCAGCCAGCGCAACAGTTCGTCGCGATCCGGCGCGTCGAGTATCTCGTCCAGGGTGTCGTTGCGATTCAGTGCCGCTACGCCTTCCGCTACTGCGAGCAAGTGCAGGTCGTGGTTGCCAAGTACGGTGATTGCACTGTTGCCCAGCGACTTGACCAGGCGCAGCACCCCCAGAGAACCCGGCCCGCGATTCACCAGGTCGCCGACCAGCCAGAGCTGGTCGGCTGCTTGATCAAATTTAATTTGATCGAGCAGCTGCACCAACTCGGCATGACAGCCCTGCACGTCGCCCACTGCGTAAATCGCCATCGCGCCATCCCACCGTGTTTATCTGTAAAATAGCGTAACAGATTTTCGTATTGATTCGATGAATTCTATCTATCTCTTGCACAATGTTATTGCACCGCCTAATGTGGGCAAGGTGCAAGCATGAATGGTGGCGACAAACAGGTTTGGCTGGTCCTATCCCACGGCTTTAACATGGACGGGCGCGCGGCAAGCCAGACCATCACGGACAAAATCCCGCACCTTCTCAAGCAGGGCATCGAACCTATCGTTCTAAGCGCAATCACAGGGAAAAAGGATAAAGTGATCGAGCATCATCAAATTCTGCCGGCTGGGCCGGTGGCTTTACGCTTTGATCTGCGCCACTACCTGAAGCAACGAATCTCTTCGCGGTACCTCTACCGGATCGCAATGACCGCAATTTCCCTGGTGCTGTTGCCTTTCATTGTTATTGAAAAGCTTTTCATACGCATCGAAACCCATTGGTCGTGGGCAATAACGGCATATTTTACGGGGGCGCGCATCATCCGGACGCGCAAGCCAACACTCATTTATTCTACGGGCGGAGCTTATTCCGCTCATTTGGCGGGGTATTGGCTGGCACGCAGATTTGGGCTGCCATGGATCGCCGAGATCCATGATCCGATGATCTTCCCCGGCCTGACGAAGAACAGGATGCGCATGCGCTTTTCCGCCTGGCTGGAAGGGATCATTTGCAAGCATGCCGATGTTGTCTGGTGGTTTACCGAAGAGGCGCTGGCGCGGGCACGAGCGCGCCATCCGGAACTCGGGAAGCGTGGGCATTGCCTTATCCCCGGCTCGAACCCTCCGGAGTTCGTACGTACGCCTTACCGGCGCGGCAAGCATTTAGTAATCGGCCACTTCGGATCATTGGCGGAAACACGCAATCTGGAAATCTTTTTGCAGGGCCTACGCCGCGTGGTGGAAAAGAACCCGCAATGGGCGGAGCATATCCGTTTGCATCTTTATGGCGGCGGCATCGATGCCGTTTCTGCCCGAGCCTTGAGAGATTTCCCCAATCCTTCCATGATCGAGCAGTTTGGCCGTCTTGAGACCGACCCGAGAACTGGGGAAAGTGGCAGGGATCAGGTGCTCAAGCGCATGAACGCCGCCGATTGCCTGCTATTGTTGCACGGTACCGTTCCATTCTGTGAAGAGTACATTCCTTCAAAGATGTATGAATATCTGTGGACGCAGCGCCCGATCCTGGCGCTGGTTTGGCATAATCCGCAAATGGAACATATGCTTCGCGAACTGGGACATTGGGCAGTAAAAGCAGATGACCCGGATTCGATCGCATCGGCACTTGAAGAGCTGCACGCTCGCTGGATGCAAGACCATCTGGCCGACTCTGGAGCTCCTTCGCCTTATAGTTCCCAAGCTGCTACGCGCCAGATCATCGCTTTGGTGCATGAGAGTTTAGAGCGCGCACCTAGCCTGCTTATCTCCGCCTCCACTAAATGAAAGATATCGTTCTCTACTGCAAGTCATATCATCGCGATGTGCGGCGAGCCAAGCGGCTTGCCGAAAGTGTTCGCAAGCACAACCCCGACAACCTGTTGTTCTATCTTTCCTGCCCATCAACGGACATGGCCTTGTTCAAGGATATTGTTGGCAGCGATGGCGTCGCATTCTTGGCTGACGAGGAGATCGTGGCTGCAAACGCTTCCATCGACAAGAAGGCGTTCAGTGCCTTGCCCGGCGTGATATCCCAGCAAATCGTCAAGTCGGAATTTTGGCGTCTTGGGATTTGCGAAAGCTATCTTTGCCTTGATTCGGACTCCTACTTCATTCGCGACTGCAACAAGGGTGATTTTCTGACGCCTTCCGGAATCCCCTTTACGGTAATGAATGAAAGCCTGGAACTGCGCTTGTTCGGTGCGTTACATCGTCATGCAAAGATCGCGCGCAATATCGATGCGGACTGCAAGACCATTATGGATATATTCGGGCGTACAGGACGGCACTATGATTTCGGCCCCTTGCCAGTGGTCTGGAGCCGGCATGTCTGGAATGACCTTGCCGAGAAGTTTCTTGATCCGCAGGGCATGAATTTCCTCGAGGCGATGGTACTTTTCCCCTCGGAAATGCGCTGGTACGGCGAAGCATTGTTAAAGTACCGCTCGATCGAATTGTGGCCCGTTGAAACACTGTTTCGTTGCTACCACTACGAGGACCAATATCGCGCCGCCAGAAAGTCGGGGGAAACGGATGAAGTATTGCGCCAACTTTATCTCGGCGTGTGTGTTCAATCGAACTGGGACAAGGATATGGATTACGGTGACAAAGGGAAGGGCGTGTTATCCAGGATTGTTCGCACTATTAGGCGTCGCATTCTGCGGCGGCTTGTCTAGGGGACTTGGAGCAATCTCCAGTTTTAGAGGGCCGGCTTAGATAAATCAGGAAATACTCATGAAAAATGAATCTGAAGGAATTCCCACGCTCTTGCCAAGTTGTAAAAGGGGGTACTGAGAGCATTAGGTATGAAAGCTCCCGAGCATGTTGAGGTGGTTAACTTAAGGGGCTGCTTAGATTTCGTGGAGCTTCAGCTGAAGTCAGTTAACGTGATATGCGGGGAATTGGCACTTTCTGAAATATTGTGCAGAGGCTATGCGCAAATACTATTCGCGAAATTTTCAGAATTTACTTGTGCATTTCATGCCGCATAACCGACGCGGCGGTTTCTTTGTTGATTTTGGCGCGACAGGTGGAGGGTCATGAGCAACAGTTTGAGGCTAGAGAGAAAATCTTGGCTGGGCCGGCATACTGTACCATACAGCTTAGAGTCTATCGATTGACGCAGTGATTCATTCAAATGCACTAAATCCTATGCGTTACTAAATTATTCTTTCTTTCGGAATGTGAACCGCGAATGGCTGACATATGAGATTACGACCACCGCCGCAAGAACTAAACCTTGTGCAAGCCAGAACGGTATTCCCCCGCCATCTACCATAGCCCATAGCATGACTATACCCAACAACGCTATCCCACCATATACGATGTAGCTGCGAAAATACTCCCGCAACCAGTTCCCTTTGGTTTGGAATACAAACAGCTTGTAGGTCAAATATGCCATCGTAATAGCAATAATATTGCCCAATACCGCGATTTCTACCACATGCAGGCGGTTTGATAATGTGTAATACAAGGCTACGCTTATAACATAGCCGAATAGTGTATTCCAGCCGCCTGCCAGTAGATATCGCACTTTTTGCGTATCAAACTTTTTCCTGAAGGTTGCGAATACTTGCTTTGTGTTGTTGGCCTGAATGCTCATTGCCCAGATTGATTTACCAATTATAATTGCCGAAAGTCTAGCACTGCGCTTAGACGCAAGGCGCGCGGAGTAGCTTAGTGCATTGTATTTCTTATCAAAATTGCATACTTGTAATCTCCTCTAACGAGATCCATTTTTCTATCTTCCGGAGTTTGGCTCACATCAATTATATTTGAATCCTTCTTATCATCCCTGCCGGTATTTACGAGATATTTTAGCGAATAACCTTTTTCATATGTCTTTTTTGTAAGGCCCCAGTATAAACCTGTGTCTGGGGTTGCCCAACCAGCAATGAGATCCGGTTTCAGCGACATGACATATTGAGCATCATATTTCATATGCCCAGGCCAAAATGTTTCCCTATCAACCGTCATCTTCCCAATGTGCCTATCGTTCAGACCGAGCATATCAATCGATTTGAGTCCAGAAAAATAGGGAATTTTTCCGGCAGCATCTACCGCCAACGATCGCCCAGGATAATTAGCACCAAGAAACCTGCCGACAGCAATCCAACAATCATATTTATTCAAACTATATTCAAACCGGCCATCACGAACAACGGATCCTGATTGGATTGCGAGCATAACAATAAATACAATTGGCCAGGCTAACCCATTTTTTGCAGTTTGAATAATGGTCATAGCGGTGTAAATGCCCATGGGAAAAAGAGCAACAATGAATCGCTCGTAATATATATCACCACCGATATATATCAAATATGCTGACCATAGCACTATAAAAAATAGTGCAAAATCCACTCTGCTATTAATGTTGAAATCTTTCACTCCACCTGCAAGTCGTAATCCGATAATGCATAAGGGTACCCAGAATCCAGTATTTTTAGCATTCTCATATAAGTAAGCTAAGCCAGATGTTACGCGTGACAAGATGTTTCCAGATACTTTGCTGTAGTACGTATTCGCAATAACGTCGTGGTAGTACCAATACCGCCAAGCTGTGTATAGAATGCCAAAAGCTACGACAAGCAATAAGATATATATCGCAAGCCTTCTCTGACTCTTAAATGTTGCGTAGGCGGAAATTGCCAAGGGAAGAATAAATCCATCGACTCTGCTTAAAATTGATAACCCAGAAAGAAATAATAGGGCAAGAATAATGTTCTTGTCCTTGTTTGCTAAATAGTCCTCGACTAAAATCCACGCCCCTGTTGTTATTGCGAGTATTAGCATGGTCTCCAAGCCTGTAGCAGCATTTGCCCAGACCCAGGGATTAAGTGCCAACAATAGTGTTCCCAATATTGCTTTTTGCTCTGCAAATCTCCTTGTCAAAAAGCTGTAAAAAACATAAATCGAGAGGGAAAGCAGCAGGCAATTAATTAGAATACTGTACTGATAAACAAGGTCTGCAGAGAGCAAAAAAACAGGAACGATTAATAGGATGTAGAAAAAATTTGAGTAGCCCTCCACTCTCTCGCCAGGGTTAAAAACCAGGCCATACCCATCGAAAAAATTTTTTGCATATCGGTACGATATGTAGGCGTCATCACTCCCGATTGCATGGCCGCTTGTAGAATCCCATGATTGCCCAAGCCATGATTGCATTACCGCGCCAAAACAAGCTAGTACAACGATCCATGTCGCCCACCTCGAGCAGAAGGGGCAGGTCATTATTTGGTTTCTATTCAAAGCATGCTTCTCTCATTTGCGACGGTACACCGATATCAGCATTCCCTTTTCAACCAATTCGTAGTCATTTTCTATTGCCGAAAACACATCCCGCAAATGGCGCAACCGGTCTATCTTTTCCCTAATCCGGTCAGTATAGGCAGGTTCTAGTCCTGGAAGTGTCCGTCCAAGTCGAAGTATTTCTGGACTACACTTGATACATGTATCAACGAACAGGATTGCAGGTTTGCCAGCCGTTAACCGTTCGACGGCCTTGCGCTCTGACGTGGGGCTGTTGAGAAATGAACCGAGGTCAAAGAATGGCATTAGGCTGTAGTTGTCGCTGAGCCAGGTTAGCACTGTATCGAACTGCGACAAAATATAGATACCTTTGCGTTGAGGTGCATATTTCTGTATTAGTCGAATGGAATTAGCAAATGGCTCTGGTGTCATTGTCGACCGAATTTTCATGTTAGAGAAATCCCAGTCATAGATGCGATGATTTTTTTCGACACTCTCCATCGAGCCGCGTGTTATATTAAAATTGTGTGAGCCCCAGAGTGATACTAAGACCGCCATCCCTAACACACCGGCAACAACGGGGCGTTCAATTATCCTTGGCATTAAAGGCGCAATTCCAAAGCGTAGCAACGATACCCCGGCGAAAATAGCCATGGGCAGAACAGCGTACAAATGCCCATAGTTAGGCACTGTGATCCAATAGACTAAAAGTAACTGAACATAAAGAAGCAAGAACAACGTTAGATAATGGCGCTGATCGAAATGGCGAGACATTAGGTAAGCGAGCCATATATATCCAAATACAAAGCCCATTAAGAACAATGCCATTTGCACATTGCTGACTGGAAACCCCCAAACCCCATCAAGAAAGCCTTCCGTATACGGACTTGCCGCCACGACTTGCCCGCTAATCACAAACAACGCAATGAAGGTAGGAACACTGACTATGATTGCTGCAGCCTCATCCCGTTTTGAGTAGGCGTGGCCACATATCAATCGAATGGCCAACAATACAAGGAGTGCAATGAACACAAATGATCCAAAGAATCTGTCGAGGCACACTGAAAGCGATGCTAGAACTACCGTTCCCGCCAACCATAGCGTTCTCTTACTATTTAGGTATTGAAACAACGACAGCACGACAAAGATATCGAGAAAATGTCGAATTGGTGAATACCCAAGACCGACAAATATCGTGATATAGCCAAGAGCGTTTACCAAACCAACAGATGACAGGAATATGATGGCCACATATCGCAGATCCCGAAATATATAGCTTGTCACTGCTAGGACCGAGGCTAAGTAAATAATATAAATCGAAAATATTACTGCTAAAAAGGCCGTGTATGTTACACCCCCTGACCATTGCATCAGCGATGTGAGCGGTATGAAGTTATTGCCGTAAAGTGCAACGATTTCCCTCTTCGATCGACCTTCAGTCAGTTCCTTGATTGGATTTAGAAATTGGAAGTGATGGTGAAAAATTGCCTCTAATCCGTGAATCGATTGAGTAATCTCCGTCAGGTTGTGCTCGACAAAATCAACCTGCTCTGGAGGCAAGTTATGGACATACCATGCAGCAAAAATTGCTTGGGACTGTAAATAGACATTAGCAATCTGTTGTTGCTGGTCGGGGAAATCAAATTGCAATATATCTTTATCCACATCTTCCATAGGACCTGTGAAACACAGCTCACCGGATGGATAACGGAGGTAATACCGATCTTTGTGTTCATCGACAAAGTCGCGAAGACGGTCTGTTTTAGGCAAATTGATCCGAGCACCTGGCAAGCACGGAGGATCTTCACCTGGGTTCACCCTTGGATCGTAACGAAGGTGATTTCCCCAGAGCCTATTGGCATTGATGTAGTTCAGATTATCTACTAATTTAGACCTTGCCAGCGCCCCAGTGCTAATCCAAGTCTCAGAAGGAATTTCGAAATATTCATTGTAAAATATTGCGCTCCCATTCAAGAATGGGAAAATGAATAGCAAAAATTGTAGAGCAAATATTGTGATTAAAAGCTTCGGTAAGCTCAACACCTTCGGTAAGCCGATGATTGCGATCCATCGAGCAGCCCAATTCGTTTGCGTAACGGATAAGACAAATGGGGCGGTAACGACGCACACCCACGCCAGGAAGGATGTCGTTGCGACAATAAGCCCGGTGGTAGCCTGCTTTGTAGATAGTGCAAGCATGATAACAACAAGAACCAAGTCAACCTTATAAATCCATGGGAACAAGCGGCGATCGACGCGGCCTTCGCCGATCCCTTTCGCCTGCACAAGAAAAGCGACGAAGGCAAGCAGGCCAAGCAAGACACATGCTCCAACATAGGCGTAAAGCGTATATTTGTGGTCCGGAAAGTAGTACGGGCGTAACCATTCGAAATATTTAACAGCCTCTTCACTTTTGCGGTCGACATCCGCGGCGTATCGGTTTTCAAAAGCGATACGAAAAATGAAAAAAAGACCAATCACTCCGAAGCTGGCAATTGCTAAATGAAGCACAACCAATACCCGGATTGCAGCCTTGTCAGACCACGTGCGCAGCCGCACCGTTGTATTATCTAGGATGTTTTGAATGTTCATTAGCGGCTTTGGGGTCAATCTGGTTGGCAGTCACTTTAATCCGCCGAAAAGCTGTGAGCAGGTACCGCATATATAACCGTTTCAAATGCAACTTGGGTGTAATGTCGCATGTAAAATTTGTATGTAGAATTTAAACTTGTAATCTGCAACGGCAATGACCAGGGATCGCAAGCCTTGTGGTAAACAGCAAGCGCAATAAGCGGCAAATTGTTTCGAATCTGACGTTCAGCACCAACAATAGCCTCCTTCTCGTAGCCCTCAACATCAAGTTTTATAAAGGTAATTGCTTCAGTAACTACTTCGTCAATGGCTGCGACTTCGACACTACATTCACCTGTTTTTGCGAGCTTGCCGTCTGTAATGCCCGTACGAGAGAAAAACAGCTGGGACCGTTTGTCCGACAAGCCTAAAGGATGAACGACTGCTTCAGGATATTTTGCTAGCCGAGCAGTTGCACGCTTTGCGATGTCAGGATCGAGTTCAAATGCGTGTATGCGCCGCGATGGGCCATTGATCAGTCGGAATGCTTCTGCAGTGTCTCCATCATAAGCGCCTCCATCAACAAAGACAGCATCCCTGTCTGGTATTACAAATGCCGGATCGAACCATTGCTGAATGGCGCCATCGCAGACAGCTGCTAAGGGGGCAATATCGAGGCTAAGGCGGTGACAAACAACGGCATCGAGGACTTGTCTGGAACGGCTGTCACCTAGGATCAACGCCAGTGCCATCCATTTCGTGCGGTTTGATGACAGGTCGGCGACATAATTTCGCTCTGGTTGTTCGGGGCTGTCAACCGCATAATAGAATTGTGATAAATTGACAATGTGCTTGAAGCTCAAGCACCTCAATTGTTCGGCTATCGCTGCAGCGTGTTTGCCAACGGAAATGATTACTACGTCAACGTGCGGATTGAGATCGGCTGGGGATCGAATCGGAAGCCCGAACATTGAGTCAACGTGTCCGCTCAGCTTGTTATCCACAAAGCCGTGGACTGCAATATTGTTGCGTTGGCATTCCTGCATAGTTTGGCGGCCGACAACGCCCGCTCCGAATATGTAAACTCCTCCTGCAGCCGCCAATTCGGAATGAAAGGCCATTTTATTCTTATTCAAGCGACCGAGTACAGCATCAAAGTCTATTCGCAATAGACTAAGTAAGTTGTTTAGACAAGCCTCATTGAACAGACATTCCAAGTCGTCAATATTTGAAACAACAACAACAGCATCACTATCCAAAAGAGGGCTCTTTGCTGGATCGACGAGTACGGGTAGGACTCCTGGAATAGCTGTCGCTTCTGCCAGCCGACCTTTGTTATTCCCGACCAATACCACGGTTGTATACTTGGATGCTAGATACCGGACACGATCAAGAGCCTCGTTGCTGGAAACAGCGCAAGCGTCTCCCCGCTCGTGGAGACAGTTGTACAAGGCGTCTGGAATGGTCTCATTGTTCTCTGTTACCACCACCATAAATAGCTTGTAATTCACAATGCCTCTTGACTCTTTGAGTGAGTCAGTCAAAGTTTATACGCTCTTGTTCGATAACCAATGGCCTTTTCCTCACGTAATCAAAAATCACTCCGATGTACTCCCCCAGCAATCCGAGGAAGAATAATTGAATGGAGGCTAGAAAGAATGTGCCAATCAACACTGGAGCCATTCCTACCGCAAAGGAGTCCCAATATATCAACTTGATAATCAAGTAAGTCAGTCCCACTAAGAAACTAAATACAGAAACTGTGAATCCTGCTACGGTCATTACTCGCAAAGGCACCTTGCTGCAACTAACCATACCGAGGATGGCATAATCGAACAAATCTATGAAACTCCACTTAGACTTTCCGTGCTTACGTGGTGGTTGAGCATACTCAACAAAAGTCTTCTTGAAACCTATTTCAGAAATAATTCCTCTAAAATACGGTTTTGGATCAGCTAAACTTCTAATTGCATCAATAGCCTTCCTATCCAAAAGGCAATACCCAGTGAAGCCGTGATAATGCTCAATATGCGCCAGTCTAGACATAATCGCATAATATGCATTTCGTGACATTCGTAACCAAGCGGCTTCTGACATTCCAACCCTGATACCCAATACCATGTCATAACCCTCTTCCCAACGCCGAACGAAATCGGTTATCAGCTTTACTGGGGTTTGCAGATCGGCAACTATAGGGATGTACGCATCACCCGTCGATTCCAACATTGCATAATATGGCGAATGTGCTGGTCCGAAATTTCTTGAGTTAACGATCAACTTCACATTTTTGTCCTCAGCGGCAATGCCTCGCAATATCTTGGCCGTTTGATCCAGCGAGCAGTTATCTATGAACAAGTGCTCGTAGTCATATTCGGGCAACTCTTCATTAAAGAACGTCTTAACCGCAAGGTAGCATTCCCTAATTCCGTCCTGTTCGTTGTAACAAGGCGTTACGATGGATATTTTCTTCTTCATTTTTGGCTCCATTTCTTTTCCTCATTCTATATCGTCACGCACGGCTTTCTTCACGGTTATCCTTTAAAAAACAGATTAACTCCGGTAAATCCATAGCCAAAGAATTCAAGCATATATGGCTGCAGGATTCTGGTGTGGAACGACACGACCATCAGAATGGCTCCGGCGCGCAGCACTTGCACATCGTCGATCTCCGCTTGGTCGGCATCAGCGCCAACTAGCTCAACTTTCGGCTTGATCGCCATAGCCAAATCTAGCAAATGAACGGTCTATCAGTTGCCAGATAGCCTGTTCATCCAGTACCACGGGACTTTCTTTATTGATCCATACCTTGTCCGAGAAAACCCGCTTAAACACATGTTCGCGCACTTGGGTTAACGGGTAGGTGCAGGACATAACGCCAGCGCGAACTCTTTCATCCAGTCCCACTTTGCGGAATATCTCCTCCCACCATTCGATAACATTATTCAGGGTATTAAATTCTTCAAAGCGGGGGATTAAGCGCAAGTGCGCAATAAGCAGCCTCTCTCGCTCGGTGATAGCACTTTTGTATTGCTCCACAGCCTGACGGAAAAAGACATACAAGGTTTCTGGATGGCTCAAGTTGGTTAATTCCAGGAGCGCGCCTGCCGCCTCATGCATATTACCGGTGCGGACGTTTGAAATCGCTATACCCCCGAATGTTGCTGACTGCATTAGCCTTGCATGCACTTCATCGCTTCTCTCCCCCTCGTAGATGGCACGGCCGAGTGCTTCCATGGTATGGGCAATACCATCAAGCGAAAACATATCTCCGATCCACGATCTTTCGTATTGACATACCAGAGTTTCAAATAAATGCACAAACACATCAAAAGCGCATGCCACCAGAATGTCTTCTGGCATCGATTCTAAAAAGCCCGGTTCCAGCATGATCCAGTCAGCAACCAGATCCCAGCTTTTACCGAACATCTTATGATGATCATGTCTATCATACGTAACAAAGTACCTGCTTGCTTCCGCGCCCGACCCCGCCGTGGTTGGAACACTCACCAACAGCGGCTTGGGAGCCTTAGCAGAGGGCACCCGCCCACCCAAACCAATGCCATCGATCGAGCCAAACCGAAAGTGCGAGACTGTCGCCTTGGCAAAATCGGTAACACTGCCGCCGCCTATTGCAAAAATTGCAGCGGGATTCGCATCGAATGTCCGCACAAATTCAAGAACCTCTTGGGCTATGGGAGCCCCCTCAATAATCTTAATTCCCGATGTTTTACTTTTCAGGGCGGTTAGCGCATCGGTGACAACCGGTTTATTAGCAAATATCCTATCTACGACAATCGCCACCGGCCCATCAATGTCCTTGCATATTGTCACTGCGTGTTCAAAAGCACCTCGGCCTATAAAGATCTTGCCGGGAAAATAAAATCGCTTTATCTCTGCCGTGTTAAACCATTTTTCAATTTGCATAACTCACGTCCTCGTTATCACGCTCCAGCGGAAGGGCGTAGAAGATGCTGTCATCTATTGTTTGCGAATAATGCCGGATGCGAAATCGATACGCCCCACCTAACGATTCAATCAACGTTGGGATGTCCCATAAATCTCCAGCTTTGTGATAAGCGGCTATCGCCATTTTCGGGCGATCCTCGTGAATATGATTTTGTCCGCCAAGCAAAGCCGCTTCTTCTGCACCTTCTACATCCAGTTTTAAGTGCGTAATTGGCACATCAATAAAATCATCTAGCGCGACTACTTGTATTCGCTCGTCACCGCTTTCGCTGATAGCCCCATCCATCCCCCCTGTACTTGCGAATCCTAACTCACCTGTTTTCGAATAAAGTCCCGCATTACAGGACACAACACGAGAATCATCACCAACGGCCAATTCCATTTTTTTAAAAATCTCGACATCCGGCTCAAAGAGGTACGCTCGATGAAACCCCTCTGTCATTTTACAAAAGCGCAGGAACGAATCTCCATCATAGGCTCCACCATCTACAAAAACTTCATTCCTAGAAAATGCCAACGTGTCCTTCGCAAAGAACTCCTCATCGTACGGGGATGCAATCCGCCCAACAATTTTCGAGTCTAGTGTTAGCCTGTAAAGCACTAATCCGTCCATCACTCTTCGAGACAACTCATCTTCAAGCATCAAATAAAGACTAACGATCTTCAGCCGATTAGATGCCACTTCACTGATGTAATCTCTAAATCGTTTTTGTGCTTGAAAGGGTAAATCAAACAGAAAAAGAAATTCCATCAGGCTCAATTTGTTTCTATAACCCGCCAAATCCAACTGCTTTTCTATTTCTACACAATAACGACCAGATACGTTTATTATTAGCGCATCCTTATCTATTCGCCCCAGCGAGAAGATTTCCTTTCCAAAAAATTTCTGGCCATGCTTTTTAGTGTCGTTATCAATGAATCCCGCTATGCTGATGCCCAAAGTCTCACAGTAAAAAACACACTTCGCTGCATTTCGATGCGCGGCAAATATAAAAACGCTTTTATGTGTTAGAAGCTTTTCCCGTATGTTATGTAGCCTGCCTTCTAAGTCTGATAGAATTTCACCGGCTTCAAACGCGCGAAGTAATTTGGCTATCCCGCCGCCAGGCTGGACAGATGCGATTTTTCCTAGGTCATTTAATTTGCGCACGTAAATCGCTTCGTCATTTAACTGCAAAGGAAAATTCGTCTGACGCACCGCAATTTCACCCTTTCCTTCGATCCATGGCAGCGTGCATTCAACGTACCCTTCTCGATTTATTCCCTTCACTTTCCCTTCCATGAGCGCTGAAATATCACTGACGACAGCCTCGGGGATTTCGATCTTTAACTTAAAATTTGACATGGTTACTTTTTTTAATTATCAAATTCGTTGTATATGCTGAAATGAATTTTGGCAGGCCGGATTTAATGAACTTGTGCTTTAGCTTCTTCTTACGGAGCGAACCATTGCGAGGCCATATACTGTGGCAGGCATATAAACGCGCAGTCTCCGAACTATCTACCCACGCGAATCGTCAGAAAGCAGGGAAGCCAATCCCTCAAGCTCGCCAATAGAAATGAGCCGATCATCAATATAGTAGTCTGCCGCGGGCTTGCCAAAACGAAGTTCATGATATTTAACTCCCCACTCCTTCATCTGCCCTGCGGTTATTTCGCTCCAATCAATACCGGTTGCATAACCACGGGCCGTAAACAGAATAATGCGATGCCCCCGCTCATATAGTGAATTGACTATCTTTATCGTGTGTTGCAACGGAGTGGCAAGCGTGTAATCGTTATTCAACGTTAACGCCGCAATTACACCGTCGATATCGACAACGAAGGTATATTCCTTCTTATGATCGCTCTTTCCCTCTTGATGCCCAACTTCTGTCACTGTACCACGCAGCGGAATTTTGCGATGCGCAGAGTACCACTCGGCAGTGCGCGCAATCGTCTTGCTTAAATCCGTCCAGACAGCCACGCCAAGATGTTCTGCTTTACTAATATCCGGAATGTACTGGGAACGAAATCCACTATTTTCCTTTCCGAGGATGCTGACCGTTGCTCGCGGATTGATTTCCTCAGCAACCTTTTTTGCAATCTCAGCCAGCGTATATGCCTGATCGGAACCCACATTGTATGCCTCTCCGGCTTGTCCGCCTTCAAGCAAACGAATCAGCCAAATAGCCGCATCTGCCGCATACATATATGAACGGCTTGGCTGCCCATCCCCTTTGACTATAATGGAGTCGCCTTCAACAGCGTCACGAATGAAATTTCCAATTGCAAAGTGCGCATTCAATGCCATTCCGGGACCCGCGAAAGCAAAACAGCGCGCAATTTTTGTTTCAATCCCAAACTCGTGAAAATAGGTGGTCATCAACTGCTCTGCCAAGCGCTTCCCTTGTCCGTAAACCGAGCGCCAATCTGTTGTAGAGCATGCACCACCATAACCTTCTGAAATTTTTTCCAAATCATTGGGCTGGGGCCCATATATCGCCCCGGAGCTGGTGAACAAGACTTTCCGGATGCCCGCCAGGTGAGCAAACTTCAAGACGCGTTTGGTCCCTTCCACAATACTATCGAGCAGCACCAGCGGATTATTGTCTGCTGCCACGCTTGTATCAGTGGCAGCATGAATCAAATGAGTAAACCTTCCTTTGGGAAATTCAAACGATCGAACATCGCCTTGCAACAGTGTCACTATTGGAGATGCGGCCAGCTCCGCGCATTTTGCTGCAAAGTTTCTTGGAGACCTGGTTAGTGCGGTTATTTTGAGGTTTAGGCCAATTTCCCTATCAGCCTCGATCAATACTGCCAACACCCATTGCCCAAGGAAGCCTGTACCTCCTGTTATAAATATGTTGGCATTCTGAAAATCAGACCAAGACGAATTTACGCGCTCAACAGCCTGCCGAATATCATCCAGCCGAAATCCATTAAACCTTCTGACTTCCATCTTGTTAGCGCTTTATCTGCCCTGGATTCACTGCTTCCGAGGCAGGCAATAAGGGAATAAGCATATTTGCGCGCAACTCCTCGCGCGAAAGCAATGGGCTCATGTCTTCCAGAGGCATCGACAGCATGGATCCATCCGCTTGCGGAAGTGCCGCTACCTTTGGAGCCAGCACTTCATTGGATACCAGACAAACATCGATCAGGCGCGGCCCCGTTTGCGATAGAGCATTTTTAAGTGTTTTACCAAGCTGGCTCATGTCACTTATCCGGCAATAAGGAATCTCATAAGCCTTCGCAATATTTTCCAGATTTGGCAGCCACAGCCCCCCCTCTGGTCCAGTACCTACATAACGACCCTTGAAGTAGTTTTTCTGCGTATTACGAATCGAGGCATAACCGCCATTATTCATGACGATAATAGCTATTGGTAGATTGGACCCTCTGAGCGTTGCAAATTCCTGAATGTTGAGCTGCAGGCTGCCGTCGCTTTCCACGGCCACCATTGGACGGCATTCGTTGGCGAAGCAAGCGCCAATCGCGGCTGGTAGGCCATATCCCATAGCGCCTAGGCCCGAAGTCAAGAATACCCGTTGCCCTGGTTTATTACGAAATGCGGTATAGAAGGCTTCCACCGCCAAGCCTGAACTCCCGGTTGAGATAATGGTATCTTCGGGCGCCGCTTCGGAAATGGCTTCGACCAATGCGTAGTGGCTAATCGGGCCTTGTTCAGGAAAGGGCACACCTTCTACTGGATAGCGGGCTTTCCAGTCTGAACACCGAGCGCGCCACTCACTCCAATCAGGGCAAACCAACTCTTTAGTTGCGGATTCCATCTGCTCCAGGAATTCCCGGGCTCCAGCGCAGACGGCCACGTCAATGTTCATATCTAGCTTATCAAGCTCATTCTGGTCTACATCGACCACTATTTTTTTTGCCCCACGTGCAAAGCCCCGCGGGTTGTAGGCAGTAATGATGTTGTCCAGGCGACTGCCTATGCTTATGAGCAAATCACAATTTTGGACTGCGAAATTTGGAGCACGAAGCGCCACCACTCCCGGCCTGCCGACTAACAACGCATGGTCATAAGGCAACAAATCCAAAGCATTCCATGTAGTTACTACTGGGATATTCAACGATTCGACCAATCTGCGGAAGATAGCCGCCCCACCCGCCAATCGGACTCCGTGTCCGGCTAGAATGAGCGGGCGCTTCGCTTGGCTGAGCAGTTGATGAAGTGCTTCTATATCTTTTGATGCAAGATGTTGCATTGGCTTTTTGTCATGTTCTGCCCAACCGTTTAATTTTGCCGGGTCGATCGGGGCTCCTTGTACATCCAGCGGAACATCTATCCACACTGGTCCGGCACGCCCGCACCGAGCCAGATGCGCCGCCTGCTCCATCACAGCCCGGATGTCTGCTGGATTCTCCACGGTCACGGCATATTTAGTAATTCCCTTGACCATACTTACTATGTCAACTTCTTGCACCCCCTTCTGACGCAATGGTGCACCGCGCAACATGTCTGCGCGTTTGACCTGACCTGAAATTATCATTAAAGGCACGGACTCAATCCATGCACCAGCGACAGCAGTCACTGCGTTTGTAGCCCCAGGTCCCGTAGTAACGATGACCACGCCGATATTCTCGTTAATTCGGGCATAGGCCTCTGCAGAGATTGCTGCCGCTTGTTCATGCAAACATGCAACCGCCTTTAACCTTTCGCACTTCCCTGCAGCATCCACGAGATGCATGGCTCCACCACCGGGCAGCAGGAAAATATGCTTCACCCCTAAGTCGGCTACAAAGTCCGCTATAAAGTCAGCAACACGGTATGGCTCGCTCATTGTCGTTACCATCAGCTCATCCAGTAAGTTAAATATGTTTTTCGATTTGGATTCTTGGCAATCTCAGGATCAGTGTAGTAAGAGTCATCTTTGATGTGCGTCGATGAGATCTCCTCAATTATTGCTCCAGTCTCGCTTCGAAATGCGTGGCGAACGTTCGGCAGCACCGTAACCACATCACCGGCGCGGCAAATTAGTGGCTTTCCATCTAGCTCTAAATGAACCTCGCCGAAGAGCACATGAAACGTTTCCTCTTTTTGTTTATGGTATTGCTCCGGATGAAATTGGCCCGGCAGCGAAACCAATAATTTCTTACAGTAGTCCCGATTGACCACAGTGATCAACGTAAGCCCAACTTCCTCAAACCTTTCAATTCCATAGTGGTGCGAGATTTCCAGTCCCACCCCGCCCGGAACCGTGATATGGCTATCCTTTAACAGCTTATTAACTCTCTGAGCAATATTCCAAATCCTTTCACGCATATCTATTTTCACTGAATTACTTTGCACCACTGCGGCATCTGGCTCAATATCCACCGTGGCTTTGTATTGAACATATTTCGACCAATCATTGGCAGTGACCTGCCCATCCACTGGAGGAAAAGCAAAATAGATATCTTTGGACTGCACGGTTTCCCCTGCTTTGATCAGTCGTTTAACAAATACACCCCTTCTCAATGAACGCAGACTATCAATTTCATTCTTGTTCGCAGGTAAACGCGCGTTGCCCACCCCGCAAAGAGTTTGGGCCTTCACTGCCGCACTCAACCATGCATCTACCTGTTCTGGTGACGCAGAGTATGCATTGAGAGGATATTTTTCTGTAGGCAAACCCACATGCTTTTCGAAAATGCTTGCACCCTTCGCAATTGCAAGTTTGATGATGTCTGTATCGGCGGGCGATTCGTGTGTAGAAAAGCCAATTCGAACCCCTGGGTAACGCGCCCCTAAGAAATCAATCTGGGAAAGATGCATATTCTCATTTGGTGTCGGATATTCTCCAACACAGTGAAGAATCGCAAATTCCTTTCGACGATGTTGGAGAAAACTAATCACGCGATCCATATCATCCAGACTAGCCCCCGCTGTTGAAGCGATAATCGGATTGTTTGTTTTTGCTACTCTTTCAAGTAATGGCCAATCGCTAAATGAGCAGCTAGCGATTTTGATCACATCCACTCCCTGAGATTCAATCAAATCAACTGAAGGTTCATCAAAGGGAGTCACCATAGTTATGAAGCCTTCTTTTCGAATCTCTGAAATCAGCCGATCAAAGTCGGGACGCGAGAGGCGAGTTTCCGAAAAACGCTTAATATATTTGATGTCATCTCTGCCTTGGAAGGCGGGATGAATAAATGTATCCAGGTCACGATACTGTAATTTGAAGGCAACCTTAAAGGGGTATCTTCGACAAACTGCACCAAAGGCTCGCACAACTTCAAGGCCGTGTTCTGTATCGCCCATATGATTGTTTGCCATCTCCAACACGAATAAATTTTCTGGCAATCGGTGCATATTATTTCTCCACATTAAACCAAACTACCAAGGTAACTAGCTGCGTTAGTCGAGGCTCAGGCCCGAGTATATGCCTATCCAAAGTGAGTTCTTCACCGCCTTGTTGTCTTGCTGGTTCCATCAGCATCTTTCAATAATCCGTTTATTCACAAATAGCTCTGACTTGCAAATGGCAGGTTTCGGAAAATTGTGAATGATATCACGGCAGTATGGGAATTATTGAAGGGGCAGCCATATATAAATTAGATTGCCATGAACGTGTTTTCAAGGACTGCTTGTATGGTTTGGGGTGGTGGTATCGGCTTTCTTGTGTAACAGTTAAGAAGCCGGGGTGGAGGGGCCAAGGACCGCATCTGCTCTCGACAGACTCCAAAAGAATTCCCCCACCCACACCGCCAGCGTCGATGAGGAATCTAGCGGCCCTGACCGCCGATTTGACCGCAAGCTCACGCAGGTGTGTCCACCCCAGCAACCTTCATCTTAACCATGGGAGACAGATCATGCAAACCCCAACCAAAGTACTTGATATCGGTGCCGATGTTGCCAAGGACGAGATCGTCGTGGCCTGTTCGGAAGGAAGCTTTCCAGTACGCAAGCTCGCGAATCAGCGTGCCGCTTTGCTGGCCTTTCTCAAGGGCCTGCCGAAAGGCAGCCGCATCGGCATGGAATCCACCGGCATCTATCACGAGCTGTTGGCCAGCCTTGCCCACAAGCTCGGCTTCATCGTCTATGTGCTCAACCCGAAGGACGTCCGCCACTATGCAAAGGGCGTCGGGAGGCGTGGCAAGACCGATCGCATAGACGCAGAACTCATCGCTCGAATGCTCTCGAAAGAATATGGCGATCTGCACCCCTGGGTGCCGCCCACGCCGGAACAACGCGAGATCGATCGGCTGATCAAGCGCCGCGCCAAGCTGAGTTCGTTGCGTCAGGCACTCGGCATGTCGCTCAAGGGTATGGTTGGCTTTTCCACCGATCTCAAGACGTTGAGACAGCACTTCGACAAAGTCATTGAGCGCATCGACCAGCGCATAAACGAACTGGTCGAGGCCAACCCCGATCGCAAAGAACACGTTACGCACTTGGGCACGATTGACGGCTTCGGCTCAGTCGTCAGCGCGGCAATGGTTAACTCCCTTGAACGGATGCCCATGAAGAAGGCAGACACCTTCGTCGCATTTACCGGCCTGGATCCCCGGCCGGATGAGTCGGGGCAACACCAAGGTAAACGGCGCCTGTCCAAACGTGGATCCTCCGAACTTCGGCGATTACTCTACCTGGCAGCCTTGTCCGCTATCAAGACGAAGACCTGGAGGCCAATCTATGAGCATTACCGGGCGAAGGGCCTGTCCAGTACCGCGGCTCTTGTCATCCTGGCACGGCGACTTGCCCGCATTGCCTGGTCGATGTACACCTACAAAACGGAATTTGATCCCGGACGACTTACGAAAGGCTTGACTTGAACCATAGAATCTTTTGGTTGCCTCATTCTGCTGCGGCAACTGACTGATTTCATAAAGCAAGGTCACCATCAAAATGAAGTTCAGAATCGGCTTGAGAACGCTCCCCATTCCCAAAGTCCAATGGACTTCAACGATCGCGTCCGTCAAGTACGAATACTGCTCTCCTATTGTCTCCTTGGCCAAGGGAATGAAGTCAAGTGGCGCGATCATGAGCATTAGAATCACACAATAGGCGCTTCTGAGCCCCATGGTAAGAAATACAGGCAGCAGAGTGATATAGAAAATCAGGGAATAGCCGCCGATCCAAATTCCTAGATTGGTAATAGCAACTAGCAAAATGGCAAAAATTTGGGTGTCAGTTAATCGATTAGACTTTTTGTATAAAGAAACGAATACCCACGCAATAACAAACCAATTGATTGCCGAAATTAAATTGGCAATTGCATGTAGATTGAAAAAGTAACTGTACTTTGTTGCGTGTTGAATTGCTTCGTGGTTAAACACGTAAGAAAACGCAGAAATGCTTGATGGCATCGCCATTACCTCTTTCGCGGAAAGAATCGCATCCTTTTGTGACCAGCTAAACATGTTGCCAAAGAAGAGCAAAAAATTGCGATCAAGCAGAATGCCTGGAATCACCAACAGCATGCCTGATAAAAAAGTGCATAGCCAGAAATCTTTCCAGTTGCGCCTGACTAGGTAATAAAAGAGCAGCAAGGCTAGATATGGCTTCAGGTTGATCAGCACAGCAATGCTGATAGCCCGAAATAGACCAGAACTGCTTAACGCAAACGCGATAAACGGCAAGGTATACAAGATGAGATTTCCCCGCTCAAGTGCGAAGAGCATCGGAGTGCTCAAGATAATAATAAAGTAGAGCAGCGTTTTCTCTGCGCCGGTGAAACTATTCCACACCTTGGTCCTTAAAACGAGAATAGGGGCAAGCAGAAAACTTATCAGAATGAACAGCACAACAGGAAAGGATGACGCGCGCAACAGAAATGGATCGGATATATTCGCGCCCCTCAAAAATGTGAGTTTGACTAATTTGAGAAAGATATAATTCAAGGGTGGATAATAGGATTTCCCCACGGTATATCGACCATCGTTATCAGACCAACTTAACGTATTGAAGAAGTCCATCAGAGAATCGAACTTATTCTGGGTGAATATAGGTAAATAACCGTGCTGAGTTAGAAACCATAAATAATAGAAGACCCCCAGAGCCTGGATACACAAAATTAGCGCTAACGCGGTTGTTCGGTGACGACTCACGAGATTTCCAGATTATTTCCAATAAGATTAACGATATACTTCAATACAAGTTACTCCTTCCAACGCTTCACTGGCTTCCCATCAAAACTGCCCGCAGCGGCCTTCGGGGTGAGTGGTTGGTCACTGGCGGTTTTCAATTGTGCATTCAAAAGTTCCAATCGGGTTGTGTAACGCTTGATGACAAGCTGGTTGGCATTGTGCATCTCCAACAATCCAATCGCCAGTTGCATTTCCATCACTGCGTCGTTGAATTTGCCGGCCTTTTCGTCAATTTCTGATGCGCGGTATAGCGCTGCAGGGTTTTGAATAAAGCTCATCAATGCGACACGCGTCTTTTCGTTCTTAGCCTCCTTCTTAACGGAATATGACAGAGCAGAAAAATCAGGCATAAGTACTACAACAGCAACGATAAACAATATGAAGACTATCCCGGCCTTAATCAAAAAGGGGACAAGTTGTGAAACAAATGACGTTGAACTAGGCTGCATTTGATTTGACCTTTATTTGAAAGAGACTGATTCCTGAGCTACATGACTGGCGAGAGCATACAGCTGCGTACAAAATGTTAAATCATATTATTTAGATAGTGCATCACATCCCGCTGGGTGTCCTCTGGCAAGTCGGGAGACATCTGGTGCAGCGGGTTAGATTCCATAGTGCCGCTTCCGGTGACACGACTCATGATTTTCGGAAAATAGGTTTGCTCAGGATCGATAGATACCAGAAAGGCGGCTGGACCCTTATCATCAAATAGTGCTGCAAAGTCATCACGCTCCTCAAAATCCTTGCCAATGCGCAAAGCGGGCACCCGATACGCTTTGAATAGCTGTTCCCAATCAGGCAGGCCTAGCCCAGACTTTATATCGCAGCCTATATAATTTCCGCCGAAGTAGTTCTTTTGCGTCATGCGAATCGATGCGTAACCATTGTCGTCAAAAATGAAGATCTTCAGGTTAAGATGATTGATTGCGGCCGTGCCGATTTCCTGCAAGTTCTGGGCAAAGCCGCCATCGCCTTCTACCAGGATGGTACGACGCTCGGGATTCGCCAGCGCTGCGCCGATCGCGCCGGACAGCCCGTAGCCCATGGAAGCGAGGCCTTTGTTAGTAATGATCTTCTGGCCGCGCTTTTGGGCGAAGACTTGCATCATCACGGTAAATGCGCCGCCGCTGCTGCATGGAATAATCACGTCACTGCCTACACAACGGCGCGACAGTTTTTCCACGAACAGATAAGGGGAAATATAACCGTCTGCGGTGGTATTCGCCTCGATCAGAGGAACGGCTGCCTTGACCTGGCGACAATATTCGAGCCACTCGCCGTGTTCGCCCATTGGCTTGTGGGACAGGGCGAGCAAGAGTTGGTTGGCATCCGCCTGGATAGGCCACGCCACAGCGGGATGCCCTTTGGACAGTTCGGCCCGATCACAATCGACCTGCACAACGTCACCGCCCGGCACGAACTGTTGCCAGTTAAATCCGGTCTGCTGCATACCTAACCTAGTACCGAGAGCGATCAGCAAATCGCTTTGTTGCATCAGAAGATTGGCATAGCGCTGCCCCCAGGTATTCGGCCTGCCAAAATAATTTGGATGATCCGCTTCAAGTCGGTCAGCGCCATTCCATGTAGTCGCCACCGGCAAACCCATGGCGACGAACCTGTCGTGCATCAGGGCTGCCGTTGCTCGGGAGACTCCGCCGCCAATTAGCAGCATCGGGCGTTGTGCCCTGCGTACCCGTTCTGCCAGTTGTTCGATAACCTCGTCGCTAGCAATCGGTATGACTGCGACAGGCACGTTTGCGGCTTGTTCCAAGTGTTCGCGCACAACGATCCTGCCTTGAATGTCCAACGGCATTTCCAGAAACACCGGCCCCTTACGTCCACTGCCGCCTGTACTGGTGATTTGGCGAAAGCGACTCAGCGTGATTGGCTCATCAATCAGTTCGGCCACGGAGCAGATCGGCTTCGCAATACTGACGCCATCAATTTCCTGGATGCCACGCTGACGAAGCTTGCCGTGGCTAAGATCGGCCGTTTTGACCTGGCCACCAATAACCAGTAACTCGCGGCTTTCGAGAAATGCGCCCGCAAGCGCTGTGACCAAGTTGGTCATGCCCGGGCCAGCTGTCACCAACGCGAACGCTTTTGCATCAGCGTTTGATTCGTTGAAATACTCGGCGGCAATACCAGCGGCGACTTCATGGATCACGCTCACCATGCGAAAATGTCTGTTGCAGCTCGCCAGCAAGTGCATGATGTTGCCGCCAGCAACATAGAAGCAATGCGTGTATCCCATTTCCTTTAGCCACTCGGCGAGTAGGTCGCTGTATTTCATTTTTTTCCAATTAGCAGAGGTATCTTTTGATTAGTAGTACAAAAATGCTACGATATTATAAATGCTAGCGCATGGTGCTTTCGATGTATTGACTGGTTGCCTTGATCTGCGCCTCCAGTGGCATAGGGCGGATGCCCAAATGCGTTTCAAGTTCCTCTATTCGTTTCCGATCACCGACGTAGCGGTCTTCCACGGCATCGTCGAGCATTGGTAACCGCTGGATTGGCCCCGGCGCCTTCTCTGCCAGCACTGCAGCAACGCGTTGCGCCAGTTCACCAAGTTCGACAATTTCAGCTCCTGCAACATCAAAACACTCGGTCACGGGAGTGGTTTGCTTGAACAGGAGCTTTAGACACAATTCGATCAAATCGCCAACGAAATAATATGATCGAAGCACCGGTCGTCGCGCATGGATGGTGAGCGGCTGTCCGCTCAGTATCTGAAAAATAAAGGACGCCAGTGCGTAATGGTCAAACTTGTTGATGTAAGGACCGGACAGGTTAAAGACTCGCGGAATGATCAAACCAGTTGAGCTTGCCTCACAAGCCTCGCTGAAGGCAATCTCATCGTTGTACTTGATCCAGCCATAGAGGAGTGCCGCCGGATCGTGTGACTTCGCCTGCAGATGGTCATACACCGCACCCGACGATGGCATCACCACTCCGCGGACATTTCCAGAGTTGATCCAAGCCCTGACCACACTACTGATGGCTTCGTTACGTGCGGTATATTCTTCCGTGCTGATACCGCCGACCCTGTCCTTGGTCAAAAATGCATAATGGAAAACGATGGCAGGCTGGACGAGCGGCAATTGCCATTCCAGCAGCGCTTGGACGGGATAAGTCTGACCGTCAGCAAAACTGGTCTGGGCATACCGCGATCCGAGCGCGGTCACACGCGCGGCAAAGTCGGTACCCAAGGCTTGACGCAGCATCTCGAGCGTAGCTTTCCCTAGCCAGCCGGTGGCACCTGTCACAACGAATTGGCAAGGCGAAGCACGCACGCAGTCGGCAAGTGCCAGAGAGAAGCTTAATAAAGGCAGCATGCGATCAGACTGCCACGCTGGTGTTTTGGCAAACCTTGCGAAGGGAGGCCAAAATCAAGTCTCGGTTCGCGTCACTTTTCTCCAGCTCCAGACGAATCAGGTGGCCCGTTGCATCAGGCACTATTACTGCATAGTGGGAAGTGGTGTGCTTCTTGTCAGCGTTGAAGTGATCCATCAATTCATCGACGACAAGCTGTCGGGTCCAGAGGGGAAGATCCGCAATCGTTGCGAGCAGCGCTGTAGTATACCTCTCTAGCGTCGCGACTCTCTTCGGCTCAGTCGCGTAATGGCCGAGCAGGTGCGCACACTCGATGGCGGCAAGCACGCCCATGCCAACAGCAATGCCGTGCGGGATCGAATAGTTGGAAGCTCCTTCAATCGCATGACCGAATGTGTGTCCAAAGTTAAGAAGCTGCCTTTCCTTGTGATCATGCTCGTCTATTTCGACAAACCACCGCTTGGTGAGCAAGGACAAACTTATCACGTCATGAAATACTTCCGGCGAGCTTGCCGTGTGAGGATTTAATGCGATATAGCGATCGAAGGCGTCGCCAGTATCTGCGAAGCAGATTTTGATCGCTTCGCACAAACCAGCGGCTCTTTGTCCAGTGCTCAGCGTATTTATAAACTGTAAATCGATTAAAACATTCTCGGGCGGGTAGAAATTGCCAATCAGGTTTTTATACTTACCAACATTGATTGAAGACTTGCCACCGATACAGGAGTCGACCATGCCAAGCAGGGTAGTCGGAAAATATTCCCATTTCAAGCCACGCATATATAGAGAAGAAACGAAGGTGGCGATGTCCTGGATTACCCCGCCACCGATGGCCAGAACGATTGTACTGCGGTTTGCCCCCAAGGTTCGCAGTGCTACGACAATCTGGGTCATCTGGTCCAAACTTTTGGAGGTTTCGACCGCCTCAATGCCAATCACCTTTAGACCAAGACTCTGATAGGTATGGGCAAAGAACTGATCGCAGATGATGATCTGCTGCTCTGGGTTGCCGATTTTTGAACTGAGAAGGCCATTTCCGATTTGCACACCGTATTCGCCGGTGCTGGCAACAACTTTAAAGTAATCTGACATGGCTGAAGCCCAGGTCAGCGGCTATGAATTGGCCGGTAATGCCGGTGTTCTGGGTTGAGCAAAGGAAATAGGCAAGATTGACCACATCATCCAGGGCCGGTAACTTATTGAAATAGGTCGCGGACGACAATCTTTGCAATTGTTCCGCTGCCAAATTTTGACGAGTCATCGGTGTGTCAAGTGCTCCGGGCAAGATCGCATTGATGAGAATGCCATTCTTGGCCAGATCAGCGCTGGCTGATAATACCAACCCTTGCAAAGCAGCCTTGCTCATGCAATAGGATAGCTTGTCCTGCCTCGCCAAATTTTGCCAAATGGAACTGATGATGCAGAGCCTTGCGCCTGGTACAAGCAATTGTTTCCCCAGCAAAATTTTCAGGGTAGCGAGAATGTAAAGGCAATTAGCCTCATAAACGGCGATGTGCTCCTCCAAATTCACGTTATATACATTGTCACTGGCGTTGCGCCCTTGCGCCCAGCATACTGCTGTATAGGGCACACCGGTGTCTAACAGTTCGGAAGATTCAGGAGATGAAGCCAAAGGATCGTAAACAATTGAGGTGAGTCCTGATGAGGCACTATCAACGCCAGTACGAGACACGGCTACGACTTCCCAGTTGTTTAGAGAAAAATGATTAGAAATGGATGTCCCGACCGCTCCGGTAGCGCCAAACACTAACAAGCGTTGCCTTTCACTCATAGATGAACGTTCTGAAAGTGGAAGTGTCAAGCTGATCGCTCCAATTTGAGAAGATATGCTTATCTATTTAGTACTTTCCAACGCGATTCCAACATATCGATGCGCTTTGCATCTTCGCGTTCGATTATTCCGTAATAGTCACGCTTGTTTTGCAGCCACAGTAATTCGAAATGCACCGCATTCAACAAACCCGTCTCCATATTAGGCTTGTTGGCAAAGGCCCCATCAAAGATAACCTTGCGAGTCTCGAAACGAGTTAGTAGGACTTCAGCCATGCGGCGTAGAGCTGGCAGGGAGTCCATCGATACGCCTCCACCGATCACCATATCAAGATTATGCTGTTTACACACCTTGGCAGTCTTAAGAATGTAGTCAGTAATCTGATCGGAGTTGATATCGTCTCGACTCAACCCGTGGGACAATGAAAAATCAACGCGCCCAAAGACGATTCCTTGAATTCCGCCTGGCGCGGCCGCTGTCGCGGCCAACGCGTCCAAGTAAGCGAATGTATTAAGGGTTTCTAAATTGAACAGGAAATCGGTATCCTGCTGCTCTTCTGCTGAATATACTTTGTTTTTCGCGTCGATGAATTTCGACAATGCATAAACGCTTTCGACCATCGGCGCTATAATGTAATCGATACCGATCTGGCGACTTTCCAGCAAGTCGCGCACTGCCTCACAGCCGCCGATTTTCAAAGCAAACTTCAAATCAGCGCGGCGCGCTATATCAAGCAAGCGAAGCAATTCATCTACCCGAGTGCCCTCGGCCTCAAATTCAGCCTTCACGCCAACGTAGCCAAATTCGTTCTTGCCGCGCTTGAGAATATCAAGCATTTTACGTTCACGACTATTCATTTTTGCTCCCGGGAAATGGAATGATCACCAACAACATCTGGAATTCATTTGCCGC
Source organism: uncultured beta proteobacterium (assembly GCA_963833515.1). GTDB lineage: Bacteria > Pseudomonadota > Gammaproteobacteria > Burkholderiales > Gallionellaceae > Gallionella. Next base: position 25,608 of record CAWHYN010000016.1, on the reverse strand, counting down.
GCTTTGCCTTCAGCCTCATGAAGATGAATATTCCTGATAAAGCGACGAAATTTCCGTGCCGCATCATTATAACAATCAAACATTAGAAATTTACGCCAAAAAAGGCCTCGAGCTTCTCGACCACAAAACTTAGCATCGCTTCTTTCAGTCCCGGGTAAACGCCAATCCAGAAGGTGTTGTTCATGATCACGTCTGTATTGGTGAGTTCACTGCTTACTCGAAATTGTCTACCCTCGAAGTACGGCTGGCGCGTCAGGTTACCTGCAAAAAGCAAACGCGTACCAATCTTGTATTGATCCAGATATTTCAACAACTCGACGCGCGCGATGCCTGCCGAGTCGCGCAGTGTGATCGGAAAGCCGAACCATGATGGATCGCTGCCTACGGTAGGTTCTGGCAAAATCAAGAATTCTTCACATGACTTCAGACGCTCCCTGAGGAAGGTGAAGTTGCGTTTGCGCGCTGTTATGAATTCCGGTAGGCGATCCATCTGCGCCAGTGCACAGGCCGCCTGCATGTCGGTGATCTTGAGGTTGTAGCCAAGGTGCGAATAAGTGTACTTGTGATCGTAGCCGAACGGCAATGAGCCGAGCTGCCAGCCGAAACGTTTGCCGCAGGTGTTGTCCTTGCCCGGGGGGCAGTAACAATCACGGCCCCAGTCACGGAACGACTCGATTATCTTTTTCAGCTCATGGTCACCAGTAAATACCATGCCTCCTTCACCCATGGTGATATGGTGCGCCGGGTAGAAGCTGCATGTAGCGAGATGGCCGAATGTTCCGACGTGCTGGCCTTTATAGCGCGAACCGAGGGCATCGCAACAATCCTCGATGACCCACAAGTCGTGCTTGTGAGCGACCTCCATGACTGCATCCAGATCGAAAGGGTTGCCCAAGGTGTGTGCCACCATGATGGCACGAGTACGTTCGGTGACTGCTGCTTCGATTTTTTTTGGGTCGATGTTGTACGTGGGGATGTCCACATCGACGAACACGGGTACCATGCCGTTTTGCAACATGGGATTCACGGTGGTTGGAAACCCGGCCGCCACGGTAATGACCTCGTCGCCAGGCTTTATAGCGCGAGCACCCAACTTGGGTGCGGTCAGTGCAGTCAACGCCAACAGATTGGCAGAAGACCCTGAGGTGGTAGTCAGTGCATAAGGCACGCCGACAAAATCGGCAAAGCGTTTTTCAAACGCCTCATTGAAACGACCAGTGGTAAGCCATGCGTCCAGAGAAGCATCTACCATGTTTTTCAATTCACTCGCGCCCAGCACCTTGCCGGAAGGAGGTATGACGCTTACCCCTGGCTGAAATGACTTTTCTGCAAAATGCAGCGCGCTATATTGGTCAACCAGATCAAATATCTGCTGCTTTATTTCTTCTTTTTTCACTCGAACCTCTATCGATTAGGCGCTATACATGGCGATTTGTCGTTGGGTTATCTCGCGCATGTCTTTGCCGGCTTGATATGCATGATGCCAGTCAATGATTGCATTGAGCGCTTCCTCAAGATGCCAACGCGGCTGCCAACCCAAACATGACTTTGCTTTCGAGCAATCAAGTTTTAAGTAATGTGCCTCGTGCGGGTGCTCACGGCCATCCAGCACCCATCTCGCACCCTCACCCCACGCTTTTGTCAGATGATCCACTATCCAGGACACGGGTTTGGTGTCTTCATCATTCGGCCCGAAGTTCCAGGCGTCGCTATAAGTCGCGCCATCTTCCCAGAGCCTTTTTGCCAGCATTAAATAGCCGGACAGCGGCTCCAATACATGCTGCCAGGGGCGCACGGCATCTGGATTGCGAATCTGCACGGGTTTGTCTTGAACGATGGCTCTCATGATATCTGGAATGAGCCGGTCCTCCGCCCAATCTCCGCCACCAATTACGTTGCCAGCCCTTACCGAGGCCAACGCCACGCCGTGCTCGGCAAACCTTTTCGGATTGAAATAGGAATTTCGATAAGCTGATGTGGCCAACTCTGCACAGCCCTTGCTATTGCTATACGGATCATAGCCGCCCATGGCTTCATTTTCCCGGTAACCCCACACCCACTCGCGATTTTCATAGCATTTGTCGCTGGTCACAATGATGATCGCACGCACGCTATCGGCCTGTCTTGCAGCCTCCAGTAAATGCACCGTGCCCATCACGTTTGTCGAATAGGTTTCGACAGGTTTTGCATAGGAAGCCCGCACCAACGACTGTGCAGCCATATGGATCACGATCTCGGGTTGATATTTTGCAAGCACATTTGAAAAAGCTGAAAAATCCCGTATATCTCCTTCGATACTGGTCATGCCACTAGCCACATTCGCAGCGACGTACAGACTCGGATGGGTGGGTGGCGGAAGCGCATAACCGATTACGTTTGCTCCCATGGACTGCAGCCAAAGAGAAAGCCAGCTTCCCTTAAAGCCTGTATGGCCAGTCAGCAATACAGTTTTCCCCGCCCAAAACCACCTATCTACCACGTTTTCCACGGTGCCTTTCCGCTTGCCCACAATTCTTCCAGATGATTTTTGTCGCGTAGCGTGTCCATCGGCTGCCAAAAACCGGAGTGGAAATATGCTGCTATTTGTTCTTCGCTCGCTAATTTATTTACGGGCTCTCGCTCCCAAATCGTTTGGTCGTCCTTGATATAGTCGATTACCTTGGGTGACAACACGAAAAAGCCGCCATTGATCCAACCTCCGTCACCTTGGGGTTTTTCCTGAAAACTTATGATGTTATTACCCGACAATTCCAAAGCCCCGAACCGGCCTGGTGGTTGCATAGCTGTCAACGTGGCAAGCTTGCGATGTTGTTTGTGAAATTCAATCAGGGAGGTGATATTCACGTCTCCAATACCGTCGCCATAAGTACAACAGAAATCCTCTCCGCGCACATAGTCAGCGACACGCTTGATGCGCCCACCTGTCATGGTTTCTTCACCCGTGTCAACCAGCGTGACACGCCACGGCTCTGCACTCTGTTGATGGACTTTCATTTTATTGTTCTGCATGTCAAATGTCACATCGGACATATGCAGAAAGTAGTTGGCAAAATACTCTTTGATTACATAGCCCTTGTAGCCACAGCAAATGACGAAGTCATGGATGCCGTGAACTGAATAGTTTTTCATGATATGCCACAACACCGGTTTCCCGCCAACTTCAACCATCGGCTTAGGTCGCAGAGAAGTTTCCTCGCTAATGCGAGTTCCCAATCCACCCGCCAAAATAATCGCTTTCATTCGTACCCCAAAAGATATTCGCAGAATGCCATGCAACTCTCACCCGGTCCCTTTCCATTTTTCAGACTAAACAGACTTGTTAAGATGCACCAGTGAATTGAAAATCTGAGCAATGTTGCCATTCCCATCGTCAAAATGGTGCTTCATCAGCACAATAATCGATCGAGTAACTCATCCATTTTCCATTAATTCAAAGACAGTTTTCGCCAAAGACGAGCCCGGAATCAAAGCACCGGACTTTCACCTCTATGTGACTATCCGTTTCATATTTCACTACTTTTGACTTAATGTTAGGACAGTGTATCAAAATTCAGCCGGGTTTTTTCTGCTAAAGTACGCGTCATGGACCTTACCAGCGCTCAGCTTTATTTTCGTCTTCTCGGCTACGTCAAGGCTTATTGGCGTACCTTTGCGATATCTATAATTGGCATGGCAGTGACAGCTGCGACAGAACCGCTGCTTCCCGCTTTGCTGAAACCCATGCTTGACGGCACTTTCATTCACAAGGATGAGACCGTCATCCGGCTTGCCCCGCTGTTTATTTTGGTGATTTTCTTCGTGCGAGGCGTCTCTTCATTCGTTGGTACTTATGCCATCGGTTGGGTCGGCAACAAAGTGGTGATGGATCTGCGCGACGAGATGTTCCACAAATTGCTCACTTTGCCGACGCGCTATTACGACGATCACGCAACAGGCAATCTCATCTCCAAGTTGACCTTCGACGCGGCACAGGTGACTGCCGCTGCCACCAACGTTGTGACGGTGTCAATCCGCGATTCCATCATTATTGCCGGGCTGCTCGGTTGGCTGTTTTACCTCAACTGGAAACTTACCCTGCTCAGTCTGGTAATGTTTCCAATCATCGCATTCATGCTGAGAATCATCAACTCTCGCTTGCGTAACGCCAGCAGGGATTCGCAACGTGCGATGGGCGATATCACGCAAGTGATCGAGGAAAGCGTTGCCGCGCACAAAGTGGTCAAGCTGTTTGGCGGACAGCGATATGAGAGCGATCGTTTTAACGACCAGGCTAACTGGGTACGCCGCTACAACATGAAACAACAAATTGCGGCAGCGGCGAATGTGCCCATCGTCCAGATGATCGCTGCTTTGGCTCTGTCCGTTATCGTATATCTCGTCACTGTGCAGTCGCGAAGCGATGAAACCACCGTGGGCGGATTCCTTTCATTTATCGCGGCCATGTTGATGCTGACCGCTCCGATCAAGCGCCTTACGGGCGTGAGTGAATTTTTGCAACGCGGGCTGGCGGCATCCGAAAGCGTGTTCGAATTGCTTGATACCCCCGGTGAAACTGATACCGGCAAAGTGACGATCGGGCGCGCTAGTGGGCGCATAGCATTCGAGCATGTATCCTTGTCCTACCAGCAGGACGACAGGCTGGCATTGCGCGACATCAATTTGGAGATTCCGGTTGGGCAAGCAGTCGCTCTGGTGGGTGCCTCCGGCAGCGGCAAGAGTACCCTGGCAAATCTGGTCCCGCGCTTCTATGTGCCTAGCAGCGGACGCATTACCCTGGACGGCTATGATCTCGCGGACCTGACACTGGCCAGTTTGCGCGCCAACATCGCGCTGGTGAGCCAGGAAGTCGTGTTGTTCAATGACACGGTTGCCGCCAACATTGCCTACGGCCAGATGCGCGAGGTGCCCGAAGGAGAAATCATTGCCGCCGCCCAAGCCGCGCATGCGATGGAATTCATACGCGAGATGCCGCAAGGATTGAATACGCTGGTCGGTGAACGAGGCGTAAAACTTTCCGGCGGCCAGCGCCAGCGCATCGCCATCGCACGCGCCATCCTCAAGAACGCACCCATCCTTGTTCTCGACGAAGCCACCTCGGCGCTCGACAGCGAATCCGAACGCCATGTCCAGGCCGCATTGGAAACCCTGATGCAAGGTCGCACCTCGTTGGTCATCGCACATCGATTGTCCACTATCGAAAAGGCAGACCGGATTGTCGTCCTGCAAAAGGGCGAGATAGTCGAGATCGGCACGCATCGCGAGCTGCTGCAAATGGACGGCGTCTATGCGCGGCTGCATCGGATTCAGTTTGCCGTGGCGCGTAATGCGTATGTTGAGTAGTCTGGATACGATACGACAATCAGCATCATGACCCACTTAGAGGACGTTTCGACGAAATTAACGATCTTTATTGTGTGCCACAATCGACCCGCTTATGCCAAGCTTGCGATTGAATCGGCGCTGCGCCAATCCAACCAGGACTTTCGGCTAGTCATTTCAGATAATTCAACGAATGATGAATTGTATCGTTTGATCAGTGCGGAATTTTCTAGCCTTGAGATCCGTCGGAGAGTGCCGTCACTGCCGTCGCCAGATCATTTTAGTAAATGTATATCAGAAGCCGATACAGATTATTTTTGCTTGTTTCATGATGATGACTTGATGGAACCGGGCTATGTTGATGCCATGTTCAAAACGATTGAACTCCATCCATACGCGGTTGCCTATTCATCTAATGCGGAAATTGTTGACGAAGCCGCCGAGGTTAAACATAGCTCCTTTGAGTCCAAAGATACACATGTAATCATTGAAAACCCACGCGCTCTGGCCGGCAGGTATTTTTCAAGATTCCCAAATGGAGTTGCGCCGTTTCCTGCCTATATTTACCGGTCAGATATCGTTAAAGGAATAGCCATTGACCCAGAGTCTGGCGGGAAATTTACTGATGTTGCGTGGCTCCTCGAAATTTCAAAGCACGGTTTTATCGTCTGGAATTCCGAGAAACTGATTCGCTATCGTATACATGCAGGCAGTGATGGTGGTTTTGAATCAATAAGAGACCGGCTAAGGCTACTCAGATATTTGAAGACGAATAGTTCCTCTGTGGGCCAATCTATCATCAGTGATTACCGCTTCTTTTTGTATAAGAAACTTTGCAAGGCTGGGTTAGCTGGTCGTAAATTGCCAGACAAATATGCAAGAATACTTAATCGATATTTGCTGATTTACAGATTAAAGCGCTTTTTCAAAGTTGAGACTTATGCCTATCTCCATTATAAATTGCGAAAGCATTTCAACTAGAACATGTTGACTACTGCAGTTGGGATTTAACAAGATGTTCAGGTCTAATATTCTGGAAAGTTTCCGCAGTTTTTTTGCTATCAGAGAATGTGAAATTTTGCCGAACGCATTTCAAGCGGTTCATTATTTAGAAGGACCCGCATGATATACGGCAACATTTTTTGCGAAGATTTTTGCGCAAATGAATTGTTCGAGTATTCAAATCCAAAAAATAGTGACGGCCTATTTACTTGTCTCATTGTGCTCAGAGAAAAGCTTTTGCAGTTTGGTATTGAGGTAAACACCCCTGATGTTAATGTAAACAGGAAAGTGTCCTTGGAGATACATATCGAGGGCAGGCCCCTTGCGAAAAGCAACCTCCCCAGGTATTTGATTGCCGGTGAGAATCCTTTTATTAATACGCTCAACGCTGACCGCAATTATCTGGAAAAGTTTCGTCTGGTCTTTTCGTGGAATGAAGCCGCTCTGAGCCATTCTAGGTTCGTTAAGATATTAATCCCCAATAGTATTATCGTTGCGAATTTTCGCGGATTTGCTGATAGGGCGATCTTTTCCTGCTTGATAAGCAGCAACAAGGTTACGCCATGGGGAGGTATCAATGATCTCTATGCCGAGAGAATCAACGTGATACGTTGGTATGAGAAGAATGCTCCTGCTTTGTTTCATCTATATGGCAGGGGCTGGGGAAAGCCGAGTCAAGCATTTACAGGAAGAGATAAATTCATGCGACGAATTGGCAGATTAAGGACTCAGCTGTTTGGGTACAAGCCCTTTCCCAACTGGCGCGGGGAGGTTAAGTTCAAATCGACCATTTTGTCCAATGCCAAATTTTCATACTGCTACGAAAACGTCAAAGATCTGCCGAATTACATAACAGAAAAAATATTCGATAGCTTTTTGTCCGGGTGCGTTCCTATTTATTGGGGCGCTAACAATGTACATGAATATATTCCATCCAATTGTTTCATTGATCGAAGACAGTTTAGGGACACGGGTGAAGTACATCGCTTTTTGATGAGCATTAGTCCTGAAGATTACTTGCAGTTTCAACGAAACATCTCTGATTTTCTAAGGAGTGAAAAGGCTGGTTTATTCAGTGTTGAGCATTTTGCAACAACAGTTGCCAATAATATAGCCAGTGACGTGGCTCGAATTACCATCCCCTGATTTACAGAGGCATTTTCAAGGATGGTGCTAATAATTTCTGCCTTTTTCCGCACAGCCACCTGGTGTAATGCAAAAGTGACATCGCTAATGCGGCGAATTCATCAATTCGCGCAATACATCAATCGTTCTTGCAGCCGGCAGATTCTGCAAACAAGCACTCAAACTGGCGTTATGGCGCTCGCAGCCCTCCTCCATGCACGGCACGCAGTCACCCTCGCCTTGCAACAACACCACGTTATTAACGCGCTGCGTGCCTTTCATCCTGTAAGGATTGCTATCTTCCATATAACCTTTTGGCCACGGTCCCCATTTCACCGGGTTGGAGGGGCCAAACAACGCAACAGTGGGTGCGCCGAGCGCCGCCGCCATGTGCGTGAGCGCTGTGTCAGGCCCGACATAATATTTGGCTCGGCTGATCAGAAAAGCGCTTTCGGCAAGGCTGAGCTTGCCAGCCACGTTCACTGTCCGAGATGGCATGGAATTGAATATCTGCCCGACGTATGCAAGTTCGTCCGGCGCGCTGCTTCCGGTGAGCACGGAGCGGATACCTTGCCCGTCAAGCCACTTGGCCAATTCAATCCAACCATCCCGTTGCCACATTTTGTAAGGAAATTTGGGGGAGAGGTGCAGGACCGCAAAGGGCGCTTCAGTGATGTCAAACGGCAGCACCCTGACAACGGAATCTTCGTCAGATGAGTTCCACGCAACCACCACTTCATGGCTGCGTTTGATTCCCAGGAGATCCACCAGACCAAGACTTGTCAGCACGGTGTGGGTTTCAACATGATCAAATTTCGCCCATTTGGAAAGCAAGTGCTGCTTCCAGCGTTCTTTTCTGCTGCCGTCTTGCATTCCGATGCTCGTCTTTCCGGCAATCCAGGCGTATAGGGTTGGGCGGTCGCCCAGCAGTGGAGTGAGCGCGAGATCATATCGGCGAAATAAGCCGAGAATCAGGCGCAAATGCTCCCAAAATCCCGGGCGTGTCGGAACGGTGATTACCCGGTTGATATCGTGGTTGCGAAGCAAAACTCCTTCGGTATGTTCAAACACCAGCACGTCGATTTCCGACTGTGGCCATGCTAGGCGCAACGAACGTATGACCGGGGTAGAAAGCAGTACATCGCCTATACGCAAGGTAACCGCTACCAGTATGCGGCGCGGGGCTTTCAATCCCGCACCAAGTTGATCAGGAAAATGGCGAATATCATTTACTCAGAATGTTAAAATTATTTGCCTAGCTAGGAAATTATCGGGGCGGACACAATGAGCAAGCCGTGGGCAATGTTACCATGTGATCCTTTAAAAGCGGAATTCGGCGTCTTTGGATGGTAACCCTGCAATACGCGACCACGCTGACTTCATCGAAGTCAAGAGAATGCAGTAGCCATAGGACCATCAGAGCATGTTTTCAATACTAATCCCAAGCTGGAACAATCTTGCGCTACTGCAATTGTGCGTAAGAAGCATCCGACAAAATTCGAACTATAGCCATCAAATCATCGTTCACGTCAACGATGGTAGCGATGGCACACTGCAATGGGTTCGCGAACAGGGCATCACCTACACGGCCTCCCCACAGAATATCGGTATTTGCATGGCAGTCAACGAAGCAGCTATGCATGCCAAACTGGATTACATACTCTACTTGAATGACGACATGTACTGTTGTCCGGGATGGGACGTTGCCCTTATCACCAAGTTGAAAGGTATTGATACGGACCTGTTCATGTTGTCCGGCACGATGATAGAGCCGGTGCAGACAAGCAACCCCTGTGTGATTGTTAGGGATTATGGGCGCAGCCCGGATAAATTTGCCGAGCAGGAATTGCTTGCAAATCTGCCCAGTCATCTCAAGCCAGACTGGTATGGGGCGACCTGGCCACCCACCCTGGTACATGCAAGGTGGTGGTTCAAGATCGGTGGGTACAGCAGTGAGTTTTCTCCCGGGATGAGCAGCGATAACGATTTTTCGATGAAGCTCTGGCATGCGGGGTGCCGGATCTTCTTGGGAGTGGGCGATTCATTGGTTTACCACTTTCAGGCAAAATCAACCGGCAGAATAGTCAAGAACAACGGCGGGAGGCAGTTCCTGCACAAATGGGGAATTCGACAGTCCGTGTTTGATCGTTATTATCTGCGCCGCGGAACGCCAGCTGAAAGCATTGCGCTCCCTGAACCGGAAGATACGTTGTACTTTCGTTGGCAATTGCTTCGCAGCTCGTTAAAGCGCAGACTAAGTTGAGTGCAATGCTCTTAGTTGATTGTATTTAAGGTAGGTCGTTTTGGCATTCATCAGGGCAATATTGAGCCCTGTTACCCCATCCATGAACCCCAGCCGCAGGAAATAGGTTCGGACGAATGCCCACCCTGCGCGCAGCGGCGCATCGGCAAATGAAACATCTTTGCCATTTTTGAACATCTGCATGGCTCCTGCTCTGGCGTACTGCTCAGTTTTACGCTGTACGTCGGCTTCGTTCAAATAACTGTAATGCAGCAATGGACTGGACAGTCTTCCGGCCGCTCCTTCGAGTATCACTCGTTCATGCACGATGTCGTCAGAAAATCTTGCCTTGGCTCTTTTGAATAGCCTCAGCACGTAATCCGGGTACCAGCCGGAGTGTTTGACGAACTTTCCGCAAAACTGCGAAAGGCGCGGCATGTAAAATCCATTCTTGCTCTCGTCCTCCATCGCTTTGATGATTTGCGCTTGAAGATCAGGAGTAACCCGCTCATCAGCATCTATCGAAAACACCCATTCATGAGTCGCGTAGGACAGGGCGCGGTTTTTTTGTACACCGAAGCCCGGCCAGTCATGCACATGAACTTGCGCTCCCAGCTCGCGGCAAATCGGCACCGTCGCATCGCTGCTTCCGGAATCCACAACGATCGTCTCGTCGGCCCACGATACTGATTCGAGGCATGGACGTATATTGTCGGCCTCGTTTTTGGTGATGATGATGACGGACACTTTAGCCATTTGTCTTCTCGGCCGTAAGGTTCTCAAACAAGATTACAGTCGCAATCATCAAGCCCGGCTATTCTGTTCTGACGACGAGGTAGGAGAACTCGGCCGATATTCTGGCACCCAGTGGGTAAGTGCTGCGCGCACCACATCATCTGCCATGACAGTCGCGGATGTCCATTCGAGCAGTTGCGCCAGCCACGCCGCATCTGCGAGCCGTGCCTGAGCAATGCGCAGCTTGGGATGTGGTGTAGGCAAGGTGATCTCGTTGTCCGCGAGTAATTCTTCATAGAGTTTTTCACCAGGGCGCAGGCCGGTGAATTCAATCTTGATCTCTTCTTCAGTAAAACCGGACAAGCGTATCAAATCCTTTGCCAGATCGACTATCTTGACCGGTTCACCCATTTCCAAAACGAAGATCTCTCCACCTTGCCCCATCAGTCCCGCTTGTAATACCAATTGCGCTGCCTCCGGAATGGACATGAAGTAGCGTGTGATTTCAGGGTGCGTCACCGTGACCGGTCCGCCCCTTGCGATCTGCGCACGGAATGTGGGAATCACGCTGCCGGTGCTGCCCAATACATTCCCGAAACGCACCATCACGAAGCGCATGGCGCCAGAGGGCTGCAGTGCCTGGCAAACCATTTCGGACAGCCGTTTGCTTGCTCCCATCACATTGGTCGGATTGATCGCTTTGTCTGTCGAGATCATCACAAATTTGTCGACACCATGCTGCTGGGCGGCATGTCCTACTGTCCAGGTACCCAGCACATTATTGCGAATCGCCTGCCAGGCATTGTCTCGCTCCATCAGCGGCACATGTTTATACGCAGCCGCGTGAAATAGTACGCTTGGATGGTAGTGTTGCATGACTTCATTTACGCGGGCGGCATCACGCACATCACCCATCAGACAAACGATGGCCTGCCGGTGAAAGGTCTGCTTCAGTTCTTGCTCGATGGTGTACATAGCGTATTCGCCGGACTCGAACAACACCAGGTTTGCAGGCGCAAACCGGGCGATCTGACGACACATTTCTGACCCTATCGAACCGCCGGCACCAGTTACCATTACTACCCTGCCAGTCAGCAAACCGTGTAACCCGGCGTCATCAAGCACCACAGGATCGCGTCCAAGCAAATCATCCAGCTCTACTGCACGCAGTTGCGACACCGCTACTTTGCCACTCATCAGGTCGTCAAACGCAGGAACGGTAAGCGCCTTTATCTTTGCGGCATTGCACAACTGGATTGCCCGCTTGCGCTGCTGATGTGAACTCGAAGGCATGGCGATGATCACTTGCGATACGCTGAGTCGCTCGGCCCATTCTGACAGGCTGTCCAGCTTGCCCAACACGAGAATTCCGTTGAGCATCCGCCCGTGCTTTTCGCTGTCGTCATCGAGAAAGCCGACCAAGCGCCAATCGCCGCTTTTGGCCAACTCCTTGGCAAGGTTCGCTGCCACATCTTCGGCACCCAAGACCAGCACCGGCTCACCGCGCAGCTTAAGATTTTGATATAAGCCCTGTTCTTTCCAGAGCCGGTAGACAAAGCGACTCCCCCCCATCATCAAAATCAGTAGGAGCGGGTTGATGATCAACACCGAACGCGGGATTACCAGATCCAACCGCATCATCCAAAACATTAGTGGAATGGCTGCGGCCGACAGCATGACTGCCAGAAAGATGCGGCGCAAGTCAGTGGTGCTCGCGTATCTCCAGATGCCGCGATACAAGTTGAATCGCCAAAAAACGATCATCTGCAATAACACGACCCAGTACACCGTTCGATGTAGTTCCGCCGCAAAATTCGGCGGCAATTCGAAATTGAACCTCAATAAATAGGCGAAGCTCCATGCCAATGCAGCTGCGACCGCATCATGCAAGACTGCCAGTGTGGTACGGGTATTGGAATTAAGCATCAGTAACATCTTCCTTCACTGCCTCATGCTGCCGCCAACGGCGATCCACCCACATCATCAGCCCCAGATAAACAGCGCCCCACCATGCGAGAAGATTTGCTTGCCCTTGAAGGTCCATCCCCATACCCCACAGCGCGGACAATCCCGCCAGTAGCATCAGCACGTATTCAAGTATCGCCGTATTGCGATGTCCCCAGCCCATTTGTATCAATCTCTGGTAATAGTGGTCGCGATGTGCTTGAGCGAGATTTTCTCCCCGCCGCGCGCGTTTGATCAGCGTCATCGTCGCATCGGCGACGAATGGCGAAAACACCAGGACTGGAAACCAGAATGGCCAATAGCCCTGTTGCCATCCCGACACGCCAAATGCGGCTGCAAGAAAACCGAGCGGAATGGATCCTGCGTCCCCCATGAATACCTTTGCCGGATAAAAATTATGGTATAGAAAACCCAATGCCGCAGCACCGATTGAAAAATTCATCATCGCGAAGGGTTCATTGCCGTTAACCAAACCGGCGATTCCATAAAAGCTGAAGCCAAAGAAAGCCATGCCACCCGCCAACCCGTCCGAGCCATCCATGAAGTTATACAGGTTGGTCATCCACACGATGAACAACAGCACGGGGAGCAGCCATGGCCAATCGGTACCAGACCCCCATAGTACGACCACGGCAGCAGTAACGTGCCCGATCAGGCGCACCTTTGCCGGAAGGTGGCGCACATCATCTATCAACGACAACAAGAACAAGCCCAAGACGGGCAAGACGATCCACCACGCCCAAAATTGGAAAATCAATATCCAGCCGGACAATATGCCCGCCATGATACCGACACCACCGACCCGCGGTATCGGCTCATTATGCAGGGAACGCTCGTTGGGAATATCTTGTATCGTACCGTTCTTGTTCAGCGTAATGATCAACGTTAACACCATTGTGACAAATGCGGAAATAACGGGCGAGTAGTGGGTCATTCTTGTTACCGAATTTTGTAATGTCGCATTTTAACAGCTTATGCTGCGGTCTCTTCCGGGTTTGGGGAGATCAATGTCAGGCATTGACGATAAACTCGCGATGGGTTGATCTCGAGTTGGCAAGGGGGAACCTCCCGTGCGCTTTGTAACCTCGGGCAATTGCGTCTGAAGCACGGGGAGCAGTAGATGCCGCTAGTGATATGCTGGCAGGCCTTGCCCAAAATACCGCTGTACGCCGGGTCGGTCGGCCCATGCAGCATGATTCCCGGTATATCAAGTGCTGCGGCCAAATGTCCGATCCCGCTCTCGACGCTGATGAAAGCGCGTGCATGCAGCAGCACGCCCATAAGCTCGGTCAGCGACAACTTCGGTATTAGCTTCACATGTTCATTTCCGTTGCCCTGCAAGCGATGAGCCCGTTCGCGTTCGCGCTCATTGCCCCACGGCAACAAACAGCGCAATTCATCGCGTGCCAGCAGATGAATCAATTCCTTCCAAGAGGCTTCCGGCCAGTATTTGCTGTTCCACGTAGTGCCGTGCAGTAGCACTACGTACGAGTGGCCAGTGATCTCCTTGAGCGCCCCTGAAAGTTCAGAACGCATCCGCCGCTCGCGAAATCCGTCCAACCCAAAATCAGGAGGTTGGGTTATATCAGCCCCGAAAACGCCAGCAACCAGTTGCCGATTCTTTTCGATAATATGCAGGCCGTCGGGAACTCTGGCGGTCTTTTCATACAAACGCGCCGCGAGCGATTCCCTTGCGCTGCCTGCGGCAAAACCGTAAACCGGAACCCCTGCAAGGCGCGCTAATAAGGCGCTTTTGAGCAAACCCTGCGCATCCAGGACCATATCGTAATTCTCCCCGCGCAGTTGTTTTCGCAACTTTTCGATGAGGGCAGGGATCTTCCACCATGTTTTTTTATGCTCTCTCAGCGGCACCCTGATCACCTTGGCGACAGCCGAGTGCCAGCCGGCCACCTCGGCGAAGGCAGGCTCCACCAACCAATGAATCTCCGCATTTGGAAGATGGCGGTGCAGATCGCTGACTGCGGGAAACAAGTGAAGAATGTCCCCCAACGAGGACAATTTTACGACAAGAATTTTCATTATGGGAACATACGCAATTAGCGAGCGCCTGCCGCCACGCAATGGGGGTGGAGATGCTTTATTCTAGTAGGCACGGGATATTACAACAAATGTTTTTCTTGAGATGTGTTCGCAACGACACTACTATTCATCACCTTACCATGCTGATTGACCTTATCGGATGAGATTTTTCTACACCTTAGCGCTGTGGCTGCTACTACCGTATGTTTTTCTTCGCTTGCTTTGGCGCGCCCGCAAACAACCGGAATATCTGAAGCATATCGGTGAACGCTTCGGCTTCTATTCCATCCGCACCGTTAAACCAGTCATTTGGTTGCATGCCGTCTCCGTTGGAGAGACACGCGCTACACAAAGCCTTATTACCCGGCTGAACATTAGTTATCCTCATCATCAGATCCTGCTTACCCACACAACTCCCACTGGTCGCGCTGCCAGCAAACAACTGTATGGCGACCGAGTATTGCGTGTGTATCTGCCCTATGACTACCCGTTTGCAGTAAATAGATTCATGCGCCACTTTCGCCCGCGACTTGGTATTCTGATGGAAACGGAGATCTGGTTTAACCTGATACATGCATGTCAGATGGCCAAAATGCCGCTGCTGCTGCTGAATGCCAGAATGTCGGAACGATCGGCAAAGGGGTATGCGCGTTTTAATCGTCTCACCCGCAGCGCCTTGGGAAATATCACTGCTGTCGCCGCGCAAACGGATGATGATGCAGCGCGCTTGGCTAGCCTCGGTGCGCAAAATGTTTCCGTGATGGGTAATCTCAAATTCGACATCGAGCCGCCCTCTGTGATGCTGGAACTGGGAAAGAAGTTTCGCGAACAATTTGGCACAAAGCGCAGGGTTTTTCTCGCCGGCAGCACCCGGGAAGGTGAGGAGGCATTGCTGTTGGATGCTTTGTTACAAGTCCATATTCCGGGACTTCTGCTGCTTATCGTGCCACGTCATCCGCAGCGTTTTTCTGCAGTTGCAAACCTCCTCGAACATCGCGGCATCTCATTTCAACGCCGAAGTGAGGACCTGCCAGTATCCACTGAAGTTCAAGTAGTGCTAGGTGATAGCATGGGAGAAATGTTTGCGTACTATGCCGCCGCGGACCTTGCATTTATCGGGGGTAGCCTTCTGCCTTATGGCGGACAGAACTTGATTGAAGCGTGCGCAGCAGGTACGCCAGTTTTGGTAGGTCCGCACATGTACAATTTCGCTGAAGCGACACGGCTAGCCGTGTCGGCCGGCGCGGCGATCCAAGTTCATGATGCAGCCAAACTCATGAAAGAAGTGCAACGCTTATTTCAGGATATCAATGTGCTTCACGAAATGCGCCAGCAATGCGCTAGGTTCGTCGGAGCTAACCGCGGTGCAACAGAAAAGTCACTGGAACTTGTTAAGCAATATCTTCGTGCTTCATCAACTCTCGATCCTTCGCCAGTCTCACCATAGTCTCTCGGCATCAAATGATGCCCGTACAGTGTCCTTTCAGAAAAGTCGTCTCGGTATTAAACCCGCAACAGCGTGAAGCTCTTCGGAATCAAATCGTGCAACATGAGATGGCAGGTTGATCAAGGAATGGAAATTCAGGGTCGAATTCTCGTTTCCCTTCTACGAGGACTGATAGGCCGAATTTTCTTGGCAGTAAGAGGATCGTTTTTCGGATAAGCTTATCTCAATTTCACACATATGATACCGACCGCCTAGGCTGCTCAATTTGAACAAATGGTCTATGCATCGTTTGCGCAGATATATGAATACTTTAACGAGAAATCAGGCTTTACAGGTAGTAATGCTGGTCGCCGCACTCATACTGCTGGGCACGGCATGGATAGGTGATGATGCCTTCATTACGCTGCGGGTGATCGATAACTTCGTTAACGGTTATGGGTTGCGTTACAACGTCATTGAGCGGGTGCAGGTATTTACGCATCCGCTATGGCTTTTGTTGCTGACACCGTTCTATGCGCTGACTCGGGAGCCCATGGTAACCACCATGCTCGTGTCTGTGGCCCTGTCTTTGTGCGCGCTGTGGTTGCTCGCTGCCAGGATTGCCAGGGATGTCGAATACGGCTGCCTGCTTGTTCTGGCAGCGGTGGCATCACGCGCGATATGTTCCTTTTCCACCTCCGGCCTTGAAAATCCCCTTACCTTCTTGTTGCTGGCCGTGCTCGTATGGCAGCTGTCCCGCTCTGAACGGGCATGGATCCCCGCGGCGATCTCGGGGCTGCTGCTGCTCAACCGGCTGGACCTGGCCGTCCTGGTCGGACCGGTGGTGGTGTACCTGATGTTCCGCGCGCGCGGAGCGGATCGGGCCAAGGTCATCCTGGCCGCGATGGTTCCCGCGCTGGCATGGATCGTCTTCTCGGTCATTTACTATGGGGCGCCCTTTCCGAACACGGCCTATGCCAAGCTGGGCACCGGCTTCAGCACTGGAATGTTGGTGTTGCGCGGGCTGGAGTACACCAGGGAATTTGTCCTGACCGATCCGCTCCTCGCCTTGATCATCGTCATGGGCGTCTTCGTTGCAGGACGCTCCCGGAACTGGCCGACAATGCTATTGGGCATTGGCATTGTCCTGTATGTCGCTTATACGATAATGATCGGCGGCGATTTCATGTCAGGGCGATTCTTTGCATCTCCCGGTTTTCTGGCGATTTGTATTTTGGCACAAATGCCTGTACCACAATTGTTCATCAGGCGAAGGAGGGTAGCTTCCTTGCTCTTCGTCGGCGTTCTGGGATATTTGTTCGTTACAGGGTTGAAGGGACAGCCAACATCTATTATCGCAAGCAATGGAATTGCCGATGAGAGGCGCTTTTACTTCTCAAAAAATGGACTTATTCCAGTGATAAAGGAATGGGTAGCCACAGGTTCTGAACCGGTTCATCCTTGGGGGCAAAAAGGGGGCGTGATTCTGACGAGTGAAGCACTGGCGAGTGGACGACCTATCATTGTTGTGGTTGCTGGGATGTCAGGCTATTACGCCGGGCCATCGGTACATATTCTGGACGCAATGGCCCTGACTGACGCCTTCCTTGCTCGTCTGCCAGCCACGCCGGGGGCAAGAGTCGGGCATTATCAGCGGATGCTGCCGAGAGGCTATGCTGATACTTCACTCGATGCCAACCCAACAACATGGCTTAAGGTTTTACGTCCGCTGTTGAATGATGTGACGCTTGCTACGCGTGCCCCTCTGTTGGCCAAGGGACGATATGCAGCCATCTGGCGTCTGCTATCGGGCCAATATAGCTGGGTCTATGAAACCGATCTCACGATTGCGAGGTAGTGAATCTTATCCATCCAACTGTAAGCAGTACTGGTTCCGGGTACCAGATGACCACGATGAAAACAATGTCAAAAGCGGAGTCCCATGATGGCATGAAACGTCCCGTTTCCCAAGTCCGCGAATACCAAGGCAATGAATGTTTCGGTGCCGTAAGAAGCTTATGCGTCCCTCTATGTTGAAGCTCTGTTCGTCGCGATCGCCACAGACAGCTTTGTGTCGCTGGTTGCGCATCGCGACTGGCTGCTTCCGGCAGGCAGTTAATATATGTGTATAGCCGCACTGCACAAGTTAGTCAGTAGATGGTGCGCCCGAAGCGATAAATCTGGGCACTGGCAAGAGGTCGTCTTACTGCCTTGGGGTTCCGCTTTTAGGCAGGCAATTTAGCAAGGCAAAGAGCGGCTTATGTCCCTTTTGCGACAGTCAGCTTTTATTTTCGCTTCCCGAGACCAGCCATTCGCGCCTCGATGCTTTCAACGCTCAAGCAACAGTCAATGTACAATGTACTAAGGTAGTTAGTTATTCAATATACGAATAATGTCTGGCATTACAAGCATTGCGCCATCTTCAGTTAGGTGATGATTGTCAGTGTAATTTGATACGGAGCCATTAATCGGCGTACAAATATCATTTGGACAGATTTTTTCGTACGGATAAACGAAAAATACATTTTTTTGTACGTTCATATTTTTTGTTGTGAGATCAAATAGTTTATTGTAATCCTTTGACATTTGATTTATCTCGCACAACCTCTTTCTTCTTGTAACATAGTAATTGGCAAACTCACACACTGAATTAATTTCTTCTGTAGAGCCAGCAATGATAATTTTTTCTGGCTTAAGCCCATAAGTTTTAATTGCATCCCCAATTGCCTCTTGAATTGCATTCTTATTTGCTTGAGTATATGAAATCCAACGTTGCGCTCTAATTACTGCATAAATATTTTGATTTCCAAGTTTTTCCATCTCGGCTATTCGCAATTTACATTCCGGTCTACTGTTACCTACTTCACTTAAAAAGCAATTTTCGCCAAAAAAGAAAATCTTATATTCTTTGCCAACTGCAGTATTCAATGCATTTGTTAAATGCCCCGCATGGCTATCGCCGTAGACAACAACGATTCTATTTGATTCTAAGTTACCAAAAATACAAGGTTTGCCGTTGCTTTGATTATGGCAATCAAATTCACCTGCCTTAATTTGTAATGGCAGAACATTAAATCTAGTCTCAATTCCGTTAAGGTCTTTTGTTAAATACGCTGCTTCGCCAATACCCAGCATAAGCACAATTAAAATGATTGTTTGAGGTTTGCTTAAACGAGATCTTCTTACCGGCCTCTCAATGGCCCTATAAGTTAGCCAAGCTGACCTGCTCTAGGCTTTTCGTGCCAGTTAAAACTTGAGATTATGGCTTCCTTGGAGAGGGGAAGTCATGAAGAAGAGCAGATTTACGGAAGTGCAAATAGTCAGCATGCTGCGCGAAGCTGATCGAACAACGGTCGCAGCAGTAGCCAAGGAGCATGGAGTCAGCGAACAGACTCTTTACACCTGGCGTAAGCGCTTCGGCGTCATGGAAACCAATGATGTTAAGCGGTTGCGACAACTAGAGCTGGAGAATGGGCGGCTGAAGAAGTTAGTGGCTGAACGGGATCTTGAAATCGAAGTGATGAAGGAGATTGCCGTAAAAAAGTGGTGAGCGTACCCGCTCGTCGCAAGCAGGTCGCTTACGCCAAGCAGCGCGGCTTGTCAGAACGGCGGGCGTGTACGCTACTGAATGTGGCACGATCATCCCTGCACTATGAGTCGGTACAAGCGGTAAAGGATATACAGGTGATGTCTGGGATGGCGACCCTGTCAGCGCAGTACCCCCGTTATGGCTATCGGCGCATCCGGATATTCTTGGAGCGTCAGGGGCACAAGATGAGCGCGGGACGCGCATACCGCTTGTGGAGCAAGGCTGGGCTACAGGTACCAAGGAAACGCCCGAGACGGCGTATTGCCAGCGGTCGACCCAGGCCACAGGCACCGATAGTAGCCAACCAAGTATGGGCGTATGACTTTGTATTCGACACCACGGCGACCGGGCAGCAATTGAAATGTCTGACCGTCGTTGATGAGTACACACGTGAGTCGCTGGCAATTGATGTAGCTGGGTCGATACGCTCGACCAGAGTAATCGAGGTGCTGTCGCAATTGATCAGCGTGCGCGGTGTGCCCAAGATATTACGCTCAGATAATGGGCCGGAGTTTGTTTCAAATGCCTTGCTACGCTGGGCCACAAACAATGGGCTAGACATGGCACTGATCGAACCGGGCAAGCCATGGCAGAATGGTGTATCGGAGAGTTTCAACGGCAAATTTCGCGATGAATGCTTGTCGATGGAATGGTTCAGATCAAGAGCCGAAGCCAAAATAGTCATCGAAAGCTGGCGGCATCACTACAATGAAATCCGCCCGCATTCGAGTTTAGGAAATCTGACGCCGATGGCATTCAGATCAATGGGCGGCAAGACCGCTAAAACCGAGGCCATTCTCCAAGTATGACTGGCACGAAGAAACGGGGCAGGTCACTGCAATATAAGCCAACACGGAGCCAACTAATAGCTCCCAAAAGCGACTTAATGGCGAATAGAATGCGGCAACTGGATTGCTATTAATGGTTGAAATATTCACTGTGAACGATGCGACTAAGATTACAAACGCAACACCAAGTAAATTGAATTTTCTTGTCCAAGCAAGCCACATTAGCAGCGGCCAGATGATGTAATACTGCTCTTCAACACCTAATGTCCATCAGTAGTGTCCGGTTAAAAGTTGAACAAATTTAGTTGGTTAGTAAAATCAGTCTGTTCTGTGATCTGCCCGCTGCATGCGAAGGCTTGAGATAGCTGGGTTTTCTCAAAAACAGACACCGATAAAATCTGTAGCAAAGTATATAGAGAGGCATCAAGTTGAAGCTCCTTTTTGACAATGGCAATCAGAACGTAAGTGGAAACCGCGCACCAGATTTGCGTCTTCACCGCGTTCTCGCTGTTGCCGATGAAACGCTGGATGCGCAGATGCTGCTTGATCCATTTGAAAAACAGTTCGACTTGCCAGCGACTCTTGTAAAGCGCGGCGATGGTCATCGCAGGCAAAGCGGTGTTGTTGGTCAGGAACACCAGCGTCTTGCCGGATTCCGGGTCTTTGAAACGGATGCGCCGCAACTGCTCGGGGTAGTCCTGCGAGATGTAGAAGCCGTTCAACGAGATGCGCTGGTCGCAGATGATTCCCGTGCTGCGGTCTGTCGGAAACGAATAGACTCTGTGCGCGTCCATGCCGTGCTTGGCTCGGGTTACGAAGAACGCCCCTGCCTGATGCAATGCGAACAGGCGACTGAAATCCAGATATCCGCGGTCCATCACATAAAACGCGCCTGGTTCGAAGGTCAGCAGGTCCAGCACGTTGACCTCGTGGGTCTTGCCGTCCGAGATGTGGATGAAAGCCGGGATGTTGCCGCGCAGATCCAGCAGGGTATGCAGCTTGACCGCCGCCTTGTTGGTGCGAAACGGCGCCCATGGAAACAGCGACAGGCACAAGTCTATGGTCGTGGCGTCCAGGGCGTAGACGGTGTTGTCCAGGTCGATTCCGAAACTGTCGTTGCAATACAGCTTGCGCGCCCGCCGAATGAGCAGGGCTGCCAAGTCCGCCCAGATATGCCAGTCGCGCCCCTCGTTGGCGTCGGCCAGCGTAGAGCGCTTTACTGGCGA
The DNA here is from genome assembly GCA_963833515.1 of uncultured beta proteobacterium. Taxonomy (GTDB): domain Bacteria; phylum Pseudomonadota; class Gammaproteobacteria; order Burkholderiales; family Gallionellaceae; genus Gallionella. Next base: position 4,151 of record CAWHYN010000016.1, on the reverse strand, counting down.
GCGAAAGCCCATGCCATACAGCTTCGCCTGATTGGAAGCCAAGCAGGTTTCGATGTCGCGCAGACTCTCGCGGTAGGTCAGTTGAGCGAAGGCCATGGCGCGGAATTGCTCGGTGCAACTCAGACTTCGTACCCGTGTATCGCCGCCATGTCGCGCCACGATGCGCGCAAAGCTGGTCCACGGCACGAACTCCATGATCTGCGCGAACAACGTCTTGCCCAAGTTCATAGCTCACCTCCAGAGGTATCGATCTCTGGAAGTTACTCGAACCGGAATATGGGTAAACTGATTTCAAATCGGCACCAAAATAAATTGCTTTGCAAGCCGCGCCAATACTCAATCTTGGCTCGGGATTATGTAAGTTAACCGGACACTACTGAATGTCCATAAGTGCAAAAGCGGCTTTGTTTCTGCTGCATTATCAAAATAACCACTTTCTTTCCACAATATGAAATTAGAAACAAACCCTGCTCCACCAACTATGTGCTGACTTATTTGGTCATATTCTCTTGGGGTTAACATAAACCATCCAAAAAGATAACACGCAGTCATTACAATTATTAAAGCTGGAAATATTCTCCTAATACGGCGACTATAAAACTCTATGAAACTAAAGCTGTTTTTCTGTAAATTTTCAAAAATTATGGTTGAAATTAAGTAGCCAGAAATTACAAAGAAAATATCTACACCAACAAACCCGCCACGAAACAAATCTGGGAATGCATGGAAGCCGAGGACAGAGAGAATTGCAATGGCGCGCAGGCCATCAATATCCGCACGATATTTTGGGTGAGTTAGATGCGTTTGAGTCACAGAGGGATTGTCTTTATATTTGCAAAGGAGGCTGAGCGTGGTCAGGGCTACGGATTATGGCGCGCATAACGTGCTAAACATTGAGCTGATTCAGACTGATCAGCTCAATGGATAGAATTTAATTTGGCGAATCCAGCAGAAATCGTTACCCGCCTTTAGCTTTGGTACTAGTCAGAATGCCATAACCGGCAATACGTTATCCGATAGCGGACAGTCGCGAAGGGCAGAAATTGGCATATTGTGTTGAAAAACTCCCGCGTAATTTGATGTTTCGAATGCTATAATATCACCCATCGAATTAGTTGGGAGCCTTGATATGATTGGGTTTCAGACAGATAAGCAAAAGCGCCTGTTCTATTCATTCGACCTTGAAGATCACGTTCCCCAGAATCATCTCCTCCGCGGCATCAATCACTATCTGGATTTAACCGAACTCCGGCAGCATCTCGCCGAATACTACAGCCACACCGGCAGACCCTCCATCGATCCAGAATTGATGATCCGCATGCTGGTCATCGGTTATTGCTTTGGTATCCGCTCCGAACGCAGGCTCTGCGAAGAAGTGCATCTGAATCTGGCTTACCGCTGGTTCTGCAGACTGGGTTTGGAAGATGCAGTACCGGATCATTCCACCTTCTCCAAGAACCGGCATGGCCGGTTCCGCGACAGCGGCCTGTTCCGGCAGTTGTTCGAGACCGTGCTGCAACGCTGCATGAAGGAAGGGCTGGTACGAGGCGAAGGCTTTGCCACCGACGCCAGCATCATCAAGGCCGATGCACAGCGCGTGAATAGTGTTCATGGAGAAGAAGCCATGAACTGGACCAGTTCCGCTGAAACAGCACGTCCGGTAAGAGAGTATCTGGATGCGCTTGAGGAAACGAACAATCCTGACTTCATTCCCAAGTTCGTCTCACTGAGCGATCCGGCGGCCACCTGGACCGGTGCCACAGGTGGCCCAGCATTCTTTGCCTATTCCACCAATTACCTGATTGACCTCAAGGCCGGCATCATCGTCGATGTCGAACCCTCAGCAGTCAACAAGACAGCTGAAGTGGAAGCCACCAAGACGATGATAGATCGCGTTGAAGACAAGTATGAGATGAAACCGGATCGACTCGTTGGCGACACCAACTATGGTTCTGCGGCCATGCTCAACTGGCTAGTGGACGAGAAGCAGATCGAGCCGCATGTGCCAGTATGTGATAAATCAGAGCGCGAGGACGGCACCTTCTCCAACAGCGACTTTATCTGGGATGAGCAGGCCAACGAGTATCGCTGCCCTGAAGGCCATGCGCTACGCAGCGCATGGCGCATCTTCAAGAAACCACGCACACGAATCACCAAAGCCGACACCATTCTCTATACGTCAAACCAATATAAATGTGCAGCATGTCCCCAAAAGAATCATTGTTGCCCGAACGCTCCGAAACGCAAGATCGCCCGCAGTATCCACGAAGATGCACGCAACGTTGCACGTCGGATTTACATGACACCGGAATATCAACAATCAAGACGTGAACGCAAGAAGATCGAGATGCTGTTTGCACACCTCAAGCGGATATTGAAACTGGATAAGCTCCGATTACGAGGGCCAAGTGGTGCACGAGACGAATTTCTGCTGGCTGCAACCGCGCAGAATTTGAGGCGAATGGCGAAATGGCTTACCCCTGTAGCACAGGAAGCAGAAATGGTCGGTACTTAAGCGAAGAAAAAGGGGTTCGACTTGAGAAAAAACACACTGCCACGAAAAAAATCACACGCAGAAAAAATTGAGCGACTGAATCAGCCTAAAATGAAAGCGAGTTTTTCAACACAATCGGCACCCAGCCACCTTTCGATCCTTGTAGTAGCTTACCCGAAGGCAGTCATCGAAGTTTCGCATTCGGGAATTTATTTTAGCCACCCATTAGCAGCCGCTGCCAAACAACTTCCCTGTGAGCTGACGTTTGGTCGGCAGTTGTCGCTGCAGCGGGAGAACCTCATTTACACAAAAAGTCTGTACATCCGCACAGGACACAATTAAAGTGTTGTTACTGAATTCGTTAATGACTCTTGCTGGAGGTTTCTGTGAAAAGCCCTTTCTTATCTGTTGCGCCGTAAAACCTTGCCGTTCAGGGCGGGGATATGAGGCGCGGATGCCGCAGGCATCCTGCCTGATTGAATGGCAACGATGTGAACTTGCACAGAACGAACGTTCTGCTACAATCGGCACATGAGTTTGCACACCAAGGCCCTTCGGGTACGCGTCAAGGACAAGCACGCCAACGTGCTGTCCGGAATGGCATATGAGGTGAACCAGGTTTGGAATGCAGCCAATGAGATCACCCGTGACTACTCGTGGGTGCCGATTCCTGGAGTGGGTTACGTCAACCTCCAAACAAGCGAGTTCGATCTCAATAAGGAATTGCGCGGCATCCGCGAAGAGCGGAATCTCGGTATTGGAGCTGCCACCGTCCAGAGCGTGATCGCCCAGCACGCCAAATCGCGCCGGCAGTTCCAGAAGAACAAACTGCAGTGGCGCGCATCGAGCGGGCTGAAGCGGGCGCTGGGCTGGATCCCATTCAAGGCAGCAGGCGTCAAGTTAGTCAACGGCCAGATTCGCTTCTGCGGCGAATACTTTATGGGCCTATGGGACAGCTACGGCCTGTCGAAATACGAGCTTGGAACCGGTTCGTTCGCTGAGGATGCCAGAGGCCGCTGGTACTTCACTGCGACGGTAAAAGTTGAAGTTAAACCGGGCGAAGGCCGGCTATTGTCGGCATCGACCTTGGGCTCAAGACCACGGCCTCCTGTTCTGACGGCGAAAAGCTGGAGCGCAGGCGAATCACCGAGGAGTTTGCAGGGACGCTGGCCACGGCACAGCGAGCGAACAAGACCAAACTGGTCAAGACGATTCACGCCAGGATCAAGAACAAACGGAACGATGCGATCCACAAGTTCACGACCGGAACGGTCAGGACCATGGGGCGATCTTCGTCGGGAATGTCAGCAGCAGCAAATTGGCAAGAACAAAAATGGCAAAATCCGTCCTGGATACGGGATGGGGAATGCTCAGGACTCAACTGGAATACAAAGCGAAGGCGCGGTCAGTTGTGTTTCTAGAAGTGAATGAGAAGAACACCACCCAGACTTGTTCGAGCTGCGGAGTCATCTCCGCGGGCAGTCCGAAAGGTAGAGCGGGTCTTGGAATAAGGGAATGGACCTGTGGTGAGTGCGGTGCCACTCATGATCGCGACATCAATGCCGCAAGGAACATTCTCCGCTTGGGACATCAAGCGCTGGCTGCAGGAATCCTCGCCCTTTCCGCGCAAGCGACAGCCGCAGGCTGAGGGCGGGGA
>CAWHYN010000015.1:0-75779 GCA_963833515.1 uncultured beta proteobacterium | reverse complement strand
AACCATCGGCTGATGGCGCCTCCGATGATTTTTCTGCTTCCCTTCTATAACATGCTCCGTATCCTGCACCTGAGCGGTACCTACGCCGGGATCATCATCACCTACATGGTGATTACGCTCCCCTTTGTGACGTGGATGATGTCGAGCTATTTCCAGACGATTCCGGAGGGCATCGAGCAATCGGCGATGATCGACGGATGCAACAGGCTGCAGATCCTCTTCAGGATCGCGGCGCCGATTTCTCTGCCGGCCCTTGTGACGTGCACCATTTTTTCCTTCATTTACTCCTGGAACGAGTTCTTGTTCGCGCTGGTCGTGACCGGGCGCGGTACCAAGACCGTGCCGATCATGATACAAGGTTTCATGTCCTCGGACGGAATCGAGTGGGGGCCCCTGGCCGCCACTTCGCTGATGGTTATTCTGCCCGTATTGATCGTGGCGATGGTCAACCAGAAGGGTTTCGTGCGCGGTCTGACCGGCTGGAGCGATCAAGTAGAATGGTCAGGAACCGTCCGCGCAATGGCCATGGGGAAAGCTGAATTGTCGGAGGTGAGCGCTACGGAAAACCATTGCGACATCATGTGCGTCGGCATCGCAAACATGAGTCTCTCGATCAAACCTGTCGATCCCGAGGTGTTCGCCGTGGACGTCACGCTGATCGTCGCCGAGGCACGGACTGGTGGTGATGCCTTGAACGAGGCGCTCACGGCCGCGCGCCTGGAAATCGGGTCGGCTTGGTCACCAAAGTCGGGGACGACCTGTTCGGGAGGCTTCTGCTTGAAGAGGCGCGGGAAGCCGGCGTCCGTACCGAGCGCGTGATCGTTTCCCGCACCGAAAGGACGGCAGTCGCGGCCCTGTTGGTCAGAGAGAACGGCGACCGCAATATATGCGCCCACCGCGGCGCGCTGGAAAGCCTATGCCTGGAGGAATATCGACGTCTCCGCGTTCGACCATGCGAAGATCGTCACCATAGGGGAAGCGTTTTCGCCCTCAAGAAGCTCGACGGTGAAGGAGTGAGAACCATCCTTGAACGGGCGCGGAACGCCGGTGCGGCAACGTCCGCGGACATGAAGTTTGACGCCTATGGGCTGGGATTTGACGGAATCAGGAATGTGTTTCCCTTCCTCGACTATTTTCTTCCGAACTACGAGGAGGCCTTGTATCTGACCTCGGGACGGAGCCTCGGCGTCAGTGCGACGTTCTCATGCATGCCGGATGCGGGAATGTCGTCATCAAGCTCGGGGAGCAAGGGTGCTTTGTCACCGCCAAAGGCACGCGCAGGCTGGTGCTCGTCCTGTCCCGCGAGAAGGGTGGACACTACCGGCGCAGGCGACATTTCGTGGCCGGATTTCTTACCGGCGAGTCTCCGCGGTATGCAGCCCGAGGAAGCGGGCCCGGGCTGGGAAATGGCGTCGAGGTGGAAGCATCCAGGAGGTGGGATCAGACGGCGGGAGTACCAAGGAGCTACGAGCAGGTCCTGGAACACATGCGTCGGTTGGGTATCTGTAGGACGGCAACGGCCAACCTGTGGCCTGAGCGATGCTCGGGCCCGGGGAAATCGAATCGCAGCAGCGAGGGTGGAGTGTGAAGAAGCAGAATCTTAAAGAAGAGCTAGGAAGGCGGACCAACGGGCTACGCGGCGCCCGCCTTGAATTTCAACGATGTCTGGGACCTTACGGCGATCATCAGGGCGGGAGAGGAACAGCGTTCTCCGGATAATGGTAATGGGATCCCTCGGGTGGTGGAATGCCTTGGCCGCGGAGACCTGTGCGGCCATGGCCGTCGCCGCGGCCGCGGCCTCTTCCGTGCCGGTTTTCCCCACCTCGATCATTGCACGGACGTCGGCTTCTGCAAGGCGGCGATCGATCTGGGCCTTCCGTCCGTGATGATCGATGTCTCCTCGGCCATGCCTCTGGAACGGAACCTCCTGTCCATGGTGAAGGAAGTCTGCGCGTATGCTGGCTCCCGTGGTGTATGCGTGGAAGCCCTGAGCTCGGCCGCGTGACGGCAACAACGAAGAGGGAAAATTCGGGACGGGAGAGAGTTTTCTGATTCGAGGTCCATGAAGCGTTGCGCATGGTGCCGAGAAACCGCCCTGACGCCCTGGCTGTCGGCATCGGAACCGCCCATGGTTTCTACAAGGCCAGGCCAAAATTCCGCTTCGATCGCCTTGTGGAAGTGAACGCCGCCGTGATGTCACCGTTCGGTATTGCATGGCGGAAAACGGCATCCCTTTTGAAGATTTTCATCGCGCCATTGACAACGGAACAGATCAACCCGTGAATCGGCACCGCCCTGGCCAGCGCATACGTCATGGGACTGAAGCCCCTGCTGGCGGCGGCGGAAACTCACAAGCCATCCACTGGACATCCACGCGAAAGCGCGCGAAGGAATCACATTGGCAGCAATCGAAGGTATTGGCTCTGTCCGTGCCGATGGCAGGGCGTGAATCGACGCCGAAGAAGGGAGACGTGCCATGAGAATCGCCGTTGTTACGGAAGTGAGTCGGTTTTGACGGTAGCCACCCACTGGTCGCCCTCCAAGCGAATACGGAAAGCAACCCCCCGCTTTTTGCAGTGCAAAATCAGGGTATCGAAATATTGGGCTTCCATACGAGTGGTTATAGGCTGGGATGTCGTTAAATCTCTCACTGCCTGTACACAAAAAAGAGCCGGCTGAGCTGTCGGGTGCTATCCACCCTGCCCGCCGATGCAGATCAATGACCCTGAATATTCGAAACTGGCGATCTGGGTCGGCGGCAAGAACTCCAATGCGCGCGGCAAACCGACCTTCATGAAGATGGTGGCATCCGGCCTGCCCAACAATCCGCCAAGATGGCCCGAAGCCGCGGAGGTTGTGAAGCGGATTCTGCGCGTGTACAAGGAAGATGCGCGCCCGTGGGAGCGCATGGCTGACTGGATCGAACGCATCGGCTGGCCGCGCTTTTTCGAGAAGACCGAACTGCCTTTCACGAAGTACCTGATCGATGATTGGCGTGGTTCCCGTGCCACTCTCAACGCATCAACCCATATTCGCTTTTAACTGGGAGCGGCCGCATGAAATTTGGTATTGTCGTTAACGAAGGGCCTTACCAGCATCAATCCAGTGACACGGCCTATTTGTTCTGCAAGGCAGCCCTTGAAAAGGGCCACGAAGTCTGGCGGGTGTTTTTCTATCATGACGGCGTAAATAACGCCTCGAAATTGACCGAGCCGCCACAGGATGACCGGAACATCGTGAACCGTTGGACAAAGCTCAACGAGGAGCATGGTGTCGATCTGGTGGTTTGCGTCGCGGCGGGATTGCGGCGCGGCATCGTCGAGGAAAATCTGGCGAAGGGCTTCAGGATCTCCGGGTTGGGGCAGCTTGTGGAGGCGGGCGTTAAAACTGACCGGTTGATGGTGTTCGGCGACTGAGGGGGCAGGATGAGCGAGATAAAGAAATTCATGTTCGTTAACCGCAAGGCGCCGCACGGCACGATTTATGCTTTGGAGTCGCTGGAGGTGGTTCTCATCACGGCCGCATTTGACCAGGATGTCTCCCTGGTCTTCCTGGATGACGGCGTCTATCAGCTCAAGAAGGGGCAGCAAACCAAAGGCATCGCAACCAAGAACTTCTCTCCGGCCTATCGCGCGCTGGAAGGCTATGACATCGAGAAGCTCTATGTCGAAAAGGAGTCGCTCGAGGCACGCGGCCTGAACGAAGATGACCTTCTGGTGGATGTGACCGTGTTGGGGCGCGCAGAAATGGGCGAGTTGATGGACGAGCAAGACGTGGTCTTGAGTTTCTAGGGGAGAATCGTTACATGTTGCACATCATCAACAAATCTCCTTTGACGAATGGCGCGCTCGACAGCTGTTTGCGTGTAGCTGTATCGGGGGATATCTTGCTTATCGAGGACGCAGTCTACGCCGTCACTTCCGGCAATGCCTTTGAGAGCAAGATTCGCGATGCCATGGGGCGTTTCAAGGTATATGTCCTGCAACCGGACCTCGAAGCGCGGGGACTTGCAGATCGCCTGATTGCTGGCGTTTCGCCGGTCGATTACGGCGGCTTCGTCGATCTCACCGTGACCAATAAGAATTGCCAATCCTGGCTCTAACCTGTACTTATTAAAAGGAGAATTACCATGCCAAGTATCGAAGTTAACGGCAAGTCTTACGAGACGGATGAAGAGGGTTACCTCGTCAATTTGGCCGATTGGAACAGCGATGTTGCCAATTACATCGCAAAAGCTGAGAACGTCAACATGAGCGAACAGCACTGGGAAGTCATCAATTTTCTGCGCGAGTACTTTGAGGAATATCAAATTGCTCCGGCGGTTCGCGTACTCACCAAGGCAATAGGCAAGAAGCTCGGTGCCGACAAAGGCAACAGTGAGTATTTGTATGGTCTCTTCCCGTATGGCCCAGGCAAGCAAGCTTGCAAGATCGCGGGATTGCCGAAGCCAACAGGTTGCGTCTGATACGAATATTCGATGGCTACTTTGCGACCGACTCCCAATGAGCACCTTCTTCGCGATTCTGTTGTACCTTGCCACCTTGGTGTTTGTCGTGGGTTTGCTGTACCGCATCAACGTTTATACGCGTACTCCCGCGCCGCTTAAGATTCCCGCCACGCCAGCCCCCATCAATACCAGCGGCGTGGTATTGCGCTTGACGCGCGAAGTGTTGTTTTTCGAAAGCCTGTTCAAGGCGAACTTATGGATCTGGGGCCTGGGCTGGATGTTTCATGCCAGCCTCGCTCTCGTGCTGTTACGTCACCTGCGATATTTCACCGAACCCGTTTGGCCATGGGTGGCGTTGATTCAACCGTTCGGCATCTATGCAGGTCTTACGATGCTGGCTGGCGCGGCCGGGTTGTGGGCGCGGCGCCTCTTCGTCGAGCGCATCCGTTATATCTCCACGCCTTCCGACCACCTGATGCTGTTGCTATTCATGGCGATCGCCGTATCAGGCCTGACGATGAAATTCCTGGCGCATACCGATGTGGTCGGGGTCAAGAGCTTTATTCTGGGTTTGATGTATTTCGATAGCCAGCCATTGCCTGCACACCCTGGTTTGTACGTGCATCTGTTTCTGGTTGCAGTCCTGATGATGATATTTCCAATCAGCAAATTGTTGCATGCCCCGGGACTGTTTTTTTCGCCTAGCCGCAATCAGGCAGATGACTCACGCGAGAAGCGTCATATTTCTTCCTGGGCCAGGCTGATGGAATCCAACACAGGTAAGACAAAATGAGCGAAGCTGTCAGCGCTCCTGCCTATCGTATCATTCCTATCATTCCGGCATTGAAGCCGGGAGCGATGGCCGGTAGCGGCCCATATCTGGCGAACGACAAGATTCAAGGCGCCCTGGGATTCCCCGAGCAGCTAGTCGAAGATTGGCATGATCGCGCGATTGCCAAGATGGGCGAGCTGCTTGGCAAATACCGTTCGCTCAAGGTCTATATGGATGCCTGCGTACATTGCGGGGCCTGTTCGGACAAGTGCCATTATTTCATCGGCACTCAAGACCCGAAGAATATGCCGGTGGCACGTCAGGATTTGATGCGCAGTGTCTATCGCCGCTATTTCACGTTGGCCGGGAAACTGTTTCCCAAACTGGTGGGTGCCCGCGATTTGACGCGTGACGTGCTCGACGAGTGGCACAACTATTTTCATCAGTGTTCCGAATGCCGCCGCTGCTCGGTGTTCTGTCCCTACGGTATCGATACGGCCGAAGTCACGATGGCCGCACGCGAAATCCTCGACTCGGTGGGCTTGGGGCAAAAGTACTCCAACGAGATCATCGGAAAGGTCCATAAGATAGGCAACAATCTCGGCCTGCCAGGTCCTGCATTGATTGATACCTTGGAAGGCTTGGAAGAGGATGTCAAGGAGGATACAGGCATCGACGTGCGGTTCCCCATCGACGTGAAAGGCGCGGAAGTGCTGTTGGTCACGCCGTCCGCCGATTTCTTCGCCGAGCCGCATATCGACAGCCTGATCGGTTATGCCAAGGTGTTTCACGCGACCGGAACAAGCTGGACGTTGTCGTCGATGTCCTCCGAGGCGGCCAACTTCGGCATGTTCATCGGCAATTACGAACAGCTGCGCAAAATCGCGCTCCGCATTCGTGAGGCCGCGCTGGAGCTCGGCGTGAAACGGATCGTGGTCGGAGAGTGCGGTCATGCGTGGCGCGTGGCCTATAGTTTCTGGAACACCCTGAGCGGTGTGGGCGATGGGGCTGATGAGACCGACCAGTTTGCTATGATGTTGCAGAAGCAATTGGATCAACGCTACAAACAGCCGACACATATATGCGAATTCACATGGGACATGATCGGCCAGGGCGCATTGTCTTTCGATAAGGAAGCCAACGACAAGCACATCATCACCTTCCATGACTCCTGCAACGTGGCACGCGGCTCGAGCATGGGCGGATACCCCGGCGGCCAGTTCGATATTCCGCGCAATATCATCAAGGCGGTCGCCAACAATTTCGTTGAGATGTCTCCTTCGACTACGCATGAACGCACTTTCTGCTGCGGGGGCGGGGGCGGGCTCCTGACGGATGACCTGCTCGATCTGCGCGTCAAGGGCGCACTGCCGCGCATGGAAGTATTGCAGCATGCGGTCGACGAACATGGGGTGAATTTCATGGCGTGCATATGTGCCATCTGCAAGGCGCAATTCACCAAGATCATGCCGATATATGGCTTTGACAGAAGAATGATTGGCGGGGTTCATCAGCTGGTCAGCAATGCAATCAGGCTAGGTGAAAAGTAATAATCCATTGGAGAAAGCATCATGTCATCAATAGTTGAAACACCTCAGAAAGTCACGTTCCGTCGTTACAAGGACGGCGATAACAAGATCGGCAGACTGAACGAGAAGATATTGCAGGCGAGCCATTCCTACAAATGCCCGACCTACATCCAGTCCACTCCGCCCTGCCAAGGCAGCTGTCCGGCCGGCGAAGACATACGCGGCTATCTGGCGATTGTGCGCGGCACTGAGAAGCCGCCGGTGGGTGCCGATGGCAAGCCTGCGATGTCGTGGCAGGAATATGCCTGGCGGCGACTGACCGAGGCAAATCCGTTCCCCTCTGTGATGGGGCGCGTCTGCCCGGCACCGTGCGAAACGGGCTGCAATCGCAATGCGCTGGAAGATCATGTCGGAATCAATTCAGTGGAGCATTTCCTGGGCGAGTACGCGATTGCCAACAATCTTGGCTTCAAGAAGATAGCTCCAGCTACCGGTAAAAAGGTCGCTGTCATTGGCGGAGGTCCGGCCAGCTTGTCCTGCGCCTATCAACTCGCGTTGAAGGGCCATGAAGTGACCGTGTTTGATGAACACGAGCATCTGGGCGGCATGATGCGATACGGCATTCCCGGTTTCCGTACGCCGCGCGAGGTACTGGACGCTGAAATCAAGCGTATCACTGATCTGGGCGTGAAGACGCGGATGAAGTGCCGCGTGGGCACAGATATAACGCTAGAGCAGATCCGCAGGGACTTTGACGCTGTATTCCTTGGCATGGGTGCGCAGGCGGGTCGTGCCTTGCCGATTGTCGATAGCGTAGCGCCAAACGTCGTGACGGCGACGGCCTTTCTGAAAGCCTTTAATGATGGTCGTCTGCAGCACGTTGGCAAGCGCGTTGTTGTGGTCGGCGGCGGCGATACTTCAATCGATGTGGCTACCGTTGCACGCCGCCTCGGCCATTTGGAACATTCACAGCCGACCGAATTCGAGCTGGCCATCACCGGGCAGATGGCGCATGACGTGGCGGAAGCGTCGGTCAAGCAGGGCGCGGAAGTCACGCTGACCTCGATCTTCGACATCGACAAGATGCAGGCCAACAAGCACGAAGTCGAACAGGCGCTTGCAGAAGGCATCGAGATCCGCGGCAGCCTGGTGCCGGTCGGCATCGTGCGCGATGCCGATGGTCGCGCCACGGCATTGCGCGTCAGCCAGTGCGAGGCAAAGATGGCCGGAGGCAAGCTCGATGTCAAGACCATTGAGGGTACTGAGCAGGATATTCCGGCCGATTTGATCGTGTCCGCGATCGGTCAGGCGGTCGACTTTACCGGGCTGGAAGAATTCAATAACGGCAGGGGAGCGGTTTCGGCGGATCGCAATTATGTCGTTGCGGGGCAAAAAGGCGTGTTCGCAGGCGGTGACGTCATACGCCCTCACTTGTTGACCACCGCGATCGGCCACGGGTCGATAGCTGCGGATGGCATCCATCATTATCTGCTCGGCATAGATCTGGAAAAGCGCCCAAAAATCGACGCTCATCAGTTCGACCTGATGCGCAAGATGGTTGAAAAGGGTCTCGAGATCAAGGAGGTGCATGAACCGTTGCGTGGAACATGCAATACCAACGTCGCAGTGCATAATTTTGATAACCGCTCGGATCGCTATGTCATACCGCACGACAAGCTGTTTTTGGGGCACTTTTCCATTGTCCCGCGCAATAGACGCGATGTCGTTACGCTCAGCAAAGAGACCGCGCTCGGCAATTTTCAAGATCGTCTGGGCGTGCTGAGCCAGGAAGGGGCCGTGGCCGAGGCCAAACGCTGCATGAGCTGCGGCATGTGTTTTGAGTGTGACAACTGCGTGGTGTATTGCCCACAGACTGCCGTGTTCCGGGTGAAGAAGAATCAGGCGACGCTCGGTCGTTATGTGGATACCGATTACAACAAGTGTATCGGCTGTCACATTTGCGCTGATGTCTGCCCCACAGGTTATATCCAGATGGGTTTGGGTGAATGATACTGAATCTCTGCAAGAGTTTCTGCAACGGCCCTCTGCAGCGTTGCGTGATGCTCGCTTCTTGGCATGCCTTTAAGGCATGTTTCGGGCGCGTTGCATCGTGCGCCTTGCACGGCTTGCGTCGCACCGACTTTTTCGCAGGTTCGCCAACGTTTGTTGCGGCATTGATGGCACTGGTTGTTTTGGTTCCGGCGCAAGCGGCGACAAGTTTCCCTAAGCTCGATATCGGCAAAGGAGGGCAGTGCGTAGAGGACCCCCAGTGGATGCGCAAGAACCATATGCAGGTCCTGCTGCATCAACGCGACGAAACGGTGCACCAGGGTATTCGCGATGGGAAGTACAGCCTGAAGAATTGCGTGGAATGTCATGCCAGCACGCGCGATGACAGCGTGTTGGGGCACCCCGACAGTTTCTGTGAGGGTTGCCATCGTTATGAAGCTGTCAAGATCGATTGTTTTGAATGCCATTCCAGCAAACGCGCCTCATCATTGGTCCAGAAGGAATCCAAATGAACGAGACTGACGTCAAGCGCCGGCAATTTCTGAAGACGTCGGTCGGATTGTCGGCGGTCGCCATTGCCCCGGGGATGCTGCTGTTTGACGTGGCGCACGCCAAGTCGGAGCCCGTTTCGAGCAAGGTGCGCTGGGGCATGCTGATCGACACGACCAAGTGCGCGGATAATTGCAACGATTGCGTAAAGGCCTGCAGCAAGGAGAATGGGTTGTCAGGTGGCTTGAGTCCTACAGATTCGCAGTGGATACGCAAGGTCGAACTCAAGGATACGCGCGACGGCCGAACATTGGCGCTACCGATGATGTGCCAGCATTGCGCAGAACCGCCCTGCGTGGACGTCTGTCCGACAGCCGCGTCCTTCAAGCGTGCAGACGGCATCGTATTGGTGGACAAACATCTGTGCATCGGCTGCCGCTACTGCATGATGGCCTGTCCGTACAAGGCACGATCCTTCGTGCATGAACCGCTGCATGACCAGAAGCCCGATGTGCCACGCGGCAAGGGCACGGTAGAGAGTTGCACGATGTGTGTGCATCGTGTCGACAAGGGCCAGCAGCCCGCTTGTGCCGAAGCCTGTCCGAACAAGGCGATTCTGTTCGGCAATCTCAACGACCCGGATAGCGAGATTTCCAGAAGGATCCGCAGCGTTGCCTCAACTCAGGCACGCGCCGATCTGGGGCTCAATACCGGCATTCGTTATCAGGGGATATAAGCCGTGCAAGCCGACTCCTTTAACAAGAACGAGCAGATCTATTTTTATGGCCTGGTTGCGGCTGCGGCCCTAGTGCTGTTGGCTGGACTTTTCGCGGCACTCTCCATGGAAGAGCACGGCCACATCATTACCGGGATGAACAATCAGGTCGTCTGGGGCATCCCGCATGTATTTGCGATCTTCATGATTGTCGCCGCGTCCGGTGTCCTCAACGTCGCATCAATCGGCTCGGTGTTTGGTAAAGCCATGTATAAGGCACGTGCGCCATTGGCCAGTCTGCTGTCCATCGCGCTGCTGGCTGGCGGTTTGACGGTGTTGATGCTGGATCTGGGCAGGCCGGAACGGTTGATCGTCGCTGCGACCCATTTCAATTTTACTTCGGTGTTTGCCTGGAACGTCGTGCTGTATTCCGGGATGTTCACTGCCGTCGGAATCTATCTTTGGACCATGATGGAAAAGCGCATGAATCCCTGGTCGAAACCGGTCGGGTTGGTTGTATTTGCCTGGCGATTCATCTTGACCACTGGAACCGGGCTGATCTTCGCCTTCCTCGTCGCCCGGCAGGCTTATGGGTCCGCCCTGCTGCCACCGATGTTCATCGTCATTTCCTTCACGTGGGGGTTGGCGGTATTTCATGTGGTTCAATCGGCCATTTATTCCTGGAACAGAAAGGCGCACAGTCCTGAAACCGTCAGGCGCATGAAAAACTTGCTCGGCATTTTCATCGTAGGTGCGCTGTATCTGGTCGTAACCTATCACCTGACCAATCTGTATTTCGCCCGCCAGTCGGGTTTCGAGCGTTTCATTCTCGCGAACGGCGGCATTTATCCGCAGCTTCTGTGGTGGGGCTACGGCCTGCTCGGCAATCTTCTGCCGCTGGTGCTGATCTTTCACCCGAAGCTGGGCAACAGCCGGTGTGCACTCGCGGCTTCGACGCTGGTGATCATCGGAGGATTTGCCTTGCTCTATGTATTCATCATCGGCGGACAGGCTTACCCGCTGAACATTTTTCCTGGCTATGAGGCAAACAGTAGTTTCGGCGACGGGCAGATCGGTCAATATAGTCCTTCACTGCCTGAATTCATGTTGGGTTTCGGTGGCCTGTCCATTGTCTTTTTAATCACCATCGTCGGGGTCCGCGCGTTGAACTTCATGCCGCATGACAGGCCCCGCGTCGCCTCTATGCGGTCTACCGATTGAACCGAAGATGAACCGGATGCTGATTTCGGCAGCGCACAAATCTTCCGGCAAGACGATGGTTAGCATCGGCTTGTGTGCCGCGTTGAAAAAGCGCGGGCATGTAGTCCAGCCTTTTAAGAAGGGCCCCGATTACATCGATCCGATGTGGCTCAGTCTGGCCAGCGGGCGTGCTTGCCGCAACCTCGACCTGTACCTGATGGAACGTGATGACATTACTGCAACCTTTACGCAGCATAGTGCGGAAGTCAACATCGTCGAAGGCAATAAGGGACTGTACGATGGCCTCGCCCTGGACGGCAGCAACAGCAACGCCGCGTTGGCGAAGCTGCTCGATCTGCCGGTGTTTCTGGTGATCGATGCCCGCGGCATGACGCGCGGCATCGCACCGCTGATCCTCGGGTATCAGGGATTTGACCGCGATATCAACATCGCTGGCGTGATACTGAACAATCTTGGCGGCAGCCGGCACGAAGCCAAATTACGCGCGGTTATCGAACACTACACCGATGTCCCGGTGGTAGGAGCGATTCATCATGATGAACAACTTAGCATCATCGAACGCCATCTCGGCCTGATGCCATGTAATGAGTCTGCGGCGGCCGCAGACAAAATCAAGCAACTCGGTGAGGTCATCGAGAAGCAGGTAGAGTTGGATAGACTGTTCGCGCTTTCCAGGAAATCGCCTCTGCCCATTCGGCACCATTTCGAGTTCAAGGCGATTCCATTCACGGATAAAGTGAGGATTGGCGTGGCGCGCGACCAGGCGTTCGGCTTTTATTATGCCGACGATCTGGAGGCGCTGGCCGCATCCGGGGGGGAACTGGTTCCATTCGACACTCTCAACGATGAACGGCTACCCGATGTTGATGCACTGTACATCGGCGGCGGATTTCCGGAAGTGTTTGCCGCAGGACTGGAACAGAATGTTACGTTGCGCCATGCGATCAGGCAGGCCATTGCGAGTGGAATGCCGGTGTACGCGGAATGCGGCGGGCTAATGTATTTGGCACGCAGCATCACCTATAATGACCGTACTTACCAGATGGTGGGTGCAATACCAGGTGATGTTAAAATGCACGACAAACCCGTTGGGCGCGGCTATGTGCACCTAGCCGAAAATGCGATTCATCCGTGGCCGCGCCCGCATTCCCTGGATGAACATATCAGGGCACACGAATTTCATTATTCCAGTTTGGAGAACTTGCCTTCCGACAGCCGATTTGCCTATCGGATTGCGCGTGGGTATGGGATCAATGGGAAGCAAGACGGACTCATCCTGAATAATATGCTGGCTTCCTACACACACTTGCGCACCATCGGCACTTGCTACTGGGCGTCTCGTTTTGTCGCATTTATTCAGCACATAAAAATGGGATGTGTAGAACAAGCCGGCTAGGCAACAGGCCGGTCGAATATTCTTACGCCAACAAGATGACACATCCATTCGCGCAATACATTCAGACACTGGGTAAAGGCAGGCGCGGCGCACGCGACTTGAGTGTGGAGGAAGCGATGTACTCCATGACGATGATTCTTGGCGGGCAGGTTGAGCCGGAACAGCTCGGCGCTTTTTTGATGCTGATGCGCGTCAAGGAAGAAACGCCTGAAGAAGTTGCGGGATTCGTCCGGGCGGCTCGCCAGTCGTTGACTGTCCCATCAGAGTTCCCTAAGGTCGAGCTGGACTGGTCCAGTTACGCTGGCAAACGCCGGCAGTTGCCGTGGTTCGTCCTCTCGGCGCAACTCCTGGCTAATCACGGCGTCAAGGTATTGATGCACGGCACCGAAACGAAATCCCCTGATCGAGTGTATACGCCTGCCACCGTCAGATCGCTAGGAATAGAAATTTGTTTATCTTTGGCGCAGGCGGCGGCACAGTTGCAACATCGCAATTTCGCCTTTGTTCCGTTGGCCGTATTGAATCCAAAGCTGCAGCATCTGTTGGATCTTAAAGAAACGCTGGGCTTGCGTTCTCCCATCCACACCGTGGTGCGCATGTTGAACCCTGCCGCCGCGGCGACTTCTCTGATGGGAATTTTTCACCCTGGCTATGATGAAGTGCATCAGGCGGCGGGAGAAATATTGCAGGACCAGAACTTGGCCGTATTCAAGGGGGAAGGCGGGGAATCGGAACGCAATCCGGACTCTCCGTGCCAGGTACGCATGCTCCTCCATGGCAAGCCTCTTGAAGAATCCTGGCCCGCGATGTTCAGTAGCCGCCACATGAAGGATGAGAAAATGGATGTTTCACGCCTCCGGCGGGTCTGGCGCGGCGAAGCTGAAGATGAATATGGTCTGGCTGCTGTCCTGTCGACTGCGGCAGTCGCCCTCAGGGCCATGGGGCGGGCGGCGAGTATTGCTGAAGCCGAACGGCTGGCTGCGGATTACTGGCACCGGCGCGACCGCAATCTTTTTGGAACGTCCTGAGGTGGATTTTCTTCCCATCTTCATGAACGTCAAAGGGAAGCTGTGCCTCGTGGTCGGCGGCGGCGAAGTGGCCCAACGCAAGGCAGGCGTGCTGTTGGACGCAGGTGCGAAAGTACGCGTTGTCGCTCCACGGATCGAAGCGGGTCTCGTCGAACGGGCCGGGGTCGCTGCCGTCACCGCACGCTTCGAGCCGCATCACCTCGATGGGGTGTCCCTCGTCATCGCTGCGACTGACGATAAGGGCGTGAATAGGGAAGTCTTTACGCTGGCGGGTGAGCGCAATATTCCCGTAAATGTGGTGGACCAGCCCGAACTGTGCAGTTTTATCATGCCCGCCATTCTCGACCGCTCGCCAATGATGGTGGCATTTTCCAGCGGCGGCGCTTCTCCGGTGCTGACACGCATGATGCGTGGCAAGCTGGAAACGATGATCCCCCAGAACTACAGCCGCCTTGCGGGGTTCGCGGAGCGCTTCCGCGAGCCTGTGAAAAAGCGCGTTACCAATCCGGCAAAGCGCCGCATCTTCTGGGAGAACGCGCTGGAAGGCGTGATTGCCGAGAAGGTTCTGGCCGGTGATGAAAGCAGCGCAGAGGCGATGATGCAACGGATGCTGGCGAATGAGGACAACATCGAGCGTGGTGAGGTCTATCTCGTCGGTGCGGGCCCCGGCGACCCGGATCTTCTGACCTTCCGTGCGTTGCGTCTGATGCAGAAGGCGGACGTTGTGGTGTATGACAATTTGGTATCCAAGCCGATACTTGAGATGGTGCGGCGTGATGCGACGCGCATTTATGTGGGCAAAAAACGCGACAACCATACTTTGCCGCAGGAAGAAATCAATGAACTTCTGGTGCGACTGGCCAAGGACGGAAAGCGTGTGCTGCGCCTCAAGGGCGGCGACCCCTTCATTTTTGGGCGCGGCGGCGAAGAAATCGAGACGCTGGCCGGGCATGGCATCTTGTTTCAAGTCGTCCCCGGCATTACCGCGGCATCTGGGGTATCCGCCTACGCGGGTATCCCGCTGACGCACCGCGACCACGCACACGCGTGCATTTTCGTTACCGGCCATATGAAAGACGGGACCATGAATCTCGACTGGGCTGCACTGGCCCGCCCGAAGCAGACCATCGTGGTTTACATGGGACTGCTCGGCCTGCCAACCCTTTGCACTGAACTTATCGCGCACGGCTTGCCAGCCGATACTCCTGCCGCAATCGTGCAACAGGGCACCACGCAGAACCAGCGCGTCGTTACCGGCACGCTCAAGACGTTGCCTGCAGCCGCGCAAGCAGAAAAACTTCACGCGCCCACCTTGATTATCGTCGGCACCGTCGTCACGCTCAGGGAAAAGTTGGGCTGGTTCAAACCGGGGCAACATGTGGGACTGGAAAGTTCATAATAAGACTACGAGGAGAAGCCTGATGAAAAAATCGATGCTCGGGAATATATTGTTGTCAGTAGTTCTGTTGTTCTCCATAAGCAATGCGATGGCCGAAGATAACATCTTGAAACCATTCATACTCGCGTCAAGAGGTACCGGAACGGTCGCAGAAAGAACCGAGCAGACAAAGGCGGCATTGACCGCCGGTGGTTTTGCCGTGGTGGGAAATTATTCGCCGTACCCGGATGCCGATATCTTGATCGTGACCAATGACGAATTGAAAAGGAACGCGGCAGACTCTGCGCTTGGTGGATTCGGTGCGATACAAAGAGTTGCGATCACTAAAGTCAATGACGAGGTCCAGGTGAGCTATACCAATCCCGTTTACATGGCGAACGGCTATCGCATGAAGAGTGATTTGAGCAATGTCGCGAGAGGACTTGCCGCTGCGCTGGGTAAGATCGAGGAGTTTGGCGCCAAGGGAATGACCGCTACCCAGGCGCGCAAATACCATTACATGATGGGTATGGAATATTTTGATGAACCGGACGTATTGGCTGAATATTCCGGTTACGAAGAAGCGGTACAAGCGGTGGACGCAAAACTGACCTCCAATAGGAATGGCGTTGCCAAGGTCTATCGGGTGGACATTCCCGGAAAACAGGAGAGCGTATTCGGTGTTGCCATGAAAGGCGCAACTGAATCCGAGAAATACATGGATGACAAGTTCATCATGAGCGAGATCGATTTCCATGATCTAAGATCCACGGCTCATCTTCCTTATGAGGTAGTGGTTTCCGGCAACAAGGTCTACGCGCTGTATGCGCGCTTTCGTATTGCAATCAATTTTCCCGATTTGAGCATGATGGGAAAGAACAGCTTCATGAACATCATGAAAACGCCGGACGCGATTCGTGACACACTGAAGAAGACTGTACAGAAATAGTTGTCAGAACGGTTTGTGAATATCAATTAGGAGATTGAGATGGCTGAAAGCGATGTATTGGACGATACCGGCAGGCGCGGTTTCTTGATCAAGGCGACATCGGTCGTTGGGGGAGTGGGTGCGGCGGCAGCGTGTCTGCCGTTCGTTTCGAGCATGAACCCAAGCTCGGATGTGCTGGCCAAGGCCAGCGCGGAAGTCGATCTGTCGGGAATCACGCCGGGGGGGATGCGAACGGTCGCCTGGCAAGGCAAGCCTGTGTTCATATTGCATCGTACGCCGGAGCAGATCCGGGCGATGAGCGCGTCGGATGGAGGTTTGCAACCGCAACCGGACAGCCAGCGCGTCAAGCAACCGGAGTGGCTGGTGGTGGTTGGGGTTTGCACGCACATGGGTTGCGTGCCGAACAAGGAGGACCCCGGTTGGGTATGTCACTGCCATGGCAGTCGCTATGACGACAGTGGGCGTGTGTTGCATGGTCCTGCGCCGAATAATCTGGAGGTACCGCCCTACCGGTTCATCGCGGCAGACAAGATCATCATCGGCGAAGCATAGGGGGCACACATGGAAAATCGCGTCATCAAATGGATAGACCATCGTTTCCCCCTGACCAGCTTTGTCAAGCATGAGCTGACCGGGTACCCGACCCCGCGCAATCTCAGCTACTGGTGGAATTTTGGTTTTCTGGCCGGGGTCGTGCTGGTAATGCAAGTGGCGACCGGGGTCTTTTTGGCCATGCACTACAAGGCGGACATCGCGTTATCGTTCGATTCGATCCAGCACATCATGCGGGAGGTGAATTACGGCTGGTTGCTGCGGTATATGCATTCCACCGGGGCATCGGCGTTCTTTATGGTGATCTACATCCATATGGCGCGCACGCTGTATTATGGCTCCTATCGTGCACCGCGCGAACTGATGTGGTGGACGGGGCAGGGGTTGCTGCTGATGTTGATGGCGACGGCCTTTATGGGTTATCTGCTGCCTTGGGGGCAGATGTCCTACTGGGGCGCGACGGTCATCACCAACCTGTTCCGGGCGACGCCCTTCATCGGCGACCAGGTCGTTATCTGGCTGCGCGGCGACTATAACGTGGGGGATGCGACGCTGACGCGGTTTTTTGCGCTGCACTACCTGTTCCCGTTCCTGATCCTCGGCGGGGTGATGGTTCATCTGGTCGCGCTGCATACGGTCAGGAGCAGCAATCCCAGTGGCATCGATCTGGCAGACAAGGACAACATCCCGTTTCATCCGTATTTCACGACCAAAGATCTGTACGGTTTGGGCGTGTTCCTGCTGGTGTTCAGCGTGTTTGTGTTCTTCATCCCTGACAGCCTGGTCGAACCGGCGAACAATATCCCGGCAAACCCGATGCAAACACCGAACCACATTGTTCCGGAATGGTATTTCCTACCGTTCTACGCGATCTTGCGCTCGGTGCCGAACCTGGTCGGGGGCGTGGTGGCGATGGGGTTGTCGGTGATGGTTTTCGCCTTCATGCCCTATCTGGACCGTTCGCGCATTCCCGGCGGGGCGCACTTCCGCCCGTGGTATCGCGCGACGTTCTATATATTTGCCTTGGACATGCTGGTATTGGGTTACGTGGGTTATGTCCCGCCGACGGATCGGACCATCGCGATCGGACAGGTCGCAACGCTAGTCTATTTCGGTCTGTTCGTGCTGCTGCCGTTCTTTTCCAAGGCTGAGGAAAAATGGCTGGCCAAGCGCGGTTTGCCAGCCGAGATCGAGGCGCTGATCGCGGGAGAGACCCGGGAGAAGGAAAGATTCCCCCACCGCCGCCGGAAAGGGGACATGCCATGAAACACGTGATCGCTGTTCTGTTGTTATGGAGTTGTACGGTGGCGGCACAGGCTGCTGAAGCTGTCCTGGAACCGGTCCGGGTGGAGACCATCCTGCCTGCCATAGAGCGGGGGGTCACCACGCTGATGGAGACCTGCCACGGTTGCCACACCTTGAAGTACATCAAGTATCGCGACCTGGTCGCCTTGGGCATTTCCAAGCAAAAAGTGGATGAGTGGCGCGGCGACCAGCCGCTGGATGCGCCGATGGCCGGCCAGATGTCGGACGAGACTGCCATGCAATCGTTCGGAAAGGTCCCGCCGGATCTGAGCCTGATCACCAAGGCGCGCGATGGCGAAGCGAGCTATGTCTATTCCTATCTCATCGGCTACTATAACCGGCCCGATGGCGTGACGAGCAATCATGTCTTCCCGGAGACCAAGATGCCTGATGCGCTGGGCATAAGCGGCGCGACCGATGCCGCGCAACGCTCGGAAATACAGGCCAAGGCGCGTGATGTGGTGTCGTTCCTCGCCTGGGCATCAGACCCGCACGAAGAGGAGCGGCATAGACTGGGCTATTACGTGATCGGCTATTTGCTGCTCATCACCGTATTGCTGTATTTCGTAAAGCAGGTGACCTGGTCGAGCCTGAAATGATGGATAGCTGTGGCTGCGCCCGACGAGGAAAGGAACTCGCTGTTTAAAAGATGGCTCGAATGCTGTTTGGAAACAAACAAAGATAGAAACAAAGAGGTCAGGTGACATCTAAGATGCTATGTCTTCAGAACTAGTTGAAGCAGTAAGGTCAGGTGACGTTGATTCCGTCCGCCAGAACTTGGCGGGGGGCGCTGATGTCAATTCGCGCGATAGCGATGGCGCCACACTTCTGATGCTGGCTTCTTACGCGGGCGATCTGCCCATGGTCTTGGCCTTGCTCGAAGCGGGGGCGGACGTGAATGCAAGCGACGAACGCGGATGGACTCCGCTGATGAAGGCGGCTCATAACGCGGAGCTGAATTGCGGCTTTGCAGATGTGGCGCGCGCCCTGATTCAGGCGGGAGCGAACATTGAGGCGCCGATCAGTTATGGTGTTAGACCCCTGATGCTGGCGGCAGGTTACGGGGAGACGGCAGTTGTCGAAACACTGCTGAGGGCAGGGGCAGATGTGATGGCGCGCAACGAGGGTGGACTTACGGCGCTGATGATGGTGAAACAAAAGCATTATGTCGATGTGATCAATGTATTGCACGAAGCGGAGCGGGAAGCAGGGGTCGGGGAGGGTAGTTGCTCGAGCAAGAATCAACCCGGACTGAACGTCGTGACTTTTCGGAAACCTGGCGAAAAATCCGCATGATGAAAATGAGTTGGTTGCCTTTCTTCCCCAAGTTTCAGCAGGCGTTCGCCTTGAACCCGTCCAGGGCGTATCGTTGGACCGATAAACTCACAGTAGACCATCGGATGAACAACCCTGGTTTAAAGCCGTGAAGGATTGAAATGCCCTATTTTGTCTACAGGATACTTGAAAGACCGATCCGCCGTCTTGAAAAAATGGAACAGCACGATGCGTTCCGTGAGGCATCGAATCGAGCCAAAAAGCTGCGCGGCGCACAGGGCAGCGATGCGTCAGCGCTTATCAAAGTGATCTTTGCGGAAAATGAACTGCAAGCCGAAGACCTGCTCAACCAAGTGCGCGCCGCGGCACATGATTCGCAGGATGATTAGGAACGCGTAATGGAGGAAAGGGCCTATAGGCGGCCGCGATCACTGTCAATGCCGTGAAAATAACATTGGTGGTAGCGCATTGCTGCTATTTTCGGTTAGTCCGGCTTGGGCTCGAACAGGCGAGGCAAATAGCGATGCTCCGATCAAGACGTTCTCGAACCGTTCGCCCAAGCGGTGATGAAGATGCACGAGTGGCACGGTCCAATGAAAATTAATTAAGGGCATGGGTTTGCCAATTTGGTTTCTTTCACCCGAACCGCCGTGTCTTGAATTGGTGCCATCATCGATTTTGAAAAGTTCGGCTATGAGCCAATCATGCTCTGAAAGGAATTGATTTTTCAATGAGCCACCTCACAACAAATCGCCGCGCCAAAAAGAAGTAAGGGAGCCAAATTTGAATCTAACGAATGATCTGGTCAGTTTTTTGGTAAGCGCGGCGCTTGTCGCCGCATATCATCTCTTTCTTCGCAATAAAGTCAAACATGACCCGACATATACTGTGCAGGCGGTCAACAGGATTGCGCGGACAGCATGGGTGGAAACAATCATGCAAGATGACAAGCATGCCGTGCTGGCTGTACAGACATTGCGCAACTCGACAATGGCCGCGACTTTTCTCGCTTCCACCGCCGTACTGATGATTATCGGCGTTCTGACCCTAAGTGAGCAGGGAGAAAAGCTCGAAGCCACCTGGCACGCGCTCAACGTGGTGGGAGCAATAAACCCTATGCTGTGGATGGTGAAATTGATAATGTTGCTGCTGGATCTGTTTGTTGCCTTCTTTAGCTTTTCGATGGCGATTCGGGTGTTCAACCATGTGGGTTACATGATAAATGTTCCTGTCAGGTTGAATCACAAGATGATCACGCCTGCGCATGTTGCGACCCATCTTAATCGTGCCGGCCACTTCTACAGTTTAGGCATGCGTGCCTACTATCTATTGGTGCCGCTGGTGTTCTGGCTGTTCGGTCCACATTTCATGCTCGTCGCAACCATCGGCCTGATACTGGTTTTGTACCGCCTGGACCGGGCACCCCGGATCATGAGTATGGACTATAGTGATATCTAATCCGTAATTGCTGGTTGCCTGATTCGCCCAACCCGGTTGACCCAACGAGGGTTCGGCGGTTGATGGTTCTATTGGCACCCTGACTCCCTCCCATCAGGGATATTTTCTGATTTCGACAGATCAGCCACTTGCCGAGGTGATCCGACAAAATGCAAGAGACATAATCACGCGCTAGCGGTCTACTAAAAGTGTCGGCAGCTTTAACCAGGCTTTCGCGAAAGGTACAGGTTTTATTAGGGGTGCTCCAGCTGCCTAATTACTTGGTATCGCGTTAGCGTTTGGTTTTGTCTTTCCGGCTGCTTCACCGCTTAACGCGGAGATTGGCGGCATGGAGTCTTATGTCGGCTGAAAGTCGCCTTTCGACACAGAGTGACCCATCATGCCTCGCAATATACTGCCCCACGCTGACCTGACGCCGGAGAAGACATTTGCGTTGCCGCAAAGGAGATGGTGGTCACGGGCAGCTCATGACATAGCAGGCCTCGACAAGTCGAAGAGTCATCCTGCGCAGAAAAACCCCGCTGAAGCGGGGGTTGCCTTATGTCTGCCAATTCCAGTTTCTAGTGTCGACGCTTCAATGTTACAGCCATCCCCAGGAGCCCTAACATAACAAGAGCAAGGGAAGCGGGTTCAGGTAAAGGCGGCGTCGGCTCAAGGGCTTCGGTAGTACGGATTCCGAACGTGAAACCGTGCCAGTTTTCGCCAACTGGAACCGTCCACGAGAAATCCGAAAATGTTCCAATGAACTGGATCGTTCCGCTCCCTTCGTTGCCAGTCAAATCATTTCCGGATTGGGAGAGACATGTTGAACACCCCCCCAATAGTCATTTCCTTGACTGAGAATGGTGAAAGGTGAGTCAAAGTCATACTGGGTATTAGTGCCACTGGCCCCAAGGCTCACGATTGCCATGATAGGATCTTTGATTGGAGCACTTAGGTGAACCCTATAGGTTTGATTTTGCCCTCCTACAAGCTGAATCATATCCGGGTAGGGAATGGTGCTAACTTGGGCACTGAGATAGTCCGACGGGTAAGCGCTCCAACCTCCCCAATCAGCATTGGTATATGCTCCAAGAAAGCTGCCAGCGGTACCGTCGCTATTGACGGCCGAAAAGTCAACAGTTACCGTGGAGGAATCTGGTAACGTAATAACGCCCACAGCTGTGCCTGCGCCTGGCGTCGCTGAAGTCCAGTCCGTGTAATAGTAAGGCACAGCAAATGCACTAGACATAACCGCACTACAAAACAATGTCGATGCAAAGCGGGCGATGTTTGATCTGGAAAGGACATTTTTCTTCTTCATGATTTAATGCTCCCGTTTGGTTTATTGCCTTCCCGGTGATCATTCAACCCGTTCACTTGGGGAAAAAATAAAACGCTGCAACTTCATGAAATGATTTAGCAATTGTTATGCCTATATATAAATAGTGCAATTAATTCCTTGCACTACAAATTCATCAAAGATCTCAAGCCAGCAAGGTGTAAAAATCTCCGACACTGACGGTTCCCCCTCCCACACAAGAGCAGCAGGGTGCGACGCCTAGCTAGATAGAATTTGCTTCTTTTCTGTGATTCAAGCAGCATCCTGAAGAGCGTTCTTCGGCTCTATGAATTATCAGCCGGATGGCCCTTCTCGGCACTGAGTTGCCTCTTCGTGGCTCGCAATATACAAGCAGCGACCCTTAACGCGCAGGCCGCGACAAAGAGATGATCAGCGTTGCCCCGATATTCGACGTACCATGATGCTCAAGCGTGCCGATGCGCTCACTTTGCCGATTTGGGACGCGGTTTATGGTAGAGCTCATTCAATCTCAAAATCTCCCACCAAACTTTCTCCGGGAAGCCCTGCCGGTCAAGCCTTCCGCCGCCACGGCCATTAGGCTGCAACAGGTCGTTTAGATAATCTTCACAATCAGATGAGTTCCAGAGTTTGACGATCTTTTCCAAGATATGAGGAAACTTCTCGCTAAGCATCTGTGGATATTGGTTCGGCAAGCATTTCAGCGTTTGCAGGACGGTTTCCTTGCTGACCATCACTTTTCTCCCTCGTCATCAGGTTTATTTTACGGCAGTGCCAGAACCGCGCGAACCGCCATCGTGTGCTTAGCGTAAAACGAAATTGGTAATAGCGTGAATTCTAGTAAACAGCCAATTGAATCTTGTGTTACACCCTGTCCGCGTCCAGAACCTGACAGTAGGAAATTTGCGAAACGCAACTATCGGCACAGTTTAGCCCGTTCGATATCGCAGGCACCAATGGCGGCTACGTGCCCTGCATCAGACATTGAAGCACAAGCTGCCTGACGGTCGCTAACCGGCATATTGCGGTCACGCAGATTGACGAATCCTATCAGAATTGCGCTCAACCAAATTCTTGATTGCTTGAGCCGTTGGCCTCCCACACCAGAATGCGATTGTTGGATGGCATCGCAATATCGCGTAGCAACTCCAGACCATGGGATGCCGCAAGCCGGTTCACCGCTTCGAAATCCCGAACGCCGCTGTTCGGGTCTCGCGACTTGAGCCAGGCATCGAAACGGGCATTGCTTTCTGATGTGACATTTCCGCCATAGTTATATGGCCCATAGAGACACACGCGTCCGCCTGGCGCGATGGCACGCGCGATATGCACGAACAGCTGCTCGACTTGGGGCCAAGAGATGATATGCACGGTGTTCGCGTTGAAGATCCCGTCCACCGATGTAATCGGCCAGCGCGCGTCGTTCACATCGAGGGATAGCGGCGGTAATATGTTGGGCAGTTGTGCTTCGTCCAGCCAAGCCTGGATGCCGGCAAGATGCTGCGGCAATTCGGATGGTTGCCAGATCAGATGGGGCAGCTCGCGTCCAAAGTACACGGCGTGCTGTCCCGTGCCGCTGGCGATTTCCAACACCCGCTTGTGCTCGGCGAAAATGTCTTTCAGCACCGCAAGGATTGGTGCTTTGTTTATTTCGCTGGATTCGGAGTAGCGTTTCATGGGGGTTTTCTGGTATGGGAACATTCTCGATTGTCGGCGTTTCGCACTACGTTTCCGGGTCTATGGCGCTGAAGTCAGTATTCGTTCTTGCTGGTATAGCAGCCGTTGAACCACAGGTTGCTTGAGTCGCTATGCGAGACATTGCGGACGGTCACACTTCTTCGAAGCGAAGACTTAAGGGTTGTGCCCAGCCACCTAAGCAGATGGTCCGATTCAGTGCATTGTTGGGTGGTAAATCATAATTTCAACAACTCCCTTTCTTTCAGCCAAACCAATATTCGGTCTGCTACGGCCCGCCACCGCGTATCGAGCATCATGTCGTGCGCCATAGCCGGGAAAATCTCATATGGCGCATCGTAAAGTCTTGCTGTTGCTACAATTTCACTCCGCCTGAAGAAGTAATCCTTTGCTCCGCCCAAGACAAGCAAAGGAGTCTTGACTCTTTCGGGTTTGGGCAGGTTGAACACAAGCATGTCGAGCAAAGCGAGAAAAGACTCATCCTGGAGCTGCTTCGAATACGCCAGAACCAATTCATCAGCCAAGTCTGCAGAAAATAAAGCCTCGCGTACCGCGCGGCGAGTAGCCATCAGTGGAAGCCAACTGAGCGTCAGATTTGCTTTGGCGAAGGCCATCGGATTCCGCCGGGCGATTCTAAGCATTGACGGCAATATGCCACTAGGTGGCGCCGAAGCCAACAACACGGCTGCTGGAGTGGTGTGATCCTCCAGATATTTTTGGATAATAAATCCACCCATTGAATGGCCGATC
Source organism: uncultured beta proteobacterium (assembly GCA_963833515.1). Taxonomy (GTDB): domain Bacteria; phylum Pseudomonadota; class Gammaproteobacteria; order Burkholderiales; family Gallionellaceae; genus Gallionella. The sequence continues at coordinate 51,510 of CAWHYN010000015.1, read as the reverse complement.
AAAACGGGTGGGCTTGGCAGCTGCCTTGCCGTATTTGCCACATCTTCGACGTAGTTGGCAATTCGCATCCATCGCAGCTTGCCACGCCCCTCGCTTTTTCCATGTTCTCGGAGGCTGATCGCATGGGTTGCGAAGCCGTGTTGACAAAAATAATCGAGAAAATGAACATCCCAACACCAGGCTGAATGACAAGCTCCGTGTACTAAAAGGAGTGGTGTTGAATGAGTGTTGCCTGAGGGATACTTGGAAATAATTTCCAGTTTCATAATCTTTGCGCATTCCGGTTCTACTGATCAATTTGTCCGGCAAGGAGATCAACTAGACCGATGGTCTTGATCAGCGCCAGGGGCAGCAGGCACACAAGGAATCATTATGATGACGCAAGCTTCAATTTTGGCCTTTTCGTGAAGTCCCGCGTAGCACCAAATTAAATGAATTGTTTAGTTTGGTGAGCCACTCAGCTTGCGCAGGCTGATCTTTCGCAACGTTTCGACCAGCGCATCCACCTCGGTTTGCGTGTTGTAGAACGCAAACGAGGGCCTGACGCTGGATTCTAGCCCGAAGCGCGCCAGAATCGGTTTTGCGCAATGGAAGCCGGCACGCACAGCGATACCTTCCGCATCCAGCATCTTGGCGACCTCTAGATCGGGAATACCGTCCATTACGAGGGAGATGACACCGCCCCTGTCTTTGGGCGTGCCAATCAGGCGAAGGCCGTTGATACTGCAGATTCCTCCCAAGGCGTAATCAAGCAGCCGGGTTTCGTATTGTTCTATCGCATCGAGGCCGATGCTATTCAGGTAATCGATGGCGGTCCCCAGCCCGACGGCCGCTGCGAGCGATCCGGTGCCTGCCTCGAACCTGTGGGGCGGTGAGGCAAAGGTGCTCTTTTCGAACGTCACATGCTGGATCATGCCGCCGCCGCCCTGCCAAGGAGGCATCTCCTCCCACATCTCCTTGCGGCCGTAGACTACGCCGATGCCTGTGGGAGCGAACAGCTTGTGCCCGGAGAATACATAGAAGTCGCACCCGACTGTGTTCACATTTACCTGGCGATGCGGGATGCCCTGTGCGCCATCGATCACCACGGTGGCGCCGACGCGCTTGGCCATCATGGTCATCTCGTGGATAGGCATGACGGAGCCCAGGACATTGGAAATATGTGTGAAGGAAACGACGCGGGTGCGCGGCCCAAGAAGGCGCGCGTACTTTTCAAGCATAATCTCGCCGTTGTCGTCCACTGGCGCGACACGGATGACAGCACCGGTCTTCTTTGCGGCGAATTGCCAAGGGAGGATGTTGGAGTGATGCTCCGCCTCGGTCAATACTATCTCGTCGCCAGGTTGTAAGCGGGTTTCGCCAAATATGGCGGCAAGCAAATTGATGCCTTCCGTCGTGCCGCGCACAAATACAATCTCTTGCGGCGAGGCAGCGCCAAGGAAAGCGGCGACCTTGGCGCGCGCACCCTCATACGCGTTATTGGCCTCCGTCGCCAGAGTATGGGTGCCACTATGAATGTTGGCATTCTCATGCTCATAGAACGATGATATCCGCTGGATTACGACTTTCGGCTTTTGTGCTGTGGCCGCACTGTCGAGCCAGATTAGCGGCTTACCATGCACCCTATGCTGCATGATGGGGAAATCACGGCGTATGCTTTCGACATCGAGCGCGATCGAATTCGGGTTGAGCGTGCCGGTGGAGAGCGAGTTCTGGCTCATAGAATTTTCCTCAGGGTGGCGCTATCTTACGCGATTAACACGGGCTGTGACGAGTTGGATTTTTGATTATGTCGCGTGGCAATCAGGCCGGGCTTTCAAATCGCACCCGGGGCCGAAAAGATTCGATGGTTCAAGTCAACTTTTTCTTGAGGCGTCCACGATCAAATTGGTCTTTTGGGTGCACATCAACCAGGCAGTGCGTGCGATGCGCCGAGCCCAAATGACGAGAGCTGCCGCGCCCAATGATGCGCGCTGCCGCAAGATCCTGTGCCAATCAGGCACGGTTCAAGGCTTGCAAAATAACCAGACAATCATGATGTAAGTAATAAAGTCTGTCGGAACAGATGCTCTAACCTACTGAATTTATTGATCCGCAAAATTGGCCAATTTTCTGCAACGCCTGTCGGAACTCGCCTTCTTCAATCTCCTCGATCCATCCCTTGAGAATTTAGTCTGTCGGCCTGCTTTATTTAGTTTACCAACTGTTTGTTATGCTACGCCCAGAATGCAAACTACGAATATCCGCCTTGGGGCTGTTAATATTGCATAGTGAACCGCGGCTCAGTGCCAGCGGCATGTCGAGCTTTTCCTCCAAAACGTATTTGCCTTGAGGTTGGACGAAGGACGGAAATATCCACCCGCATGAATACTTGATTTTTGGTAGACTGGTCTATATACTGGTCGACAGTAAGTTCATAGTGCAGGAGAAAACCGTGAAAATTGAAATTGGTTCGTATGAAGCGAAAACAAAGCTTCCAGAATTGCTTCGGCAGGTTAGAACCGGCAAAAGTTTTACCATCACCAATCGCGGGGAAGCTGTCGCAGATTTAGTCCCTAGCGTGCGGGTGATGCCGAAGGACAAAGTTGCGGCAGTAGAAAAGCTTAAGGCGTTCATGATTGCCGATCCGGTGCGTAGTGTAAACATCAAGGAACTCATTGAGGAAGGGCGTGCATGAGCTTTGTCCTTGATAACTCGGTGACCATGCGTTGGTTTTTTGGTGACGGCAAGCAACAAGAACTTGCCTATGCCAGCAAAGTGCTTGATGCAATGAAACAAGACAACGCTCTCGTACCTGTGACATGGGGGCTTGAGATGGCAAACGTCATTGCCAGGGCGGAAGCAAAAGGCTTGGTGACAGAAGCTCGAAGCGGCGCCTTTCTTGAGATGCTGGAAGGTGTGGATATTGACGTAGACGTCGCCACATTCGCACAAGCACTGTCTGATACCCTTCAACTAGCGAGGCGATACAAGCTTTCCGCATACGATGCATCTTATCTAGAGCTGGCCTTAAGACTGGGCATGCCCTTGGCAACTCTCGACGAAGATTTGCAGAAGGCTGCAAGAAAAGCAGGCGTGAAAAAATTTGGTTGAAATTCCTAGTAGGATCGAATGGCTGGAACAGAATGCAATGTTCTGATGGACTGCTTTCTGGCCGGCAATAATGCCGCACCTAGTTTGGCTCAGATCCAATAGGCGACGCTCACGCAGTAACGCAAAAAAGAGTCGCTTAATAATAAGTGACAGTGAAGTGGCTAAAAATGAGGCTAGTTGCTGGAGTCATTCTGATGGGCGTTTCGTCTGTGCTTGGTAGCATTGCACTAGTCGGACCAGCAATATGGGTTCGTAACCACTTCAGAGGGAATGAACACGATAAGGACAGCGTATAGCACGTTTTGGTAAACGGCCTATACGGAACGACTGGTTCAATGGCCACATGCCTGTCAGTAACTGTTGATATCGATGACGTGAGTTTGTGCGTTATGATCGTCCCCTTTTGGGGCAGCAATTAAGGCAACATGAAATGCCGGGGTATGTCGCGGGTTGCGAATTATGGGTAGTTGGTTTGCGGCGGTGAATATTGAGTTGTAGGCTTCCGGTCAGTGCCATTAGCTGTCACTCAAATAACTACCCCGAAGTCGGTTGAGTTCTCTTGGGAAGCTGCAATCAAGAGCACATGCTAAGCAACAAATTTCCGTTTGGTCGAGCTAGACGATCCAGACCATGTCTAGTGCGAACATTTGCTCGATTTGCAAGATGGTATCCCATGTCGGGCTTTCGCTTTTCCCATCTACTTGTATAACAAAGGAGCCGCAATGATCGACCTATATTATTGGCCCACTCCGAACGGGCACAAGATTACGATGTTTCTCGAAGAGGTTGGGCTAGAGTACAAGATCATCCCAGTAAACATTGGCATAGGGGATCAATTCAAGCCTGAGTTTCTTAAAATCAGCCCTAATAACAAGATGCCAGCGATAGTCGATCACGCCCCATCGGACGGTGGCAAACCCGTGTCAGTATTCGAATCTGGCGCAATCCTCGTCTATCTGGCCGAGAAAACGGGGAAGTTGTTGCCCAAAGATCTGCGCGGACGGAAGACTGCACTGGAATGGCTGTTCTGGCAGGTTGGCGGCCTCGGCCCCATGGCCGGACAGAACCATCACTTCTCCAAATATGCTCCCGAGAAGATCCCTTACGCAATTGATCGTTACGTGAATGAGACCAACCGCTTGTATGGCGTGCTCGATCGCAGACTCGATGGACGGGAGTACATTGTCGGTGATGAGTACACAATTGCGGATATTGCGTCCTACCCCTGGATCGTACCTTGGAAGATTCAACAGCAGAATCTGGATGACTTCCCAAATGTAAAACGCTGGCTCGACGCAATCCTTAATCGGCCAGCCACGGTTAGCGCCTATACAAGAACTCAATCCTATTCGAACCAACCCGCGATGACTGAAGAAGCCAAGAAGATCCTCTTTGGCCAGACGGCGGCAAGTGTCCGTGAGCGCATTGATCGACAATCAAATCAACCATGAATATCGTCCGTCATACTCCATTCTATGTCCCACTTAACAATTTTTTGGAAATCGATCATGGGGAGGCGGTTGATGTTCAACACAATTCGCAGCAATTTGCTTTTGCTCTTGTTGCTCCTATCCAATCACTCCGACGCTGTCTTGTTGCCCAAGGTGGATGAGCTAGAGCGGCTGCTGGCAGATTCGCCGATAGAAATTGAAGTGGTTGAGCCGCACTTGGTCGAAGGCAATACCCAGCCGCACGTCATTTACCTAGGATATTCCATTGAAAAGGTCTTACAGGTGGTACTTGGGAATCACTGGAAGACTGCGGCCGCCAATATCGAATTTAGAGCTCTGGATGGCTATGTTTCACGCATACCAACAGAGCGCTTTGATGAGTATCAAGCTTACCTGGTCTTCGCTAAAAAAAATGGGCGAGAATTCAAGATAAATAATAGATCGCAACACGAACGGGATGTACCCTTGGCGCCTTACTATCTGGTGTGGGACAATATTCATCGTCCCGGCCTGATTAAAGAAGGCAGCACCTACTGGCCTTACCAAGTGAACGAGATACTGATGTCCCAAACCTCGGAGCAAAGCTTGGTTCCAGGGGAGACATCTCACCCTGGGCTGGAATTGGAGAAATACTGCCTTAATTGCCATCAGGTCAACGGCTTCGGCGGAAATAAAGCACCTTTTGACTTGGCCGAGCAGACAAAAATTCTTGGTGAAGAAAAATTCCTTGCCTGGGTTTTAAATCCATCTTCAATAAGGCCCGATGCCAAGATGCCGGCCATTAATGAAGGTATGCCAGAAATCGAACGTCGTGAGCTTGCCAAGAGACTATTTGTGTATCTGAATGAGCTGCCTCACAAGTAGCTGGGTCGACTGCTGTACTTCTTGACTGAGCGCCGCTAGGTGATCTGAATAACTGACCTGAAGGCAATGCGCCAAGTGGTGCTTTAAAGCTATCTTGTAAGAAGCCGCTATGGGCCGTTTGGTGCCTATTGTGTTGAAAAACTCCCGCGTAATTTGATGTTTCGAATGCTATAATATCACCCATCGAATTAGTTGGGAGCCTTGATATGATTGGGTTTCAGACAGATAAGCAAAAGCGCCTGTTCTATTCATTCGACCTTGAAGATCACGTTCCCCAGAATCATCTCCTCCGCGGCATCAATCACTATCTGGATTTAACCGAACTCCGGCAGCATCTCGCCGAATACTACAGCCACACCGGCAGACCCTCCATCGATCCAGAATTGATGATCCGCATGCTGGTCATCGGTTATTGCTTTGGTATCCGCTCCGAACGCAGGCTCTGCGAAGAAGTGCATCTGAATCTGGCTTACCGCTGGTTCTGCAGACTGGGTTTGGAAGATGCAGTACCGGATCATTCCACCTTCTCCAAGAACCGGCATGGCCGGTTCCGCGACAGCGGCCTGTTCCGGCAGTTGTTCGAGACAGTACTACAACGCTGCATGAAGGAAGGGCTGGTACGAGGCGAAGGCTTTGCCACCGACGCCAGCATCATCAAGGCCGATGCACAGCGCGTGAATAGTGTTCATGGAGAAGAAGCCATGAACTGGACCAGTTCCGCTGAAACAGCACGTCCGGTAAGAGAGTATCTGGATGCGCTTGAGGAAACGAACAATCCTGACTTCATTCCCAAGTTCGTCTCACTGAGCGATCCGGCGGCCACCTGGACCGGTGCCACAGGTGGCCCAGCATTCTTTGCCTATTCCACCAATTACCTGATTGACCTCAAGGCCGGCATCATCGTCGATGTCGAACCCTCAGCAGTCAACAAGACAGCTGAAGTGGAAGCCACCAAGACGATGATAGATCGCGTTGAAGACAAGTATGAGATGAAACCGGATCGACTCGTTGGCGACACCAACTATGGTTCTGCGGCCATGCTCAACTGGCTAGTGGACGAGAAGCAGATCGAGCCGCATGTGCCGGTATGTGATAAATCAGAGCGCAAGGACGGCACCTTCTCCAACAGCGACTTTATCTGGGATGAGCAGGCCAACGAGTATCGCTGCCCTGAAGGCCATGCGCTACGCAGCGCATGGCGCATCTTCAAGAAACCACGCACACGAATCACCAAAGCCGACACCATTCTCTATACGTCAAACCAATATAAATGTGCAGCATGTCCCCAAAAGAATCATTGTTGCCCGAACACTCCGAAACGCAAGATCGCCCGCAGTATCCACGAAGATGCACGCAACGTTGCACGTCGGATTTACATGACACCGGAATATCAACAATCAAGACGTGAACGCAAAAAGGTCGAGATGCTGTTTGCACACCTCAAGCGGATATTGAAACTGGATAAGCTCCGATTACGAGGGCCAAGTGGTGCACGAGACGAATTTCTGCTGGCTGCAACCGCGCAGAATTTGAGGCGAATGGCGAAATGGCTTACCCCTGTAGCACAGGAAGCAGAAATGGTCGGTACTTAAGCGAAGAAAAAGGGGTTCGACTTGAGAAAAAACACACTGCCACGAAAAAAATCACACGCAGAAAAAATTGAGCGACTGAATCAGCCTAAAATGAAAGCGAGTTTTTCAACACAATCTGCCGAGAACAGTCATTCTAGGGCATCCTCCAATTTAGGATAGAAGAGAATGATTTGATGAATTTGCAACGCTCTATTGACTAAATTAAGTCACATTTAGTCGAACTAACGTCATTAAGGCCTTCTCGCCATCTTCAAGATTTTCTTAGCTTGCTGTTTATATTAGATTTTGGCACATTTGGCACGCGGATTGCTCATCTACTTTGCGACAAACCAATTAATTATTTAAGGGGCATTTAGGCAGACTAGATCGACAGGAGAATTGGTATGAGCGCAAATACATCTTTAGTGCAGAAGATCAGTAGGGAAAAAGTCCAGCAAACTCTGAAATGCTTGCCGCACCAATACCCTCATACACTTGAGGAAAAATTTCCTCATGTTTTGGAAAAAATTGTCCAGCTTTGGAATTCCCCTCATGGAGAAACTTATTTTACCGACCTGTTGCATCCCAACTATAGCGGCGGCAGATTTGACCGTTCTGGTTTCCCGGAAAGAGCTTGGCAGGAGATATTGCGATTGAGCGAACTTTACAGGAAGCCACGTCCCAAATCGGTAAAGTGAACATATACTTTGCTTGAGCCAGTTCACTGCGTACCGCTTGCAGACAACCTTGGGGATTGCGGGGGTTCACCCGCCATTATCGGCTAACCGCAAGGCTTCGACTTAACAAACGGCTAATTCTGCGGAATCAAGCGGAGTGACTCCTATTCGCGGAAATAATCAAGGCCAGCTTGAGTCGATCCGTCACACCAAGCTTATGAAAAACTTCTGACAAATGTGCTTTGACGGTACGTTCTGTAATTTCACATGATTGAGCAATGTGCTTATTGCTCTCCCCATTTCCTACATGAACCGCAATATCATATTCGCGTTGAGTAAGTTTCTTGAGCAGCTCATGCGACGTTTGATGTGCCCTATTTTGGAGCGCCATTTTGGCCAGTTCATTTATAAGTCGACTCGTAATCGTTCTTCGTATCCACAACTCACCTTGTCGGACAGCTAAAACAACTCGCTTGAGCAAGTCCGAACTAATCTCACGTCGGCAAGAACCCCGCACACCGGCCTTAAGAAGTTCCCATTCCATATCTTCAGAAATGGCACCACTCAAAATAATAACCTTTGTTTTTATGCAAAGTGTTGTCAATCTCGCCACGCCATTCGGACTATCCAATTCAAGAAGATCGCTGTCAACGAGTGAAATCTCTGGTTCGATCCGCTCGACGTCGTCACAAATTATGGCCAACGTGTCAGTTATTACGGAAACCTTGACAAGACCCTTTAGCCCTCGCTTCCAGGATGCGGCCCTATCCTTTTTGGGGCTTGCAATCATCAAGTCGGTCTTCATAACATAACAGCTCATTCCACCAAAAGTGAGTTGTCGGAAATATAAATCGTACCAATAGAATTAACGCTGACGACACAACCCTGCAAATATCTCGAATGCCTCCGGTTGGCACGCCGGATCGCTATTCCGTCTATGATCAAACATGCCATTTTCTCTAGACAACCCTGACTTTCTTCTCCTGGCCGCCATGCAAATTTGGGTTCGATCACCGCTGATGTGAAGCGGTCACTCAGATCTATTTGATGGTATCGCCTTACGGATTCCAGGCTTAATAATTTCCATATCATTAACTTGACGCTTCAATACCATACTCAATCGACCGATTTCGTTATTGGCTTCCGCTAACTTCTCGGTCAGTACTTGATGATTGTATTCCAATCGTTCAATTGCCAATTTCAATCTACTAGTCTCAGCTTCGGAAGCTTGAAGTTTTATGGCTAATTTCTCATTACCTTGAACAAGCTCATCAATACGTAAGGTCTGGAATATGTCCATCCGCTCCAGATAACTTTTAGAAGGCATGGTGCAATAGCCCGACAATTTTGCTAGGAGTAACGGGGCTCATTTGACTCAGCTTTCATTTTTTTAATGCCCTGTATAAACTTCAGAATATTCTGAGTGGCGCTGGATATTTTGTTCAACATTCCACTCTCAAAGATATCTTTAATACCTGATCCCTGCTGTGATCAGCCGTGTTACCAATAAGGTCGGGGGCATCCATTTTCAAAATTGCCATGCGTAGCTGCTCGTGTAGTTGCTCCCCCCATGGAAGTCGGATCGAGATTGCGGTGAACTTGAGTTGGTATGGTCGTGATTTGCAACCGCTTGTTTTGCGGCAATTGACGATGGTGCCGTATTTTGTAAAGCAGGATCCGTATCCTCAGTCAAGAGCCATTCGCTTGACCAGAAAACGTCTCCTGAGCATCGTTTGGTTGTGTCCATAATCTTTTTTGTCGCCGTGCGTAATGATCCCAATGATCCTGTCTTAACCGCCATGCGTTGGCGCAGGTTGGACATTAATCTTAGAATTCGCAAATTACAGGATTGCAGCGCTTGAATAAATAAGGGCGTTTACATAGGTAGAAATACGTATCTTCATGAAAATCTGAATATTCACGATATATCTAGAATAGTATTCGCTTGGAAGGGGATATATTGCGACTGGTTTCGATCAGGCGCAGCCGTTATTCTGTCTGGCCGCGATGCTAGGGGGGTTAGCCCTTGCGGCTGTGATACGTCCGACCTTTTTCCAATAGAAGGTGTTTCGCATAACAGTGAGAAAATCCTGATGTCCTCGGAAGATAGATTAATGAGTTTTATCAACCGTCGTTCGACCACTGGCTTTCCGGCAGCTTCTGCACGAGCTCTTTCGACAACGCCGGGACCAATTGCATCGACAAGCCAGGAACTGGATCTTCATGAAGGTACCGATGCTCTCCACACCAACCCCACTCCGACCATCGTCGGCGGTAACCAGACGGATTTGGCCGTTCGCACTGCCATCCTGCAACACCTCCAGAGATTATCTCCCTTTAAACTCTGGCTGACCTCCATTTTAATTGCTGTCGGCGCCACGGAAATCATCGTTTGCGGCATGGAATTTCTGCTGAGGGGAAGAGTCACCTACAACTACATGTTAACGGGCTTCGTGTCCGCCTCACTTGTTGCCTCCATTGTTGCCGCCGCGTTGGTTTCTCTTTTCAGATGGCTGAAGCTGGAAACGCAACATGGCCAACAACTGGCCAAGGAGCTGGCGACGAGCGAGCAGCGCGCTAAACGGGCAATCGCTGCCTCACGCCTGGCATTGTGGGACTATGACCTGACGACCGGAAATGTTTATCTGTCTGAAGGCTGGGCGCAACTCCTAGGCGGCGGTCAGGTGCCAACATTCACCACCATAAATGACCTTACGGGACGGGTGCCGGAGGAAGATCAGCCCGCCGTAAAGGAGGCAATCGTGGCGGCCATAAAAGGACATAACTCTTCGACGTATCAGGTCGAACATCGCGTGAGGAAGCTGAACGGCGAATTCATGTGGGTGCTCAGTGAGGGCGCAGTAGTGGAGCGCGGCCGGGACGGCCAGGCGCTGCGCATGACTGGAATCAATCGCGACATCACCGAACGGAAGAGGCTTGAAAGAGAAATTCTCGAGAGGCAGAAGGAAATGGCAAATTTGCACCAATTGAATGTCGCATCCCAGACCGCCGCGGCCATCGCCCACGAATTGAATCAGCCGTTGATGGCCATCGCCCTATATAGCGAGACCGCTCTCATACTATTGAAAGCAAAAAAGCCGGATCTCGATAGAGTTCGCAAAGCCATTGAGGGAAATGAACGGCAAGCACAACGTGCTGGGCAGTCGATCCGCGAATTGCTCGAATATTTGAGCATGAAAGAGTTTCCCACTGATGCGTTTGAGCTCAACAAGGAAATTCTTGACGTGTTGGACACTGCAAGGTCGGAACACGAATTGCAGTTCCATCCCATTCTCCAGTTGGAGGAGGGACTCCCATTGGTGCGGGCCAATCGCACTCACGTACATAAGGTGCTGTTCAACCTGCTGCATAACGGCATCGAGGCTATGCAACAAGCCGGTGTGACGCTGCCTTCCATTACCGTGACCGTGCGCACGATAAAGGATGAGAGTGTTGCTCAAGTGACGATCCAGGACAGTGGACCAGGCGTTAAGAAGGAGAATTTACAGCGCCTTTTTGAACCTTTCTTTACTACCAAGGCTAGAGGCCTCGGCATGGGACTTGCGGTAAGCCGCTCGCTGATCGAAGCGAATGGCGGCCAGCTCTGGGTTGACCCACAAGAAGGTTCCGGTGCCATTTTCCATCTCACTTTGCCCTTTGCAACATGACAGACCATGCTAAAGTATTGGTCGTGGATGATGACGCAGCGGTGCGGGATGCTCTTGCCATGCTGCTGGAAGCTGCGGGCTATGCCGTTGCAACATTTCGGACTGCCTCGGAATTTCTCGACGCCTGCACTCCCGGCATCCAGGGATGCATCATTCTTGACGTGGACATGCCAGACATGGACGGACCAACGTTGCAGAAAGAACTTATACGGCGAGGATTGCAACTGCCAGTCATATTCCTTTCTGGGAAAGGCACGATCCCGGTAACGGTGAGCACCATCAAGGCAGGCGCAATAGACTTTCTGACCAAGCCAATGGACGGATCAGTATTGCTGGCTCGCGTGCAGGAGGCATTGGAACAGGAATCGCCCCGGCAAAATCGGACGAAGTCTCATCAGTCTATCTCGTCACGAATGGCAACGCTTACCAAACGCGAACGGGAAGTCATGGCGCTAGCTGTCGAAGGGCATACAAGCAAGGAAATCGCACAACTCCTCGCCATTAGTTACCGAACGGTAGAAATTCACCGCGCTCACGTCATGCAGAAGACCGGCGCACCTAACATGTTGGCCCTGGCACGCATCGCCAGATTGCACTCGAACTGAGAGTTGCGAATGTCGCCTTGGTGTCGCGGGTTGTAGGTCACCAGCATCTGCTATGCTGCGATCCGAATAAAGAGACCGGATATACGTGAGCAGTCGAACCCACCAACCAGAAAACGGAATACTTGCAAACGGGGAGGAGTCCATATACGGTCGTTCAACAAGTGCCTTTATTGAAGCACAGCGGTTGTGCTCACGCGATACATATTGGCCACCATAATGCAGAACTGGCGTACTCTAATCAGGTTAATGATTCAGATCAGCCGGAGCCGGCATTTCACCAAATACCGCTGTCGACCCCATTGCCGAGCTTAGACTTTTTCGTAAGCTGGACTTTCACTCTTCTGCGCAAACTTCTCAAAATCTTCCAGCGGCAATGGCCGACTGAAGAAATAGCCCTGAAAGATATTGCAGTCTGATCTTGCCAAGAAGTCTCGCTGCTCAGCGGTTTCAACCCCCTCCGCTATGACGTTTAATCCAAGGCTTTGGCCAAGTGACAAAATGGCTCTGGCTATCGCCGCATCGTTCGGATCAATGAGTATGTCGCGCACGAAGGATCGGTCGATCTTCAACTGACTCAAAGGAAGGCGCTTCAGGTAAGACAGCGAGGAATATCCGGTACCGAAATCGTCCAGGGAAAAACCCAGCCCCCTGGTTTTGAGGGTGGTCATTTTGATGATGACATCCTCCACATTGTCCAACAAGATACTTTCAGTCAGCTCGAGTTTTAATTTCCCGGGATCGACACCCGTTTTATCCAGCACAGCCAAAACTTGATCTACATAGTGCGGTTGCCGAAACTGTCGGGCACTAACATTTATCGCAATAGTGAATTGCGCAGTTCCCGGCTGGTCTGCCCAAGCCAGCAGTTGGGCGCACGCGGTTTCCAATACCCACTGACCCAAGGGCAGAATCAACCCTGTTTCCTCGGCCAAGGGAATGAACGCGTCCGGCAGGATTATTTTACGTTGAGGATGGTTCCAGCGTATCAACGCTTCAGCACCTAACAGGCGCGCATCGCTCCCCAACTGGGGCTGGTAGTAAAGCTGGAACTGATTCTCCGCGATGGCTTGTCGCAGATCTTTCTCCAGTGACATCCGTTCGTGTATCTCCGTTTCCATGTGCGGATCAAAGAATCGACAGGCATTACGGCCGGAATTCTTTGATTTGTACATGGCGAGATCAGCCTGCTTCAACAGTTCAGCGTCGGAAACACCATCTCCCTTGAACAGTGCTATGCCTACACTTGCCGTGCTGATGTGAGTATAACTACCAAGATGGTAGGGCTGGTTGAGTGAGGCTAATATCTTTTCCCCAATTCTCTCGATAGCGACTGCCGCTTCGTCCTCCTCCTGGCCGATATCGATCATCATCAGGACGAATTCGTCACCCCCGAGTCGCGCCACGGTATCGCACTCACGCACACAGGCCGTCAGGCGCCGCGCAACTTCCCGCAGCAGCATGTCACCGGCGTCATGTCCTTGCGTGTCATTAAGCGTCTTGAATTTATCAAGATCAATGATCATCAGCCCACCATAGTTGCCACTGCGCGAACTGAAGGCCATGGCCTGCTTCAATCGGTCTATCAGCATCTTACGGCTATATAGTCCCGTCAATTGATCAAGCCTGAGTTCTGCTATTTCTTTGCTGGTGTCTCGCAGCACCAGCAAGGCTCGCGCCATGACGCCGACCTCATCACGCCGCTCAATTTCCGGAATATCATCGTCTAGTTCACCCTTCGCGACACTTACGACCCGGTTGGACAAACGGCCCAATGCCCGCGCCAAATCATGTCCAAGCAGGAAGGTCATGAAGCAGGCCACTAAAATCAGGGCAATGGATATTTCCAAAATTGACATGGCCTGCGCCCGGAATGTGGCGTCGATATCATCAATATAAACACCGGTGCCAATCGTCCAGCCCCAAGGCTCGAACAGTCGGGAATAGCCGATTTTATCGGCCGGCGTGCTCCCGCTAGGTTTCTGAATTTTGAAGGTGGAATAGCCTTCTTTCGCTTCGCTTTTGGACACCTCGGTTACCCTGTTTACCATGTATGAGACAACGGGATACTCGATTGCTGTCGGTGTGTCGATAAAGGTCTTGCCTTCCCATTCAGGGTGGGTCCCATGGGCGATGCCGGTACCCTCGAGAGTCCAGATGAAGAAATAGTTTCCGTTATCGTAATGCATGGCTCGCACGGCGTCCCTGGCCGCTTGGCGTGCTGCCGTGTCGGTCATTAGGCCCTTGCTCGCCTGATCATGATAGAACACGACTGTAGAATATGCGGATTCCTGTATATGTTTGACTTCAACCTTCCGATCCTGAAGCAGGGACTGCTTCAAGTTCAATAACGATACGAAGGAGATACTGGCCTGAAAAATAAATACGATGATCAGGATGATCAAAAACCGAGTTGATATTTTTAGTTTGGAGATAAACATTTCAGTATGTCTATAATCTAATCTTGCTGCTCCATAAATTTGTTAAGTCATGGTTGAGACAGACTGAATGCAACCACGATTAGACTTTGTTGAATTTTCTTCATGATACGGCTCCTCAAGTTTGAATTGAGTATGCTCACGTCATGCACTTTTAAGGATAGATGCAAAAGCCATGCCGAAATTGCGACATATTGATTTTACAAGACAATAGTGTTTTATCAGTTGAACTGGGCTTGTACTGGCATCATCATCTGACTCGATATCATCGATGACTGCCAATTTTTTGACAGTTAAGGTCTGATGCCTAAACGCGATGAGCGCCACTGATATTAGTTGGCTGAAATATGCCGTTAGCGAAGCTTTGTTGCAATGAAACAAAACGCAGGTCCCTGGTTCGAGTCCAGGTCGGGGAGCCGGATAATTCTGAAGTAATTTCCTAGACTTCGCAAACGGTTCGCTTCTGCGTATATTAATGTCTAATATCTCTGTGCTTCCGAATGCAGGTATCGAGTTGGCTACGACTTTTGCTTTGAATGGACAAGAGTAGCTCATGACTAACAGAGGGTAATCCAAAACGCCGCATCAATTCATGCTGAAGACGCAATAGCAGATGTGCGGTAGCTTCTGCATCAGCTAGCGCTCGATGGGAGCGTCCAGTGTTAGGCAGTTTAAGCGTTCGAACAAGTGTGCCTAGTTGGTGATTTGGCGAATCAGGAAAAATGCGTCTCGACAAAAGGAGAGAACAAGTAAATTGATTAAGGCGACGCTGCTGAATTCGCTGAAGCTCTGCATCCCAGAATTTTTTATCGAACGCTGCGTTATGTGCAACGAGTGGATGGCTTCCCGCAAAGCTTGATGCCTGTTTCATGACATCCTCAACACTCGGCGCTTTTTTGACCATATCATTGGTAATCCCTGTAAGAGCCTGAATGAAATGAGGGATAGGTACACCTGGATTCATCAGACTCTGAAAGTAATCTTGGACTCCGTCCGGACCAACCAGGACAACAGCTATCTCGGTCGGACGAGCGCCAAGTCCGGGTGATATGCCTGTGGTCTCAAAGTCGATGACAGCATAAGTACTCAACCAAGCTCCTTCTCAAAATAGTTTGCGATTTTCTCTCATTCCCATTTGTCTTTCGCTATCGCGTCTGCTGTAGCTTGCCGCTGCATGTTGCTGGGCCATCGTTTCCATCACGCTTAAGGGCCCGATGCGGTCTATGACGCACATGGTACCAGGGAGATACTGCAATTGGGTTCTCTCCTCGGGGTCTATCTCTGCGGTATCTGCGGGCAAGCAAGTAAGATTTACCTGTTAGGTTGTAACCAAATAATATATATTCTCGCTGCCCGGAACCGGATATTCGCCAATATCTGCAAGGCGCCAATTCCAGAAGCGGAATTGAAGAAGCGTGGGTCTTATCAAGCAGTGCGCGGAGCATAATCTCTGAAAGAAATTATATTGTGAGGTAGAAAATGACTCCTAAAGAATCAATCATCATCGTTTTTTTAATAATAATTTTCGTGGTTGGGTTTGTGTACTGGGTAAAGTCGAGCGGTGGAGGTGGATTCTCTTAAGAGGCATGGATTTCAGGCGATGTTTGGAACTTAGAATAAATTGAAGCCTTAACAGATTAAGTTAAATTGGCCGAAGAAATTTCAAACTGAACCACTACCTGCTAATGGGTGTCAGCTTTCGGGCGACAAATATGCCAGCATAACATGCTGGTCTGTGCCAAGAGCGGAGCGTCGCCAACCTGCGACTTCTGTGATCCAGACCATGTTAAGGACAATCTTGTGTCATACAATAAGTGTGGCGATAACCAAATTTACGTTCGCACCAATGAAACCACACGAGACCACTTTTGCAAGCAATGCAGCATGACGTTATGTTACTCAAGAGGTGGCTCTTGCCCATCTTCAGGTATGACTCGTCCCATCGATCCTCTCGTCAATTGGGACCCACTTCTCCGCTATGAGTGTTTCGTTTGACCGGTAAATCGCAATTGATTAGCAGCCTAAATAAAGAGCGGGCAATACAATCCTCACAGTTGCGACAATTATTGTCCGGAAGCAATTCGTCGCTCATTGCTAGCATTCTTCTCGCCACTATTCTTGCTTATGTGTTTCGGGAAGTAGTTGTGCCCACAAACCTTCTTGTCTGGATTTGCCTGATGGTGTTGGCCTCGCTTCTGCGCGCCACGCTCATCATTGCTTATCAACGCTTTGCGGCAGATTCCGAAGCCCTTATTGAGTCTCGGCTGCTAAAGTTTCGGCTTGGTATCCTATGCGCCGGCGTAGCGTGGGGTTCTGCCGGTTTTCTGCTGTTTTCCGGCAATAATCCACAATACTTAGCGTTTCTTGTCTTTGCCTTGGTGACCTGCTCTAGGCTTTTCGTGCCAGTTAAAACTTGAGATTATGGCTTCCTTGGAGAGGGGAAGTCATGAAGAAGAGCAGATTTACGGAAGTGCAAATAGTCAGCATGCTGCGCGAAGCTGATCGAACAACGGTCGCAGCAGTAGCCAAGGAGCATGGAGTCAGCGAACAGACTCTTTACACCTGGCGTAAGCGCTTCGGCGTCATGGAAACCAATGATGTTAAGCGGTTGCGACAACTAGAGCTGGAGAATGGGCGGCTGAAGAAGTTAGTGGCTGAACGGGATCTTGAAATCGAAGTGATGAAGGAGATTGCCGTAAAAAAGTGGTGAGCGTACCCGCTCGTCGCAAGCAGGTCGCTTACGCCAAGCAGCGCGGCTTGTCAGAACGGCGGGCGTGTACGCTACTGAATGTGGCACGATCATCCCTGCACTATGAGTCGGTACAAGCGGTAAAGGATATACAGGTGATGTCTGGGATGGCGACCCTGTCAGCGCAGTACCCCCGTTATGGCTATCGGCGCATCTGGAGCGTCAGGGGCACAAGATGAGCGCGGGACGCGCATACCGCTTGTGGAGCAAGGCTGGGCTACAGGTACCAAGGAAACGCCCGAGACGGCGTATTGCCAGCGGTCGACCCAGGCCACAGGCACCGATAGTAGCCAACCAAGTATGGGCGTATGACTTTGTATTCGACACCACGGCGACCGGGCAGCAATTGAAATGTCTGACCGTCGTTGATGAGTACACACGTGAGTCGCTGGCAATTGATGTAGCTGGGTCGATACGCTCGACCAGAGTAATCGAGGTGCTGTCGCAATTGATCAGCGTGCGCGGTGTGCCCAAGATATTACGCTCAGATAATGGGCCGGAGTTTGTTTCAAATGCCTTGCTACGCTGGGCCACAAACAATGGGCTAGACATGGCACTGATCGAACCGGGCAAGCCATGGCAGAATGGTGTATCGGAGAGTTTCAACGGCAAATTTCGCGATGAATGCTTGTCGATGGAATGGTTCAGATCAAGAGCCGAAGCCAAAATAGTCATCGAAAGCTGGCGGCATCACTACAATGAAATCCGCCCGCATTCGAGTTTAGGAAATCTGACGCCGATGGCATTCAGATCAATGGGCGGCAAGACCGCTAAAACCGAGGCCATTCTCCAAGTATGACTGGCACGAAGAAACGGGGCAGGTCATTGGCTGGCGTAACTGCCGGCGGCATCGCTTCATTTTCGGCCGATCTTGTCAGTGCAGTTGCATTTTCAATATCCGTCATCGTTCCATTCATGGTCCGCTTATTTGTCGCGGAAGATAGCTTGTTAGTGACAATGGGCACGGCATCCATGTTGTATCTCGGTTTCATGTTCATGAGTTTGTGGCGTATCAATCGGAACATATTGGAGAATATTACATTACGGATCGAAGCTACTGAACGCGAGCGGACGGTGAGAGCAAGCGAGGAAGAATTAAGGACAAATGCAGAAAGAATGCGCGGTCTTTACGAACTATCTCCCGTGGGAATCGCATTAACCGATATGGAAGGCAATTATGTCGAGTTTAATGAATCGTTCCGGCGGATATGTGGCTATACCGAACAGGAATTGAAGTTGCTGGACTATTGGAGCCTCACGCCTAAGAAATACGAGGCGGCTGAGGCCTTACAATTGGAATCCCTTAGTCATACCGGTCGTTACGGACCCTACGAGAAAGAATATCTGCGCAAGGATGGGAGTCTGGTGCCCTTGCGCCTCAACGGCATGTTGGTGACAGGACGCGACGGCCAAAAGCAAATCTGGTCCATCGTTGAAGACATTTCGGATAGCAAGTCGGCCGCAGAAAACATGCGCATCGCGGCTACTGCCTTTTAATCCCAGGAAGGAATGCTGATCACGGATGCTCACGGCCTGATACTTCGTGTCAACCGGGCTTTCACGGACATCACTGGCTACAGTCCAGAGGAGGCGATTGGCAAGAACCCGCGCATACTCAGTTCGGGCCGTCAAGATGCAAAGTTCTTTGAAGCCATGTGGAAAAGTCTTAATGTCACTGGTGCATGGAAGGGTGAGATCTGGAACAGGCGCAAGGATGGCGAAATCTATCCGGAATATCTTTCCATCACTGCGGTAAAGGACCCAAACGGCCTCGTATCGAATTATGTTGCTGCTCTAACCGACATCACGTTGCGGAAGAAAGCGGAGGAAGAGATCAAGCATCTGGCGTTCTACGACCACCTCACCCATCTTCCCAATCGGCGACTTCTTATGGACCGGCTTCAGCAGGCCTTGGCTTTTAGTGCGCGCAGCGGCAAGGAGGGCGCACTACTGTTCATTGACCTGGACAATTTCAAGGCACTTAACGACACTCAGGGCCATGTTATCGGGGACTTGCTGCTTTTGCAGGTTGCCCAACGTCTCGTGTCCTGTGTGCGTGAGAGCGACACTGTGGCCCGTTTGGGCGGTGACGAGTTCGTCGTGATGCTGGAAGGCTTAAGCGAACATCCCATTGAAGCGGCGGCGCAGACGGAAGGCGTTGGTGCGAAGATCTTCGCAATCCTTGGCCAGTCTTACCAGTTGGCTTCGCAAGAATATCGCAGCACGGCCAGCATCGGCGCGACTTTGTTCAGTGACCACCAGCAGGCGATCGAGGAGCTCCTGAAACAGGCCGACATTGCCATGTACCAGGCTAAGAAGGCCGGCCGCAACACGTTGCGCTTCTTCGACCCACACATGCAGGAGACCATTAATACCCGCGCAGCCCTCGAAGGTGAGTTACGAAACGCACTCGGTAAACAACAGTTCCAGTTGTATTACCAAGTGCAGATGACCAGCTTAAATAAGGTGTTTGGAGCCGAAGCATTGATTCGCTGGATACACCCTGAACGGGGCATGGTCTCTCCTGGGCAATTCATTCCACTGGCGGAAGAAACAGGGCTGATTCTACCCATAGGTCAATGGGTGCTGGAAACATCTTGTGCCCAAATCAAGGCGTGGTCGCAAGATGCGCTCACCCGCAATATCTCGCTGGCAGTAAACGTTAGTGCCAAACAATTTCATCAGACAGATTTTGTGGCACAAGTACAAAATGCTGTCCTGTACTATGCCATCAATCCAAACCTGCTAAAGCTGGAACTCACTGAAAGCCTGCTACTGGACGACATCGAGGACACAATTGCGACCATGAACGCGTTGAACAACGTAGGTGTCCAGCTTTCATTGGACGACTTTGGCACTGGCTATTCTTCCCTGCAATATCTCAAACGGCTGCCACTCGATCAGCTCAAGATCGATCAGACCTTTGTTCGTGAGCTTGCTGTTGACAGGAACGATAAGGCGATCGTGCGTACCATCATTGTCATGGCACACAGCCTCTACTTGGATGTTATTGCCGAAGGCGTCGAGACGGACGAGCAAAGACAATTCCTTCTTGACTGCGGCTGTACTCACTACCAGGGATACCTATTTGGCAAGCCTGTCCCGATAGAACAATTTAATGCGCTATTGAAGCAACGCTAAAGTGAGCGAAAATTACGTACGGAGAGTTTAGGCAAACATCGACGCTAATGACCCAGCGCACGGCACAATTGCTCCAGACCCCTGGTGCAAACTGGAACTACAGTCTTGCCGATAACGATCTCTACTTCGACTTCATGCTCCCTTCTCTCGTTGCCGCATCTATCCCCGGCAATGGATATCCCAGAAACATCTCCGGGGGTCACGGGAGTGAGCCTGCATTTGAGCGGATTCGCAAAAACCACTACCAGATTGGAACGGTCGCCGAACCATTGCGTCTTCACGGTTGGCAGGCCATTGACGAACTCAACCGCGCTTTTGCCGGGCAGAAGGATAGTGGCTATTCGACCCCGGTACATTTGGTGACGTCTTCTAATATTAAATTCGATGGCGGTGAGCGCAACGAGTTCGACCCGGATAACGGATATCGGGAAACCTACAAGAAGATGTGGGGAGTCAGGTAAAAGGAGTAAGACCGGACATTTCGAATCAACTGCACTGTGTCTTGATATCGGTTAGGTATGTTGACGGTCCGTTTTGCGCATTGCTGACTATCTGAAATGTGTCGATTGTGTTGAAAAACACCTTCATATTTTGAGGTTGCGGATGATATAATTTCGCACGTTGAATTAGCTGGAGGCCTTGACATGATTGGGTTTCAGAGAGATGACCAAAAGCGCCTTTTCTACTCCTTCAATCTTGAAGACCACGTCCCACAGAATCACCTCCTTCGCGGCATTAATCACCATCTCGATTTAAGTGATCTCCACCAACACCTAGCTGAACATTACAGCCACACGGGCAGACCATCCATTGATCCGGAATTGATGATCAGGATGCTGATTATCGGCTACAGCTTCGGCATCCGTTCCGAGCGGCGGCTGTGCGAGGAAGTCCATTTGAATCTGGCCTACCGATGGTTCTGCCGGCTTGGATTGGAAGATACCGTGCCAGACCACTCCACATTCTCCAAGAACCGGCACGGCCGGTTTCGCGATAGCGGTGTTTTTAGACACTTGTTTGAAACCGTATTGCAATGTTGCATGAAGGAAGGCTTGGTAAAGGGCGAAGGATTTGCCGCCGATGCCAGCATCATCAAGGCGGATGCACAACGCCAGCGTGGCGTGCCGGGCGAAGAGACTGTTGACTGGCGCAACAGCGAAGCGGCATCCCGTCCGGTGCGAGAGTATCTGGCTGCACTTGAAGAGGCCAACGGTCCCGCCACCCCGCAGAAGGTTGTTTCTCTGACAGACCCATCGTCAACCTGGACAGCGGCAAATGGACCTGCCTTCTTCGCCTATTCCACCAACTACCTGATCGATCTTGAGGCCGGGATCATCGTTGATGTCGAGGCATCTGCGGTAAACAAGACCGCTGAAGTGGAAGCAACCAAGACGATGATTGATCGAGTCGAGGAGAAATTCGATATGAAGCCGGATCGTCTTGTGGGGGATACCAATTATGGTTCGGCTGGCATACTCGGCTGGCTGGTGGATGAGAAACAGATTGCACCGCACGTTCCAGTATGGGACAAATCAGAAAGGAATGACGGCACCTTTTCGGTCAGTGACTTCCGGTGGAATGAGCAGGCCAATGAGTACCGCTGCCCGGAAGGTCGCGCCCTGCGAAGCGATTGGCGACCTTTCAAGAACCCACGCAAGCGAGTCACAAAGGCCAACACCATCATTTATAAGTCAAGGCAGCATGAATGTGCGGCCTGTCCCAGGAAGGATCATTGTTGCCCGAACACACCGTATCGAAAGATCGCACGCAGTATCCATGAAGATGCACGGGATGTCGCACGTCGAATTTGTATGACATCTGATTATCAGCGCTCACAATGTGAACGCAAGAAGATAGAGGTACTCTTCGCACACCTCAAGAGAATATTGAAACTGGACAAGCTTCGACTAAGAGGATTTAGCGGGGCGCAGGATGAGTTTCTGCTGGCAGCAACTGCTCAAAATCTGCGACGAATGGCGAAATGGCTTACCCCTGTAGCACAGGAAGCGAACCTGATACCTGCATAAATGAAGCTAGAGGCACATCTGACCGGCGTGAAAAAACTGATCCAACCTGAGTGAGAGAAAATACCCATTTTCAACTCTAAGGAAGGATCAAAACATGAGCAAACGAGTACGTTTAAAACCCGAACAGATTGTGGCCAAGCTACGGGAAATCGAAGTCAAGCTATCACAAGGCAAGGATGTCATGACGGCCTGCCGGGAAGCCGGTACGACAGACAAGAGCTACTACCGCTGGCGGCGTGAATTTGGAGGAATGAAGGTAGACCAGGCCAAGAGACTCAAGCAACTGGAACAGGAGAATGCTCGCCTCAAGCGCCTAGTTGGTGAGTTGCATCTGGAAAAAGCTGTCTTGACGGACGTGGCCAAGGGAAACTTCTAAGCCCACAGCGCCAGCGAGCAGCTGTCAAGGCGGCTGTGGGCAAATATCCCAAGCTTTCCGAACGACGCGCCTGTCTGATTCTGGGCGTGCCGCGCAGCACCATGCGTTATCAAGACGTACCACAAGCCGATGAAACGCCGTTACGGCATGGCGTAATGGAAGTGGCCAATCTGTATGGGCGCTATGGCTACCGAACCGTGTTCGACCTGTTGGCGGCCGCGGGCTGGGAAACCACGGAATCTGTGGTGCGCCGTATCTGGAAAGAAGAAGGCTTGAAGGTTCCCAGAAAGCAATCCCCGCGCGGACATCTGTGGCTGCATGATGGATCCTGCATTCGCCTGCGGCCGGAAGCAGCGAACCACGTGTGGAGCTATGACTTCGTTCAGGGGCATACCTACTGCCCCTGGCGACGCCGCTGGAGCAAGTTTCGCATTCTGGTCGTCATTGACGAATACACACGGGAATGTCTGGCACTTTATGTGGCCAGGCATATCAAGGCACTGGATGTCATTGATGTGCTTTCAGACCTGATGCTGGAGCATGGTATTCCACAATACATCCGCAGCGATAACGGGCCGGAGTTCGTGGCAACCATATTGCGCAACTGGCTAAAGAGCATAGGTACCCAGACGGCTTACATCGAACCTGGAAGCCCTTGGCAGAACGGTTACTGTGAGAGCTTCAATGGCAAGTTTCGCGACCAGTTCCTGGATGGCGAATTGTTCTATAGCCTCAATGAAGCTCGCATCCTGATTGAACAGTGGCGCATCCACTACAACACGGTTCGACCGCATCGATCCATTGGGAGAAGGCCGCCAGCACCAGCCACCTGGACAATAGGCGCTACAACGAATCATGTTCTACAACAGAGCCTGTTTCCACCCATTCCAACACCACAGGAGATGAACCAACGATTGAACCTGCAATAGCTTTAGACTAGACTGAAAACTCTCACAGGAACTGGATCAGAATTTAACTCAGGTCACATCGACCTTAGAAAAAACCGAGTTACATGTGAAATCTAACCGCAGAATAAAATTCTACGGCTGAGATAGACCAAAATGCAGGTGAGTTTTTCAACACAATCTGTCGGAAGAGGTCCTTGGGGAAGTGCAGCTTGGATGGTTGGGGAGGTTTACAGCTCCTGGCACACAGCGGATGCAGCATCTTGTTAAAACGTTGCCCGAGAGCGGCAATTGGCAATTTGCACCCAGATCACTCATTCAGAGCGTAGCATAGCAAACACCGACGATGTGGCCCGACAGACCACATTCTTAAGGAGAGATCAAGAAGAAGGGAGTCCCGGCAGAATTTATTAATTAATATCATGAAACACACTCAAATAGGAAAGGTAGCAAAATAGATGTTGGGGGCGTTTGCTATCATACCCGCCGTTCTTTTATCCTTCTCAAATCGACAAATGCCTTCCAATCACGGCTACACCCGCTGGTTAATGCCGCTGGCCCTGATCATTCTGACCGTTATCTGGGGGGTGACCTGGCCCATCATGAAACATGCCTTGTCTTATGCTCCGCCCTTTGCCTTTGCGGCAGATAGATGTGTCGGTGGCGCTTTGGCATTGCTCCTCGCCGTCAAACTAACAGGCCACCCGTTCAAGATTGCCAATCCTCGCGCACTGCTTCCGATTGGATTGACACAGGTAGGGGCATTTATGGCATTTCAAACGTGGGCATTGGTCGAAACCGGGGCAGGCAAAACGGCTGTCCTTATCTTTACAATGCCTATCTGGACGCTGTTGATCGCATGGCCGGTGCTGGGCGAACGCATCCGTGGAAAGCAATGGCTGGCCGCTATCAGCACCTTGGTCGGTCTGGTGCTGATCATCGAACCGTGGCAGCTGCACGCAACACTCTTCAGCGAATTCCTTGGCATCACAGCAGCAGTGTGCTGGGCAATCGGAACAATCTTGGTCAAGCGCTTGCGCGCGCAACATCCGGTCGATCTGCTCACGCTCACCGCCTGGCAGATGCTCATCGGCGCAGTGCCCCTATGTGTACTGGCGCTGATTGTCCCGGAAGGACACACGGACTGGTCAGCCAGCTACATCGGCATTCTTGTGTTCGTATCGGTAGTGAGCACAGCTTTCTGCTGGTGGTTGTGGATATTGATTCTTGACCGGGTACCGGCTTGGGAAGCGGGGCTTTCGGTGCTTGGTGTGCCGGTCGTCGCCCTTGTTTCGTCCAGATTCATGATGGGGGAGGCGTTCAGCCCGATTGAAATGTCGGGAATTCTTCTTATCAGCAGTGGATTGGCACTGCTATCAATCATCGGCTGGGCAGCAAGCCGTGAGGGGAAATAATGCCAACATCCCTTTAAATTTTAACGCCCAAACATTCCATCGCTCATATTGATCCTAAACCGGAGGACACGCTCGAAGGACCGTGATTGGCATATTGTGTTGAAAAACTCCCGCGTAATTTGATGTTTCGAATGCTATAATATCACCCATCGAATTAGTTGGGAGCCTTGATATGATTGGGTTTCAGACAGATAAGCAAAAGCGCCTGTTCTATTCATTCGACCTTGAAGATCACGTTCCCCAGAATCATCTCCTCCGCGGCATCAATCACTATCTGGATTTAACCGAACTCCGGCAGCATCTCGCCGAATACTACAGCCACACCGGCAGACCCTCCATCGATCCAGAATTGATGATCCGCATGCTGGTCATCGGTTATTGCTTTGGTATCCGCTCCGAACGCAGGCTCTGCGAAGAAGTGCATCTGAATCTGGCTTACCGCTGGTTCTGCAGACTGGGTTTGGAAGATGCAGTACCGGATCATTCCACCTTCTCCAAGAACCGGCATGGCCGGTTCCGCGACAGCGGCCTGTTCCGGCAGTTGTTCGAGACAGTACTACAACGCTGCATGAAGGAAGGGCTGGTACGAGGCGAAGGCTTTGCCACCGACGCCAGCATCATCAAGGCCGATGCACAGCGCGTGAATAGTGTTCATGGAGAAGAAGCCATGAACTGGACCAGTTCCGCTGAAACAGCACGTCCGGTAAGAGAGTATCTGGATGCGCTTGAGGAAACGAACAATCCTGACTTCATTCCCAAGTTCGTCTCACTGAGCGATCCGGCGGCCACCTGGACCGGTGCCACAGGTGGCCCAGCATTCTTTGCCTATTCCACCAATTACCTGATTGACCTCAAGGCTGGCATCATCGTCGATGTCGAACCCTCAGCAGTCAACAAGACAGCTGAAGTGGAAGCCACCAAGACGATGATAGATCGCGTTGAAGACAAGTATGAGATGAAACCGGATCGACTCGTTGGCGACACCAACTATGGTTCTGCGGCCATGCTCAACTGGCTAGTGGACGAGAAGCAGATCGAGCCGCATGTGCCGGTATGTGATAAATCAGAGCGCGAGGACGGCACCTTCTCCAACAGCGACTTTATCTGGGATGAGCAGGCCAACGAGTATCGCTGCCCTGAAGGCCATGCGCTACGCAGCGCATGGCGCATCTTCAAGAAACCACGCACACGAATCACCAAAGCCGACACCATTCTCTATACGTCAAACCAATATAAATGTGCAGCATGTCCCCAAAAGAATCATTGTTGCCCGAACACTCCGAAACGCAAGATCGCCCGCAGTATCCACGAAGATGCACGCAACGTTGCACGTCGGATTTACATGACACCGGAATATCAACAATCAAGACGTGAACGCAAAAAGGTCGAGATGCTGTTTGCACACCTCAAGCGGATATTGAAACTGGATAAGCTCCGATTACGAGGGCCAAGTGGTGCACGAGACGAATTTCTGCTGGCTGCAACCGCGCAGAATTTGAGGCGAATGGCGAAATGGCTTACCCCTGTAGCACAGGAAGCAGAAATGGTCGGTACTTAAGCGAAGAAAAAGGGGTTCGACTTGAGAAAAAACACACTGCCACGAAAAAAATCACACGCAGAAAAAATTGAGCGACTGAATCAGCCTAAAATGAAAGCGAGTTTTTCAACACAATCGGCACCCAGCCACCTTTCGATCCTTGTAGTAGCTTACCCGAAGGCAGTCATCGAAGTTTCGCATTCGGGAATTTATTTTAGCCACCCATTAGCAGCCGCTGCCAAACAACTTCCCTGTGAGCTGACGTTTGGTCGGCAGTTGTCGCTGCAGCGGGAGAACCTCATTTACACAAAAAGTCTGTACATCCGCACAGGACACAATTAAAGTGTTGTTACTGAATTCGTTAATGACTCTTGCTGGAGGTTTCTGTGAAAAGCCCTTTCTTATCTGTTGCGCTGTAAAACCTTGCCGTTCAGGGCGGGGATATGAGGCGCGGATGCCGCAGGCATCCTGCCTGATTGAATGGCAACGATGTGAACTTGCACAGAACGAACGTTCTGCTACAATCGGCACATGAGTTTGCACACCAAGACCCTTCGGGTACGCGTCAAGGACAAGCACGCCAACGTGCTGTCCGGAATGGCATATGAGGTGAACCAGGTTTGGAATGCAGCCAATGAGATCACCCGTGACTACTCGTGGGTGCCGATTCCTGGAGTGGGTTACGTCAACCTCCAAACAAGCGAGTTCGATCTCAATAAGGAATTGCGCGGCATCCGCGAAGAGCGGAATCTCGGTATTGGAGCTGCCACCGTCCAGAGCGTGATCGCCCAGCACGCCAAATCGCGCCGGCAGTTCAAGAAGAACAAGCTGCAGTGGCGCGCATCGAGCGGGTCGAAGCGTGCACTGGGCTGGATCCCGTTCAAGGCTGCCGGCGTGAAGCGGGTGAACGGACAGATCCGGTTCTGCGGACACTTGTTCGGCATTTGGGATAGCCACGATTTGTCGCAGTACGAACTGGGCACAGGTTCGTTCTCTGAGGATGCCAGAGGTCGCTGGTATTTCAATGCGACGGTACAGGTCGAAGCCAAACCGGGTGAAGGCCGGGAATCGGTTGGCATCGACCTTGGGCTCAAGACGACGGCATCCTGCTCGGATGGCTTCAAGCTGGAGCGCAGGCGCATCACGGAGGAGTTTGCCGGGAAGCTGGCCATGGCACAGCGTGCGAACAAGACCAAACTGGTCAAGACGATTCACGCCAGGATCAAGAACAAACGGAACGATGCGATCCACAAGTTCACGACCGGAACGGTCAGGAACCATGGGGCGATCTTCGTCGGGAATGTCAGCAGCAGCAAATTGGCAAGAACAAAAATGGCAAAATCCGTCCTGGATACGAGATGGGGAATGCTCAGGACTCAACTGGAATACAAAGCGAAGGCGCGGTCAGTTGTGTTTCTAGAAGTGAACGAGAAGAACACCACCCAGACTTGTTCGAGCTGCGGAGCCATCTCCGCGGGCAGTCCGAAAGGTAGAGCGGGTCCTGGAATAAGGGAATGGACCTGTTGTGAGTGTGGTGCCACTCATGATCGCGACATCAATGCCGCAAGGAACATTCTCCGCTTGGGACATCAAGCGCTGGCTGCAGGAATCCACACCCTTACCGCAAAAGCGGCAGCCGCAGGCTGAGGGCGGGGAGGATGTCAACATTTGCTATTGTAGTTGCGGCTTCTTTCGCAGTAAGTGCCCAAACGATCACATCGGCGGCAGCGGTCACGATTGCGTCAGGGAACGGCGGCTCTCAGACAGTGATTCCGCCGACCGGTGTTGTGACTCCTATCTGTCCTACAACTTGTATTACAACGCCCCCGGTTGTAGTCAGCAACCCCATCCTGACTGTGACTCGTCCGAGCGATAGTCATCAGAAGGAACTTGATACTGACGGCCATCGCGAAGTGGAACACCACAAATACATCGAACATGTTCAGGGCGTTGGCGTGAAGAAGTAGAACGCTGACTTGCTGAACACAAGCCCTGCTTCGGCAGGGCTTTTTGTTGGATGGACGCTACAAACAATTCGCGAATGGCAGCCATGTGGCTGCGCCGACATTGAACCACCCTTTTGCATCGTAGTCGCTAACCGAACATAAGCGACAGTCAGTGATGATTTTTCACTTCCCGATACCGGCCATTCGCGACCTACATGTTTCGACATCCGCGATGCCGTTTTGCGCGGAGCAAGTGGAATTACTGTTTCTTTGTGACAGGATTTGGGATGATTATTGGTTTCTTGAACTTCCAGTCGTTGTTGAACATCGACTCCACTGAATCCTTGATGATCAGCCGCATGAATGCGCTGTCTATCCGAAGCCAACGCTTTCGCAAAATATCATTCACGCCAGCTTCTTTAATGGATTCATCAAGTAACCTATGTCGAATTTCGAACAGTTCTTTGGTAATGTACATGGCTTCGTGGACCATCTTTATTTCCTTGCCTAAATATGGGGCGGTGCTACCCATTTTCTCGGCCATAAAACTAGACTGCTTGTTCTCAATCATTTTCTGGTCATGGCCTTCAAAGAATTTCCCTAACCAGTGGTGCGCATATACTTTGTCATAGAAAATCTTATGCGCCTTCCGTAGGGTCGGCAGGCCACCAATGGCCTCGTAAAGTGTTTGATTCATAATCAGTGGCTCACACAAACTGCTGCTAATTTGGATTCCTGGAATCGGAGCGTCGCGGCCTTCTGCTTTCGACGCAGGCTGTGTAAAAACTCAACTACGATTCATTTTCAGGGCTATCAAAACCGAATCCGACATCTAGCAATAGGCTGCATGTTGACAATGAATCAATCGCCTGCGCTACCGAGACCAACGGGCAATGGGCTCGAACCGCGGACCATATGGCCGACCTTGGCCTGCCTCCACCAATTGCTTCAAGCCGATAAGGAAGTAGGCCCACTGTGTACTGCAGTGATGCATGAATTCTACTTCCTCTCGCCATCCGCAATGCTTGAACAGCAGTACGGTCTCCCCGTCTTGGTGGCTGATATCGAAGTGGATGCGCGTATCTATCCAGTCCGGTGGCCCAGCCACGCATTTCCAGCGCACCCGCGTTGGTGGAGTCAATTCAAGCACCTGAAAATGAGGCCCTCCCTTTCCAAAACGAAATTGTAGGACGCTACCAACAGTCGACTCACCGTTGACGTTCTCGGTCCACCACGAAGCGATCCCCTCGCGGGTTGCAACCGCCCGGTAAACCCTTTCGGAAGTGGTCCCTTCTATTCCGATCCTATGAACTATGTTCGGCACGTGCTTCTCCCTGCGGTTATTGCGGCCGAAGGTAATTTTATCCAGTACAAAATTGGAATAACAACCTTAATTGGAATAACAACCTTAAACGGCCGCTTTTGACTTTGGGTGTTGATACTATTTTACTTTGGAAAACATTCTAATTGCAGCCGACTTCCGAGGTCCGGAATGCCAATTAATGGCAGATGATCGCTCAGAATTCCGGTTGGGGCCGGAAACTGCGATCTTAGCAGGATCAACTTTGGGATCTGGCACCGAGAGTCTGCACGAGCAACGACCAGGCTAGCAGGGCGAGCAGGAGCGGATGGTACTGAAAGACGATTGTGTAGAAGATGCTGGCGCCGGGCAGGTGCTGGTTGGCCACCTGAACACAGGCCAGCAGGAGGAGCAGCGGAAACGCACCGATAGTCGTGCGGCAGAAAGCGACGTAGGCGGGCAGCAGTACGATAAGGTACGCGTAGTCTGGGAGGCGCGGCATCAGCACGGCATATGTGAGACAGGCGAACAGGATAGCACTCGGGCCATCCTCGGTGGCGCGGAAGGCTCGAAAGGAGAGGGCAACCACCGCGCATGCGGCGACCCCATACAGCAAAAAAGGGAGCCATGCCGGTAGAACGATACCCGTTGCGTTTCTGAGGACTTGGCGACTGAATTCCCACACGGTGAGCAGGGTGGGGTTGATAACGCCGACAAGCATAAAGTGCTGATCAAGGTTCTGGACGAAGCCAGCTGCCGCGCCAGGCATGGCAAGAAATGACGCACCCATGACGAGGCCGAACAGGCCCACCGTTATCCCCACCAGGAGGAAAGGCCGTTTGGGGCGAAGCGAGGGGACAAAGAGCAGCCCGAGAAACACCAACGGCGTCAGCTTGAAGATCGCAGCACAGGCCGTCAGGGCGCAGAACACGGCGTGCCGACGGGCGAGGAGGGCGGCGAAGCCGGACCAGAGAAGGAATTGCTCGATGATCGAAACGTTCCCTACATGCATATCAATGAACGCGGGACTGTTGAATGCGAGCAAGCCGAACCACAAAAAAACTGGGTCGAAGCGTCGCAGGAAGAGTGCCGACCACAAGGCGAAGAGTCCGACCAGCATCGCGGCCTTCACCGTTTGGTACAGCAAACAAGCGTCTTCGAAGCGCAGTTGAAGCAGCGGTTCGAAGACATAGATCGCAATGGGAGGGTAGACGAACGGGTACTCGAACAGGGTGGACGCTCTAGGCCGATCGGCGATGGCATTGAGTGCTTGGAGGCTATAGGGATCCAGCCCGAGGGAGTGGGCGCGCGCAGCGAGATAGTAGGTCCAGAAGTCATGGAGATCACCCTGGGCGCCGGCGAACATTGGTCCAAAGCATGCAATCGCGTAAAGCGCGAAGAGGACCGTCAGGATGATACGGTGCCGGCTCAGCATGAATGGGAAATGATCATTTGGGTTCCGGCCAGCAAAACTTTATAAATGGTATCTTCATATGCGCATCGTGCCGCAAGTAAAATCGAATAGCAACCTTGAGGTTCGCCCTGTAAACCAGGCGGCTACGATCACGTCGTGGCTGTCAGACTTAAATACGTCAAGGATAATTAGAATCTGGTCTCGCGTCATTTCAATCGCCTTGAAGCACACGATGGTAACGCACCTCAAGCCGCAAGGAATCCATCGGCAAAAATAACTGGCGTGATGGCAACCACTTGTTAGTTGACTAAATCGATATCGCCATGCATTAATGCCGCATCTTTTGTGCTGCAATTGATCCAAGCAGCGAGCGTTCAGGACTGCCTCCATGGAAACTTACCGAACAAAAAAGGTGATTTACCGAAGAGCAGCAAGAACAAGCCGGTCAGAGATACCAGTCAATACAGAGGAACTGATTGACCACTTAAATGCCCATCTGGTCCAGCGTCACTTGTTTCTAGTGGGGATCTAATGCAAGACGCCAAAGCGTATATCGGAACGAAAAAACTGGCATTGATGCTGTGCGCGCTGTCCGTTTTCGGTTTGATCGCCATTATGGCAGTGCCTCCATCTACGGATTTCACGCACGGCTATACCAGCATGCTTGCCGTGCATCTGCTCATGGAATTGTTCGCAATTGTCATTGCGATGCTCGTGGTGACCGTGTCATGGCACACATTTGACGTGCAGGATCCGCGTTCTGCAAATGTGTTGATCTGTGGCTTCTTGATCGTGGCCTGCTGTGATCTGGTTCATGCACTTACCTATGAGGGAATGCCGCCGTTCCTCTCTTCAAGCAGCACGTCGCGAGCAATTTTCTTCTGGCTGATGGGTCGAACTTTCGAGATCGTTACGATGTCGTTGATAGCGGTCAACTGGGCACCTGCCTGGTCCCGAAGATGGTCCCTGCTGTTGGGAGTTGTCGTGTCCTGCGGACTGGTCTGGTTTGGTTCCAGCGAATTGGACAGCTTCCCGGCGACTTTTGTGTCCGGTCAGGGCGTCACGCCCTTCAAGGCGGGCTATGAGTACTTGCTCTGCCTCCTGTTCATTTCCGTAGCGGCGCTTCTGTGGCGACGCGCCAGGCAAAGCGGCCAGTCGCAGTATCAGTTGCTGGCAGCGTCCTGCTTCGTGATGGGCGTCGGCGAACTTTCGTTCACGGGGTACGTGACACCTTCGGACTTCCAGAACATCTTTGGACATATCTACAAGCTTGTGGCTTATGGACTGCTGTATCGAGCGACATTCATAGTCAGCGTCAGGGCACCCTACCGGGCGATTCAAGAGTCTGAGCGCCGGCTGCGCGAAAGCCAGGAACGCACAGTGGACGCGCTAAAGGAATTGCATTATCAGACATATGCGCTCGATCAACATGCCATTGTTGCGATGACCGATGTTCAAGGCACGATCACGTACGCGAATGAAAAGTTCTGTCAGATCAGCGGCTATTTGCAACACGAGTTGGTTGGCCAGAACCATCGTTTGCTTAATTCTGGCACGCATCCGAAGGAATTCTTTCGCGACCTCTATGGCACCATCGCTGCAGGCCAAGTATGGAGCGGCGAGATTTGCAACCGTGCCAAGGATGGGAGCTTATATTGGGTGATGACCACGATCGTTCCATACCTGGATAACAACCAAAAGCCGTCTCGTTACGTAGCGATACGCACGGACATCACCAAACGCAAGGAGGCAGAAGCAATCATCGATCGCAATGAAAAGCATTTCCGCCATATTCTGGAGACCAGCCCCATCGCAGTGCGCATTGCAGCAGCATCAGGCCGCAAGGTGATATTCGCCAATCGGCGCTATGCCCGATTGATCAATGCCGAGCCTGATCAGGTAATGGGCGCAGATCCAAGGCAGTATTACGCGAATCCTCAGGAGTACGAAGATATCATCCAGCAACTCGACAAAGGGATGACGGTGACTGACAGGATGATCGAGTTGAGCATTCCCGGCGCGCGATCCACCTGGGTGCTGGCGACCTACTTTGGATTGGAATATGAGAACGAACCCGCTGTTTTGGGATGGTTCTACGACGTGACTGATCTTAAGCAGGCTGAACAGACAATTCACCAGCTGGCCTTTTATGACCCGCTGACGCAGCTGCCGAATCGCCGCTTGCTCAGGGATCGATTGCATCAGGCATTTTCCGCGAGCGCTCGTACCGGGCGATATGGCGCCGTGCTATTTATCGATCTCGATCATTTCAAGGTCATCAACGACACTAAAGGGCATAGCATAGGTGACCAGCTGCTGATCGAAGTTGCCAAGCGATTGAAATCATGTATCCGTGACGACGATACCGTGTCGCGGTTGGGGGGCGATGAGTTCCTCACTGTGCTCGCAACGCTCGGTACAAATGCAGGCGAGGCGGCAGTGCAAGCAGGTATGGTCGCTGACAAGGTATGCGCCATCTTGCGCGAACCCTACAAGATCGAGGAATACGAGTACTTCGTGACATCAAGTGTTGGCATCGTCTTGTTCCGCGGACACCAGGAAAGTCTTGAAGATTTGCTAAGGTATGCTGACGCAGCGATGTATCAAGCCAAAATGAGCGGACGCAATACTGTCTGCTTCTATGATGCAGACATGCAGGCTAACATCGAAGCGCGCGCGGATATGGAGAACGAATTGCGCCGCGCCATCACGGAAAAACAATTTCGGCTGCATTACCAGGTCCAAGTGGACAACATGAACCGTTTGTTTGGTGCTGAAGTGCTCGTACGCTGGGAGCATCCTGACTTCGGCATGATATCCCCATTGAAATTTATCGCTCTCGCCGAAGAAACGGGACTGATTGTTCCCATCGGTATATGGGTGTTGCAAACTGCCTGCGCCCAACTGAACACATGGGAGCATGGCCCGCTAACTCGTGATCTCACACTGGCCGTAAATGTCAGTGCGAAGCAATTTCGTCAGGCGGACTTTGTCAGCCAAGTGCAGCGCATCTTGCTGGAGAGCGGAGCAAGACCTTCCTGTTTGAAGTTGGAGCTGACGGAAAGTACCGTACTGGAAAACGTTGATGACACTATCAGCAAGATGCGTGAGTTGAAGCTGCTTGGCGTGGGTTTTTCGATGGACGACTTTGGCACCGGCTTCTCGTCATTGCAATACCTCAAGCGGCTACCGCTGTCTCAAATCAAGATCGACAAATCCTTTGTGCACGAGATTACCACTGACCCTAACGACGCCGCCATCGTCAAGGCCATAATTCTGATGACTGAGGCACTGGGATTGACTGTGATCGCGGAAGGCGTGGAAACCAAAGAGCAAAGGGAATTCCTCGACCTGAACGGCTGCCATTTCTTCCAGGGATATTTGTTCAGTAAGCCACTGCCTTTGGATGCCCTTACTACATTTCTCGAAAATTGGGGCCACTAGGTTAGGGGCATATGCTCTTGAGTAGTCCGTGCAAAAAACGCGGCTTTCTCGCGGCTAGGAATACGCAGCACCCAATCCAATGCCGCAACTCCCGGATCGCGGAAGCGAGGCGTCATGACTTCCAACCCGGTTGATTTGTTACCCGGACGGATGCGATATATTCGGAATCAGATTCCCAATCTCCTCATAGAAGTCTGTGGGATTTTGAAGATTTCAGCCCCTTACCGTCCATCTGAATATTTGACCTTTCATCCTCTGAATGTTGACTGCGCCGAAGCGCCGCGATAACCTGCCTTCACTTGGCAAACTTACCGAAAGGTAAGGGCGCAAAATCACCGGCCTAAGGGAGACTATGGCAGCGGGACTGCAGCACGGGTGTTCCCTCGTGTTCATAGGCTGCTTCCCACGGTGATCAAAGCGATTGAAAGGGGAGCATATGTCCGGCCTCATTCCTGGTTCTTATCTGCTTCACGATGCCATGCAAATATGCTTATGGTATGTAGTCGTTGGGTTGGCCGTCGCCGCCCATACGGCCCACGCCAAGGAAGATTCGTTCGTACCCAAGAAGCATGCACTGAAGATTGAGCTCGTAAGCGCGGACACCGAATGGCAGCCGTCTTACCGGCTCGATAGCGATGTTGCCCTTTTTTACCCAGTGGACCCTGTACCCGCCGGTTTAGGATTCATAAGCAAAGCGCGACCGTTTCTGGTCGACGAGCCGAAAAAGGAGGACCAGTGGTCCATAAACTTGCAAAGGCAAATTCCTTCCGGCACCGACTGCACCCGCATGTCGTCACTCGTATGCTTCGATTCTCAAGACCAGCAGACCGTGGTTAAACCACTGCGCGACTCATTTTGGGTTATTTGGCGGAAAGCACTGCATTTTTGAAGGCACCCGGGGACTCCCGGAGAAATCGCTGATGAACGATTTGGGTTCATCGCATTCAGACACGGCAACGTGTTCTTTCTGCCAATTGCAGAGGCGGCATTCGACGATTGGCCGTAAAGCTCAGCTGGTTGGCGAATCATCAAAAAAGCCTCAGAGACCTGTCCACCTTTCGCGGGGGAATCGAACGCGGGCATCGTCGAACGGATGACGGCTCTTGCGCCGATCCGCAAGGTTGAGCGCAATACTGCGCAGGGGATTGGTCAAGTACCGGCAGATCTCAGTTTGGAGAGGACAATATGATCATAAAGACGGCCCGCGCTTGAATCCATGACAAGCAAGAGCCGGAACAAGGAAGATATCCTTGAACTTGCAGTAAGCTGTATCGGCGCGAACCGATCCATACGTCGAACTTACAATATTGAGGCCGGGTATGATCGCTTCGAGCTCCCTGGAGTCAATGACGAAGTGGGTGCACTGCCAGCAACTTGCGTTCATGGTGCGCTCCAGACACGGGCCTGCATTCCCATCAGGCGCCGGAACGCTACAAGCTGGACCAATGTTCCGCAAAGACATGGACAGAAAGGTAGTAGCCAAGCACCACGTTCACGGCAACCCCGATGGTGAATGCGGTAAAAGCCTTCCAGCCCACAGGCTTGAGTTCACGAAAACGGGTCGTAAGTCCGATGCTCAGAAAGCAGAACAGGAAGGCCCATGTGCGCAATGACACCATGGGCGCGATGAGGCTTGGCTTGACCACCTTGTTAAATTCATCCGTCGCGTAGCCGCTCGTGAACCATGTCATGAGCATGGATGCCACAAAAAAGCCGATCACGAACTTCGGGAAGCGCCACCAGATTTCCCGCGCGTTCGGCGTCGCTCCCGTTTCCTTCTTTTCCCAGACCATCGTTGCGATCAGTGACCAGACGATCGACCAGATGCCAATCCAAAGGTCTCGTCCGATCACCTTCATCAGGGTGAATGCCTTGATAGCGGAGTCCTCATGGCCGGCCATTTTGCCGTAGGCACTGGCTGCGGCAAATCCAGCCGCATCGGCAAACTCAGAGGTTCCGATCCAGGCACCGGCGACACCGGCGGAGAGCCCCAGCACTTGGGAAACAAATGGCAGAACCAGAATCATCACCAGCGCCCAACCCACAACCAGGGTGACCGACGTGTACAGGTCATCCTTTTTCGCCCCGACCGATGCGGCAATCGCCATCGAGGCAGAAACCCCGCAAACCGATCCGCCAACCCCGATAACGGCCGCGAGCCGTCGGTCCAGTCCGAACAGCCTCGTCGCGCTGAAATAGATAACCAAACAGGTAACCAGCGAAATGAGGGTCGCCTGCATGATGGCGATCGGACCGGCTGTAAGAACCAGAGTGATGGGGAAAGTCGCCCCAAGCAGAACGATGCCAAGCTTTACGTAATACTCCACCCTGAATGCGCTGCTTAACCATCCGGGCAAGCTGGCCGTATTCGAAATGATCAAGCCCACTACCAGCGCGACGAGCGGCGCTTCGAGATTGAACTTGGCGGCGTTTACCCATCCTGAGATAGAGAAGATCACCACCGAAAGAACATAGAGGAAGATGAAAGAAGGGATGAATTCCTTGAGTTTGATACCCATGATCCTGCAACTTACGCCAAACAGCGCCAGCCAGAAAATGAATTGGAGGAAGTACATGCTGGCATTTTTGGCGAAATGATCTGCCAACTGGTCCAGGGAGGACCATTTCAGCCCGCCCGGATTGACCGCCAGCGCAGACAGGAAATGGCTCCCATTGGCAAATAATATGAAAGCCAGCGCCATAAGGCCGATGCCGAACCAGATCGCCCACCAGTCTTCCTTTTTATACAACTCTTGCCAGCCTGAGCCTCTGCCATTTTGGGGTGCGCCGCTTTCGTTCCGATCATTCTGTTTATTTGCCATGAGACCCCCCTTATTAGTCACGATCCATTACGGTCGCAATCATGAATTTGAAGACAAGGCTTGCCGGATTTATCGAATTGCAAAATCCCATGCCTGGCCCATCCCGCGGATATATTTTCGCGCGTGTTGCCCTAGGGAATCAATCTTCGGTCATGGCAATGGACCGGGTCAAGCCTTTTTTTGTCGTGATGATTTCCGTCTGGGACAGTCAGAAACACCGCACATGACCGTTCGAAACAGTGCGCCGCTGCTTCCCGCAGGTGGATGCCTTGCGCTGCCGCTTACGGCTACTTTTCAGCGTTTCCGCGAGGTGCCGGCAGCTGTCCCGAGCCGTGGAAACCCAGTACGCGGCGCGAGTCAAATAAAATTCGTTTTGGCAATTCATCCCAGACAGTTCAGGTCGGTTGGGATGTCAATATCAGCAAAAATGCCATCATTGTCGCTGATTATATGCACGACACTCGTCATATCGCGCTCCAGCAAATATCGTGCTCCCGTGTCACCACGCAGGTCTAGCAATTCGTTACGGTAGCAGGAGGCGAATCCGACCGGATGACCGCGCTTGCCATCACGGAAGGTTGCGGCCAATCCTGCGCCGGCCAAGAGCGCGTTTCGCACCCCTGCAATGGCGTCCGAAGGTACAGCCGGCATATCGGCCAGCCCAACGACCCAGCCGGCTGCGCCATAGTTGGCAAGCACGCCGCGGGCAAGGCTGGCAGCCATGCCCTGTGCAGCATCCTCACATATGATCCAGCGTATCCCTGCTGACTTGGTCGCGCCTAGCGCAGCTTCAATTGCATAGCGAAATGCTTCTGAAGCAGGCCTGATGATCACAGTTGCATGCGCGAACGTCTCAATCCAGGGCAACAGACTATGCGCCGCAAGTGGCAGTGTCACTCCATGCAGCGTGACTGGGTGCAGCAACTTGTCCGAACCAAAGCGGCGAGACGATCCTGCCGCCAGCACGATGGCGGCGATTTCCGCTTGATCAGGCAAGGGTTTCTTGGTCGAACGGCATGCGTCGCAGGCGCTTTCCGGTCAGCGCGAACACCGCGTTGGCAACGGCAGGCGCAATCGGCGGCGTGCCCGGTTCGCCAATACCTGTGGGTGGTTCACTGCTCTCCAAGATATGCACCTCGACCTGTGGCATCTCGGAAAACCGGAGCGGGGCGTAGTCGTGGAAATTGGATTGCACCACACGGCCATGTTCCAGCGTGATCGCGCCATGCAAGGCAGCAGAGAGTCCGTAGACGATGGCTCCTTCAACCTGTTGACGCACCCCGTCAGGGTTGATGACCATGCCACAGTCCACCGCAGCTATCACGCGATGGACGCGAATCTTGCCATTTTCCAGCGACACCTCCGCTATTTCGGCCACATAGCTTTCGAACGACTGGTGAACCGCTACGCCGAGAGCATGATTTTCAGGCAATTTCTTTTTGCTCCAGCTGGCCTTTTCCGCCGCCAGCTGCAACACGCCTCGGTAACGGGAAGCCGCTGGGAGGATGTCTAGCCGGTATGCAATCGGGTCCTTGCCGGCAAGCTGCGCGAGTTCGTCAATCATGGTTTCGACCACGAATGCCGTGTGCGAGTGGCCAACTGACCTCCACCACTGGACGGGAACGGCGTTCTTCGGGCTGTGCAGTTCGACCAGCACGTTGGGGATCGCGTAAGGCATGTTTGCTGCACCTTCCACCGAGGTGGCATCGATGCCGTTCTTGGTCAGGAACCCTTCAAATGGCGTATCGGCAACAATGGACTGGCCGACGATGGTATGCTTCCAAGCCAGAGGCTTGCCATCATTTGCTATCCCGGCTTCGATTCGGTCGGCCCACATCGGCCGGTAGTTGCCTCCGCGCGTGTCGTCCTCTCGCGTCCACACAACCTTGACGGGTTTGCCAATCGCCTTGGCCACCTGTACAGCCTCCATCACGAAATCAGATCTCGGATTTGCGCGCCGGCCGAAACCGCCACCGAGGTAGGTGGTATGAATCTCCACTTGTTCCGGTTTGAGTCCGGCCGTCTGTGCCGCCATTGCCCGGTCCATGGTCTGTGCTTGGGTGCCGGTCCAGATGGTGCAGTGGTCTGGTTTGAGGTCCACTACCACGTTGAGCGGCTCCATGGCGGCATGTGCCAGATAAGGCACTTCGTATTCCGCACTGACGGACGCATGCGCGTCCTTGAACCCCTGGGCCGAATCTCCGATCTTTTGAGCCACAATCCCCGGCTTTCTTGCGAGCTCGAGGTATTCTGGACGCATTTTCACGGTAGAGAGCATCGCACCGGGTCCTTCCTCCCAATCTATTTCCAACAGGTCCCGTGCAGTCTTGGCCGGCCAGAATCCGCTTGCAGCAACCGCTATACCGGTAGGCACCTGATATATTCCCTGCACGTTTGGCACCTTGCGCGCCTCAGTCGCGTCAAACCGCTTCACCTTCCCCCCGAATACAGGGCTACGCGCAATCAGGACGGTCAGTACGCCCGGCAGATAAACGTCCAGGCCAAACTGTGCGCTGCCGTTGATCTTTTCCGGCGTATCGAGACGTCTGGTGGGCTTGCCAATCAGCTTGAAATCCTTGGGCGACTTGAGTTCGATGTCGTCCGGCAGTGACAGCTTGGCAGCAGCGTCTGCCAGTGCGCCATAACTCGATTTCTTGCCGCTTATCAAGTGAATCACCTGGCTGTTTTCGGCCGTGCATTCGCTTGGCGGTACGCCCCATTGCTGGGCCGCGGCACGGATCAGCAATAACCTGGCACTGGCGCCCACTCGACGCAGTTGCTGCCACGACGACGCGATGCTGGTGCTGCCGCCTGTGAGCTGCATGCCGAAGCCAGTATGGTTATAAACGGCTGCCACCGGTGCAGATTCGACGCGGATGCGGCTCCAATCGGCTTCCAGTTCCTCCGCGATCAACATCGGGAGCGAGGTGAATACACCTTGGCCCATCTCTGACTTGTTAACGACGATTGTGATGCTGTTGTCCGCCGAGATGTGGATGAAAGCGTTGGGTGGATATACCGGTTTTGGCGGCGCATCTGCGGCAAAAGCACGGCCACCCCTCATGGGCAGATAGAACCCGATCACCAGTCCGCCTACCAAGGCAGCGGTATCCTTGAAGAATTCGCGGCGGGAACGATTTTCCGGAGTCACGATTTTCATTTGGAACCTCCGTGCTGTTCAGCCGCCTTCTGGATTGCCGAGCGGATGCGATTGTAGGTGCCGCAGCGGCACAAGTTGCCATCCATCGCGGCCGAGATCTGCGACTCGCTCGGGTGCGGATTCTCCATGAGCAGGGCAGTGGCCGCCATGATTTGGCCGGACTGGCAATATCCGCACTGCGGCACGTCAACTTCCTGCCAGGCCGCTTGCACGGTTTTCCCCAGCGTCGTTTCGGACAGCCCTTCGATCGTCGTGACGTGCTTTCCGCTGGCCATGGAAACTGGTGTCACGCAGGAGCGAACAGCCCGACCATCCAGATGGACCGTACAGGCGCCACATTGGGCCATACCGCAGCCGTATTTCGTCCCGGTCAGCTGCAGATTGTCGCGCAGCACCCACAGCAAGGGGGTATTGGGATCGGCATCGATCTTGGTGGCTTTTCCGTTGAGGGTAAATGAAATCATGTGCATGTCTCCTGATTAAGTGACTATCTGCCTGGTCTTGCCTCATTGCGAACAGAAATGAGGTGTGCAAGGATGGATACTGCTCCACAGGGCAATCGGAAACGCTTGGCCTCTTCGGGCGTTTCACCGTTTTTCAACAGCGTGCAGCGATCAACCCGCAAGCCGCGCTGCGCCAGCAGGACAAGGTCGTCCCCGACGCAGCCACCTGAAACGGGGCCCACCACCACCCCATCGCCGCGCAGGGCAAGCATGGCGCCTTCCGGACGCGGGCTGGGCCCATAGGTCTTCACCACCGTCACCAACCGCTGGGGAATCTCTTCTGCCTGCCACAACCGCAGTGTTTTGAGTACCGAAAGATCGACGCTGACCATAGTGTCCCCTTGTTCGCAATATTTTCGCAAATTCTTAAGATGTTTGCTTCCGGATTTCCCGGGATCGGATCTTTACGCAGGTCATCTGGCATCCACTTTCGCAATCACCTGGTGGATGCGATCAGCGGTCATTGGCAGCCTGACCATGCGTGCCCCGGTTGCATCAAAGATCGCGTTGGCAATCACCGCGCCGGTAGTCGTGATCGGCGGCTCTCCGCCCCCCTGTGGCGCCAGATCGTCATTCTTGACGAGCACGACCTCGATACGGGGAATCCAGGAGAAACGCGGGATGTCGTAGGTGTCAAAATTTCGGTCAAGAATCTCACCTCCCAGGAAACGAAGCTCCTCGGCCAATGCGTACCCGAGACCCATGGTAATGCCTCCCTCAACTTGCATCTTTGCACCCTCTGGATTCACGACGATCCCCATGTCCTGTGCGCAGACGACCCGGATCACCTTCACGCTTCCATTCATTGGATCCACCTTGACTTCCGCCATCGTCGCGACATAAGTTCCGGCATCGATATTGCACGCCAGCCCAAACCCCCTCCGGCTTGGTGAAACAGCCGGCTTCCAGCCAAATGCATCAGCCGCGGCTTGCAGAACTCTGCGCAT
This sequence comes from uncultured beta proteobacterium, assembly GCA_963833515.1. Lineage (GTDB taxonomy): Bacteria > Pseudomonadota > Gammaproteobacteria > Burkholderiales > Gallionellaceae > Gallionella. The sequence continues at coordinate 9,460 of CAWHYN010000015.1, read as the reverse complement.
CCTGGAATCCTTCAGATTCCGAAGGCGGAATGCAAGCGGGTCCTGTCCGGCCGCTGATGCCATCATGTCAATTTGCGATTCGATGGCAAACACGTTCATGTTTGCGCCTGGTGATCGCCAGGGTCCGACCGCAAACGGATGAAGGCTTACCGGTGGGGTTGCCGTAACGGAACCATAGGACAATCCACCGCCCGAGCTGATCCGGGCGTTGGGAATATCGTAGCAGCAGGTTGCGCCGCGCTCGCCGGCAGCGTAGACGGAATAGTCCCAAAGCGAGATCCTTCCGTCATGCTCGATACCCGAGACAATCTTCACGACCGAAGCTGGATCAAATGTGTCATTGAAAAATTCTTCAGCGCGAGTCCAGGCCACTTGCACGGGTTTGCCCGTTATCTGCGCCAGCCGCGCAGCCTCGACCACCTGACTGTCGGCACTCTTGCCGCCAAACCCGCCGCCGAGAAACGGGGAAATCACGCGCACGTTCTTTGGATCGAGCCCGAGAACCTGGGCGATTCGATCCCTTGTAGGAAACGGGGTCTGCGTCGATGCCCAGACCGTTGCCATCCCGCTCTTGATTTCGACCAAGGCTGCATGGGGCTCAAGCGCCGCATGCGCAACGTATCCCTTATGGTACGTTGCATCGAACAAGCGCGCGGCATTTGCGCGAGCCGCATTAAGGTCGCCGCGGTCCGCCAAACTCTTCAGCGGGCCTGCCCCAGATTGAATGTGGTCAAATATGCTTTCTGGGTCCAGCTTCGCGTCGGGGAATTGCCAGTCCGCTTTGATACGCATCAACGCATCCTCGGCGGCTTCTGGATCGGCGTGTAATGCGGCAACAAGGTCCCCGCGATTGACGATGGTCACCCCCGCCAATTTCTCGGCACCGGAGGTGTCTAGCTGCTGCAGTATGGCGCCATGCATCGGCGGACGTAAGATCCGCGCGTAGAGCATACCCGGGATTCTGATGTCGGCAGCATATTTGGTCGCACCGGTGACTTTATCAAGTGCATCCAGCCGCTTGGGCGATGCGCCCATTGCGCGAAATTCGGGGACGGTTCGCAAGACAGCCTTTTCGTCCAGAACCCTTGTGATGCGTGCTCCCTTGGAAAGCTCACCGTAGTTAACCTTCCGGTTTGGTTCGCCCGTAACAAAGGCAATGCCGTTTTTGACCGTGACCTTTTCCTTTGGGACCCCAAGTTTCTCGGCAGCAAGCATCATCAAGACCTCGCGCGCCTCGGCGGCAGCCGCGCGCAGCGTTGGCCCGAACATGCGCGTCGTGAGCGACCCGAACGTTCCCCTGTCCCACGGGCATTTGTCGGTGTCGCCCAGTATCATGTCAACCGATGCAAGTTCAACGCCCAACTCATCGGCAACCATTTGCGCCTGGGAGGTCAATACACCTTGACCCATCTCGATCTTCCCGGAAAAAACTGTGACTCGTCCGTTCTCTCCGATCAACAGATAGGCGTTGAAATCCTCAGGGTAGAGGAGCTTCGCGTCCTGAGAGAAGCCCGCCAGCGGGTGAAGGCCGACCAGGACGACAATCCCGCCGCCGGCCAGCTTTAAGAATGTGCGGCGGCTCATCCCTACGGAAGCGCTCATGATTGCCTCCTCATTTGACTGGAAGCGTCTTCGATGGCTGCAACTATCCTTTGGTGGGCCCCGCAGCGGCAAAGGTTGCGCTCCATATGAGCAACAATGGCCTCGCGAGAGGGTTTTGGGTTTTCACGGAGGAACGCATAGGCATCGAGCAGCATCCCGGAGGTGCAGTAGCCGCACTGGACCGCGCCGTGCTCAATAAATGCCTGCTGCAAGGGGTGCAGTTTGCCATCGCGCGCCAGGCCTTCTATCGTGGTGACTTCCTTGCCTTCTATATTCTTGAGCAATGTCTTGCAAGAACGCACCGCTTTGTCGCCGACGATGGCAGTACATGCGCCGCATATTCCCTCACCGCATCCGTACTTTGTGCCGGTGAGTTCAAGATCCGTACGCAACACCCATAGCAGGGTGCGGTCGTCGTCGGTTTTGAGTGTGATGGGGCGACCGTTCAAACCAAATCGAATCGAGCGTTTCATTTTTCCTCCATGCAAAAGTGGAGATCATCTGCGAAGGACCAGAAAACGACGTGAAACTTTTGATGACCACCCGCTTCCCAAGAGTCCAAAAAAAGTGGATGCCGGCACTCTATCAGCTCGGAATATTTTTTATTGAGGTGGTCGTGATGTACTAAGCTGCACGGCGAAGTCTTCAACAACTAGCTCGATGCCTGCATCTGAAACATCTTAACGGTACTGACGCACATAATGCCACCGAATCTTCATTGCCTGCAAGGCTTTTCCATGAATTTTGGCACTATTGCCGGCACCAATGGTACCCCTGGCAAATGGCCGCTTGCCCTTTCATCCGGCAGACAGTCAATTCCTGGCTGGATCTGCGCTCTGCGTGCCGCGGTGGCAATTGAGCGAATGCGCTTGCCTGGTCGGCCCCGGACCAATTTTTACCGTTTATCCCTGGTTCAAAACTTCATCATTCCAGGAGAGCCAAGACCGGTAATCGGAGGATTCGCCTCTCAGAGATTGGTCATGCCAACCGATTGTTGCGACGGCAAAAACTTGACGTGTCTAAAAAGCGCATCCAAGGTGTTCATGCGCTTTATGTCCCTGGAAAAAAGACACTAAGAGTGACTCAATGGTTTGATTGATTCCGTGTCATCTTGCTGCTGTTGCGACCATGCGATTCACTTTGATACGTCGATTGACATTCAACTTGCCTAATACGTTTTCCAGCAGTCTGAATTCATGGCGTCAGCAGTGATGACGCCGCACACGCTTTAGGAATCGAAACGCTTGGCGATCAGTACCGCATTGGTACCACCAAACGCAAACGAATTGGACATTACTGCGTTGAGTTTGACGTCCGTCCGGCCATGATTGGGAACGTAGTCCAGATCGCATTCCGGGTCGGGCACATGAAGATTGATGGTGGGGGGGAGAGCATTGTGTTGCAAAGCCAGCACCGCAGCCATGAATTCCAATGCCCCCGCCGCGCCCATCAGGTGCCCGTGCATGGACTTGGTCGAGCTGACCGGTAGATTGGCAGCGTGAGTACCGAACACTTGCTTGATCGCTTTGGTTTCTTCGATGTCGCCTGCCAGCGTAGCGGTGCCATGCGCATTGATGTAATGGATGTCCTGTGTGCCCCGGTTCTTGCCCCTTGCCCGGCGGCACCCAATCGCCCAAGAAGTCCCATATCCCACCCCAAGGTTGAAGGAGATGGCCTTTTGCCTTCGTATTGAGAAAGGCGATCCATCGCTGCATGGTCGGATAGCATTGTTCGAGGATGCGGCGATCTCCGTAGTGCAAATAGACTTGCCAGGGCAGGGTGATGCAAATGCCGCTCCACGCCGGTCCGCCGCCGCCGAAATAGGTCGGCGCGGTGTAGGGCAAATCGCCGTTGGGATGTTGCACGTCGCGCCAATCGTCCGAGCCACTTCGTATAGAACGCCCCCACGGCGAAGTTCATCATGGCGGTTTCCATCGTGGCGTGGGCGTCGCCGCCGTAGCCGCACCGCTCGCGGTGCGGACAGTCGACCGTGTATCCGCCCAAGCTCAGCGAGCGGTAGGTCCAAAGCGTCGTGTCGTAGATGCGGTTCATCAAGCGGATTCGAACATTCAAACCGGCTGGCCCGCGGGCAATCGGTGCTGACCAGGTATCCGCGGATATCCTCCGCCGAGGAGCCGTTTCAAGCCGCGAATCGTGACCCAGCGCGAAGCGGCATGATTGAAGCGGTGGCAGAACACTCCTTCGCCCGCAGTGCCGAAGATGTATTCGCTTGCCTGTCCGTATGTGTCTGCTCTCGTTCGGGCCGCTCGGCGAATTCCAGCGTGACCTTTTGGCCGGGGCGGCCCTTCATGCGAATCTCGAACCAGCCGGCGTAGTTGCGGCCCATGTCGACGCGGAACACGCCCGGCCGCGGCGACGCGATCTCCACCGGTTTCAAGGTTTCGATGCGGCGGTTCGGCTCGATCATCTCGGCCGAGAGTCGGACCTTCGGCGAGAAGACGGCCGCCGCCTTCCACGCCGAATCGTCCAGTTCGGCCGTGTTCCAGCCGGGCACTTCGCGCGTGGCGTCATAGCGATTCGCCGCCGTAGCCGGGCACGGCCCATTTTCCCAGCGGCGAAAGCGGACTCGGATGGGTCTTCCACGTCGCATCGGTGACGATCTGCACGGATTGGCCGTTCGGCTGAAGAATCTCGATCTGGGCCATCACCAGCGGCTTGTCTTTCACGTTGAATTCGGCGAAATCGGCCCAGCCCGGCGCAGCCCAAAGGACGACCGCGTTTTTCCCTTCGCGAAGATAATCCGACACGTCGTAGGTGACATAGCGCACCCTTTGCGTAAGATCGCTGATGCTCGGCGCCAGCACCCGGTCGCCGACCTTTTTGCCGTTCATGTAGAGTTCGTGATATCCCGAGCGAAGCGACGTAGGCCGTGGCGCGGACCGGCCGGCCGGTCAGTGGAAAACGTCTTGCGGAACCACGGATCGTTCTTGGGTTGCCCCGCTTGGGGTGCGACGCCGATCCATTGGGCCTTCCAATCCGCGGGCTCAGCAGGCCCATCGACCACTTCCCCGGCTTGCTCCACGACGACGCCCGGCCGTCTTGGTCCCAAACGCGGACCTTCCAGAAACAGACCGTCTTGCTCGCAAGCGGTTTGCCTTGAAAGACGACGTTGACCGACTGGTCCGATTCCACCCGGCCCGAGTCCCATAGGTCGCCGTGATCCGCCTGAAGGGCCGCCTCGGTGCCGGCGACCAATACTTGGTAGGCCGATTGACGCAGGCCCCGTCCGGCGGGATCGCTCGACTGGATTTGCCAACTTAGGCGCGGTTGGACCACGTCGATGCCCAGCGGATCGACCAGATATTCACAGCGAAGCTCGGCAACGTGGATCGTTTCCCCGGCGGCCAGGACTCGACTGACCGCACCGGCGAAAATCGACAAAACTCCGAGAAAGGCGGCTATTCGTAGACTCATTTTTGGATTCTCCCGTCAGAGTTCTCTGGTAATGTCCTCTGGTAATGAGCATCCATGATACCTGCAATCTGGGTAGGTGAAAGGGTCGGTTTTCGGACACTGTAGCATCGAGATTGGGCAATCGCGAAAACACGAAGGGGCGAAAACGCGAAAAACAAGCACATGGGAGCGTTCAGACTCCACCCCACCTGGTTTGTGGGCGGGCTTTCTTTCGCGCCTTCGCACTTTTGCGTTTTCGCGGCCTATTTCGAGCGATCTGAAATCACGACCCGAGAATGGTGCTAGAGTCTCGGTTTTCGTGAGGCTGTGATGGTTTCCGTTTTTGTTCGCAGGTTTCACGGTGATCTTCGGGCGCTGAAAGGCCCGGCGGTTCGCCCAGCCCAGGGCAACGCCTTAAGTTTACCCACATCTTTGCTATAATGATCAGGCGGCGGAATGGATTGCCGCCATTGGACTTAGCAAGGAGGACGGGTCATGGATGACCGAGTGGCGTTGGGAGTGACGTTTGGGGAGGAACATTTTGGGGCGGCCAGTTGGGGGACCGGCGACGAACGGCGCGACTCGTGGAATTGGCGGACAGGATGGCGATCATCCCGGCGGGACGTTGCCGGACAAGATCGAATCGCCGGCGAGCCTGAAGGCGTTGTATCGGTTGATGGATTGGGAAGAGGTCACCCATGGCTCGGTGTTGGCCTCGCCGCGTCAGCGGACATTGGAGAAGATGGCCGGAGGTCGAGGGTACGGTGCTGGTGATTCAGGACGGCACGGAATTGGACTTTAGCGGATCTGACGTCCATTGGAGCCTTGGGGCAAATCGGCAACGGCGGAAATCGCGGTTACGTGGCCCACAACGTGCTGGCCGTGGTGGCGGAGACCCGCGAGGTGTTGGGGCTGGCGTACCAGCATTTGGCCAAGCGGCCGAAGGTGAACGAAGAAGGAAACCGCGGGAGCGAGTCGGCAGCGCACGGATCGCGTTGTCGCGTTGTGGAAGATCGCCAGCAAGCACATTCCGGCTGCGGCTTCCGGTCGGCGTCAAGTGGAAGTGGCCGACCGGGCGCCGATGTGCTGGAGTTCTTGGATTTCGTGGAGTCCGCAGGGCAAGTCATACCTGGTGCGGTCGAAGCACAATCGCCGTATTTCCCTGGAAAACGGGGAGCAAACGAAGCTGCACGACTTTGCCCGCAAACTTGCCGGAACGCAGGACGCCGTACGGTGGAAGTCGCCGCGACGGCGCAACGTGCGGCGCGGACGGCCACGGTGTCGTATCGCTGGTCGCGAAGGTTACGCTGTTGGTGCCCAAACAGCCGCGCGGCGAGATTCGCGGCGTGCCGCTGACGACGTGGGTCGTGCGCGTGGCGCGAGATCGATCCGCCCGCCGGTCGTGGAGCCGTTGGAATGGATTCTCTTGACCAATGTGCCGGTGAACGATGCTGGCGGATGCGAACGAACGGATCGACTGGTATCAATGCCGCTGGATCATCGAAGAGTATCACAAGGCGTTGAAGACGGGCTGCCAGATCGAAGACATGCAGTTCACGACGGAAGACCGGCTTCAACCGGCCATCGCCTTGATTTCGGTGGTGGGAGTGAGTCTGCTGCAACTGCGCGACGCCAGCCGCCGAGCCGATGCGGAAGACGCGTTTGGCCACGGCCCTCTTTCCTGTGTTGTTGGTCATGGTGCTCAGCCTGTGGCGTTACGGGAAACAACGAACCGATCTGACCGTGCATGAATTCTGCTACGCGTTGGCCCGGTTGGGCGGCCACCAAAACCGCAAAGGCGACCACCGCCCCGGTTGGCTCGTCCTCTGGCGCGGCTGGACGAAACTCCAAGCCATGGCGGAACATGCGTCGGCACTGGAGAGAAAGATGTGGGCAAACTTAAGGGCGTTGCCCTGGGCTGGGCGAACCTACGCCCCTTTGGGGCAGGCGGGATGCCGTCGGAAATTTCTTGCCGCACGCGTGTCTGGCGTATTCGGCGTCTGCGTTCGCCGCACCAGGCCACTTGACGGCGGCGAAACCGGCTGCGGCCACGCTTCCTTCGACTCCGACGATGGGCCAGTTGAAGATCGAAAAAGGCGGCGCGGTCGAACAACTGGTTCTGGAGACAGAGGATCATGACAACCCGTTCGGTCCCCAAGAAGCGGATGGTCCTTCGTAAGCCCGGCCCGAACGTGGTCGCTCCCGGTCGGTGAGTATCATCTTGTTGAGCGGATTAACCTCAAGGGCGGGTTCGTGGCGACGTTTCTCCCAGGTGGATCATCGACTGGGACACCGATGAAGTGGTGCGAGACGCCCCCAGGTTGACTATCACCGCCAGCAAACTGTTCTTGTAAGACGGCTGATCCTTGAAGCTCGATCTTGGGTGCATCGCCATGGGCGGGTGATCCGCCTCGGTTACGAATTGCGCGACGCGGAAAAACGCATGTATTGCGATGCGCAACGCGGCGAACCGCCGCGATTCACCGTCTACTAAGGCGATCGGGAGATCGCTTCCAGGGACTCGATGTCGGAATATGGCTGAGGCGCGTTCCGTATGGGTACTCGTGGCGAGTACCCCTGACAGTCCTCCGGGCCCGCTGAGCATCGTGGCTGCTTCGGACTTGGCCGGCTTGGGTCCCCACGAGAGCGAGCCGACCGTCGTCGAGTGGAAGCTGGTACCATCACATACCGAGCTTCGCCGGCTGGCGTGATCGCGATGCTTCTCGTGCTGGTGAAGGAGAATCGAAACCGGCAGGCGTTGACCATTCTGATTCCGTATCTTCTTCTGAGTGAGATCCTCTGGCCCTGGACCGAACGGTTCTGTCGTTGCTCTTCGGAAGTGTGCATCGTGCGGATCAATTCGGGGCGGCCTTTCAATGGTTCGTTGCGGCATGGACGGCACTTTGGCTCATTAGCCCGTGGCTGGCCCGGCGTCGTCCGACGCTCGCCTTTCTTATCGCGTTCGTGTTCGCCGGGCTGATTGGCATCGTGGCGGGTTCGGCTTTGTACTACGGCTGTACGCCAGCCTGCCGCTGATTAACTATTTCGCCTGGATGTTCGGTCTGTTAATGGCGTTTGCCCTAGCGGCTCTGTTGCCAGGGAGCTATCGCCCGCGGCGTTTTCTTGTGTGGCTGGCGACCGGCTTATCGTTGGGGTCATGGTGGGACTGATCTGTGCGAATGATGGGTGAGGACGCGATCATGTATTTCCTGTCGGGGCGGCCGCGACCGATGTGGCTGACCCTGGTCGTTCTGCCCCGGCTCGCCATTGTGAGCCTTGGCATGGCCGCCGCCGTTTATTTGTTCAACCTGCCGTTCATCATCCTGGCACTGCGTTGTCCGCTGTACCGATACCGCTCCACAAGCTGCTTCGTCTGCCGGAATACGTGCCCCCGGCAACAACGTCGTCCGATCCTTGCAGCCAGGGCGAGCGCAAATTGTTGTGATCGTTGACAGAATTGAAGAACACGTTACAATGCGGGTGATATGGGCCCGCGGAGGGGGGTGTGAGAATGACGCCAACAACCGGGAGGACCAAGCTCATGCGACCGCCGCCATCACGTCTTGTCAGGCTCATCGTCATCGGGGGGACCATCTTTGCGGCCGTGGCCGTCGTCCGGGCCGAGACCTGGACCCTCGAACTCAAGCGGCTGGACTCGCAGGACTCCGGGCGCTTATCCGGCCAGATGGACTACATCTACCGGGCCACCTACCCACAGTGCTTCTTCATGCAAGTGATGCCGGATGGGAAGAGCGGCGTTCGGATGATGGGCAACGAACAGTCAACGGCAGCGTTCAAGAAGATCGTGAAGAAGGAGCCGAAGTACCACTCGCCGTGTCCTTTCCGCGGAGTGGCCAAGCTGGGGACGCAGGAATTCGCCTTCGCCCTGGATACCTCGGCGCCGAAGTCCGATGCGAAGGATGAAAAACCGAAAAAAGAAAAGGCGAACGCCAAGACGCAGCCCAAGACGGATTCGGCCATCGACAGGTTGAAAGAGAAGCTCACCAAGGCGGTGGTTCCACCCAAGGTGCCCGTCTACGACCGGCTCTACTTCGACTTCAATCACAACGGCGATCTGACCGACGATCAGGTGATCGAGGCGAAAGTGACGTCGGGCTCCGATGGTTCCGGGCAGTCGTTCTCGCAGCTCCAGTTCCCACGGCTCGATGTGGCGCTGGTCATCGACGGGACGCCCGTGAAGGCCGCTTTTTTCCTCAGGGGGCACGTGCAAAGTTCGTCGAACTTCAGCTACGCGCAGCTCTCGATCAACGCGGCCGCCTACCGCGAAGGCGAGATCACATTGGAGGGAAAGAAGCGGCACGTCGTCCTGATCGACTTCAACAGCAACGGCCGGTTTGACGACGAGATCAAGATTCGCGCGAACGTTCACGGCTCCGGGGGACAGATCTTATCCCGAGCAGGGCGACATGCTGTTGGTGGACCC
>CAWHYN010000014.1:0-9100 GCA_963833515.1 uncultured beta proteobacterium | reverse complement strand
AACAGGAAAGTATGTCCCGCATGCTAATCAAATTGGTGACTGGTCTGGCTGTCATACTGCTGGTGGCCAAGGGAGCCTACGCAGAGGATGACCCTGATGAAATTGCAAAGCGAATGGGAAGTGGCGATCCGGTCGCAGGAAGAATCAAATCTTTGTTATGCCAAGCCTGCCACGGAGAGGACGGCAATCCTGCCACAACGGATTGCCCCAAACTTGCGGGCCAATATGCCGTTTATATCCGAAAACAGATCAAGGACTTTCAGTCTGGCTCACGCAGAGACCCGGCAATGACTGACATCGCAGGCAGATTGACAAACGATCAGGATGTTATGGATATTGCGGCTTATTTTGCAAGCAAAAATACGATGAAAGGTGCCGGCTCAGGTGATAGTGACGCTGGTCGAAGACGGTTTCAGGCTGGGAACGGCTGCCAAACCTGCCATGGTGTAAATGGAAAGGGGTTGGCACCCAACAATCCAACGGCGCCAGTAATTGGCGGGCAAAACAAGAACTATCTGATAAAACAGCTCAAGGATTTCAGGAGTAATGCTCGTACCAACGAGCCAAGCGGCATGATGGGCATGATTGCTGACCTGATGTCAGATGCCCAAATGGAGGAAGTCGCTGACTATGAATCAGGGCTGTAAACAAATATGACACCTTGAAATAATGACCTGTCGGGTGCGATTAATGAGGAAGAAACGGAACGCTCCTAGAATGGTATATCGCCGGCGACTCGCCATGTCACATAGACTGCACCCCCGACGAGGAAGAATGTCAGAATTATAAGTAGCGTGGCTTGCACACGGGATGACTGTCCGGGCAGCGGCACAAGCCAGGCAACGAAGGGAATGGCAGCAAGGATGGGCAACGCGTACCATGGAAGCCTTGCGCTGAGGACGGCCACGCAACCGGTCAATCCGGCAATCAGCGCGAGTGGTAAAGTGAAGGTGCGTCCGGTCGGAAGACCTTGGTTGCTGATCATCTGAATCAACAGGTGCGCAGCTGCGGCAGAGCCGAGCGCCAAACCGAACTGGCCGAGCAAAGCGGACGCGCCGACCAAGGCCGCGGCGCCTGTACCTATGCCCAGTGCGGTCGCTGCACTGGCGGCGCGCACCGGCTCATTCGCTAGTTTGTCCATTCCCCATACCAAAACGGCGACATACGCTGCGCAACCCGCACCCCACAGAAATACCGCTTGGAGCGGTTGCTGCTGGAGAATGCGCTGTACTGTCCAAATAGCGGCCGCGCCTCCCAGCACGGGAAGCAACCAGTCGAACCAGCGTGATTGCAGTAAACTGAGCAGCAAGCCAAGCACTGCGGTGATTAATCCCAATAGAACGATCTTTCGCGAGGCGGTAAGCGGCTCGATCGTGAAGTTGCTGGCCAAGTACACGGTGACCGCAAATCCGGCGATGATGGCCAGACCACTCAATCGGGCGCGTTGGAACAATTCAGCGGTGATCAGTGCGACCAGAAAAGGGGCCAAACCGCCCTGTACGGCGGGATGATTGAGCAGTTCTTGCAACAGAACCTCCAGAATGTCGTCGAATCAGGGCCAGTTTACCACTATTGAACCCACCCTTGAAATTTCAGGAACCATCCTCAACATACGACGTGCCATGACAACGATGGTAGACTGAATGGCACAAATTAGAGATTGGAGATTGTAAACCTATGAAGCGGATCTTTCTATTTATTCTTACCAACTTGGCAGTTGTTTTCGTGATCAACATCACGCTCCGGCTGCTCGGGGTGGATCGCTGGCTGAATGCAACGGGCGGGATCAACTTCAGCGCACTGCTGGTACTGTCCGCCGTGATCGGTTTCGCCGGTTCGCTCGTTTCGCTGGCCATGTCCAAGTGGTCGGCCAAGCGTATGGTAGGTGCACAAGTCATTGAAAACCCGACAGATCCTACAGAACGCTGGCTCGTTGAAACAGTGCGCCGGCATGCGCAGGCAGCGGGCATCGGCATGCCGGAGGTCGCGGTGTACGACGCGCCGGATGTGAATGCCTTTGCGACAGGGTGGAATCGCAACAGTGCACTGGTCGCCGTGAGTACTGGCCTTTTGCGCAACATGAACAATGATGAAGCCGAAGCTGTCCTGGGACATGAGATTACTCATATCGCAAATGGCGACATGGTGACTTTGGCCTTGATTCAGGGGGTGGTGAATACATTCGTGATTTTTTTCGCCAAACTTTTTGGGTTCTTCGTCGATCGCGTCTTGCTCAAAAATGATGAACGCAACGGCCCCGGCATCGGCGCCTTCGTTGCCGAGATGGCGGCGCAATTGCTGCTCGGTGTGCTCGCAAGCATGATCGTAATGTGGTTCTCGCGCCAACGAGAATTTCGTGCCGATGCTGGGGGAGCGAATCTGGCGGGACGCAACAAGATGATCGCTGCCTTGGAACGCTTGAAGATCAATCATGAGCAGGCCACGCTTCCGGAGAAAATGGCCGCTTTCGGGATCTCCGGAGGACATGCTTTTGCAAAAATGTTCATGACCCACCCGCCGTTGGATGAGCGCATCGCGGCCTTGCGCAACGGGAAAAGCTAAATGCCCTTAACCTGCCGTGGCGATATCACCGATTGCGGTGTGCATCGCTTGCTACATCACGGCGTCTGCATGATTTGACGCGCTTAGCGGGTTCTCCTTTTTGCTGCGCGATTCTAGCACCCGGTTAGATGCCGAAATTGTTTCGGACAGCTTCATATGACCCCAGCGTGCTGATCGGCTTGACTGATCCTCGCGATCCAGACCCCCGATCCACTGGCACGGCTGTCCGCAATCGCATCAGGTCTTTCCGCACTGGGAACTTGTCCTTGGAAGGGGTGTCGTCACAGCGCCGCAAAATGGGCGAAATCGGGCCCGGGCTTTCAATCGCTCCTCAATGCATAAAGAGGCTTTACTTCGGTTCGGACGAAGGGGCGCTGTCAGTATTCGATGCCGGGGCCTTCGTTTTTGCAGGCCCCGGTTGGATGGAATCGTCGCTGTCATCCTCTTCATATCGTACGCGCGGAGGATTACCGTCGTAGACCTGGCTTATGCGATGAAGCAAATATGCATCACGGAGGAATTCATACGGATCGATCATCGCCTCGTTCAAGACTTTTTCCTGATCGAGAAGCTCTGTACGCCGGTTGACCCCTCTTGCGATGTATGCCTGGTTGCGTGTTTGCATGTTGTGCAGTTGGTATATCGGGCTAAAGTATCCGTCGGCATACAAACCAACGCTGTCACGCAGCGTGCTGGGCCCTAATATCGGCAAGACGAGGTAGGGACCGTTGCCAACGCCCCACTTGCCCAGCGTCTGACCAAAATCTTCGTCATGCTTTTTTAAGCCGCCAACTGTTGCAACGTCGATTAGACCGAAGAAGCCAATCGTGGAATTTACAAAGAAACGCATGCCATCAGAGAAGCCTTGAACAAGCTTAAGTTGGAGTAGATCATTGGCCGTGACGACGACATCATCCAGGTTGGAGAAGAAATTCGAAACCATGGTTCTGCCAAATGTTGGGACTACCACTTTGTATCCCTGTGCAACGGGCTTAACAATGGCTTTGTCGACTGTATCGTTGAATCTATATATGCCGCGATTCAATGGCTCCAGCGGATCCGCCGGATTATTCGCGTGCGTCGATGAACAACCTGTCACGGCAAAGGCGCTCAGTAAGATAATATTGCTTATGGCGTTCATTGTTCTTTTCGCTGCAGTGAATTCGCCGTGATTATATGAGTGCGGGGCTGATTTGCGCAAAGCAAGCTATAAGCTTTGCAAGGGTGGAGCCAATTCGCCAATGTGAAAGCTGAATGTTCCGCTATTGCGTTCCGCAAAATAATGTTCGATGCTGAAACGTACCGGGCGAAACGCGATTTCATTCCATGGTATTTCAGGTTCACTGAATAGTTTGACTTCCAGGCTTTCTGGCCCAGGACCAAAATCCAGATCAAGCAGTTCGGCTCGGAACAGCAGGTGAACCTGGTTGATATAGGGCAAGCTGTACATAGAATAAAGATCCCCGATCGCAATGCGCGCATTGGCCTCTTCCAGCGTTTCGCGTTTGGCTGCCTCGGTGGTGGTTTCACCGTTTTCCATGAAACCGGCCGGAAGTGTCCATAATCCGTGGCGAGGTTCGATGGCGCGTCGGCATAGCAGGATTTTGTCGTGCCACACGGGAAGGGCCCCGACGATCAACTTGGGATTTTGGTAGTGTATTTCGCCGCAGCGGGTACACACGTGGCGCGCGCGGTTGTCATCCGGAGGGATACGCAGTTCAAGCGGGGCGCCACAGACGCTACAATAATTCATGGAAATGTCATCTCGGAGGGTTGGAGCAAAACAAATTAACTTTCGAAAACGCTACCGCGATATTAGGCTGTCCTTGTCATTCAGGGCGGCGGCTTGGGGGTAGTTCTTATCCAGAACGCGCTGAGCATCGTCGCGCAGTTCCTTAATGCCCAAGGCATCATAGCCTTGCACCAGGATCAGTAGTGCATCGTGTATTGCCGGCGTGTTCGGAAATTCAATCAATATTTCCTTGGCACGATTCACAGCAGCAATATTTGCCCCACGGCGCAGGTAGTATCTGGCGACATGGAGTTCATATTTTGCCAGGGCATCTAGTAGATAGTGCATACGCAATCTGGAGTCGGGCGCGTACTTGCTGGATGGGAAGCGTGTTACCAGATCCTTGAACGCAGCAAACGAATCGCGTGCTGCTTTCGGGTCACGCTCCGTCGGATCCTGCCCGGTCGCCAAACCAAAGACACCGATGTCGGAATTGAAGTTGGCCAAACCTTTTACATAGTAGGCGTAGTCCACATGCGGGTTGTTCGGATACTGCTTGATGAAACGATCAGCTGCGGAAATGGCCGATTCAGGGTCGTTCTGCCGGTAGTAGGCGTAAGCCATCTCAAGCTGGGCCTGTTGTGCGTAACGCCCATAGGGATAATGCGATTGCAGGGATTCAAACTGCTTGATAGCTTCCTCATAGCTGTTTTCGTTCAGTCGTCTCTTTGCATCGTTATACATCTCCTCCACGGTCGGTGTTTTTGTCGGGTTGTTGGCATCAGGCAATGCGCCGAACAATCCACAGGCGGTTAACGTAAGGAGGAGAAATAGAGCTAAACTAAGGCGCATGACGAATCCAGAAGATAATTTGGGCAATTATAGCGTAAACCCATCACTCCCCATTGCGTTGCATTTAACTGTTCCGCTTGATTATGCAGGACTTCGTTTGGACCAGGCGTTGGTTAAGTTCTTCCCTGAGTATTCGCGCAGTCGTCTGCAAGATTGGATCACTCAGCATCAAGTAAAAGTGGACGGTGAGTTCGCCATGAGCAGGCAAAGGGTCTGGGGCGGCGAGAAATTGGAGATATTTCCGCAAGGCCATCCCGCCGAACAGCCCTATCACGCTCAAGACATCGCGCTCGACATCGTCTACGAAGACGATGCCTTATTGGTGATCAACAAACCGGTCGGACTGGTAGTGCATCCGGGGAGCGGTAACTGGGAGGGAACGTTGCTCAATGCGTTGTTGCACTACGCGCCGCAGCTGGAAGGGCTCCCGCGCGCTGGGATCGTGCACAGGCTGGACAAGGATACTAGCGGCCTGTTGGTGGTGGCAAAAACGCTAACGGCGCAAACATGTCTGGTGCGCCAATTGGAGGCGCGCAGCGTGCATCGTGAATACCTGGCGTTGGTTCATGGTGAGGTGGCGCGTGGCGGAAAAGTGGATGCGCCAATCGGGCGGCATCCCACCCAGCGCGTCAAGATGGCGGTGGTGGAAAAAGGCAAGCCAGCGGTCACGCATTACCAGATCGAGGAAAAATTCCCGAGCTGCACGCTTTTGCGCTGCAGCCTGGAAACCGGCCGCACTCACCAGATACGCGTGCATCTCGCGCGCATCGGACATCCCTTGGTGGGCGACAGGGTCTATCTCAAGGGGCCACAAAAATGTGTTCCGCAGCTGCGCGCTTTGTTGACCGGGTTCCCTCGTCAAGCCTTGCACGCGACACGTCTGGTGCTAGAGCATCCGGTGAGTGGCGAGATGGTGGAATGGCAAGCGCCGCTGCCGCAAGACATGCGGGATTTGTTACAGGCAATAAGGAATATCGTGAATGAGCATGCGTGACTATTGCGTGATCCCTGACTGGCCGGTACCCGCCAATGTCAGAAGCTTGCAGACCACCCGCCTGGGTGGTGTCAGCAGCATACCTTATAACAGCTTCAATCTGGGCGATCATGTTGGTGATGCGTCATTATCCGTCGCGCGCAACCGCATGTTGCTCAACTCCCTGCTGCCCACCGATCCTGTGTGGCTCGCACAAGTTCATGGCACTACAGTCGCCAACGCAGATCTGGCAAGTTGCTTGCCGCAAGCCGATGCCTGCATCGCTCGGCGTCGCAATGCCGTGTGCGTAGTGCTGACTGCCGACTGCCTACCGCTGTTGCTTTGTGATCAGCAGGGCAGCGTGGTGGGTGCGGTGCACGCAGGGTGGAAGGGCTTGGCCGAGGGGATCGTCGAAGCTACGGTCGACGCGATGAAAGTCGAGCCGCAATTCTTGTTGGCGTGGATGGGCCCAGCCATTAGCCAGCAGGCATTCGAAGTGGGTGAGGAAGTGCGCGCCGCTTTTGTGGAGGGCGACCCGCTGGCTGCAATGGCGTTCATTCGCGGCCGCGCCGACAAATGGATGGCTGACCTTTACGCATTGGCGAGATTGCGCCTTAATGCGCTCGGTATCACGAAGATCTATGGTGGCGGCCACTGCACGTATTGTGAGGGCGAAAGGTTCTTTTCTTACCGCCGCGATGGGGTCACTGGGCGCATGGGGACGTTTATTTGGCTGGATTAGCCTGTCGATCGCCAGCTGTTGGTCTCCAGGGTTCTTCCGCTCTGCCGGTGGTATAATCCGCGCCCGAAATTTTCTGAATAGTCCCCATGACCGTTTTGGTGTGGATCGTCGTCGTCAGTTTCCTTGGCGGCACATTGAGCGTGTCGTGTGCAGCAGTCTTCGCTTTGAACGCACGCGCGCACTGGGTGAACTCGCTGGTCAGTTACGCGATAGGGGCGTTGTTGGGTGCAGCATTTCTTGAAATATTGCCGGAAGCGCTCAAATCTAGCGCCAGCGTTTCAGTGGTTAGCGGCACGGTCCTGGGCGGCATCATGTTGTTTTTTACGCTGGAAAAATTGCTGTTGTGGCGTCACTGTCATGATGACCATTGTGAAGCGCTCGGTCCTGTCGAGCCAGGGATGCATGGTCGCAGCGGCACCATGATCATGGTAGGCAACACCTTTCACAATTTCGTTGATGGCATCATTATCGCTGCCGCATTTCTGGCCGATGTCCATCTGGGCGTGGTCACTTCGCTGGCGATAATCGCGCATGAGATCCCGCAGGAAGTCGGTGACTTCATGATTCTGCTGCATTCTGGTTACACCAAAGCGCAGGCATTGCTTCTCAACCTGGTGTCGAGCCTGGCGACTTTACTGGGCGGTGTTCTGGCCTATTACGCCTTGCGGTCGATGGAGAATATAGTTCCGACTCTGTTGGCTTTGGCTGCGGCGAGCATGATCTATGTCGCGATGGCGGACCTGATTCCTGGGCTGCACAAACGCACCACATTGCGTGATACGCTGGAGCAAGTCGTATTGATCGCATCGGGAATTTCTTCGATCGTGCTCGTCCAATTCCTCGTGTCCGAATAATCAATGAAAGGCTTCGATGAGTAAAGCATCCCTGCAAAAAATCGGCTTCGTTTCGCTCGGTTGCCCTAAAGCAACTGTGGATTCCGAGCATATCCTTACGCGGCTGCGTGCTGAGGGATATTTGATCTCCGCCACTTATCAGGATGCAGATCTGGTCGTGGTCAATACCTGCGGATTCATCGATAGCGCAGTGGAAGAATCGTTGGATGCGATTGGCGAAGCGCTGGCTGAGAATGGCAAGGTGATCGTCACCGGATGCCTTGGCGCGAAAGGCGATGTGGTGAAACAGGCGCACCCCGGCGTACTCGCTGTTACGGGCCCACATGCGACCGATGAGGTGATGGAAGCCATCCATCGGCACCTGCCAAAGCCGCATGATCCCTACATGGACCTTGTCCCTGCACAGGGCATACGCCTCACACCGAAACATTACGCTTATTTGAAGATCTCCGAGGGTTGTAACCATCGCTGCACCTTTTGCATCATCCCAAGTCTGCGGGGTGATCTGGTCAGCCGTCCCGTCGGAGACGTGATGCAGGAAGCGCAGAATCTGGTCGATGCAGGCGTGAAGGAATTGCTGGTAATTTCCCAAGACACTTCTGCTTATGGGGTGGATGTGAAATATCGTACCGGCTTCTGGGGCGGCAGGCCGGTCAAGACGCGGATGACAGAGTTGGTGGCCGCGATCGGCGAACTTGGCGCATGGGTGCGCCTCCATTACGTGTATCCGTATCCGCACGTCGACGAGGTGATTCCATTAATGGCGCGCGGCAAGATTCTCCCGTATCTGGATATACCGTTCCAGCATGCCAATGACCGCATCCTCAGACTGATGAAGCGTCCGGCGAGCAGCGACAATGTATTACAAAGAATCAGGCAATGGCGTGAGACGTGTCCAGATCTTGCGCTGCGCAGCACCTTCATCGTCGGCTTCCCCGGAGAGACTGAAGAGGAGTTCGATGAGCTGCTGGATTTCCTGGAGGAGGCGCAACTGGATCGGGTCGGCGCATTCGCCTACTCGCCGGTGGACGGCGCGGTGGCCAATGCTCTTCCAGAGCACGTCCCGCCCGAATTGCAACAGGAGCGGCTCGCGCGCCTGATGTTGCTGCAGCAAGAGATCAGCGGGGAACGCCTCGAGCGCAAGGTCGGGAAGACTATCACCGTGTTGGTCGATGAGGTGGGCGAGGACGGCGCGATAGCGCGAAGTTCCTCGGATGCTCCGGAAATCGACGGCCTTGTATATATCGAAGATGGTCAGAGATTAAGTGCGGGAGATTTCGTCGATGTCAGGATCACCGGCTCGGACGAACATGACTTATCGGGACGGATCGTGGTATAGCTCTGCTTGCCTGGGCGATGCTATTACACTAGGCTGAATTGCAGCT
>CAWHYN010000013.1:0-72188 GCA_963833515.1 uncultured beta proteobacterium | reverse complement strand
TCTTCGTGCCAGTCATACTTGGAGAATGGCCTCGGTTTTAGCGGTCTTGCCGCCCATTGATCTGAATGCCATCGGCGTCAGATTTCCTAAACTCGAATGCGGGCGGATTTCATTGTAGTGATGCCGCCAGCTTTCGATGACTATTTTGGCTTCGGCTCTTGATCTGAACCATTCCATCGACAAGCATTCATCGCGAAATTTGCCGTTGAAACTCTCCGATACACCATTCTGCCATGGCTTGCCCGGTTCGATCAGTGCCATGTCTAGCCCATTGTTTGTGGCCCAGCGTAGCAAGGCATTTGAAACAAACTCCGGCCCATTATCTGAGCGTAATATCTTGGGCACACCGCGCACGCTGATCAATTGCGACAGCACCTCGATTACTCTGGTCGAGCGTATCGACCCAGCTACATCAATTGCCAGCGACTCACGTGTGTACTCATCAACGACGGTCAGACATTTCAATTGCTGCCCGGTCGCCGTGGTGTCGAATACAAAGTCATACGCCCATACTTGGTTGGCTACTATCGGTGCCTGTGGCCTGGGTCGACCGCTGGCAATACGCCGTCTCGGGCGTTTCCTTGGTACCTGTAGCCCAGCCTTGCTCCACAAGCGGTATGCGCGTCCCGCGCTCATCTTGTGCCCCTGACGCTCCAAGAATATCCGGATGCGCCGATAGCCATAACGGGGGTACTGCGCTGACAGGGTCGCCATCCCAGACATCACCTGTATATCCTTTACCGCTTGTACCGACTCATAGTGCAGGGATGATCGTGCCACATTCAGTAGCGTACACGCCCGCCGTTCTGACAAGCCGCGCTGCTTGGCGTAAGCGACCTGCTTGCGACGAGCGGGTACGCTCACCACTTTTTTACGGCAATCTCCTTCATCACTTCGATTTCAAGATCCCGTTCAGCCACTAACTTCTTCAGCCGCCCATTCTCCAGCTCTAGTTGTCGCAACCGCTTAACATCATTGGTTTCCATGACGCCGAAGCGCTTACGCCAGGTGTAAAGAGTCTGTTCGCTGACTCCATGCTCCTTGGCTACTGCTGCGACCGTTGTTCGATCAGCTTCGCGCAGCATGCTGACTATTTGCACTTCCGTAAATCTGCTCTTCTTCATGACTTCCCCTCTCCAAGGAAGCCATAATCTCAAGTTTTAACTGGCACTGGTTTGGGGTGGTGTGTATCGGCTTTCTTCTGCAACAGTGAAGAAGCCGGGGTGGAGGGGCCAAGGGCCGCATCTGCTCTCGACAGACTCCGAAAGAATTCCCCCACCCACACCGCCAGCGTCGATGAGGAATCTAGCGGCTACTGACCGCCGATTTGACCGCAAGCTAACGCAGGTGTGTCCACCCCAGCACCCTTTATCTTAATCATGGGAGACACATCATGCAAACTCCAACCAAAGTACTTGATATCGGTGCCGATGTCGCCAAGGACGAGATCGTGGTGGCCTGTTCGGAGGGAAGTTTTCCGGTGCGTAAACTCGCGAACCAGCGCACTGCGTTACTGGCCTTTCTCAAGGGCCTGCCTAAAGGCAGCCGCATCGGCATGGAATCCACCGGCATCTATCACGAATTGTTTGCCCACCTTGCCCACAAGCTCGGCTTCATCGTCTATGTGCTCAACCCGAAGGACGTTCGCCACTATGCAGCTTGTATGGTTTGGGGTGGTGGTATCGGCTTTCTTCTGGAATAGTATAGAAGCCGGGGTGGAGGGGCCAATGGCAGCATCTGCTCTCGACAGACTCCGAAAGAATTCCCCCACCCACACCGCCAGCGTCGATGAGGAATCTAGCGGCTATGACCGCCAATTTGACCGCAAGCTAACGCAGGTGTGTCCACCCCAGCACCCTTTATCTTAATCATGGGAGACATATCATGCAAACTCCAACCAAAGTACTTGATATCGGCGCCGATGTAGCCAAGGACGAGATCGTGGTGGCCTGTTCGGAGGGAAGTTTTCCGGTAAGTAAACTCGCGAACCAGCGCATTGCGTTATTGGCCTTTCTCAAGGGCCTGCCTAAAGGCAGCCGCATCGGCATGGAATCCACCGGCATCTATCACGAATTGTTTGCCCACCTTGCCCACAAGCTCGGCTTCATCGTCTATGTGCTCAACCCGAAGGACGTTCGCCACTATGCAAAAGGCGTCGGGAGGCGTGGCAAGACCGATCGCATAGACGCAGAACTTATCGCTCGAATGGTCGCGCACGAACACGTCGATCTGCACCCCTGGGTGCCTCCTACACCGGAGCAACGCGAGATTAGCCGACTGCTTAAACGCCGTGCCAAGCTGAGTTCGTTGCGTCAGGCACTCGGTATGTCGCTCAAGGGTATGGTTGGATTTACCACAGATCTCAAGACGTTGAGACAGCGCTTCGATCAGGTCATTGAGCGGATTGACCAGCGCATAAAAGAACTGGTTGATGCCAACCCTGATCGCAAAGAACATGTCACGCACCTGCGCACAATTGCCGGGGTCGGACCAGTCGTCAGCACTGCATTGGTTAATTCCCTTGAGCGTATGCCCCTGAAGAACGCAGATGCCTTCGTTGCGTTCACCGGCCTGGATCCACGGCCCGATGAATCCGGGCAACACCAAGGGAAACGGCGTTTGTCCAAACGCGGCCCATTTGACTTGCGTCGGTTACTCTATTTGGCTGCGATGTCGGCCAAGAAGACGAAAGCCTGGAAGCCGCTCTTTGAGCGTTATCGCGCAAAGGGTTTATCCACTACCGCGTGTTTCGTCATCCTGGCAAGGCGCATCGCTCGAACCGCTTGGTCGATGTACACTTACAAAACCGAATTTGATCCTGGGCGACTTACAAAAGGCTTGACGTAAACCATAGAATCTATCGGCACCGCCGACCGGATGCATCAGGACTGACAAGTCCGTTCAAATGAAGTTGAGAAAGTGTTGGCATTGTTTGCCCGAGGGCCGTTTCGCCACACCGGTCGAAATTGTCACATTCAGTTGACTGCGTGGCAGGTATTTGTGGCCTTTATTCTTATGCGCAGTGGAAGCGATGGAGAGAACACGCAGGTCAGTAGAGCGAATATGGCAGAGAGTCAGTGTTAACTGCTTCAGCCTTGCCTTGTTTTGTTTGGAAACGGCGTCATCGAAGATGTCGACGCCTTCTCATGATCTCCGGTCCATATCCTTCGCAGCAATCCTTTCCAAAATCGGTTTCCCACATGGTTGGCTTGAAGCTTGTTAGCACGCCCTGATTGTTTCATTGCCGATCAATTGGTCCGCAGCTTGCTGTTCTGTGCGATGCGCGCTACCAGCACGGGTTAGGAGGCAAGGCCAAAGGCTGTTTCCCGATGATTGCAATCGAGGCAATTCTCCGCATGCGCCCAAACGGTATCACAACGCCAGGCGGCCTGGCAGCACAGTTACTGGGGTGGTCAAGAGAGCCGGATCATTCGCGCGGATAAGCGTTCGCCCATCTTCATTCGGATGTTTTGGCGGCAGGGTGTACAGGCTGCGATGTTGCTTGATCAGGTGTTGATCTTCCAGGTGAAGACAGTTTCGCAACCACATCGTTCATTTGCTGCACTTCTTGATCCGCTGTCACTGCTACCTGCTTTATCGATCGCTCCATGGCGTTTGCTTCCGCTTGGACCTTTTGCTGCAACTGACGGTATTCTTCAATTGCCATGTCACGCTCGATGTCCGCTCGTACCCCGTTCACATAGCGTCGCGCGCGCCCCCACAGGTTTCCCATGGTGCGCGCCACTTTGGGCAGGCGCTCGGGCCCGATGACAACCAGCGCCACCACCATGATCACCATTAATTCTGAGAAGCTAAAATCGAACATCTTTGCCAGCCGAATGGTTTGACTTAACGGCTAAGAGTCCTTTGGTTGTTCGCTTCGGAATCCAAGGTCTGCCCACCGCCTTTGATCTGTTTGGCGGCCCGATCCTCGGAGCGCATGGCTTCCTTGAAGTTCTTCACCGCGCCGCCAAGGTCACTGCCGATGTCGCGCAGTTTCCTGGTCCCGAAGATCAGTACGACAACCAACAATACAATCAACCAATGCGAGATGCTTAATGAACCCATAATCTTCTCCTTGCAGTAAAGGGCTTGCGAGTATCAGTTCAGATCACCCGCGAGAGAATCGCGCACGCCCGGCGGCAATTTAACTGCCTCGCGATAATCAGGGTGGTCGATGCCGGCCAACACGCCTGCGCCATGCTTGATTGTGGTGACCATCTCTGGCGTGAGTTCGAAGCGCAGGAAGTGCACCGCTGAGGTCTTGTCCTCGGCTTGCCGATCCAGGTCTTCATTGGCGATGGCATAGACCCTTGCACATCCTTCAACCTGAACCCACACTCTCCTTTCTATGCCAATAAGACGGGCAAGAGCTGAACGGCGCTCTTCTACATCCTCGTACTCCACCATGAAAGTGGCCTTCCAGTTGCTCCCATCGGGGATCAGGGGATTATAGACATCCAGTTCTTGCTGGATGCCTTCAGGCTCGAAGATCCGCTCCAGGCGCAGCATTTCCTGTACCTGGTATTGCATGGTAAGACTGTCCTCGAAATAAAGGGTGGCGTGCGGACCAATGGCTAGCCTGCGATTTGCTTTGTGTTCCATCACCTTGGCACGGAACTCGGGGCGGACTCGGGCGTATTGCTCAAGGCCATAAAGATTTTCGCGAGTCAATTGCATGGTCGACCTCTTACAGTTCAAATTCCGTAAGCCTTGCGCAGCAACGTGATCGGGTGTTCCGGCGCGCGGCCATCCTTAAGCCCGTTTTCGATATGATGACCAGCCATTGCACAGTCGCTGCCGAAATGTTGCGCCTCTGCTTTCCTTACGCGCTCTACGACGGGCTTGACGATCTTCATCGCCGATTCGTGAAACTCCTTTTTCACCGCGTAGGTGCCATCGTGGCCGGAACAGCGTTCGATGATTTCCACCGTGGTGCCGGGCACCAGCGACAAAGCTTCACGAGTTTTCTGGCCGATGTTCTGCACGCGCTGATGACAGGCGGCGTGATACGCAACTTTGCCCAAGGGTTCCTTGAAGTCGGATTTGAGTTTGCCTTCCTTGTGGCGCAGCATCAGGTATTCGAAGGGGTCGAAAAATGCCCCTTTCACCTTTTGCACGTCTGGATCGTTCGGGAACATCAGCGGGAGTTCTTGCTTGAACATCAGCACGCAGGAAGGAACCAGGGCGGTCAAATCCCAACCCTCATCGACGAGTTTGGCGAGTACCGGAATGTTGTATTCCTTGGCTTTGGCCACCGCATCTAGATCGCCCAACTCTAATTTGGGCATGCCGCAGCAGCGTTCCTGTTCCGTAAGGACGACAGGGATTCCATTGTGCTCGAAGACTGCGACGAAGTCCTCGCCGGGACCGGGCTCGTTACGGTTCATGTAGCACGTGGCGAACAGCGCAATCCTTCCCCTCGTTTTCCCGGTCGGTTCGGCTTGAGCCGAAGTGCGATGTCCGGCAAGGCGGCGGCGTAGCGGGTTGCGGTGGAATTCGGGCAGCCAGGCTTCGGCATGTATACCCGCTATGGCCTCCATTCCCTTGCGCGCGACCCCAACTTTGTTGACTGCATTCACCATCTGGGCTACCACCGGGATCCCTGCGAAGCTGCCGACGGCATCAGTGCTGGTGAGTATCCGATCGCGCAGCTTAACATCACCCTTCTTGTACTTCACTGCCTTGGCTCGCAGCATAACGTGAGGAAAGTCGAGATTCCACTCGTGCGGAGGGACGTAGGGACATTTGGTCATGTAGCAAAGATCGCAGAGGTAGCAGTGGTCCACGATCTTCCAATAGTTCGCTTTGGCGACGCCATCGACTTCCAGCGTAGCCGATTCGTCTACCAGATCGAACAGCGTGGGGAATGCCTGGCATAGACTGACGCAGCGACGGCAACCGTGGCAGATGTCGAAGATCCGTTCCATCTCCTCGAACAACGATTCTTGGCTGTAAAAATCTCGGTTCTTCCAATCCAGGGGATGACGGATAGGTGCTTCAAGATTACCTTCGCGGGTGGGAGTCGCCATGATGTCCTCCTGTGAATTTTTCTAAATCAGGAAAAAAACCGGCCGCAGGCAACACGGCCGGGCCAAGGTTCCGGATCGGAGTCTCCGGATCAGTGATCAGGTGTTCAGCTCGTTGAGAGCCTTCTGATAGCGGTTGGCGTGGGAACGCTCCGCCTTGGCCAGAGTTTCGAACCAGTCGGCGATCTCGTTGAAGCCTTCCGCCCGCGCAGTCCTGGCCATGCCCGGATACATGTCGGTGTACTCGTGGGTTTCACCAGCCACTGCGCTTTTCAGATTGTCCACTGTGCTGCCGAACGGCAAGCCGGTTGCCGGATCGCCGCACTGCTCCAGATACTCCAGATGCCCATGTGCATGGCCGGTCTCACCCTCGGCTGTGGAGCGGAACAGGGCGGACACATCGTTGTAGCCTTCTACGTCGGCTTTGCCTGCGAAATACAGATAGCGGCGATTAGCCTGGGATTCACCAGCGAATGCGTCCTTAAGGTGCTGCTCCGTTTTGCTGCCTTTCAGTTTCATGATATTCACCTCACAATTGTTATAAAGAGAACCCATCAGTCACGTGACCATAAATCAATGCGCAATTTTACTACCATTAACTGCCGGAAAACATCAATTGTTTCGATTGCTTTGATTGGCAAAATAGATTGAGCAGGAGTGACACTGATTCATTTTATTGGAAGAGTTTTCGGCGGCAACGAGTCTTTCAGGAAATTGGCCAGACGTTCCATAGTGGGTGCTATCGGCGAGCGCCGCCGCCAAACCAGCCCTATGGTGCGTGACGCCCCCGGAGAGGCGAGTGGACGCAGTGCAACACGGGTACCGAGATCGAGAGATTGCATACCGGCGAGTGCCGGAATCAACGTGACCCCCAGCCCCATGCCCACCATCTGCCGGAGAGTTTCCAGACTTGTCGCACGAATTTCCTCATTGTCGAGCCCTGCAAGGTGGCAAGCCTCGAGGGCCTGGTTGCGCAGGCAGTGTCCTTCTTCCAGCAGAAACAGACCGGCACGAACCAACTCATCGATATGTACTTCTGTTGCTGCGGCCAAGGAATGGTCGGCAGGCACTGCGGCCAGGAAAGGTTCCGAGAACAGTGGCACGATTTCCATCGTGGCATCCGCGACCGGCAACGGCAAGGCCAGCAGACCCGCATCCAGCTTTCCTTCGGCCAGGTGGGCAAGTACATGTGGTGTCATTTCCTCGCGCAGCAACAGGCGTAATTTGGGGAAGTGCTCATGCACCGACGGCAAGACATGTGGAAGGTAATACGGCCCTAGCGTTGGGATGACGCCAAGATGAATGGAGCGCACCATCGGGTCCTTGATCTGCCTGGACAGCTCGCAAATGCGGTTGGCTTCTTCAATGATGCGTCGCGCCGAATCCACTATTTCGTGCCCGGCTGGCGTAAGCGTCACGCATTTCAGGCTGCGGTCGAACAAGGCAATGCCCAGATAATCTTCCAGCTTCTTGATCTGGGTAGACAGCGTGGATTGGCTGACGAAGCAGGCCTCGGCCGCATGGCCGAAGTGCCCTGTATCTGCCAGTGCTACGACATAACGCAATTCTTGCAGAGTCATGGTTTGCCTTGCATAAAATGGATTGGAAGATCCCATTCGATTCCTCAATTCAATTCCTCTGATACTTGAAGTGGGCAAATTCTTTGGCGCCATTTTGATGCGCCCTGAAACGAATGACCCGTAGGCAATCTTCCAGTTGGCATGAGCCTCGCCAAGAAGAACTGGCACACAAAGCGCCCAATCATGCTGTAGTTGTGCCTGTAACCAGATGCATAAACCATGAACTCCAAAGGGATTAATAATATCAATAAAGCCGCTGGGTCACTCGATTGATTCTGTCAATGATTCCGATTCACAAAATATATTGCTATGGACCAGCACCACTTTAGCCAGTTGAAGTTCGTTATCTGATTCGCCCATTAGAAAGTGACTGATTCCTTCAATCAGTCCGAATCCCACGACCCGTCGGATTGGCTTACCCATTCACACCTGGACCACCGCTTTTGATCGGTTGGTAAGACTTGAAATTCGAGTCATCAACAAAAGCAAATATTGCGAAACTCCAGTGCGGGGCGCGGAATTTTTCGTACCGCCCGATTGGCGGATTTAATTTCATGTTATGGAGCGAATGAGTCACGGTTGACTTTGACAAGACGAGCAGGAGAGATTCACTGGATTGGCGAGATCGGCGGCAAGTCAAGTGCGGTCCGCGTCAAACTGAGCATGGTATGCGTCGCCGAGGCGGTGGTTGCCGTAAGCCAATGCCGCATGTGACCCTCTTTGCGTCTGCTAGCGGGTCAGCAGTTGTTTCTTCCGTTAGGGGGGTGATAGTCTTACAAGAAATCCGATCAGCAGGCATATCAGATATTTCATGAGGACCTTGGGAATGGAAAAGAGGCCCTACTTATGATCCTGCTTGTCCATGTCACGTCTCAGTCGGTCGCGTTCTTGCGGAGTCATGTTTTTCCAGTGTTCGCGCATCGCTTTACGCCGTGCTTCGCGTTCCTGCGGGGTCATGCTTTCCCAGTGTTCGCGCATCGCTTTACGCCGTGCTTCGCGTTCCTGCGGGGTCATGCTTTCCCAGTGTTCGCGCATCGCTTTACGCCGTGCTTCGCGTTCTCGCGGGGTCGTGTTTTCCCAGTGTTGGCGCACCTCCGGGTGTTTGTCGGTATCTTCCGGTGTGGGCGTGTCGTTCATGCCTTCCGTACGTGTGGCGCTAGCAGGCGGGCTAGTCGGGCCAATATCTTGCGCCAGCGCCGTCACGATCATACCGAGGGCCAATCCAGCAATGGTCAGGTATCGAATGAAGATCCCGGCCACTATGGCGACTTCCTTCTTTCTTTGCCGCATCCGGGCCTTTGGTAGCAGGATCTTCCGGTACGTTGCGGAAACTGACATTAACTTCACACTGGACAGGTCCAGATTTCCAACTGTGGAGTGCTTTTAAACGTCCTTGATTTCACGCTATCACTTTGGCGGTGGCGGGAAGGAAGGAGTCGGTGGCGTGCTTCCGCTATTGGGCGGAGGTGGCGGCGGAACCTGCTGCTGGACCCGATAACCGGGAACCTGGTTGCCTTTGGCATACATGCACTGCTGGTAGGCGATGTCATAGCGCCACTGCGTATCCCGTTGTGCATAGGCACCCTGCTCGGTACCGGCTGACGTACCGGCAAGGAGCCCGACCCCGGCACCGACCGGTGCTCCTTCGCGGCCTCCCAGCAATGCGCCTGCCGCCGTGCCGATCGCGACCCCTGCCGCCGCCGACGTCACCGCATTTTGTTGGGCGACCTCGTTGGGCGTGGCGCCGATCGACTGCGCGGCATACTGGCGGCACTGGTTATCCTCGGCCGCAAACACTTCAAACGGCTTGCCCGGTGCCGGCATCACCGCCACCCTGGGACCCATCGGGACGTTGGTCACGCAGCCTGCCAGCACAAGCAGTGCCGAACCGTATGCAGCTCTTCGATACCATGTGGAAATCATGTCTTTCTCCTCGTTCATCGCTGTGCCGGCGCACCAGGCGCGCCCGGTGCTGCAGCGGGTGGGTTGGCAGGTACGGTCTTCCAGCCTCCGGGACACGAAGACACGTATGGGTAGTAGCTGTTCGAGGCGGCACAGTAATACCAGAACTGGGCCGCCGGCGGTTCCGGCTGGGGCACCGGTTGTGTCACGACCACCGGCGGTATGTAAGGATCGGGATAAGGATAGACCGGCTCGGGATAGAAGTACCATACCCCGCCTGCCACCCACCACCATCCCAGCCGGCCGCCGTGCCGCGCATGGCGCCAAGATCCGGACCGCCAGACCGCATAATCGTGCCCGTCGAAACGGCGGATGTCGCCGCCGCCCCGGTACCCGCCATGGATGCCTTCACCGCCGCGGTCTGCGTTCGCGGGCAGCGAAATCCCAACCAGGATCGCCGCGGCCAGTGCATGGATAATAAAAGTTCGATGAGTATTCATGGTCGTTCCTTTCAAAGTGACCGCCCCGTCCGGCAAGCGCGCACACTCGTTTGGTCGACGAAGAATCAAATGCCCTTACCTGGCGTTGTCCTTATCACCTGAGCGGTGTTCATGGCGGTGATGATACACCATGAACCGGCGGTCGAATATTCTTTGCTGGTCCGGCGTCAATGTGCCATAAAACGCGCGCACCGCTGCCGCATGGTCGGCCAGCTCCTTCTCGCGGGCCTTCATGTCATCCAGCATCCTGTCCAGGCGGTCCGGGGTGCTCATGTCCTTCCAGTCCCCGTGACCGGGATGCTCCGTCTTGGCCGGCCTCATCTTGTTCGAAAACTCGCTCCACGCTGCCTCCTGCGCAGCCGTCAGCTTTAGGGACTCATGCAGTTTGGCCAGGTGCTTTTCAAAGCGCGCCGCCCCGCCATTTTCGTGCTCCGCGCTCCAGCCGCGGTCACATCCGTCCTTCGACGCGAAGACCGATGCCGACGCAACGGCCAATCCGATCGCCACCAGCACTATCCCGAAGATCCTGTGCTTCATGTTCCTTCACCTCCTTGGCTAAAATGGTAAAGCGCATCATAGGAGCCGGTCGTAAGAAAAGTGTTTATGCCCGGCGCGATTATGTAAGGAATTGTTTCAGCCGCGCCCCTGCCTCACAATTTATTACAGCCTGGACAACAGTTCGCTTTATCATGCCAACATGACAAACACACATCGAATCCTGGTTGTTGATGATGATTCGCGCCTGCGAGCCCTGCTGCTGCGCTATCTGGGCGAGCAGGGTTATGAAGTGAAAGCGGTCGCCGACGGCAGCGAGATGGATCGCGCATTAGTGCATAATCGCTTCCACCTGCTGGTGCTCGATCTGATGCTGCCCAACGAGGATGGCTTGGCGATTTTGCGTCGTTTGCGGGGGGCGGGCGAAAATGTGCCGGTGATCCTGCTCACGGCCAAGGGCGACGAGATAGACCGCATCGTCGGCCTCGAAATGGGCGCGGATGATTATCTCCCCAAGCCGTTCAATCCTCGCGAGCTCGTGGCGCGGATCAACGCAGTATTGCGCCGCAAAGGTTCGCAGCCTGTCGGCGCGCCTGACATGGAGGAAAAGAGTATTTGTTTCGGTGACTGCGAGCTGAATTTTGCAACCCGCGTGCTGACCCGCGCTGGAGTCGCGACTGCCTTGACTACGGGCGAGTTCGCGTTGCTCAGGGCGTTGACCACGCATCCGCGGCATCCGCTGTCGCGCGACAAATTGATGGAGTTGGCGCGTGGCCGTGATCATGATCCATTTGATCGCGCCATAGACGTGCAAGTCTCGCGTCTGCGCAAACTGATTGAGCCGGATCCTGCAAAACCGCGCTTTATCCAGACGGTGTGGGGACATGGCTACGTATTTGTTCCTGACGGGGTCAAGTCTTGATTGGCCTGCCCAGAACGCTGCTGGTGCGTTCATTCCTGCTCATTGTGGTCTTGATTGTATTGTCACTCGCTGCATCGGTTGCGATTTTTCGGCATGTCGAACAGGAACCGCGTGCGCAGCAGATGGCGCAGTTAGTAGTGTCGGTGGTCAATCTCACGCGGGCCGCCGTGCTTTCTGCCGCACCAGAATGGCGTACTGCATTGCTTGCGGAACTGGCCGAGGCGGAAGGATTGCGCGTACAGGCCTCCGAGCAAAGCGATGTACTTGTCCCATTGTCGGACGATCGGCCCGAGGTGCGCATGATGATGGAAAAAGTGCGCGACAGCATCGGGGGCAACACGCGCTTTGCGGAGTCGCGCAACGGCGTGAAGGCTTTCTGGGTAAGCTTTTTGATTGGCCAAGACGAATTCTGGGTGTCGCTTCCCAAGGAACGCATGGAGCTGCCGCGTTCGCGGCTATGGTTTGCCAGGGGAGCGTTGGTTTTGGGGCTAGCCTTGCTTGGGGCATATTTTATTGCGCGACAGGTTGCCCGCCCACTCAATGAAATCGCGCAGGCTGCATTGCAGGTCGGGCACGGCGAAACCCCGCAGCGCTTGCGCGAGGAAGGCGCAAAGGAGATTGCTGACATGGCGCGCGCCTTCAATCAGATGTCCTCTGATCTTGCCGCGCATGAGCACGAGCGTGCGTTGGTGCTTGGTGGTATCTCGCATGACTTGCGGACCCCGCTGACGCGCATTCGGCTTGCCGCGGAAATGAGCGGAGATGCCTTGCTGCGCGAAGGGCTGAACGCGGACGTGGAACAGATGGATGCTGTTATCCAACAATTCCTGGACTTTGCGCGCCTTGACGAAAACGAAGCGGCCGTTCACACCGATATACCGGGTTTGGTGCAGGAAGTGGCGCAACGTTTTATGGCGCAGGCATCAACATTCGCGCTAGATTTGCAGCCCATCCCATCGCTTGCAGTCAGGCCGCTGTTGTTGAAACGCGCACTTGGCAACCTGCTGGATAACGCTGTCAAGTATGGCGGCGGCAAGATCACCGTGGAGCTTCACCAGGACGCGAACACGATTGTGTTGAGCGTGGCAGATCGCGGCACAGGCATCCCCGATGCACAGCGCGAAGCAGTGAAACGTCCGTTCATCAGACTGGAAGCGGCACGCAGCAATGCGACCGGCTCCGGTTTGGGCCTGGCCATCGTTGAACGGGCTGCCCGATTGCATGGTGGAGAGTTCCATCTGGACAATCGACAAGGGGGCGGACTGGTCGCCAAGCTGGTATTACCCATAGTCAGTTAATTCTCATTCATCGAGAAGAGGCGCCGCGGGGGTACCTTGAGCGGGAAGAATCATGTTGAAAAATGCCACCGCCTCCGCCTCAACCCTGGTTCGCCTCATTGGCGGCAGGCTTTGCCAGATGCGCTTGCCGTAATGCTTTGAAATGATGCGCGGATCGCAGATCATCAGCACGCCTCGGTCCGTTTCGTCACGGATTAACCTTCCCGCCCCTTGCTTCAGCGTGATGATTGCGCGCGGCAGCTGGTATTCCATAAACGCGTTGCGGCCTTCCTTGTTGAGGTGCGCGATGCGTGCCGCCAGCACCGGATCGTCTGGGGGAGCGAATGGCAACTTGTCGATGATGACCAACGACAAGGCTTCGCCGCGCACGTCGACGCCTTCCCAAAATGATTGACTCCCAAGCAACACGGCATTGCCGTGATTGCGGAAGCGGCCCAGCAGTTCGTTGCGGGAGCCTTCGCCCTGCAGCATCAGTGGGTAGCGCAAGCCTCGCCGTTCGAATTCCGTCACCAATAGCTCATGAGCGAGTTGCATGGCACGCAGGCTTGTGAAAAGAACAAACGCGCGTCCTTTGCTGGCTTCAATCAACGGCAGGGCCGATTGTACGACTGCTTCGGTATAGCCTTCGCTGTTGGGCTGCGGCAGGCTGGCTGGCACATAGAGCAGTGCCTGTTCAGCGTAATTGAATGGACTGTCCCAACAGGCGGTCCTGGCTTTGAGCAAGCCCATCTCGCTTTGATAGTGCGAGAAATCCTGTTTGACTGCAAGCGTTGCGGACGTGAATATCCATGCCCGGGCACTTCCGCCAATCTGCTTCTCAAAGATCTCAGCGATGGACAGTGGCGTGGTGTTGAGTTGCAGCGAGTGGTGGAAAATCTCCAGCCATCTGACTTGATTGGGCTCGTCGCCAGCCTGCCATTTGACCAGTAGCTGCGTCAGTGCCTGTGCGCGCTGCCAGCAATTGTTCAATCCTTCGCTGCGCTCTGCCTGTTTGCCGAGCAAGGAACACTGTTGAGTGAGCTTGTCACCCAAAATCTTCAGCGCAGGCTGCCAGTCTTTGAAGCCGTCCAGCGCAACAGCAGGCATCCGCCCTTCCTTTTTGAATACCAGCCGCAAATCGCGCGCGGCCTTGTCCAGCTCGTCACAAGCCTTGGGAAGCGCGGCGAAATCCTTGGCTGAGGCCGCTGCTTCGATGCGCGTGTCGCGCGCCAGATCGAGCAACAACGTGGTAGACAGGCTCTCGCCGAAAAATAGGCTGGCGGTCTCGGGCAGTTGATGCGCCTCGTCAAAGATTACCGTGTTGCAGGCGGGCAGCAGCTCCGCCACGCCTTCATCACGCAACATCACATCGGCGAAAAACAGATGGTGATTTACGACCACAATGTCCGCTTTCATCGCATCAGAGCGCGCCTTGAGCACAAAGCATTCCTTATGGTTGGGGCACTCTTGACCGAGGCAGTTGTCCCGTGTTGAAGTCACCTGCATCCAGATCGGCGCATTTTCCGGCACATCTGCCAGCCCGCTCTTATCCCCGGACTCGCTCACCTTGGCGTACTGTTTGATCTTGCCCAGATGCTTGATGTCCTCGCGCGTTGCGAAGCGGCCATCACTCAGTGCCCGTTCCAGGTGATAGTGGCAGACATAGTTGGCGCGCCCTTTGAGCAGCGCCACCGAAACCGGGGCTTTCAGCGCATCGCGCACGGTAGGCAGATCTTTCTGGAACAGCTGGTCCTGCAGATTCTTCGTGCCGGTCGAGATGATCACTTTGCCGCCTGCCAGCAATGCGGGAACCAGATAGGCAAAGGTCTTTCCGGTCCCGGTGCCAGCCTCGACCACCAATATCGCGTTGTCAAGTATCGCCTGGGCAATGGCCAGCGCCATCTCGCGTTGTTGCGCGCGTGGTCGGAACGATGCCACTTTTGTAGCTAGCGGGCTTTGTTCGGAAAAGAAACGTTCGACTTCAAGGGACACGATGGGGCGGATATTATGCAACGGAAAGTGATATGGTCATTTGCGGATGGTCGCGTTATAGTGCGCTGCTGATTTTACGCGACGGCGGGTGATTTATGTGGAAATCTGGCTCAGGCAGATGCAAAAAGGAACGGAGGCCCGGTCATCGGCCACTTCAATATCATTATCAGGAGATGTCATGATTCATTATTCACGCGTGACAGTTCTTTTAGTTGCCATTTTTATGCTCAGCGCATGTGGTTCGGTTAAAGTAGGTCGGGATTTTGATGTTGGCGTATTTGCAGCCAAGATAGAGCAGGGTGTCACGACACAAAGCCAGGTCCGCTCCTGGCTAGGCGATCCCAACGGTGTGGGAATCAGCCTGTCTACAGACGGTGAGCGCTTCGACGAGTGGACCTATTACTTCGCAGAAGGTGAACTACCCGACCTGAGCGCTGCCAAAGTGAAAATCCTGCAGGTCAAGTTTAATCAGCAAGGCAAAGTGCGTGGTTACGACTGGTCGACCGCCAAGCAATAGATATTGTTTGGCTGGCAATACGCGCTCAACGGCTTGGAGAGTGCATGGCGCGCAACATGCGCGGGTCATTTTTGAGTATTTCAGAGACGCGTTGCGTCGCGCTGAACTTGCCGCGCCCCATAAATAATTTTCAACCGGCCTCCCCAGCTGTAGGCCGTGCATCAGGAGGATGCGCAATGCAGATTTTGGTGGATGCCGATGCGTGCCCCAGGGTCATTAAGGAAATCCTGTTTCGTGCCGCAGATAGGCGGAAGATTCAAGTGACGCTCGTCGCCAACAAACCGTTGTATTGTCGGCCATCGCAGCTGATCCGAGCCATGCAGGTGCCAGCAGGTTTCGACGTCGCCGATAAAAAGATTGCTGAAATGGTCAAGCCCGGTGATCTGGTGGTTACCGCTGACATTCCGCTTGCCGCCAAAGTGATCGCCGTGGGTGGCATTGCCTTGAATCCACGCGGTGAGTTGTATACCAAGGATACTATTCAGGAACGGCTGGCAATGCGTAATTTCATGGAGGGCCTGCGCGGAAGCGGGGTTGAGACAGGCGGGCCGCCGGCATTCACACAGGGCGACCGCCAGGCATTTTCAAATCAATTGGACAAGTTTCTGGGCAAACACACCTGCCATTCTCGGACTTAGAGGTGAGTTGCGCAGAGTTAGACTTAGAATTTCGGCGGCGAAAGGCGGTGCAGTGATGACGAAAAGAATTTTCCCCTTGGCCAAAGTCTACGGCCTGCTGGAGCCTGGACCGGTGTTGCTGGTGACGACTTCGCACAAAGGTAAGGCGAATATCATGACCCAGTCGTGGCACACGATGATGGAGTTCGAACCGCCACTGGTTGGCTGCGTGATCAGCGGACGGAATTACAGCTTCAACGCGCTGAGGGCTACTAGGCAATGCGTCCTCAACATCCCGGCGGTGAGTTTGGCGAAGCAGGTGGTTGGCGTCGGCAATTGTTCTGGGAGCAATGAAGACAAGTTCGGGAAATTCAAACTGACCCCCATGCCGGCATCAGAGGTGGGGCCGCCCTTGATCCTCGAGTGCTTTGCCAATCTGGAGTGTCGCGTGGTCGATACCCGAATGGTCAACAAGTACAACTTCTTCGTGCTGGAAGTGGTCAAGGCATGGATCGATCCATCAATCAAGAATCCGCGGACGCTCCATCATCAAGGGAAAGGCGTTTTCATGGTGGCTGGCGAAACTATCAAGCTCCCTTCCAACATGAAGTAAAGCGTACCGCGCATATTCGCCTGACAGGTGATATCCCCGATTTTCGCGTGTACGGTATGCAATACCCACTGAGGACATTGTCTCAACAAGATCTGGGCGAATAAAAAAAGGCAGTCATGGCTAGAGCAAGAACGATTTTTTCCTGCACCGAGTGTGGCGGGCAGTCACCCAAGTGGCAGGGACAGTGTCCGCATTGCGGTGCATGGAATACCCTGGTGGAGAGTGCGGCGGAACTGGCGGCGAGCGGGAAGAATCGCTTTAGCGCTCTGGCAACTACCGGCAGGGTGCAAATGCTTGCCGACGTGGAAACGGCAGAGGTGCTTCGCACATCCACCGGGATCACGGAATTTGACCGCGTGCTGGGAGGCGGATTGGTGCAGGGTGCGGTGGTCTTGATCGGCGGCGATCCTGGCATCGGCAAATCAACGTTGTTGTTGCAGGCGCTGGCGCACCTCTCGTCGCACAAAAATGTGTTGTACGTTAGCGGCGAGGAATCGACGCAGCAGATCGCATTGCGCGCCAAGCGACTGGCGTTGGACGCGCGCGGAATGCATCTGTTGGCGGAGATTCAGCTGGAAAAGATTCACGCGGCCATTGCTCAGGAAAAGCCCGATGTGGTGGTAATCGATTCGATCCAGACCGTGTATTCCGAACAACTGACTTCCGCGCCTGGTTCGGTGTCTCAGGTGCGTGAATGTGCTGCGCAACTGACCCGTGTAGCCAAGAGCGGCAATATCACGATGGTACTGGTCGGGCACGTGACGAAAGAAGGTGCTTTGGCGGGGCCGCGTGTGTTGGAGCACATCGTGGATACCGTGCTGTATTTCGAGGGAGATACGCACTCCAGCTTTCGTCTGGTGCGAGCATTCAAGAACCGTTTCGGCGCAGTGAACGAACTCGGTGTGTTCGCGATGACCGAGAAAGGCCTGCGAGAGGTGAACAATCCATCGGCGATATTCCTGTCACAGCACGGCGCGCAAGTCCCTGGTTCCTGCGTGATGGTGACTCAGGAAGGCACTCGGCCGTTGTTGGTCGAGATCCAGGCTCTGCTGGACGATGCGCACTCGCCCAGCCCGCGCCGCCTTTCCCTTGGTTTGGACCAGAACCGTCTGGCAATGTTGCTTGCGGTGCTGCACCGGCACGTGGGCATCGCCTGTTTCGACCAGGATGTGTTCATCAACGCCGTAGGCGGGGTGAAGATCGTCGAACCGGGCGCGGACCTGGCGGTGTTGCTCGCCGTAGTGTCTTCACTCAAAAACAAACCGCTCCCTGAAAAACTTGTCGTGTTTGGTGAGGTCGGTCTAGCGGGGGAAGTGCGCCCGGTGCAGCGCGGCCAGGAGCGCCTCAAAGAGGCGGCGAAGCTTGGCTTTACCCACGCGATAATACCCAAGGCAAATGCACCTAAGCACAAGATCGCCGGCATGGAAGTCAACGCGGTAGAAAGGGTGGATGAGGCTGTGGAAAGGCTCAGGTAGACGCTCCGCGCGCTGTCATTACATTGTTGTGTTGTTAGTTGTATCGCGTTAAAGTGCGGTTGCATGAAAAAAATAAATAAGGAGAAGCGAGAATCATGGCGTTAACCGTTCTGGTAGCACTGGCGATATTCGTTATGCTCGCGTTCTTCCGTGCTTCAATTACCAGTTGGGTGCTGGCCATGATGGTCATAGTGCCGGTGGTCGCGATCATGGCGAGCTTCTCGGACGATGTATTGATGGTGATTGGCGCTGCACTGCTCTTGTTTATCGCATTCTTCGGTATTCCTTTCTTGCGCCGCAATGTGGTGAGCGCCGCGGTATTCAAAATCTTTCGTAAGACTCTGCCGAAAATTTCCGCGACGGAACAGGAAGCGATTGACGCCGGCACGGTGTGGTGGGACGGCGAATTGTTCAGCGGCGACCCGGATTGGGACAAGCTGGTGGCGCTTCCAAGGTGTGGATTGAGCCCCCGGGAGCAGGCATTCTTGGATAACGAAGTCGAGGAACTTTGTGGCATGCTGGACGATTGGGACATCACGCACAAACGCGCCGACCTCCCTCCGGAAGTCTGGCAATTCATCAAGGAAAAAGGCTTCTTCGGCATGATCATCCCGAAGCACTATGGCGGGCTGGAGTTTTCTGCCCAGGCACATTCTGCAGTGGTAAGCAAAGTGGCTTCACGCAGCGGCACGGCCGCCGTGACCGTGATGGTGCCGAATTCTCTTGGGCCAGCCGAACTGCTGTTGCACTACGGTAGCGAGGAACAAAAGGAAAAATACCTGCCTCGTTTGGCCCGCGGACTGGAGGTGCCGTGTTTCGCGTTGACGGGTCCGTTTGCAGGATCAGATGCGGGTGCGATCCCAGATTACGGCGTGGCATGTTACGGTGAGTTTGCCGGGCGGCAGAACGTGCTTGGCATACGCCTGACCTGGGAGAAACGTTATATCACCTTGGCTCCGGCTGCAACGCTGCTCGGTTTGGCGTTCAAGTTACACGATCCGGACCGCTTGCTGGGCGGAGAAATCAATCGAGGAATCACCCTCGCGCTGATACCGACCGATACGCCCGGCGTGCAAATCGGCCGCCGTCACTTCCCTCTGAATTCCGCTTTTCTCAACGGCCCGACGCAAGGCAAGGACGTATTCGTCCCCATGGATTACATAATCGGAGGAAGCGCGCGCGTTGGTGAGGGTTGGCGGATGCTGATGGAATGTTTGGCGGCGGGACGTTCGATATCATTGCCAGCCAGCAGCGTAGGAGGAATGAAGCTGGTTGCCCGTACCTGCGGAGCATACAGTCGGGTGCGCAAACAATTCAAGACACCGATAGGAAAATTCGAAGGCGTGGAAGAGCCGCTTGCACGCATCGGAGGGCACACTTACATGGTGGATGCCGCACGTCGATTCACGGCAATGGCGCTGGACCTGGGAGAAAAGCCTTCCGTAATTTCAGCCATTATCAAATATCATGCCACCGAACGTTGCCGTGTCGTTATCAACGACGCGATGGACGTGCATGGCGGCAAGGGTATTAGTCTCGGTCCGGACAATTATCTCGGGCGGTTCTATCAACAGATGCCTGTTGCCATTACCGTAGAGGGCGCGAATATCCTGACCCGGACGCTGATGATCTTCGGCCAGGGGGCGATTCGCTCCCATCCCTATGTTCTGAAAGAAATCGCCGCGGTAAATGATCCTGACCGCAGCCGCGCCCTGCACCAGTTCGATCAGGCGCTTTTCGGACATATTACCTTTGCGTTGAGCAACGCTGCACGCAGTCTTGTGTTCGGGCTGACCGGCGGCCGCGGTATAGAAACGCCTGAGGGAGATGAAACCCATCGCTATTACCAGAAATTAACATGCTTTTCCGCATCCTTTGCATTTAGCGCGGACGTGGCCATGGCCGTGTTGGGCGGTTCGCTGAAGCGGCGCGAGAAGATTTCCGCACGCCTGGGCGATGTATTGAGCCAGCTATATTTATGCTCGGCCGCGTTGAAGCGCTTCGAGGACGATGGTCGCCCGGACGAGGATTTGCCGATACTGC
This sequence comes from uncultured beta proteobacterium, assembly GCA_963833515.1. GTDB lineage: Bacteria > Pseudomonadota > Gammaproteobacteria > Burkholderiales > Gallionellaceae > Gallionella. Next base: position 52,226 of record CAWHYN010000013.1, on the reverse strand, counting down.
ACTGGGCGATGCAAGACGCACTGTACAATATCCAGCAGGCATTTGACGGCGTGATAAGGAACTTTCCGAATGCACTTGTCCGCCTGCTTTTGCGCGTTTTGGTTTTTCCTCTGGGACGATGCTTGTCGCCGCCATCCGACCACCTCGGGCACCAGGTCGCCACTCTGCTTATGCGGCCAGGCGCAGCGCGTGATCGTTTGACAGGGGGTATATATATCCCAGACGACGAGCAGGATGCAGTGGGTGCTTTGGAAGCCGCGCTGGCGAGCACGTTGGCCTGCGAGCCCTTGCAGTTGAAGTTGCAAGAGGCGCACAAGGCCGGCAGGTTGAATGCGCTGGAAGAGTTGCTGCGCGTCGCGGAAGCATGTGACCAAGGTATCATCACGGCGGATGAAGCCGCGCAATTGGAGCGCGACTATGGGCTACGCCGCAAGATCATCATGGTAGATGATTTTGCTCCGGCGGAATTGCGGGCGGCGGCCTGATCAAGATGTTATTCGGAAAACAAAGGGGAAAGTGTTGAGGGCCAATCGTTCATCGAGGGTTGCTGTAACGTTGGCGTTTCTGGCTGGCGCTGTTCAGTACCCTGATAATGCTTTGGGTGCGACGAATGACATGTTGGATGTCAATTTGAACATGATATATCTCGGCACGAGATCGCAGAAGGGCTCTGATGCAGTGAGCGAGGGTGTCATTCAGTACCCGTTCCCCTTGACGGAACATTCCAAAAGTACCGGACAAGGACTATTCGGTGGAATAACATACTTTGATATCAAGACGCTTGAGAACATGTCGGCGTCGACCACAACAATGGTGGGGGGCCTACCTGTTGTGAATGCCAGTACCCAGCAGGTGACTGAGATGGGGTTGGGAAGAATATATTATTCTTATTCTGTCCCCGGTGATACGCCTTATACATTCGTTCCCTTTATCACCTTGATGCGTCAGTTTTCATACAGTTACCTGAATGCCAGTAATATTGATACCGAGGTCAAGGGCCGATCATATCTGCTGCCAGGAGTGATGTATGCCTACCGGTTCAATGAGAAAGTAGCGTTCCATTTTGACTCGGAGCTTTATAGCTATTCTGAAATCAATCACAATCGCTCACGAATCGGTTTTTCGTACTTGGTAAAATGGCCTTGGATAGTAAGCGTCAGCCACGAAAGGATCGCATGGGATATCGATGGATCTAACGTTGTTGTTGATGGCAGCACGAACCAGGATAGTATAAAAGTGATCTTTCGGGATCCTCCCAAGGGGAATTTCGCATTGACGATTGGCCAAGGTCATTTGACACACAACGCGGTTGGCTCAGCTTTGCTACAACCAACGTCGAACAGCCTCTCAGGCTTGTATTTCGGCGTCGAGGCGTCTGGCGGTGTTTTGGCGTGGTGAGTTGAGCAATTTGTTCGTGAAGACAATGATATTTCGGCCGGTTCCGGTTGAGACGTTCATTTTAAGACGACTTTAGCGCTGCTCAAGACATGGCTACACACGTTGCGGCTAAACGGTGAATGGGGTTCTGGAAATGAATGGCTTGCGCGGCAAAACGATTTTTATCACCGGTTCCAGTCGTGGGATCGGGCGCGAGATCGCACTGCGATGCGCGCGTGACGGCGCCAAGGTTGTGATCACCGGAAAGACGGTGGAACCGCATCCCAAATTGCGCGGGACGATATATACGGTTGCTGATGAGGTGGCACAGGTGGGCGGCCAGGCCTTGGCGATCCAGTTGGATGTGCGCGACGAACATGCGATCGGGGCTGCGGTGGCGCAAGCGGCCCAGCATTTTGGTGGAATCGACGTGCTGGTCAATAACGCCAGCGCCATTAGCATGACGCCCACGCTCGAGACGACCCCCAAGCGCCTCGATCTGATGTGGGACGTTAATATGCGTGCGACCTTTCTGGTGTCGCAGGCTTGCATCCCCTATCTCAAACAAGCAGATAATCCGCATATTCTCACGCTGGCACCGCCGCTCGATCTGGATGCCAAATGGTTTGCGCCACACCTGGCGTATTCCATATCCAAATACGGCATGAGCCTGTGCACCTTGGGCATGGCGCGCGAGTTTTCGGGGGATGGGGCCGGCATTAAAGGCATTGGAGTGAATTGCCTATGGCCGCGTACCACCATCGCCACCGCCGCGATCGAGTTCAACTTTCCGGAAGCAGTGCTGCGCGCGTCGCGCAAACCCGCCATCATGGCAGATGCGGCGTATGAGATCTTGACCCGCGATTGCAGCACTTGCAGCGGGAACTTTTTTATAGACGAGGAGTGCCTCCTGGCCGCGGGGGTAAGCGATTTCGAGCGATATGCCGTATCACCGGACACACCGCTGTTCAGTGATTTGTTCATTGGTTAGTTTTTGGTTGGTTCTCTGGGGAAGGACTGGATGCACGTACAACAAAACGATGTGATCACACCGGAGGATGCAGGCACCTTGCACGGGCTGTTCGTGGAGCGTGCACGCCGCTCTCGCGATAAGGTCGCCTATCGCTATTTCAAGCAGGAGGTTTGGCGCGATATTACCTGGGGGGCGATGTTCAGCGAAGTGGCGCGCTGGCAGGCAGCGCTCTTGCAAGAGCGCGTGGTGGCTGGCGATCGCGTAGCCATCATGCTTCGCAACTGCCCGCAATGGATCATGTACGAGCAGGCGGCAATGTCGCTTGGTTTGGTCGTGGTGCCGCTGTATACCGTGGACAGGCCGGACAACGTGGCCTACATCATCAATGATGCCCAAGTGAAGGTGCTGTTATTCGAGAACGCTGAACAATGGCAGGATCTGCATACTGTACGCGACCAATTGGGGGGGGTGCAATGTCTTGTCAGCCTGGACCGGATAGAAGGGCATGATGAGCCACGCCTGAAATTTGTGGACGACTGGTTGCCTGAAGAGGCGCAAATGGGCTGGGAGCGGGTCCGCGACCGCGATGCCCTGGCCACGATCATATACACATCCGGGACGACCGGCAAACCCAAGGGGGTGATGTTGTCGCACTACAACATCTTGTACAACGCTTTCGTTTCATTCCAGATTTTCCCGATTTCGCAGGATACATGCGCATTGTCGTTCTTGCCGTTGTCCCATACCTTTGAGCGCACCGCAGGATATCTTTTCATGATCGCTGGCGCGATCGTGTCGTATGCCCGCTCCATCCCACTATTGGCAGACGATCTGAAAATTATTCGTCCGACCATGCTGGTTGCCGTCCCACGCATTTATGAGCGAATCTATAATGCGATCCACACCAAGCTCGAAGACGTTTCCCCGTTGCAGCACAAGTTGTTCGCCCTCACTGTAGATGTCGGCTGGGACCGCTTCGAGTGCCAGCAAGGGCGGGTGCCGTGGAAGCCCAAGCTGTTGTTGTGGCCTGTCCTCAAACATTTGGTCGCTGACAAGGTGATGGACCGGCTGGGGGGCCGCCTGACGTTGTCCATCAGCGGCGGCGCCGCACTGCCGCCCAAAGTGTCGCGTCTATTCATAGCGCTCGGCTTGCCGCTTATCCAGGGCTACGGCATGACCGAAACCAGTCCCGTGATTAGTGCGAATCGCATCGATAATAACTATCCAGCCAGCGTCGGTTTGCCCATACCTGGCATAGAGGTCCGCATCGGTGAGCAGAACGCGCTGCTGGTGCGTGGACCATCGAACATGTTGGGGTATTGGCACAATCATGAGGCGACACGCGCCATGATAGATGGCGAAGGCTGGCTGAACACCGGCGATACTGCGCGCATAACCGAGACCGGGCATATCTACATCACCGGACGGCTTAAGGAGATCATTGTCATGTCGAACGGCGAAAAGGTGCCTCCGGCGGACATGGAAAACGCCCTCTTGCGTGACAACCTATTTGACCAGGTGATGGTTCATGGTGAGGGACATCCCGTGCTGGTCGTGCTGGCGGTCGTCAATCCCGAGAAATGGCAGGCCTTTGCAAGGCAGATCGGGGTACGCGCAGACATGCCGGAATCGTTGCACGATACCCGCGTCGAGCAGCAGGTGTTGCAGCGCATTGCAGAGTTGATAAAGGAGTTTCCCGGCTACGCCAAAGTTCGTCGTGCGCTGTTGCTCACGGAGCCGTGGAGCATAGAGAACGGGTTGCTCACACCGACATTGAAGGTCAAGCGCGCCAAGGTGGCGGAGCGCTATGCAAAGGAAATTGAGAGACTCTACAATGGGCAATGAAATGCGCGAAGATCATTTTACCACCGTGTTGCCACAGCGTGAACCGACCATCCGTGTGGCAGCAATGCCGTCCGATGCCAATTACACCGGTGATGTGTTCGGCGGCTGGCTGATGGGACAGGTGGACATCGCGGGCAGCATTCCGGCCCTGCATCGTGCCAAGGGCCGCGTTGCAACCGTGGCAGTAAATTCCTTCGTATTCAAGCAGCCGATCCTTGTTGGCGATGTGGTGAGTTTCTACACCAGAATCGTGAGAGTGGGAACGACATCGATTACCGTCGAAGTCGAGGTGTATGCGCAGCGCGATCCGGCCAAACCGACCTGCGTGAAGGTGACCGAAGCAACGCTGACCTATGTTGCGGTCGGAGAAGACCGCAAGCCGCGGCCGCTGCCTCCCGAACCGTGATGAGCGATCGGGTTTCGGACAGCGAACATGAAACACAATCGCATACGGGATGGATGTTACGCTTGGCAAACCGTCAGGCCTTGCCCGACCTACGAATCAGTCAGGAGAGAAACAGATGAGTGAGAATTTTCATATCCGCAAGGTTGCGGTGCTGGGGGCCGGCGTGATGGGGGCGCAGATCGCCGCGCACCTGGTCAACGCCAATGTGGAGACGCTCCTGTTCGAATTGCCTGCGAAACAAGGCGATCCCAACGGCAACGTGAACAAGGCGCTGGAAGGCTTGAAGAAACTTGATCCGAGCCCGCTGGCCAGTCCTGCGAAACTTCCCTGTATCCAGCCCGCCAATTACGAGCAGCATTTGGAAAGATTGCGCGAATGTGACTTGGTGATCGAGGCAATCGCCGAACGCATGGACTGGAAATCGGATTTGTACCGGAAGGTTGCGCCGTACCTCGGCGCGCAGACCATCTTTGCCAGCAACACTTCCGGTCTGTCCATCAACAAACTTGCAGAGGCGTTCCCTGTCGCATTGCGCCATCGCTTTTGCGGCATCCACTTTTTTAACCCGCCCCGTTATATGCATCTGGTCGAGTTGATCCCGTGCACAGTCACTGAGGCCTTGCTGCTCGACCAGTTGGAAGAGTTTCTCGTCTCCACTCTGGGCAAGGGGGTAGTGCGCGCCAAGGACACGCCCAACTTCGTCGCCAATCGTATCGGTGTGTTTTCGATGCTGGCCACCAAACATCATGCCGAGCAATTTAACTTGGGCTTCGACACTGTAGATGCTTTAACTGGGCGCTATCTCGGACGCCCAAAGAGCGCCACCTTCCGCACCCTGGACGTGGTCGGCCTCGACGTGTTTGCGCACGTCGTCAACACGATGCGCGAGAACCTGACGGATGATCCTTGGCACAAGCACTTCGAATTGCCGAACTGGTTCAACAGGCTGGTGGACGAAGGCTCCCTGGGGCAGAAGACCAAGCGCGGCATCTACCAGAAGATCGGCAAAGAGATTCACGTCCTCGATCTGCATACCGAGGAATATCGTCCGTCCGACAGCAACGTCGATTCCGGCGTGAAAGACATCCTGCGCGAACGCGACTGGACGAAGAAGCTGGCCGGGCTGCGCGGCAGCCCGCATCCGCAAGCGAAATTTTTGTGGGCGACATTTCGCGATGTGTTCCAATATTGCGCCTTGCAGCTAGAGAGCATCGCTAACAATGCGCGGGACCTCGACTCCGCCGTATGCTGGGGCTTTGGCTGGGACAGCGGTCCCTTTGAGATCTGGCAGGCTGCGGGCTGGGGCCAGGTGGCCGGTTGGATCGCTGATGACATCACGGCGGGCAAGGCGATGTCGGATGTCCCGCTACCCGCTTGGGCATCCGATCCAGGCCGCACCGGCGTGCACACGCCGCAGGGTTCGTATGCGCCGGCGAGCAACAGCTATCAACCCCGTTCCAACTTGGCGGTGTATCGCCGCCAGATATTTCCTGACCGCCTACTCGGAGAAGCCATTTCATATGGCGAGACTGTTTTCGAGACGGATGACGTTCGTATGTGGCACACCGGCGATGATGTGGCGATCCTCAGCTTCAAGTCTAAGATGCACGCGATCAGCAACGAAGTGCTGGATGGCATCTTGCATGCGATCTCTGAGGCCGAGGCGCACTTCCATGCATTGATCATCTGGCAAACTGATGCGCCGTTCTCGGCCGGGGCGCACCTTCTTCAATTGATGCAAGGCGTGCAGGAGGCCGGCGATGCGCCGCCTTCCGGAATGTTTGAAAAATTCCGGAGCGCCGCGCAGCGGGTCAAATACACCATCGCAGGCGGTGGCGGGATGGGCGAGATCGTCAATGCCGCAACGGGCAATGTGCCGCGCGTCGAAGACGTCGTCGCCAAATTCCAGCAAATTTCGCAGCGCCTGCGATACGCGCAGGTACCCACGATCGCGGCGGTTTACGGCTTGGCGCTTGGGGGCGGCTGCGAATTCGCCATTCACTGTACCCGGATTGTTGCGGCGCTGGAAAGCTATATCGGCCTGGTCGAAGTCGGTGTCGGCGTGTTGCCCGCAGGCGGCGGCTGCAAGGAGATGGCCTTGCGCGCCGCGACGGAGGCCAGAGGCGGCGACGTCTTTCCCCATCTGCGCCGCTACTTCCAAAACATCGCGATGGGCGAAGTTGCCAAGAGCGCCGAACTGGCGCGCGACATGGGTTACCTTCGCCCATCGGATCGCATCGTGCTCAACCAGTATGAACTGCTTCACGTCGCAAAAGAGGAAGCCAAAGCGCTGATCGCCAGCGCGTACCGTCCGCCATTGCAACCTCGCCAGATACCTGTGGCCGGACGGCCCGGCATCGCGACGCTCAAGGCCGCGATGGTCAACATGCTGGAAGGCGGTTTTATTTCCGAACATGACTATAACATCGGCTGGCGCATCGCCGACACCATGTGTGGCGGTCCCGTTGAAGCGGGCAGTCTGGTAGACGAACAATGGCTGCTTGACCTGGAACGTCACCACTTCATGCAACTGCTCGCAACCGACAAGACAAGGGCGCGCGTGGAACACATGCTGAAGAACGGGAAGCCCCTGCGCAACTAAGGAGATAACATGAGCAAGCAAGTGCAAGAAGCATACATTGTTGCTGCGACCCGCACGCCGGTCGGCAAAGCACCGCGCGGCATGTTCCGTAATACCCGCCCCGACGACCTGCTGGCACATGTGCTGAAGAGCGTGGTGCTGCAATGTCCCAATCTTGAGGCCGGTGCGGTTGCGGATGTCATCGTCGGCTGTGCGATGCCGGAAGCGGAGCAGGGGATGAACGTGGCGCGCATCGGACTACTGCTGGCAGGTTTGCCGCACGGCGTACCGGGCGTGACGGTGAATCGCTTCTGCTCTTCCGGCCTGCAAGCAGTGGCAATGGCGGCGGATCGCATCCGGCTTGGCGAGGCGGACGTGATGATCGCCGCCGGTGTCGAGAGCATGAGCATGGTGCCGATGATGGGCAACAAGATCGCGTTCAATCCGGAAATCTTCGAGCATGACGAAAACGTCGCTATCGCTTATGGCATGGGCATCACGGCCGAGAAAGTGGCTGAGCGCTGGAAAGTGTCGCGCGAGGCGCAGGACGAATTCGCGCTGAGCAGCCACCAGCGCGCGGTCCAAGCAACGGCGCGCGGCGAATTCAAGGACGAGATCACGCCGTATGCGATTGCAGATCATTCCCCTGATTTGATCGGCCGCCAGGTTATTATCGCCAAGCGCGAGGTGACACAGGACGAAGGGCCCCGTGCAGATACTTCGCTCGAGGCGCTGGCTAAATTCAAAACGGTTTTTGCACAAAGGGGTTCGGTCACTGCCGGCAACAGTTCGCAAATGTCCGATGGCGCGGGTGCATTGCTGCTGGCCAGCGAGGCTGCGCTCAGACGCTACGACCTCACGCCGATAGGCCGCTTCGTCGGTTACACCGTGGCCGGCGTGCCGCCAGAGATCATGGGCATCGGCCCGAAAGAAGCGATACCCCGCGTGTTGAAGCAAGTGGGTTTGAGTCTTGGAGACATGGAATGGATCGAACTGAACGAAGCGTTTGCCGCGCAGTCGCTGGCTGTGATCCAGGACGTCGGGCTTGACAGGGCAAAGGTCAATCCGCTTGGCGGTGCGATTGCGCTTGGCCATCCTCTCGGGGCCACCGGCGCGATCCGTACTGCCACGCTATTGCATGGACTGCGCAGGCGCGGCCTCAAATATGGCATGGTGACGATGTGCATCGGCACAGGGATGGGGGCGGCCGGCATTTTTGAGGCAATGTGAACCGACGGCGCGCCCTCCTGACCTTGTCCCTCGACGTTCGAGATCCCCGTAAGCTTCCGTGTACGCTCAAATGTCCGAGGGTTTCGTGTCTTGTCATGATGGTATGCATGCCGCTTTATGATCCGCCTTATTTCTGAGAGATGGGCAATGAAGAGGATATTGCTGCTGCTCTGCTGTGTGGCCGTGAACCAGAACGTGAGCGCGCTGGAAGTGGCGGGGGTACAGCTGGCTGGGAGCATGCACGTTGGCAGCCGTGATCTAATGTTGAATGGCGCCGGTCTGCGCACGAAGTATTTCTTCAAGGTGTATGTTGCGGCGCTCTATCTCGGCGAAAGAACTCATGTGGCAGACGTCGCGTTGAATCAATCCGGGGAAAAAAGAATCGTCTTGCATGTGTTGCGTGAACTCAGCGATGAGCAATTGCTGCATGGTTTCAACGAGGTGATGGTCGCGAATCACACCGCTGCCGAGTTGCAGGCCTTGGAGCCGCAACTTAAGGAATTGACGACGATCTTTCACGCAGTCAAAAAAGTAGAGGACGGTGATGTGATTTTCCTGGATTACCTCCCCGACAGCGGCACACGCATCACTGTCAATGGCGTCTTGAAAGGCAACGTCTCGGGTGAGCTATTCAATCGCGCACTGTTCAAGATTTGGCTGGGAGATAAACCCGCTCAACCCGATTTAAAGCAAAAAATGTTGGGGCTGTAGTGAACGCGGCAGAACGACTCAATGCTGATGGCCAGGTGGCCAGATTGGACCAAGCGGCGCTACAAGGCATGATGCTGGCGCAGGGCGAGGCATGGCATCGGTTGGTGACCGTGCGATGCCCCTATCTATTCGCGACTATGCCCGTGTTTATTACTTCCGCGCAATTGCAGCAGATGCAGGATGTGATTGCGGCAGTGGAAAGGGTCGTTCGGCTCGCGGGATGGCACGTAGCCGCCAATGAAATCCGGCCCAATGCCAAGGGGGTGTTCTACGGCTATGACTTCCACCTTAACGAACACGGCGTGCACCTGATCGAGATCAACACTAACGCGGGCGGCGCATTTCTGAACGCCTTGCTGCTCGGCAGCCAGCCATCAGCCCTGCCCGGCAAAGCCGCGGCTGTCGAAAGCCTGGAACGGGCCTTTCTGGCAATGTTCCGCAATGAGTGGCGATTGGAGCGAGGCGATGCGCCTCTCAAAGGCATTGCCATTGTGGATGAACACCCAGAATCGCAATATCTCTATCCCGAGTTTGTGTTGGCAAAGGATTTGTTCGAGCGCTCCGGAATCGCAGCCTTCATTGCCGACCCCCATGCGTTGCAGGAACATGAAGATGGCCTGTACTTGGATGGGAGCAAGATTGATCTGATATACAACCGCCTGACGGATTTCTATTTGCAGAAGCATTCGGCCTTGCGCCAGGCATATTTGACGGGACGCGTGGTGTTGACTCCGCACCCGTACGCCCACGCGCAATATGCGGACAAGCGCAACCTGGCGCTGCTGAGCGATGCACAAGGCCTGCGTGCGCTTGGTGCAGCCGAGGCGGACATTTCCGCCTTGTGTGCAGGGGTTCCGCAGACCATCGTAGTCAAGAAGGGCATGGAAGAAACGTTGTGGCAGGAGCGCAAGCATTTATTTTTTAAGCCTAACAGCGGCTTCGGCAGCAAGGGCGCGTACCGCGGCGAGAAGCTAACCAAGCGGGTATTTGGCGAGATTCTGCAAGGTGAATATGTCGCACAGAAATTGGCGCCGCCGGGCGAGCGCGCTGTGTGTGCGGATGACGGCCAGGCAGTGTTGCTCAAGTATGATGTACGCTGTTATGTTTATGATGGAAAAATACAGCTTGTCGCAGCGCGGCTATATCAGGGGCAAACCACCAACATGCGCACACCGGGCGGAGGTTTTGCGCTGGTGCGTGTTGTAGAATGACGCGCACTCCGTTCATACATTGCGGGACCCATTCAGGGAACTTATGATGTTTTATGCTTTTCTTGCCATAGGAATCGGCTCAGCCTTCGGTGCATGGCTGCGCTGGGGCTTGGGGTTATGGCTTAATCCTGCGTTGCCGGAACTACCACTTGGCACGCTTGCCGCCAATCTGGTCGGTGGCTATCTGATCGGGCTTGCGGTGGCTTTTTTTACGCACTATCCGGGATTGTCGCCGGAATGGCGACTGTTCATCATTACCGGCTTTCTTGGCGGCCTGACCACTTTCTCCACGTTCTCTGCGGAGACCGTCACATTACTGTTGCGGGGCCAGTATGCCTGGGGATCGGCGATAATCGTTACCCATCTGGGTGGCTCGCTGCTGATGACGGTACTCGGTATTCAGACCTTTAAATGGCTGCAAACCTAGGAGTTCGACCATGAACCTGATTTCGTTTTACGTCAGCGAGAAACACCATCACGCCGGTATGCCGTTGTACGAATGGTTGCTGGAAGAGGCGAAAACGCTTGGTGTGCACGGCGGTTCTGCATTCCGCGCAATCGCTGGGTTTGGCCGGCATGGCAAGATGCATGAGGAAACCTTCTTCGAACTGGCCGGAGAGTTGGCCGTTAAGGTCGAGTTCATCATCGACGAGGCGCTGGCAGAACAGCTGCTAGAAAAGGTCCATAGTCAAGGCATGACGCTTTTTTATGTGAAGCAGTTGGTGGAAGCGGGGGAGGTTTGAAATCCTGGCGATCGAGGTTGACGGCGACTTGCCGGACATGGCTTGAGTGATTTTCTTCGGAGGAGTGATGATGAAAGAGTTTCTATTCGCAATGTCGCTATGCTGTCTGGGCAGTGTCGCTGCACACGCGGCAGTGCAGGGCAGGGAAGTGAGCTATGAAGCCAACGGTACGACCCTAAAAGGCTATATCGTCTACGACGATGCCATCAAGGGCAAGCGCCCGGGGGTTCTCGTCGTGCCTGAGTGGTGGGGACAAAACGAGTACGCGCGCAAGCGGGCGCGGATGCTCGCCGAACTGGGGTACACGGCGCTGGCCGTCGACATGTACGGCAACGGCAAGGTGGTCGACAATCCTGATGATGCAGGTAAGCTTGCCGCCGAGGTGAGCAAGGATGTATCGACGGCGAAGGCGCGCTTTGAAGCGGGAATGCGCCTGTTGCGCAACCATGAAACGGTCGATGTCGATAACATTGCGGCGTTTGGCTACTGCTTCGGTGGGGGAGTGGTGCTGAACATGGCGCGCATGGGCGAGGATTTAAAAGGCGTGGCGAGTTTTCACGGATCACTAGGAACCGATAGACCAGCGCAGCCGGGCAAAGTCAGGGCGCGCATCATCTCTTTCAGTGGTGATGCCGACCCGATGATAGGACCCGACAAGGTTGCCGGATTCAAGGAGGAAATGAAAAACGCGGGAGCAAATTACCGGGTGGTCATCTATCCGGGTGCAAAGCACGCCTTCACCAATCCCGATGCGGATGAATTGGGAAAGAAATTCAAGATGCCGATTGCTTATGACGCTGCCGCCGACAAGGATTCATGGGAGCAGGCCAGAGTGTTCTTGCGCGAAGCGTTTGCTGTAAAGTGAGCTATGGGCAACGGTTGAATTGGTAAAGGTCCTTCGGTGAGCCTTTCTGGTCTGATCGCCGACTACGGGTATGTTGCGCTGTTTGCGGGTACTCTGCTGGAGGGCGAAACGATGCTGGTCTTGGCAGGCTTCGCGGCGCATCAGGGTTATCTGAAGTTGCACTGGGTGATCACGATTGCCTTGATCGGCGGCTTCCTCGGCGATCAAATATATTTTTGGCTGGGGCGGCGGCATGGCGCGTGGGTGAGATCCCATTTTCGGAGACTGGACCCCGTATTCGAGCGCGCCAATGTATTGATAGAGCGCTATCACGAGGTGCTTATCGTAGCCGTTCGGTTCCTTTATGGCCTGCGCACCGTCGGCCCCATGGCCATGGGTATGAGTGCGGTGCTGGCTTGGCGTTTCGTGCTATTCAATGCCCTGGGGGCAGCGATTTGGGCGGCAGGCATTGGTAGCACAGGTTATCTGTTTGGACAGGCACTGGAGATGTGGCTGCATGATTTAAAACAGCTCGAGGAGGTCTTGCTGCTCGCCATTTTGGGGGTTGGAATCGTCGTCTGGGCTTGGCGACATTGGAAGTTTCGAAGAAAACTTGACCAGTAGACGCTGGCAAAATATCGCGCCTTGACGTCGTGAAGCGCTTGCGCGCATCATGAGTTCAAGGTGCAAGTAACAAATTCCTACAGGCTATTGAGCGAAGAAATCCTTGACCTTGTTCATCCAGGATTTTGCGCGCGGGTTGTGGCGTGCGCTATCCTTGTCATTGATAGCTTCAAATTCACGCAATAATTCCTTCTGGCGATCAGTCAGGTTCACTGGTGTTTCCACCACTACATGGCAATGCAAATCCCCATGACTGGCACTGCGCACGCCCTTGATGCCCTTGCCGCGCAGACGGAATATCTTCCCGCTTTGGGTTTCCGCAGGAATCTTGATCGTGGCCACACCCTCCAAGGTCGGGATTTCGATCGAGCCACCGAGCGCTGAGGTGCTGAAGCTGATTGGCATCTCGCAATGCAGATCGTTGTGGTCGCGCTGGAATACGGGATGCGGTTTAATGTGGATCACTACGTATAGGTCACCGGGCGGACCGCCATTAGCGCCGTGTTCGCCTTCGCCGGAGAGGCGGATACGATCTTCGTTATCCACGCCGGCGGGGATTTTGACAGACAATGTCTTATGTTTTTTGATGCGACCATTGCCGTTGCAGTCCTTGCAGGGCGAGGTAATCATCTTTCCTGTGCCGTGACAGCGCGGGCAGGTTTGTTGGATGGAGAAGAAGCCTTGTTGCATGCGGACCTGTCCATGTCCGGCACAGGTTGTGCATGTAACCGCAGAAGTGCCCGGTTTGGCGCCCTGAGCCATGACAGGTTTCGCATTCCGCCATGGTCGGGATGCGGATCTGGGTTTCGGTACCGCGTGCTGCCTGTTCCAGTGTGATTTCCAGGTTATAGCGCAGGTCGGCGCCGCGCTGCACGTTGCTCCGTCCGCCACCGCGTCCGCCGCCAAAGATGTCACCGAAGATGTCCGAAAAATCGAAGCCTGCCGCACCACCCGCGCCGAAGGGGCTGCCGCCACCCATGCCACCCGTTTCGAATGCGGCGTGACCGTGCTGGTCATAAGCCGCGCGCTTCTGCCCGTCGCTTAAGGTCTCGTATGCCTCTTTGGCCTCTTTGAAATGTTCTTCAGCCTTCGGGTTGTCCGGATTGCGGTCGGGGTGATGCTTCATCGCCAATTTGCGATAAGCCTTTTTGATTTCTTCTTCCGAAGCATCGCGGTTGACGCCGAGAACTTCGTAGTAGTCTTTTTTTGCCATATTCGTGAGCTAAGGCTCTAGGTTAGAGTGATAATGATAATGAAAAGGGCTGTGGGCCTAGGGTTTTCTAGTCCCAAGCCCACAGCCTCCATTAAATTACTTCTTATCCTTTACTTCTGTGAACTCGGCATCCACCACTTCCCCTTCATCCTTCTTGGCTCTCTGCGCCAGCGCGCAGCGCCGGTTTCCCCGGCTTGCGCCTTGGCTTGTTCGGCAGCATACATCTTTTCGCCCAACTTCTGCGCAGCGGTTGACAGGGCTTCGGCCTTGGCCTCGATGGCCTCCTTGTCGTCGCTTTTGACTACTTCTTCGGCTGCCTTCAATGCGGCCTCGACAGCAGCCTTTTCGTCCGCACGTCAGATGACTCGCCATATTCCTTCAGCGACTTGTGGGTGGAGTGGATCAGCGAGTCCAGCTGATTGCGCGCGGTCACCAGTTCCATCGCCTTGCGGTCATCTTCGGCATGGGCTTCAGCATCCTGCACCATCTGCTTGATCTCCGCTTCGCTCAAGCCAGAGCTTGCCTGGATCTTGATCTTGTTTTCCTTGCCGGTCGCCTTGTCCTTCGCCGATACGTGCAGGATGCCGTTCGCATCGATGTCGAAGGTCACTTCGATTTGCGGCATGCCGCGTGGCGCAGGCGGTATGTCGGACAGGTTGAACTGCCCCAGGCTCTTGTTGCCGGAAACCACTTCACGTTCGCCTTGCAGCACGTGGATGGTCACCGCACTCTGGTTGTCTTCGGCTGTGGAGAACACTTGCGAAGCCTTGGTCGGGATCGTGGTGTTCTTCTTGATCAGCTTGGTCATCACGCCGCCCATGGTTTCGATGCCCAGGGACAACGGGGTTACGTCCAGCAGCAGCACGTCCTTCACTTCACCTTGCAGCACGCCGCCCTGGATCGCGGCGCCGACTGCCACGGCTTCATCCGGGTTGACGTCCTTGCGCGGCTCCTTGCCGAAGAATTCCTTCACCTTTTCCTGCACCTTGGGCATGCGGGTCTGGCCGCCGACCAGAATCACGTCGGCGATGTCAGCGTTGGAAACGCCTGCATCCTTCATTGCGATCTTGCATGGCTCGATGGTACGCGCGATCAGGTCATCGACCAGGCTTTCCAGTTTGGCGCGGGTGATTTTCACCGCCAGGTGTTTCGGGCCAGCTAGCATCCGCGGTGATGTAAGGCAGATTGACTTCGGTCTGTTGTGCGGAAGACAGTTCGATCTTGGCTTTTTCCGCCGCATCCTTCAGGCGTTGCAGTGCCAGCATGTCCTTCTTCAGGTCGATGCCGCTTTCTTTCTTGAACTCGTCCACCAGATAGCTCGATCACGCGCATGTCGAAATCTTCGCCGCCGAGGAAAGTGTCGCCGTTGGTGGACATCACTTCAAACTGGTGCTCACCATCGATTTCGGCGATGTCGATGATGGAGATGTCGAACGTGCCGCCGCCCAAGGTCATATACCGCGATCTTGCGGTCGCCTTCCTGTTTGTCCAGACCGAAAGCCAGCGCAGCCGCAGTCGGTTCGTTGATGATGCGCTTCACTTCCAGGCCGGCGATGCGGCCGGCATCCTTGGTGGCTTGGCGTTGGGAGTCGTTGAAGTAGGCAGGAACGGTGATGACCGCTTCAGTGACGGGTTCGCCCAGATAATCTTCGGCGGTTTTTTTCATCTTCATCAGCACTTGTGCGGAGATTTCAGGCGCGGAAATTTCCTTGTCGCGGACTTTCACCCATGCATCGCCATTCTTTGCCTTGACGATGGTGTAGGGAACCATCCCTGATGTCCTTCTGCACCATCGGCTCCTCGAAACGCCGGCCGATCAAGCGCTTCACGCCATACAGCGTATTCTTCGGATTGGTAACGGCCTGCCGCTTTGCCGGTGCGCCGACCAATATTTCACCATCTTCCATATAAGCGATGATGGACGGCGTCGTGCGAGCGCCTTCGGCGTTTTCGATCACCTTGGTCTTGCCGTTTTCCATGATGGCTACGCAAGAGTTCGTCGTGCCCAAGTCGATACCGATGATTTTTCCCATGATGCTTTCCTTTCAGTTGAATTCTTGAAGATTGAATTCTATAGTTGATGCCATGCCGGTTAAGATAGGGGCGGTCCCGGCCATTTCAAGAGTCTCGTCATTCCTTGGCTTTTGCCACCATCACAAGTGCGGGGCGCAGAACACGGTCATTCAGCGTATAGCCTTTTTGCATCACGCTGACGACGGTATTGGCGGGTTGGTCGCTTTCCAGAATTCCGATGGCCTGATGCTTGTGCGCATCGAATTTTTCGCCGACAGGATTGATTTCGCAGACATTGAATTTCTCCAAAACGCTGGATAACTGCTTGAGCGTCAGTTCCATACCCGCTCTTGAAACTCTCCACCGTGGCCGTATCCACCGCCAGCCCGGCTTCCAAGCTGTCCTTCACCGCCAACATTTCGTTGGAAAATCGTTCAACGGCAAATTTCTGAGCCTTGCTCATGTCTTCGATTCGCTCGGCGGCGGATGTTCTCGCCTTCGGCCTTGGCGTACATCCAGGCATCATAATGTTCCTGCGCTTTACGCTCAGCTTCCTTGAGCATCTCTTCCATGCTGGGGATCACTTCAGCATTGTCTGCCGCGGCGCGTCGAGGGTCGATCTGGGGTTCCGTTTGCGCGTTGGTATCGTTCTGTTCCATGCCATTCTCCAAATTTTGACTTGAACGGTATGGGGGTTAAATCTCCCATTTCAAGAGCAGGTGCAATAAATTGTCGCCGCCGCATGAGATAATGCGCGCCGTTTGGATATTGCAAGGCCATGACTAAGCAAAAGAATTATTATTGGCGCATTGCCGGCTTCTACTTCTTCTACTACGCGTTTGTGGGGATGTTTGCGCCTTATTGGAGCCTGTACCTCAAGTCCATCAACTTCAGCGCCATCGAGATTGCGGTTCTGGTCGCGGTACAACCGGTGATGCGCATGATCGCGCCCGCCCTCTGGGGCTGGCTGGCGGATCGCACCGGCAAGCGGTTGATCGTGGTGCAAGTCGCGGCAAGCCTAAGCGCAGTGTGCTACCTCGGCGTGTTTGCGACGACTAGTTTCTGGGGTATGTTCTTGGTGTTGGCGCTGATGGGCTTTTTTTGGAGCGCCTCGATGCCGCTGGTTGAGGCGACCACGCTTACCTATCTGGGCAAACATAGCGCGCGCTACGGACGCATCCGGTCATGGGGCTCGATGGGCTTTATCGCTTCGGTAGTGGGTCTGGGCTACGCGCTCGACCACGTTGCCATTGCTTGGTTGCTATGGGCGGGGGTTGTTTGTGAACTTGGCATCCTGGCCTTTTCCCGGCAAATCCCGCCGACCGAGGTATTGGCACACCACACCGACAGTCAGCCCGTGAGACAGATCGTGCTGCAAGCACGCGTGCTGGCCTTGTTTGGCGCATGCTTTTTCATGTCTGTTGCACATGGAGCTTATTACACCTTTTACTCGATTTATCTGGTCGAACACGGCTATGCCAAGAGCGCGGTGGGTGGGTTGTGGGCGCTCGGCGTGATCTGCGAGATCGGCGTGTTCTTCCTCATGCCTTGGCTGGCAAGGCGCTTCGGTTACACCGATATCCTTTTGGCTAGCTTCAGCCTAGCAGTGCTGCGGTTCATGTTGATTGGCTGGGGCGTGGATTTCCTGTTGTTGCTGCTCATTGCGCAAGTGCTGCATGCTGCGACATTTGGTGCGTATCACGCGGCCTCGGTGGGATTGGTGCATGAATTCTTTCAGGGGAGGCACCAGTCCAAAGGTCAGGCCCTGTTCGGAAGCCTGACCTACGGGGCTGGGGGCATGTTGGGAGGCTTGGCGAGTGGTCCGATCTGGCAGCACTATGGCGCGAGCATCCTGTATTCGTGCAGCGCAGGTTTCGCGTTGTTGGGGTTGTTGCTGGTGGGATGGAAGCTGGGCATGAAATCGCCAGCCTAGTCAGGGTTCCGACAGCGGAAGACCGATTGCGTCATCACTTGCAGGGAATCGCGCCTGCTCTCCCTGGTTATCTGTCTTAACTGTCTTGTGTTAATTGCTAATCGCCGTTGTCGGTTTCTGCGAAAACCTGACTCGTACCTGCAGTCCATGCGGAAAGGCCCTGCACCGCGCCGATTTCTGCCTTCAATCATGTGTTGCGCATACCAGATATTCCCTTGAGGCGGCATATCTGTGTGGGGGCTTGTGGCCGTCCATCGGGCGTGCGCCGGTCAGCGCGACCTCCCTGGCTGTCTCGGAGATCGAGTCGCGGCATGCCGAGCGGCATAATTATGTTGTCCGCGGAGATGAAGCCGGGAAATGCCGTTCCTTAGCATACGCAGGATATCGGTGGCCCGCCGGCGGGAAGAGATGAGAAACTGCTTTCCAAGACCTTGGCGATGGAAACTGAGTCGGTTACGTCCGCGAGGTCGGCGGCAGCGACGTTGCCGCGATGGAATTTTGTCCCTTGTTCTGCATGGCTTATGTTAAGCGGCGCCGGTTGTGGCATAATCAAATGCTCCAAAAACGGGTATCACTGCAAGTGAAATAGCATGAAAGCGCAAACACTTTACGACAAACTCTGGAATGCCCATGTTGTGCGGCAGGAAGCGGATGGCACGGCATTGATTTATATCGACCGCCATCTGGTGCATGAAGTCACCAGCCCACAGGCTTTCGAGGGGCTGAAACTGGCGGGGCGCAAGTTATGGCGGACCGCCTCGATCCTAGCAGTCGCCGATCATAACGTGCCGACCGTGGGTCGTGCCCACGGTATCGCAGATCCAGTCTCGCGTTTGCAAGTGGAGACGCTGGACAGCAATTGCGCGGAGTTTGGCGTGAACGAATTCAAGATGTCCGATGTGCGTCAAGGGATCGTGCACGTGATCGGGCCTGAACAGGGTGCAACCTTGCCGGGCATGACGGTGGTCTGCGGCGATTCGCATACCAGTACGCATGGCGCGTTCGCGGCGCTGGCCTTCGGCATCGGCACCTCCGAAGTCGAGCATGTGATGGCGACGCAATGTCTGTTGATGAAGAAATCCAAAGCCATGCTGGTGTTGGTGGATGGTACATTGGGCAGAGGTGTGAGCGCCAAAGACATTGCGTTGGCAGTGATTGGCAAGATCGGCACGGCGGGGGGCACCGGCCATGCGATCGAGTTTGCTGGCAGCGCGATTCGCGGCCTTTCGATGGAAGGGCGCATGACAGTATGTAACATGGCGATCGAGGCTGGCGCGCGCGCGGGCATGATTGCCGCGGACTACACCACGATCAATTATCTCAAGGGTCGCCCGTTCGCGCCTCAGGGTGAGTTGTGGGACAAGGCGGTCGCGTATTGGCACACGTTGCATAGCGATGATGGCGCACAATTCGATCAGGTGATCAAGCTGGATGCCGCGCAGATCAAACCGCAAGTGACTTGGGGCACCTCACCTGAAATGGTGGTGGCCGTGGACGGGCGCGTGCCTGATCCGGCAACGATCACCGATGCGGTCAAGCGACATGCTGCCGAGCGCGCGTTGCAGTACATGGGGTTGGCGGCGAACACGCCGATTGCCAAAATCAATATCGATAAGGTATTCATTGGTTCCTGCACCAATTCGCGTATCGAAGATTTGCGTGCTGCGGCCGGGATCGCGCGCGGTAAACATGTGGCGGCGAACGTGAAGTTGGCGATGGTGGTACCCGGTTCCGGCCTCGTGAAACGTCAGGCCGAGCAGGAAGGCCTGGATAGAATCTTTATCGCGGCGGGATTTGAATGGCGTGAACCCGGCTGCTCGATGTGTCTGGCGATGAACGATGATAAGCTTGAACCTGGCGAGCGCTGTGCGTCTACATCCAATCGCAATTTCGAAGGCCGGCAGGGGCAGGGTGGACGTACGCATCTGGTGGGTCCGGAGATGGCGGCGGCCGCTGCCATCGCTGGTCATTTTGTTGACGTAAGCTTGATTACATGAAAGGAGCTATGATGAAGGCAGGGGTATTGTTCTTGGTGGCATTGATGCTGGCTGGTTGCAACACCATGGAAGGTCTGGGCAAGGATATTCAACAAGGCGGCGAGAAATTGGAGAAGGCGGCTGGCAAGTGATGCAGAAATTCACCTTGCTGGATGGATTAGTTGCTCCATTGGATCGCGCCAATGTGGATACTGACGCGATCATCCCCAAGCAATTCTTGAAATCCATCAAGCGTTCCGGCTTTGGTCCAAATCTCTTCGATGAATGGCGTTATCTGGATCATGGCGAACCGGGCGGGGATAATTCCAAGCGTCCGCTCAATCCGGATTTCGTGCTGAATCAGCCGCGCTATCAAGGAGCGCAGATCCTGTTGGCGCGCGAAAACTTTGGCTGCGGGTCGTCTCGTGAACACGCGCCGTGGGCATTGGAGGACTACGGTTTTCGCGCAATCATCGCGACCAGTTTTGCCGATATCTTTTTCAACAACTGTTTCAAGAATGGCTTGTTGCCAATCCGTTTGGCGGCCGAGCAATTGGATGAGTTGTTCAAGGCGGTGGCTGCCAGGGTGGGCTATCGATTGGTGATCGATCTCGAGCGACAGACGATCGGCGCACCGGATGGCAAAGTGTATAAGTTTGAAGTCGAACCATTTCGTAAGCATTGTTTGCTCAACGGTCTGGATGATATCGGGCTGACCCTGCAGCATACGGGTGAGATAAAGGCATATGAGTCGAAACACCGAGCGGCGCAGCCGTGGTTGTAAACATAATCTATTGGCAATTCTGACCAGGAATATAAATGAAGATCGCGGTATTGCCGGGTGACGGCATCGGTCCGGAAATCGTCGCGCAGGCGGCGAAGGTGCTGGACACGTTGCGCCGCGACGGATTGAAGATCGAGCTGGAATATGCCCACATCGGCGGCTCGGGCTACGATGCGGCGGGAGATCCCTTGCCGGACGCGACGCTGAAGTTGGCAAAGGAATCGGACGCGGTATTACTGGGCGCCGTGGGTGGCTACCAGTACGATACACTGCCTCGGCCAATGCGCCCTGAGCAAGGATTGTTGCGGATTCGCAAGGAATTGGGATTGTTCGCCAACCTTCGCCCCGCGATGGTGTATCCCGAGTTAGTCAATGCTTCCAGCCTGAAACCGGAACTGGTATCGGGTCTAGATATCATTATCTTGCGCGAACTGACCGGTGACATCTATTTCGGTCAACCGCGGGGCATACGCATGCTCGATAACGGGGAGCGGCAAGGCTTTGATACCATGCTGTACAGCGAGTCGGAGATCCGCCGCGTAGCGCATGTTGGCTTCAAGATCGCGCTGAAGCGCGCTGGAAATAATGGTCAGGGAAAAATGTGTTCGGTCGATAAGGCCAACGTGTTGGACACCAGCATGTTCTGGCGCGAGATCGTGAGCGACGTGGCAAAGGAGTATCCGGCCGTGGCATTGTCACACATGTATGTAGACAATGCCGCAATGCAACTGGTGCGCGCGCCGAGACAGTTCGACGTGATCCTGACGGGGAATATCTTCGGCGACATTTTGTCCGATGAAGCATCCATGCTGACGGGTTCGATTGGCATGTTGCCTTCGGCTTCGCTGGATGCCCATAACAAGGGCTTGTACGAGCCGTGTCATGGTTCTGCACCCGATATCGCGGGCAAAGACATCGCCAATCCGCTGGCGACGATCTTGTCCGTCGCGATGATGATGCGCTACTCTTTTGCGCGTGACGACATTGCCCAACGCATTGAAATGGCGGTGCGCAAGACGCTGCAGCAAGGCCTGCGCACCGGCGATATCGCTGAAGCTGGCATGCAAAAGATCGGCACGGCAGCGATGGGCGATGCGGTCATCGCGGCGCTTTGAAGAAATTAATTTTTTGAGAGAAAAGGCATGAGCAAGCAATATGACGTTTGTATATTAGGCGCAACCGGAGCAGTAGGAGAGGCGATGCTTTCAATCTTGGAGCAGCGCAAGTTTCCGGTGGGCAAGCTTTATCCATTGGCATCGAGCCGTTCGGCAGGCTCAACCGTGACCTTTAAAGGAGAGCAGCTTACTGTTATCGATGTGGAAGGTTTCGACTTTTCGAAGACGCAGATTGGCCTGTTTTCGGCAGGCGGCAGCGTGTCGGAGAAGTTTGCGCCGATCGCCGCGGCTTCCGGTTGTGTAGTAATCGATAACACTGCGCACTTCCGCTACGACCGCGACATCCCGCTGGTCGTGCCGGAAGTGAATCCGCATGCCATCGCCCAGTACAAGAATCGTGGCATCATCGCGAATCCGAATTGCTCGACCATCCAGATGGTAGTCGCATTGAAGCCGATCAAGGATGCAGTAGGCATTGCGCGCATTAACGTAGCGACCTATCAGGCGGTGTCAGGCACCGGCAAGGAGGCGATAGACGAGTTGGCAGAACAGACCCGTGCTCTGTTCAACCAGCAGGAAGTGAAACTTGAGGTCTATCCCAAGCGTATCGCATTCAACGTTTTGCCGCATATCGACGTGTTCCTCGAAAACGGGTATACCAAAGAAGAAATGAAGATGGTGTGGGAGACCCGCAAAATAATGGAGGATGACACTATTATGGTAAATCCGACGGCGGTGCGCGTGCCGGTATTCTACGGTCACTCCGAAGCCGTGCATATCGAGACGCGCAAGAAGATCACGGCCGCGGAAGCGCGTTCCCTGCTGGAAAAGGCACCGGGCGTCGTCGTGATCGATACGCGCGAGCCGGGCGGTTACCCGACACCTGTTGACGCGGCCGGAAACGATGCAACATACGTCGGTCGCATTCGCGATGATGTTTCCCATCCGATGGGCTTGAATCTTTGGATAGTGAGCGACAATGTGCGCAAGGGTGCGGCGCTGAATAGCATACAAATCGCAGAAATATTAATTTCGAAATACATGAGTTGAGGCGCGAGGAAACTCTGGGAAGGGTTATTGAACAGGTTCCGGCTTGCGAAAGGGGAAGAGCGAATTCTGGGTCCGAGCGAAGCATGCAACAGCGCTTGCTCTCACCGGGTTGCCATGCGAACATTATCAATTGTGCGGCCATGAACAGTCCTCTGCCCGAAGACGCGGCTCGTTATTGTGAATGCGCTATTTGAAGGTGTTGAGGACTCGCGTATCGCCATGTTGGGCCAAGCGCTTGGAACTGGAAATCTTCTCTGACAGGATACCTTGGGGCAGGAGGAGGCTTCGGATACCTTCGGCCCAAGTCAAGAATGGCCTGAGATTCGACAACTGGATTTGCAAAACGAAAGGTCAGTCGCGCTTTATAAACTGATTCATTTGGCCACATAGGACGAAATTGAATTACCGAATAGCAGCCATTATCTGACGCTCATCAAAATAATGGAGCGTCGGAAATCGAATAGAATGGTCGCTAAGATCAAGTCGCAGATTGGATAGCTCGTACATCGGACGTTGTCCGGTCGTTGCAAATCGGCACCAGCGGCCGGATGCCGGCCGACGAGACAAGCCTACACGCATATGGGAAGGTAATTCGTAATAATTGTATGGACATCGGCATGTGGTTGGCGGATGGCTTTGCCGCGGCAGCGCGGGGTTCCATAATGTGATGGACATTATGAGCTTGTGCTTATAACTCTTTGATGTTATTTTGTATTGTCTATTGATATAAGGTGAGGGTGATCGAGTGCGAAAATCACTACTGAAAAGGTTAGCCATTCGACTAGGCTCTCAAAAGGCTTTGCATAGCTATTCGGCCAAGGTTCCTAAAGACGGCGAGATGAGCAGCAGCTCAAAGACGGCCAAGGCGCTCATGATCTTGGGGCTCCTCTGCGGGGTGTACGCTTTGATGTTCTCTGCGGCTGTGTCTGCCGTCGGCATGGGTGGCATAAATGTGGCTTCCGCTCTGGGGCAACCGCTTAGGGCCGAAATAGAGCTGGTGGCAATCAGCAAGTCTGAGAAGGACAGCCTGGTGGCTCGCCTTGCTTCACCCGAAGCCTACAAGAGTGCGGGACTGGAATATCCCTATGGGAATAAATTCAAATTTCAGATAGAGAATCGGCCGGATGGTCAGCCGTATATCAAGGCAAGCAGTGCGCAGCCAGTCAATGACCCTTTTGTAAGTCTGCTGGTCGAGTTGACGTGGTCATCTGGCAAGCTTTCACGCGAATACACTTTCTTGCTGGATCCCCCTGGTTATGTGCCTGAACAACCTGCTCAAGGCAAAGTGGAGGCGGTTGCACCGGAAGTGCAAACCCCCGCAGCTGCGGCAGTTGTACCCGCCGTGCCAGAAAAAGCCGCAGCCGCTCCCGAGGGGCCGGCTGCTCCAGTGACGATCGTTGCGCCCGCTGAACAGCCCGTTCCCGCACAAGCGGCGCCAGCAGAAGCGGTAACCAAGCCAGAAGAAGCCCGCCCAGCAGAGGCCGCGGCCAAGCCAGAACAAACCACTCCGGCGGAAGCCGCTGCTAAGCTTGAAGAGCAGGCAGCGCCGAAGGCTGCTGTGGTGCCAGCGAATGAAGAGAAGCTTGTGGTTCATCGCGGCGACACGTTGTACAAAATCGCTGAACAACACAAGCTGCCTGATATGAGTATGGAACGTATGTTGGTTGCGATGTACCGCATCAATGCGGACCAGTTCGAAGGTCGAAACATGAACCGTATCAGGACCGGCAAGATCCTGCGGCTTCCAAGCGAGAAGGACGTGATGAGTGTGTCGCTGCCTGACGCGGTAAAGGAAATACATGCCCAGGCAGCTGATTGGAACGCTTACCGGCAAAAACTGGCTAGCGCAGCTACGGTCAGCAAAGAGCCCGAAGCTGTGCAACAGGTGGTTACGGGCAAGATCAGTAGTTCGATAGCAGATATGGCGCCGGTGGCTAAAGAGTCTGCCAAAGAAGTGCTGAGACTTTCCAAAGGGGAGGCTCCTGGAGACCAGACTGGAGGGGCAGGTGGAAAGTCTATGTCCGAGCAGGATAAGAAAAATGCTGCGCAAGAGGAAGCGATTGCCAAGAGCAAAGCCTTGAACGAGGAGAAGGAACGGACCGCGTTGCTCGAAAAAAATCTGAAGGATATGCAGCGTCTCGCCCAATTGAAAGCTGAGGCTGCTTCACAGGCAAAAGCTCCAAGCGCGGCACCAGCGCAGCCAGCTGTTGGCGAAGCGGTTGCAACAAGCGGAGTCAAGCCGACACGGCCTGCCCAACCAAAACCAAAGCAGGTCAAGCCGGAGCCGGAACCATCATTGCTGGATCAGGTCCTGGACGAACCGCTTTATCTTGCTGGCGGTGTGGCCGCATTGCTTGCTTTGGGTGGCGCGGGATTGATGTTGTCCAGGCGCAGAAAGGCTCCTTCGGATGCGGCGAACGTGAGTGCACCATTCGAGGATGTGGGTGACGTAACAAGCCGCATTTCCGCGCCGGTTGTGCCTTCTCCGGAGACGGGTGATTTCACGGCAACGGCTGTTACTGAGGCTGCCGCGACCCCGCAATCCGATAACGTCGACCCAATTAGCGAAGCCGATCTCTTCCTCAACTTTGGCCGTGATGCCCAGGCTGAAGAAATACTCAAGGAAGCACTGCAGAACACTCCCAACAATCACCAGATCCATCTCAAGCTGTTGGGTATTTATGTAAACCGCAAGGACGCAAGCTCCTTTGCGACAATAGCGCGCCAGTTGAAGGACTCCGGTGACGAAGAGGCCTGGCAGCAAGCGGTGGAAATGGGACGCAAGCTGGAACCGAATAACCCAATGTACGGCGGGTTCCGGTCGATGGAAGATACAGGTAGCGCGACCATACAGATGAAACCCTTCAAAACGACGCCGGAACCGGAAAGCGTCCCGAAGCCACAGGCGTCCGCGCTTGATTTTGATTTTGATGTAAGTGCGTCAGCAGCCAAAGGGGCTGAATCGGCGGAACAGGATTCTTCGGGGAGTTCGGGAATGGATTTCGATGTCACGTCTACTAATCCTGCGATGGCTGCGGTTGGCGGGCAAACAGAAGCAGCTTCACCCATGTCTGATGATATTGTTTTCGATATAACCGGCAGCCATTCGTTCGCTCAAACAGCAGCGCAACCGGAAGCAAGCAAGCCAAGCGACAGCGGTGCGATGGCTTTCACGCTTGATTTTCCGGTGGAAAGCGTGGCGGAGAAATCTGCACCTGCGGCACAAGCTGCCTCCGTCGGACTGGAGGGCATCAGTTTGAACTTTGATGAAGCCGCGCGACCGCCAAGCGGACCGACGGCAGAGAACAAAGATGACCACTGGCAAGAAGTCGCGACAAAACTAGACTTGGCCAAGGCATATCATGAAATGGGTGACGCCAGTGGGGCACGTGAAATCCTCGAAGAGGTCATGCGCGAAGGCGATGAGGAGCAACGCGAAGCAGCGCAGAAACTTTTCGAACAACTCGGTTAATGATGCGCCTTATCATGACGGCAGCCCAACACTGGGCTGCCGTTTTATTTTGGAGTGAGATGTGAAATTCCATCCCGCCGCGCAAATCCTCGCTTGGGGCCTGCTAGTGGCGACCATGCAAGTGTTGACGCTTGGGCCATTGCTAATCGCGTCCGGCCTTGTTTGTCTGGGGGCTATATTCGTATCGCCCCATAAGTTGCTGCAACTGTTGCGCCGTACACGATGGATCATGCTGTCGTTATTGCTGGTCTATGCATACACCACGCCCGGACAGCCGTTGCTCGATGCACTAGTAGGGATATACGGACCCAGCCGTGAGGGGTTGGGCGATGGTTTGCTGCAACTCACTCGTTTACTGGCCACACTGGCAGGATTGGCTATATTGCTGGATCGCTTGCATCGTCAGGAACTGATTGCCGGCCTGTACACTTTGCTCGCTCCGCTGGAATTGATAGGTATATCGCGTGAACGAGTCGCTGTGCGTTTGGCGTTGACGCTGCATTATGCCGAGGCTGCAATGTTGAGCAAGACAGGTACTTGGCAAGACAACTTGCGCAGCTTGTTTGAACCGCATGCAGAGATCCACAAACAAGTCGAATTGACGCTCTATCCTTTTGCCATCTGGGACGGCCTGCTGGTCGCGCTTGCCGCGCTGCCGTTACTGGGGACTATGTGATGAGAATAGCGCTAGGCGTGGAATATGACGGCTCCCCGTTTTTCGGCTGGCAGAGCCAGGCGGAGGGAAAGACGGTGCAGGACACGCTGCAATATGCCTTGAGCCAGATTGCAGGCGAATCGCGTGCCGCTGAGCAGATTTCGGTCGTCGCGGCAGGACGCACCGACACGGGCGTGCATGCTCTGGAGCAGGTGGTGCATTTCGACACAAGCGCGGATAGGCCTATCACTGCCTGGGTACGTGGTGCGAATGCGCTTTTGCCGCAAAGTATCGCTGTGTTGTGGGCACATCCCGTGCCGGATGAATTTCATGCGCGCTTCTCGGCACACGGGCGCAGCTACCGGTATTTGCTTATTAATCGTGCCACGCGCTCCGCCATCCATGCAGGCAAGGCCGGATGGTTTCATGCCCCGCTGGATGTAATCGCGATGCAGGCAGCGGCTCAGTTGTTGCTTGGGGAACACGATTTCAGCGCGTTTCGCGCTGCCGAGTGCCAAGCCAAATCCCCGGTCAAGCACCTGCAAAAACTGGACATTAGCAGGAAAGGCGAAATGCTGGTCTTTGATGTCAGCGCTGACGCATTCTTGCATCACATGGTGCGCAACATCATCGGATGCCTGGTATATGTCGGCAAGGGTAAGTACCCGCCGGCTTGGTTGGCGGAGGTTTTGGCCAGTCGCCAGCGCAGTCTTGCCGCACCGACCTTTGCGCCGGACGGCTTGTACCTTCGCGGCATCAAATACGAAGCGAAGTGGGGCTTGCCGCAGTTGGGCTGACTAAAGGGAATGCAGTCCGGGCCATTGGTGAATCATTTTATGGTTTGCATGCTGCTCACCGTTTTGCCGGCCATCATAGCGTCAAAGCGGGCAATCAGTACATCCAGTGCACTTTCCCCAATTCCTGCTGCGGATGGAAGGAATTTTTCGAAATCCGCGCTCGTCATAGCGGAGGTATCCAGTAGGATAGTGGCCCTTGAATCTCCTGGTGCGGCCTCCGCAACGATGGAATCTTTCCAGATAGTTTCGCCATCCTTATTGTAAGCATTTATTAATATGGAAGCCATCGCGCTGTAATTTCTCTTGCCGAGATTTGACTCCGCGATGGAGGCCATATTCTTGCTGGCCGCAATCGAAAATTCCATCGTAATGCCGATAACGCCGTCCACGCCGAGGTCCCTGGCTAATTTGGAGTACTTTTGCTGATCCGACACGTACTTGTAGTTATTGGCCACATTGAGCCCTTCGCTGATGAACAGAACTGTCATCACTTTTTCATCTTCTACGAGGTGCCTGTATGCTTTGCTTGTGAGTACTGTATTCTCGGGTAGCAGGGTGAAGTATTTGGAGCTGCCAAGAGCGCGGATGATCTTCGGACGCAGCCTATCGATGATTGGTTGCGTGTTCGCGCCCGGGATCGCATCGGGGCTCTTGAACAGTTGAGACATGCCTTTTTCTACTTGAATTGTTCTCAGCGAGGCGATTGACACGACGGCGAGTTTCTCCTGGCTACCGAAGAATCTCCGATCAAAATCTGGAGCACCGGCAATGGGCAATTGGGTGCATCCGGAAACCGTGAAACAGATTGTGAGGGACAGGACTATGCTTTGCGCGCTAAGGTGCATAGGCCACTTCCAAGTTCATCCATAACTTTTGTCGGGACCCATAGCGCCACCCATCAAGGTAACGGCCCATTATTGAACGTTCCGCGTGAAATCCATTGTGTTCATTGTAAGGGCCTCCGATTCGGAAAGCGAACATTTATTCAACGGATTCTTATCGCCTCATAGCCAGACGTCGATGGCGCCGGCCTTGTTTCGGCGGCGTCGCAGACACCTTTGCGCCGGATGGCTTATACTTGGCCACATTAAATACGGACAGAAGTGGGGATTGCCGGATATGGGACACGATACGATGCCTGGATCGCTGCCGTGACGCGCATCAAGATCTGCGGCATCACGCGCGCAGTGGACGCGATGACTGCGGCACGGGGGGGGGCGGATGCAATAGGATTGGTGTTCTATCAGCACAGTCCTCGACATGTCAGCATTGCGCAGGCTAAACAACTCGCCAATGCGTTGCCGCCATTCGTGACCATCGTAGGTTTGTTTGTTAATGCCGAAGCGGCGTGCGTTCGAGACCTGTTGCAGGAGTTGCCGCTCGACCTCTTGCAATTCCACGGCGATGAAAATGAGGAATATTGCGCACAATTCGGCAGGCCATATCTGAAAGCGATTCGCGTTAAAGCAGGCATGGATTTGCTACAATGCGCAGCCGATTTCAGGAGTGCAAAAGGGTTGCTGTTGGACGCCCATGTGAAAGATATCCCGGGCGGTACGGGGGCGACCTTCGACTGGTCACTGATACCCAGGAACTTGCCCTTGCCGGTCATCCTGTCAGGCGGGCTGGATTCGAGAAATGTTGCGGCGGCGATTGCACAAGTAAGGCCCTACGCTGTGGATGTCTCGAGCGGGGTAGAGGCAGAAAAAGGAATCAAGGACGCGGCCAAGATCGACGCGTTCATAAAAGAGGTTAAACAGATTGACTTACAACTATCCCGATAGCACCGGCCATTTTGGTCCCTACGGCGGCATTTATGTCGCTGAAACCTTGATGGGCGCACTGGAGGAACTGAACGAGGCATATTCAAAATATCGCCATGATCCAGAGTTCATGGCTGAACTCAATTACGACCTCAAGCATTATGTGGGTCGTCCCAGCCCGATCTATCACGCCAAACATTTGTCGGACCATCTCGGCGGTGCGCAGATCTATCTGAAGCGCGAAGACCTCAACCACACCGGTGCACACAAAGTGAATAACACCATTGGGCAGGCGCTTCTGGCCAAGCGCATGGGCAAGAAGCGCGTGATCGCCGAAACCGGGGCCGGGCAGCACGGTGTAGCAACCGCGACCGTCGCAGCCCGTTACGGCATGGAGTGCGTGGTATATATGGGAGCCGAAGACATGCAGCGCCAATCACCCAACGTCTTCCGGATGAAGTTGCTCGGCGCGACGGTGGTGCCCGTGGAGAGCGGCTCCAAGACACTCAAGGATGCTCTCAACGAAGCCATGCGCGACTGGGTGACCAACATAGAGAGCACCTTCTACATCATCGGTACGGTTGCCGGGCCTCACCCGTATCCGATGATGGTGCGCGATTTCAATGCCGTAGTCGGAAAGGAAGCTATCCTGCAGATGCCGGAACTGGCGGGTCGCCAGCCGGATGCGGTGATTGCCTGTGTTGGCGGAGGTTCTAACGCGATGGGCGTGTTCTTTTCATACATCGACATGCACGGAGTCAAGTTAATCG
Source organism: uncultured beta proteobacterium (assembly GCA_963833515.1). Classification (GTDB taxonomy): domain Bacteria; phylum Pseudomonadota; class Gammaproteobacteria; order Burkholderiales; family Gallionellaceae; genus Gallionella. The sequence goes on along the minus strand of CAWHYN010000013.1, from coordinate 22,140 downwards.
GCGTCGAAGCGGGCGGGCATGGCATCGGCACCGGCAAACATGCGGCTCCGCTTACCAATAACAGTCCGGTTGGCGTGCTGCACGGCAACAAGACGTATCTGATGCAGGATGAGAATGGGCAAATAATCGAGACGCACTCCATTTCTGCCGGGCTGGATTATCCCGGCGTCGGTCCGGAGCACGCATGGCTGAAAGACAGCGGGCGCGCAGAGTATGTGTCGATTGACGATGATGAAGCATTGCGCGCCTTTCACGACCTGTGCCACCTGGAAGGAATCATACCCGCGCTGGAATCCAGTCATGCGTTGGCACATGCGATGAAGATGGCGCCAACCATGGGCAGGGACAAAGTCTTGCTGGTCAACCTATCCGGGCGCGGTGACAAGGATATTAATACCGTGGCGCGCATCTCGGGGATTACGTTATGAGCCGCATCAGGGCTGTTTTCGACAAGCTCGACCAACATAAGCGCAAAGCGCTGATTCCGTTCTTCACCGCAGGCGATCCTTCTCCTCATCTTACCGTGCCGCTGCTCCATGCAATGGTGGAAGCCGGTGCGGACTTGATTGAACTGGGTGTGCCGTTCTCCGACCCGATGGCGGATGGTCCGACTATCCAGCGGGCTTCCGAGCGTGCGCTCAAGCAGGGGGTTTCATTGCATGGCGTACTGGACATGATCGCCGATTTCCGCCGTCGCAATACTTGGACGCCCATTGTACTGATGGGCTACGGCAATCCAATCGAAGCGATGGGGTGGGAGACATTCGCCAAGCGTTGCGCGGAAGTTGGTGTAGATGGGGTACTGACCGTAGATTTTCCCCCGGAAGAAAGCCACGCGGCGTTCGGGCATCTGACCAAGTACGGCATCGATCCGATCTTCCTGCTTGCCCCGACCAGCACCGATGAGCGCATGGAGCGTGTCGCCAAACAGGCCCGCGGATACGTGTATTACGTGTCGTTGAAGGGTGTGACCGGCGCCGGTCATCTGGATTTGTCCGCCATAAGGGAACGGATACCGAAGCTGCGCCAGCACATCAAACTGCCGATCGGCGTTGGGTTCGGCATCCGTGATGCAGCAACCGCGCTGGAGGTGGCGAGGCTATGCGACGGCGTAGTGGTGGGAAGCCGCATCGTGCAGGAAATCGAGAACTCTACCGAGCAAAGCGTCATCGCCAACGTTAGCAAACTGGTTAAGGAATTAAGGCAAGCCATGGATAAGGCATAAAGGAGGGAATATCATGAGCTGGTTTCAAAAATTATTGCCACCCAAGATCAAGCGCCGTGAGGGCGATGCCAAGAAGAATGTTCCGGAAGGTTTGTGGAGCAAGTGTCCGTCCTGTCAGGCGGTGCTGTATCACTCCGATCTGGAAAAGAACCAGAGCGTCTGTCCGAAGTGCAACCATCATCACCGCATCACCGCGCGGACGCGCCTGGATCTGCTTCTGGATGGCGAAGGACGCTTCGAGATTGGCGCTGAAGTCTTGCCCGTCGACACGCTCAAGTTCAAGGACAGTAAAAAATATTCTGATCGGTTGCTCGATTCGAAGAAAAACACCGACGAAGACGATGCGCTGGTGGTAATGCAAGGCAGCATTTATGCAGTTCCGGTGGTGGTCGCCGCGTTTGAATTCAACTTCATGGGTGGTTCGATGGGCTCGGTGGTAGGCGAGCGTTTCGTGCGCGGCGTGCAGGTTGCGCTGGAGCAGAAATGCCCGTTCATCTGTTTTGCGGCCAGCGGCGGTGCACGCATGCAGGAGGGTCTGTTGTCACTGATGCAGATGGCGAAGACTTGTGCTGCATTGACACAACTCAGCCATGAGAGACTGCCGTTTATTTCGGTGCTGACTGACCCCACCATGGGAGGCGTGTCCGCAAGCTTTGCCTTCATGGGCGATGTCGTGATCGCTGAGCCCGGCGCGCTGATCGGCTTCGCCGGTGCACGTGTGATCCAGCAAACGGTTCGCGAGACCTTACCAGAAGGCTTTCAGCGCGCGGAGTTCTTGCTAGACCATGGCGCCATCGACATGATCGTCGACCGGCGCGAAATGCGGAATCAACTTGCGACCCTGATGACCCTGTTGACGAAACAGTCTGCCGTGGCGGAAATCGAAGCGGCTTAGGGGGCGCCCGCTTGGCGATAACGAGCGATATATGCAAGACCTGGCGCCATGCTTATTTTCCCAGATGCCGTCGAACATTGACCATGGCATGCATGCGGTCAATCATTCGTTTTCGGCCTTTCGGGAGCGATATTGTGTCGACCCTGGTTTTTGCGCGGGTCGCATAGGCAGATGGACGAACGATTGCATCAGGAAAATGCGTGCAGCAGTCGAATCTGATGGAATCTGATTGCTGTTGTTCGGCCGAACCAACGGTTTGTCTTATTGATATTTCTGTTTTGGGTAGATGTTATCTTCGAAAAATGCGTATATCTCGAGTGGCCTTGTGCATGATTTGATGCGGCTTTCCTGCCGCAACGAGCATGTTGCTGCGAACGAGCAAGCACCAAGGAAGCAAGGTCGCACTGCGTGTAAACGCAGAGGTGAGGTCAGCGAATCGGGTCTATACCGACATGGAAACGCATGCGAGGATCTCCAGGCATGGGTATTGCTGGACGAAGCGCGCGGAGTCGCGCGGTGAACAACAACTCGTATCAGTGGTTAATGGAAGAGGAATGAGCCAATACGGGACAACAGGGTCATTCCGGGAAGCGGACGCTTTGGAGCGGCCGCATGCCTGACACACTAGCCGATTGGCTGACCTATCTTGAATCTCTAAATCCCAAAACAATCGCTCTCGGTCTCGCACGTGTGGCGCAAGTCAAGCAGCGGCTGGATCTAGAGTGTGATTTTCCCATCATCACGGTCGGCGGCACCAATGGCAAAGGGTCAGTGTGTGCGATGCTTGAGTCCATCCTGCACGCCGCCGGATACCGTGTCGGGTGCTATACCTCGCCGCATTTGCTGTATTACAACGAAAGGGTGCGGATAGCCAAACGACAGGCGAGCGATGCGGAGCTGTGTGCTTCGTTTGAGAAGATCGAACAGGCGCGTGGCGATGTTCCCCTTACGTATTTTGAATTCGGGACATTGGCTGCCATGCAACTGTTCATTGAGCAAAAAGTAGATGTTGCGGTATTGGAAGTAGGGCTAGGTGGCAGGCTGGACGCCGTGAACTTGTTCGATAACGACTGTGCCGTGATCGCCAGTGTGGACATCGACCACATCGACTATCTGGGCGATACCCGAGAGAAGATCGCTTTTGAGAAAGCGGGCATTATGCGCCGCGATAAAGTGGCCATTTGTGGAGATGCCAATGTCCCGCAGGCGATACGCGTTCACGCGAAGGAGATCGGCGCGGATCTGTGGTGCATCGGTGATGAATTCGGTTTCAAGCGGCATCAAGGACAATGGGATTACTACAGCAAGATTGGCCCACGTCATGGGTTGCCGCATCCGGCTCTGCGCGGGGCGTTCCAGTTATATAACGCCAGCGCGGTACTGGCCGCGCTCGATGCGCTCAAGGACAAATTGCCGGTAAGCATGGAAGCAGTGCGGCGCGGACTCGCGGAGGTGCGACTGCCGGGACGTTTTCAGTTCGTGCCCGGTAAACCGACACTGATTCTGGACGTGGCGCATAATCCCCATGCAGCGCGTTCCCTGGCGCAAAATCTCGCCGAATTGCAACCATGCCCACACACTTATGCAGTTTTCGCGATGCTTAAGGACAAGGACATGGAGGGAGTGGCGGCGGCGCTGGGGCCCCATATAGACACTTGGCTGCTGGCGGGCATAGTTGCACCGCGCGGTGCGACGGCGGCCGAGGTGGCAGAGGCACTCCGACGGAGCGGCGCGCGGGGCGAGATGCTGGTCTTTGATAAGATCAGCGACGCGGTGAGTTATGCCTATAACGTCGCAGGCGAAAATGATAGAATTGTAGCGTTCGGGTCGTTCCATACGGTCGCGGAAGCGATGACCTCAAGAGGTTTGTCCATTACCGGTAACAAATTGAAAGCAGGCGAGATCCAAAGCATGGCAAAAGAGCAGGCAGAAGATGAACTGAATCTCAGACGAAAAGCACGCCGCCGTTTGATTGGCGCGTTCGCACTGACATTGGCAGTGGTAGTGATCTTGCCGATGGTGCTGGAGAGCGAACCCAAGCCTAGCGGAAAGGATATTGATTTGCGGATTCCGGCTCCCGACAAGGTCGGCGAGTTTGTTCCACGAGTACCGGTTTCCGAAGCGCCGGCGGCTCCTCCCACAGCCGCGTCTCAAGTCGTGACCACTACGATTCCGCTAGCGACGCCCCAGGTTGCCGCGCCAACCCCAGCGCAAGATGAAAAGAAAGCACTAGTCGTGCCTGCTCAGGATGTATTGCCGAGCAAGACTACCGAACGTAAGCCGTCAGAAGCCAATAAGTCGACAGAAACCGGAAGCGAGGCTAATTCGGCGAACGCTGAAGGATTTGTCGCGCAAGTTGGCGCATATTCAAATTCGAGCACCGCGAAGCGTGAGCTTAAGAAGCTGAAGAAATGGGGTTTTAAGGCATATATTGAAAAATCCGGTGACAAGATACGGGTACGCGTTGGGCCATATACGGATCGTGAGAAGGCGGAGAAGGTCGTCCGCCTGTTGGAAAAGCATGGGCTGCACCCGGTGGTTATGACCATTCCATGACTGGATTTGATCTCGCTGCGGTAGCAATATTGCTGATTTCGGCGTTGCTCGGTTGGTGGCGGGGCTTGGTTTGTGAAGTGTTGTCGTTAGTGGGCTGGCCGCTTGCATTTGTCTTGAGCAATATATATGCAGATAATGTGGCACGCCTGTTGCCGATGCAGCAGGAGGCATTGCGAGCCACCGCAGCTTATGCGCTGATGTTTGTTGCCGTGCTGATCATGTGGGGTGTGCTGGTGTGGCTGCTCACCAAGCTGTTGAAAACAATCGGTTTGGGGCAGATGGATAAGACTTTGGGTGGATTGTTCGGTATTCTGCGCGGCGGGATGATTATGCTTGCCTTGGTGTGGCTGTCCGGCGTGACGGATATTCCCGAGAAGCGGTTCTGGCGTGAAGCGATGATGAGCAAGACACTGGAAGATGCCGCATTGCTGTCCAAAGTGTGGCTGCCCGACAACATTGCGGAGCGCATCCATTATCGAGCGCGTCGTTAATTTTAGGATGGAAAATCATGTGCGGCATACTCGGATTGATCTCGCAGTCGCCAGCCAATCAGCTGCTGTATGACGGCTTGCAAGTCTTGCAGCATCGAGGCCAGGACGCTGCCGGCATCGCGACGCTCGATGGACATACGTTCCATGTGCATAAGGACAATGGCCTGGTGCGCGATGTGTTTCGCACGCGCCATATGCGTTCGCTGCTGGGTAATGCTGGAATTGCGCACGTGCGATACCCGACTGCGGGTTCTGCGGTGGACCACAATGAAGCGCAACCGTTCTATGTGAATTCGCCTTTTGGCATCGTCCTTGGACACAACGGTAATCTGACCAATTCCGAAGAATTGAAAGAGCAGTTGTTCGTGGAGGATTTGCGCCACGTCAACACCAATTCAGATTCTGAGGTGCTGCTGAACGTGCTGGCGCATGAGTTGCAGGTCAATTCTGCGCAATACCGTCTCGATGTGCAGACGATTTTTGCTGCGGTATCCGGCGTGCATCGGCGTTGTCGCGGTGCGTATGCGGTGGTGGCGATGATCGCGGGTTATGGATTGCTGGCGTTCCGTGATATCCATGGGATTCGTCCTTTGGTGATCGGGGTAAATAGGATCACACAAGGGCAGGAATATCTGATTGCCTCGGAAAGCGTCGCGCTGGACACCTTGGGCTTCAAGTTCTTGCGCGACATCGCTCCCGGCGAGGCAGTATTCGTCGATTTCAACGGCAGGCTGCACAGCCAGCAATGCAGCGAAAAGTCCAGCCTTAACCCGTGCCTTTTCGAATATGTTTATCTGGCGCGCCCGGATTCCGTCATTGATGGCGTGTCAGTGTACGAGACGCGCTTGTATATGGGTGAATATCTGGCCGATAAACTCAAGCGCACGTGGAGCGAGATCGATATCGATGTGGTGATCCCGATACCAGATTCCAGCCGCCCCAGCGCGCTGCAACTCGCAAACCGGCTTAATCTGCCGTTCCGCGAAGGCTTTGTGAAAAACCGTTACATCGGCCGTACCTTCATCATGCCGGGGCAGGCGATGCGCAAGAAATCGGTTCGCCAGAAACTGAATGCCATAGGTGTCGAGTTCAAGGGCAAGAACGTGTTGCTGGTGGACGACTCAATCGTGCGCGGTACCACCAGCCGAGAGATTGTGCAGATGGCGCGGGATGCAGGCGCTAATAAGGTGTATTTTGCCTCTGCCGCCCCGCCCGTGCGCTATCCGAACGTGTACGGTATCGATATGCCCAACCCTCATGAGTTAATTGCGACTGGGCGCAGCGACGATGAGATTTGCCGTGAGATCGGGGCGGACCGCATTATCTATCAGGATCTTGATGATCTTAAAGCTGCGGTACGCAAAGCAAATCAAAAGATCACCAGCTTCGAGGCTTCATGCTTCGATGGGCAGTATATTACCGGCGATATTAGCGCCGATTATCTGAACAGGGTTGAGGCACGGCGCCGTCGGGGCAAGGCCAGCGATGATGCCAACCAGATGGCACTCGATTTGGCTGAGGCCAACGAATAATCTTGAGTGAGGAGGGTATGATGTCCGAACCCGAATACCAGCCGGAAACTTTGGCGGTGCATGCCGGGACAGCGCGCAGCCAATTCGGTGAACACAGCGAGGCGTTGTTCTTGACTTCCAGCTTCGTCTTTGAGAATGCCGCGCAAGCGGCCGCGCGTTTTATCGGTGAACAGCCGGGTAACATCTATTCGCGCTTCACGAACCCCACCGTTACAATGTTCGAAGAACGTCTCGCGGCGTTGGAAGGTGCGGAGCAATGTGTCGCCACCGCGTCTGGCATGTCGGCAATCCTGGCGTGTGTAATGGGTCTATTGAAGAATGGCGATCATATCATCGCTTCGCGGAGCCTGTTCGGAGCGACCGTGAATCTGTTTAACAACATCGTCAAGAAATTCGGCGTGGAAACCACGTTCGTTTCTGCCACGGATGTTGCCGAATGGCAGGCTGCCATTCGTCCCACTAGCAGGCTGTTCTTTCTCGAAACACCCTCTAACCCGCTCACCGAGATTTCTGACATTGCGGGCATCGCGGCGATAGCCAAGAGTTGTGGTGCACTGCTGGCAGTGGACAACTGCTTCTGTACGCCTATCCTGCAACGCCCCCTGCAATTGGGTGCGGACATTGTCATCCATTCCGCCACCAAATATTTGGACGGGCAGGGGCGCGTGCTGGGCGGTGCGGTGCTGGGCACCAAGAAGAATATGGAAGGGGTGTACGGCTTCCTGCGTACCGCGGGACCAACCATGAGCCCATTCAACGCATGGGTATTCTTGAAAGGTATTGAGACTCTCAGGCTGCGCATGGGTGCCCACAGTGACAATGCGCTGGCACTGGCAACCTGGCTGTCAGGGCAACCGAACGTGACGCGGGTTTTCTATCCGGGTTTGCCGTCGCATCCGCAACACACACTGGCTATGAAACAACAGAAATCCGGCGGCGGCATTGTGTCGTTCGAAGTCAAAGGCGGCAAGGCTGCCGCATGGCGCGTCATCGACAATACCAAGCTGTTGTCCATCACCGCCAATCTGGGCGACACCAAGACCACGATCACTCATCCAGCCAGCACTACGCATGCGCGCATTACACCGGAGGCACGCGCGGCCGCCGGGATCGGCGATGGCCTGATCCGCATTGCAGTAGGACTCGAGGCGGTTGTTGATATTCAGAATGACCTGCGAGGGCTGGATCTTTGATGGATGTTCTGGCGGCACAGGTCGGGGGAGCGCTCAAATCTCACGGCATCATGCTGGCCACCGCAGAATCCTGCACCGGCGGCGGAGTCGCACAGGCGATTACAGAAGTGGCAGGCAGTTCAGGCTGGTTCGAGCGAGGTTTCATCACCTATTCCAATCTGTCCAAGCAGCAGATGCTGGGCGTGCGTGAGAATACTCTTAAGCAGCATGGTGCGGTATCCGAACTGACGGTGCGCGAGATGGTGGCGGGGGCCTTACAACATAGCGCCGCACACGTCGCATTGGCGGTCAGCGGCATTGCAGGGCCAGACGGCGGCACATTGGATAAGCCGGTGGGTACGGTGTGGTTCGCCTGGGGCATAAAACACGGCAACACTCACGCGCAACGGCATCAGCTAAAGGGTAACCGTGCCGAAGTCCGCGCCCGGGCGGTGCATATCGCCTTGCAGGGGGTGGTTAACCTGTTGAACCAATTGAGCGAAACGGCATAATGAACAGAAAAGAACGAACGTTCTGTACAAACCCGAATTGATATGCCACAATCCTGCATAATTTTTTGGAAAGGGGATCGCAATGGATGAGAACAAAACAAAAGCACTGGCAGCGGCGCTGAGCCAAATTGAAAAGCAGTTCGGCAAAGGCTCGATCATGCGCCTCGGTGAACACGACGTGGCGCGCGATATACAGGTCGTGTCTACTGGATCGCTGGGCCTCGACATCGCGTTAGGTGTGGGTGGCTTGCCGCGCGGTCGCGTAATTGAGATATACGGCCCCGAATCATCCGGCAAGACGACGCTGGCCTTGCAGGTCATCGCCGAGATGCAGAAATTGGGCGGCACGGCGGCGTTCATCGATGCGGAACATGCACTCGATCCGCAATATGCGCAGAAGCTTGGCGTGAGGGTCGAAGATCTGTTGATCTCGCAACCGGACAACGGCGAACAAGCGCTTGAAATTACGGATATGCTGGTGCGTTCTGCCTCGGTGGATGTCGTGGTAATCGACTCGGTTGCCGCACTCACACCCAAGGCCGAGATTGAAGGCGAGATGGGTGATGCGCAAATGGGCCTGCATGCGCGCCTGATGTCGCAGGCATTGCGGAAGCTGACCGGCAACATCAACCGTTCCAACACGCTGGTTATTTTCATCAATCAGATCCGGATGAAGATCGGTGTGATGTTCGGAAACCCCGAAACCACCACGGGCGGCAACGCGCTCAAGTTCTATGCCTCGGTGCGCCTCGATATCCGTCGCATTGGTGCGATCAAGAAGGGCGACGAAGTGATCGGGAACGAGACGCGTGTCAAGGTCGTGAAGAACAAGGTCGCCCCACCATTCCGAGAAGCATTGTTTGATATTCTTTATGGCGAGGGCATCTCGCGAGAAGGCGAGATCATCGATCTGGGCGTGCAGCACAAACTGGTTGAAAAGGCCGGTGCGTGGTATGCCTACAAGGGCGAAAAGATCGGTCAGGGCAAGGACAACGCACGCGAGTACTTGCGCGAGCATCCGGAAATTGCCCGGGAAATCGAAAACAAAGTGCGGGAAGCCGTCGGCGTGGCGTTACTCGACCCAGTGGTAAAGTCCCCTGTGAAATTAGCCGATAAGGCCAGTGCAAAAGCGGGCGCGAAGGCCGTTGAGGAAAAAGTCTGAAACAAGTTTGCGCGCACGCGCCCTGCAATTATTAGCACGGCGTGAATACAGCCGCGCCGAGCTGCGCGGCAAGCTGTTGCCGCATATGCATGCCGAACCAGATGTTGACCCCGGTTCCGGGCAACCGCAACCATTCGATCTGGACGGGTTGCTGGATGACTTTACTATGCGCGGCTGGTTATCCGATGCACGCACGGCCACGCAACTGGTAAACGCAAAACGCAGCCGATTCGGGACGCAACGTATAACCCACGAGCTGCGTCAGAAGGGGATTGCTGAAAATCTGATCGGAGACGCCCTGCGGCAGCTGAAAGAAACTGAGCTGGAAGCTGCGCGTCAGGTGTGGCAAAAGAAATTCGGTGCGGCGGCGCAGGACGAGAGAGAAAGGGCGAGACAAGTTCGCTTTTTGCAATCGCGCGGCTTTGCGCTGGATGTGATCTTCAATGTGCTGGGACTCCATGAATAGGCATGCTTAATTCCACGCCGCGTATCTGCGTGAACCTCAGTATCCCTGAATCAGGTCGCGCGCCAGATGCCGGCCTTTTAGCGTAACGCATTTGGGAGGACATTTAGCAACCTTTGGGGTACTGCTTGGCTGGTTACATAGATTGCACAGCACTCGAACCATATGAATTGCCCTGTATACGCTGGAATGGTCTCGCTTATGGCGAATGTTTGGAATCGGCTTTGCCGCGCTAGTGCCCTGCGTTTACAATTTTATGCGAGTATTTTGGAAATGGTTCAAACCGAACAGCTAGAGGACCGGCAAATTCTGTTGGATGTTTTTAGCGCCGCTTTGGCGGCAGTTGATCCATACAACGCCGTGCTCGAGGCAGCCAAGGTCGAGCGAGGTCAACTTCATATCGCTGGCGAGAAATTCGACCTTGCAGCGTTCGATCGCATTGTCGTGGTGGGTGCGGGGAAAGCCACGGCGCGCATGGCACTGGCATTGGAATCCGCGCTGGGTGAGAACATTACGGCTGGGTTGATCATCGTCAAGGACGGGCATGTGGCGCCACTGTCCGTCATCGAACAGGTGGAATCCTCTCATCCTCTTCCCGGCGAAGCAGCGGTGGCAGGTACTCTGCGTGTCCTGGAGCTGGTGCGCGCGGCAGACGAAAAAACGCTATTGGTTTGTCTCATCTCCGGAGGCGCATCTGCGCTGCTGGCTGCACCTGTCGACAGAGTGACGCTGCAAGACAAGCAGGACGCGACGCGCCTGCTGCTGAATGCAGGCTCATCGATAACCGAATTGAATGCCGTTCGAAAACATCTTTCACGCGTGAAAGGGGGCCGATTGGCGCAGGCAGCCTATCCGGCACAGATGGTAACGCTGATACTTTCCGACGTCATAGGCGATCCAATCGACGTTATCGCTTCCGGGCCGACGGCCCCGGACAATTCCACCTTCGCTGAAGCTTGGGCGGTGATCGTTAAATATCGACTGCAGGAGAAACTTCCACCGCGAGTCGTGGATTATCTGCAACGTGGTATGGCGGGCCAAGTGCCGGAAACCGTAAAAGACAATGATCCCTGCCTGAAGAAAACTCACAACATCATCATCGCCAATATTCACCAGTCAATGGTTGCTGCAAGAAAAAGGACAAAGGAGCTTGGGTTACAGACGCGAACGATTTCTGAAATGCTTCAGGGCGAAGCGCGCGTAGCAGCCCGGTTTCTGGCACAAGCCGCACGCGCCGAACTGGCCGTGATGAAAACAAATGACCGGCGTTGTCTGCTCTGCGGAGGCGAGACTACGGTCACCGTACATGGAACAGGAAAAGGTGGAAGAAATCAGGAGCTCGCGCTGGCTTTTGCCATGGAAATCGAGGGGTGTGCGGGGGTGGCACTGTTGTCGGCAGGGACGGATGGGACGGATGGGCCAACCGATGCAGCAGGGGCGTTGGTCGATGGCAAAACAGCCTTCTGCGCGCGCAGTCATGGAGTGGACCCGCTCCGCTATCTTGAGAACAACGACTCATACACTTTCTTTCGGAATTTCGATGCCGCCACAGGTGCACACAGCCATTTGAAAACTGGCACCACAGGCACAAACGTCATGGATATACAGATCATGCTGTTGAATGAAGCAGAACACAGGAAGGTGCCGCCGACGTAAATCATTGCCTCGCTTTTGTTCGTAATATGGCTGCCGGAGCCTTGCATGGTATGATGGGTACCTTCTTTGGAAGTGTATTTGATATTCAGGGTGTGCAATGAAAAGCAGTGAGATCCGACAGAAGTTCCTAGATTATTTCGCGTCCAAAGGCCACACGGTGGTCGCCTCCAGTTCTCTAGTGCCGCACGAAGATCCTACGCTGCTGTTCACGAACGCGGGCATGAACCAATTCAAGGATGTGTTCCTCGGGCTCGAGAAGCGTCAATATACCCGGGCGGCTTCTTCGCAGAAGTGCGTGCGGGCGGGCGGCAAACATAACGACTTGGAAAATGTCGGCTACACAGCGCGCCATCACACCTTTTTTGAGATGCTTGGCAATTTCAGTTTCGGCGATTACTTCAAGCGCGACGCGATCAGATATGCGTGGGAGTTGCTGACAGAAGTGTTCAAGATACCCAAAGATAGGCTCACAATCACCGTTTATGCCGAAGACGACGAGGCTTATGACATCTGGACCAAGGAGATCGGCGTGCCCGGGGAGCGGGTGATCCGTATCGGCGACAACAAGGGCGCACGGTATGCGTCCGACAATTTCTGGATGATGGGCGACACCGGTCCATGCGGACCGTGTACCGAGATTTTCTACGATCACGGCGAACACATTCCCGGAGGGCCGCCGGGCAGTCCCGGAGAAGATGGGGACCGTTTCATCGAGATCTGGAACAATGTTTTCATGCAGTTCAATCGCGACGAGCGGGGCGTGATGCATCCGTTACCTAAGCCTTCTGTAGATACCGGCATGGGACTGGAGCGCATTTCGGCGGTGTTGCAGGGCGTGCATGCCAACTACGACATTGATCTGTTCCAGGGGCTGATCAAGGCGGCGGCGCGCGAGACTAATTGCACCGATATGGATTCGCCGTCACTGAGAGTATTGGCTGACCATATCCGCGCCTGCTCATTCCTGATCGCTGACGGCGTGATCCCCGGCAACGAGGGGCGCGGGTATGTACTGCGCCGCATCATTCGGCGCGCGATCCGGCACGGCTACAAGCTAGGTGTGCGCTCCCCATTTTTCCATAAAATGGTGCCTGACCTAGTTGACCAGATGGGCATGGCATTTCCTGAATTGGCGAAGGTCCAAGCAGGCGTGATGGAAATCCTCAAACAGGAAGAAGAACGTTTTTTTAACACGATCGAACACGGCATGGCGATCTTGGAAGCTGACCTGGCCGAGATGGAAAACCAGAACAACAGGGTCTTCAACGGCGAGACCGCCTTTAAGCTGCATGACACTTTCGGATTCCCGCTTGACCTGACAGCCGACATCTGCCGTGAACGCGGCGTGACAGTCGACGATGCGGCCTTTAATGCCGCAATGGCGCAGCAGAAGGAACAGGCGCGTGCGGCGGGCAAGTTTAAGATGGCCACCAATCTGGACTACACTGGCCCGGCCACAGCATTTTATGGCTATGAGATGCTGGAAAGCAAAGCTAACGTGCTGGCCTTGTACAGGGACAGTGTATCGGTCAACGAACTGAACGAAGGAGAGTCGGGAGTTGTGGTATTGGATGACACGCCGTTCTATGCGGAGTCCGGCGGGCAGGTTGGTGATTGCGGTGTGCTGCACAGCGTACATGGGATCTTCGCGGTGGAAGACACGCAGAAGATTCAGGCCAGCGTGTTTGGCCATCATGGCGTGGTAAAGACCGGCAAGTTGACGGTAGGAAACAGCGTCTCGGCACGCGTGGATGGTCATGCGCGGGCGCGAACGGAGCGCAATCACTCGGTCACCCACCTGATGCACAAGGCATTGCGCGAGGTATTGGGCAGCCATGTGGAACAAAAGGGATCACTGGTCGATCCGGACAAGACGCGCTTCGATTTTGTGCACACTCGTCCGATGAGTGAAGCGGAGATCCGCAGAGTGGAAGGCATCGTCAATGCCGAGATTCTCGCCAACTCTCCGACGAATGCGCGCGTGATGTCGATCGAGGAAGCACAGAAAACCGGGGCGATGATGCTGTTCGGCGAGAAGTACGGCGACGAAGTGCGCGTGCTGGACATTGGTTCTTCCCGGGAATTGTGCGGCGGCACCCATGTGAAGCGCACGGGTGACATCGGGCTGTTCAAGATCGTTTCGGAGAGCGGCGTCGCGGCCGGGGTGAGGCGCGTGGAAGCGGTGACCGGCGAAGGCTCACTGGCGTTGGTGCAGCAGCAGGAGCGCCAGCTGCTGCAAGTGGCGGAGACAGTGAAGGTGCAACCACAGGAAGCTGCTGCACGAGTCGCGCAAATCCTCGATAATCTCAGACTATTGGAAAAAGAGCTGGCACGGGTGAAATCCAAACTGGCCGGCATGCAAGGCCAGGATCTCGTCAGCGAGGCGGTGGATTGCGACAATGTCAAGGTATTGGCAGCGCGGTTGGAGGATGCGGATGCTGTGGTGCTGCGTCAGACGCTCGATATGCTTAAGGACAAACTCAAATCTGCGGCGATCGTGCTAGCTGCAGTAAATGATGGCAAGGTGAGCTTGATTGGCGGGGTGACCCCCGATCTCATTGCGAGGATCAAGGCAGGCGAGCTGGTGAACATGGTTGCGCAGCAGGTTGGGGGAAAGGGCGGCGGTAGGCCGGACATGGCGATGGCAGGCGGCACACAACCGGAACATCTGGCCACCGCTTTGGCCTCGGTTCGAACTTGGGTGGCTGCCAGGCTATAGTGTAGCCGGCTGTGCTATCGGCAACCGGTCGCCTTCGGCGGTAACGTTGCCGGCGTGGCGGACTGGTTCAGCGATGCATTGTGTGACCCGTTCGCACTTTCCCGGCAGCGCCGGACATTGCCTCAGAGGACGACAAGTAACTGGAGCATATCGCGAGGCCTCATGGGATATGCGAGCTTGGTCAGCACTCGTACTTAAGGAGCGATGCAAATGAATGCAATCTGTTGCAACGTCTTGTTGGTTGATGACGATTTGATTCAGACAGATTTGGCGAGGCGAGCCGCAGCTGAATGTTGCCCAGAGATTAATCTGATTGTAGTTGGCGGGGGAGATGCCGTACTGGATTGGCTTAACGCCTACAAGGAACAAATGCCTCGCATCATCCTGCTCGACTTGAAATTGCCAAAGCTGGATGGCTTGGCGGTACTCCGCAAGCTGCGCTTGCATGACGCTACACGTGATATCCCTATCGTTGTGTTTTCCTCTGAATATACGCAGGATGACATGCTGATGAGTTATCAGGTCGGGGCAAACACCTTTGTAGCTAAACCTACTGACCTTGCGCAGTTCAGCGAGTTCTTTCGCGAGCGGCTGGCCCACTGGAGACATCCGCAACAGCGAGAACTGGTTTTCGTTGCGAAGGGCGGGACGATGGTGTGACGCTACTTGCCGTGTCTGTTACAACAGACGCAATTCCTGGTTCCCTCCTTAAAATGGCAATTGCAGGTGTGGCGCCGCCTCTTGAAACATTTTGCGGAAATCGTTTTGGATGCGTTGAAGTGCAGGCTCGCTATCTGCTTCGAAACGCAATACGATCACTGGAGTGGTGTTGCTGGGTCGTGCCAAGCCAAACCCGTCTGCGTATTCCACCCGCAGGCCATCCAAGGTGATGATATCCTTGGCGTCCACAAACTTGGCCGTTCTTTGCAGCTGAGCAAGCAGCACATGGTTCTCGCCTTCGGCAGTATGCATGTGCAGCTCCGGCGTACAGATTGCGTCTGGCAAGCCATTCAGCGTGGCACTCGGATTTTGCACTTTGCTCAGAATTTCCAGCAGGCGTGCGCCGGTGTATAAACCATCGTCAAAGCCGTACCAGCGTTCCTTGAAGAATACATGGCCGCTCATCTCGCCGGCCAGCAGAGCTCCCGTTTCTTTCATCTTGGCCTTGACCAGCGAGTGACCTGTCTTCCAGAGGGTCGGTCTGCCGCCGTGTGAGCGTATCCAGCCAAACAGATTGCGAGTGGACTTTATGTCGAAGATGATTTCCGCGCCGGGGTTGCGACTTAACACATCGGCCGCGAACAACATCAGTTGCCGATCCGGGTAAATGATCTTGCCGTCTTTGGTGACCACGCCGAGCCGGTCGCCATCACCGTCAAATGCCAAGCCTAATTCGCTATTGTCATCACGCAATGCGGCGATCAGGTCTTGCAGGTTGCGCGGATCGGATGGGTCTGGATGATGGTTGGGAAAGTGACCATCCACCTCGCAAAACATCTCGCTTACGTCACACCCGAGCTGTCGGTACAGGTCGGCAACATAAGCGCCAGCCACGCCATTTCCGCAATCCACCGTGATTTTCATTGGCCGTGTGAGCTTGATGTCGGAGACGATGCGTGCGACGTATTCCGCGCTGATGTCGCGCAGCGAGTAGCTGCCGTTACCATGCGTCAGGTTGTCTTGTTCGATGCGAGAGCGCAATTGCTGGATGGCGTCACCCGAAAGGGTTTCACCTGCCAGCACCATTTTGAGGCCGTTGTAATCCCGCGGATTGTGGCTGCCGGTAAGCATCACACCACAGTCAGTGTGCAACTGGAATGCGGCGAAATACACTATCGGCGTAGGAACTCGACCGACATCGATGACATTGATACCACTTTTCTGGATGCCACGCGCCAAAGCGGCGCTCAGTTCCGGACCGGACAGTCTACCATCGCGTCCGATTGCGATGGTGTGCTGGCCGCGAGACATGGCTTCCGAACCTATAGCATGACCGACGGCTTCGACTATTTCAGGTGTCAGCGTCTTGCCGACGATGCCTCGAATATCATAAGCCTTGAAGATTTCTTTGGGTAATTGCCACAGCATGATTAATCCCAGTTTCAACGAAGATGGGCAAGTTTAACATCGGCAATTCCTATAATCACAGATTCCAACGTGTTACGTGGTTACTCTTACTTCATTTTCACCAATCCGCTCCTTCAATTTCTCCCATACGAGGTCCGGTGTAAGTTGCATCATGCAATCAAAATGTCCAAGCGGACATTCCCGTTTGAAGCACGGGCTGCACTTCAAGTTCAGTTTGACGACATTGGCCTGCGACGACAGGGGAGGGGTGAATTGCGGGCTGCTGGAACCGAACAGGGCCAACATGGGGCGATCCAGTGCCGCAGCCAGATGCATGAGGCCAGAGTCATTGCTGATGACCAGCTGGGCGCAAGATAGCAGCGCGATGGCATCCATCAGATCCGTGCCACCGCACAGGTTGCGGCAGTCCGAATTGCCCAATGCGATGATCTTGTCTGCCACGTCCTTGTCCTTCGGGGATCCGATCAGCCAGACAGCGTAACCGCGCCGCTGCAGGCGTTGAGCGATTTCTGCGAAATAAGCTGCAGGCCACCGTTTGGCTGGCCCGTACTCGGCACCAGGACAAAAAACCGCGGTGGGCTTATCCAGCATCAAACCGAGCTTTTGCAGCGTCGAGTCGCGCAGAGCTGTTGAAATTTCCAGCCTTGGGTTCGCCAGCGGGCGCGGAATCTTGCTCCCCTTGTCTTCGGCGAGTTGCGCGAAGCGTTCAACCATTAACGGCAGGGCTGTCTTATCGAGCTCGCGGATGTCGTTAAGGAGTCCGTAGCGCACTTCCCCAAGAAAGCCGGTACGCAGCGGAATATGAGCAAAAAATGGTACCAGGGCCGATTTTAGCGAGCCAGGCAGCACAATGGCCTGGTCGTATCGTGTGCCGCGCAGTTCCTCGCCGAGATGATAGCGTGCACCAAGACGTAAGGCACCGTGCGGGAAGGGGTTGATGATGGCATTGTGGACCTCCGGCATGGCCTGCAGAAGTCCGGTTGTCCAAGGAGGAGCAAGTACATCGACCCGGCTTTCTGGATAACGCTGTTTGAGGCGCATCAGCATCGGTTGCATTAGCATTGTGTCGCCCACCCAACTGGGGCCGATGACTAATATTTTCTTCATTACGTCAGATGAATTGTGCGTGGCAGACCGCCCGGGGATGGTCCCGTGTGTTTCGCGAGCAAGGAGTATGGAGCACAGCGACTGAACCATGTCCAATGTGCAGACAAGGCAGCGGGTGGCGCAAGACGTGGCTGGCGAAAGGCACCGTGGTTTCTAGTGATGTGCCTTAGGTAGCTCACCCTTGAACTTATATAGCGTACCGCAATAGGGGCAGCGTGCCTCCCCACCATGATTCAGCGGAATCATCACTCTTGGATGCGCGTTCCATAAACTCATATTCGGCATTGGGCAACTTAGTGGCAAGTCATCGGCAGTGATTTCGATATAACGCTGAGTAATATCCTGTTTGCTCACGAGGCTCTCCTTAGACGTAGTTCAACCAGCCGGTGTGCTGTGGATGTTTCCCGGTCACGCAAGCAAAAAAAGCCTGTTGCAACTTATTGGTGATTGTGCCGCGAGAACCAGTGCCGATAGTGCGGTGGTCCAGTTCGCGGATGGGAGTCACCTCCGCCGCCGTACCGGTGAAAAACGCTTCATCGGCACAATAGACCTCATCCCGGGTGATGCGTTTCTCGATCACATCCACACCCATTTCTTTTGCCAGCGTGATGACCGAATCGCGCGTGATCCCTTCCAGGCAGGATGTCAGGTCTGGGGTATATAGCTTGCCCTTCTTGACGATGAAGATGTTTTCACCCGCGCCTTCCGCAACGTAGCCATCCACATCCAGCAGCAACGCTTCATCATAGTTGTCATTGGCGACTTCCTGATGCGCGAGTATCGAATTGGCATAAGTCGACACCGACTTGGCTCGGCACATGTTGATGTTAACGTGATGGCGGGTGAAGCTGGATGTTTTGATGCGGATGCCTTTCTGCATTCCTTCGTCACCCAGATACGCGCCCCAGGGCCATGCGGCGATTGCGACATGGGTGGAGAGTGTCTTGGCTGCGATGCCCATTGCTTCTGAGCCGTAGAATGCGATCGGGCGGATGTAGCAGGATTCCAGTTTATTGGCGCGCACCACTTCACGGTGCGCTTCAATCACGGTTGCCTTGTCGTAGGGCATCCTCATCTGGAAAATGTGTGCAGAATTAAAAAACCGGTCGGTGTGTTCCTGCAAACGAAAGATTGCAGTGCCTGTGGCGGCCTTGTATGCGCGCACTCCCTCAAATACGCCCATCCCGTAATGCAGGGTGTGGGTCAACACGTGGGTGGTAGCATCGCGCCAGGGTACGAGCTTGCCGTCATACCAGATAAAACCGTCGCGGTCGGACATCGACATAATCAGGGTTCCTTATAATTGAGCAGTTGCCAGTGAAGATTCTAGCCTTTTCCGGCCGACTTATGAAGAAGCGGCGACAAATAAACCCGGACGATTGACTTGTTTTATTTGTGAGTAATTCAGGTATCATTAGACCGTATGCATGGATATACTCCCAAGGTTTAATTTCTAGCGGCGCTTGCTGTAGATTATAAAAATGCAAAAGTTTCCTGAAGTCAGCGAAGAATCGACATACACACGAGAGGACAAGCTGCACAAAGATTTGTTAATCTTTGCGTGCGCCTTCATGAATCTGGCGGTGGTGATGTGGCTGGCGATCTATTGGATAATGGGGCTGCACTTCTCAGCCAACGTCCCCCTGCTTTACCAAGTAATTTCTGTTGCCTCGTTGGTGCACTTCTTGAAGAAGAAGAAGTTTGAAATCTTTCGTTTTGTGCAATTGAGCCTGTTCCTGTTTGTTCCGTTCATTATGCAATGGAGTATCGGTAATTCCGTCACTGCAAGCGGGGTGATGCTATGGGCATTGCTCGCACCGATCGGAGCGCTGGTGGTTTCAGGCTGGAAGGAATCCGTTCCATGGTTCGTCGCTTATATGGTGATGACCGTTGTGTCCGGCTCATTTGATTATTATCTGGGCTCCGGGGGCGACAGCGGTATCTCGATGAAGACGATCGGTTTCTTCTTCGCGCTTAATTTTGCCGCGATGTCGTCCATTATCTATTTTTTGATGCGCTATTTTGTTGTGGAGATGGACAAGATAAAAAGCCAGCTGGATGAGCAGCATCAACTATTGGCCGAAGAGCAAAAAAAATCCGAGAGGGTCTTGCTTAACGTTTTGCCGAGCAGTATTGCGCAACGACTGAAGGACCATCATGGTTTGATAACGCCACGTTGACCATTCAGGCCCTGCATGGCATGTTTGTTGCCGCTAACAAATTAATTCCATTAATTCAGTTGGCTTGAATTAAAATATCACAAGTCTGTGGCAGTAGTTTTTCATCTTCTTTTTGCTATTGCGATATGCAGGTCAGTGTTACGGTTTTGTTTGATGCTCTATCATTTCCATGACGAAGCTTTATTGGAACATCAGGGTTTTTGATCAATTTCTGATTGCAAATATCAACAACACTTTTCATGAAGTTGACATTGTAAGAATGATATCTATTTCCTTTCATCATCATTAAATCAGTGATATTCGATTCCTTCAAGTCGTCCTTGCTTGATAATTTTCTTTGCGTTGATTTACTGCGTTATCAACTTTGGAGATTTCTTCTAATGCAATCTGAATCGGTTTTTGTTGTCATGACGACGAAATTTAATTTGTTGATCTTCATTTTGGTTATTGATGAAATATTTTTATTCCTAAATTAATATTCTCTTTTTTAAATTGGAAGTTGAATGGGGCTTCGTCAGATTGAGTTCTCGTTTTTTTTCATAAATTTTAACTCCATCTATACAAGAGAAATCATAAGTCATTTTAAAGTGTATGTAGATCAATTTTTAAAAATCCCATTGGATCTCAAATATTTGTTGTTCCAATAGATTTGGAATTGTCAGACTGCAGTCACAAGTCGTTCTGAAGTTTTGGCAGATATTTTTGTAGATGAAGTATAAGCCAACAGCTTTGACTTTTTTCAAACGATGTTGCAAAAAATCTGATGTCTTCTTTATCAAATAGCAAAAACATTTCAGCAGTTAGCAGCTTTTTGAAAGACGAAGCCAACTTGACGAAATTATTTTAACAATTATAGAAATAATTTTGTGACTATAAAGAAAAATAATGGTTCGATTTTGTTTTGTGAAAACTAATATAATATTATCTTTCGACGAAGGAATGGTTCGGATTTAAATTATTTTTATGAAATCTAGCATTATAAAGCAGCAATACAACTTGTTGCGCATGCTAACGCTCGATTGCGGAGTGAGAAGGCAATAAGCAAGTTCATAGAAATAATCTTTTGGCCGAATTTTAAAAATCCCTTAGTCTTTTTCTGATTGCGATCCTTCGTTCTTTATAGGACCGAACAACTTCTTGTAATTGTGTAGATTTTAATTTTGGCAATCTATTTTGATAAATTAATTGATATTATCGTATCAGTTTTTCCACGAATACTTTGTTGCCTTCGAGTAAATCCATTTTTATTAATTCGTCAGTTGTAACCCAGGCGATTTGTTCAAAAACATTATTTTGCGGTTCGCTTTCAAATCCAGAAACAAAGCAAAAGAAAACATTAAACATTCCGCCGTCTTCATAATATGTTGCGATTGTTTCGATATGCTCAATCGAATGAATTTCAATAGAAAGTTCTTCGCGTAATTCGCGGCGAAGACATTGATCATTAGTTTCATTTTTTTCAAATTTACCGCCGGGAAATTCCCATTTTAACGCATATCTGCCGCCTCGCTTTCTCTGGCAGATGAGAATTTTATTATCTCTTTTAAGTATTGCTGCAGCTACTTCCGTCATCCTATTCCTTTCATCGAATTGAATATATTGAAACGATATTGGATTTCCAATTTCTTCGAAATATACTGCCGAAATCATTTGTTGTTTCAAGAAAAATATTTATATTGGAACCAATATTTCAATAAACGCAATACAGATTCAGTGTAGTATGAAACGGCTAACTATCATATTATTTTGTTCTGCATTTCTTGTTATAACAACATTCAGTGCAACTATTAAAGCTATACACGTTCCAACTGCGATTGCCGACAGCGGCGGCTCTGGAATAATAGGTTATCCTTATTCGGTGTTTGTGCAAATTTCAGGATGGACAAAATGTTCAAACAGTCAAGCCTATTTAAAAATATATAACGGATCAAATGTAGAATATATGTGGAGTGCATCAAACTTTTGGAGTAACACTAATCAATATAGTGTTTCATCGCCGATTATTAGTATTGATGCCGATGGAAATTGGACGGGCTGGATTTATCTTAAGCATAATACATCACTCGGTACTTTCGGAGCAGTGCGAGCGGCTAAAGTTGGAAGCACAAGCACTAATCTTACAAGTTCTGCTATTACTTTTGAAATTCTTAATATGTCGTCAACCGGCGGTTGGCTGACAGCGGCAAAATCGAATGCCGCAAATAAATGTATTGTTGCATATTCTGGAACGATAGAAGTTGGTTCATATCGAAGCGAAGATAATGGAATTACTGAAGGATATTTAATTAATTCGGGAGGATTTAAAATTGCAGTCCCAGCCGGACGCGTAGATTCAGCTGTATTTTATAACGATGATGGATCATACTATTCTTCTATTAATAA
>CAWHYN010000012.1:0-372497 GCA_963833515.1 uncultured beta proteobacterium | reverse complement strand
AAATCGGATACTCAAGGTTGCTTTTGAATTTGAATCACCGCTGGATACGCCGATGACGCTTCTTCTAAATCCTCGTTAGTGCTGCTTGGCAATTTGCACTGCGTACATCCAATGTATTTATGATTCGATTCGAGTGGGATACAGCTAAAGCGACCTCAAACAAGAAGAAGCACGGCGTTTCGCCTGAGGAGGCTCAATCTCTATTCTACGACGAGTTCGCTGTGCCATTCTTTGATGAAGATAATTCCGCGTCAGAAGACAGATTTCCAATGCTTGGTTTCAGTGATGAAGCTCGCCTCTTAATTGTCCGTCATTGCGAACGAGACAAGGGCAACACTATTCGAATCATCTCAGCAAGAAGAGCCACAAAATACGAGAGTAACTATTATCAAGGAGTTAAATCATGAAAAATGAAATCCCGCAAAAAGCCTTATGCATCGAAGCTTAAAAAAAGCTGTCACGATGCGGTTGAGCGAAGACGTTATTGGCTATTTCAAAAAGATGGCTGATGAAAAGGGTGTTCCATATCGGAGTCTGATAAATCCTTATCTGCGAGACTGTGTATCAAGCCATAGAAAAATTGATATTTCTTGGCAATCCCGCGCCTAACCCCGCTTGACATTCGCAGGTTAAATTTCCAGGGACGATAATATGGGCATTCGAGCTGCAATCATCTAATTTGAACTTCCGCTTTTCGGCTAGGAGTTTGATAGGATGAATTATCGTTCTGTGCCAAGTGCAGAAGGTCACCAAGCTCCGCCAATCATCTGTAATTACCGTCGATCCTGCCCACGCTCTTCATGCCTGTTTCCCCGTTCATTGGTTTGCTGCCCGGCCTGGTGGCGTTGCTGTTGATAATACTGCTGCGTCATGGGTTCGCGCGGCTGATAGGAGTATTTCTTGGATTGGATCGAATGTTGTATTTCCGGCTCGCGAGGATAACTGTCCCCGGAAAATCGGCGCTGGTAGGATGGCAACGGTGCTGGGCGCGGGGCTGATCGGCGGTCCCATTGATCCCATCCTTTTCGATGCTGTTCCCAGTCCCGGCCCCAGTGGTCGCCCCAGCGTGGAGGCGCGTCGGCACGCCAGCCGCGAAAATACGGCGGGGGCCTGCGATAGTAGCGCACTGGAATGCGCAGCACATAAACCGGCACAAATTCAGGTGCCACCAATTGCCACGGCCCGTTGTACCAGTTGCTTGCATACCAGTCTTCTCCCTGGAACACCCAGTACATGCCGTCGTAAAAGAAGTAATTCGAATCCACTCGCGGATCGTAGTAGACAGGATAGCCCGGCACTCGGACGAGCCTCGGGTATGCCGGCATGTTGATCCCGATGCTGACACCGGGGACGCTGATTCCCATGGCGAAGCTTACCTCGGCGTGGGCTGCGCTTACCGGGAAAAGCAGCATAGACAACACAATAAAGAGATTCCGCATTTTCCGTCCTCTGTTGGGTAAACGGCCATCACAGTAATGGTCATGCAGTTAGCTTACGTACTCGCGACGAGCAAGGCAAGGGATACTTTCGCAGCAGTTTTGCGGCCTAGATGAGTATTAGGGTGGCTGCGGATGTCGGGTGCTGCCAGTGATCACTTTCTTATTTGCGGCAATGCAAATGTTCTTTTGCCAGCGTCGGCTTTGTGGCGATAAATATGGCATCATGACCTGCGGTTGTGTGCCAAGCAGTCAGTGAAGAAGTTTCTTCAAAGCACACACTCATAGGTGCGCGAGCTGGTCGAGGCCGAACCACACGACCGCGTAGTAGAGGGCCGCGAAGACCGCATTGCTGATCGCCAGCGGCAACCAGAGCCGGCGCATATCGACGCCCAGCCAGCGGAGCGCCACCAAGATCGGCTCCTGGCCGACCAAGGCGCAGCCAAGGGAGAGGCCGCCCCAGACTCCCCACTTGTTGGCGATCGCCACGCTCCTCGGCGTGCGCAGCCGCGCGACCCACCGGCTGATGAAACCGATCTGCGTGCTTTCGCCGGCGAGCCAGGCGACGACAAGCCCCTCGAAGTAGCTCGCCACTGCGATCACCGGCACGAGGACCCACGGGCTGTAGTGTGCCGCGATGCCCAAGCCGACCGCCGCCGATGGCCCCAGCACCAGGTTGGGGGTCGCCGACAGCCCGACGATGGAGGCCCATGTCCAAAAGTTCGTCACAAGAATAGGAAATTGAACCGCATAAGTAAAAGTATCCATGACCGCCGCACTCGGGTCAATGCCAAATTTTTCGTTGAACTCCCAAAGAAAATCCGAATTCCGCATCACCCACATTCGTGGGGGCAAGAATTTCCCAGCCCGCACTGAAAGCCAACCGAGCGCTTTATAGAGCCGTTAAGTTCGCCTATGTGTCTCTGTTCGCACGCTTCGAGTACTGCTATGCGGAAGCCAGTTAGGAGTGCGTATATCAGCAGTGTGCCAAAAGATTCTATGGTTCAAGTCAAGCTTTTCATAAGTCGTCCAGAATCGAATTCAGTTTTGTAGGTGCACATCGACCAGGCAGTGCGTGCAATACGCCGAGCCAGAAAAACAAGGGCTGCAGTACTGGATAATCCCTTCCCCGATAATGCTCATAGATTGGCCTCCAAGGCTTTGTTTTGATGGCGGACAAGGCTGTCAGATAGAGCAATCTCCGCAATTCGGAGGAGCCGCGTTTGGACAGGCGCCGTTTGCCGCGATGCTGTCCTGAATCATCCGGCGGAGGATCCAGGCCGCTGAAAGCGACGAAGGCATCTGCGTTTTTCAAGGGCATACGCTCAAGGGTGTTGACCAGTGCAGCACTGACCACAGGCCCAACACCGCAAATCGTACTCAAGTGTGTGACATGTTCTTTACGATCAGGGTTTGCCTCGATCAGTTCTTTTACTCGCTGGTCGATACGCGCAATGACCTGATCGAAGCGCACTGTCAGCGCCTTGAGATCGGTGGTAAATCCATTCAGACCCTTGAGCGACATGCCGAGTGCTTGACGCAAGGCGCTCAGCTTAGCGCGGCGTCCTATCAGTCGATCAATCTCACGTTGCTCGGGTGAAGGCGGCGTCCAGACGTGCAACTTGACGTGTTCGTGCGCGATCATTCGGGCGAGAAGTTCTGCATCGACACGATCGGTCTTGCCACGCAGCCCGACGGCCTTGGCATAGTGGCGGGCGTCCTTGGGATTAAGCACAAAGACGATGAAACCAAGCTTGTGTGCAAGGTTGGCAAACAATTCGTGATAAATGCTGGTGGATTCCATGCCGACGCGACTGCCTTTTGGTAAGCCCTTGAGAAAGGCCAGCAACGCGCTGCGCTAGTTCGCGATTTTACGTACCGGAAAGCTTCGCTCCGAACATGCTACAACGATTTCATCCTTAGCGACATCGGCACCGATATTGAGTACTATGACTGGAGTTTGCATGATGTATCTCCCGTGGCTAATATAAACAATGCTGGGGTGGACACACCGGCGTTAGCTTGCGGTCAAATCGGCGGTCAGGGCCGCTAGATTCCTCATCGACGCTGTGTGGTGTGGGTGGGGAATTCTCCTGGTGTCTGTCTTTCGGCAAGGAGAGCAGATGCGGACATTAGTCCCTCCACCCCGGCTTCTTAACTGTTACATAAGAAAACCGATACCACCAGCGCAACCATACAAGCGGACTATCACGAACGAACCCCAAGAAGGATAATTGTCTACGCTATAGACAAGTGGCCACGAGCGATTTGATTTAAGAAAGTTTGCTTAAGAATCTTGAAACCATTATGAAGACAAGTCGACTAGAAGCATTTAGCGATGGTGTGCTTGCCATCATCATAACTATTATGGTGTTGGAACTAAAGGCGCCACACGGAGACACCATATCTGTGCTGATCCCATTACTACCCGATTTTTTCAGTTACGTTCTCAGCTTTGTCTACATTGGAATCTATTGGAACAATCATCACCATATGCTTCAAACAACGGAAAAGGTGACTGGTGGAATTTTATGGGCTAATCTGCATTTATTATTTTGGCTTTCGCTATTTCCGATATCGACAGCATGGATGGGAGAAAATCACTTCGCTGCTTTGCCAACATCACTGTATGGGGTTGTGTTGCTGATGGCAGCAATAGCCTACTGGATACTGCAGCGAACTATAATTGTTAGTCAAGGCGAAGATTCTCTTCTTGCACGTGCCATTGGTAGTGATGTAAAGGGCAAGGTTTCACCATTGCTTTATCTTTTGGCAATTCCGCTAGCTTTCGTTTCTCAATGGTTATCTGAGGGCCTATATATCACTGTTGCGCTGATTTGGCTAATTCCGGATCGTCGTATTGAGAATACACTTGTGCATTAAGCCGTTAATGGGTGACCTGTTGATACACGGTTTCCCTGACAATGGACGCAAGGTGAAACGTTAATCGTCAGTTTTGTAAGAATTCAACCGTGTGTCGCGTGCTGTAGGATACGAAGGGCAGCTTGTATGGTTTGGGATGGTGGTATCGGCTTTCTTCTGCAATAGTATAGAAGCCGGGGTGGAGGGGCCAAGGGCCGCATCTGCTCTCCTTACCGAGAGACAAACTCAGAAAGAATCCCCCCACCCACACCGCCAGCGTCGATGAGGAATCTAGCGGCTATGACCGCCGATTTGACCGCAAGCTCACGCAGGTGTGTCCACCCCAGCAACCTTTATCTTAATCATGGGAGATACATCATGCAAACCCAAACCAAAGTACTCGATATCGGTGCCGACGTCGCCAAGGACGAGATCGTGGTGGCCTGTTCGGAAGGAAGCTTTCCGGTACGCAAGCTCGCGAACCAGCGTGCCGCGTTGCTGGCCTTTCTCAAGGGCCTGCCTAAAGGCAGCCGCATCGGCATGGAGTCCACCGGCATCTATCACGAATTGTTTGCCAGCCTTGCCCACAAGCTCGGCTTCATCGTCTATGTGCTCAACCCGAAGGACGTCCGCCACTATGCAAAGGGCGTCGGGAGGCGTGGCAAGACCGATCGCATAGACGCAGAACTTATCGCTCGAATGGTCGCGCACGAACATGTCGATCTGCACCCATGGGTGCCGCCTACACCGGAGCAACGCGAAATTAACCGATTACTCAAACGCCGTGCCAAGCTGAGCTCGTTGCGTCAGGCACTGGGCATGTCTCTTAAGGGTATGGTTGGATTTTCCGCCGACCTCAAAACGTTGAGACAGCGCTTCGATCAAGTCATTGCTCGCATCGACCAGCGCATAAAAGAACTGGTCGAAGCAAATTCAGATCGCAAAGAGCATGTCACGCACTTGCGCACAATCACCGGAGTCGGACCGGTCGTCAGTGCTGCGCTGGTTAACTCCCTTGAGCGCATGCCCCTGAAGAGCGCAGACGCCTTCGTTGCCTTCACCGGCCTGGATCCACGACCGGATGAATCCGGCCAACACCAAGGGAAACGCCGTCTGTCCAAACGCGGCCCATCTGACTTGCGCAGGCTACTCTATTTGGCTGCGATGTCGGCCAAGAAGACAAAAGCCTGGAAACCGATCTTCGAGCAATATCGCGCAAAGGGTTTATCCACTACTGCGTGTTTCGTCATTCTGGCTCGGCGCATCGCACGCACTGCCTGGTCGATGTACACTTACAAAACCGAATTCGATCCTGGACGACTTACAAAAGGCTTGACGTAAACCATAGAATCTTTTCGGCAAGCAGTTTGGATATGCGTATAGCGGTTCTGTGCCAGATGTGGACGGTCACCGTTACCATACAAGTCGGCCAGGCTGATCGTCCATTCCGGAAGGGACAACATTGAACTTTTTGGCTCATGCACTACTTGCAGGTGATTCTCCTGCCTTGACCGTGGGCGGGGTCACCGGGGATTGGATTAAGGGCTACTTGCCTGGTGTATTGCCGGACGATCTGGCAAAAGGAGTTGCCCTACATCGCGCCATTGACAGCTATGCGGAATCGCATCCAGCATTTCAGCGGAGCCGATCACGAGTCTCTGTGGACCGCAGACGATATTCCGGCATACTCGTTGATGTGTTCTACGATCATCTGCTGGCGAAAAACTGGACCAAAATACATCACCAGCCATTGAATGAGTATTGTGAAGCTGTCTATCGATCGATCGAAGACAGGCTTGACGAGCTTCCCATCTCCTCGCATCCTGGGTTGATACTGATGGCGAAGGAGGATTGGCTGACGAGCTACGTAAAGATTGAAGGCATCGCTGACGTATTGACACGAATGTCGCGCCGAGCCCGGCAACCAAATCCACTAGCGAATGGCGAACAGGAGTTTCTTGCTGACGCTGATGGGTTTACAAGCGATTTTTATGAATGGCTCGACGACACGAAAAAGTTCTGTCAGCTGTGGCGGGCCGAATAGAACGAACGGCACAGGCCCATTTGTATCGAGGGCTGTGCGTTATGACAGGCAGCTTGTATGGTTTGGGGTGGTGGTATCGGCTTTCTTCTGGAATAGTATAGAAGCCGGGGTGGAGGGGCCAATGGCAGCATCTGCTCTCGACAGACTCCGAAAGAATTCCCCCACCCACACCGCCAGCGTCGATGAGGAATCTAGCGGCTATGACCGCCAATTTGACCGCAAGCTAACGCAGGTGTGTCCACCCCAGCACCCTTTATCTTAATCATGGGAGACATATCATGCAAACTCCAACCAAAGTACTTGATATCGGCGCCGATGTAGCCAAGGACGAGATCGTGGTGGCCTGTTCGGAGGGAAGTTTTCCGGTAAGTAAACTCGCGAACCAGCGCATTGCGTTATTGGCCTTTCTCAAGGGCCTGCCTAAAGGCAGCCGCATCGGCATGGAATCCACCGGCATCTATCACGAATTGTTTGCCCACCTTGCCCACAAGCTCGGCTTCATCGTCTATGTGCTCAACCCGAAGGACGTTCGCCACTATGCAAAAGGCGTCGGGAGGCGTGGCAAGACCGATCGCATAGACGCAGAACTTATCGCTCGAATGGTCGCGCACGAACACGTCGATCTGCACCCCTGGGTGCCTCCTACACCGGAGCAACGCGAGATTAGCCGACTGCTTAAACGCCGTGCCAAGCTGAGTTCGTTGCGTCAGGCACTCGGTATGTCGCTCAAGGGTATGGTTGGATTTACCACAGATCTCAAGACGTTGAGACAGCGCTTCGATCAGGTCATTGAGCGGATTGACCAGCGCATAAAAGAACTGGTTGATGCCAACCCTGATCGCAAAGAACATGTCACGCACCTGCGCACAATTGCCGGGGTCGGACCAGTCGTCAGCACTGCATTGGTTAATTCCCTTGAGCGTATGCCCCTGAAGAACGCAGATGCCTTCGTTGCGTTCACCGGCCTGGATCCACGGCCCGATGAATCCGGGCAACACCAAGGGAAACGGCGTTTGTCCAAACGCGGCCCATCTGACTTGCGTCGGTTACTCTATTTGGCTGCGATGTCGGCCAAGAAGACGAAAGCCTGGAAGCCGCTCTTTGAGCGTTATCGCGCAAAGGGTTTATCCACTACCGCGTGTTTCGTCATCCTGGCAAGGCGCATCGCTCGAACCGCTTGGTCGATGTACACTTACAAAACCGAATTTGATCCTGGGCGACTTACAAAAGGCTTGACGTAAACCATAGAATCTTTGGAGCATCGAGTTTGATACTATGAGGCTCCGGTCAGTGCCAGATATAGTCCTTCCGTCCCATTCTCAGTGATACTAGTCACAGCTGGCAGGTAGCTGTCAGTGAGAGCGGGACATGCGCCAGCGGATTACGAATATTCGTGCCTAAACACTAGATGTTCACCGCTTTTGCTGCGAATCCACTGGTGCGCTTGAGATCAATTACGAATACTCAGGGTCTGCCGTCACACCGGCTCGCTATATTTGCTTCGCAGAACTCAAGCAACGCACGTCCCACATTGTTACTTTATCACTTTGGGAGGTACATCATGAACTCTCTAACCCACCAGGAATATACTGCCTTCATTGGCATCGACTGGGCTGACACCAAGCATGACTTTTGTTTGCAGCCTGCTAATAGTGACCAACGAGAATTTGGTCAATTTCCACATACGGTCAACGGCATCGATGAATGGGCTTCATCGATACAGCAGCGCTTTGGTGGCACTATTGCCGTGGCACTGGAATTATCCAAAGGCCCCATCGTCTATGCGCTGCAAAAGTACGATTTCATCGTGCTCTTCCCAGTCAATCCATCCACGCTGGCGAAGTACCGCCAGGCTTTCAAACCCAGTCGAGCCAAAGATGATCCGACCGATGCGGAGTACGCGCTAGAGCTATTGCTACATCACCGCGATGTGCTCAAACCACTCCAACCGCAAAGTGCACAGATGCGCACGTTGCTCTATCTGGTAGAACAGCGGCGAAGAATAGTCGGCGACAAGACACGCTTTACCAACCGTCTGCGTAATGCGCTCAAGCAATACTATCCGCAAGCACTCGACTGGTTTGCAGATAGCGACACTTATGTGTTCTGCGATTTTTTAACCCGCTGGCCAACGCTGCTCCAGGTTAAGCGTGCCAGAAGAGCAAGCCTTGAATCGTTTTTTAGCGAACACAATGTTCGCTTCCCCAAGATCATTGAAGAAAGAATCAATTCCATCAAGAATGCTGAGCCGCTCACCAATGATGTGGCTGTCGTCAAGGCGCATCAATTGCAAGCGGAGATACTGGTCGATCTGTTGCGTGTCGCGTTGCAGTCTATTGATCGTTACGACAAAGAGATTGCCGCCATCGCTCCCACACTACCTGATTATGCGTTGTTTAATTCGCTGCCTGGTGCAGGCGCTTTGCTTGCGCCACGATTACTCGTTGCGTTCGGTGAACAGCGTGATCGCTTTCAGGGTGCGGATGAATTTCAGAAGTATTCCGGCGTTGCTCCGGTAACGGAACGTAGTGGCAATAAAAGTTGGGTACACTGGCGTTGGCAGAGCCCCACATTTTTACGACAAACGATGGTTGAATGGGCGGCACAGACGATAAACAAATCCTATTGGGCAGGCGCCTTTTATCGGCAACAACGCGAAAAGGGAAGTTCCCGACAAACCGCAATACGCGCCTTAGCTTTCAAGTGGATTCGCATTCTCTTCCGCTGCTGGCAGTCTCGGACACCGTATGATGAATCTAGGTATCTGAATGCATTGAGGCGTCGTGGATCACCACTGCTAAAACAACTTGGTGAAACAACGTAAAATGTATTGACGGAAGACCTCAGGGCATGAAGCAGATGCTCAACAGGGCTATGAAATTGCTGCAAATCATTGAACCTACCTATAGCCGGATTATCCAATCCCCGTATCTTCCTCTCCATAGGCTGCGCAACTCTTAACACCTTAACGGAACGGCTTGATATAAGGCTTGCTGTTTATGCCTTACTCGACACCCATAATTGACAATGGAAATATGGAATTAATCGTATTTAGTGGGATTCAATGTTCTGGGAAAAGTACTTTCTACCTACAAAAGTTTTCAGACACTCATGCCAGAATTAATCTGGATATTTTACGAACCCGAAAAAGGGAATTGGCTCTATTCTCTTCACTGCTGGAGGAAATGAGGCCTATGGTCATCGACAACACAAATCCCGCGATAGAAGATCGTTCCAAGTACATTAGACCAGCTCAAAATAAGGGATATCGAATCATTGGGTATAGATTCGATACTCCAATTTCGATTGCGCTTGCTAGAAGTTCATCCCGACTAACTCAAAGAGCGATTCCGGAAATAGCCATTCATAGCACTTTACGAAAGATGGAACCACTCTCAATTTCTGAAGGCTTTCATGAAATCTTTGTCGTGAGATTCCGATTGGACTTGGCTCTTGAAGTGATACGTCAGACCTAGTTTCTTTCAGGTTTTCCCTTACAAGGCTCAATCGGCAACCCGGTGTCGCGGGCTGCGCGATATGAATATCCGCTGGCAGGAAACAATAACGGTGCCGTGGAGTGCCGCAGCGCGCCATAAGGAGATATTCGACGGTACTGCTTGAATCTTGAGAATAGAAGCAGACTGATCGACCGTTGTGCTGATCATCGGCCAACAGGATGGTGCTCTGCTGTAGCGGCATGCATTATTACCATTCCCCGCAATATTCGCCAATAATATATGCGTAATTTACTGCGTTGATATGGTAAATTTAGGGGTATAGAGTGACCACGAAAGTGTAGGCGTTTTGGCTCGATAAATCTCTGTGACTCTTGAGGTGAAAACGTCATGAAATTCGAAGACGCTCCTTTGCCAGGTCGCACAGTATCAGACCAAACCATTTTTCAAAAACTGGGCTGATTAAATCAATTCAAGCAGATGAGGGGAATTGGGACGTCTTTGCTACCGCCTATGACGGTTAGTGGGATAAGGCGGACTGCCTTTGGCGCGAGGATTGTTTTAAGGCCGCTCATAGATAAAGGAGAATTATCATGAAACCGAAGAAGATTCTGTTACGTCTAGCTCTTGTCGCAGCGGCGACCTGCGTCACAGGGGTCACCTACGCCGCGGACAAAATTGACATCGGCAAGCAGGAATATGAAGCCAGCTGTGCCAACTGTCACGGAATGAAGGGAGAAGGAAATGGGCCGTACGCGGAGTTTCTGAAATCGCGTGTCGCGAATTTGACTGTCCTATCCAAGAATAACGGCGGCGTATTCCCTTTCGCCCATGTGTATGACACCATCGACGGCAGGCCGCTGATCGGTAGCCATGGTCGGGACATGCCAATATGGGGCGCGCGCTACAGCACCGATGCGGGCTTCCGTTTTTGGGATGATTACTCGTCCGACTCTGAAGCATTCGTGCGCAGCCGAATACTCGCGCTGGTTGACTACGTTAACCGCCTTCAGCAGAAGTAAGAGCGGGATGAGCCGGACATGGGAGGTAGTGACCCGCGTGCAACTCCATGTTCAAGCAGAAATGACTTGCAACCGGCTTTGCACGCCTCCAGCCAGTGCCTTACCTTGAATGTTGAGGCAACAAAAACTCAATGTGCCGTAATTGTCTAGCTGGAGGGTGAATGATTAACATGATCGCAATCCGCCAATGACTGCTTTGCGACCGTTAATATGGCATCATGAAATGGGGGTCAGTGCCATAAGGAGATATTCGACGGTACTGCTTGAATCTTGAGAATAGAAGCAGACTGATCGACCGTTGTGCTGATCATCGGCCAACAGGATGGTGCTCTGCTGTAGCGGCATGCATTATTACCATTCCCCGCAATATTCGCCAATAATATATGCGTAATTTACTGTGTTGATATAGTAAATTTAGGGGTATAGAGTGACCACGAAAGTGTAGGCGTTTTGGCTCGATAAATCTCTGTGACTCTTGAGGTGAAAACGTCATGAAATTCGAAGACGCTCCTTTGCCAGGTCGCACAGTATCAGACCAAACCATTTTTCAAAAACTGGGCTGATTAAATCAATTCAAGCAGATGAGGGGAATTGGGACGTCTTTGCTACCGCCTATGACGGTTAGTGGGATAAGGCGGACTGCCTTTGGCGCGAGGATTGTTTTAAGGCCGCTCATAGATAAAGGAGAATTATCATGAAACCGAAGAAGATTCTGTTACGTCTAGCTCTTGTCGCAGCGGCGACCTGCGTCACAGGGGTCACCTACGCCGCGGACAAAATTGACATCGGCGAGCAGGAATATGAAGCCAGCTGTGCCAACTGTCACGGAATGAAGGGAGAAGGAAATGGGCCGTACGCGGAGTTTCTGAAATCGCGTGTCGCGAATTTGACTGTCCTATCCAAGAATAACGGCGGCGTATTCCCTTTCGCCCATGTGTATGACACCATCGACGGCAGGCCGCTGATCGGTAGCCATGGTCGGGACATGCCAATATGGGGCGCGCGCTACAGCACCGATGCGGCCAAACTCTTTTGGGATTACCCGGCCGACTCCGACTCATTCGTGCGCGGCCGAATACTCGCGCTGGTTGACTACATCCACCGCCTTCAGCAAAAGTGAGAGCGGGATAAGACGGACGCGGGATAGGCGATATGCATTAGGCGGTGGGTCGTTTGCTGCACTTGATGAATGGCGGCCTGTGACGGAATGACCGCTGTGTGTCGCGGGCTGCGCGTTACCAATAGCTGCTTTGCTGCGGCAAATACGGAAACATGACGTACCGCAGCACGAAGCAGAGCTTCATAGTATCAAACTCGATGCCACAAAGATTCTATGGTTTACGTCAAGCCTTTTGTAAGTCGTCCAGGATCGAATTCGGTTTTGTAAGTGTACATCGACCATGCAGTTCTGGCGATGCGCCGGGCCAGAATGACGAAACACGCAGTAGTGGATAAACCCTTTGCGCGATATTGCTCGAAGATCGGTTTCCAGGCTTTTGTCTTCTTGGCCGACATCGCAGCCAAATAGAGTAGCCTGCGCAAGTCAGATGGGCCGCGTTTGGACAGACGCCGTTTCCCTTGGTGTTGGCCGGATTCATCCGGCCGGGGATCCAGACCGGTGAAGGCAACGAAGGCGTCTGCGTTCTTCAGGGGCATACGCTCAAGGGAGTTGACCAGTGCAGCGCTGACGACCGGGCCGACTCCGGTGATGGTGCGCAAGTGCGTGACATGCTCTTTGCGATCTGGATTTGCTTCGACCAGTTCTTTTATGCGCTTGTCGATGCGAGCAATGACTTGATCGAAGCGCTGTCTCAACGTTTTGAGATCGGCGGAAAATCCAACCATACCCTTAAGAGACATGCCCAGTGCCTGACGCAACGAGCTCAGCTTGGCACGGCGTTTGAGTAATCGGTTAATTTCGCGTTGCTCCGGCGTGGGCGGCACCCAAGGGTGCAGATCGACATGTTCGTGCGCGACCATTCGAGCGATGAGTTCCGCGTCTATGCGATCGGTCTTGCCACGCCTCCCGACGCCCTTTGCATAGTGGCGGACGTCCTTCGGGTTGAGCACATAGACGATGAAGCCGAGCTTGTGGGCAAGGCTGGCAAACAATTCGTGATAGATGCCGGTGGACTCCATGCCGATGCGGCTGCCTTTAGGCAGGCCCTTGAGAAAGGCCAGCAACGCGGCACGCTGGTTCGCGAGCTTGCGTACCGGAAAGCTTCCTTCCGAACAGGCCACCACGATCTCGTCCTTGGCGACGTCGGCACCGATATCGAGTACTTTGGTTTGGGTTTGCATGATGTATCTCCCATGATTAAGATAAAGGTTGCTGGGGTGGACACACCTGCGTGAGCTTGCGGTCAAATCGGCGGTCATAGCCGCTAGATTCCTCATCGACGCTGGCGGTGTGGGTGGGGGGATTCTTTCTGAGTTTGTCTCTCGGTAAGGAGAGCAGATGCGGCCCTTGGCCCCTCCACCCCGGCTTCTATACTATTGCAGAAGAAAGCCGATACCACCATCCCAAACCATACAAGCGGCCCTTCGCAAGTGGAGCCAGCGACACGAAGCAGCCATAGAAATTTCCTGATTGCGCGGCAGTTCAACGCAAACCTAGACGTCCTCTCGCGTGATACCACAGCACCTGCACTTCGCATCTTTCATAAAGAACAGTGGATTAGAAAATGCTTGTTTGCCACACCGAAAGCAGCGCAATTGATTGAACCTAATCTGCATCCAAAACACGACACATCCCAAAGTACCTAAAGCCGCAAATCCGGATGCATACGGCGGTGTGCTCGGAAGAATTTGCGAATAGAGTATGACCAGCAGTGGCCCTGCAACTAGCCAGCCAAAGAATACTGCGAAAATAAGATTGCGCCGTCTTTTAGCTTCATTCCAAAAAGTGG
The DNA here is from genome assembly GCA_963833515.1 of uncultured beta proteobacterium. Taxonomy (GTDB): domain Bacteria; phylum Pseudomonadota; class Gammaproteobacteria; order Burkholderiales; family Gallionellaceae; genus Gallionella. The sequence continues at coordinate 358,769 of CAWHYN010000012.1, read as the reverse complement.
CGGCGTCCACAGAAGAGTATTCTTTAACTTCGGTTGTAGCTGGGTGAATTTCATAAAGTCTGTGCCAGTGACCAATGGAGTGGGCAGCTAAAAAGGCAAAGCCTCCGCTAGTAAAGAATGCACTAATTGAAACTGCGCCACTAGGCCCATCCAGTTGGAATGTCCTTACGAATCCAATTATTCCGATTCCGAAGCACATGCATGAAAACAGTAGTTCAGGTTTCAATGATTTCATGAAACTACGATACGTGTCATGACCGAACCATTGATCAATGCGCTTACCGATGAAAAACGCTCCTGGAATATCTTTATTGAAGAATGCCCCATCCACCACAATTAATGGCATCAAAACGAGGGTCTGCCATGGAAATGGCGACTTATGCGCCAACTCAGAAGTTGGCAGCGTGAAGCCTTGGACGAACCCCATTCCTACCAAGTAGACCTAGATGGCCGCTATGAGGAATGCCGATTTTTTTATTTCCAATTATTTTCCTAACGTTAGATATGTAAAGAATGCACGAATTGAATGACTAGTATTGGCGCACAGCGGCATGTCATGTTGCCATATTTGCCGCCATAAAGCGGATATTCATTCGTTCTGATTGCGATGAACCTGCCATTTGATATCCCTACGAAACAGCCGCTCATTAAAGCTTACACTGACGATTCATCGCTACCATTTCCATCTTTACATCCCAAGCCAATAATTAACAATCTGTCGCAGATGAAAGCAGCAGTTCATGAGAAGTTTTAATTGATTTATCTAAAGGTATCCTCAAACAACGTACATTAATCGTGCCATTTATTTCCGACGACACTTTAAAAACTGTTGTTCCCTCGTTGGATACAACGAAGGACTCAGTATCTCTATCGTTAATCTTCTTCTGTCTCCATTCATTTGAAATGGATGCACAATGCAAATCATCCTTGCAGAGATCTAGTGTCGCCTGACTTCCCAAGTCATTTATCAATTTAATATTTGAAATATGCGATTCTGGTTCGGAACAAGCAGTAATCATATAAAGTGAAAATATAGCCAAATAGGTCAGAGTGACCTTCAGTATTTGTTCGGATTTCATAATGCCCCTTCTTTAGTGCTAGACATCCGAATTGGAGACTCCCGCGACCAACCGCTTTTGTCATGATCCGTTATGTCGCGTTGCAATATTTGTGGCCGCAAAGCAGCTATTCGCATCTTGCAGCCAGCGACACATTATAGTCACTCCGTCCTGTTTTCAGTGATACTAATCACAGCTTTGTCCTTTGCGCGGAGTCAAATACCCAGACTGCGCGTTCTGATTTACCCAAGACAAAAGATCGCCCACTGTTTGTCAACATAGATGTTCCTCCCACCAGTGGTGGGTATTGCAACTCGCGAAAAATGGGAAATTTGATCCGCGTATCAACACTATCCTTCATATCGAAGGAGCACGGTAAATGCGCGGCAATTTTGAATCATTTGCTGCCGGATGAATTTTCCGATTCAATCGTGATCAGCGTGATTTCCAACCGGGGCCAGCACCAAGGCTGGCTGCGCCGCACGGCTGCTGTAGTAGACGAGGAGGCTCTAGTTAATCTAATATTGGCCAGTAAGCTCACTTCGTCCCGAGGTCATGATTTCCATCACGGTTAATGGCAAGGCTTATCGCGTGGCAGCCGACCCGGAGAAGCCACTGCTATGGGTGCTGCGAGACGAGCTTGGACTTAAGGGCACAAAGTACGGCTGCGGGGTAGGAGTCTGCGGCGCCTGCCTGGTGCTGCTCGACGGCGAACCCAACCATGCCTGCATGGTGCCATTGGGCAAGATTGGCAGGCGCCGGATCGTGACGATCGAAGGCCTGTCGGCTAATCACCCGGTGGTACGCGCCTGGATTGCGGAGCAAACGCCCCAGTGCGGCTATTGTCAACCCGCGCAGATTCTCGCCGCCGCGGCCCTCCTGGAAAAGCATCCAAACCCGGACGATGCGGAGATCGACGCTGCCCTGGCAGGTGTGTACTGCCGCTGTGGTACCTATGCACGCATTCGCCGTGCCGTCCACGCCGCGGCGCGGCCGGGTGACTTGCCGTCGACCGTCCTGCACCTGCCCGACCTGGTCGACGAGCTGCCCGCAGACGCGGGCGTGTCACTCAACGAATGGATATGGATAAACCGTGACAACCTGGTCACGCTCATGATCAACCATTCGGAGATGGGCCAGGGAGCGCTCACGGGGCTTGCCGTACTGTTCGCGGAGGAACTGGACATCGATCTGTCCTGGGTGCGTACCGTCTTCGCGCCGGTCGATGCGCGCTACGGGAATGGGCTGTGGGGTGCCCAGTTCACGGGCGGATCGAGCAGCATTCGCGGCGAGTGGGAGCGTCTGCGACGCGCTGCGGCGAACACTCGGGGTCGACTGATAGCTGCGGCGGCGAAGCAATGGGATGTCAAAGTCGACGAGTGCCACACGAAAGACGGCCGGGTTTTGCATCCGCCGAGCGGCTCCAGCTTCACCTACGGCGAATTGGCCGAAACCGCCTCGCAACTCAAGGCGCCGCACGGCGCGCAGCTCAAGTCGCCAGCTGAGTTTCGCCTGATCGGCCGAGCATTGCCGCGCCTGGACATTCCGGCGATGGCGCTCGGCCGCACGCGCTACGGCATCGACGTAGCGCTGCCGGGCATGCAGGTAGCCGCCGTGGCGCGTTGCCCGATCTTTGGCGGCCGAGCACGATGGTTTGACGCCAAGGCCGCACTGACCATTCCTGGTGTACGCGAGGTGCTGGCGATCGCCAGCGGCATCGCGGTAGTCGCAGATGATTTCTGGTCGGCACTGCGCGGGCGGGAAGCGCTAGCCATCGACTGGACCCCAGGCCGTAACGCTTCGCTTGACAGCGTGAACATCGAAGGTCAATTGCTCGCCGCCCTGAAAAAGAGCGGTACGGTTGCGGAGCGGCGGGGCGACGCCATGCGCGCGCTGAAGCGGGCTGACCACGTCATCGAGGCTATCTACCAGACACCTTATCTCGCCCATGCGCCAATTGAGCCGATGAACTGTGTGGCTCATGTGCGCCCAGATGGCTGCGACATCTGGACGGGCACCCAGAATCAGGCGAATACGCGGGCGGTCGCGGCAGAACTCACCGGGCTAGCGGAAGAAAAGGTGGTCGTGCATACGGAGTTCCTCGGCGGCGGCTTCGGTCGGCGGCTGCAAACAGACTTCGTCGCGGAGGCAGTGGAACTGTCCGCGAAGCTCGGCATCCCGGTGCAAGTGGCCTGGACGCGCGCCGACGATCTGCAGCACGATTTTTACCGCCCGGCCCATGCAGCGTTGTTGCAAGCCTCGCTGGAACACAGCGGTCGCCCGGCCGCCTGCTTGATTCGCCTCGCTGGCGCCAAGACTGCCCTGGGCGGTGTGGACATTGCCTATGCCATTCCCCATCTGCGCGAGGAGCACTTGGAGGTGGCTTCCGCGCTCCCCACCGGTGCCTGGCGCTCGGTGGGTGCCTCGAACAACGCCTTTGCGGTCGAATGCTTCGTTGACGAGTTGGCCGTTGCTGCCCGACGCGATCCAGTGGACTACCGTTTGTCGTTGCTCGAAGACGCGCCACGCCATCGCGCGGTCCTCGAACTCGCTGCAGCAAAAGCCGGCTGGGGCACCCCTATGGGCGCCGGCCGGGGTCGTGGCGTGGCAGTCTACCGATCGTTCGACGGAGTCGTGGCTCAGGTCGTGGAGGTGGACACGACCGGCGGTTCGATCCGGGTTCTCCGCGTGACCTGTGCGATCGACTGCGGCGTCGCCGTGCTGCCGGATGCTGTGTGCGCTCAGATGGAAGGGGCTGTCGCCTTCGGCCTTTCTGCTGCGCTGCATGAAGCAATCCGCGTTGAAGCGGGCCGCGTTGTGCAGGCCAGCTTCCGGGATTATCCACTGCTGACGCTACCGGAGATGCCGCAGGTGGAAGTACACATTGTTCCAAGCACAGCGTCCCCGGGCGGTGTCGGCGAGCCCGGAGTGCCGGTCATCGCACCGGCCGTGGCCAACGCGGTGTTCGCCGCCTCTGGGCAGCGCCTCCGTCGCCTGCCCCTGCGTCTTGCTTGAAGTGTTGAGCCATCATGAACTCAAAATTGGCACTCTCTCTCGAACAGCTGGTATTGGCACAGTATAGTCACTCCGCCCTGTTTTCAGTGAACTGGTCACGGCTGGCAGGTAGCTGTCAGTGAAGGCAGGACATGCACCTGCGGATTACGAATAATTGGCACTAACATTCGATGTTTCCCGGTTTGTCTTCGAGTCCGCAGGTGCGCTTGGGTTCGTTAACGAATACTCAGAGCGTGCCGTGCGACCGGCTCACTATATTGTCTTCGCAGAACCCATGCATGCATGTCCATATTTGTAATCTACCACTTATGGAGGTGGACAAGAAAGTGTCAATGATGGTGACATCCGCCTAGACAACTATTCTAATGACATTTTTGGAAGTGACAGTAGTGGGGATGCAGGGGGTGGTGATCATTAACATCCGCTAAATGAACGTCCGCTTTTAGAATCCTGTATGACGGCTTTGTGTCGATTGTGTTGAAAAACACCTTCATATTTTGAGGTTGCGGATGATATAATTTCGCACGTTGAATTAGCTGGAGGCCTTGACATGATTGGGTTTCAGAGAGATGACCAAAAGCGCCTTTTCTACTCCTTCAATCTTGAAGACCACGTCCCACAGAATCACCTCCTTCGCGGCATTAATCACCATCTCGATTTAAGTGATCTCCACCAACACCTAGCTGAACATTACAGCCACACGGGCAGACCATCCATTGATCCGGAATTGATGATCAGGATGCTGATTATCGGCTACAGCTTCGGCATCCGTTCCGAGCGGCGGCTGTGCGAGGAAGTCCATTTGAATCTGGCCTACCGATGGTTCTGCCGGCTTGGATTGGAAGATACCGTGCCAGACCACTCCACATTCTCCAAGAACCGGCACGGCCGGTTTCGCGATAGCGGTGTTTTTAGACACTTGTTTGAAACCGTATTGCAATGTTGCATGAAGGAAGGCTTGGTAAAGGGCGAAGGATTTGCCGCCGATGCCAGCATCATCAAGGCGGATGCACAACGCCAGCGTGGCGTGCCGGGCGAAGAGACTGTTGACTGGCGCAACAGCGAAGCGGCATCCCGTCCGGTGCGAGAGTATCTGGCTGCACTTGAAGAGGCCAACGGTCCCGCCACCCCGCAGAAGGTTGTTTCTCTGACAGACCCATCGTCAACCTGGACAGCGGCAAATGGACCTGCCTTCTTCGCCTATTCCACCAACTACCTGATCGATCTTGAGGCCGGGATCATCGTTGATGTCGAGGCATCTGCGGTAAACAAGACCGCTGAAGTGGAAGCAACCAAGACGATGATTGATCGAGTCGAGGAGAAATTCGATATGAAGCCGGATCGTCTTGTGGGGGATACCAATTATGGTTCGGCTGGCATACTCGGCTGGCTGGTGGATGAGAAACAGATTGCACCGCACGTTCCAGTATGGGACAAATCAGAAAGGAATGACGGCACCTTTTCGGTCAGTGACTTCCGGTGGAATGAGCAGGCCAATGAGTACCGCTGCCCGGAAGGTCGCGCCCTGCGAAGCGATTGGCGACCTTTCAAGAACCCACGCAAGCGAGTCACAAAGGCCAACACCATCATTTATAAGTCAAGGCAGCATGAATGTGCGGCCTGTCCCAGGAAGGATCATTGTTGCCCGAACACACCGTATCGAAAGATCGCACGCAGTATCCATGAAGATGCACGGGATGTCGCACGTCGAATTTGTATGACATCTGATTATCAGCGCTCACAATGTGAACGCAAGAAGATAGAGGTACTCTTCGCACACCTCAAGAGAATATTGAAACTGGACAAGCTTCGACTAAGAGGATTTAGCGGGGCGCAGGATGAGTTTCTGCTGGCAGCAACTGCTCAAAATCTGCGACGAATGGCGAAATGGCTTACCCCTGTAGCACAGGAAGCGAACCTGATACCTGCATAAATGAAGCTAGAGGCACATCGACCTTAGAAAAAACCGAGTTACATGTGAAATCTAACCGCAGAATAAAATTCTACGGCTGAGATAGACCAAAATGCAGGTGAGTTTTTCAACACAATCGACACATAGGCAACATTTGGTTTTCTCCAAAGCTGCCCTTCGCAAAGGACAGCTTACGGGGCGGTCAGACACTCTGGGGCAGTTGAATTTCGTTGGGTTCGCGTCCGCCACATCCCCCACAATGCCGACTCGAAATTCTTGGCAAAGCGCTTGGCGTCATACAACGGTGATGATCTCACCTGCTCGCGCAGTCCGGCACGTAACGCCGCCAGTTTGGGCAAATCGCCCGACAACACCACGGCTTTATCAATGTAATCCGCCTCACTGGTCGCAACCCATTCTCCCAGTCCGGCCGCCGTGAGCATGCTTGCTCCCTGTCTGGCCAATAAAGTATCTCCTGCCAAGGTCAGCGTCGGCACGCCCATCCACAGTGCTTCGCAGGTGGTGGTGCCACCCGGGAAGGGAAACGTATCCAGTAGCGCGTCCACCTCGGCGTGCGCCTCCAGATAAGCCTCGCGTGACACCTCGCCATGCAATGTAACCCGCGCGGAATCGATGCCTTGTTGCCGCAAGCGTTCACCGAACTGCGCTGCCACCATGTGGTCTCCAAGTTGTTTGCACTGCCAGCGCAGCCTCGCATTCGGCAAGGCACTGAAGATTCTTCCCCACACCGTCAGCACTTCGCTCCCCACCTTGGCCAAGTTATGGAAGCAGCCGAAAGTAACAAAGCCATTATTCAACGCGGGTAAAGATGCAACAGGCAGGTTGACTTCGGGTGGAGTGAAACACCAGCGCGTGCCGGGCATATACCACACGGTTTCGCTGAAGTCCCGGCGGTTCGCTTGGGGCACACACACTTCGTCCGCCAACAGATAATCCATTTCAGAGACGCCTGTGGTGGCGAAATAACCCAGCCAGCTCGCTTGCACCGGTGCGGGTTTCCGGGCAAATACCGGCAGTCGGTTCTTGCCAGTATGGCCGGAAAGATCCAGCAGCACATGCACGCCGTCGGCGTGGATCAGACGCGCAGCAGCTTCGTCGCTCATGTTGAACAATGGCTTCCATGCGGCGAAGTACGGTTTGATGCGGGCAGTAAGCGCATCGACTTGCATGTCATTAGGGTAAGCGATCAACTCGATGCGAGCAGGACCGATTTGCGACAGCAGCCCTTCCAGAAAATATCCGACCGGATGATTATGCAGATCGCCCGATACCATACCCACCCGCAAGTCCTGGGGCTGGAGTGCGCACTGCCAAGTGGAAAACCGTGATGTCACTTTCCCGTCCACCATCCGGCCATATTTCCGGGCTTCTTCCAGACAATTTTCAGTGGTATGAACGGTATAGTTCAGGGCGAACAGCAAGTTGGATTGTGCCTCGGCATAATCCGGGTTGATCTCCAGTGCTCGGCGATAGCTAGCCACCGCTTCGTCGTGTTGTCCGATATCCGTCAAGACGATACCCAGATTGCTGTAGGCCTCGGCATAATCCGGTTTGATCTCTATCGCTCGGCGATAGCTAGCCACCGCTTGGTCCAGTTGACCAAGTTCTTTCAGGACACTGCCAAGGTTGTTGTGCGCCTCGGCATAATCGAGTTTGATCTTCAGTGCCTGGCGATAACTGGTCCGTGCAGCGTCAAATTGGCAAAGTTCTTTGAGCGCTATGCCCAAGTTGTTGTGCGCCTCGGCAAAATCGGGTTTGATCTCGATCACCCGGCGGTAACTGATCACTGCGTCATCGAGTCTACCTAGTTCTTTCAGGGCGTTGCCCAGGTTTAAATACGCCAGGACGAAATCAGGCCTGAGTCCTATCACACGGCGGTAGCTGACCAGCGCATCGTCGAGTTGACCGAGTTCTTTCAAGGCGTTGCCCAGGTTGTAATACGCCAGCGCGAAATCGGACTTGAGTGCCACTGCACGGCGGTAACTGGCCACGGCATTGTCGAGTTGGCCCGCGCTCTTCAGGACGACGCCCAGGTTATAATGCGCTTCGGCATCATCGGGCGTCAGTTCAGTGACTATTTGGAAGGCAGGTACTGCATCCTCACCCTCCATCTGGAGTATGCTTCCCAATAGCTTCCAGCCATAAGCAAAGTCCGGATACTGTCCGAGCAGGGCGCGTGTCCGGCTTTCCGCCTCCGTATGACGCCGCCCGTTAAATAGTGCAATCAGCTCTTCAACTTCGGCGGAGGTGGGTTGATTTTGTTGTATTGGGTCGCGTTCTTCTAGATTCATGCGCATTGATCGGTATCAGGAAGACAGGTTACTACGAAGACATGTGGCAGCAATCTACCCGCAAAAACAAAAGCATATTCTACTAATGGAGGAACTTTTTGCGCAAGTCCTGAAAGGGGAGTCAATCAGCATTAAATGCTGAACTTCTATTGCACAGACCCGCATCTCATGTTGCCATATTAACGGACGTTTTTCGTTCAAGACAATTATTCAAATCTCCGCATAGCAGATATTCGTGACAAGCAGCAATCGACACATTTCAACCGGTCCATTATCTCAAAAGAGATCATTCAGCATTTTGTTTGTGTTGGACTTCGATCGACCCGTGTACGCGATATTGAATGACTGGGAATTGGATTATTGAAAGCCATGGAGGACAGATTTAAGCAAACAACAACTATGATCAAGGCAAAAAGCGCACACAGGTCAATCGGAGTCGAGCGCCAATAAGCTTAACATTGCTGCGATTCGTTCGATTCTCTCGCGCACACGCGAGAGATATTTCGCCAGCGTTTCTGCTCAGTCCTGGCAGTTGAAGAAGGATCAGATGACCCTAACTCTAGGCACTCATGTCATTCGCCACAATGAAGATTTACCCAATGAGCATCCCGTAATCCGCCAGCATCTTTAGGGCCCTCTCGATCGCCTCAGTCGTAACCGCGCGAGCGCTGTCCTTGTTAAGATGAGTCTGAAGCTCACTAAGCAATTTTCGTTTGTCCCTTGTCCCATCCAAAAGTGGAAGCAGGCCGCGCATTATCGGGTCTTCGAGCATGAAGCTCGCCAAGTACATAGACGAAACCGGGCCTCCTGTCTCGGCCTGAATGCGCGCTAAGGCACTGGCAACCGGTTGCTTGCTGACATGAGTGCAGAATGGGGCTTGGTAAACGTGGAATTCCGCTACACCATTTGCCAGCGAGGACACCAGCATGCGGATCAATTTGGCCTCCACACCGGAATCGAGCTGCTCGTTATATCCTAGGCGCCGACAAGCGCGTGTCCGCAACTCAGCGTAATGCAATGCCTGCGGAAAGGCGGCTCCCAGCTCTAGGTAAACCGCCTTGGGCATGGCCTCCTTGCAGGAGATCGCTTGACCATGGACGGTGCGAAATTCGACCTGTTCTTCGTTGTGGAGATTGGTGATCGGTTGGCTGGGCCTGAGCGAGCTGGCCACCATCAGCCGCTCCATTCTCGCGGGTGCCACCTCGAGATCCACATGGTGGCCGGAGCGGCACAGTATCGTCTTGCGAAAACTGCGGAAATGAATGAAGTCCAAGTATTGCTCGCGCAACAAGCGATCAGGAATGGCATCCAGCCATTTACGTGCATTTTCCGGCAGATGAGCGGTGCGCATGAACTTGATGTCGGATTCGGAGACAAATTGCAGTCCGCACGCGGCGGCCTGTTCCATGAAATCGAGAAAGTAAACGGGCTCGTTCACCTCAGCCAGCAAATCAAAACGCGTCAAGGCATCGGACGTCTTGTAACGCGCCGCCACATTTCGCATTAGTGCCCGCTCCATACTGGGTTCTGGCATTGATGCTACGATGAATTCCATGATATCGTGTGCTTCCTGCACCTTGGCCGCCGCACCGGAGATGGCGCGAGTATGAAAGAGCGTCAGGTCGCGCGGGATTTGTCGCAGATGCCCGCCAGGATAGGTGTTGTAACTGATGTAGGCCACGCCGTCGGGTGCTAGGTGCCGCCCGCAGATCGCGAGGATTGCCTGTTGTGCCTCCGGCGGCACCCATGAGTACAAGCCGTGGGCAATGATGTAATCGAAGGCCCCGGCATCGGCGGGAAATTTCGTCAGGTCCTGCGCCCGGAACTCCACATTTCGCAAGCCCAACCGGCCCGCGAGCCCTTGTGCCCGTCCAATCGAGACTTGTGATAAATCCACGCCCAGAAAGCGGCTCTCCGGCAATACATATGCCAGCGGAACCAAATGTCCTCCTTCACCGCACCCCAGTTCGAGTACACGGCACTCCTTCACCGGTGCCGGATTGACGCCAAAGAGCGTAGCGAGCGCCGCCATTCGCTCCGGCGACGCCTGGGGATAGAATTTTCCTGGGTATCGGAACTCGTCGTAGGGCGTTACGACCTCGGGAGCGTCAGCGGCCTGCGGCGATGTACCCGAGTTATCTCGGGGAATATTCCATGCCCCGAGATCGTCACTCTTCATAGCGAAGTTTGGCCGTACGACGCTTGGTTTTATTTATGTGGAGCGCTTGCGTCGCAACACCGAGACGATTCCTGCCAACCCCATGCCCAGTAGCGCCAGGCTCGGGGGCTCTGGGATCGTCTCGGGAGCGGCTAGCAGTCTAATCTCCGCGCTGCCCCCCGGGATGGACGGATCAAAAATCAAATTTCCGGTCGTGTTGTCCGTATACCACTTATCATCGGTGGACAACGCACTCCCGTACTGGGAGATGACCTGCACCCCGACAAAATCTTTATCTTGCAGAACGGACGACTTGTCATAAACATCGATGTATAGATTGAAATCGCTTACGGTGACTTCGCCCTTGATGGCGGGATCGGATAGCTTGTAGTCGAAGGAAGAGAATTCAAGCTTTAGCTGCGCATCCTGAACCGCCGGTAAGAGGCCAAAATTGATCGAGAAGCTATCTCCAGAAACCCCTCCGGTGCTAAACAGGTTATTGGCGCAAGAGAAGCTTTGACTTTGTACCGCCGGCAACCCGACTGCCCCCAACGTGACAATGTCAGCGCCAATCCCTGTGCCGCCTATCGTTATGTCGTCGCCCCAGCTAATACTGTCCACAGTTTTACCACCGATGGTGTTGCAGTTAAATGATGGCAAATACATCGGCACTGCATGCGCCACCAAGGGAGCCGCCGTTATCGCGAATGCAAGTAGCGAACGGGTGGTACGGTTACGTTTGCGCATATAACCTCCTTCAAAATCGCAAATCCAGCGAGCAGTGAATCTGTCGCGCCTCTCTCGCTTTCAACTATAAACGGCGCTGTTCTGGGTAGATTATTCTTAGCTTTAACAGATGTTCCTCGTGTAACAATGCTGGATTAATAAAACAGCAAAATTGATGCCATTAATATATACCGATTGATTCTATTAGAAATATTATTGAATCTTTTGTGCCAAGTAGCGTCAAGATGTAAAGAAAATCGACAATACCGTTGCACCATTGTCTGTTTTTCGCAAAAGCGGTTAGTAAATTACCCGAAGTTCGCGCTTCCCGATTGCAGATACTCTCTCAGTGCGTCACCTAGCGGGCATAGCTTAAGGCAGAGAACTGAAATGCTTGAATATCAAGCTTGAATTTCCTATCCTTGGGAACGCTCGTACGGTAATCTGAAATGCCTCCACAGCGGACGCTCGGCTCACAGAACACGACCTGGGATGAAGGCAAGCATGTGAGACGCAAGCTCGCGATTTGTTGTGTTCGCGCAAAGCTGTTTTACCTACCCCCTGTGCACAAACAAGAACCCCCGGCACTTGGCCGGGGGCTTGGCCGGGGGCTTGTATGCGAAGCGAATGCATTGCTTAGTTCATCTTGCGTCGCCTCGCAAAGCCGGCACCCACGAGACCGAGCCCGAGCAGCGACAGAGTCGCGGGCTCGGGGACGGAAATCGTCCCAGCAAGCGTGTCGGGCAGGCTCTCGCCGAGGATGCCCGGCGCAATCTGGTCGCTGGTTTGCAGATCGAGCGCGTCTTGAGTTTCCGTGAACGCAAGATCGGTCGGCGCACCCGGCCCCGACGGGGCGTTCAGCGGGATCAACGTGGTCCACGGATGCAGCTCCCTCAGGTCGTCGTTCGACGAGCCGTCGCCGGTGTACTGCAGCGTTACCTTTTCAAACGCTAAAGTGAACTGTTCATACGGCGATTCCTTCGATCCCAGCAGCGTCTCATCGCTCGCGATGAGGGCATCCGTGAACGTGATCAGCGTCTCCTTCGCCGGCGTAGTGCAGTTGGGAAAGCACACTTCCACCGTGGCTGTCGGAAAGTACGTCCCAGTGACCGCCGCGTCGAACAGCGCCGTCGATGTCTTATCGACCGGCCGCGTGAACGTGAAATCGGAAACCGACGGCGACCCTTGACCGGACCCGCGCAGCGTCCAGCTGAATGAGTCGATTTCAAATGACGTCGACATCAGCGTCGGCAGCGTCATTTCTATCTGGTTGCCGCTCGCCGCGGCACAGAAACCCGCGACGCCGACGGCACCGAGGACCATGCAAAGGATTGGCCGGGTGTTCTTCATGTTTGCATCTCCTGGCTTCGTGAATCTTAGTTTTTCTTAATGCTGTGTTTGCGAATTTCTATATCTTCTATTGCATTCTGGTGAGCATAAAATATGCCTAGGGGATTTTCGAAGCATAAACATTAATTAATACAAGGTTATTTGAATATGGAGCGCGCCGAGCGAAAAAACGGTGCGTAGTGAAAAGCAGGAGAATGTAAAGTTATTCGACGAAAAATCTTATGAATGGTACTCAAATGACTATCCGGTTCATGCCCTGAGGTCTTCCGTCAATACATTTTACGTTGTTTCACCAAGTTGTTTTAGCAGTGGTGATCCACGACGCCTCAATGCATTCAGATACCTAGATTCATCATACGGTGTCCGAGACTGCCAGCAGCGGAAGAGAATGCGAATCCACTTGAAAGCTAAGGCGCGTATTGCGGTTTGTCGGGAACTTCCCTTTTCGCGTTGTTGCCGATAAAAGGCGCCTGCCCAATAGGATTTGTTTATCGTCTGTGCCGCCCATTCAACCATCGTTTGTCGTAAAAATGTGGGGCTCTGCCAACGCCAGTGTACCCAACTTTTATTGCCACTACGTTCCGTTACCGGAGCAACGCCGGAATACTTCTGAAATTCATCCGCACCCTGAAAGCGATCACGCTGTTCACCGAACGCAACGAGTAATCGTGGCGCAAGCAAAGCGCCTGCACCAGGCAGCGAATTAAACAACGCATAATCAGGTAGTGTGGGAGCGATGGCGGCGATCTCTTTGTCGTAGCGATCAATAGATTGCAACGCGACACGCAGCAGATCGACCAGTATCTCCACTTGCAATTGATGCGCCTTGATGACAGCCACATCATTGGTGAGCGGCTCAGCATTCTTGATGGAATTGATTCGTTCTTCAATGAGCTTGGGGAAACGAACATTGTGTTCTCTAAAAAATGCTTCAAGGCTTGCTCTTCTGGCACGCTTAACCTGGAGTAGCGTTGGCCAGCGGGTCAGGAAGTCACAGAACACGAAGGTGTCGCTATCTGCAAACCAGTCGAGTGCTTGCGGATAGTATTGCTTGAGCGCATTACGCAGGCGGTTGGTAAAACGTGTCTTGTCGCCGACTATTCTTCGCCGCTGTTCTACCAGATAGAGCAACGTGCGCATCTGTGCACTTTGCGGTTGGAGTGGTTTGAGCACATCGCGGTGATGTAGCAATAGCTCTAGCGCGTACTCCGCATCGGTCGGATCATCCTTTGCACGACTGGGTTTGAAAGCCTGACGGTACTTCGCCAGCGTGGATGGATTGACTGGAAAGAGCACGATGAAATCGTACTTTTGCAGCGCGTAAACAATGGGGCCTTTGGATAATTCCAGTGCCAAGGCAATAGTGCCACCAAAGCGCTGTTGTATTGATAAAGCCCATTCATCGATGCCGTTCACTGTATGTGGGAATTGACCAAATTCCCGTTGATTACTATTAGTGGGCTGCAAACAAAAGTCATGCTTAGTGTCAGCCCAGTCGATGCCAATGAAGGCAGTAAATTCCTGGTGGGTTAGAGAGTTCATGATGTACCTCCCAAAGTGATAAAGTAACAATGTGGGACGTGCGATGCTTGAGTTCTGCGAAGCAAATATAGCGAGCCGGTGTGACGGCAGACCCTGAGTATTCGTAATCGATCTCAAGCGCACCAGTGGATTCGAAGCAAAACCGGAGAACATCTAGTGTTTAGGCACGAATATTCGTAATCCGCTGGCGCATGTCCCGCTCTCACTGACAGCTACCTGCCAGCTGTGACTAGTATCACTGAAAATGGGACGGAAGAACTATATTTGGCACCAAGCCGAACTACATAGTATCAAGTTCAAAGGAAAAAAGCGGACGTTCGCAAAACTCAGTGCCGACCAAAAGCCGTAAGTCCGGCATGGCCGATTTGGAGACTGCCCGGGAATCGGGTGAAGCCATCAGCTGAGTAGAGTCTATCGGCCGATGCTCACCATTGAAATGTATCCACTTTAAATTGGCGTCCCGCAGCCAAGTGAGCCTAACAGCGTCGAACCTTGGGATGCCAGCAGGCTTTCGGGCTTGATTGACGCATGAAAATGTCGTTCTTAAACTCAATTTGTTCAAAGTTACGCCGCAATTGTGATTACTCGACGGTCTAACTTTGACGATGTGCAAAACCTACAAACTTATACATCCAGATTCTTCACGCCTAACGCATTCTTCTCAATAAAGGCACGGCGCGGTTCGACAACGTCTCCCATCAACGTGGTGAATATCTCGTCGGCAGAAATTGCATCTTCAATTCGCACGCGTAGCAAGATGCGATTCGTCACGTCCATCGTGGTTTCCCATAGCTGTGACGGATTCATTTCCCCCAATCCCTTATAGCGCTGGATGTTAACTCCGCGCTTGGCTTCTTCGAGCAGCCATTCTATGGCTTGTTTGAAGCTGGACACCATGCGCTTTTGTTCACCGCGGGCAATATAGGCGCTTGTTGTAATAAGGCCATTCAACACATTTGCCGCTTGCCTGATCTGCACATAATCGCTGCCTTTCAGAAAGTCCCTATCCATATAGCTTATGGAGTAATTGCCGTGATAAAGTTTCTCCAGACGTAGCCGGTATTCGCCGACTTCATCTTTTTCTGCCACGACTTTAATGTTGCCGCCACAGGCGGTCTCGAGCAACTTGGCGCTCTCTTGTGCCTGGCTCTCGTCGTCCAGGGATAAGGTTGGCAATATTAGCAATGCGTGGCTGGCCTCAGGTGCGGTGAATCGCGAAAGACGTTCGATTACCGCTTCGGCCAGGAAGTATTGTTTGGCAATCTCCTCCAGCGCCTGAGCCTGTATGGGACTCGCATCGGCTGCCGGGTACAGAATCGCGTTGTTCAGCGCTGCTTTGAGCATGTAGATCTTCATCTCCTGGTCATCCTTGAGATAACGCTCCTCCTTGCCCTGTTTGATCTTGTATAGCGGCGGTTGCGCGATATAGATATGCCCGCGCTCGACCAGCTCGGGCATTTGCCTGTAAAAGAAAGTGAGCAGCAGTGTACGAATATGCGAGCCGTCGACATCCGCATCAGTCATGATGATGATACGGTGGTATCGCAATTTATCGGCATTGTATTCGTCTTTGCCGATGCCTGTACCGAGCACCGTGATCAGCGTGGCGATCTCTTGCGAGGCAATCAGCTTTTCGAAGCGCGCCTTCTCGACGTTAAGGATCTTGCCCTTGAGCGGAAGGATTGCCTGAAATTTACGGTCGCGGCCTTGCTTCGCTGAACCACCCGCGGAATCGCCCTCGACCAGGTACAGTTCGGAAAGAGCAGGGTCCTTTTCCTGGCAATCCGCCAGTTTGCCCGGTAATCCCATCCCGTCCAGTACGCCTTTGCGACGCGTCAAGTCTCGCGCCTTGCGCGCTGCTTCTCGCGCTCTTGCCGCATCTATGATTTTGTTGACGATAATCTTGGCATCATTGGGTTTTTCCAGCAGGAACGAACTCATTTGCTGGGCAATCAGATCTTCGATGACTGGGCGAACCTCAGAGGAAACCAGTTTGTCTTTAGTCTGAGACGAAAATTTTGGATCCGGCAATTTCACGGACAGCACCGCGGTCAATCCTTCACGCATGTCGTCGCCTGTTGTATCGACCTTGGCTTTCTTGGCCATTTGTTCAGTTTCAATATACTGGTTCAAGGTCCGCGTCATTGCGGTCCGCATCGCAGTCAAGTGCGTACCTCCATCGCGTTGCGGAATGTTATTGGTAAAGCATTGCACGTTTTCCTGATAAGAGTCATTCCATTGCATGGCGATCTCTGCGGTAATGCCGTCCTTCTCTCCGATTGCATAGAATACCATCGGGTGCAGTGCTGATTTATTTCTGTTCATGTATTCAACGAAGCCCTTTATTCCACCGCTGAATGCGAAATTTTCCTCTTTTCCGTTCCGTTGATCTATCAGTGCGATCTTTACGCCATTATTAAGAAACGATAATTCACGGAGGCGCTTTGCCAGAATGTCGAAGTGGAATTCAACCTGACCAAACGTTTCTTTGGCGGCTAGGAAATGAACGACAGTACCTCTTTTGTTTGATTCCCCCACTATCCTTAGCGGAGCCACGGGTTCGCCATGGTGAAATTCCATGAAGTACTCTTTCCCGTCGCGATAGATGGTCAGCTTTAGCCATTCGGATAACGCGTTCACGACCGATACCCCCACCCCGTGCAGGCCACCGGATACTTTGTAAGAGTTGCTGTCAAACTTTCCGCCTGCATGTAGAACGGTCATGATGACTTCAGCGGCAGAGCGATTTTCTTCTTTATGGATGTCGGTGGGAATGCCGCGTCCATTGTCGCTTACACTGACCGAATTGTCGGCATGGATGGTGACGCTTATTTCGTTACAGTAACCTGCCAAAGCTTCGTCCACGGCGTTATCTACCGCTTCGAACACCATGTGGTGCAAACCGGTACCATCATTGGTATCACCAATGTACATCCCAGGACGTTTACGAACAGCCTCTAGACCTTTTAGGACTTTGATGCTGCTTGAAGTATATTCACTCATTCGGTTCTTTCTGAATATGTAGCTTTTTTACAAAAAATAATTGGTATGGACGTCAGATCCGCATTGGCATTACGACGTAGCGGAATTCTTCGTTTTCCGGCGTTGTTATGAGAATGCTGCTGTTAGGGTCACCAAAGGAAAATACTGCTGCTTCACTGGAGATGTTGTTTAGTCCATCCATCAGATAATTCACGTTGAAGCCAATATCGATGGCTTCTCCGTGGTAATCCGTTTCGATTTCTTCTTGCGCCTCTTCGTGTTCGCTATTGCTGCTGATGATACTCAGATTCTTTTCGGTCAATACAAAACGCACACCCCGGAATTTTTCATTAGACAATATGGCTGCCCGTTGCAGGGCCTGTTGAACCAGGATGCGGTTCATGCTTAGGTGGTTGCTGTATTTCGGGATGACCCTATCAAAATCAGGAAATTTTCCATCAATGATTTTGCTAATTAGAGTAATTCCGGAAAAACTGGCTTTCAATTGTTGTGCTGAAAATTCAACTTCGACTGCTTCATCAGTCTCTCCAAGCAATTTGCTGAGTTCTATTACAGCCTTTCGCGGAATGATGATTTCCTGTCTTTCGTGACTTCCTTCAATGTTCCCGGCATTGAATGCCAATCGATGACCATCTGTTGCGACTACTTTTAACTTATTGCCCTCAACGATCAACAATACGCCATTTAGATAGTAGCGCACATCTTGCTGCGCCATGGCGTATTGCACAGAAAGCAATAGCTTCTTTAGCATTGACTGAGGCAAGGCAATTCTTTTCGTATCCGTCAGCTGGATATTCAGCTTCGGAAAGTCTTGCGGCGGTAAGGTTTGCAGGCTGAATCTGCTCCTGTTGGCTTTTAATAGTGCCTTAGTCTCTTTAATCTCAATCGAGATCTTGGTTTGATCAGGAAGAATGCGAAGGATTTCTTGAAGTTTTTTTCCTCCAACCGTGATACTGGCGTTTTCACTGTCAACGGTATTTGAATCTATCGTTGTCGTTATCTGTATTTCCAGATCAGAAGCAGTAAAGCGAATCTTTCCTGGCTCCTTTTCGATCAATACGTTTGATAGGATTGGCAGGGTTTGTTTACGCTCGACAATCCCAATGACGACTTGCAGCGGTTTGAGAAGAGTTTCCTTTTCTGTTTTATCAATAAACATAATATAAATTCCTAATAAAACTAATAATGGTTGTCATTTATGTTGACAGTGACGATAATCTTTTGTTAAACAACAACATAGGATGCAGAAATCTTGCGTATTTTTTAATGATTGTGGGTGGTGTAGATGTTGATAACTTCATCTTTTCTTTATTTACGTTCTTTTGCACATTCTATCCACAGGCTTGCTAGTAAGTTAACCTCTTAAGGTCTGCAACAAGATCTTATAGTCCGTATCAATCGTAGTGTCGACCGATCTGAGATTGGATACTGCTTTGCAAGCATGTATTACCGTCGAATGATCTCTGCTACCAAACGAATTTCCAATCTCAGGCAAGCTTAACGTTGTAAGTTCTCTGGTTAGGGACATTGCGATTTGTCTTGGACGAGTCAAGTTTCTGGTTCGTTTTTTTGAAAGCAATTCGGCCATTTTAATTCTGTAATAGTCCGCGACCGTCTTTTGGATGTTGTCTATGGAAATAAGGCGACTTTGCGCGACCAGGATGTCTTTTAGAGCTTCTCTTGCGGTTTCGACCGAAATGTTGCACTTGTGAAACTTAGCGTAGGCTTCGACGCGCTTTAACGCGCCTTCAAGTTCGCGAACATTGGAATTAACATGCTTTGCTACAAAAAAAGCGACTTGGTCGTTTAATGAGTATCCTGTCAGGGAGGCCTTTTTCAACAGAATGGCCACGCGCATTTCTAATTCTGGCGGCTCGATTGCTACGGTCAAACCCCAGCCAAATCGGGATACCAATCGGGTTTCGAGACCGGTTATTTCTTTTGGAAATGTGTCACTGGTTAGGATTACTTGCTTATGTGAGTCGATCAAGGTGTTGAATGCGTAAAAGAACTCCTCCTGAGTTTTGGCTTTTCCGGCAAAGAATTGGATATCGTCGATGAGCAAAACGTCAAGTGAATGATAAAACTGCTTGAATTCTTCAAATTTGTTCGTTTGATAAGCGCGAACGACGTCCGCGACATATCTTTCGGCATGCATGTAGCAGATTCTTGTTTGAGGATTGTTAAGCCTGATTTCATTACCTATCGCTTGCAGCAAATGCGTCTTGCCGAGGCCGACGCCCCCATAGATGAATAAGGGGTTATAAGAAACCCCCGGCAGGCCGGCAACTTGTGTTGCGGCAGCAAACGCGAGTTGGTTGGCTTTTCCAATTACGAAATTTTCGAACGTCAGACTGGGATTCAGCTTTCCATAACCTCTAAAGGAGGTTTCGACCTTTGGCTTGCTCTCAATTTCGGTTGTCGCATTTTTTTTGATGGGGGCTAGCCTTGGTGAGTTGTCACCAGGCGCTGAATCCAGAATACGGAATTCGAAAGGGGGTACCTGCTTGTAGGCTAATCTTGCTTGCCTGCTTATTTCAGGCAAGAACCTTTCCTGAACCAGTTTAAGAGTAAAGCTGTTAGGAGCGGTGAGAACCAGTGTCCCATTTTCGCTCTTGAGAATTAGTGGCTTTATCCAAGAATTGTATTGTTGCGGTGGCAGGCTTTTTTCAAACGAGCTAAGGCATAAATCCCAAAAAGAAGTGTCCTGCATAATCGCGCTGAGAGAGATTTTCTGGCAAATGTTTATTTTTTTATTCTACATGGCAAACTGAAACTTATCCACAGGAAAAGAGTAAATTTGACTTGACAGGGGTCTCTTAAGGCTTTGTAATAGCGTGTTCAATGAATTGTCAAGGAAAAGAAAATGAAACGCACCTACCAGCCATCCGTAATCAAGAGAAAACGCACGCATGGGTTTTTGGCGCGAATGAAGACGCGCGGCGGACGCGCGGTTATCAGGGCGCGGCGCGCCAGAGGCCGTGCAAGACTCGCGGTCTAGCCTATCTTTCAAGTTAACTGCCGGGTATCGATTATTGCGTGGGGACGGTTTTGAGCATGTTATTCGCGCCGACAATATTGCGGATAGCGAGTTCAAGATATTTTTTGTCCCTAATCAGAAGAAGCATGCCCGGCTTGGGATAATCGCAAGCAAAAAAAAGCTACCTAATGCAGTCGACCGAAATCGCGTCAAGAGAATTATTCGTGACAAGTTTCGCCGGCACAAAATCAAGCTTTGCAAGGTGGATGTAGTCGTGATGTTGAAGACTGGCTATTCGCAAAGGGCTGATGCGCGGTTTGATAATTTGGAAGGGCTATTTAGCCAAGTAGAAAACAGATGCGTAGAATGGTCATTGCGTTGATACGGGGTTATCAATATTTAATTAGTCCGCTTGTCCCACAGACGTGCAGATTTACGCCCAGCTGTTCTAATTATGCCCGTGAAGTCATAGCGAAACATGGTGTCTTAAAGGGGGGGTGGCTCAGCGTCAGACGATTGCTGCGTTGCAACCCATGGAATCCCGGCGGATACGATCCCGCACCCTAACATTCAGGCTTGATCATGGACCTACAAAGAGTTTTTTTGTTCTTAATTTTTGCGTTTTCGCTGATGCTGGTCTGGGATGGCTGGCAACGCTATCAACACCCTGAACAGAAGATTCAACAGGGCGCAGCAACAAATCAGGAAGTGCCCAAACCCCTGGCACCGGTTGCTCCAGGTCCGGGGCAGGGAGCGACGCTGGAAACCGCGCCGGCAACCATAGCGGTGCAGCCCTCCGAGCAAAAGACCGGTAAAATAATAACCGTAAGAACTGACATTCTTGAAGCGGAGATCAGTACCATCGGCGGCGATATCAGCCGTCTGGCGTTACTCAAGCATCCGGATAGCCTGGACAAGAGCAAACCCCTTCTTCTTTTCAATCGTGGCAAGGGAACCCACAATTATGCTGCGCAAAGCGGACTTATTGGAACGGGATTACCGAATCATAATAGCCCATTTGTTGCCGAACAAGACCAGTATGAACTTTCAGGAAACGCCGAACAGGTCCAGGTAAGGCTCAAAGCTGAGGGCGATTCAACCCTCAAAGTCACCAAAATCATAACTTTCCACAAGAGCAGCTATTTGATTGACATCGCCTATGAACTGGAAAATCTGGGCCAGCAACCTGTGACGGTAAGTAGCTACTATCAATTGGTACGGGATGGCCTGGCGCCAGAAGGTAGTTTGCGCTTTTTGCCCACTTTTACTGGCGCGGCCGTCTTTACCGACAAGGACAAGCTTAAGAAGGTCCAATTCTCTGACATTGACAAGGGGAAGATTGAATATCCCAAGCAATCAGCTGACGGATGGATCGGTATTTTGCAGCATTACTTCGTGGCAGCATGGTTGCCCAAGGAAAAGAGCGAGCGCGAGTTTTTTACTCGCAAACTCGACGGAGGCATGTATTCCGTGGGGATAGTCATGCCAAATTTGGTTGTCAGTCCCGGGCAGAGGGCGAATGCTGGCTCTACGCTATACGCCGGCCCAACAGAGGCTAATCTCGATAGAATCGCTCCGGGCCTGGGGCTTACGGTCGATTATGGATGGTTGACTGTCATCGCTGTCCCGCTGTTTTGGGTGATGTCGTTATTTAACGAATGGACTCACAACTGGGGCATTGCGATCATTTTGCTTACCTTCCTGATCAAGCTGTTGTTCTTTCCTCTTTCTGCGGCGAGTTATCGCTCAATGGCAAAGATGCGTTTGGTCGCGCCCAAGCTTGAGAAGATCAAGCAACAGTATTCGGACGACCGTGAGCAGCTGAATCGAGCCATGATGGAATTGTACAAGACCGAGAAAATCAACCCGTTGGGCGGGTGTTTGCCAGTGCTTATCCAGATCCCGGTGTTCATTGCACTATATTGGTCCATCTTATCAAGCGTGGAGATGCGCAATGCGCCGTTTTTTGGGTGGATAACGGATTTGTCCGCTGCGGACCCATATTACGTTCTGCCGCTAATCATGGGGACGAGCATGATCATTCAGACACGCCTGAATCCAAAGCCGCCTGATCCGATGCAGGCCAAGGTAATGCAAATCATGCCTATCGTGTTCAGCGTGATGTTCTTTTTCTTCCCGGCTGGCTTGGTGTTGTATTCCGTTGTGAATAACATCCTTTCCATTGCCCAGCAGTGGTATATAACCCGTGCTGCGGAAGCGGGGAGCAAAGGTGTCGTTGCCAAGCGGTGATACCATTGCCGCCATTTCTACTGGGTCCGGACGAGGCGGGATTGGGATAGTACGTATCTCAGGTCACGATGCCAAAGCTATTGGCAAAGGGGTTTTGGGCAAGCTGCCTGCCGCACGATATGCCACTCGCTGTAATTTTCTAGATGACAATGGCGATATTCTGGATCAGGGCATCGCCGTATATTTCCCCAGGCCGCACTCTTATACCGGTGAAGACATAATCGAGCTGCAAGGGCATGGCGGTCCCGCTGTGCTGCAAATTCTATTAGAGCGCTGTCTGGATCTGGGTGCGCGACTGGCGCAGCCTGGCGAATTCACACGCCGCGCATTTCTGAACGACAAGCTCGATCTGGCCCAGGCAGAAAGCGTTGCTGATCTGATTGATGCCAATACCAAAGAAGCAGCACGCAGCGCCGTGCGTTCCCTGAGTGGAGAATTTTCTGCCGCTATTCATGGGTTGGTGGATGGGCTTATCCATCTGCGGATGTTGGTTGAGGCAATGCTGGATTTTCCGGAAGAGGAGGTGGATGATGTTGATGTCGATCGTCGTGATACTTTGCTCAAGGATATCCGGTTGAAATTGCGCCGCACACTGGACACGGCAAAGCAAGGAAGTCTTTTGCGTGAAGGCGCGCATGTCGTCATCGCAGGACAACCAAATGTCGGCAAGTCCAGCCTGTTGAATCGCTTGTCGGGCGAAGAGGTGGCATTGGTAAGCGAGATCCCTGGTACGACCCGCGATGTGATTCGCCAGGCGATCCAGATTCGTGGCGTGCCCTTGCATATCATGGATACCGCAGGGCTGCGCGAATCGCAAGATACAATCGAAAGCATGGGGATTGCCCGCACGCGCCAGACCTTGCATCGTGCCGATCTAATACTGCTGCTCTTGGATGCGTGCGCGGGCTTGACGGCTCAGGACGAAGCCATAATTGCGGGGCTGCCGGGTGACATCCCTCTTCTGCTGGTGTTTAACAAGATCGATCTTGTGAGGGACGACTCCTTTCACAAGGCGGGGAGACACCCTGTTATTGGCGTATCTGCCAAAACAGGGGAGGGTCTGGAAGAGTTGCGTGAGAAATTGTTGGAGTCGGTGGGATGGCGTGACCAGGAAGGCGGCTCGTTCATGGCAAGGGAACGACACTTGCGTGCCCTGCTGTTGGCGCAAGACCACTTGGACCAAGCCGGCGTTGTAGTAAACCGGGCGGAGTTGTTTGCCGAGGAACTGCGCTTGGCGCAAGGTGCCTTGGGTGAAATTACCGGCGAGTTTACGGCAAATGATTTGCTTGGCGAGATTTTCAGCAGATTTTGCATCGGAAAGTAGCCGGATTGTTCCACGTGGAACACTGCCCTTAGGTGCACCTCAACGAGGTTTCAGGGAAACTTGCAACATTGGGAGGCCGGCCTCGTAGCCAGCATGCCTCGCAGCACAAAGCAGATGACGATGTTCCACGTGAAACACAGCGTTTTGGATTGTTGCCCGGCTGATGTATGATGCGCGTCCTTTTGATAGTTGCAACGACATGAACGTTCCCGATGTATTCGATGTGATTGTAGTGGGAGGGGGCCACGCCGGAACTGAGGCGGCCTTGGCCAGCGCGCGCGCCGGCTGCAAGACCTTGCTGCTTAGCCACAACATAGAAACGCTCGGTCAGATGTCCTGTAATCCGTCCATTGGCGGGATAGGCAAAGGACACCTGGTCAAGGAGGTGGATGCTCTTGGGGGTGCGATGGCCGCTGCCACCGATGAAGCAGGTATCCAGTTCCGCATACTCAATTCCAGCAAGGGTCCTGCGGTAAGAGCCACTCGGGCTCAGGCCGATCGTCTGCTGTATAAGCAATCGATCCGTTCACGATTGGAAGGCCAACGGAACCTTTGGCTGTTTCAGCAGGCCGTTGACGACTTGATGGTCCATCAAGAGCGCGTAAACGGGGTCGTGACGCAACTGGGTTTGCGCTTTAGTGCAAAAACGGTGGTACTGACCACGGGAACGTTCTTGTCCGGGCTGGTTCATGTCGGGCAAGCGAGTTACCCAGCGGGGCGTGCGGGAGATCCGCCATCCATCAGCTTGGCTCACCGTTTGCGCGAACTGAACCTCCCGGTGGGGAGGCTAAAGACCGGGACCCCCCCGCGTATCGATGGTCGGTCCATTGACTACTCAGTCCTGCAAGAGCAGGAAGGCGATGATCCGACGCCGGTGTTTTCGTTCATGGGTAATGCCGACCTGCATCCAAAGCAGATGTCATGCTGGATCACTGAGACTAACCAGCGCACGCATGACATCATTCGTGGCGGGTTGGACCGGTCTCCGCTATTTAACGGTGTTATCAAAGGGATAGGTCCGCGCTATTGTCCATCCATCGAGGACAAGATCACCCGCTTTGCCGATAAGTCTTCACACCAGATCTTTCTCGAACCAGAGGGGTTGACCACCCACGAGGTATATCCGAATGGCATCTCGACCAGTTTGCCCTTCGATGTGCAATTGGAACTGGTGCGCTCCATGAAGGGGCTGGAGAATGCCCATATCCTGCGCCCCGGCTATTCGATCGAATATGACTATTTCAACCCATGCGGCCTGAAAAGTTCGCTGGAAACGAAAACGATCCAGGGGCTGTTCTTCGCGGGGCAGATCAACGGCACGACCGGCTACGAGGAGGCCGCCGCACAGGGGTTGTTGGCTGGACTCAACGCGGCTCTGCAGGCCAAGGAGCGGGAGGCGTGGTGTCCGAGCCGTGACGAGGCCTATCTGGGTGTGTTGGTGGATGATCTGATCACGCAGGGAGTTTCTGAACCTTATCGGATGTTCACCAGCCGTGCGGAATATCGTTTGCAATTGCGCGAGGACAATGCGGATCTCAGGCTTACAGAAATCGGGCGCAAGCTGGGTATCGTGGACGATGCGCGCTGGCAAGCGTTTGAGCAAAAGCGCGAGGCTATCGCCCGCGAGCAGGAGCGGTTGCGCAACACTTGGGTTAGTCCGCGCAACCTGCCGGCAGAAGAGGCTATTCGCGTGCTCGGCAAGGCCATCGAGCGCGAATATGCGCTTCTTGACTTGTTGCGCCGACCGGACGTGAGCTATGCAAGCCTGCTCACCTTGCCAGGCGTTGGCGGAGGCGTCGACGACGAAAAGGTCGCCGAGCAGGTGGAAATACAGGCGAAATATCACGGGTACATTGAGCGGCAACGCGATGAAATCGGGCGCAATGAGCAATATGAAGCTCTGGGGCTGCCTAATGAATTGGATTATCGCGAGGTGCGCGGCTTGTCTATCGAGGTACAGCAAAAACTCAATAAACACAGGCCCGAAACCATCGCGCAGGCAGCACGAATTTCCGGTATCACGCCGGCCGCCATTTCATTGTTGTTGGTTCATCTTAAACGCGGTTTTCGCGACGCAAAACCGACGCAAAAGCGCGCGTGAATTCGGCCGAAGAATTAAAGCTTGGCGCCGAGAAGCTCGGGATTTCCTTGAGCACGGAAGCGCAAGACAGGTTGTTGCGTTATTTGGCATTGCTGTGCAAGTGGAATAAAGTTTATAACTTGACGGCGATTCGGGATGAGCGCCAGATGGTGAGTCATCACTTACTGGACAGCCTTGCCGTATTGCCACATCTGTGGCCATATAAGTGGCTGGATGTGGGATGCGGCGCGGGGCTGCCGGGGATAGTTCTGGCCGTTGCCCAGCCAAATTGGCAGATCACCTTGCTCGACAGCAATGGCAAGAAAACCAGCTTTGTGAAGCAGGCGATCATTGAACTGGGTTTGCACAATGCAGTCGTGCATTGCGCGAGAGTGGAAGATTGGAGCCCGGCTGAACGATATGACGGAATCATCTCGCGGGCATTTACCGAGTTGGGGGATTTTTTGCGCGGCACGCGCCATCTTGTAGCAGAACATGGCCGTTGGGCGGCCATGAAGGGGTTACCGGAACAGGAATTAAAGGGAGTGCCGGGCGGATGCAAGGTTGAGCGTGTCATACCGTTACGCGTGCCTGGAGTGCATGCGGCGCGAAGCTTGGTAATTGCAACATGCGAGGGGGAGTAAAGCGAATTGACAAAAATATTGGCTATAACCAACCAAAAGGGCGGAGTGGGAAAAACCACAACCACGGTAAATTTGGCAGCCAGCCTTGCGGCCGCCAAGCAACGTGTGCTGTTGATTGACCTCGATCCCCAGGGCAATGCCACCATGGGTAGCGGCATAGATAAGCGTGATCTGCAGGCCAGCGTCTACGACGTGTTGTTGGGCAGCAAAACGATTGCCGAGGCACGGGTGTACTCGGAAGCAGGAAAATATGATCTCTTGCCCGCCAATCGAGACTTGGCCGGTGCGGAAATCGAGTTGGTAGGTCTTCCGCATCGCGAGATGCGATTGCGCAGCGCGCTGCAAGAGGTCATCTCAGAATACGATTTCGTGTTGATCGATTGTCCGCCCGCGCTTAATTTGCTGACGGTTAATGGCTTGTGCGCGGCCAAGTCGGTGATGATCCCAATGCAATGTGAATACTATGCCTTGGAAGGCTTGAGCGATCTCGTAAATACCATTCGCAAAGTCCGCGTGAACCTGAATCCGGAATTGCAAATCGAGGGACTGTTGCGCACGATGTTCGATCCGCGCAATACACTGGCGCAGCAAGTTTCGGATCAATTACAAGAGCATTTTGGAAACAAGGTCTATCGCACCGTGATTCCGCGCAATGTGCGCTTGGCAGAGGCCCCCAGCTATGGTGTCCCCGTGTTGTACCACGACAAATTATCAAAGGGGTCGCAGGCATACTTGGCTTTGGCCGGGGAGCTATTGAATAACGCAGTGCAACCTGCTGCAGCCGCATAGAGGAAAATATGGCAAAGCTACAAAAAGGATTGGGACGCGGGTTGGATGCGTTGCTATCTGGGGGTAAGAGCGAAAAAGACGAGATGATGCGCGACCTGAATGTCAATCAGCTCAGGCCAGGCAAATATCAGCCGCGTACGCATATGGATGAGGCATCATTAAATGACCTGGCAGCCTCAATAAAAGCTCAGGGAATCATGCAGCCGATTTTAGTGCGGCAGGTTGCCGATAAGAATTACGAAATCATCGCGGGAGAAAGGCGCTGGCGTGCCGCGCAGTTGGCAGGACTGACACATGTGCCGGTGCTGGTACGCAGCGTGCCGGATAATGCGGCCTTGGCAATGGCGCTGATCGAAAATATCCAGCGTGAAAATCTGAATCCACTGGAGGAGGCCATAGGCATTCAGAGATTGATAGATGAATTCAAAATGACCCATCATGTAGCTGCCGATGCGGTAGGGCGGTCTCGCAGCGCTGCGAGCAATTTGTTGCGTCTATTGAAACTACCCCAAACCGTGCAAAACCTGCTCATGGAAAACAAGCTGGATATGGGACATGCGCGCGCCTTGTTGTCGCTGGAGGGCGCACAGCAGATATTGCTCGCAAATAAAATTGTAATGGAACAGCTATCAGTGCGCGAAGCGGAAAGGCTTGTCCAAAGGCTGACCCACGAACCAGAAAAAAACAAACAAAGGAAAACGATTAAGCAGAATCGTGACACGCAGCGCTTGGAAGAAGAAATGAGCGCATATCTAGGAACTCGCATAGAAATCAAACCCGGCAAGAAAGGCGGGGGCAAGCTCATCATCGAATATTCGAATCATGACCAGCTTGATGATTTCCTGAACAGGCTCAAAAAAGGCAAATAACTTGACTAAAAAGTTGGGTGAAAATATCGATGCTGCGCAACAACAATGTTTGACACCCTCGCAAAACGCCGCTATCATCGATGCGCTTTTAGATGTTGAAGCGAAAGAAAAAAAGATAGCACGCCAAGTGATTCTGTTGCAGATAGCGATCACCTTGATTGGCGCAAGCATTGCTTACAGCATAAAAGGCACGCCGCAATTTGCGATAGCAGTGTTGAGCGGTGGGGGAGTATCCGTCGTCAACGGCATCTTGTTGGCATGGAGAATGGATCGGGCCGCTTTGCATCCAATCCAAGAAGCACATCATCAATTACGGCTTATGTATTATTACGCCGCCGAAAGATTCCTGGTGGTCGTGGTGCTGCTTTTCTTATGCATCGTAGCGTTGAAATTATCGCCGCTTCCATTCTTTGGGGGGGTCGTAATGGGCCAAGTGGTCATGTTCCTAGGCCGATTGTTAATGAGCAGTTTTAAGACAGAGATAGCGACTAAAAATGTCTAGCGAAGCGCACACATCAGCAGAATACATCAAGCACCATTTGCAAAACTTGACATATGGCCATTTGCCAAACGGTACCTGGGGAGTTGCGCACACGCCCGAAGAAGCCAAAGCGATGGGGTTTTGGGCGATCAACCTGGATACGTTCCTTATGTCACTCCTGTTAGGTGTGGTGTTCTTGTTCCTGTTTCGCCGTGCTGCCAAAAGCATTTCCACGGGAGCCCCCAGCGGCCTCGAGAATTTTTGCGAGTGGGCCATTGAATTCGTCGATACCAGTGTGCGCGGATCCTTTTCGGGAAGGAACAAGATGATTGCTCCTTTGGCGCTGACCATCTTTTTTTGGGTCTTCGCGATGAACCTGATGGACTTGTTGCCGATAGATTATGTGCCTTTGCTGATGCACGAACTCGGTGTACCGTTTTTCAAAGTCGTTCCCTCGACAGATCCAAATGCGACCTTTGGAATGGCGATAGGCGTATTTCTGCTGGTGCTCTATTACAGCGTAAAAATGAAGGGCGTGGGCGGGTTCCTGGGTGAATTGACCCTGCAGCCTTTTGGCAAGTGGGGCATGCCGGTCAACCTTCTGCTGGAAGGTGTCAATCTTATAGCCAAACCAATTTCCCTCGCGCTGCGTCTGTTCGGCAACATGTATGCCGGCGAGATGATCTTCATCCTTATCGCGCTGATGGGCGGTGCATGGGCAGGATTCACTTTCGGCAGTTCCACCTTATACGGATCACAGATCCTGCTGTCATTAGGCTGGGCGATCTTCCATATCCTGATCGTCACCCTGCAGGCATTCATCTTCATGACGCTGACGGTGGTCTACATGGATATGGCGCATCAGGAACATCATTAAAAAACCGACTTTATCAACTTAACTTTTTCAAACAGGAGAACTAGAAAATGGAAATGGCAAATGCACTGCTGTATATCGCCGGAGCGCTCATGATGGGTTTGGGCGCGCTTGGCGCGGCTGTCGGTATCGGTATTCTGGGGGGCCGCTTCTTGGAAGGTGCTGCACGCCAGCCAGAGCTCATTCCGATGCTGCGCACCCAGTTCTTCATCGTGATGGGTCTGGTCGATGCGGTGCCGATGATTGCTGTCGGTATTGCGATGTATGTACTGTTTGCGGTGGCCCATTGATCCGTCACATAAGCGACAACGCATAATTTAAGAAAGGTAGCTTGCATGAATATCAATGCAACTCTTCTCGCTCAGACGATCATGTTCGCACTGTTCGTGTGGTTCTGCATGAAGTTCGTCTGGCCCCCAATTATGGCTGCCCTGGAGCAGCGCAAGAAGCAGATTGCCGACGGCTTGGCGGACGCAGAGCGGGCAAAGCATGATCTGGAACTCGCCGCCAAGCGCTCTGCAGACATTTTGCGTGAGGCAAAAGAAAAAGTCAGCGAAATCGTAGCGAATGGCGAAAAGCGCGCCAGTGAGATCGTGGAGTCTGCGAAGAACCAAGCCAAACTGGAAGGCGATCGTATCATTGCGGGCGCCAAGGCAGAAATCGATCAGGAAGTGTTTCGCGCCAAGGAACAATTGCGCACCCAAGTGTCGTCAATCGCGCTTGCCGGCGCGAGCAAGATCCTAGGTCGTGAGATTGACGCCAAGGCGCACAGCGATCTGCTCGATAAACTCGTCGCGGAAATCAAATAACCATGTCTGAAGCCATCACCACAGCGCGACCCTATGCTCAAGCCGCCTTTGAGGAGGCGCAGAAGCAAGCGGACTTGAAGGGCTGGTCTGACGTACTGGTTTCTCTTGCCGAAGCTGTCAGCCATCCGGAAGTTCGCGCCGTGGTGACCAGCCCGCGCGTCCTCAAGGCGCAAATCGAAAGGCTGATGGAAGGTTTGTTGGGTAACCAGGCAAAAATCCAGCAGCGCAACTTTGTTCGGGTTCTGATCGAGAACCAGCGTCTGTTGCTGTTGCCGGAAATAGTCGCAATTTTTGAGGCCCTGCGTGCAGAAGCGGAAAAGACCGTGAACGTCACAGTGGATTCTGCGTTCGAACTGACCGCTGCACAGCAGGAAAAGATCGTCCGCTCTCTGAAGGCGCGCATGGGGCGCGAAATCAACCTGGTCTGTAAAGTCAACAAAGAATTGCTAGGCGGCGTGGTTATCCGTGCCGGAGACAAGGTGATCGACGGATCTGCGCGCACCCGTCTTAGCGAAATGGCAAATGCCTTGGCTTGATGCCATCCAGACGGAATTGATCACAAATACACAGTCCTGATAATAGATTTATCAATGAGGAAATCCACATGAAGCTCAATCCTTCCGAAATTAGTAATTTGATTCGCAGCCGCATCGAAAACTTCGAGGCGCTGACGCAAGCTCGCACCGAAGGAACAGTAGTCAGCGTGACTGACGGTATCGTGCGCGTGCACGGGCTCTCCGACGTGATGCAGGGCGAGATGCTGGAATTCCCCGGCAACACCTTCGGTCTGGCCCTTAACCTTGAGCGTGATTCTGTTGGTGCGGTGGTACTCGGGGAATATGAACATATCACCGAGGGCGACACCGTAAAATGTACCGGCCGGATCCTGGAAGTGCCGGTTGGTCCAGAGTTGTGCGGACGCGTAGTAAATGCGCTGGGACAACCAATCGATGGCAAAGGGCCGGTCAATGCCAAGATGACCGACAAGCTTGAAAAGGTTGCGCCGGGCGTGATCGCGCGTAAGTCCGTTGATCAACCAGTACAAACCGGTTTGAAATCGATCGACTCCATGGTCCCGATCGGTCGCGGTCAGCGCGAACTGATCATTGGCGATCGCCAGACCGGCAAGACAGCGGTGGCCGTAGATACCATCATCAATCAAAAGGGTCAGAACATGACCTGCGTGTATGTGGCTATTGGTCAGAAGGCGTCGACCGTTGCCAACGTAGTGCGCAAACTGGAAGAGCATGGCGCGCTGGGCTACACCATCGTGGTCGCAGCGACCGCTTCCGATTCAGCTGCGATGCAATTTCTCGCCCCTTATGCCGGTTGCACGATGGGTGAGTACTTCCGCGATCGCGGCCAGGATGCCTTGATTGTTTACGATGATTTGACCAAGCAAGCTTGGGCGTATCGTCAGATCTCGCTGTTGCTGCGTCGCCCGCCTGGTCGCGAAGCATATCCTGGCGACGTGTTCTACCTGCACTCGCGTTTGCTCGAGCGCGCCGCGCGCGTGAATGCCGACTACGTGGAAGCGTTCACCAAAGGAGCGGTCAAAGGCAAGACCGGTTCGCTAACCGCATTGCCAATCATTGAGACACAGGCCGGCGACGTGTCCGCGTTCGTCCCGACGAATGTGATCTCGATCACTGACGGTCAGATTTTTTTGGAAACCGATCTGTTCAATGCCGGTATCCGTCCTGCGATCAACGCGGGGATCTCGGTGTCTCGCGTTGGCGGCGCAGCGCAGACCAAGGTTATCAAGAAGCTGGGTGGCGGTGTGCGTCTGGCGCTCGCACAGTATCGTGAATTGGCCGCTTTCGCCCAGTTCGCCTCCGACCTGGATGAAGCAACTCGCAAGCAACTGGAGCGCGGCCGCCTGGTGACCGAACTGATGAAGCAGTTGCAGTATGCGCCTCTGTCGGTCGCGAACATGGCGGTCACGTTATTCTCGGTTAACAAGGGGTATTTCGACGACATCCCCGTGAACAAAGCACTGGCATTCGAAGGCGCATTGCACACGTATCTTAAATCCAATAGCAAGACACTGCTTGATTCGATCGAGTCCAGTAAGGATCTGAACGCCGATAACGAAAAATTGTTGTCTGCGGCGATTGAGAAATTCAAGTCCACGGCTGTTTATTGAGGCGGGGTGAAAAATGGCTGGCAGTAAAGAGATCCGCGCGAAGATCAAGAGTGTAGAGAATACGCGCAAGATCACGCGCGCCATGGAAATGGTTGCCGCGGCCAAGATGCGAAAGGCGCAGGAACGCATGCGCGCAGCACGACCCTATGCGGAAAAAATCCGCGCCGTCGCTGCGCACCTATCCCGCGCCAACCCTGAGTATAGACACCCCTTTCTGGTGAAGCGTGAAGGAACCAGGAACATCGGACTGATCGTGGTGACATCGGATAAGGGTTTGTGCGGTGGCCTGAATACCAATATCCTGCGGCTCGCGGTGAGCCGCATGAAGGCATGGGAAGGCGAGGGCAAGGGAATTCTGGTGTGCCCGATCGGTAACAAGGGCATGGGCTTCATGTCGCGTATCGGTGCCAAAATAAAATCAAATCTGACTGGCCTTGGCGATACACCGCACATCGAGAAACTGATCGGAGCGGTGAAGCTGATGTTGGACGCATACACGGCGGGCGAGATTGACGCGATACATATCAGTTACAACCATTTTATCAATACGATGAAGCAGGAACCCTGTATTGAGCAATTGCTGCCGCTGAGCGGCGAACAAATGGGAACTGCAGAAGGTAACTGGGACTACATCTACGAACCCGATGCCAAACTGGTGATTGATGAGCTGCTGGTTCGTTACATAGAATCCCTGGTTTATCAGGGCGTGGTGGAAAACATGGCCTCCGAACAAAGCGCGCGTATGGTGGCGATGAAGGCAGCATCAGACAACGCGAAGAACGTGATTGGCGAGTTGAAGTTGGTATACAACAAGGCCCGCCAGGCGGCGATCACCCGCGAAATTTCGGAAATCGTGGGCGGTGCAGCGGCCGTTGGTTAGCCAACGCGGCGACATAGGACAGACTAGGCGATATTAGCGTGAGCGCGGCGAGCGTAATGACAAGGACCGGGCATTATGGCGCAGCAGCGGTTGAACAGAGACTGCAAAAAGACAAGATTAATCTAGACGGGGACTTTTAAAAATGAATCAAGGAAAAATCGTACAGTGCATCGGTGCGGTAGTCGACATCGAATTTCCGCGCGATCACATGCCGAAGGTATATGAAGCGCTGCAGCTCGCGGATGCCGGAACTTCAACTGCAGAAGCGGGCCTGACCTTTGAGGTGGAACAGCAACTCGGTGACGGCGTGGTGCGTACCATCGCCATGGGTTCTTCCGACGGTTTGCGTCGGGGCATGGCTGTGAATGCTAGCGGCAAAGGAATTAGAGTTCCCGTTGGAGCAGGAACTCTGGGACGCATCATGGATGTGCTGGGTCGTCCGATCGATGACGCCGGTGAAATCAAGTGCGATGAACGACGCGAGATTCATCAGAAGGCCCCGAAGTTTGACGAGCTTTCTCCTTCCGTTGACCTGCTTGAAACCGGCATCAAGGTCATCGACCTCGTTTGTCCGTTCGCCAAGGGCGGGAAGGTCGGCCTCTTTGGCGGAGCCGGTGTCGGCAAGACGGTTAACATGATGGAACTGATCAACAACATCGCCAAGCAGCACAGCGGTCTGTCGGTGTTCGCCGGCGTGGGTGAACGCACCCGCGAAGGTAATGACTTCTATCACGAGATGAAAGATTCCAACGTGCTGGACAAGGTGTCCATGGTGTTTGGTCAGATGAACGAACCGCCCGGCAACCGGCTTCGCGTGGCGCTGACCGGTCTGACGATGGCGGAAAAGTTCCGTGACGAAGGCCGCGACATCCTGTTTTTCGTGGACAACATCTATCGCTACACACTGGCTGGTACCGAAGTATCGGCGCTCTTGGGTCGTATGCCCTCAGCGGTGGGCTACCAGCCGACGCTGGCGGAGGAAATGGGCCGTCTGCAAGAACGCATCACTTCCACCAAGGTCGGCTCGATCACTTCCATCCAAGCTGTTTACGTGCCAGCGGACGACTTGACCGATCCATCACCGGCGACCACCTTCCTGCACCTTGATTCGACCGTAGTGTTGTCACGTGACATCGCATCGTTAGGGATCTACCCCGCGGTCGATCCGCTGGACTCCACTTCGCGTCAGCTGGATCCGCTGGTCGTGGGAGAAGAACATTACAATGTGGCCCGCTCGGTTCAAGCGACTCTGCAACGTTACAAGGAACTGCGCGACATCATCGCGATTCTGGGTATGGACGAACTGTCGGCGGAAGACAAGCTGGCCGTCGCACGCGCCCGCAAGATCCAGCGTTTCCTGTCCCAGCCGTTCCATGTGGCTGAAGTATTTACCGGCAGCCCGGGCAAATATGTCACGCTGAAAGAAACCATCAAGGGTTTCAAGGGCATCGTCAGCGGGGAATATGATC
Source organism: uncultured beta proteobacterium (assembly GCA_963833515.1). GTDB lineage: Bacteria > Pseudomonadota > Gammaproteobacteria > Burkholderiales > Gallionellaceae > Gallionella. The sequence goes on along the minus strand of CAWHYN010000012.1, from coordinate 324,098 downwards.
ATTTGCCAGAACAAGCGTTCTACATGGTAGGTGGCATCGAGGAAGCGGTTGAAAAGGCCAAGACACTGTAGCAACAATGGGGACAACCATGGCAATGACCGTACATGTGGACGTAGTTAGCGCGGAGGCGTCTATTTTCTCAGGGCTGGCCGAGATGGTCGTGGTACCCGGCGAAATGGGTGAACTGGGTATCTATCCGCGCCATACCGCATTGATGACCCGCATCAAACCGGGGTCAGTGAGAATCAAACGGCCGGATCAGGAACATGAAGAGCTGATTTACGTGTCGGGCGGTATGCTTGAGGTACAGCCCGGGGTTGTGACCATACTAGCTGATACCGCGATACGCGGCGCCGATCTGGATGAAGTGCGAGCACTGCAAGCCAAGCAGGATGCCGAGGAGGCGATCAAGAATCGTCGCAGCGATATCGACTACGCTGAGGCGCAAGCAGAATTGGCCGAAGCGATTGCGCAACTCGCAGCAATCAAGCAATTGCGCAAACGTAGCGGCCATTAAGTTTTAAGTGAAGCGCCAACAAAAAAGCAGCCGAGGCTGCTTTTTTGTTGGCGCTTGAATTCTTTCCTTCAGTCACATACGTAATCAACAGCATAGATGCATTGTGTTTCCATGGAGACACTGCAGGGACGTGCCGGCAGAGACACCCTCCATGTCGGACCAACCTATGATCGGCTAATCTCAACGGATGAAAAGAGTGATTTCGCAGATGAACCGAGATGATATGCGGATCGTTGACTAATTATTCGGACGTATGGCCGCTTTCCCTTATAATTGGGCCGTCCAGGAAAGCCGAACATGACCTCATTAAATATCGTCATCCTCGCTGCCGGAAAAGGCACGCGCATGTATTCCGACAAACCCAAGGTGCTGCACGCGCTTGCCGGCAAGCCGTTGCTGCAGCATGTGCTGGATTGCGCGGTAACGCTTAAGCCGCAGCAGATCTGCGTGGTGTATGGCCATGGCGGCGAAGCCGTGCCCCAAGCGATGCAGCAATATACCGCCAGGTTCGTGCTTCAGGACCCGCAGCTCGGCACCGGCCACGCGGTCCAGCAGGCAATGCCGCTTTTACCCGATGACGGTTCTACGCTGGTGCTTTATGGCGATGTGCCCCTCATTCAGCATAGCACGTTGCACCAGATGCAGCAGGCCGGCAACGGCTTGGCGCTATTAACCGTGAATCTGTCCAATCCTTCGGGCTACGGCCGCATCGTGCGTGACGCGCAGGGCGATGTGGTCAGCATAGTCGAGGAAAAGGACGCCACGCCCGAGCAGCGCGAAATCAATGAGGTAAATACCGGCATCCTGCTCGCGCCGACGAAACTATTGCGCGGCTGGCTGGCGAATTTGCGTAACAATAATTCGCAGGGCGAATACTACCTGACCGATATCGTCAACATGGCCGTGCGGCAGGGTGTGGCGGTACATACGGCGCAGCCGACGCACGAGTGGGAGATACACGGGATAAACAGCAAGTCGCAGTTGGTCGTGCTGGAACGCACCTGGCAGTTGGTCGAGGCGTCTCGCTTGCTGATTCAGGGCGTGACACTCGTCGACCACGCGCGCATCGATGTGAGAGGCAAGCTGAACTGTGGGCGAGATGTCGAGATCGACGTCGGATGCATTTTTGAGGGGGAAGTGACCTTGGGCAACAATGTCCGGGTCGGGGCGTACAGCGTGATCAAGAATTCCAGCATTGGTGCCCGCACGGATATAGCACCCTATAGCCACATTGATGGCGGCGAAGTGGGCGCTGACTGCCGCATCGGCCCTTACGCGCGGATTCGACCCGGCACCAGGCTGCGCGACGAGGTGCATATCGGCAATTTCGTCGAAGTCAAGAATAGTGAGATTGCCGCGAACAGCAAAGCCAATCACCTCAGCTACATCGGCGACAGTACGGTCGGCAGTCGTGTAAATATTGGCGCGGGCACGATCACCTGTAACTACGATGGAGCGAACAAGCATCGCACCGTTATCGAAGATGATGTCTTCATCGGCTCGAATACCCAATTGGTCGCGCCAGTGACGGTGGGGAAGGGCGCTACAATAGGCGCCGGTTCGACCATCACCCGCAACGCGCCGGAGGGCGAGCTCACGTTGGCGCGCAGCAACCAGGTGACTGTGGCCGGATGGAAGCGACCAGCAAAGAAAGGCAAGGGCGAGTAAGCCATCCCTCCTTGCGGGATGATTGACGGCTAGCAGTGATGCATAGGGGCCAGGAACCATTTTATGCAGGACCGATATCCTATCGGCGGCAAAATTATTCGGGAACAAGTTTATGTGTGGAATCGTAGGTGCTGTGGCGCAACGCAATGTAGTGCCAATCCTGTTGGAGGGGTTGCAACGCCTGGAGTATCGCGGCTATGACTCGGCCGGGCTGGTCGTCGTGCGCGACGGACATTTGCAACGTGTACGCAGCACCGGGCGGGTCGCGGAGCTGGCCGAAAAATGCGCAACTACCCAAGGCAGCATCGGCATTGCGCATACACGCTGGGCAACGCACGGCGTGCCTAGCGAGCGCAATGCCCATCCACACATCAGCAATGATCATATCGCTGTGGTGCATAACGGCATCATCGAAAACTATGAGGCATTGCGTGCCCGTCTGACCGCCGAAGGCTATCAGTTCACTTCAGACACCGACACCGAAGTGATCGCACACTTGATCCACAGTAACTATGCGCGCGGCAATTCCCTGCTGGCAGCAACCCAAGCGTCACTTGCGGAACTCGTGGGCGCCTATGCAATTGGTGTTACTGCGGCAGACAATCCTGACCAGCTCATTTGCGCGCGGCGCGGCAGCCCGTTACTGCTGGGCGTGGGCATTGAAGAGAATTTCATCGCATCGGACGTATCTGCTCTGTTGCCTGTGACGCGCAAAGTCGTCTATCTGGAGGAAGGCGATGTGGTCGAACTTGGAAGGCACAGTTACCAGATTTTTGACGCACAGGGAAATCGCGTGACGCGCGCCGTGAAGATCAGCGAGCTTAGCAACGAGAGCGTTCAGCTGGGCGAGTATCGCCACTACATGCAAAAGGAAATACACGAACAACCACAAGCACTGGCAAATACGCTCGAATCGGTATGCAACAGCCAGACTTTGGTACCGGGAATCTTTGGCGCGGAAGCATCATCGTCTTTTGCCTGCATAGACAGCATTTTGATCCTGGCTTGCGGAACCAGCTATCATGCGGGATTGGTGGCGCGCTATTGGCTGGAAGAGATCGCCGCCATTCGATGCAGCGTAGAGGTCGCCAGTGAATATCGCTATCGCACCAGCGTGTCTGACCCGAGAACATTGGTAGTGGTGATCTCGCAATCCGGCGAGACTGCCGATACCCAGGCGGCGTTGAACCATGCCAAGAGCCACGGGCACATTCATACGCTCGCAATCTGCAACGTGCCGGAAAGCGCATTGGTGCGCCTGACCAAGCTGCGTCTGCTGACGCGCGCAGGACCTGAGATCGGGGTGGCTTCGACGAAAGCTTTTACCACTCAACTGGCAGCGCTATTCCTGTTGACGCTGGTACTCGCCAAGCAGCGCGGGCATTTGACTGCAGAGCAGGAACAAAAACATCTGCACGAGTTGCGCCACCTGCCCAGCGCGGTGCAAAAAGTGCTTGAGCTGGAACCTGAGATCGCCAAGCTCGCCGAGCAGTTTGCCACCAAGCAGCATGCACTGTTCTTGGGGCGTGGCTTGCATTATCCGATCGCGCTGGAAGGGGCGCTCAAATTGAAGGAGATATCCTATATCCATGCGGAGGCGTATCCCGCCGGGGAACTGAAACACGGGCCGCTCGCCTTGGTGGACAAAAATATGCCGGTGATCTCCGTCGCGCCGAATGACGCATTGCTGGAAAAGCTGAAATCCAATCTGCAGGAAGTGCGCGCGCGCGGCGGCGAGCTATATGTGTTCGCCGATGCGCATACCCATCTTCGCGAGGCGGATGGCATCCACATCATGCAGATGCCAGAACACGCCGGATATTTAAGTCCGATTCTTCACACCATCCCGTTGCAGTTGCTGGCGTATTACGTTGCGCTGCAAAAGGGCACGGATGTCGATAAACCCAGAAACCTTGCAAAATCGGTAACGGTGGAATAGCGGCGATACGCGCGCAGAAGTCGTTGAACGGCCAAAAATTGCTGGCGCTTTGAGAAAACGATACCTGTTACGCAACGGGGGTCTAAGTGAAATGATTGTAACTATCAGTTGCGGATGTTTGTTCTTAATTGCTCCGCGTAATTTTAAGGTCTTAATTGGCTGGGTTTAGGCGGCGTCAATCGGCGGCATATCTTGCAATAATCAGCCGCGTAGCTTTTGGGCACTGAACGCTAGCGGGAAACACAAAAATTCCGCGGTCGATAAGACTCTTCATTGGCGACAATTTGGGCAGCTCACCCGAAAGATTCTATGGTTCAAGTCAAGTCCTTTGTAAGGCGCTTAAAATCAAATTCGGTTTGATAAGTGTCCATAGACCAAGCGGTACGGGCGATGCGGCGAGCCACGTTTGGACGGTTGCCGTTGACGGGATGCCGTCCCGAGTGGTCCAGCCGTGAATCCAGACCGGTGAATGAGACAAAGGCATTCGCGCTAAGCAAGGGCATTAGCCAGCGCAGCGCTGTCAACCGGGCCGACGCCGTTGTGTGGATCGCCGAAGCCAAACGGGTTCCATACCCTCCACCAAAAGAAGAAACGCAAACGCCGCAATTCGGCTGAATCTGTCATCGGGCGCATGAAAAACGACGTCGTCTAGGTCAAAGCTTCACCAACGAGATGGAGGATCATGTCCTTGTAATACGTTGTTGTGTGGTTTAGGCCATAACCGGCTTGAGATTCTGCACCACCTGACGCTTTTGTGCGTGCAAATTTGACGACTGACACAGAAACTGATGGAGCGGCGAATACGAAAATGTTTGGGCAGACTCTGGTTGTTGAATGGAGGAGCCTGCTTCAGGGGCGGGTACCTAAAGTATTCGCTTACTTACACAATGCCATTGTTTAACCTGCCGTCAAGTCAGGTTGCTAGCCCTCACCATATTGAATCCATGACGAATCGTGAAGTCCCCTAACGTCATACGCCCGCAGGACTACTCAAGCATATGCGATCTTAGTGTCGAATTACTTTACACATCAATAAGCGAGCTTAAGTTAACTGCTTGAAAACTTTGGAAGGCACAGTTCTTGCGAAGTTACGTCTCCGGAGTGGACTGGGACGCAGCATCCCTATTGGAGATCGTCATGAAAAAGCCATCGCCCTGCCTTGTCACGTCATCCTGGACCATGCTTGCCAGAATATTGGTGACACTGGTTTCCGCGGTGGCGGTCCTTGCAATCAGCGCTGTTCCTGCAGCGGCGGCCAATTACCTGTGTTCGTGGAACGGCTCGACGGCCAACTGGAGCGCGACTGGGGATTGGACAGTCTGTAACGGCGTCTACCCGAACAACGGCGGCGGCAATACCTACGACGCTACAATCGCAACGTCTGGCAGCTACGCGGTCACCTTATCGTCGCCGGTTACCATTGGGACGCTGACACTCAATAATTCCAATGCCACCCTGCTGAATTCGAGCACTTTGACCACAACGGGTGGCGTAAATCTGCAAGCTGGTACGCTAAGCGGTGGGACTTACGCCGTCACTGGCGGCGGTACGACAGCGGTGGCCCTGAGTTCGAGCTACGCATCCGGGACGCTCAACTTCGTCACGCTGAACGGCTCGCTGGACGTGACCGGCTACGGCGCCGTTGCCTATTTCAGCAACGGCCTGACGGTCAATAACACGGCAGGGGCCAGCCCCGGGGTGATCAACGTGACCGGCAGCTATTCGCAGCTCGACTCCACGGGGACCCAGACGCTGGACAACGCCACGGTGCACCTGGGCGGCACATCGGGGTACGGATACCTCAGTTCCCAGACGGGCACGCTGACGCTGGGATCAAACCTGCACGTGCTGGCGGACGGCAGCGGGTCGTACACCTACCTGGCTGGTGACACCATCGTCAACAACGGCACCATCGCCTATAGTAACGGCGTCGGGAACAACTACCTCGAGCCGAACAACTTCACCAACAACGGGACGGTTTCGTTGACGGGCACGGGCACGGGTGTCTACGGCGGGGGCAGCACCTTCACCAACAACGGCGCCATCACGGCGGCCACAGGCACGACTCTGAATGTCAGCGGCAGCTCCATGACCAACTCGGGGACAGGCCAGATCACCGGCGCCGACGGCTCCAGCATCTCCCTGAGCCCTTACGGGACCCTCACCAACGCCGGCACCGTGACCATGAACGGCGCGGGCGGCGCGACGATGCTGCAGATCGGCTATGCGAGCAACCAGGGCGCGAACACCGCGTACGAGTGGACCAACACCGGCACGATCAACGTCACCCAGACCGACCTGCGGTTGGGGGGATACTTTACGCAGTCGGACATCGGCACGATCAACCGCACGGGCGGGACGGTGAGCCTGAACGGCTACCTGAACAACAGCGCCTCGACACTGAACATCCAGACGGGCCCACTGGCGGGTCTGGCCATGATAGGCGGCACGATCCACGGCGGCCTGATCCAGGGCGGGTCGAGCAACCTGTTCACCAACAGTTCCGCATCCGGGACGCTCGACAACGTCACGCTGAACGGCTCGCTGGACGTGACCGGCTACGGCGCCGTCGCCTATTTCAGCAACGGCCTGACGGTCAATAACACGGCAGGGGCCAGCCCCGGGGTGATCAACGTGACCGGCAGCTATTCGCAGCTCGACTCCACGGGGACCCAGACGCTGGACAACGCCACGGTGCACCTGGGCGGCACATCGGGGTACGGATACCTCAATTCCCAGACCGGCACGCTGACGCTGGGATCGAACCTGCACGTGCTGGCGGACGGCAGCGGGTCGTACACCTACCTGGCTGGTGACACCATCGTCAACAACGGCACCATCGCCTATAGCAACGGCGTCGGGAACAACTACCTCGAGCCGAACAACTTCACCAACAACGGGACGGTTTCGTTGACGGGCACGGGCACGGGTGTCTACGGCGGGGGCAGCACCTTCACCAACAACGGCGCCATCACGGCGGCCACAGGCACGACTCTGAATGTCAGCGGCAGCTCCATGACCAACTCGGGGACAGGCCAGATCACCGGCGCCGACGGCTCCAGCATCTCCCTGAGCCCTTACGGGACCCTCACCAACGCCGGCACCGTGACCATGAACGGCGCGGGCGGCGCGACGATGCTGCAGATCGGCTATGCGAGCAACCAGGGCGCGAACACCGCGTACGAGTGGACCAACACCGGCACGATCAACGTCACCCAGACCGACCTGCGGTTGGGGGGATACTTTACGCAGTCGGACATCGGCACGATCAACCGCACGGGCGGGACGGTGAGCCTGAACGGCTACCTGAACAACAGCGCCTCGACACTGAACATCCAGACGGGCCCACTGGCGGGTCTGGCCATGATAGGCGGCACGATCCACGGCGGCCTGATCCAGGGCGGGTCGAGCAACCTGTTCACCAACAGTTCCGCATCCGGGACGCTCGACAACGTCACGCTGAACGGCTCGCTGGACGTGACCGGCTACGGCGCCGTCGCCTATTTCAGCAACGGCCTGACGGTCAATAACACGGCAGGGGCCAGCCCCGGGGTGATCAACGTGACCGGCAGCTATTCGCAGCTCGACTCCACGGGGACCCAGACGCTGGACAACGCCACGGTGCACCTGGGCGGCACATCGGGGTACGGATACCTCAGTTCCCAGACGGGCACGCTGACGCTGGGATCGAACCTGCACGTGCTGGCGGACGGCAGCGGGTCGTACACCTACCTGGCTGGTGACACCATCGTCAACAACGGCACCATCGCCTATAGCAACGGCGCCGGGAACAACTACCTCCAGCCGACCAACTTCACCAACAACGGGACGGTTTCGTTGACAGGCACTGGCACGGTTGTGTACGGTGGGGGCAGCACCTTCACCAACAACGGCGCCATCACGGCGGCCACGGGAACGACTCTGAATGTCAGCGGCAGCTCCATGACCAACTCGGGGACAGGCCAGATCACCGGCGCCGACGGCTCCAGCATCTCCCTGAGCCCTTACGGGACCCTCACCAACGCCGGCACCGTGACCATGAACGGCGCGGGCGGCGCGACGATGCTGCAGATCGGCTATGCGAGCAACCAGGGCGCGAACACCGCGTACGAGTGGACCAACACCGGCACGATCAACGTCACCCAGACCGACCTGCGGTTGGGGGGATACTTTACGCAGTCGGACATCGGCACGATCAACCGCACGGGCGGGACGGTGAGCCTGAACGGCTACCTGAACAACAGCGCCTCGACACTGAACATCCAGACGGGCCCACTGGCGGGTCTGGCCATGATAGGCGGCACGATCCACGGCGGCCTGATCCAGGGCGGGTCGAGCAACCTGTTCACCAACAGTTCCGCATCCGGGACGCTCGACAACGTCACGCTGAACGGCTCGCTGGACGTGACCGGCTACGGCGCCGTCGCCTATTTCAGCAACGGCCTGACGGTCAATAACACGGCAGGGGCCAGCCCCGGGGTGATCAACGTGACCGGCAGCTATTCGCAGCTCGACTCCACGGGGACCCAGACGCTGGACAACGCCACGGTGCACCTGGGCGGCACATCGGGGTACGGATACCTCAATTCCCAGACCGGCATGCTGACGCTGGGATCGAACCTGCACGTGCTGGCGGACGGCAGCGGGTCGTACACCTACCTGGCTGGTGACACCATCGTCAACAACGGCACCATCGCCTATAGCAACGGCAGTGGGAGCAACTACATCGCTCCGACCAACTTCACCAACAACGGGATCGTCTCCGCCTCGAATAATTCGACCGTCTATATCGAGCCAACGACATTCTCGAACTTTTCAAGTGGGACGCTCACCGGGGGAAGCTATCAGGCCTATGCGGGTTCAACGCTTGATATCTACAATGCGCCGGTAATTACCTTGGCCGCAGACGCAGTACTGAGTGGTACGGGGTCTCAGATCCAGTCCTACAACACGTCGAACGGAACGTTTACGCCGCTCGAATCGTCGTTGACGACGATCGCAAGTACCGGCGCGCTGCATGTGCTTGCAAGCCGCTCCTATGCGACGATCAATTCGATTACCAATCATGGCCTGCTGGAGCTCGGCGGTGGCACCTTCACCGCGCCGAGCGTGACAAGCAGCGGCACGGTCCGCGGCTTCGGCACCATTGTGCCGCTGATCAACAATACAGGCCTCGTCGAGGCCAAGGGCGGAACGCTGACGACGCAAAATGGTATACAGGGCACGGGCAACATTCTGACCGATAGCGGCGCCACCCTGAACCTCAATGGCGCATCCTATACAGCGACGAGCTTTACGAACAACGGGACCACCTTCGGCTCCGGTACGGTTACACCCTTGATTGCCAACACCGGGCTGGTCGAGGCAAACGGCGGGACGTTGGCAGCACAACACGGCATCCAGGGCATCGGCAACATCACGGCAGACAGCGGTGCCACCCTGAATTTGAGCAGCGCCACCGTTGCCAGTACGGCAGGCACGCTGACGGTTAACGGCTTGGTCAACCTTGGCAACCAAAACCTGGTGGTGTCCAGTGACTACGTAAACGGCAACTTTGGCAGCGGCAACAGCTTCAACAAACGCGACAACGTGAGCGGCGCCGGGCAGATCGATGCAGCAGGAAATGTCACCCAAGTCGTGACTGGGACAAACATCTCAGGCGGCACCAGCGCAACACCCACCCTGAATTTCGGCAACATCCATGTGGGCGACACCATCACGCAGGCATACCAAATCGCCAACGGCGGCACCACGGGCCCAGCGTTGCGAGGCGCCATCCAAACGACGGTGAACGGAGGTAATATCACCGATGCTCGCCTCAGCGGCACGGGCGTGACGGCAGGGAATTTTGGCCCAATCGCCACGGGCAGCAACAGCGGCGATCTGTCGGTCACTCTAAATGGCACCAGTGCCGGGGTGCTAACCGGACAAGCGGTGCATATCGCCAATAATTTTGGCAATGTCGGTGAACAGACCGTGAGCATCACGGGCGGTATCTATCGGCTGGCGCAAGCGAACACGGTGGCGCCGGTCAATTTCGGGAATGTGCATGTGGGGGACACGGTGTCGCAGGCGCTGACGATCCAGAACACCGCTGCCAACGACGGTTTCTCTGAGAAGCTGGACGCGAGCTTCGGCGGCAGCTCGGACAGCCGGATCACCAACAACGGCGGCTCCATCAGCCTGCTGGCGGCGGGCGCCACCGATGCCGCAAGCATGACCGTGGGTCTCAACACCTTGGCGGCAGGGTCGGTGAACGGCACGATCACGGTCAATCTCGATTCGAACGGATCGGGTACCAGCGGGCTGGGGATCACGGCGCTGCCCTCCCAGAACGTTGCGGTGACCGGCGCGATCCAGGGGAATGTCTACCGCCTGGCGAGTGCGAGCGCGGCGACGCCCAACCCGGTCAGCTTCGGCAACGTGCGTGTCGGCACCGCCACCGATCAGGCGCTGACGATCCAGAACACTGCCGCCAACGACGGCTTCTCTGAGAAGCTCGACGCCTCGATTGGCGGGGCGTCGACGGGGGTAACGGCAAGCGGCACCTTCAACCTGCTGGCTGCGCAGTCCACTGACAGCAGCAGCCTGCACGTGGGCATCGACACCAGCACTGCGGGCGCCAAGAGCGGCAGCGCCACGATCACCCTGAACTCGGACGGCACCGGCACCAGCGGCCTGGGGATCACCGCCCTGCCTTCCCAGACCGTCAATGTGAGTGGCAACGTGTATCGGCTGGCCCAAGGCAGCACCACACCTGCCACCCCAATCACTTTTGGCAGCGTGCGGCTCAACAGTGGGGCCAGTCAAGCGCTGACCGTCGCCAATACCGCCGCCAACGATGGGTACTCCGAGAGCCTCAATGCGGCGTTCGGGACGACGACGGGCAATGCGACCCACAACCTCGGCAGCGTGAATTTGCTTGCAGCGGGCGCGACCAATAGTGCTGCAATGAGCGTCGGAATCGACACCAGCAGTGTCGGCGCCAAGAGCGGCAGTGTGACACTCAACTACCAATCCGATGGCACCGGCACGAGCGGCCTGGCCGCCATTGCCGCCGGCAGCCAGACGATCAACGTCTCCGGCGCTGTCTATCGGACCGCCCAAGGCGATACGAATCCGCTGGCAGTCAACTTTAACAACATGCATGTCGGTGACTCTGCAAATCAGGCCCTGACGATCCAGAATCTGGCGGCCAATGATGGCTTCTCGGAGAAGCTCAATGCGAGTTTCGGGGCGACGACGGGTGCTGCGACCAACAACAGCGGCTCGGTAGGTCTCCTGGCTGCCGGTGGCAGCAATAACACCAACATGGCCGTGGGCCTTAACACCAGCAGTGCCGGGGCGAAGAGCGGCACCGTGGCGGTCAGCTATCAATCCGATGGCACCGGCACCAGCGGGTTGTCTGCCATTGGTGCAGGCGGTCAGAGTGTGAGCATCATCGGCAACGTGTACCGCTTGGCGCAAGCCAATACCCTCGGCGCCATCAACTTCGGCAACGTGCACGTGGGGGACTCGGTATCGCAGGCGCTGACGATCCAGAACACCGCCGCCAACGATGGCTTCTCTGAGAAGCTGGACGCGAGCTTCGGCGGCAGCTCGGACAGCCGGATCACCAACAACGGCGGCTCCATCAGCCTGCTGGGGGCGGGCGCCACCGATGCCGCAAGCATGACCGTGGGTCTCAACACCTCGCTGGCAGGATCGGTGAGCGGCACGACCACGGTGAAGTTTAATTCGAACGGATCGGGTACCAGCGGCCTGGGGATCACGGCCCTGCCCTCCCAGGACGTTGCGGTGACCGGCGTGATAGGGAATGTCTACCGCCTGGCGAGTGCGAGCGCGGCGACGCCCAACCCGGTCAGCTTCGGCAACGTGCGTGTCGGCACCGCCACCGATCAGGCGCTGACGATCCAGAACACTGCCGCCAACGACGGCTTCTCTGAGAAGCTCGACGCCTCGATTGGCGGGGCGTCGACGGGGGTAACGGCAAGCGGCACCTTCAACCTGCTGGCTGCGCAGTCCACTGACAGCAGCAGCCTGCACGTGGGCATCGACACCAGCACTGCGGGCGCCAAGAGCGGCAGCGCCACGATCACCCTGAACTCGGACGGCACCGGCACCAGCGGCCTGGGGATCACCGCCCTGCCTTCCCAGACCGTCAATGTGAGTGGCAACGTGTATCGGCTGGCCCAAGGCAGCACCACACCTGCCACCCCAATCACTTTTGGCAGCGTGCGGCTCAACAGTGGGGCCAGTCAAGCGCTGACCGTCGCCAATACCGCCGCCAACGATGGGTACTCCGAGAGCCTCAATGCGGCGTTCGGGACGACGACGGGCAATGCGACCCACAACCTCGGCAGCGTGAATTTGCTTGCAGCGGGCGCGACCAATAGTGCTGCAATGAGCGTCGGAATCGACACCAGCAGTGTCGGCGCCAAGAGCGGCAGTGTGACACTCAACTACCAATCCGATGGCACCGGCACGAGCGGCCTGGCCGCCATTGCCGCCGGCAGCCAGACGATCAACGTCTCCGGCGCTGTCTATCGGACCGCCCAAGGCGATACGAATCCGCTGGCAGTCAACTTTAACAACATGCATGTCGGTGACTCTGCAAATCAGGCCCTGACGATCCAGAATCTGGCGGCCAATGATGGCTTCTCGGAGAAGCTCAATGCGAGTTTCGGGGCGACGACGGGTGCTGCGACCAACAACAGCGGCTCGGTAGGTCTCCTGGCTGCCGGTGGCAGCAATAACACCAACATGGCCGTGGGCCTTAACACCAGCAGTGCCGGGGCGAAGAGCGGCACCGTGGCGGTCAGCTATCAATCCGATGGCACCGGCACCAGCGGGTTGTCTGCCATTGGTGCAGGCGGTCAGAGTGTGAGCATCATCGGCAACGTGTACCGCTTGGCGCAAGCCAATACCCTCGGCGCCATCAACTTCGGCAACGTGCACGTGGGGGACTCGGTATCGCAGGCGCTGACGATCCAGAACACCGCCGCCAACGATGGCTTCTCTGAGAAGCTGGACGCGAGCTTCGGCGGCAGCTCGGACAGCCGGATCACCAACAACGGCGGCTCCATCAGCCTGCTGGGGGCGGGCGCCACCGATGCCGCAAGCATGACCGTGGGTCTCAACACCTCGCTGGCAGGATCGGTGAGCGGCACGACCACGGTGAAGTTTAATTCGAACGGATCGGGTACCAGCGGCCTGGGGATCACGGCCCTGCCCTCCCAGGACGTTGCGGTGACCGGCGTGATAGGGAATGTCTACCGCCTGGCGAGTGCGAGCGCGGCGACGCCCAACCCGGTCAGCTTCGGCAACGTGCGTGTCGGCACCGCCACCGATCAGGCGCTGACGATCCAGAACACTGCCGCCAACGACGGCTTCTCTGAGAAGCTCGACGCCTCGATTGGCGGGGCGTCGACGGGGGTAACGGCAAGCGGCACCTTCAACCTGCTGGCTGCGCAGTCCACTGACAGCAGCAGCCTGCACGTGGGCATCGACACCAGCACTGCGGGCGCCAAGAGCGGCAGCGCCACGATCACCCTGAACTCGGACGGCACCGGCACCAGCGGCCTGGGGATCACCGCCCTGCCTTCCCAGACCGTCAATGTGAGTGGCAACGTGTATCGGCTGGCCAGCCCGACGCTGAATACGTCCAATGTCACACTGGTTGCCCGGGTTGGTGATTCTGCACCGAGCGCCAACGTGAGTGTCACCAACAGCTCGCCCGATGCGTACACTGAAGGCCTCAAGGCAAGCATCGGGCCTGCCACAACGCCCTTCACGAGCGGTGGTTCTATTGCCAATCTGGCCGCGCAGGGGACCGATGCTTCCAGCTTGCATGTCGGTTTGAACACGGTCGCCGCAGGGGCTTCTGCGAGTACCGCCACGGTTAATTTCACTTCCACCGGCGCAGGGACGGACAATGCTGCAGATTTGTCTGTCGGCAGTGCCGTCGTCAACTTGGTGGGCAAGGTTTATCAGCAAGCTGTCGCCCAAGTCAACACTGTGGCGGTCAATTTCGGCATCGTTCACGTGGGCGACAACAATGTATCGCAAGCCGTGAGCGTGACCAATGCAGCACCTGTGGCCGGTTTGAACGACGTCCTGAAAGGCAGCTTGGCCGGTGCGGGTGGCGTCTTCAGTACCTCCGGCACTTTGGGAACGACGGGTGTGGCGGCTGGCGCTACCGACAACAGCAGTCTCAAAGTGGCCCTGAATACGGCGACTGCCGGCATATTCTCGGGCAGTACGACAGGCAATTTCGTCAGTCATGATGCCGATCTGGCGGACTTGGTCCTCAATGGCATTCCGGTAAGCCTGACTGCCCAGGTTAACAATTACGCCAATGCCGACATCATCGATGCAGGCGGGGCAGGTGCATTGTCACGCAATGGCAACGTGTTCACGCTCGACTTCGGACATGTCCACCAAGGCAGCGGAACGCTTAGCGCAGACCTCGCAGTACTTAATGACGTGTCGGGTCCTGCCGACCTGTTGAGTGGGTTTTTCGATCTGACGGGTGCGAATGATTACACGTTCAACGGATTCAACCCCTTCACAGATCTGGCGGCAGGCATCAGCCAAGGGGGCTATGACATAAGTTTTGATACCGGCGTCTTGGGAAATTTCAGCGACTCCATTGTGCTATCGGCGAACGGCAGCAACGCCAGCGGCTACTCAGGTGACCTGTCACAGATCACCTTGCTGATTCAGGGCGACGTGATTGCAAATACGACCACCGTCCCGGAACCTGCAACACTGTTCCTTTTTGCTCTAGGGTTGGTCGGCATACTGGTGGTTCGCCGCGCACCATCAGCGGGCTGATTTATGTTATAGTATTTTTAACATACAATTCGCTCGGGTTGTTTTTCAAGAATCGATCGTTGGGAAATGGATATGCTTAATGAGATGCAATACAAACAGTTGGTGCTCCTGGCACTGGCTTCATTGATCCTGGTGGTGGTAAACATCGGTCTCTTCTACAGTAATCAAGGATTGTCGGGCACCGTATCCGGGCGGCAGCAATATCTCCAGCAAAGTGACCAGTTGCAGGGGATTTATCAGACTATGATCAACAGTCTAGCGAATCTGGCGGCCAAGAATAGCGACAATCAGATTCATGACCTGCTCGCCTCCCAAGGGATCACCTACAATGTGAACCCGGCATCGGCAGCGGCCAAAAAATAGATATATTACCCATCGACTTGGAGACGCTATATGCCTGAATCCCGTGCTTCTGAAAACAACAGAAGCGTGTTTATTCCATTGGCAATTGGGCTGGTGGCTGTGTTGGTCTGGATCGGCTTCCAAACCATTCAGCTGGCTCGCGAACATATTAACCTGAGGCAAGTTTACGGCAGCCAGGAAAGCCCCTTGCAGACAGCCCAGAAAATGCGCACGCAAATGGACGCCATCGCGTCGGGCACCGCAAAACTCGCCGCCAAAGGGAATGCCGATGCCAAGATGATCATGGATGCGCTCTCTGCGCGCGGCATCACGATCGACCCTGACGCTCATACACCGCCACCACCGCAATAATCTTAATAAGCAAGCGCAAATAGACATAAAGTCAGTTGTGGCGCACGAAATGCATTCATGGCAAAGTTAAAATCGCGCCACGACAGCTATGCAGTAGATCTTCAATCAAGACAGTTGTTCTTCCGCCGCCGCGCCCCGTTTTCACGCAATCTTCCGGCGCCTCCTGCCTCCAATTAACCTGCTGCGGGAACAACTTCCGCTTGGCCACAGATAAATTGACGAGGCCCCAAGCACATTCATCCTTCAGGCGTTCCACATGAGCAAGCCAGTTACCTTGGGTTCATCCGACATTATCGAGGCGATCATCAGTAATAATGAGGGCCGCGACCCTAAGCGCCTGTCCATGAAGTACACCAAAATGGCGCAAAGTCCGTTCATCTTTCTGCGTGGCGCCTGCCACCTTTTCTACGATACTCTGCCAAATTCGCAACTCTTCCGAGATGCGCCTTTGACCTGGTGCTGCGGCGATCTGCACTTCGAGAATTTCGGCAGCTATAAGGGGGATAACCGGCAGGTTTATTTCGACATCAACGACTATGACGAGGCCGCGCTCGCTCCTTTCACCTGGGACATCATTCGCCTGCTGACCAGCATCCAGTGCGGGGCGGACGCCCTTAACGCGACACCTGCACAAAGCGTGGAAGTCAGCCAAAGCTGTCTGGATGCCTACCGGAATGCGCTCATCAATGGCAAGCCCCTCTGGATCGAGCGGGAGACCTCCATCGGCTTGGTGAATGACTTGTTAACTGGGCTGCAGGAACGAGACCGGGCAGCCTTCCTCGACAAGCGCACGATTCGAAAAGGGGGACGTCGCAGCCTGAAACTGGATGGGGTCAGGGCATTGCCAGCTTCCGACATGCAAAAACAGACCGTTGTCGAATTCATGGATGGCTTCGCCGCCACACAACCAAATCCGAAATTCTTCCAGGTGCTTGACGTGGCTTGCCGAATAGCAGGAACAGGGAGCCTTGGGGTCGCCCGATTCGTGGTACTGGTAGAGGGCAAGGGTTCGCCTGACGGCAACTATCTGCTGGATATCAAGGAGGCCAAGCCGTCGGCAATGGTCCCTCACCTGACCCGCCTTGGCATCACGCAGCCGACTTGGCAGGACGAGGCAAGCAGGGTGGCGTCGGTCCAGAAGCGAATGCAGGCCGTAGATCACGCTTTCCTGCAGTCCGTGAATGTCAACGGGCTTCCCTGCATTCTGAAAGGCCTGCAACCGTCGGAAGACCGAGTAGCCATCGGTGAATGGGGGAAAAAACTGGATCGGCTCAGGGATGTCGTATCCACGATGGGGCGTATCCTGGCTTGGGATCAACTTCGTGCGTCGGGGCGATCCGGGTCGGCCTGTGCTGATGAATTAATTGCCTTTGCTCAACGTGGCGACTGGGTGAAGGAGATGCTTGATGCAGCGACGGAAATGACTTTGATGACTCGACAGCAGTGGAAAATCTTCACAAGGGAAATGGGTAGACGAGAAGCAACAGGACCAACTGCCTAGATATCGGCACGTGTCGAGTTGAATGCAGCTAGTGTGACGATCGAAATCGACATCCTCTCGGATGCATTTCAACCCATGGTGCAAGGAAGATTTATTGGAAAGGCCCTTTCCAAATGACTTTGCGACTGCCCATTGAACGGATTGGTGTTCACTGGGCACTTAGGGGGCACCTTTTGACTTGTGCTGTTGGTCGCCTTTTCTTATCGGACTCGAGAGCGAAGGATGCAACGAACACGTTAGCGATTACTCATTTAGGGGCATCCGCGCCTAACATCTGCAATGTGCGCTTGCACGCAATGAGCAGACGAAACACTACATAAGCTGATCCGATACCCCGGTTCAATTTTAGGGGAATCGAGGCTCCCCTAAAACCGACCGCTTTCGCAAACGGCTATCCAAACGGCCGGTCACGTCGTGCATAAAACGCAGCGCGATCTCAAAGACCGTAAATGGCAGAATGTGCTCCCGCTGCCATGAAAAACAGCATCGGTATCGAAAGCATCGTATTGGTTCGAGAAGCCAGGAAGGCGACGCGACGTGCCTTGTTCTTTTCTTCATCGGTTGCCGGTTTCAGTCCAAGTATCTTCTTCTGATTCGGCCAGATCAAAACCCAGACATTGAACAGCATGATTGTGCCCAGCCAGGCACCGATGCCGATGGGCACGTGACCAGCCTGCAGGGTGAAAGCTGCAGCGAAGGACGGCCCGAGCAAAGTCGCGCCAGCCAGCCACGTCACCAGGGCGGACCAACGAAAATAAAACAGTGCGCGCGGAGCGACGTGCTTGGTAATGCCGGCTGCCGTGCTGTCTGCTGCTGCGGCCTTAAGAGCCGCGACCTGGACGAAATTGAAATAATACAGCAGGCCTATCCACATCACGCCTGCCATCAGATGAAGCCAGCGCACGAGTGCAGGTACATAGTCCATTTATGATCTCCTTAAACGATGAAGCATCCGAAATTCCCGGATATTAAAATTCTCAAATGAGCGCGTGTGCAAGGCTGTACAGCACGATGGTTAGAACCAGGCCAGAAATTACGGTGCCCCACAATGAATCCAGTGGATTTGTCATGATTTTTCTATCCTTTAACTATTGAGAGATGTTTGGTAAGCGATTTAATACCAGACTGCAGTACTAAGGTATAACTCTATAGCATTTTGCTGGCATCGGCAATAGACGTTATGGGTCATCGCATGCTGAAAAGGAAGAACTCAAATGCGACAAGGGCTAACAACGTCAGGCAGGTTACGGTCAGCAAGGTATTGTAGCGCTTGTGCTGTTCCAGGAGCCTGTTCAGTGACTCATCGTTGCGATCAACGTTACCATCGGTCAGGTAGCGATGAAGGAGTCGCGGTAGCTGCGGTAGCAGGATGGCATAATTCGGGGCTTCGGCGCGCAGCGATTTCACAAAGGCGCGCCAACCAACCTGCTCCTTCATCCATCTTTCCAGCCAGGGTTTGGCGGTCTTCCAAAGATCTAGCTCGGGATCGAGTTGCAAGCCCAATCCTTCGACATTCAGCAGTGTCTTTTGCAGCAATACCAGTTGTGGTTGGACTTCGATACCAAAGCGGCGCGAAGTCTGGAACAGGCGCAACAGCACGCGGCCGAACGAAACCTCGCGAAGGGGCTTGTCGAAGATCGGCTCGCACACGGCGCGAATGGCGGTTTCCAGCTCGTCCACGCGGGTGTCGGCAGGGGCCCAGCCAGATTCAATATGAACCTCGGCCACGCGCTTGTAGTCGCGGCGAAAGAAGGCGATGAAGTTCTGTGCGAGATAACGCTTGTCGGTGTCGCTTAGTGTGCCCATGATGCCGAAGTCCAGTGCGATATATTGGCCATTCGCTGCAACCTGAATGTTGCCGGGATGCATATCGGCGTGAAAGAATCCGTCGCGAAATACCTGCGTGTAGAAGATTTCTACCCCATTCGCCGCCAATTTTCGAATGTCCACCCCGGCGGCGCGGAGTGCATCCACCTGGCTGATCGGAATGCCATTCATGCGCTCCATCACCATCACCTCGGTGCTGCAATAATCCCAGTAGATCTCAGGAACCCGGAGCAGCACAGAGCCGGCAAAGTTGCGTCTGAGCTGGCTCCCGTTAGCCGCTTCGCGCATCAGATCGAGCTCGTCTTCCAGATGCCTCTCAAATTCGCTGATCACCGCGCGCGGTCTGAGGCGTCGACCGTCCGCCCAGAGCCATTCGATCAATTCAGCAGCCACCTTCAACAACGCAACATCGTGGGCGATGACGCCGGCGATACCGGGCCGCAATATTTTCACCGCGACGTCACGGCCATCCGGTAGGACTGCAAAATGCACTTGCGCGACTGATGCGCTGGCCACCGGGACCTCGTCGAAGCTCTGGAATACCACGCTCAAGCGTCTTTTATATGCGTTTTCCAGGATCGCAACGGCTTGCAAGGAGGGGAATGGCGGCACCTGATCCTGCAGCTTGGCAAGCTCGTCGGCGATGTCCGGTGGGATCAAGTCGCGTCGCGTGGACAACATCTGGCCGAATTTTACAAAGATCGGGCCGAGCTTTTCCAGCGCAAGTCGCAGCCGCACGGCGCGAGGCTTGTCAGTATTGCGCAGGAACAGCAGTAGGTTTAGCGGTACGCGCATCCAGCGCACGCGCTCATGCGAGAGGAGGAATTCATCCAGCCCGAAACGCAGCGCCACGATAACGATTCTGATTAAGCGGAACAGGCGCATGCTCAGCTTTTTGTAGCAGCAAGCAAACGGTCGATGCGTTGCCCCAGTCGAGCCACATCATCGCGCAGCGTATCCACGTCCTGAATGAATGCCGATACATCCTGAGGTTTGGCCAGAAGTGGTTGTTCCTCGGTCCAGTATTCCGCAGCGGATTGGGCAATGCTTTCGGCCGCATTGCGCAATTGCTGTTGCTTGTTGTGCGCCGCTTGCACGATCCGTTCCGCCGCAATGTCTCCGGTGACACTGCTCAAGTCTTCGGCTGCATCCCAGCGCACGTGTCGCGACAAATATGCGATCTCCTTCAGAAACTCTGCATCGCCTTCACCGTGAATTTCAGACTGTGCACTTTCGTCGCCCAACGCGAGACGCGGCAACAGGGATGGCGCGATGACACACCGCGCATCGAAGGTGGCATCGGTGTCTGCGCAACGCACCGAACCGCCATCGCGTATCGTGTAGGCAAAGGAAAATGGCGCGATGTTGAACTGCACCGTTTTGCCCGCGAAACGCGCGAGGCGAGGCAATGCCCAGCCGCTCTGGGTTAGCAGATGGTTCAACGCTGCAGCAGAGGTCCGGGCGAGCATGAAGTCACCTAGTGCAAAATGGGCTGTTGGCTTCCAGCCATCAGCCATACCGATTCGCCGCCGCGCGCGTTCCGTTGCGCATGCCGGACTTCATCCATGCCTTCTGAAGCGCCGTTGTCTTCGCCAACTACCTCCGGCGTCGTGTATTCGCGAATGCTTTTTTTGGCTTCCGCCCTGGACGTAAATAACGTCCGGTACGTCAAAGATATCGAAAATCTGTTCATGTATTCCTCACAAGGCGCGACCAAACAAAGCGGCCGCAAGTATATCACCGGCAGAGGAGGCCACGATTGCACAGAGAGCTGGCCCGGGTCGGCGAATGAAATCCCCTGGACGCGATCTCCTTCTCTCCGGCAAAAATCAAAAAGTCGGTTCGCAGGTGAACGTCAGGAGGACATTATCTACCGGATGCGCAAAGCTGAGCGCCCGTGCGTGAAGCAGCATCCGTTCCGCGCCGTGACCCGCCCCCGGACCATACAAGGAGTCACCCAAAATCGGATGGCCAATGGACGCCATGTGTATCCGCAACTGGTGGGTGCGACCCGTTACGGGTTCGAGCTCCAACAGGGTCGCGTCAAAACCTAGTTCACGAGAATGCGTCGCGGGACCAAAATGATTCACCGAAGAACTCAATAGCTGATAGCGTGTGAGAGATGGCTTGCCTTTCGCGAAATCGACTTTTTGTCGCGGGCGGTTCGGCCAGTCGGAGCTCAATGGAAGAGCAACTTCCCCGATGATGTTCTTGACACGCCCGATTACGATGGCGATATAGGATTTCCTTACGGCGTGTTCGCGAAAGGAACGGGAAAGCCGGCGATGCATCTCGTTACCCCGGCCAAACACCTGCAGGCCTGAGGTATCCATGTCCAAGCGATGTACGCTAAGGGCGTCGGGGAATTCCTTCTGCACGCGGGTTGTCAGGCTGTCCATCTTATCCGGGCCTCGCCCCGGGACCGAAAGCAGTCCAGGAGGTTTGTTGGCAACGAGCAACGAGTCGTCACAATAGATAATGTCGAGGCCGCGGTCGCGAGGCGGTTTGTAGATAGCCTGAGTCACAGTTGGGCGTTGAAATCGGGTATCGGCGGAGGGCACGAAGTGGACAAAAAGGGGCGGTATCGCTGGGCTTGAGCACGGCAGTCGTGAGCCCTTTGACACATGTCATCGGATTTGCAGCGAAAAGAATACAGAATGTTTCCGCTACCTGCTTTGAACATGTGCAGACGAGATCGTGAACTCAACAACATCTGTGGGCATCTCAGCAAATGATTGCCCTAGGCTAAGGGCGCCGTTGCCAAGCAACGGAATCTCCTCGCGGGTGATATGCACTACATTACCATTGTCGAAACGAATATAGGTTCCATTTGTACTCTGATCGGAGATGATGAATTTGCCGAAACGCAATTCGATGTACATATGCAGGCGTGAAGCAAAGTCGTTTTGCACAACAACATCGCAAAGCTCACCTCGTCCCAATGCCACACTCCTCCGTTCCTTGTTGATCTTGAACGACTCATTGCGATAACGCAACGTCATCTCATCGATGTTGTCCGGTGACTTGCGGTATGCAGGGATGCCATAACGCGTGCTCAAGGTATCTTCCTTGTCACTGACAACCAGGTAGATCTCTTCATGCTCCTGCTTGCCTTTGAATTCGGCACGCATGATCTGACGCAATTTATTCCGTAGATTTGGGGCCAATGCGTCATAGACTGCCTGAGTTGTCATTATCTGGTCTGCCCTCGTTATCGCGGTGACACGAGCGGCGATATTGACCGTGTTGCCAAACACATCCTGCGATTCCTTGATCACATCACCGTAGTTGAAGCCAATTCGAACCTGCAGCGGAAGGCCTTCTGATGGCCGATCATTTCCCACTGCCAACCTCATTTCACATGCGGCGTGCAAGGCTGCCTCGGCTGTCGGGAAAGTGACCATGATCTCGTCGCCAATGGTCTTGACCAGCGTGCCCTGAAAAGCGGAAATCTTCTCGCACATCGTGTTGATGCAACGCGATACCCGTTTACGTGCCAGGTCGTCCCCGAGGCTTTCATAAAGTGCCGTGCTGCCGCAGATATCGGCAAACAGGACGGCAAGCTTCTCCAGATTTTGTGGCATGTTTAGCGGCTACGAGGAATGGGGATAGCCGATGGCGTTGGATTTCCTGAACGCATTTTTGTATGAACAAAAATACAGCATGATCAAAACTTGTACCCGCGATGTACGGCAACGACGCCACCGGTCAGGTTGAAATATTCGACATTGTTCAAACCGGCTTCTTCCATCATCTTTTTCAATTCTTCCTGTCCCGGATGCATTCGGATGGATTCAGCGAGGTATCGATAGCTATCGGCATCATTGGCTATCAGCTGCCCAATCCTGGGTAGCAGCTTGAAGGAGTAGGCGTCATAGACCTTTTCCAGCGGCTTGGCGACCTTGGAAAACTCAAGCACGATCAGACGGCCGCCCGGTTTGAGCACGCGGTGCATCTCGCGCAGCGCGAGGTCCTTGTGGGTGACATTGCGCAAGCCAAAGGCGATGCTCACGCAGTCGAAATGATTGTCCGGAAAGGGCAGGTGTTCAGCATCACATTGCGCCACTGGCCCGGCATATCCTTCGTCGAGCAGTCGGTCGCGACCGACGCGCAGCATGCTGTTGTTGATGTCGGTGAGCACGACCTGGCCGTTTGGACCGACTTTCTTGGAAAACAGCCTTGACAGGTCTGCGGAGCCGCCTGCCACATCCAGCACATGTTGACCCGCGCGGACGCCGCTGATGCTGACCGCAAAGCGTTTCCATAGGCGATGCAGCCCGGCTGACATGATGTCGTTCATGACGTCATATTTGCCGGCGACCGAGGTGAACACGCCGGCGACACGCTTGGCCTTGTCTTGCTCGTCTACGGTTTCAAAACCGAAGTGGGTGGTCTTGTTCATAACATTTCTCCCTCGATGATGGCGCCCGGCTCAATGCGGGGCAGGCCGACGGCTGCCGCCTGCCGCCTTGAGCCGGTCCAGGTAGTCTTGCCACAGCGCATCCTGATGTTTGCCCAGATGCTGAAGATATTCCCAAGTGTAGAGGCCGCTGTCATGGCCATCGTCGAACTCGATCTTGATCGCGTAGCTACCCACTGGCTCCACGCCAAGCACATTGACGTCTTGCTTGCCCGTTTGCAGCACTTCCTGACCAGGTCCGTGGCCGCGCACTTCCGCGGAAGGAGAGTGCACACGCAAGAACTCATAAGGCAGGCGATAGCGAGTGCCGTCGGCAAAGGCAATCTCCAGTTCGTGGGATCGTTGGTGCAGGGTGATGTCAGTGGGCTGTTCTATCATGATTCAGAGCGAGCGGATTTTTTTCAACAGCGCCGTGGTCGAGCGTTCGTGCAAGAACGGGATGCTGTGTACTGTTCCGCCCCAGCTTCTCACCTCACTTGCGCCGACGATGTCCTCAATCTGCCAATCGCCGCCTTTCACCAATATATCGGGGTGACAGGCGATGATCAGATTGAGGGGCGTGTCCTCATCGAACCTTACCACCATGCTGACCGATTCGAGCGCGGCAAGCACCATCATTCGATCCTGTTCTGAGTTGATCGGCCTGTCATCGCCCTTGTTTTGCCGCTTCACGGAGGCATCGCCATTGACGCCGATAATCAGTGAGGAACCCAAGGCCCTGGCTTGAGCGAGGTATGTGACGTGTCCGCGATGCAGCACGTCGAAACAGCCGTTGGTGAACACAATGGGACGCGGCAAAACCGCTATCCGCGCGGCCAGTTCGGTTGCCGGACATATTTTGCATTCGAATGCAGGTGCCGGGTACATTTAGTCCACGTATTCAAACATTCTCATCACGCGCTGCACCCCTTTGGTGGTACTGGTCAGATCGCTGGCGGCATCAGCCGCAGCGTGCTTGACGAGACCCATCAGATATACCGTGCCATTTTCGGTAACGACCTTGATGTCATCGGCGTTGAAGCGTATGTCATTTGCGAATCGCAACCTTACGTTTGAGGTTATAAGGGCATCGTGGCTGCGAGATGCCAAGGAACTGATCGTCGAGACAGCGAGGTCATTGTTCACATTGCGCACGTTTCCTATGCTGGAAACGATCTTGCCGACTTCTGTCTTGGTCGCTTCGTCCGGCACTTCACCGCTGATCAGCACGTTATGATTATAGCTAGTCACGTTGACGTGCATCGGACTGCTGAACTGTTTGTCGATTCGTTCGGCGGCAGTTGTTTCAATCTGCTGATCTTCGAAAAAAATGTCCCTGCCGCGTGGATCCGGAGCCATCATGGCACCGGCACCCACGCCTGCTGCAACAACGGGAAAACACCCTTGCAGCGAACTTGATAGCAACACGAGCAGCAGCAAAGAAACGATGCGCACGGTCATTCGCCCAACAGAAGGTAATCAATGATGTCGCACAGACAATGCAAAGTTAACAAATGCACTTCCTGGATTCGTGCGGTGCTTTGTGCGTCCACGCATATCAATATATCTCTTTCACGCAGCGAGCGAGCCATTTCGCCACCATCCCGTCCGGTCAGCGCGATCACGCGCATATCGCGTTCGTGAGCGGCACGGATGGCGGCAACCACGTTGGGCGAATTGCCGCTGGTCGAAATTGCCAGCAAGCTGTCACCAGGCAGGCCCAGAGCACGTACCTGTTTGGAAAAAATCTGGTTATAGTCGTAGTCATTCGCGATGGAAGTCAGCACCGAACTATCGGTAGTCAAGGCGATACACGCCAAGCCGGGGCGCTCCTTCTCAAAGCGGTTCAGCAATTCTGCTGCAAAATGTTGGGCGTCGGCTGCCGAACCGCCATTGCCGCAGCATAAAATCTTCCGGTCGTTGGTCACGCAGTCGAAGAAGATTTGCGCGCTATTGGCGATGGGCTGTGCGAGCCCATCCTTCACCTTTAGCTTGATTTCGGCGCTGTCCCTGAAATGCTTGATGATGCGTTTAT
Source organism: uncultured beta proteobacterium (assembly GCA_963833515.1). GTDB lineage: Bacteria > Pseudomonadota > Gammaproteobacteria > Burkholderiales > Gallionellaceae > Gallionella. Next base: position 298,662 of record CAWHYN010000012.1, on the reverse strand, counting down.
TGATATCCATGTTGGCTGCTGCCTATATGATTAGGTCGAATATTAACCCAGAACGAGTCCTTAGCCAAAGAAAGGCCCGGGTTCAAAAAGAAAACAGAGCCTTGCCAATCCTGGCCCTTCCGCTCGGCGTCCGAGGCACAATCATGGCGTGACGGTCGCCTGGCCAGGAAATACCTGTGAGGGAGTTGCGGGAGGCGCGTCGGGCAGTTGAGCATGTCCTTGCGCAAACACGGCCGGAATCGCGATGTGCTGGAAGTTGTGGCCGCTGAGTTGGATCTGCCCGCTCACGCCATCCAGAGGCAACGCGGCATTGATCTGGTCGGAAAGGATCAATTGAATTAACCTGAATGAGTCTATTCCCAAGGCGTAAAGCCGCTCGCGGTCTGCTGAGAGCGGCGGGGCGGCCCGCGGGTAAATCATCACGGCGGGATGATCGGGTTGCAACAACCAGGGCATATCGACAAAGCGGATGCCATTCAAATCGTAATTGGTCAGGACATTGTCGTTCCCGACAAAGATTTGCGAGGTGGCGTAGATCGGCAACCTGTTTGGCAGGTAAGGGCGAATCAGGCGCGCCTTATTTGCATCGGCAGCGAGAAACACCATCGTGTCATTGATGCCAGCGATATCTGCGAACACGGACGGGTCGTCATTGAATTCGATTTCGCGCAGGATCCCCCTGTCCGGCCCAGCCCATTCTTCTTCGAATGCTGATTGCAATCGCTGGGACAATTGCGCGCGGGTGGTGATGATGATGGCCTGATGCAGGCCTTGCTGCTTGGCCAGTTGGGCCACTTGCCGTGCCTCCGCTTCCACTGCCATGCCAAAAAAATACAAACGCGGAGCAAATTGACCCTCCACGATGTTCAAGGCCAAGGTAGGCACCGGAATGTTCTTTTCGGCTGCCAAAGCGATGACACCGTTGCGCGTCAGTGGTCCCACGACGGCCTGGGCGCCATTGGCGATTGCCTGGCGATAGACCGCGACGACGCTGCTGTTTTCGTCAAAATTGCTATATACGCGTACTGGTAGAATTTGCCTTTTATAATTTGCCGCGGAAAAGAATCCCTGTTGCACAGCATCCGCGGCGGAGCCAAAAATCGCTGATTGCAGTGGCAGCAACAGCGCGATATGCGGAAATGGCTTTTCACTGGGAAGTACGGGTACCTCGGGCTTGGCCTCCGGGGACATGACGGCGGCCGGTAATTCGGTGGTGGGCGCAGGCTTTATGGGCGCTTCGATAACCGTGGAAGTTGCGGGAGGTTTTTCAACGATGGGTACCGCAGATGAAGGCGCTTCGACGCCAATTGCAGAGCGTGCTGCCTTTGCAGGCCCCACCATGAGCGGCGTCGGCTTGTCATTCTCCTTGGCTCCAACGGTCGTCGCCTTTCCAATGTTGGTCGTATGCGCTTCAGGACCGGCGCAAGCGTATAGTGCGAACAAAGTTAAGAGGGAGAGGAATACACGTTGCATAACGAACATCCGCAAAAATTGGAGGTAGCATTATATGTAGTTGCCACCCCAATAGGAAATCTGCGTGATATCACGCTGCGAGCGCTGCACGTGCTTGAGGCCATAGATGTGGTTGCCGCCGAGGATACGCGTAACACGTCTCACTTACTGTCGTATCACGGCATCAGGGCAAACAAGTTGATTGCGGTGCATCGACATAATGAGCGCGGCGCGGCGGAGAGAATAATTGCCCTGTTGCATGCCGGGCGGAGCGTGGCTCTGGTCAGTGATGCCGGAACACCTGCCGTTAGCGACCCGGGGGCCTTGTTGGTGCAGGCGGTACGAGCGGCCGGTCTGCGTGTCATTCCGATCCCAGGTGCAAGCGCGGCGATGGCCGCCTTGTCCGCGGCTGGCTTGAGCGAACCCCATTCTTTGTTCTATGGCTTCTTGCCGAGCAAGTCCGCGGCACGGCGTGCTGCGCTGCAATCCTTGATCAGCCATCCGTATGCCCTGGTGTTTTACGAGGCACCGCATCGCATCTCCGAATGCGTTGCCGACTTGTGCGCAGTCTTGGGTGGCGAAAGGCGGATTGTATTGGCGCGTGAAATCACCAAACTGTTCGAGACGATACACGCCGGTGCCTTATGCGATGCCGAATCATGGCTGCAGTCCGACACCAACCGCCAGCGCGGCGAATTCGTCGTGTTGGTCTCAGGCGCGGTGCAGCAGTCGGGCCTATCGGCAGAAGCGCTCGATACGCTGGCCAAGTTGCTCGACGAATTGCCTGTCAAACAGGCTGTTCAGCTTGCTGCAAAAATTTCCGGTGCCAACCGCAACGAGCTTTATCAAAGGGCGTTGCAAATCAAAAACCCCTAGTACATTCAGGGATATCGACATGCCAAGTTTTACTTTCAAACAATCGTTTGATACAGTTGTTCTACTCTCCAGCCCGTTTGGCTGTCGCACCCGGAAAGCGAAAAGCTCCTGCAAAATCTTATAGAGATTCTCAACATGACAATTCCAATCAAGCCGATCATTTCAATCATTCTAATGACTGCTGCGCTAAATGGCTGCGGCGGTGACAAGGGGGGGGCCGGGTCTGCCGGGCCGGCAGCAGGGATGCCGCCACCAGAGGTCGATGTGATCACGGTGGGGAAGGGCAATGCCACGATAACGCAGGACCTACCCGGGCGTTTGCAGGCATATCGAACGGCGCAGGTGCGTGCTCGCATCGAAGGGATCGTCGAGAAGCGCTTGTTTCAGGAAGGCAGCGATGTAAAGGAGGGCGATGCCTTGTTCCTCATAGACCCGCGCATCTACAAATCGGCAGTCGAATCCGCGCGTGCTGATCTGGCGATCGCGCGCCAGACGGTCGAACGATACAAACCGCTGCTCGACATCAAGGCAGTCAGTCAGCAGGACTTCGACCTGGCCGTAGTCAAGGTCAAACAGGCGGAAGCCGCGCTGAGCCGTGCCGAAGAGGATTTTGAAAACACCAAAGTGCCGGCAGCGATCTCCGGGCGCATCGGCCGTACCTCGGTGACGGAAGGCGCTCTGGTCGGTAAAGGAGATGCAACCTTGCTGGCGACCATCGAGCAGCTTGATCCCATCTATGTCAACTTTACGCAAGCAGGCGCGGACCTGCTGCGCCTGAGACAGGCAGTCAAGAATGGGAGGCTCAAGCATGCAGAATCTGTCAAGGTGGAACTGGTGTTGGAGGACGGCAGCCTTTATCCGCAGGCCGGCCGGCTCTTCTTTACCGACATGGCCGTCGATCCAAGCACCGGCGCGGTGTCGTTGCGTGCAGAATTCCCAAACCCCACGCGAGAACTGCTGCCCGGCATGTTCGTGAGCATCCGCTTCCCCGAAGCGGTCGCTGAAAATGCGATACGTCTCCCGCAGCGCGCAGTGCAATTCGGTCCGCAGGGCCAGACCGTGATGATCGTAGGCGAGGAGAACAAGGTGACGCCAGTCGCGGTGAAGATGGGCGGCATGTCCGGAGGGGATTTCATCATCGCCGAAGGGTTGAAGGGCGGGGAACAAGTGATCGTGAACGGCTTGCAAAAAGCCCGTCCGGGAACCGCGGTCAAGCCGGTGCCTGTGGATGGAGGAAAGAAAACTGAGGCCACACCAGGCTCGCCTGAAGCAAACGGCAAAAAATAGGGCTGACCCATGTTCTCAAAATTCTTTATTGACCGGCCAATTTTTGCCTGGGTCATCGCCCTCATAATCTTGCTGGGCGGTGGGCTGGCGATACGCAACTTACCTGTTTCATCCTATCCGTCGGTGGCGCCGCCGGCACTTGCCATCACCGTGAATTATCCTGGTGCCTCGGCCCAGATAGTCGAGGAGACGGTTGTCTCCATGATAGAGCAAGAGATGAACGGTATCGAGCATCTGCTTTATGTGGAGTCGGCCTCCGAACTGGGCATAGGCACTATCACCTTGACCTTTGACGCTGGCACAAACCTGGATGTGGCCTCGGTCGAGACACAAAACCGTATCAAGCGGGTGGAAGCGCGTTTGCCCGATGACGTGCGCCGGCTGGGTGTCACAGTCGTCAAATCGGCGCGCAATTATCTGATGTTCGTGTCGATCTTCTCGCCGGACAAGAGCCTGGACTATGTGGCGCTCGGAAGTTACATGTCCACCAGCGTGTTGGAGAATCTCCGGCGTGTGCCTGGCGTGGGCGAGGCGATCCTGTTTGGCACTGAATATTCCATGCGCCTGTGGTTGAAGCCGGAGAAACTTCACTCCTACAATCTGACTCCCGGTGATGTTACAGCTGCGGTTCGCGCCCAGAATGTGCAGTTGGCGAACGGGGAACTCGGACAGGTTCCTGCCGCTCCTGGGCAGGAGATCAACGCGGTCATTGTCACCGAGAGCCGCTTGTCGACACCTGAACAGTTTGGCAACGTGATCGTCAAGGCGAATCCCGATGGTTCCAGCGTACGTGTCAAGGACGTGGCACGCGTGGAATTGGGTGCGCAGGACTACTCGATCAGTGCACGCCTTGATGGGCAGCCCGCAGCTTCCGTGGCGATTCGTCTGCTGCCAGGTGCCAATGCATTGGATACGGCCAAGGCAGTAAAGGCCAAAATGGCAGAATTATCCAAGGGATTCCCCAATGGCGTTAGCTGGGTTGTGCCTTATGATACGTCCAAGTTCGTGGAGATATCGATCCGCGAAGTGATACTGACGCTGCTGCAAGCAATGGTTCTTGTATTTCTGGTCATGTACCTGTTCCTGGCCAATCTCCGCGCGACCTGTATCCCGGCGATCGTCGTGCCGATTGCGCTGACCGGCGCGACAGTCGGGCTGTATCTGTTTGGCTACTCGATCAATGTGCTAACCTTGTTTGCGATGGTTCTGGCTATTGGCATCGTGGTTGACGATGCCATCGTGGTTGTGGAAAACGTGGAACGAATCATGACGGAGGAGGGACTCCCTCCGCGCGAAGCCACGCGCAAGGCGATGGATCAGATCTTCAACGCCATTATCGCGATTACGCTGGTACTGTCAGCTGTGTTTGTGCCCATGGCTTTTTTTGGAGGCTCTGTCGGCGTGATCTATCGCCAGTTCGCAGTCACCCTGGTTCTCACCATGATGTTCTCGGCGTTGATGGCAGTGACATTGACGCCCGCACTGTGTGCTACGCTGCTGAAACAAACACACGGCCACGAACTTCTGCCGAAGAAGGGGTTCTTTGGCTGGTTCAACCGATTTTTCGCGGCCACGACGACCGGATATCGATCCGTCATCGGCAAGATATTGCAACGGACGGGACGCTATATGCTGATTTTTGCCATCATTGTCGCCGTGATGGGTTGGCTATTCTCGCACCTGCCCGGCAGCTTTTTGCCTGATGAAGATCAAGGTTATTTCATCAGCGTGATCCAACTACCGCCCGGTGCTACGCGGGAGCGGGCGCTGGAAGTGCTATCACAAGCTGAGCAGTTTTATCTCAAACAGCCAGAGGTGGAGCACGTCATCGGCGTGGCTGGTTTCTCCTTCTTCGGTCGCGGCCAGAACGCAGCCATCACTTTCATCCGCCTCAAGGGCTGGGATGAGAGGCCCAGTGCGGACAGTTCGGCGCCAGCGCTGGTCAAGCGCGCCAATATGGCGTTATTCCGAATCAAGCAGGCGATGATATTCGCTGTCAACGTCCCGCCAATCCCCGAGTTGGGTGCGCTGGGAGGCTTTGATTTTCGTCTGCAGGACCGCGCAGGCTTGGGACGAGAAAAATTGCTTGAGGCGCGCAACATGGTACTGGGCCTGGCTTCCCAGAATCCGGCCCTCGCCGGCGTGCGTCCGGAAGGACAGGAGGTCGGACCACAGTTGCTGCTTGACGTTGACCGCCTGAAAGCAAGTTCGATGGGCATCGATATCGCCAATTTGAACGATACACTGCAATCGGTTCTCGGCGTTGCCTATATCAACGACTTTGTGCGGCAAGGGCGCATCTTGCGCGTGCAGATGCAGGCTGAGCCGGGTACACGTTCTACACCCGAGCAAATTCTGCGCGTGCCGGTGCGCAATGCCCAAGGCGGAATGGTACCGCTATCCGAATTTACCAAGCCGCGCTGGATTGTTGGTGCGCCGAAGCTGGATCGTTATAACGGCGTGCCGGCAATGAAAATCTCTGGAGGACCCGCTCCAGGCCGCAGCAGCGGGGAAGCAATGGCTGCGATGGAACAGATCGCCGCACAATTACCGTTTGGCTTTGGATTCGATTGGTCCGGCACCTCATTGGAGGAACGCCTGTCGGGCAATCAGGCGCCCTTCCTGTTTGCGCTTTCGCTGATAACGGTATTTCTGTGTCTGTCTGCGCTCTACGAGAGCTGGTCGATTCCTGCGGCGGTGCTGTTGGTCGTGCCACTGGGGATACTCGGCGCCGTGCTGGCGGTGACGATGCGAGGACTTCCCAATGATGTTTATTTCAAAGTTGGTCTGATTGCAATCATCGGGCTGTCATCGAAAAATGCGATCCTGATCATCGAGTTCGCGCGCGACCTGCAGGACCAAGGGCATGGCCTGGTGGAGGCGACGCTGGAAGCCTGTCGCTTGAGATTTCGCCCGATACTCATGACATCCATCGCGTTCATCGTCGGGGTATTGCCGCTGGCGATTTCCACAGGCGCAGGTGCCAACGGCCGTCATGCCATTGGCACGGGGGTTATGGGAGGGATGATCACTGCCACGGTGCTGGCAGTATTCCTGGTGCCGGTTTTCTTCGTGGTCATCCGGCGCATCTTTCCGGGACATGTGCGCAAGTCCACCGTGGAGGGGGAGAATCGGCATGAGTAATCAATCGAGAAGCTCAACGCTGATCATTGTGTTGGCGCTGTTGGGTGGGTGTTCATTTATGCCGAGCTATGAGCGGCCCAGCTTGGCTGTTCCCTCAACGTGGCCAGAAGATGTGAAAATGAAACCAACGGCGGGGCGTCCAGTTGGCGACTGGCAACATTTTTTCACCGACGCTCGCTTGCAAAAGCTGATTTCCGTGGCACTTGAGAACAATCGCGACCTGCGCGTCGCCACCGCGCGCATTTCAGAAGCCCGGGCGCTCTATGGGATACAGTTGGCCGATCGCCTTCCCAATGTCAACCTGACTGCTGGGCGGAGTGCCTCGCTTACCCCGGCGAGTGTGTCTGGCACGGGTCAACAGGAGAGCATTCAGCAATATGATGTAAACGTGAACGTGGTGTCATATGAACTTGATTTCTGGGGGCGCGTCAGCAGCCTCAGTATGTTTGCCAAGTATAGTTATCTCGCCACAGAATCCGCGCAACGCGCATTCCGGCTGTCCCTGATTGCCGACGTGGCAAACGCCTACTTGTCGGTGCTGGAGATGCACGAACGCAGCCAGCTTGCTGACGCAACCGTCAAAGCGCGTGCCGAATCCCGAGATCTTATGTCGCGCCGGCGGGCGCAGGGCGTGTCCAGCGATACGGACCTGTTGCAGACGGAAGGCTCATATCAAGCAGCCGTGGTTGAACTGGCGAGTCTGGAACAGCAGCAAGCGGCCGCGGAAAATCTGCTCAACGTGCTGGTGGGGCAATCGACGACCGAGATCAAGGATCTGCCCGCCGGGCGCAGCCTTGCGGAGCAGGGACTAAGCGCCGATCTGTTTGCCGGATTGCCTGCCGATGTGTTGTTGCAGCGTCCCGACGTATTGGCTGCCGAGCAAAATTTGATTGCGGCGAATGCCAATATCGGCGCAGCTCGCGCCGCCTTTCTGCCACGAATTTCATTGACAGGTAGCTTGGGCACGGCCAGCAACAGGTTGACGGGACTGTTCGGTGATGGCAGTGGCGCCTGGACTTTTCAACCCTCCATCAGCCTGCCGCTGTTTGATGCCGGACGTACGTCTGCCAATGTGGATCTTGCCCAGGCACGCAAGGAGATCACAGTTGCCGAGTATGAAAAGGCCATACAGCAAGCGTTCCGTGAAGTGGCGGACCTGCTGAAGGCCCGTGAAAAACTCGCGGAGCAGCTGGCCGCACAGCAAGCCAATGCCGAAGTGCAGAAGCATTTGTTGCGCCTGATGGAAGCACGCTATGAAGCCGGTATCGTCAGCCATCTCGAAGTGCTGGATGCGCAGCGCGAGGCTTTTGCCGCCGAAGAGGCGGAGATACAGGTGCGGCGTGCCTGGTTTAGCGCCGCGACGCAACTCTATAAGGCGCTGGCAGGTGAGAGCAGCGATCAGGCGGCAAGAGCCGCTCCGGAGATTGCCGGCAAATGACGCCTGAATTGGAAACGAGGACCGCCAGTGAACAGACACGCGCGCGGTTGTTGGACGCGGCGCGCGAAGTGTTTTCGGAGCACAGCTTCCAAGGGGCAACCGTACGCGAGATATGCCGCCGTGCCGAGGTGAACGTCGCTGCGGTCAATTATCACTTCGGCAGCAAGGACGGCCTGCTTGCCGAAGCGCTGAATTTTGCCCAGCTTGCAGCTTTGCAGAAGGCTAATGTCAACGCAGCCGAGTGTCCAAAGAAGCGCTTGCGCCTGTTCCTGCGCGGCTTTATGCTAATGCTGCTGGATGAAAAGAACCCTTCCTCGCAATGTCGGATCATGGCGCGCGAGCTGGCTGATCCTACCCCGGCGCTGGACAAAATCGTGCGAGAAGCCATCGCTCCCCTTCATAAGTTTTTAGGCCAGCTGCTGCGAGACATCGTCGGCAGCAAAGTGAGCGAAGCGGAGTTGCGCCGCTGCGTTCACAGCATCGTCGGCCAGTGTTTATTCTATCGTCACTCGCATCCGGTTTTGCAACGCCTGCATCCGGAGTTCCAATACAATCGCAAGGAAATTGAAGCGATCGGCGATCATATCGCGGAATTTTCTCTGGCGGGTATCAAGCATCTCGCCAAGAAATATGGGTAATGTTGTATGCTATTCCGGTTTAACGCAAAAACAGCGTCTGAAGAATCGAGAATGCAGCCTCCCAGCTTGGGAAGCATTCAAACCGACCACAAGGCGCACGCTGACTGCATCCACCTTGTTGGCTTTGGCCGGTTTGAATGAACAAGATCCTGTTTCTTGTTGTAGGGTTTGCACCGATATTCTGACGCGGAGAAGGATCCCGTCTGCGACCAGGCGATGACAATCCATTTGGTCGGATAGTTGATTGTCCTGAATCGTGGCTCGTGACAGTCTATGTTATTTTTATGGGATTCGTATTATCGTGTTGCTGGCAAGGAACTCGACTTTGCTCGCCACCTGTACTGTGTGTCGATGTCAATTGAAGGGTGTCAATCATGAAAGTTCAGGCAAAATTCAGTGAAGTCGTGATGCTGTTTATCGTCATCGTGTTGAGCATCGCCGCGAATCTTTCAGATCGATATGAAATCGGCAACCTAGTCAGCCGAAAAATGCTATTGATTGTTCTAACGACCACTATTGTCATCGCACTATTTCACTATCTGCGGTTAATGCTGTTCATTACGATCGCCGCGCTTGCCATTGGTGCCAATCTTCCGGATCAGATTGCTACAACCTTGGGTGTCAGCCCATTGGTGATGTTGGTCTCGTTGGGGCTGCTCATATCCGTTTCGCTGGTGAGTTATGTGTTCAAGCTGCTGCCGACAGGTATCGAAGAGCCCAAGATCAATACTGTCGAATCGCGGAAGTCAGTCTTGACGGCAGTAACGAAAGGCGACTTGGTGAATCTTCACCGCTTGTTGAAAATCAACACGGAGATTAACTTTAGCGAAGACGGCACGATGCCGGTGTTCATCGCCGCGGAAAACGGATACGCTGATGTGATGCAAATACTGGTGCATAACGGCGCAAAATTCCGGGTCAAAAATGCGGACGGCAAAACGCCGATGGATATTGCGCTGGCCAAAGGATATACCCGTATCGCAGAAATTCTTAACCACGCCGCGGAGCAGGGCTTTTCGAAGCCAGATTGATTCAACCGTGCTGGTCTGGGTGGCTGCTCGGGGTGCGAAGCCCCACTCATCGGACGGAAGTTTGGCGATGCTTTACGAGTTAGCTCAACCCTTGACGGCTCTCTTTGCAATCGGCTTCTTCGTGGAAGGCTTTTTGCCTTTGTCAGGAGTGACCTTCTTGGTTGCGCCCTTTGCTGCCTTTATGGCGGTTCGTGCCTTGGCGTCCTTTGGCTTTGTCTTCGCGGGTGCTGCCTTGGCCTTTGTCGTCTTTGCCGATGGCTTTCTTGCTTTCCCCGCACCCTTGGCACCCTTGGCGGCGATTAATTCCAGTGCCTCTTCCAGCGTGATGTCATCGGGCGAAGCGCCCTTGGGCAGGGTCGCGTTGATCTTGCCGTGGCGAACATAGGGCCCGTAGCGGCCACTGCAAACTTCGATGCTGGCCTTGTCGTCGGGGTGGTCGCCCAGCACGCGCAACACTGCGTTGCCGTCGCGGGCTTGAGCCAACAATTCCACGGCGCGGTCCAGATCGATGTCGAAGATGCTGTCGCTGCGCGGGATGGATTTGAACTTGCCATCGTGTCCTATGTACGGGCCAAATCGGCCGATGTTGACGATAACTTTCTTGCGTGTCACAGGGTGCAGACCGAGTTCGCGGGGAAGGGCCAGCAGCTTCAACGCACTGGCCAAGTCGGCCTGCTCAAGCGGCATTTCCTTGGGCCATGAGACGCGCTTGGGTTTGGCTTTCTCTTCCTTGACGACTTCGCCAAGCTGTACATAATGACCATAGGGACCGCGCAATAACAACACAGGTTGCTTGGTGTCCGGATGGACACCCAGTTCTGTTCTTGCCCCAGCATCATCTTGTGTCTCGCCGCTAATGCTTCGTTTGTATTTGCATGTGGGATAATTCGTGCAGCTGATGAAACTGCCATAGCGGCTGAGTTTTTTGGCGAGCGGTTTGCCACACTCCGGGCATGCCTCGTCGAGCAGCTCGACCGGGCGGTCTATATCTGCTTTTTCTTTGACCAACTTGGAAAAGCCTTTCCAAAATTCGCCCATCACGGCAATCCAGTCACGCTTGCCTTCTGACACTTCGTCGAGCTCATCCTCGAGATGGGCGGTGAAGCCATAGTCCACGTAGCGGGTGAAATGCTCTGTGAGGAATTTATTGACCACGCGCCCGACGTCGGTCGGCATGAAGCGCTTTTTCTCCAACACGGCATATTCGCGGGCCTGCAGGGTGGAGATGATGGTGGCATAGGTGGATGGGCGTCCAATGCCATGCTCTTCCAACGACTTGACGAGGCTCGCCTCCGAGTAGCGCGGCGGCGGTTGGGTAAAGTGCTGTTCTCCATATAGTTTGTCTATCGGCAACACATCGCCTTCTGCCAAGGGGGGCAGTTTGCCGCCTTCCTCGTCAGTGGCGTCATCCACGTCCTCCATGTATACGCCGATGAAGCCCGGGAACACGAGTACCTGACCATTTGCGCGGAACAGGGTAGTGTCGCCGCCCAAGCGGATATCAACACTAACCGTATCGAAACGCGCTGGTGCCATCTGGCAGGCTAGCGTGCGCTTCCAGATCATCTCATAGAGGCGCGCCTGATCGGCCGTCAGATGGTTGCGGATGCTGTCTGGTGTCAGCAAGATAGAGGTCGGACGGATCGCTTCGTGCGATTCCTGGGCGTTTTTTGTCTTGCTCTTGAAGGTTGGCTGGGTGCTTGGCAGATATTCCGACGAAAAATTGTCCCTGATGTAATTGCGGATCTCCTCCACTGCTTCTTTCGCCAAAGACACAGAGTCGGTACGCATGTAGGAGATCAAGCCGACGGTCTGCCCCCCGATGTCTACGCCTTCATAGAGTGCTTGGGCCGTGCGCATCGTGCGGTCGGCGGTCATGCCCAGTTTGCGCACTGCTTCTTGTTGCAGCGTCGATGTGGTGAACGGTGCGGCGGCATAGCGTTGCTTTGCCCGTTTCTCTACACGTACCACCTTGGGTGGCAATTTGGCGTCTTTAAGCTTGGCGTGGATTGCGTCGTATTCGGCCTGACTGCCAATACTAAGTTGTTCGAGCTTCTTGCCCTGATACTGGAACAGCTTGGCAGTGAAGGGAAGGTGGTCTTTGTGACTGTCCAGGTGCACTGTCCAGTATTCCTGGCTCCTGAAGGCCTCGATTTCCAGCTCGCGCTCGACGATCATCCTCAGCGCGGGGCTTTGTACGCGACCTGCCGAGAGTCCGGGTCGGATCTTTCGCCACAACAGTGGCGAAAGATTAAAGCCGACCAGATAGTCAAGGGCTCGGCGCGCCTGCTGCGCGTTTACCAGGGGCATGGAAATCTCGCGTGGGTGAGTGACCGCTTCGCGAACCGCTGACTGGGTGATCTCATAGAACACAACGCGCTGCATGTCCTTATTCTTGATGCCGCGTTTGGCCTTGAGCAATTCGGAGATGTGCCAAGCTATAGCCTCTCCTTCACGGTCGGGGTCGGGTGCCAGATAGATGTGCTCGGCAGAGGCGGCGGCCTTGGCGATTGCGTCCATGTGCTTGGTGTTGCGCGCGATGGTTTCGTACTTCATTGCGAAGTCGTGCTCGGGATCGACCGCGCCGGTCTTGGGTACCAAGTCTCGCACGTGGCCGTACGAGGCAAGAATTGTGAAATCCTTGCCCAGATATTTTTGCAGCGTTTTGGCCTTTGCCGGAGATTCGACGATCAGTAGATTGGTTGCCATGCGTGTGGTCTTGGGTTCAATGCAATTGTGCAGACTGCAGTGGCGTGAGCAGTTCTTCGATCAAAAGCGGATCAAGATCGTGTTGGCGATTCCACAACACCATCAGCATGATCAGCTTGAGTTTATCGACCGCGAGATTCTCCTGTTTTAACGCGACGGAGCGATCGATGATCATTTCGCGTTCGACGGCGGAGATCAAGTGCTGCTGTTGGGCGAACTGCAGAAATTGGCGGGCTTCGTAGCTGATGAACTGCAGTTCCAATTCGGCAAAATGACGCTGTCCCGTGTGCTCCAGAGTGGTTGGATAGCTGTCGGGATTTTGTTCTTGCAATGCAGACAACCAGGTCAAGGCCTCGCTGATCTCCTCGCCTTCAAAGCCGGCGGCGGAGAGTTTGCGCGACAGCTTGTCAGGTTCAGGATAACTTCCTGCATCAAAATAACTTTCAAACAGGTACATCAAGATTTCGAACATGGTTTGCGCAGTGAGTTAGTTGATTCGTTGATATAAACCACCGGGTAGCACAGAAATGTGGCCGTCCAGCTCAAGTGTCAACAGCATGGCGGATAGCTCGCTTACCGTCAAGCCGCTGCGCGTATTGAGCGTGTCGAAATCCACTGGATCGAAGCCGATACGCTCAAGCAATGAGGTGTCCGGCTCTTCATTCCCTGCAATGGGTACTCGCGCGGCAACCGCGCTTTCCAGTTCTTCCAGAATATCTTTTGCGGTTTCCACCAGCTTTGCGCCTTGCTTTAGCAAGGCGTGGCAGCCTTTGCTCTGCGGAGCGTGTATGGAGCCGGGAATCGCAAACACTTCGCGTCCCTGTTCCAATGCCATTCGCGCCGTGATCAACGAACCGCTTTGCAACGACGCCTCGACTACCAGGCAACCTAGACTCATGCCGCTGATGAGGCGGTTGCGGCGCGGAAAGTTAGTGGCCAGTGGCGGGGTGCCGAGCGAAAACTCAGAAATCAGAGCCCCTTGTTGCGCGAGTGCATGTGCGAGACCACGATTGGCGGCGGGGTAGACCTTGTCCAGTCCGGTGCCCGCCACGGCGACGCTGCTGCCCAGCCCGTACAAGGCGCCACGATGCGCTGCAGTATCAATGCCGTGCGCCATGCCACTGATAATGCAAAGACCGTGAGCGCTCAGCGACTTGGCAAATGCCTCGGCGTCGCGAATTCCTTGACGCGTTGCGTTGCGGGTGCCGACTATGGCTAGCGCGGATCGATTAAGCAGATCCAGTCGCCCCTTTACGTACAGCAGCAAAGGCGGATCCGGAATGTTCAACAGCGCCTGCGGGTAATAACTATCCGCGAGGGTGACGATGTGGTTGTTGCGGTCCTCCAGCCATGCCAGAACAGGTGCAATGATTTCGTCATCAATGCCCTTGCTAATTTCGCCGGCAACTTCCGGACTGACCACAGATCGAAGTGAGTTTATGGAAGCGGCGAAAACCGCCTCCGGCATGCCGAATTCCCTTAGCAGGCGTCGTGCGCTATCGCTATCCACCCCAGCCTGGCTCAATGCCAGCCAAGCTTTGAGCGATTCTTCTACGACCATTACTTACGGGGTATTGGCGTGATCCAGTAACTCCACTGGCAGGCGAGTCTGCATTACCAGCGCGTAGGACACTTTGTTGAACACCCTGAACACAAACACCAGGCCGTAGCGTTCATCAGGCAGTGTGTAGGACACGTCTTTGCTGAATAACGACTTGCCGCTTTGCTTGATAACTTCACCCTTGCGGTACAAGGCCAGCACGTGGCCGCTTTCCAACCCGTCGCGAGAGCCCTTGTTCAAGGTGATGATGGAGTTCTGTCCTCCTTGCGATACCCCGCCGTAAACGGAAATCACGGTCGCCGAAATTTTGCTTTCGGGCGCACGCGGCAAATAGAAATTGGCCTCTTCTAGAACTGGCAAGGCCAGACGGTCGCCTGCATTAATTTCCTCGACGGAATGGGTGATCACAAGTGTGCTGACGTCGCCGAACTTGGTTACTTCGGCGTTACCCAGATAAATGGCCTCGATGCCCAGTACTTCCTTGGTATCCGGGTCGATAAACGTTTTACCAGGGCGGTAAATCTGCCAACGATCGCCCTTGTCGGATGCAAGTCCTTTGGCAAATCCGGTGTCACCGCTGCCCAATACGACTCGCCCTTCACGCGCACCGAGCAGCGCCGGCGCGTCCTTTAACGCCTCTTCTTCAATCACCAGCGGCTGCCTCAAAAATGGAGCGATGAGCTTCGCAGAAATGCTTGGGATCGCATCATGAGGGCTTGGATTCTCACGCACTTTGGGAGAAAGCTTTACGGTGTTGGTCGCTGCGGCCGAGCCGCTCTCGGCTGTCTTGTCGGTTATGGCGCCAGGGGCATTTGTGCCTCCTTGACCGATGCGCAAAGTGCCACTGGAGCGATCAAGAAAAATCACATCGCCGGGATAAATCCAGTGCGGGTTTTTGATGGTGTCTATGTTAAAACCCCAAATTTGCGGCCATTTCCAGGGGTCTTTGAAGAACTTTCCGGAGATGTCCCACAAGGTATCCCCTGGGACGACAACGTGCCGATCCGGCGCATCGCTGCGAATATTCGAGCTAATATCCGAGCGGTTCTCGGGCTCGGCAGCAATGGCCAAGATAGGCAATAAAAAGCAAATCAGCGATATAATCTTGCGCATGGAAACTCCGGCAGAGTCGATATAAGGGGCACGCAAAGTTGCTGCGCTACGTTAAATTCTGCATCTAGTCTACTAAATTAGCAAGCATTTATGGGTTCGGCATGGCAATCCTGAAGATTTTGCAATATCCCGATGCACGCCTCCACAAAGTCGCCCAGAAGGTTGCGCGGGTCGATGAAACCACCCGCAAGCTGGTGAGCGACATGGCCGAGACGATGTATGCCGCGCCAGGAGTGGGCTTGGCGGCTACGCAGGTCGATGTGCATGAGCGTGTCATCATCGTGGATATTTCCGAGGCACATGATCAATTGAAGGTGTTCATCAATCCTGAAATCATCGCCCGCAGCGGCATAAGCCATTGCGAGGAAGGCTGCCTGTCAGTGCCCGGCATCTATGAAACGGTGGCCCGGGCGGAAAGGATCACCGTGCGCGCCCTCAATGAGGCAGGCGAGCACTTTACCGTGGACGCCGAAGGTTTGCTGGCGGTGTGTATCCAGCATGAGATGGACCATTTGATCGGCAAGGTATTTGTCGAATATCTATCTCAACTCAAGCAGACCCGGATCCGTGCCAAGCTCAAGAAGCGCTTGCGCGAAACCATGTAGAAATCCTTGCACACCAACTGCGTTTGTGGACACCCAGTTAAAAATAGGCCCTTGATCCCCATGTACTAAATGTACACTTCGGATTCCCGCGATTGTTTTCCCCCTGAGCGAAGCTCGCCACGTTGTGTCCGGGTTTTTTCCAAGCTGAATATATTATGAAGATAATCTTTGCCGGAACGCCTCAATTTGCTGCCAGCGCTCTGGCTGTCCTGCTCAAGGAACACCAGATCATCGCGGTGCTGACCCAGCCGGATCGTCCAGCAGGGCGAGGTTTGCAGTTGGCGGCCAGCCCGGTGAAACTGGTCGCGCTGCAACATCACATACCGGTGTTGCAACCTGCAACCTTGAAAGGCGAAGAGATGCAGCGCTTGATCGCGGCAATGGCAGCCGATGTGATGGTTGTGGCAGCCTATGGCTTGATCCTGCCCTTGGAGGTACTGCGATTGCCGCGCTATGGGTGTTTGAACATCCATGCATCCTTGTTGCCACGCTGGCGCGGCGCCGCGCCGATACAGCGGGCGATTCTGGCGGGCGACAAAGAGACGGGCATTACCATAATACAGATGGACGAAGGGCTGGACACCGGCGATATGTTGCTGCGTAAAGCCTGTCCGATCGAAGCAACCGACACCGGGCAAACTTTGTACGACACGCTGGCACGGATGGGCGCGGAAGCCATTGGCGAAGCCCTGCGTTTGTTGGAAGAAGGCAGATTGACGCGGGTCAAGCAGGACGATGAGGCGGCATGCTATGCCGCCAAGTTGGTGAAGAGCGAAGCGCAGATCGATTGGCGACAGGAAGCTCGGCAAATCGAACGCGCAGTGCGCGCCTATAACCCCTTTCCCGTTTGTCAGGCCAATTTAAACGGGGTGATGATAAAAGTATGGCAAGCGGGATTTTGTGGCGAAAACCAGGGTGAACCGGGCACCATCATGGCGGTGGACAAGCAGGGCATCATCGTGGCATGCGGCAAGGGCGCTTTACGACTGGAGGTATTGCAGCGAGCCGGCGGCAAGGCGCAGCCAGCCGCGCAATTCTTGCAGGCGATGCCGGTCAAGGTTGGCGATCATTTCTCGACGAATTAGATGCACAATATCCAACTTGCCGCCAGCCAGATTGTTCAGCAGGTTTTGATCGACGGCCGCAACCTGAATCAGGTACTGGATGAGTCATTCAGCCGCAAGGCGGTATGGACATCGGCGCAGCGCGCTGCCTTGCAGGATCTAAGCTATGGTACTTTGCGCTTCTATGGACAACTGGAAGCGCTGCTGGGGGAATTGTTACATAAACCGATATCAGATCGGCGCATCCACTACATGTTGCTGGTGGCGCTATACCAACTGCAATATAGCAAAGCCGCACAGCATGCTGTGGTCGATCATGCCGTGCGGTCTGCACAGATGTTGAATCCGAAGGTGGGTGGATTGGCCAACGCGGTCTTGCGCAACTTCTTGCGTAGCCAGGCAACGTTGCTGCGGGGTGCCGCCCGGCATGCGACGGGGCGATACAGTTATCAACAATGGTGGATCGATGAGTTGAAAGCCCAATACGGTGACCGCAGTCCCGCAATGCTCGAAGCGGGCAATCAGCGCCCGCCGATGACCTTGCGCGTCAATCAACGGCGCAACACGACAGCAGATTATCTGTCGCTCCTGAATCAACACGATCTGTCGGCACGTCTGGTCGAGCCGGACGCCCTGCAACTTGACAAGCCGATGCCGGTGGACAAGTTGCCGGGTTTTTTTGCCGGACTGGTTTCGGTACAGGATGCGGGCGCGCAATATGCAGCATCTTTGCTGGACGCACGCGACGGAATGCGTGTGCTGGACGCCTGTGCGGCACCAGGCGGCAAGACCGCGCACATCCTGGAGAGGGCAGAGGTGAATATGGTTGCCGTGGACAAGGATGCAACGCGCTTGCGGCTTGTCGCGGAAAACCTGGAGCGTTTGAACTTGACCGCTCAGCTGGTGACCGGGGATGCTGCCGCGCCGCAAGATTGGTGGGATGGCAAGCTGTTCGATCGCATTCTTGCCGACGTGCCCTGCTCGGCGTCCGGTGTGGTGCGCCGTCATCCGGATATAAAGTGGCTGCGGCGCCAGTCAGATATCGCCGGTTTCGCGGCGCAACAATTCCACCTTTTGTGCGGATTATGGCGACTGCTGGCACAAGATGGTAAATTGCTCTATACGACCTGCTCGGTCTTTCATCAGGAAAACGGACAAGTTGTCGAGGCCTTTCTGGCGCGACACCCGGACGCACACCGGCTGCCGGTTGATTTACCGAATGATATAAAAGGCCAACTGTTACCTAATGATCAGCATGACGGATTCTATTATGCCTTGCTGCAAAAAAATTCTTAGTGCATTGCTGTGCTGCGCGCTGCTGGCCTGGTTGTTCGCCGGGGCCGCTCAGGCCGACGGAATTTCCGTCACCAAAGCAGAAATTCGCTCGGACGAAAATGGCTACCAGCTAACCGCAAATTATCAGATCTATCCAAGCGTTGCGGTACAGCAGGCTTTATCCCGCGGCGTACCCATCTATTTTGTGAGCGAGTTTTCACTGACGCACGCTCGTTGGGGCTGGTTGGATGCTGCGCAACAGGCATTGTTGCGCAGCATCCCGCGCTATTTTGTGGGGGACTCACCTCTGACGCGCTGGCGCTGGCTGGACAAGGAGCTTTTTAATGCCCAGCAGACCGTCAAGCTTTCTTATAGCGCGTTGACCGGGCGATACCGCATCTCGCGGGGAACGCTGTTCCAGAATTTCGCCAGTCTTGAAGACGCTTTAAACATGCTGGCCAGGCAAGGCTCGGCAGTCTTTCCGGCAGAATTGATAAAGATGGATGGCAACTATATGGCTGCCGTGCGCCTGCGGCTGGATATTGCGCAATTGCCCAAGCCCCTGCAGGTGAACGCGCTGACCGACAGTGACTGGACGCTTGACTCTGATTGGTACCGTTGGGTGATCAATCCGGCAGAAATCGAAGTGCCCAAGCCTGACAAAGCGGAGTGATGGCGCGGTGACTTATCTTATCTTTATCAGTGTTGCCGTTAGTGGAGTGCTCCTCTATCTATTATCCATTAGCAGCGCGAACACGGAAGCCTTCTCCATCAATTATTACGGCTTGCTTGGAATAGCAGGCTTGCTTGCGTCAGGCTTGATGGGAGTGGTTGGGTATCAGCTGTGGCGGCTGCGCAACAAGCTCAAGAATAAAGTGTTTGGCGCCAAGCTGACTCTTCGTCTGGTGTTGTTTTTCACGTTGATCGCCGTGCTGCCGGGCATATTGATCTATGTGGTCTCAGTGCAATTCCTGGACAAAAGCATTGAATCCTGGTTTGACGTGCGCGTCGAGAAGGCTTTGGAGGGCGGGCTGAATCTCGGTAGGAGCGGACTCGATAATAGTCTGAAGGCGCTTGACAAAAAGGCACAATTTACCGCGGCCTTGCTGGCAGAAAAGAATCTGGGGCAATATCAGCGTGCACTGGATCAGCTAGTGGATGTGGACGTGGCGCAGGAAGCCGCCCTGTTCACCGTCAAGGGGCAACTGATTGCATCGTCCGCGGGATCCAATGCCCGATTGCCGGACAAGCCGGATGAAGACTTGTTGCGGCTAGCGATGGAAAAAGGGAAATACGCAGTGATAGATGCGCTGCCGAACCGCGCGTTGACGCTGCTGGCGCTGGTAACGGTGAATTCCAAGACTCTGGTAGGTGAGAGATACATCTTGCAATTTACGCAGCCGGTACCAAAACAGGTTGAGGCGGATGCGGAGACGGTGCAGGCAGTTTATCGAGACTATCAGGAGCTGACGCTCTCCCGTCTGGGCTTGAAGCGGCTATATGCGATCACTCTCACGTTGTCGCTGTTGGTGGTGTTGCTGACGGCTGTGTCCGCGGCGTTCTTTCTGAGTGAACGATTCGGGTCTTCCCTGGAGGCGCTGGCGGAAGGAACGCGCGCGGTGGCCCAAGGCGACTTCACCGAGCAATATCCCATACGCAGCAGCGACGAGTTGGGCGCGTTGACAGGTTTGTTCAACCAGATGACGCGTCAGTTGTTCGAAGCAAAGCAGGCCAGCGAACACCAGCAACGCGTTGTGGAAAGTGCAAAAGTATACCTGGAAAGCGTACTGACCCACTTGTCCTCCGGCGTGCTGACCCTCGATCATGAATTACGTTTGCGCTCGGTGAATACCAGCGCCGCGCAAATTCTTGCTGCGCCCTTGCAAGAGATGGAACGCATGTCATTAGGCCAGATAGCAGACAAGTACAGTCTGCTGAGCTCGTTCTGCCATACCGTCATCGGCGCATTTCAGGAGACTGATAGCGGTGAATGGCAACGGCAGATCGAACGTCTGAGCCGAAATGGCACCCAGATCCTGTTGATGCGTGGAACTCGTCTACCGCAAGGTGGAGAAGCCGGTTATGTGGTGGTGTTCGACGATATCAGCCATTTGTTGCAGGCAGAGCGGCAGGCGGCATGGGGCGAAGTTGCGCGGCGGTTGGCTCACGAAATAAAGAATCCCCTCACACCGATACAACTTTCTGCAGAACGTCTGCAGCACAAACTCAGCGACAAGCTGGACGATGACGATTCGCAGTTGCTGCGGCGGGCCACGCAAACCATCGTCAGCCAGGTCGCGGCAATGAAAAACATGGTGGGTGATTTTGCCAATTACGCACGCGGACCGGCATTGCGGCTGTCTCGTCTGGACGTCCATAAACTCATCGGGGAAGTGCTCGGATTGTATGAGACCAATGCGATTCTCCTCGAATTGAAGCTCAATGCGCCTCAAAGTGAAGTGAATGGAGACGCAACCGGCTTGCGCCAAGTCATCCATAACCTGCTGCAGAATGCACAGGATGCGTTGCATGGCGTCGCGCAACCGAAAATAACGTTGCAAACCAAAACACACAACGGGAAGATTTACCTACTGGTCGAGGACAATGGCGCGGGATTTTCGGAGAGTGCGCTGTCGCGGGCCTTTGAGCCGTACGTGACGACCAAGGCTAAAGGTACCGGACTGGGGTTGGCGATCGTCAAGAAGATAGTGGAAGAACATGGCGGGCAGATTACCATTGAAAATATCGTGGGCGGCGGGGCAAGGATCAGCATCGGCCTGCCGCTGGCTGAGGAGGCATGATGGAAAGCAAACAAATCTTGGTGGTGGATGATGAAATCGGCATTCGCGAATTGTTATCGGAAATCCTGTTTGATGAAGGATATCAAGTCTATCTGGCCGAGAATGCCGAGCAGGCACGCGCCTACCGAAACGAACGCGAACCGGATCTCGTGTTGCTCGATATCTGGATGCCGGACACGGACGGTATAACATTGCTCAAGGAGTGGGTCGAGCAGGACTTGCTGACCATGCCGGTGGTGATGATGTCGGGTCATGGCACGATAGAAACGGCGGTCGAGGCGACGCGCATCGGTGCGGTAGATTTTCTCGAAAAGCCCATTGCGTTGCAAAAACTGCTAAGCACGATTGCCAAAGCGATCAGGGATGACGCGCCCAAGCAGCAATCGCACGTTGTCGAGCCGCAAGGACAGGAGATCACCTTGAGCATCGATGGACGCGCGCTGCAGATTTCGTTGCCGTTGGATCTGCCATTGCGCGAAGCGCGCGAACATTTCGATGCGCTCTACTTTGACTATCATTTGCGCAAGGAAGTCGGAAATGTCTCGCGGGTAGCGGATAAGGTCGGCCTTGAGCGCACCCATCTTTATCGCAAACTCAAGCAGCTGGGCATTAAATTCCCCAAAAAGAGCGGCGCGGACGAATCGCGTTAGAAATCCGGATCCTTGGGTGGCGGCTTAAGGGTTGCCCGAATCGCGGGCGTGCGGCATAATTGCAGACCCAAACACGAATTCAGGGCACTCTCGTGACGTTTAACGGGGGGTGTACTTCAAAACAAATCAATCCCGCGAGGATGAATTTAAGAGGTAATAACAAATGACCGCAATCCGTAGCGTCACCCCACCGAAATTCAACGACACAACTGGCGCAATCCGGGCCTTGGCAATGGATGCCGTTCAGAAGGCAAATTCCGGCCACCCCGGCGCGCCGATGGGCATGGCAGAAATCGCCGAGGTACTGTGGAACCATCATCTGCGCCACAATCCATCCAACCCTAAATGGGCAGACCGCGACCGGTTCGTGCAGTCCAACGGCCACGGCTCGATGCTGATCTATGCATTGTTGCATCTGACTGGATATGATCTGCCGATGGAGGAACTGAAGCGTTTCCGCCAGATGCACTCGAAGACGCCCGGGCATCCGGAATACGGCTACACCGTGGGCGTGGAAACGACCACTGGGCCGCTGGGCCAGGGCATCACCAACGCGGTGGGGATGGCAATGGCGGAGAAGCTGCTGGCGAACGAGTTCAATAAACCCGGCCACGAGATCGTCAACCACCACACCTACGTGTTCATGGGCGACGGCTGCATGATGGAGGGCATTTCGCATGAAGCTTGTGCCCTCGCTGGTACTTGGGGTCTGGGCAAGCTGATCGCGTTCTGGGACGACAACGATATCTCCATCGACGGACACGTCGGTGCATGGTTCACTGATAACACAGCAAAGCGTTTCGAGGCATACGGGTGGCACGTGATTGCCGTGCAAGGCCACAATCCAGCCGAGATTGACGCTGCGATCAAGGCTGCCAAAGCCATGACCGACAAGCCCACGCTGATTTGTTGCAAGACCATCATCGGCGCAGGTTCGCCGAACAAGGAAGGCACTCATGATGTGCATGGTGCAGCGCTGGGCGATGCCGAGATTGCTGCGACCCGTGCCAACATTGGCTGGAACTATCCGCCGTTCGAGATCCCCAAGCATGTGTATGAGGCCTGGGATGCGCGTACCAAGGGTGCCGGTCTGGAAAATCTGTGGAACAACAAGTTTGCCGAATACAAGAAGGCCTACCCGAAAGAGGCATCCGAATTCGAGCGCCGCATGAAAGGCGACCTGCCCGCTAATTGGGCAGAGCATGTTGCCAAGGTCATCGCGCAGATCAACGAAAAAGGCGAGACGATTGCCACCCGCAAGGCTTCGCAGAACGCCATCAACGCGCTGGTACCGGTGTTGCCGGAATTCCTGGGCGGGTCGGCCGACCTGACGGGTTCCAACCTTACCAACTGGACCGGGGCGCATCACGTACACGCCACCAAACCGGGCAATTACATCAGCTATGGGGTGCGCGAATTCGGTATGTCGCACATCATGAACGGCATGGCGCTGCACGGGGGCCTGTTGCCCTTCGGCGGAACTTTCCTGATGTTCTCCGAATATGCGCGGAACGCCTTGCGCATGTCAGCATTAATGAAGCAGCGCGTAATCTATGTGTACACGCACGATTCCATCGGTTTGGGCGAGGATGGCCCAACCCACCAACCGGTGGAACAAACGACGACACTGCGCTTCATTCCCAACATGGATACATGGCGCCCGTGCGATACCACAGAGTCCATCGTGTCGTGGGTATGCGCGGTGGAGCGCAAGACGGGTCCATCGTCACTGATCTTCAGCCGTCAGAACCTGCCATTCCAGAAGCGCGATGCAGCGCAGATAGCCAATATCCGCAAGGGTGGCTATGTGCTGTCCGAGGCTGCTGGAGGCAAGCCCCAAGTCATCCTCATCGCCACCGGATCCGAAGTGGATCTGGCCATGAAGGCACAGGCCTTGTTGGCGACCGAAGGCATTAACGTGCGTGTTGTTTCGATGCCTTCAACCAACGTATTCGACCGACAGGATCAGGCTTACCGGGACAGCGTGCTGCTCAAGGGAATCAAGCGCGTAGCCGTGGAAGCGGGTGTCACCGGCTACTGGCACAAATATGTCGGTTTGGAAGGGGCAGTTATCGGCATGGATTGCTTCGGCGAATCCGCCCCGGCACCGGAGCTGTTCAAGCACTTCGGATTTACCGTGGACAACGTGGCGGCAACAGTAAAGAAAGTATTGGCTAAATGACAACATCAACGTAGCGGCCGCCGACAAATTCTGGTGTAGCAAGTGTTAAGGGACAACATCCCTGCGGAAAGCAAGAATGTTTGGAAGACTGTAAAGACCGAAAAAGGGGCGCTGGAAATTTATACCTAATTATTAATCGCAAGGGAGAGACAAAATGACAATTCGCATCGGTATCAATGGATTTGGTCGTATCGGACGCATGGTATTCCGTGCGGCCGTCAAGGATTTTCCGGAGGCAGAAATCGTTGCCATCAACGATCTGCTGGAACCGGATTATCTGGCTTATATGCTAAAGCATGATTCAGTGCATGGTCGCTTCAAAGGCGACGTTTCGGTCGAGGGCAACACGCTGATCGTCAATGGCAAGCGGATTCGCCTGACCGCCATCAAGAACCCGGCGGAACTGAAGTGGAACGAAGCCAAGGTCGATATCGTCGTGGAGAGTACCGGTTTCTTCCTGACCAAGGAGACCTGCCAGGCACACATTGATGCGGGAGCCAAGAAGGTGATTCAGTCTGCGCCGAGCAAGGACGATACTCCTATGTTCGTTTATGGGGTGAACCATGACACTTACAAGGGCGAGAGCATCGTATCGGCCGCCTCTTGTACGACTAACGCGCTGGCACCGGTTGCCAAAGTGTTGAACGACGTATTTGGCATCAAGCGCGGCTTGATGACTACCGTGCACGCAGCAACAGCGACACAGAAGACCGTCGATGGCCCGTCCAATAAGGATTGGCGAGGCGGCCGGGGGATTCTGGAAAACATCATTCCTTCCTCCACGGGCGCTGCAAAAGCGGTGGGAGTGGTGATTCCGGCACTTAACAAGAAATTGACCGGGATGGCATTCCGCGTCCCGACGTCCGATGTATCGGTGGTGGATTTGACCTGCGAATTGAACAAGGCCGCCACGTACGACGAAATATGCAAGGCGATGAAGGCTGCATCGGAGAATGGTCCGTTAAAAGGCGTGCTGGGCTATACCAACGACAAGGTGGTGTCCACCGATTTCCGCGGAGAGACCTGTCCGTCGGTATTTGATGCCGATGCAGGCATCGCGCTCGACCCGACTTTCGTCAAGGTCGTCGCCTGGTATGACAACGAGTACGGCTATACCTGCAACCTGATGCGCATGGTGCGGCACATCTCCAAATAATCCGCCTGAGAAGGGCTGGCCCACGACGGGCCTCGTCCTTGCCAGTTTACGAAAAAGGAAAAATCATGTCCGTTATCAAAATGACCGATCTGGACCTCAAGGGGAAGCGGGTCCTGATTCGTTCAGACCTCAATGTGCCAGTCAAGGATGGCAAAGTGACTTCTGATGCCCGCATCACCGCTTCGATGGCGACCATCAATTTTGCATTGAAAGCGGGTGCAAAAGTGATGGTGACATCCCACCTGGGTCGTCCGGAAGAAGGGATTTATTCGGAGGAGAACTCGCTCAAGCCTGTCGCCAACGTGATTGCCAACAAGTTGGGCAAACCCGTGCGCCTGATCAGGGATTGGGTCGATGGAGGCTTCAATGTTGCCGACGGTGAATTAGTGCTGCTGGAGAATTGCCGTTTCAACAAGGGCGAAAAGAAAAGTGCCGAAGAAACCGCTCGCAAATATGCCGCACTGTGCGACGTGTTCGTGATGGACGCATTCGGTACGGCGCACCGCGCCGAAGCATCGACACACGGCGTGGCCAAATATGCGCCGGTCGCTGCCGCCGGAATCCTGTTGACCGAAGAACTTGACGCGTTGACCAAGGCCCTGCTCAGTCCCGCACGCCCGATGGTCGCGATCGTGGGTGGCAGCAAAGTATCGACCAAGCTGACAGTGCTGGAAAGTCTGTCGGAAAAAGTGGATCAATTGGTGGTTGGCGGCGGTATCGCCAATACCTTCCTCAAGGCAACGGGACATCCGGTCGGCAAATCACTGTGCGAAAACGATCTGGTCCCGACCGCTCAGGCCCTGATGGCGAAGATGTCGGCTCGCGGTGCCAGCATCCCCATCGCAAGTGATGTCGTGGTCGGCAAGGCGCCGCCTTTTGTGGCGGGTAATGAAAACACGCCTGCCATACTGAAAGACGCCAAGGATGTCGCTGACGACGAGATGATTTTCGACATCGGACCGAAATCGGCGCAGGAACTTGTGGATATCATTATGAAGGCCGGGACGGTCGTATGGAACGGTCCTGTAGGCGTATTCGAATTCGATCAATTCGGCGCAGGTACCAAGAAGATCGCCATGGCGATCGCCGAAACGAAAGCGTTCACCCTGGCGGGAGGCGGTGACACCATTGCGGCAATCCAGAAGTACGACATCTATGACAAAGTGTCTTACATCTCCACCGCGGGCGGAGCGTTCCTGGAATTCCTTGAGGGCAAGAAGTTGCCTGCCGTGGAAATCCTTGAGCAGCGCGCCAGCCAGCGATAACGGGATATACCGGCATTAACAATAACAGGAAATATTACAACGACACATGCTGCGTAGAACAAAGATAGTTGCAACGCTGGGCCCTGCTTCGAATGACCGGAAAGTATTGGAAAAAATGATACGCGCCGGCGTCGATCTGGTGAGGATGAATTTTTCGCATGGCTCCGCGGAAGACCATATGAGCCGAGCTGAAACCGTGCGCGCTGTTGCCCGGGCATGCGGCCGCACGGTGGGGATCCTGGCCGATCTGCAGGGGCCAAAGATACGCATACGCAAGTTCGAGAACGACAAGATCGAGTTGAACAACGGCGACACATTCATTCTTGATGCGTCCCTGGATGGCTTGGGCAATCAGGAGCGCGTCGGCCTCGATTATAAGGAATTGCCAAACGATGTCAGCGAAGGCACAGTGCTGTTGCTCAACGATGGCATGCTGGAATTTCGCGTGACTGCCGTCAAGGGACCCCAGATCATTTGTAAAGTGGTGCGCGGCGGTGTGCTATCCAATAACAAGGGCATCAACCGCAAGGGCGGTGGCCTGACTGCGCCTGCGCTGACCGACAAGGACAAGGAAGATATCACGACGGCTGCATTGATCAAGGCGGATTACCTCGCCGTGTCGTTCCCGCGTACGGGGGATGACATGCGCCTGGCGCGTGAACTGATGCACGCTGCGGGAGGCAAGAGCCTCCTGATGGCCAAGATCGAGCGTGCCGAAGCCATTCCGGCCTTGGCAGGCATCATAGCTGCATCGGATGCGATCATGGTGGCGCGCGGGGACCTGAGCGTGGAAGTCGGCGATGCCGCGGTGCCAGGCCTGCAAAAGCGCATGATCAAAATGGCGCGTGATAAAAATCGGCTGGTGATCACTGCTACGCAAATGATGGAATCGATGATCAGCAACCCAATACCGACACGCGCAGAAGTTTCGGATGTGGCGAACGCGGTGCTGGATGGCACCGACGCGGTGATGCTGTCGGCGGAAACGGCTGTCGGTGACTATCCGGTCGAAACGATCGAAGCGATGGCGCGCATCTGCTTGAAGGCAGAGGCTGAAGCCGATGACCACGCGATCGACCGCCGAACCATGGCACAAACCTTCACACGTGTCGATCAATCCATTGCGATGTCGGCGCTGTATGCGGCTTCGCATCTAAAGGTGAAGGCGATCGTCGCCCTGACACAATCAGGCTCTACGCCGTTGTGGATGTCGCGACTGAACGCCGGCGTCCCGATCTTCGCAATGACTCCGCTGGAAGAGACATTGAGCAAGGTGACGCTGTTTAGCGGGGTGCATCCGATTGCTTTTAGAAGTGCTTCAAAGGACCATGCTCAGACGTTGTACGATGCAGAGGACGAGTTGGTGCGGTTGAAGATGGTTGCAAAGGGGGATCTGATGGTGATGACCATTGGCGAAGCAATCGGCCAATCTGGACACACGAACACGATGAAAATCGTCAAAGTGGGCGATCACCACAAGCACTAATGTTAGAACAAGAAATTGATTGGAATTAGACTGTGCACAACGATCTGGAATGTAACATCCAGTTTTGAATTTTTAATCAGGAGAAGAAAATGGCTCTCGTATCTTTGCGTCAACTGCTCGATCATGCTGCGGAAAACGGCTACGGCTTGCCCGCATTCAACGTAAACAATCTCGAACAAGTCAAAGCCATCATGGAAGCGGCCGACGAAGCCAACAGTCCGGTGATCATGCAAGGCTCTGCAGGAGCGCGGAAGTATGCCGGCGAGGCATTCCTGCGCCACCTTATCGCGGCGGCGGTGGAATCCTATCCGCATATCCCCGTCGTGATGCACCAGGATCACGGGGCATCACCGGCGGTATGCATCAACGCGATCAAATCCGGCTTCTCCAGCGTGATGATGGACGGCTCGCTGAAGGAAGATGCCAAGACGCCCGCCTCGTTCGAATACAATGTGGATGTCACTCGTCGCGTGGTTGAGATGTCGCATGCGGTAGGGGTTTCTGTGGAAGGTGAGCTCGGCTGCCTGGGCTCGCTGGAAAGCGGCATGGGTGAAAAGGAAGACGGACACGGCGCGGAGGGCGTGTTGACCCACGACCAACTGCTGACCGATCCTGAAGAGGCTGCGCAATTTGTTCGCCAGACCGGGGTGGATGCATTGGCTATCGCGATAGGCACTTCGCACGGGGCGTACAAGTTTACCAAGCCGCCCACGGGGGAAACCCTGGCGATCAGCCGCATCAAGGAGATCCATGCGCGCATCCCCAACACCCATCTCGTGATGCACGGCTCATCTTCGGTTCCGCAGGAATGGCTGAAGATCATCAACGAATTCGGCGGCACCATGGGACAAACCTACGGCGTGCCCGTTGAGGAAATCGTCGAGGGCATCAAGCACGGCGTGCGCAAGGTCAATATCGACACCGACTTGCGGATGGCTTCCACCGGTTCGGTGCGTCGCTATCTGGCGCAAAATCCCAAGGACTTTGACCCGCGCAAATTCCTGACGGAGTCGACCAAGGCGATGAAGGCGATCTGCAAGGCGCGCTATGAAGCGTTCGGTTGCGCCGGCCAGGCTTCGAAGATCAAGCCGATTTCCCTGGACGCGATGGCGAACCGGTACGCGAAAGGCGAACTGAAGGCCATCGTCAAATAGGTCAGCCGAAGGAAAGCGAAAACCGGCCTTCTGGCTGACCGGGGGGCATCGGGAATCGAGGGAGCCAAATTTGGCTCCCTTATTTTTTCCGCGAAGTTTTGTGTGTTTGCCTTATGATTCGATGTTCTTCACACACCCAGGCGGGGACAATGTTGAAATGGAGGTTGCTACTGGCCGACGAGGGCCATTCGGCGCAGAGCTGCAATTCGTACTCCCGGGAAACAGACCATCAAAGTCGAGCTCAGGACTGCTACGCTTCCGGCCCGTTCGCCGCATGGTCGAACTGGGCGTTCTGCCGTAACCACGCGACAACGTCCCCGGCATTCCGGTCTGCAGGGAAGACGGGATAGAACACCTTCTTGATTCGCCCATTCTCGACGATGAGCGTCAGGCGTTTGTATAGCTCCATGTCTGCCACGGCAAAGGAGGGCAATCGGAGCAACTGCTTCAGCCGATGTCCACTGTCGCTCAGCAGCTCGAAGGAAAGGTGCAATCGGTCACGCGCTTCCTTCTGATCCGCAGTGGTCTGTGCACTCAACCCAAATATCGAAGCATTCAGCGCCTTCAGTTCAGTGTAGTGATCGCGAAAGCTGCAGGCCTGCGGCGTGCAGCCGCGGGCGCCTGGAATGCCGTCCCAGCCATCGGGCAATGGCACCCCCGGACGCCCAGTCATCGGGTAGATGTAGATCACGAAACGCCCTGCAATAGCCGCGAGGTCAATGCCCGCGCCATTGGTCGCGGGAAGCATTAGCTGCGGCATGAGCATGCCCTGCAAGTGAGTCGCCCCTCCGTCATCAACGGGACGCTGCAGGTCCTTCGGCAATTCGGAGAGATTTGTGCTCATGGGATATCTGCGCTTTTCGGCGCGACAGTGGAATGCGTCAGGCGGATTGGGCTCTTGTGCCAGGCGTTCACCAAAGTCTTCATGGTAAGGCGGGCATTTCTGCCTCTCGACATCTTGATAAGGGAGCCATCCTTGAAACCGTCATGAGCACTGCACCGCGATTGACAGCGTGTTTTGAAATAAGGTCATCGTCATTGCAAGCTTGATTCTTGCATGAGTTGAACACCATCATCTTCAGCAGGGACTCCGGCCGACCGTCTTGGAGAAAATTTCATGCCCGAAATGATAACCACTTATGGCATTTACGCGATAGGGAATCGAACTCAAGTCCTGATCCCACAAATCTCACCGGCAGCCAGGCATTCTGCCCTCGTTCTGCTTGGCGGCGCGCCGCATGACCACTGTTTGTGTGCAAGGAATGCCTGTCCGTGCTTGAACTCCCGGCCATGCCGAAAGCCCCGTGTTGTGGCGGGGACCGTGTGGCCCGTGACAACAACCAATTCGCAGTTAATGCGCAACGATCATACGACAAGCGGGAATACTGTGTTCGGCAAATGAGAACGGAATGAGCTCGCAGGCCAATGCGCCTGAGAGGATACACATGAACCGATCCGGCCGGCGCCAAAAAACCCCCGGCCTCGCGGGCCGGGGTTGGTGCGGCAATCGTCAGGAAACCTCCTGGATCAAGTGCGCGCGAACGTTACGGGATCAACTCGCGCCACTGTATCCTGGTCCCGGTCCAGTTCGATGTTTGGGGCGCGATTGCGACCTGATTATTGACGGTGGGTGTCGGATTGGTCGCCGTGACCACCTCGACGATCGGACTACCGGTGATGTAGAGAATATTCATACCGACGATCGGAGCGCTGTATTGCACTGACACGTTGGTGTTCGGAGTCGCACCAGATGTCAGCGGAATCGCTACCGGAGCGCCCGACGTGTAGTCGAAGAAGTTCAGCCAGCCATAGCCGCCCGGCGAGCAAACGGTACTGGATGGAACTATCGAAGGTACCAGCAACGTTCCCTGTATCAAATCGCTGTCGACGTTCTCACGTTCGCCAGTATCGGGGAAATCGATATACCAGCCACGGTCCACGTTGAAGTCCACCGGATTGCTGGTTCCTGTCCGAACCGTACCGTTGGCGGTCAGCGTTTGCTGCACCATTAGTCCGGCTGCGGTCGAACCCAGCGGCTTTGTGTAAGAACGGGGGTTGATCAGGGTGTTGCTCGAGGTATCCGATATCCCATACAGCGTCTGCACCTTGGTATTGGACAGGTCGGAGGTTTGCAGATATTCGCCGGTTCCGACGAAGACGATACGTTCGCCGCCGATCAGGCCGAGTGTGGGCGTGGTGGTGATGGGCTGAAGATTGCCGGAGGCATCCTTGAGGATCGCCATCTGGAAAGCCGTACCTGCGTTGATGTCGAAGCGCCATACGTTGCCGAGCAGGTCGCCGCCATAGATGTAACTGGCCTGATTGGTGGAAGCCGCGGTATTCCATGCGGCGATCTTGGCCAGTCCGCTGGGCGTGGTGGCAGAGCCGACGCCGGTGCTGATCTTGTTGATGATCGTGCCTGCCCTGGCGTCGAGCACGTAGAGGTAGCCCTGGCCGTTACCGGTGGGGGAGTTGGCCGTGACTCCGTCGCCGCTGAGCTGGCCATTGTCGTAGCCCGATGTGACCACCACGACCCAGGTACCGTTCGACATCTTGGTCACAATTGGGAGACCAAAGGTGTAGCCAAGATTGGCATCCTGGGCAGGCGTGAATTCCCACAGCAGGGAGGGACTGGTCGGATTGGTGATGTCCAGTGCGTAATACTCGCGTCCGCCGCCGTTCAAACCGCCCACCAGTATCGTGCGCCATGAGGGTGTGACGCCGCCGGGGCAATTCGAGGTGCAGTAGAAGTCCGAGATGATCGGGCTGCCGTTCACGTAGTTGACGTGCTGGGTGCCGTAGTTGAAATCCGCCAATTTCCACATGTTGGGGATCACCATGCTGGGCACATAGGCCCAGTTTTCCGCCCCGGTGCTGCCGTTAAAGGCGTGCACCATGCCGTCGTTGGTTCCCATGTACACTGCTCCCGGCCGGGCGGCGTTCGACGTCGCAAAGGCGCTGTACCCTGCGTCGGCGTAGCTGAAGGTGGGAGCTGCGATATAGGAAGGCTGTGATTCCAGCGCATCCCCCAGCACCGTCAGGCGGGATCGATAGAGCTGGTTGGCCGTCGGATTGGAGGAACGGTTGTCATAGCCGGTCTGGCCGCGCAGATAATTGATCAGGTTGACCGGGTTTCCTGCCACCGCTTGTTGCGCCGTGGTCAGCCCAGCCCACTGCGTGAGCGTATTGATGTGCGCCGCCGAGAAATTGGTCGGATTGCTGGTTGCATAGGTTGCATCGAAATTGATCAGGGCGGTATCGCTGGAATTGGAGGTATAGATCGTCCGCGTGTCGCTGCTGGCTCCAACCGTTGGCGGCATGGTCCCGTTACATGCCACGGCCATTGGCAGCGAGCAGGTATTGGCAACCGGATCAAACACGCCGGGAGATGCGCAGCTGCTCGACGTGGCATTGGGCGTGACGCAATTGTACACGGTGCTGTTCCCGCTGTTGGAGGCTACCACCGTCGCAGGCGCCAGGCAGGTATCTGCCGGGATGTTTTCGGCGCACCAGGTTGCGCTTGTAGCAATCGTGCCGGTGATCGTGTTGATGGAGCGCGCTTCGAGATTGCCCGTCCAGTTCACCGTCGTATAACTGGCCACGTAGGCATAGTTATTTCCGGCGACCGGGTTCAGCGTGCTGGTGGCCGCTGCTGCTGCTGCACCCTTTCGCGCAGTGATGCTCGATAACGCGTTGGTCAGGCCCTGGGAGAGGGCGCTCGGGTCGGTGGCATTGTAATAGACGCCGTGGCCGTTCACCGCTGCATGCCAAAGGTCATCGATGTTCGTATAGCTGTTGGAGGCAGGGATGGGCCAATTGCAGACCGTACCGCTGGTTTGCCAGGAGCAGACCGGTGGTGACGCCGATGTATTGGCCGTGGCACCGGTCTTGACGGAATAAAAATCGCCGCTGGTATCGGACATGTAGTTCGGCGATGTGTAAACCATTGCGCCGCGCGTGCCAATTCCCAGGGTGTAGGTCGTCAAATGCTGCTGGGTATTGTTGTCCTGAGGGGTGACGAACACATTGTTCGCACAAACGTCGGTTCCAGACGGGTAGGTCGTGCTGGGAGCCCCTGTGCAATTGGACAGCGATGGATCGCGCAGATCATTCTGGTAGTAGTACATCGCCACATCCGCAAGCGTGTTCGCGGTTCCGCCAGTCCCGAGGGTGCAGGTCGTGGTGATATAGGTGGGCGGGCCGCCAATCCCCGGGGTGCAGGACGCCACATTGTTGGTCGTCGACAGCGTGGTCGTCGTGCAGCTCGTGTTGATGTAAGTGGGCGCGCCGCTGTTCGACTGGACGCATGATCCGACGGCTGTCGAGTTCTGCAAGATGTTCGTCGTACATGCAATGCCCACATAGTTGTTGCTCGCGCTGGGGGTTTGGTTGGTGCAGGATGCTACGGGCGTAGGTCCTGTGACAACGGGGTTCGGGTTCGGGCAATACACGGTCTGGCCGCCCGAACTTGAATTGGTGCAGGAAGCCGCGCCGACCCAACCGGTGTCGGTGGTCTGGCAGTTGCTCACCGCTGCTGCGACCGTGTAGTTGGGTCCGGGAGACGGGGCAACGATGGTGCAGGTGGCACTGTTGACCCACGTCGGCGCGGAGTATTGGCAATTCGTCCCGCTCGTGATGTTCCACGTTCCTGAACCCGAATTGAAATTCATATTACAGGAAGCGGCGTTGGACCAGCTACCCCAGCTGTACTGGCAGTTGGAAGTCGAGGTAGGCGTGCAAGTGCTTCCATTCGGCACGTTCGCCAACGTAGTCCAGTTCGGGGAAGTCGGGCAAGCCGTCACGACAGCGCCGCTGGCATTGGAGGTGCTGGTGCTGCTGGCCGAAGTCCAGTTGATCGAACAGGTCTGGGTGGGCGACGTCAGATAGGTTATGGTTGTCGCGCCAGTTGGACACTGGACGGTTGTCCCATTTCCCGGGCAGGTCGCGTTCGCGCCCACCGCCGCTGCCGTGGACCAGGTCGTGGAAGTCGGGCAAGCCGTCACGACATTGCCGCTGGCATCGGGGGTATTGGCTGCGCTAACCGACGTCCAGGTGATGGAGCAGGTGGCGGTTGGCGAAGCCAGATAAGACGTCGTTCCCGTGCCGCTCGGACACTGGAGGGTGGCACTTGGGGTACAAGTCCCGCCGGCGCCCACGTTCTGCGCCGTAGACCAGGTCCCGGACGTCGAACAGCTCGTGACGTTGCCGCTGGCATTCGCGGTGCTCGATGCGGAAGCGCCACCGAAGGTATTGGTACACGTCGCGGTGGGCGACGTGAGATACGCGGCGGTGCCGGTGTTCGAACACTGGATGGTCGTCCCATTGCCGGGACAGGTTCCGTTAGCACCCACCGCCGCCGCCGTGGACCAGGTCGTGGACGTCGGGCAAGCCGTCACGACATTGCCGCTGGCGTCTGAGGTGCTGGTGGCGCCAGCGGCAGTCCAGGTGGTGGAGCAGGTCGCCGCTGCCGAAGTCAGATAAGACGTCGTTCCCGCACCGGTCGGACACTGGATGGTCGTCCCATTGCCGGGGCAGGTCGCACTCGCGCCCACTGACGCTGCCGTGGACCAGGTCGCGGAAGTCGAGCAGGTCGTGACGTTGCCGCCGGCATTTGCGGTGCTAGAGGCGCCCGCACCATTGAAGGTTTGAGAGCAAGTCGCGGTGGGCGAGGCCAGATAAGCTGCAGTGCCGGTGCTCGAACATTGGATGGTCGTCCCATTCCCGGGACAGGTCCCGTTCGCGCCCACTGCCGCCGCCGTGGACCATGTTCCGGACGTCGGGCAAGCCGTCACGACATTGCCGCTGGCGTCTGAGGTGCTGGTGGCGCCAGCGGCAGTCCAGGTGGTGGAGCAGGTGGCGGCTGGCGAAGCCAGATAAGACGTCGTTCCCGCACCGGTCGGACACTGGATGGTCGTCCCATTGCCGGGGCAGGTCGCACTCGCGCCCATTGCCGCTGCCGTGGACCAGGTCGCGGAAGTCGAGCAGGTCGTCACGTTGCCGCTGGTATTCGCGGTGCTTGTCCCCGCGGCGCCGTTGAAGGTATTCGTGCAGGTCGCGGTGGGGGATGCCAGATAGGCTGCCGTGCCGGCGTTTGAACACTGGATGTTGGCGAGGCTGCCATTACAGGTGCCGCTGGCACCGACCGAGGTCAGCGTGCCGTTATAGGAGGCATTGACCGGGCAGGCAGTCACCACCAGACCGCCGGTACCCGCGGTGCTGGTCGAGGAAGCACCGTTATAAGTTACGGTGCACGTTCCCGGATAGGTGGTCACATACGCAGTGGACGTGCCGCTCGTTCCGCACTGGACGTTGCCGCCCCCGGTACAGGTCTGTCCGGAGGCCAGGTTCGTCGTTGGACCAAACGAGGCGTTGACCGAGCAGGTCACGACATTTCCGCTGGCATCTGCAGTGCTTGTGCCGGTCGCGCCATTGAAGGACTGGGTACAGCTTGGAGAAGCGTAAGTCGTGTAGGCTGCCGTACCGGCGTTGCTGCACTGGATATTCGCAAGGCTGCCGTTGCAGGTGCCGCTGGCACCGACCGAGGTCAGCGTGCTGTTATAGGATGCATTGACCGGGCAGGCAGTCACCACCAGACCGCCGGTACCCGCGGTGCTGGTCGAGGAAGCACCGTTATAAGTGATCGCGCACGTTCCCGGATAGGTGGTCACATAGGCAGTGGACGTGCCGGTCGTGCCGCACTGGACGTTGCCGCCCCCGGTACAGGTCTGTCCGGAGGCCAGATTCGTCGTTGGACCAAACGAGGCGTTGACCGAGCAGGTCACGACATTGCCGCTGGCATCCGCAGTGCTTGTGCCGGTCGCGCCATTGAAGGACTGGGTACAGCTTGGAGAAGCGTAAGTAGTGTAGGCTGCCGTACCGGCGTTGCTGCACTGGATATTCGCAAGGCTGCCGTTGCAGGTGCCGCTGGCACCGACCGAGGTCAGCGTGCTGTTATAGGATGCATTGACCGAGCAGGCGGTGACGACCAGGCCGTTGGCACCCACGGTGCTGGTCGAGGAAGCGCCGTTATAACTGACGGCGCACGTTCCCGGATAGGTGGTCACATAGGCAAGTGATGTGCCGGTCGTGCCGCACTGCACGGTACCGCCCCCGGTACAGGTCTGGCCGGCAGTCAGGTTCGTCGTTGGGCCAAATGAGGCATTGACCGGGCAGGTGACGACAGTGCCGCTGCCGTCCGCTGTTCCGCCCGTGCCGCTGGTGAATGACCCACTAACGGTACATGTTGCCCCATAGGCCAGATAAGATTGTGTGAGTGCGACAGCCGTACTCGACGTCGAATTCGAACCGTTTAGCCTGCACGTAGTAGTACCGCCAGAGCAAGTGCCACTAGCACCCACGTTGGTCCAGCTGCCGGAGACATTCTTTTGCAGCCAGCCTGTCTGTATCTGTTGCGTGGTGGCCCACGTAAGCGTACCGCTGGTCGCTTGCTGCTTGGTGGTCCACTGCAACGCACCTAACGCCGCCTGTTGCTTGGTGGCCCACGTAAGCGTACCGCTGGTTGCTTGCTGCTTGGTGGTCCACTGCAACGCACCTAACGCCGCCTGTTGCTTGGTTTGCCATGTCAGC
This sequence comes from uncultured beta proteobacterium, assembly GCA_963833515.1. Lineage (GTDB taxonomy): Bacteria > Pseudomonadota > Gammaproteobacteria > Burkholderiales > Gallionellaceae > Gallionella. Next base: position 262,188 of record CAWHYN010000012.1, on the reverse strand, counting down.
GTACCGGTCGTCGCTTGCTGCTTGGTGGTCCACTGCAACGCACCGGTCGCCTGCTGCAGCTTGGTTTGCCATTGCAGCGACGCGGTCGTTTTTTCCAGCGTGGTTTGCCATAGCAATGGTGCTACCGTTTGCTGCAGCTTGGTCTGCCATTGCAGCGTGGCAGTCGTTTTTTGCAGCTTGGTCTGCCAGTCCAGGGCGCCGGTCGTCTGCTGCAGCTTGGTCTGCCATTGCAGGGGTGCTACCGTCTGCTGCAGCTTGGTCTGCCATTCGAGCGGCGCGGTCGTCTGCTGCAGCCGGGTCTGCCACTGCAAGGTTCCGGTCTGCTGTTGCAGGTTAGCCGTATAGCTTTGGAGCTGCGTGGTACGCTTTTGTATTTGGCTCGTGGTCGCGGTCAGTTGTGTGACTTTCTGGAAAGTCTGGCTGGTGACCATGTTGACGGCAGCGCCGTCGTACATGGGCCGGGGAGCTATGCCGTCCTGGTTGCCGACCGGATTGTTGTCCAGGTCGTAAGTGGTGGAACCATTCCAGTATCCGTCGGTGGAAAGGATCACGAAGTTCTGCTGGCAGGAATACTGGATCGGGTCATTTGGCGTGACGCCGTTCAAGTTCGAAACCACGGTATTGGCGACAAAGGGAGTGATGGTAAACGTCATGCCGCCGCCATCATCCGATTCGACCGGGTAGCTGCCCACATCCGATGCCAGTCCGGAAGTGATGGTGATGACATTGCCCGATTGTGCAGCGCCGTAATTACTGACGACCGGAATGTTGATCTGGTTGGCGACACTGGCCGCAACGGCAGTGGAGCTGGAACTGGGCGTGGCGGTGCCCGCCATGAGCTGAGCTCCGTTTACGGTAATGCCGGTCACTGTGGTGCTGCTGTTCCCGTTCACGGTTATCGTGGAGGTGTAGGTCGTGTACGAACCGATTTTATGTGCAAAGAGCTGTCCGATATGGGAAAGCGCTTCGCGCAGAGGGGTGGAGTTTGAAGGCACGGAGGCATAAAGCTTGGTGTACCAGGCGCTTTTCTGGGCGGCAGTGAATGTAGCGATATCGACGTAGTCGGGCGCAACGTTGTTGTTCATGGTCATGAACCCGACGCGATAATTGCCGCCAATCGGGGCAAATGCAAGTCCCACGCCGGTCTTCATCATCAGCATGCGGTCGCTGTAATAGCTGTACCAGTTGGCGAAGTTCTGCAAATCGGCGGGTGTACTGTCCGGGAAAGCAGCGGTGGTCACCGTCAAGCCCCCGGTCGCGGGAACGGTAGTGATGATTGGGGTGAAAAGCGAGGACGACGACGGGCCAGTCACTGTCACGACATTGCCCGATGCGGTCGCCGTATAACCAGTCGCGTTGATGGCCGTGGCGATGCTGCTAGCCAAAGTGGAAGCGCTCGACGTGCCCGTGGTCCCGGGTGGCGCGTTTGTGGTCGTCAGCAACTGCGTGCCGTTCACCGTGATGCCGCTGACGTACGTGGAGGCGACGGCCGGGAAGCTGGTATAGCTATAGGTCATCGATCCGCTGGAATTGGTGACCGCGGGGGTGTAGCCGCCCGCAGAGCCCGGGCCAAGGATGGTGACGACATTGCCCGATGCGGTTGCGCTAAAGCCGGTTCCTCCGGTCGTGGTGCAGTTTCCGGTCGTGGTCGTGGTGCAGGCGTTGATGCCGTTTGCGATATAGCCGGCGAGCGTGCTGCCATTGCTTGATTGGCTGGTCGTGCCGTTCAGTATTTCGACGCCGTTCACGAGCACTGTGCTGACCGCGGTCTTGCTGTTGCCGTTTACCGTGATCGTGGCGCCGCCGGGGCTGGTGACGGTAATGGTGGTGGTCGGCGTCGTGGCCAAATTGACCCGCGTGAACACCGTGTTGACCGGGTTGGTCCCGTCAACCTTGGTGGTGGAACCGACCGCACTGATGCATTCCTTATAGAAAGTGCTGGACGTGTTGTGGTACAGCATCTGGGCGGGAGTAGTCTGCGTGCCACTATACGTGTAATAAAAGGCTTGGCCGGTATAGCCTTTGGCCCCGCTGCTGCCGGTGCCGCTGCCACCGGTAAAGCTGGTGTTCAGGTTGACGGTTCCAGCGCCGGTGTTATACCCGTCTTTCCATGCGGCGGTGAAACTCGCGTTCGGATAGCTCGTCCCGGTGGAAGTCACCGGAGGGATGTAGGTAATGGCCGGATTGTAGTAGACCCCGTTGCAATGATTGGTGTTGAAGCCATACCCCACGTTAAAGTTCAGGGCATCGTCGGGCATGTAGTCCCAGGCCATGCTGCCGGAGTCGTCCAGCATGAACATCATGTTCGGCTGGACCGTTGTGCTCGAGGAATTCGCCAGCGGCGACGATGCCAGTGTGACGGAGTTCGCCAATGCGGGGAACGGAAGCGCGAGGCTGAGTGTCAGCGCCAGTTTGAAAAAAAGGTGCCGTGCGCTGGCAAGCGAGTTCGGTTGGTTTTTCATGTTTGCCTCCTAATAAGCGATCGCCTGTATGTAGGCGACCGTATTCTTTGGTCCTGTTACCTGCGCGGTGATGCGCATCAAAGTTGACTGGCCACCCGTGGGACACCCGGAACCCTGACAGATATCGGTGGCGTAAGGGATAGCCATCCCGTTGTTGTCGAGAGCGGCACTGCTGAACAAGCATCCGGTTTTGGGCGGGGCGTAGGTCGGTTCTTCAATCTGGTTGGGCAATTCGTTGGGCGTGCGGCACATGCGCTGGATGATATAGCGTACGGTGTTGCCGCTGCTGTCGACGCTGTTGCCGCTGGCATCGGTGATCAGGGCGCTGTTGGAATTGTTCCAAGCCATCGCAGTAAGGTTCAGGGTTGGGTCGGCATTGGAGTAGTAACCAGCGTTCACGCAACAGGGTGCCGCGAGCGCCGTGGTGAAACCCGGCGCACCGCCCGTGACGTTGAAGACGTGGGTGTTAGCCGTGTAGACATTCAGGTTTGCGGCTGCCATGGTTGCTTGTGCCGTGGTTAGCCAGGCGATGGCGGCTTCGATCCCGCCATCCCCGGAGGCGGTGCCCGCCTGTTTGAATGCAAGGTTGCCCCCAATCATCGTGCTGGTGTCGACTGAGCGTATAAGTGCTACGGCGGCGAGCGACATGACTACCATTGCGATCAGGGTAAAGAACAGCACGATGCCGCGCTGCCTGCCTGGGAATCGGGGAGTGATGACTCGGTTGTTGGTTTTGGGCAGGGTACTCATAGCGTGCTCTTGGACCAGATGACGTTGCGCAGCGGAATGATGGTTTCGAACACCCGGTAGCGGTAGCGCTGCCAGTTGGGGTCGTTCGTCAGGTTGATGGCCGGGGCGGGCGAAGGGATTATTGTTCCGGCGGAGGACCCGGCCCACGCACACAGGCCGGTCGGCGCATCGGTGGTCAGCGAGCTGCATGCGTTGGTCACGTTGGTCTTTTCCAGCAAGCCGTTGCGCGCCACCACTGCGATGCGCACTGCCTTGATCAGGTTGCGGCTCGCGGTCGCAAGCGGCTCCGCCCATATGCCGGTGGCATCCACCCACTGGATGATCTGGTTCGAGTTGGCAGTGGCCGAAATCCCGTATTGTGCCTGTATGTTGACGATGTCCGCTACGGCAGCCACAGGCGTAGCGCCCGTATCCGTCCGCTGCAAATAGGCTTGCGAATTGTTCGGGTCGATGGGGTTATAGTTCGGGTTGATGCTGTACTTGATTTCCTTCCATGCCCCCAGACAGGCAATGTAGGATCCATTTCCGGTGCCCATGGCGGCAACGTTCGACAGTCCTATTCCGGTATAGTCCGGAGGAGCCGACAGGCCCGTCACTTTGGTCAGGTTGCACGAAAGCGCGCCATTGATGACGATTGCGACGTCGTTGACCGCACAGTTCTGGTTGTCGTTGACCGTTGCCGTCTGCCCCCCGTTGATGCTGGGCGCCGTGCCGATGTTCGCGTTGATCTTGGTGGGCCCCCCCCCGTAGTTGGAGGTACCGTAGCGGATCGTGATCGTGTCGCTGGCGCCGGGGAGGGTGCCGCCATCGGTGATCGTGACAGGGGAAAGGCTCGTCGCACCGCTGTCTCCAAAATTCGGCGCAGTGCACTCGAGCGCAGAATCGGTGGCTGGAAGCAGGGTGTACCCCGCCAGCTCCAGATCACGCTTGATGGAAAAGAGCGCGACGTTGCCATTGGTCTGCGCATCTGCGCTTCCCGTGGTGGTGCGTTTTTGCCCTTCATAGACCGAGAATACCTGCAACACGACCAGGGTCACAAGCAGGCCGATCACCAGCCCGACCATGATCTCTATGAGGCTGAAGCCTGCCTGATTGATGCCTGGATGTGGATTGTTCGGCTTCATCACGTTAGCCCCCGGCAATGCTGACAGTGGTGGTATAACTGTGCTGAAGCTGCCCGGGTTCCTGCCACTTGATGATGACGAGGTACTCATTGGGGAGATTGGTGACGTCGGGTTGTGTGACGATTCGCTCGCCATTGGGCAGTTGCGAGGAAACATCGTAGTTGGAATTGGTTTGATCGGGTATAAGGTACGCAGACAGATTGGAAGGGTCCGCCCACATCTTGCCTATCCATTGCTGCGCGATATAACTGGCTTCGGCGCGGAATTGCGCGTCGGAGGTGTTCTTGATCATGGCGCCCTGCAAACCGACCAAGGCAAGGACGCCCATCGAAAAGAGCAGGATGGAAATGAGGGCCTCCAGCAATGCGACCCCCCGTTGCCCGGGTTTGCCGCGCTTTGCAAGTCTCTTGGCTGGTTTTATTCGCTTGTCCATATTCATGAAATCTTTGTTAATTTAACATCTGCGTGGATCGGTCGTGGCGAGGCTGGTACTGGGGTCGCACATTCTGATGCCGCTGCCCACTCCGTTGACGCCTATCATGACTCGCAGGTTGCGGCTGGTCGTCGGCAGCAGGGCAGAATTGAAATCGATCTGGGTAAGACTTGCCGATCCGTCCGCATTTGCCGCTATCCCGCCAAGATTGCTGAACGTGACGGTGGTCGCACCTGAAGGGGTTGCCGTCGCGGTGACGTTCTTCGCGCCCTCGTTAGTCGACGCTTCAATCACCGTGCCGCCGGGCACCTGAATTTGCCAGGGAGGGTTGGTTCCCAGAACAAACTGGATATTGACGTTCTGTTTCACCGCCTCGGCCTTGGCCTTTTGCAGTCCGCTCAGCGTGGATTCGGCCCCGTTGTAGATCTGGGTGTTCTGCATCCACGCCCTATAGCTGGGTATCCCGAGCAGGATTACGATCATGGCGATGGCCAGGACGATCATCATCTCGATCAGGGTAAAGCCCGAAGATTTTAAAGAGACGTTCAGCACGTATCACCCGCTTTCATCAGCCAGCATGTCGCGGTTGACGCAGTGCCCGCAAATTTGGTTGTTGCCTTGACATTGGACTCGGTGATCGAATAGGTATAGTCACCCGCGTTGCCCAGGCCCTGATTGGCGTTGCTTGTCGCGACAAACATGTACGTGGTCGCTGTTGTGGCGTAGCCGGGGTCTCCCATATTAAAAGTGAAGTATTTGGTAGCAGCCGGAACGGGGCCGCCGACATAGGTGCGGTTGTCCTGAAAATACTGTTCCATTTGTGCCCGTGCACTGGAGAGTTGTGTTGTGCCATCCACCAATTTTCCGCGTATCACATAACCGTTATAGGCCGGTATCGCAATCATGGCCAGGATGCTGATAACCGCGACCGCGATCAAAAGTTCGATCAGGGTGAAGCCTCTTGCAGATTTCATGGTTAATGCCCTTTCATGGAGTTGGGGCGGATATTAGGGCGCCGATTCCAATTTTTCCATCCTTGACTGACCAGAGGCGCGGGAACCCCGATGAACGGCATGTCTGTCGCAACCAACCTCATTGCTACGGGCGTGGGAGGTCACGTGCCCGACGGTCTCGCGTGGGTTCTCGGACCATGAATTTCAAATATCCGTAGAGGGGAAGCCGGAAAAGCGGTAAAATTATGTCCTAAATAATCTAAAAAGGGAGAAGGAAATCATGAGCAAAAGTCTGGTCCAATTCATTATCGAAGAACAACGCGCGATCCCGGGGGTAAGCGGGGATTTCACCGGCCTGATCAGCGACATCATCATGGCTTGCAAACAGATCTCTCATGATGTCAATAAAGGCGCCTTGATCGGTGTGCTGGGTAGTGCCGGGAGCGAGAACGTGCAAGGCGAGACGCAAAAGAAACTCGACATCATTACCAACGAGGTATTCATCAAATCCACAGAATGGGGTGGCCATCTGGCGGCCATGGCGTCGGAGGAAATGGATGATGTTTATCCTATTCCTGCCAGGTATCCGAAGGGTAAATATCTGCTCGTATTCGATCCGCTGGACGGATCTTCCAATATCGATGTGAATATTTCGGTTGGGACGATATTCTCGATTTTGCGGGCGCCAAAAGGAGTGGAGAACCCGACTGCGGCAGACTTCCTGCAATCCGGCACCACGCAGGTCTGCGCCGGTTACGCACTGTATGGCCCATCGACCATGCTGGTGATCACGACCGGTCACGGCGTGAACGGCTTCACGCTGGACGGCGACATCGGCGAATTCATGCTGACCCATCCCAACATGACGGTTCCTGCGGATACGCTGGAATTTGCCATCAATGCTTCCAACGAGCGTCATTGGGAGAAACCGGTGCAACGGTATGTCGATGAATGCATCGCCGGCAAGACCGGGCCGCGCGGCAAGAATTTCAATATGCGCTGGATAGCTTCGATGGTGGCTGAAGTGCATCGCATCCTGATACGTGGCGGGGTGTTCATGTATCCCAGAGATGACAGGGATCCGGGCAAGGCCGGCAAGCTGCGTTTGTTGTATGAGGCCAATCCGATGTCATTCATCGTCGAGCAGGCGGGGGGTGTGGCTTCCACCGGATATGAGCGCATCGTGGACATCAAGCCCGAAGGCTTGCATCAACGCGTGCCGGTGATACTCGGCTCCAGGAATGAAGTTGAGCGCATCATGCGTTATCACAAAGAGGCTTGACGGAATGGGCAAGCCGCTCGTTGCCATCGTGATGGGGAGTGCCAGTGATTGGGAGATCATGCAGCAGGTTGCGCGCCAGTTGCAGGACTTCGGCGTGGGTTATGATGCCCGCGTGATTTCGGCACACCGTTCACCCGATCTGCTGTTCGACTACATCAAGGATATCACTGCGCAAGGCGCTCGGTGTTTCATTGCCGGAGCCGGCGGCGCGGCACATTTGGCCGGGGTCATCGCCGGCAAGACCACGCTCCCGGTCCTGGGCGTGCCGATGCCATCGAAATATCTGCAGGGCATGGATTCGTTGTTGTCCATCGTACAAATGCCGAAGGGTATTCCTGTCGCGACATTTGCCATCGGCGAAGCGGGTGCCGCGAACGCCGGATTGTTTGCCGTGGCGATGCTGTCCCTTAACGATGCTGACCTTGCGCAGCGCCTGCAGATATTCCGCAAGAAGCAGGCCGAAGCGGTAAAGGCAACCATTTTGCCGGCTTTGTGACGGCGGTTATGGAGATGCGAAGGATATGAACGACGTTGAGCGGCCTACCAAGGTCCCGGCAGGCCCATCAAGAACCAAATGGATTGTGATGGGTTTGTTGCTGCTTTTGGTTGCAGTCGTGGTGCTGAATCTGCCACGCGGTTTCAGCGATGATTTGTCGCGTATCGGAAAAGGCCGTGCGGCGGTCGTGCTGGTGCGTGACAAGAATGCAGTGCAGAGTTTTGACCTGATCAACATACTGAACGACATACGCGACAAGTATGCCGGGCGGGTCGAATTTCTGCTAACCGATTTCGATTCCCCGGAAGGGCGCGCGTTCATCGCGTCCAACAATGCCGCGCGCGTGACATTGGTATTGTTCGATCCGAGCGGCAAGCTGGTAAAGGTATTGTACGTGCCGCAAACCGTTGAGAGCGTCCAGCAGGAGATCGCGGGTGCACTCGGGGTGAATCCATGAGTGCAGCGCTGCTGCAATCAGACATCAAAAGCTTGCCCTTCCTGCATCGCGGCAAGGTTCGGGACATCTATGCGGTAGGCGATGACAAATTGCTCGTGGTGCAGACGGACCGGCTGTCCGCCTTCGACGTGATTTTGCCCGACCCGATCCCGGGCAAGGGCGAAGTGCTCACGACAATGTCGAATTTCTGGTTGAACAAGCTGCAGCATGTCATCCCGAATCATCTTACCGGGATTCCTCCGGAATCGGTGGTCAAGACTGACACGGAACGGGCACAGGTGAGCGGACGCGCCTTTGTGGCGAAAAAGCTCAAGCCGTTGCCGATCGAGGCGATTGTGCGCGGCTATCTGGTTGGTTCCGGATGGAAGGATTATCAAAAGACAGGTTCGGTGTGTGGAATAAGGCTTCCTGCGGGGCTACGCGAAGCGGAAAAATTGCCGGAGCCTTTGTTCACGCCCTCCACCAAGGCGGCGGTGGGCGATCACGACGAAAACATTTCATTCGCGCAGGCGGTCAAATTGCTTGGTGAAATCCGGGCAAAAGAAGTGCGTGATGCGACGCTGGCGCTTTATGTGGAGGCGGCGGATTATGCGGCGACCAAAGGCATCATCATTGCCGACACCAAGTTTGAATTCGGCGTAGATGAAGCGGGAAAATTGTTTCTGATCGACGAGGCGCTCACGCCGGATTCCTCCAGGTTCTGGCCGGCGGAACAGTATCGCGTAGGCAGCAACCCGCCAAGTTTTGACAAGCAATTCGTCCGCGATTGGCTGGAGTCTTCGGGGTGGAACAAGCGGGCTCCCGCGCCGCGAATCCCGCAAGACGTGCTGCAAAAAACCGCTGACAAGTACCGCGAGGCGCTGGTCAAATTGACCGGTTCATGAATTCGCCCCGACAACTGATCGAGGGATTTCAACGCTTTCGAGAACGCCATTTCGCCGAAGGCGGCGGGCAGTTCCAGGATCTGGTTCAGTTTGGCCAGACTCCCAAGGCATTGGTGGTGGCCTGTTGCGATTCGCGGGTTGATCCGGCGCTGGTGCTGGATTGCGAACCGGGCGACCTGTTCGTGGTTCGCAACGTTGCCAACCTGGTTCCTCCCGCGGAGAATCAGGGGCATTATCATGGCACTAGCGCCGCGCTGGAGTTCGGCGTGCGGAATCTGGGGGTGCAGCACATCATCGTGCTCGGACACGCCCAGTGCGGAGGCATCCACGCCTTGCTGGAAGGCAGCGTGGACAAGGATGAATCCTTTATCGCCGGATGGATGGAGATAGCCGATGCCGCACGAAAACAGGTGGAGCAGGAATTTGCGAATGCCAGCGACAAGGCCCGTCATCGGGCCTGCGAGCAGCAGGGAATCCTCGTCTCTCTGAATAATCTGATGACCTTTTCCTGGATACGCGAACGCGTCGAGCAAGGCAATCTCTCATTGCATGGCTGGTATTTTGATATCGAGCGGGGTGAGCTGTTGGGTTATGACGCGAGCGATGGCAAGTTTCAAACCCTGTAAACAGCGAAGATTGGGTCATCCGCTTGGCGGCAGACCCCGTTGCGTGAGGGCTATTTCTTTCCGGTCAATTCAATATACCGCGCTCTATCAGCTTCGTAACGCGCTTCCACAGTGGCCTTTTCTGCCTGGGATTTCTCCATATCCTTGTTCAGCTTGTCGAGCCGTGCCTGGGCTTCCTGCAGATCTTCTTTCAACGAGTCGGGAGCTTCTCTGTGCTTTTTGGCGTAGCCGTCAGCTTCCTTTTGTAACGCCGACAGGTTGTCGTTCGCTGTCTTGATGGAAGTCCCGATGGCATTGATGTGTGCATCGACCTGTTGCAGGCTGCGGCTGCGCGCCAAGTCGATTTCCTTCACGTTGCTATAAGTGTTGGTCAGGGTCTTGTCATGCAGACGCTGCGCCTCAACGATCCTTTCCTCCTCGCGCTTCTTCGCCTCTTCCTGCTCCTTTGTTCGACGCCTCTCGGGAGTGAGCACTTCCTCGGTCTTTACAACTCGTCCTGCCTTGTCCAACTCGACGCGATCCTTGTTGGCGTACTCGGGGGGGATTGTTTCGCCGTAGTGCGTAACGCCGTTGTCATCCACCCATTTGTATAACTTGGCTGACACAGGAAAGCTGATGGCCATGCCAGCGGCTAGTACAGCGAGTAATTTGAGCTTATTCATTTGCTACTCCATAACGATCACGATAGGCTTGAACCGGGGCAAAATTTTGCACCATTTCGCCGTCACCCTGCAAATAGATGAGCAGGTCGTCCAGCGTAGCGATGGATATTACCGGAATATTATAATCGTGTTGCACCTCCTGTACGGCGGAGCGTTCGCTTTGACCGCGCTCCATGCGATCCAGGGCGATGACTACGCCGCACGCCTGCGCGCCGGCTGCGCGAATCACTTCGATGGATTCACGCACTGACGTGCCGGCTGAGATTACATCGTCAATAATCAGCACCCGACCCTGCAGCTCCGCGCCTACCGTTGTACCTCCCTCGCCGTGATCCTTGGCTTCTTTGCGGTTGAAGGAAAACGGCACGCTGCGGCCTTGTTCGGCCAGCGCGATGGCCGTTCCCGCAGCCAGCGGGATGCCTTTGTAGGCTGGTCCGAACAGCATGTCGAACGGCAGTTCGGAAGCAAGGATCGCCTGCGCATAAAACTGCGACAGGTTTCTCAAGGCGTCACCGTCGTTGAATAATCCGGCATTGAAGAAATACGGTGAAAGGCGCCCAGCCTTTGTTTTGAATTCTCCAAAACGCAATACCTTTTTCTGCACCGCAAAACGAATGAAATCTTGTCTGAAATTAGACATGGTCAATGGGGCCGGCTGAATCGAGTAACCACATTATAATGGCACGGACGATAACTTCAGAAAATTTTAATGCGTGTCATCACTATCAACCTGAACGGAATTCGCTCTGCCGCCGGCAAGGGATTTTTTGACTGGCTTGCCGGGCAAGACGCCGACGTGGTCTGTTTGCAGGAACTCAAGGCACAAGGGGCGGACATGACGAGGGAAATGCTCTCACCACGCGGGTATCACGGCTGTTTCCATTATGCGGAAAAAAAGGGCTATAGCGGCGTGGGTATCTATAGCCGGGAACCGGCGCCGCAGGTCATTGTGGGGCTGGGCATCGCCGAGTTTGACGCCGAGGGCCGTTATATTTGCGCGGATTTTTCCGGCTTTAGCGTGGTATCGGTATACTTGCCTTCCGGTTCCAGCGGCGAGGAACGCCAAGCAGTGAAGTTCAAGTTCATGGCAGCGTTTCTGCCGCACCTGCGCGAGCTGCGTGCCAGAGGGCATGAGGTGCTGATCTGCGGCGACTGGAACATCGCACATCGCGAGATCGACCTGAAAAACTGGCGTGGCAACAAGAAGAATTCAGGGTTCCTGCCCGAAGAGCGTGCATGGATGACCGAGCTGTTCGATGAGGTCGGTTTCGTCGATGTTTTTCGCCGGGTACATCCGGAACTGGAAGCCTACACTTGGTGGTCAAATCGAGGTCAGGCGTGGGCCAAGGATGTCGGTTGGCGCATCGATTACCAGATCGCTACGCCAGGGATTGCAGCACTTGCAGAAAAGGCAACTATCTTCAAGGATCAGCGCTTTTCTGATCATGCGCCCCTGACGGTAGATTACCGCTTTGCCAAGACCTGAACCGCCCTTGGAAGATTTCTGTTCAACGGGGTTTCAACTTTGTTCCCATGGCAATCCTGCTGCGCGCCAACCGCCGACCGTATTGCGGTGTTTGTCGCTGTTGGCATCGCCTTCGAACCCTTCCAATACATTGTAGCAGTCGCTATAGCCAGCTTGGGTGGCCGCTGCTGCAGCGTTGTGCGAGCGCACCCCGCTGCGGCACAAGAACATTACAAGTGCCTCTTTGTCCACTTGCTGTTCCAGCTGGCTGAGAAAATGTGGGTTGGGTCTCATGCCGGGATAGGCCACCCATTCGATATTTACGCTGTTTCCAACGCGGCCGACCCAATCCAGTTCCGCGCGAGTACGCACATCCACCAATTTGGCACCGGGAGCGGATTGCATAATCTCGTATGCCTCCCGGGGGTATAGCGCGCCCTCGTAGGGTAGGTTCATTTCTTGGGCGCGCTGTTGCGCGGCCTGCAAAATGGCGGTAATTTTCCCCATGATCCTTTCCTCTTTGAATGTAATGGCCCGGTGGCGTTGTTCGCGCCCTTTTGAAGCTTAAGTTGCGAACCACCTGCCCGTATATCTACGGCATAATATAACAAAGGTCTGACGAGACGACCGAAAATGTTATCGGCGATTGCTTCGAACGCATACTAGCCCAACCCCAATGAAAAATCACACGCATCAGTACCAGTCGACCGATAGTTCGCACGCATTTGAGCCGGTGCACCCGGAACGCTTTGCTGCTGCGCAAAAAAGCACCTGGGTTAGTATAGCCATTAACGTATTGCTGACTTCCTTTCAGGTGGTGGGCGGCTCTTTTGCGCATTCCCAGGCCTTGATGGCAGACGGTTTGCATTCCCTATCAGACTTGCTTTCCGATGTGCTGGTTCTGTATGCGAATCGCCATGGCAGTCGGCATGCTGATGCTGACCATCCCTATGGCCATGCCCGGGTCGAGACCGCAGCGACGCTCATTCTGGGTACATTTCTCGCGGTGCTCGGCGTGGTGTTGCTGGTGACGGCGGCCATGCGCCTGCAGCATCCCGAGGTGTTGAGGGCCGTAAGCCCTCTGGCCCTTGCCGTTGCGGTATTTGCCTTGGTGGCAAAAGAAGGGTTGTTCCGCTACATGCTGGCGGTGGCCAAGCGAGTGCGTTCGCAAATGCTGGTGGCCAACGCCTGGCATGCGCGTTCGGATGCAGCATCGTCGTTGGTCGTCATCGTCGGCGTAGTCGGCAACCTGTTAGGCTACACGTTCTTTGACCTGCTTGCAGCGGCGGTAGTGGGTGTGATGATCGCACATATGGGCGGGAAGCTCGCTTTTGAAGCGATGGCAGAGCTCATCGACACCGGACTGGATGCGGACGAGGTCGAGGCGATACGGCAAACCCTGCTAAATACCCACGGCGTGCGCGGGATACATGAATTGCGTACCCGAAAGATGGCAGATAATGCCTTGGTCGATGCGCACGTCATGGTCGATCCCAAGATCAGCGTTTCTGAAGGGCATTACATCGCAGAATCGGCGCGCCATGCCGTGCTAAGTCGTCATCATGTGATGGATGTGATGGTACACATCGATCCGGAAGACGACCTGAAGGCCAAGCCGAACGCGCATTTGCCCAGTCGTCCCGGCTTGCTTGCCCGTTTGTCCGAGCGATTGGGGAATTTCGACCTGACCGATTATCGGGTGGTGTTCCATTACCTGGATGGCAAGGTTGATGCAGAAATATATCTACCCTCAAATCAGCAAACTAGCTCGGAAGCCGAGACTCTTCAGGCCCGCTGTGATGAGCTGGTACGCAATGACGAAGTGTTCCGCGATATTCATGTTCATCGCAGTCGCGCACAGAATTAGTGCATGATTGCGCTGGTGCGCCCACTTAAGGTGCAATTATTTTTGTGCTGCTTAACCAGCTTGTGGCACAATGCCGTCTTGTCGTGCAGATGGGGTTGGCATAGTTCCTGCATCATTGGGTCTAGGTTTTTTGGGTAACTGTTCTAATTTTTGACGTTTTGGGAGATTGTTATGTCGATGTCGGCAAATGATGTATTGAAGATGATTAAAGACCGCGATATTAAATTCGTGGATTTCCGTTTTACCGATACGCGCGGCAAGGAACAGCACGTAGGGGTGCCTGCAAAAGTGGTGGGGATGGACAAATTCGAAGATGGTCATGCGTTCGATGGTTCTTCCATCGCCGGCTGGAAGGGCATTCAGGCTTCTGACATGCTGCTGTTGCCGGATCCGACGACCGCCTACCTCGACCCGTTCATGGACGAGAATACCTTGGTGATCACCTGCGACGTGATCGAGCCATCCGATGGCAAGGGCTACGACCGCGACCCGCGTTCCATCGCCAAGCGTGCAGAAGCCTATCTGAAATCCAGCGGTTTGGGTGACAGCGCCTACTTTGGCCCTGAACCTGAATTCTTCGTTTTTGACTCAGTCAATTGGCAAGTTGACATGTCAGGGTGCTTCTGCAAGGTGAACTCAGAGGAAGCCGCATGGTCATCGGCGGAAAAGTTCGATAGCGGCAATACCGGCCACCGGCCAACCGTCAAGGGCGGCTACTTTCCGGTTCCGCCAGTCGACAGCCTGAACGACATCCGTGCTGCGATGTGCCTGGCTCTGGAAGAAATCGGCATCGAGGTCGAGGTGCATCATCATGAGGTGGCGACTGCAGGACAATGCGAAATCGGCACCAAGTTCAACACGCTGGTGCGCCGCGCTGACCAGACCCAGGCGCTGAAGTACGTGGTGCACAACGTCGCGCACCAATACGGCAAGACGGCTACCTTCATGCCCAAGCCCATCGTAGGAGACAACGGTTCGGGCATGCACGTACACCAATCCATCTGGAAGGGCGGCAAGAACCTGTTTGCGGGCAATGGCTACGCTGGCCTTTCCGAGTTCGCGCTTTATTACATCGGCGGCATCATCAAGCATGCCCGTGCGCTGAACGCCATTACCAACCCAGGCACCAACTCCTACAAGCGTTTGGTCCCGGGCTTTGAAGCCCCCGTGAAACTGGCGTATTCTGCACGGAATCGTTCCGCTTCGATCCGCATTCCTTATGTGCAAGGCGACAAAGCTCGACGCATCGAGGTTCGCTTCCCTGATCCGACCACGAACCCATATCTGGCCTTCACGGCGATGATGATGGCGGGTCTGGACGGCGTGCAGAACAAGGTGCATCCGGGCGATCCCGCCGACAAGAACCTGTATGACTTGCCTCCAGAAGAAGACGCAAAGATTCCGACCGTGTGTTCCAGCCTGGAACAGGCCTTGGAATATCTGGACAAGGATCGCGAGTTCCTGACACGTGGCGGCGTGTTCTCCAACGACTTCATCGATGCCTACATTGACTTGAAGATGGAAGAGGTCACACGCTTCCGCATGACCACGCATCCGGTTGAGTATGACATGTACTACAGCCTGTAACATGGATTGTGGGCAATAAGGTAAAACGGGGCGCAAGCCCCGTTTTTTCTTTTTTGCGGCAATTGTTTGTGCTCCGCGCTTGACCTATACTTGTCGCATTGTTTCAAGGACTAAGACCATGAAATTTAGATACTTGCTTATTGCGATGTGTGTATGCCCGATGATGGCGCAAGCCGAGATCTACAAGTATGTCGACGAGGATGGGCACGTCACTTACTCGAGTACCCCAATCAAGGGAAGTAAGAAACTGAACCTGGAACCCCTGCCCACCATGATGCCGCCTGCCAGGGCGTCCGACGCCGCGGGCTTTCCGCGGGTGGACGATGAAACCCAAAGAGGGCGTGATGAAACACGCCGCAAGATCCTGCAGGACGAATTGAATGCTGAGCAGAAACTGCTCGACGAGGCCATCCAGAAATTAAATGAGGCCGAATCGACCCCGGAAGTCTTCAAGGGAGCAGATGGCCGGACTTATCGTAACGTCGCGAAGTACGACGAAAAGGTCAAGCCGCTTCAAGAAGAGGTTGAGCTGCACCAAAAGAATGTCGAAGCACTCAAGACAGAGCTGTCCAAACTGGCAAAATAACCCTTGTCACGGCTGGCATGTTTTCTGCTCAGTAAAACATTATGCCCGACCTTACCTGCCTTGCTCTGGAATACCTGACATCCGCAGTCATCCTGCTGGATGACGAATCGCGCATTGCCTATCTCAACCCGGCGGCGGAGCATCTGTTTGATATGAGCGGGAAGAACGTGCTTGGGCATCCTATGCAACAAGTGTTCACGCATACCGAGCATTTGGCCAGCGCGATGCAGCAAGCGATACAAAACAATGCCAGCTACATCGAACATGACTTGGCGTTGGGTACCCATTCCCACCGCAAGCTCCAACTACGCTGCTCGGTCACGCCCCTGCACTTCACCAGGCGATATTTGCTGCTGGAGTTTCTGGCCATGGACACGCCGCTAAAACTCGCGCGCGAAGAGCAGATGCTGGATCAGACACAGGCAAACCGCTTGTTGCTGCGTAACCTTGCGCACGAGATCAAGAACCCGCTAGGGGGCATACGGGGTGCCGCGCAGCTGCTCGAACAGGAATTGGAAAAGCCTGCATTGCGCGAATATACGCACGTCATCGTGCAAGAGGCGGACCGATTGCGCTCGCTCATGGAGAAACTGCTTGCTCCGCAGAATTCCACACACTTTAGCGCGCTCAACATCCACGAAGTGCTGGAACGGGTGCGCAGCGTGGTGCTGGCGGAAATGCCGGAAGGCCTGAAGATACACCGCGATTATGACATCAGCCTGCCCCCCTTGGTCGGGGATAAGGAGCAGCTGATACAAGTCATGCTCAATATCGTGCGCAACGCGGCGCAGGCGATGCACGGCAGGGGGGACATCGTCCTGCGCACTCGCGTCGCGCACCAGGCCACGTTGATAAAACGCCGTCACCGCCAAGCAGTGAGAGTGGAGATCATTGATAACGGCCCTGGCATCCCGCCGGAATTGCAAGACAAGATTTTTTATCCACTGGTGTCGGGTCGCGCAGATGGACACGGGCTAGGGTTATCGTTGGCGCAGGATTACGTTAGTCAACATCACGGTATCATAGAATTTGACAGTGAACCTGGACGCACCCGGTTCACAATATTGCTTCCTCTCCCATAGATAATATTAGGCGACAACCATGAAACCTGTTTGGATAATTGACGATGACCGCTCGATACGCTGGGTGTTGGAGAAGTCGCTGACGCGCGAGGATATCGAGTTCAAGAGCTTTGCCTCAGCCGACGACGCGCAACGAGCATTGACAGATGACGTGCCACAGGTAGTCGTCAGCGATATACGCATGCCGGGGAGTTCAGGCCTGGATTTCTTGCACATGCTGCACCAAAGCCACCCATTGATTCCGGTCATCATCATGACCGCCTATTCCGATCTTGAAAGTGCCGTATCGGCGTTTCAGGGGGGAGCTTTTGAATATTTGCCCAAACCTTTTGATATCAACCACGCGGTGGAATTGATTCGGCGCGCGCTGGAACAAAGCAGACGCAAGTCCGCAGAAACCGAAGATGTTCAGGTGCCGGCCGATATTCTTGGCCAGGCTCCCGCGATGCAGGAAGTATTTCGCGCCATCGGCAGGCTGTCGCAATCGCACGCTACCGTGCTGATCAATGGTGAGTCCGGTACCGGCAAGGAACTGGTCGCACGGGCATTGCACCGTCACAGTCCGCGCGCCGACAAACCATTCATTGCCATTAATACAGCCGCTATTCCAAAGGATCTGCTGGAGTCGGAATTGTTCGGCCATGAACGGGGCGCGTTCACCGGCGCGGCAGCGACCAGGCGCGGACGTTTTGAGCAGGCCGAAGGCGGCACGCTGTTCCTTGATGAGATCGGCGACATGCCGGCCGACTTGCAAACCCGCTTGCTGCGGGTATTGTCAGACGGAAATTTTTATCGCGTTGGCGGACATCAACCGATCAAGGCCAACGTGCGTATCATTACCGCGACACATCAAAATCTGGACGAACGGGTCAAACAGGGCTTGTTCCGCGAAGATCTGTTTCATCGTCTGAACGTTATACGGTTGCGCTTGCCGCCTTTGCGCGAACGACGCGAGGACATACCGCTGCTGGCAAAATACTTCCTGCAAAAGAGTGCGCGTGAACTGGCCGTCGAGCAGAAGCAATTCAGCGAGGAAACGCTGCAACATCTCAGTGCGCAGGAGTTTCCTGGCAATGTGCGGCAACTGGAAAATCTTTGTCACTGGCTGACTGTCATGACGCCTTCGCAAACGGTAGAGATCGCCGATTTGCCGCCGGAGTGGCGAGGCGGATCCGCTATGAGCGAGTCCGCTGGTGGGGATTGGAGCGCGTCATTGGCGCAACAAGCAGCACTAGCCTTGCAGCGCGGTGACGAGCGCATCATGGACACACTTACCATGCAGTTTGAACGTACCCTGATCTTGCAAGCATTGCATCATACCGGTGGACGACGCATCGAAGCGGCAACATTGCTTGGCATCGGGCGCAACACCTTGACGCGCAAGATTCAGGAACTGGGGCTGGAAAAGCAGGGTGAATAGCAAGTTCTTTTGAAAACGGGCACCGCAGGAAGACCTCCGGTAGCGTGAGTGGCCAATCGCAGATTTATCTGTTGCGCCGTAAAACCTTGCCGTTCAGGGCGAGGATATAAGGCGCGGATGCCGCAGGCATCCTGCCTGATTGAATGGCAACGATGTGAACTTGCACAGAACGAACGTTCTGCTACAATCGGCACATGAGTTTGCACACCAAGACCCTTCGGGTACGCGTCAAGGACAAGCACGCCAACGTGCTGTCCGGAATGGCATTTGAGGTGAACCAGGTTTGGAATGCAGCCAATGAGATCACCCGTGACTACTCGTGGGTGCCGATCCTGGAGTGGGTTACGTCAACCTCCAGACAAGCGAGTTCGATCTCAATAAGGAATTGCGCGGCATCCGCGAAGAGCGGAATCTCGGTATTGGAGCTGCCACCGTCCAGAGCGTGATCGCCCAGCACGCCAGATCGCGCCGGCAGTTCAAGAAGAACCAGCTGCAGTGGCGCGCTTCGAGCGGCTCGAAGCGTGCACTGGGCTGGATCCCGTTCAAGGCGGCCGGCGTGAAGCGGGTGAACGGACAGATCCGCTTCTGCGGACACTTCTTCGGCATTTGGGATAGCCACGATTTGTCGCAGTACGAACTGGGCACAGGTTCGTTCTCTGAGGATGCCAGGGGTCGTTGGTATTTCAATGCGACGGTACAGGTCGAAGCCAAGCCGGGTGAAGGCCGGGAATCGGTTGGCATCGACCTTGGGCTCAAGACGACGGCATCCTGCTCGGATGGCTTCAAGCTGGAGCGCAGGCGCATCACGGAGGAATTTGCCGGGAAGCTGGCCATGGCACAGCGTGCGAACAAGACCAAACTGGTCAAGACGATTCACGCCAGGATCAAGAACAAACGGAACGATGCGATCCACAAGTTCACGACCGGAACGGTCAGGAACCATGGGGCGATCTTCGTTGGTGATGTCAGCAGCAGCAAATTGGCAAGAACAAAAATGGCAAAATCCGTCCTGGATACGGGATGGGGAATGCTCAGGACTCAACTGGAATACAAAGCGAAGGCGCGGTCAGTTGTGTTTCTAGAAGTGAACGAGAAGAACACCACCCAGACTTGTTCGAGCTGCGGAGTCATCTCCGCGGGCAGTCCGAAAGGTAGAGCGGGTCTTGGAATAAGGGAATGGATCTGTTGTGAGTGCGGTGCCACCCATGATCGCGACATCAATGCCGCAAGGAACATTCTCCGCTTGGGACATCAAGCGCTGGCTGCAGGAATCCACACCCTTACCGCAAAAGCGGCAGCCGCAGGCTGAGGGCGGGGAGGATGTCAATTGGATTTGGAGTTTGCTGTTTGGAGATTCTCCAAAAGCTTGTCATGTATCCCGTTAAAGCTGCCGTTGCTCATCACTAGAATGTGGTCGCCGGGGCGAGCCACTGCGGCAATCCGTTCGATCAATATCCCAAAATCTTCCTCGACAATTGCTTTGCTGCCTAATGGCGCCAGCGCACCGTGCGCGTCCCAGCCAAGGTTGCCAGCGTAGCAGAACACCAGGTCCGCATCCCTCAAGCTATCGGGCAAGGCAGCTTTCATTACCCCGAGTTTCATCGTATTGGAGCGGGGTTCGAGAACAGCCAAAATGCGTGACTTTCCAACTTTGCCGCGCAGTCCGGCCACAGTGGTTGCGATCGCGGTGGGATGGTGAGCGAAGTCGTCGTAAACGGTGATGTCATTTGCGACACCACGCACTTCCATTCGCCGCTTCACGTTCTTGAATTCGCCAAGGGCTTCAAGCCCTAGCGCAATGGGCACGCCAGCATGGCGTGCCCCAGCGAGCGCGGCGAGCGCGTTTTGCAGATTGTGTTCGCCGAGCAGCCCCCATTTCAGCGACCCTTGCAATTTGCGATGCAGTGCAACGCGACCGCTGGCATCGATCTGCCAGCCATCGTCGGTGCCGAAGCGCTCCACCGGCGTCCAGCAACCGCGCTCCAATACTCGCTCCAGTGAAACTTCACGGCCATTGCTGACGATCAGACCGTTGCCCGGCACGGTACGCACCAGGTGATGAAATTGTGTTTCAATCGCCGCAAGGTCGGGAAAAATGTCGGCATGGTCGAATTCAAGGTTGTTAAGTATCGCGGTTCGAGGATGGTAGTGCACAAACTTGGAGCGCTTGTCGAAGAAGGCAGTGTCATATTCATCCGCTTCGATGACGAAGAACGGCGAATCGGCGAGACGCGCAGAAATGCCGAAATTTTGCGGCACTCCGCCAATCAGGAAACTGGGTCTGAGCCCCGCGTATTCCAGTATCCAAGCGAGCATCGCACTGGTGGTGGTCTTGCCGTGCGTGCCTGCCACAGCCAGTACCCATTTGTCCGGCAGAATGTTTTGCGCCAGCCATTGAGGTCCGGAGATATAGCGGAGGCCGCGATTCAAGATTTCTTCCATCAGCGGATTGCCGCGGGATACCACATTGCCGATGACGAACACGTCCGGCCTGAGCTCAAGCTGCTCGACCCCGAAACCCTCGACAAGCTCGATACCCTGCGCTGCGAGTTGCGTACTCATGGGTGGATAAACGTTGGCGTCGCACCCAGTGACACGGTGACCCGCCTGCTTGGCAAGTGCCGCGATACCGCCCATGAACGTGCCACAGATGCCAAGAATATGTATGTGCATTTAGTGTCTGATTCCTTACGATAACTTGTCTACTTATGGTGAGGTGCCGAACCGCAGAGGATCGGACTCCACCCATCGATAACCGATGGAACTAATAGCGTTTCGGCGAGGCGAATAATAGCGACAATCCGGTCGCCGGTCCCCAAGGCGAACGACCGGATCTACGTTCTAAAAATAAAATACACCGCACCGATCAGGCATAGTGCTGCATACAGGTAATCCCACTTCAACGGCTGGTTCATGTAGAGGACTGCAAACGGGACAAACACCGACAGCGTAATGATCTCCTGCAACATCTTCAACTGTCCGATGCTGAGTTCGGTATAACCGATACGGTTTGCAGGAACCTGGATAAGATACTCGAAAAGCGCAATACCCCAGCTGACAAGTGCCGCGACATACCAAGGCGATGCCGCCAGATTCTTCAAGTGCCCATACCACGCGAAGGTCATGAAGAGGTTGGACACGGCCAGCATCAGTGCCGTAACAAGCAATGGATGCGAGATCAGGTTCATCGCTTGAGTTTCGAGCCGCCGTATTAATGAACCCCCAGCAGCTCAACGTCAAATACTAGAGTTGCGTTCGGCGGAATCGCGCCGCCCGCTCCGCGCGCGCCGTAACCCATGCTTGCAGGAATGATCAATGTGCGTTGGCCGCCGATCTTCATGCCCTCGACACCCAGGTCCCAACCCTTGATCACGCGCCCGGCACCAAGTGGAAATACGAAAGGCTCATTTCGGTCACGCGAGCTGTCGAATTTCGTGCCATGATGATCCGGGGCCGTTGCGTCATACAACCAGCCCGTGTAATGGACGGATACGCTCCTGCCGGCCGTTGCCGGCTCCCCCTCCCCGAGCTTAACATCGGTCTTGATCAATTCGGTCATATTGCTTGTCTCCATCTTTGGTGCGGCCTGCTCAGAGCACGCGGTGGTTGAAAAAATTCCTGCCATCAAAAGCAGGGCCAGCGAAAAGAACGTCGTGTGTCTAATCATGTTATCTCCGGTTGGGTTGATCCATCCATCCCATCGTATAGAGGCTCATGTCCTGCCGGTGTCAAGGCTGGGAACATGCCAAGGACGCGATACCTGACGAATCATCGAATCCGGACATATGATAAGGTCATGGGGCATATGAAGTCCAACGTACAGTACAGTAAACAATGACAAGAAACGCAACAGGCATTCCTGTCGGCAAACCAATCTTGGTTATCGGATCCGTCACATGGACCAGATCAATAAGCCAACACTGGCGCTAGCCACCGCTCCGCTTCCTCCAGCGTCCAGAGTTTGCGCCTTGCATAATCCAAGACCTGGTCCCTATCCACCTTGCCGATAGCGAAGTATTGCGCCTGCGGGTGCGAGAAGTAGAAGCCGCTGACTGCTGCGGTCGGCAGCATGGCGAAACTTTCCGTGAGAGTAATGCCTGCGTTGAGCGGTGCCTGCAACAGTTCGAACAGGGGGCCTTTCTCTGTGTGTTCGGGGCAGGCGGGGTATCCGGGTGCCGGACGGATGCCGCGGTATTTTTCGGCGATCAGCGCGTCGTTGTCCAAGGCTTCGTCAGCCGCATACCCCCAGAATTCCCGGCGCACGCGTGCATGCAGCAGTTCGGCAAAGGCTTCCGCCAAGCGATCCGCCAAGGCTTTCAGCATGATTGCGCTGTAGTCGTCGTGATTTCTCTCGAACCGGGCGATGTGCGCATCGATGCCGATGCCGGCGGTGACCGCGAATGCGCCGATGTAGTCCGATACACCGGTTTCCCTCGGTGCGATGTAATCCGCCAAACAGAAATTCGGAATGTCGTTCGGCTTTTTGGTCTGCTGCCGCAGGTTGTGCCACGTCATGGCCACCTTGCTGCGCGATTCGTCGGTGTAGATCTCAATGTCGTCACTATTGACGCTATTCGCGGGGAACAGACCGAATACTGCGTTCGCGGTAAGCCATTTCTCGCTGATGATCGTCGTCAACATCGCCTGTGCGTCAGCATACAGCTTGCGCGCTTCTTCGCCCACCACTTCGTCGCGCAAAATCTTCGGGTACCGTCCGGCCAGTTCCCATGCCTGGAAGAAGGGCGTCCAGTCGATGTATTCAGCGATCTTGTCGAGCGGATAGGCCTCAAATTTGTTCACGCCCGGGAGCCACGGCCGGGGTGGCGAATAATTTTTCCAATCCGTCTTGACGCCATGCGCACGGGCTTCGACCAGCGTGATAAGTACGGCTTTGCCTTTCCTGCCCTCATACTGTTCGCGTGCCGCAGTGTATTCCGCTTTGATGCCCGCTACGTATTGGTCGCGCAGTGTGTCCGAAAGCAGATTGCTGCACACGCCTACCGCCCGTGAGGCATCGTTGACGTATACCGTAAGGCCGCTTGGATAGTTGGGTTCGATCTTGACCGCGGTGTGCACGCGCGAGGTAGTCGCGCCACCGATCAGAAGCGGCATCTTGAAACCCTGCCGTTCCATCTCCTTGGCTACATGCGCCATCTCTTCCAACGAGGGCGTGATCAGGCCGGACAGGCCGATGATGTCAGCATTGTGTTCGCGCGCCGTGTCGAGGATTTGCTGGCAGGGAACCATGACGCCCATGTTCACCACCTCGAAGTTGTTGCATTGCAGGACGACCGTGACGATGTTCTTGCCGATGTCATGCACGTCGCCTTTGACTGTCGCCATCACGATCTTGCCCTTGGGCTTGTTGTCTCCCGAGCGCAATTTTTCGGCTTCGATATACGGTATAAGATGCGCTACAGCCTGCTTCATCACGCGCGCGGATTTTACGACCTGTGGCAAGAACATCTTGCCAGCGCCGAACAAGTCGCCGACGACATTCATGCCGGCCATCAGAGGGCCTTCGATTACTTCGACCGGAAACTTCGCCTGGAGCCTGGCTTCTTCGGTGTCGTCGACAATGTAGGTCGTGATGCCGCCGACCAGTGCATGAGTGATACGCTCCTGTACCGTGCCTTTGCGCCATTCCAGGTTTTCGACTTGTTCCTTTCCTACGCCTTTGACAGTCGCGGCCATCTTGACCAGTCTTTCGCCGGCATCGGGACTGCGGTTCAGTACCACGTCTTCTACCGCCTCGCGCAAGTCACGGGGGATTTCTTCATATACACCCAACTGACCGGCGTTTACGATGCCCATCGTCAGGCCTGCCTTGATCGCGTGATATAGAAACACCGTGTGGATTGCCTCGCGCATCGGTTCGTTGCCACGGAAAGAGAACGATACGTTGGATACGCCGCCGGAAGTCTTCGCGTAGGGGAGGTTCCTTTTGATCCAGGAGACCGCGTTTATGAAGTCCAATGCATAATTGTTGTGCTCCTCGATGCCGGTGGCGATGGCGAATATGTTCGGATCGAAGATGATGTCTTCTGGCGGGAAACCAACCTTGTTCACCAGAATGTCATAAGTACGCTTGCAGATCTCGGTCTTGCGGGCGTAGGTGTCAGCCTGGCCTTGCTCGTCGAATGCCATGACTACCGCTGCGGCGCCATAGCGTCGCACCAAAGTAGCATGATGGATCAAGCTGTCTTCACCTTCCTTCAAAGAAATCGAGTTGACGATAGGCTTGCCTTGGACGCATTTCAATCCCGCTTCGATGATGCTCCACTTGGAAGAGTCGATCATCAGGGGTACGCGGGAAATATCCGGTTCGGAAGCGATCAGATTGAGGAATCTCACCATGGCGGCCTCGCCGTCCAGCATCGCCTCGTCCATGTTCACGTCGATCACCTGGGCGCCGGCTTCTACCTGCTGCTTGGCAATTTCCAGCGCCGCGTCGTACTCGCCTTCGAGGATCAGGCGTTTGAATTTCGCCGAACCAGTGACATTGGTGCGCTCGCCGACGTTGACGAACAGCGAGTCATCGCCGATGTTAAAGGGTTCCAGTCCGGATAGGCGGCACTTCGTTTCGATGCCCGGAATCTTGCGCGGCGGAATGTCCTTTAATGCGTCGGCGATTGCCCTGATGTGCGCGGGCGTTGTGCCGCAGCAGCCCCCTGCGATGTTGAGGAAGCCGCTGGTCGCGAATTCCTTGAGCAATCGCGCAGTGGTCTCGGGCAGCTCATCGTAGCCAGTCTCTGTCAATGGGTTTGGCAGTCCGGCGTTGGGGTGTGCGCTGACGTAACATGGGGCGACACGAGACAGCTCTTCCACATAGGGACGCATCAGCTCTGCGCCGAGCGAGCAGTTTAGACCGACCGACAGCGGTCGAGCATGGCTCAGCGAATTCCAGAACGCCTCGGTGGTCTGCCCTGAAAGCGTGCGGCCAGAAGCATCAGTAATGGTGCCGGAGATCATGACGGGCAAACGCATCATGTGCCGCTCGAAGTGGCGCTCGATGGCGAACACGGCGGCCTTGGCGTTCAGCGTGTCAAAGATGGTTTCGACCATCAACAGGTCTGCGCCGCCGTCGAGCAGCCCGCGGACTGCTTCGGCATAGCATTCCACTAACTCATCGAAGCTAACGTTGCGTGCGCCGGGATCGTTGACGTCCGGCGAGATGGATGCGGTGCGTCCGGTAGGCCCGAGAACGCCTGCGACGAAGCGCGGCTTGTCCGGCGTGCTGAATTCATCGCACAAATTCCGTGCCAGTTGCGCGCCGGCGACATTCAGCTCGTATGCCAGGTGCTGCATCCCGTAATCGTGCATGGACAAAGAGTTGGAATTGAAGGTGCAGGTCTCCAGAATGTCCGCCCCTGCTTCCAGATATTCGCGATGGATGCCGCGGATCAGGTGGGGCTGCGTCAACAACAGCAAGTCATTGTTGCCCTTGACATCAACCGGATGGTCGGGAAAGGATTTGTGCTTGTCGTTGGAATCGCCGTATATTGCCGTGCCGCGATAATGTTCCTCGCTCAGTTTGTAACGTTGGATCATCGTGCCCATTGCACCGTCCAGAATAAGGATGCGTCCTTGCAACAGTTTTTCGATGAGATGAGGCGAGTGATTCATGGTGCTGGGCTCGATTGGGAGCTCAGATTTTACCATGTTGACTCCGTCAACATGCGATATTGGACTGCCACGGCGACATGTTTGGCTGGGATGTCAGGAATGCCTGGCCGATGCGCGCCGACAAATCCGAATTCGATTCAGCGCGCCTAAAAAATAGTTGGCGCGAACCATAGAATCCCATGGCTTGGCAATGCCGCAAACCACTTGAAAATCTGGTGTTGCGCAGATTCATGCAGTGAAGATAAACACCATGCTTGTCTTGCGTAAGGCACTGAGGGCAATCACTTAAAGTTGGGCAGGGTCTTGGCCTGACGCGCAGACTGAATTGCAGATCTCAGTTGCCTTCGCGACTTGCTTGTTAGCCGATAAATCGTGCGGAATCGCGGGTATTCGTTGACTTCAGTTCCCGACAGATGTTCGATGGATAAGGTGTCGAGGCTTGCGGCGCTCTGAACCATTATCAGGGGACCCCTGTGTTGGTAGGTTCGGCCCTATGGAGTGCTTTTGCTAAGTTGAGCTTCCAGCTCGGCGACGCGTGCTTCCAGTGCGGCCAGTTTTCCCCGTGTGTGCGCCAACACCTGAGTTTGCACGTCGAATTCTTCACGCGTCACCAGGTCGAGTTTGGCGAAGCCTTGTGCCAAAAGAGCACGGGCGTTTTTTTCAAAATCCTTGGCGGGGCTGCTGTTTACTGCTTCATTCAATTTGGCCGACAGGTCATCGAAAATCTTCTTGTCGAACATGGCGTGACTCCGGGGTGTGAAATG
The DNA here is from genome assembly GCA_963833515.1 of uncultured beta proteobacterium. Classification (GTDB taxonomy): domain Bacteria; phylum Pseudomonadota; class Gammaproteobacteria; order Burkholderiales; family Gallionellaceae; genus Gallionella. The sequence continues at coordinate 235,662 of CAWHYN010000012.1, read as the reverse complement.
ATGGGACAAGTGTAACAAATTCTCTTGCCTGGCAACCGCATTCAAGTGGTGCATACGGCGCCAAGAGCGCATCGAATTGGTGCGTAGGCTTCGTGTGGCGGACAGGCGTTCTCCATAGTGTCTTGTTTTATCAGAAAAAATAACTTTGGCACGGATGCTGCTCAGATGACTGTGCGGATAATGTTATCCCGTTCTCAACCTTACGAAAGGAATCATGATGAAGCGCAAATTATTAAACTCGTTGGTCTTGGCTGCCTTGGCAGCACCCGGTGTTGTAATGGCAGCAGATGCACCGGCCGCCCCAGCTGCACCCACATTGTCCTCCATCCTGGATGCATCGGGGGTGAGCTTGAGCGGGGATATGGACATTTCCTACAGCAAACTTTCCGGTACCGGGCAATTTAATGGTGTTGGTTCCCTTAACGACCGCGTTTTCGATTACGCGCACAACAGTTTCACCGTTCAGGCGTTAGACGTGACTGTTTCCAAGCTGCCTGCAGAAGGCTTCGGTGGGCTTGCTGACCTCACCTTGGGCAAGGATGCCAGCACCATTGCATCTTACGGTACTAGCTATGGCAGCCAGTCATTCGACATTACCCAGGCCTATGGCCAGTATGCCACTGGCAACTGGACGACGATCGCGGGTAAGTTCAACACGCTGGCAGGCCAGGAAGTGATCAAGGCTACGGGCAACACCAACTTTTCGCGTTCCATCCTGTTCGGTTATGCCATTCCGTTTACCCACACCGGCGTGCGTACCACCTACAAGGTATCGGATGCGGTCAGCCTGATTGCCGGCCTTGACAACGGCTGGGATTCCGCTGCGGATCAAAATTCGCAAAAGACCATTGAGTTGGGCGCGGCGCTGAACCCTACCAAGGCATTTGCGCTGACTGCTCAAGTGTATAGCGGGGCAGAGTACAGCCCCGTCACAACGGCAACAGGTACGCGGACACTGCTGGATCTGGTTGGCACCTTTACCGTGTCCGACAGCCTTAATTTCGTGCTGAACTACGACAGCGGCTCCCAGGATGACGCAGTGGTGGTAGGGTCCAAGGCGAAGTGGGATGGCTTTGCTGCCTATGCGAACTATCAGATCAACGATCCATGGCGTGTTTCAGCCCGTGTCGAGGATTTCAAGGACACTGATGGCTACCGCACAGGTGTTGGAATCGGTTCAGGCGGTCAGACATGGAAAGAGGCAACTCTGACAGTGGGTTTTGCTGCGAGCAAGAATACTGAGTTGCGCGGCGAAGTCCGCAAGGATTTTTCCAATGTGACTGCCTTTGGATTTAGTGACGGCATCGCTCGCAAAGCCCAGGATTCCTTGGCGCTCGAAGCCGTTTACAAGTTCTGATTATTCCTAAATGAATGGAGGTCGCAAAATGAAAATGGTCGTCGCTATCATCAAGCCGTTCAAGCTCGACGAGGTGCGTGAAGCCTTATCCGCCATTGGCGTGCAAGGTATCACGGTCACCGAAGTCAAGGGCTTTGGACGGCAAAAGGGCCACACCGAGCTATACCGCGGTGCGGAATACGTGGTGGATTTTCTGCCAAAAGTAAAATTGGAAGCCGCCATCAAGGCAGAGATGCTCGATCGGGTAGTGGAGACGATCGAAAAGGCGGCTAATACCGGCAAGATCGGCGACGGGAAGATATTTGTTTCCGACCTCGAACAAGTCATTCGCATCCGCACCGGTGAGTCCGGCGCTGAAGCACTATAAGGACATATGCCATGAAAAAATTAATAGCATCTTTAGCACTGGTAGCCGCGCTGTGCGGTTCACTAGTCCCCGCATTTGCGGATGAAGCAGCAGCTCCCGCTGCAGCACCTGCGACTGCATCCACTGCGGCGCCTGCAGCACCCGCAGCTGCCGCCCCAGCGGCGGACGCGGCTGCCGCTACGCCGAAATGCGGCGACAAGGGCTTCGACTGCAACAAGGGCGACGTTGCATGGATGATGACCTCAACCGCCTTCGTGTTGCTGATGACCGTTCCTGGTTTGGCGCTGTTCTATGCAGGTATGGTTCGCAAAAAGAATGCGCTGTCGACCGTCATGCAGAGCTTTTCGATCTTCTGCGTGGTCGCGGTGCTCTGGGTGATTTACGGCTACAGTATGGCGTTCACCGCCGGCCATGACGGCAACGTACTGGCACCATTTATCGGATCACTCGATAAATTCTTCATGTCCGGTGACGATCCGACTACGGCTGTAGCGGCCACGTTCAGCAAGGGACAGTACCTGCCTGACTTTGTGTACTGCATGTTCCAGCTGACCTTTGCTGCAATCACGGTCGCGCTGATATCCGGCGGCTTTGCAGAACGTTTCAAGTTCTCGTCGATGATCATCTTCAGCATCCTGTGGTTCACCTTTGCCTACCTGCCGATTTCGCACATGGTATGGTACTGGGACGGCCCCGATGCTTACACGACTGCCAAGGCAGGCGACATCGCCAACAGCCACGCCGGGTTCATTTTCCAAAAGGGTGCGCTTGATTTTGCCGGTGGAACGGTGGTGCATATCAACTCCGGCATCGCGGCGCTGGTGGCAGCACTGATGCTTGGGCCACGCAAGGGTTACGGCAAGGTAGCGATGCCCCCTCACAGCCTGATGATGACCGCAATCGGTACCGGCATGCTGTGGATGGGTTGGTTCGGTTTCAATGCGGGTTCTGCGTTGGAAGCAACTGGTGCAGCCGGCTTGGCCTTCTTCAACACCTTGTTTGGTGTCGCCGTCGCCGGGGTTACCTGGACCGTCGTCGAGTGGCTGGTAAAGGGCAAGCCAAGCCTGTTGGGCATCTGCTCCGGCATTGTTGCAGGGTTGGTGGCGATCACTCCGGCCGCAGGCTACGTCGGTGTAGGCGGAGCCATGGTGGTCTGTGCCGTCGCTGCCGTAATCTGCTTCTTCGCCGTAACCAAGCTCAAGGCCTGGCTGAAATATGACGATTCCCTGGATACGTTCGGCGTGCACTGCGTCGGTGGCATCATCGGTTCGATCGGTACCGGCATATTCGTTAACCCTGCTTTCGGGGGAACTGGCGTCTGGGATTATGTCGCCAACAAGGTCGGCGATTTCGACGCAAAGGCGCAGATCATCTCCCAGTTGTGGGACGTCGGCATCACGTTGGTCTGGTCTGCCTTGGTTGCCTTCGTGATCCTGTTCATCCTGAAGAAGACGATTGGCATCCGCGCGAGCGACGAAGCACAGGAAGCGGGTCTTGACCTGGCTGATCACGGCGAGAACGCTTACAACGACTAGGATTAAGTACTCCTCGAAGCGTAATGCTTCAATTCAGGGCACCGCAAGGTGCCCTTTTTTTACTTTGGATCCTGACAACAGAACCGGAACGACCAGATAACCATACCGTTTCAACAATCTTAACAATCGAAACGGTGTGACAAAGCAGAGGATGTAATAATGGCATCAAGATTGCACGATTGCCAGCGCTGCGCCTGTTGCGTGCCGGCCACTTCAACCTGATTTCGGTACCTGGATGGCGTTGAGTCCATCGACATAGGTGAGATGGTGGTATTCAAGGCGCACGAATGACACTCCTTGGCTAATGAAGCCAAAAGATCAGTGACTGGCAACAAGGCGAGCCTTTTCATTTCGAAACGATAACCAATCCGCGTGACTTGTTGCTGGTCGTGTCTATCGTGGCGATTGCCTGTCTAAGGGTGCTTATTTTCACCCACGCCGGGGTATATTTGTACTTGGCCACATCGAGTATCAGGACCCTGTCGGACTGTGCATCATAGGCTGCCAATGCCGACCAGTGTCCTCCTCCGACCTGTCCCAGGGCCGCACGGTAATAATTGGCCAGCACGAACTGCCCGTCGTCTACTAGGGCCTTCTCGAGCAATGTGCGCAGGTCTTCCTCGCTCAGCGTATCGCCGGAGATCGATATCGCATGCACACCTTGACGAGACAAAGTCTCGGCCATCTGTTCCCGTGTCATGCCTATTTCGAGCACGGTCTTCGGGCTGATGATCTTGATGACTTCCGGCGTAAAGAAATTGGTCTGGGTAAAGTAGCCGTATGGGGTATAGGCAGGGTCAATGGGCTTCTGTATCGGCATGGCGTTGAGTACGGTGACCGCGCTGGCTACAGAACAATATGACTGGGTGATCTGCATCGCAAAACCCGGGGCAAGCTGCCAATAATCCGCATCGGCGGGAATGCGGGCGCGCAATGCCTTGCCTTCCGGCGAGTCCCAATAGACGACGGCCGGCTCGGTGCCTGTTGGAAGTGTTCCCGGTGAATCGCCAAAGGCGGGTAACACGAATCCACAAAGAACAACTGCGAGCACAAGATATTTCATGGTTTGCCTTTCCGCTCCAAAAGGGGCTGATCCTGGATTTCGAATCAGCGGAACACGATGGTCTTGTTGCCGCACACCAATACCCGGTCTTCGACATGGTAGCGCAGCCCGCGAGCCAGCACGGCCTTTTCGATGTCCATGCCGTAGCGCACCATGTCTGCAACGCTATCGCCGTGGTCGATGCGCATGGTGTCCTGTTCGATGATAGGGCCGGCGTCCAGTTCGTCGGTCACATAATGGCATGTCGCGCCAATCAATTTCACGCCTCGCTGATAGGCCTGATGATAGGGTTTTGCCCCAGCGAAGGAGGGCAGGAAACTGTGATGGATATTGATGATGCGTCCGGCATAACGGACACAAAGGTCCGGCGGTAGGATTTGCATGAAGCGTGCCAACACCATCACATCGCCGCGTTCCGCATCAAACCGGCGTGCGATCTCAGAGAAAGCGGCGGACTTGGCGTGTTCATTGTTCTTTGGAGTATCAACGTAATGAAAGGGGATGCCGTGCCATTCGACGAAGCCGCGCAAGGCTTCGTGGTTGGAAATGACGCAGGGAATATCCACCCGCAATTCGCCGCTGCGCCAACGATGCAACAGGTCGTTCAAGCAGTGATCATGTTGGCTGACCAGCAACACCACGCGCTTTCTCAAATCGGAATCGCTGATCTGCCAGGTCATTTGGAATTCTGCGGCCAGATCAGAGAAACGCCTGCGCAATTCTGCGGCATCGAACGGCAACGAATCGGCACGAATCTCCTGGCGCATGAAGAAGAGTCGCGTTTCCAGATCGGTATGGTAGCTCGCCTCGACGATCCAACCGCCGTGCCGCGCGACAAAGCCGCTTACTGCGGCGACGATGCCGACCCGGTCGGGGCAGGAGAGTGTCAGCGTGAAGCGGTGTTCGCTCATGCGGCTATCTCCGTAAAGCCGTTACGGGCGGGATAAGGCACAATTCGTGTGGAAACTGGCGCCTGAGGCATGCGAATTTGGTTGCTGCGGAAAAGGGCACCAACCAGCGCCCGCAGAATGGCTATGCAGGAGGTCTTCATAGCGCCATGCCCTGATCTCGCAGATATTCTTCGTACGTGCCATGGTAATCGGAAATTCCCTTCGCCGTGATTTCGATGATGCGTGTCGCCAGTGACGAAACGAATTCGCGGTCATGACTGACAAATATCAGTGTGCCCTTGTATTCCAGCAGGGCGGTGTTAAGCGACTCGATGGATTCCATGTCCATGTGGTTGGTGGGCTCGTCCATCAGCAGCACGTTAGGGCGTTGCAGCATCAATTTGCCGAACAGCATGCGGCCTTTTTCGCCGCCAGACAGGACTTTCACGCGCTTCTTGACCTCATCGCCCGAGAAGAGCAAACGGCCCAACGTGGCACGCACCGTTTGATCGTCGTCGTTCGGGCCGCGCCAGTAGGTCATCCAATCACTCATGTTCTTGTCTTCGGCAAAATCGGCGGTGTGGTCCTGTGCGTAGTACCCGAGCTTCGCTTTCTCTGTCCACCTGATAATGCCGGTGTCGGGTTGCAAATCGCCCACCAGGCAGCGTAACAGCGTGGTCTTGCCGATACCGTTCGGGCCGATTATTGCGACCTTTTCGCCGGCATCGATGCGAAAGTTCACGTTGGAAAAAAGCATCCTGTCGAAGCCCTTGGCCATCTTTTGCACTTCTACCGCGGTACGATGGAGTTTCTCGCGCTCGTCAAACTCAAAGCGTATGAAAGGGTATTGGCGGCTGGATGGTTTGATGTCCTCGATCTTGATCTTGTCGATCTGCCGCGCGCGCGATGTGGCCTGTTTTGCCTTGGAAGCATTTGCAGAAAAGCGTGCCACGAAAGCTTTGAGCTCAGCGACCTTTTCCTTGGCTTTGGCATTGTCAGCGGCTTGCTGCTCGCGCGCTTGGGTTGCAGCCAGCATGTACTCGTCGTAAGTGCCGGGGTAGGTGGTGATCTTCCCATAGTCCAGATCCGACATGTGGGTGCATACGCTGTTCAGGAAGTGGCGGTCATGCGAGATGATCACCATTGTGCACGTCCGGGCGTTGAGGATGTTTTCCAGCCAGCGTATCGTGTTGATGTCGAGGTTGTTGGTTGGTTCGTCGAGCAACAGGATGTCCGGGTTGGAGAACAACGCTTGCGCCAGCAGCACGCGCAGCTTGAAACCTGGTGCGACTGCGCTCATCGGCCCTTGGTGCAGCTCGATAGGTATGCCTACTCCCAGCAACAATTCTCCGGCGCGCGGCTCGGCTGTGTAGCCGTCGTATTCCGCGAATTCGGCCTCAAGGTCGGCGGCGCGCATGTAGTCCTCTTCACTGGCATCAGGGTTGGCGTAAATTGCATCGCGCTTGGCCATCGCCGCCCACATCTCGGCGTGCCCCATCAGTACCACATCCAGCACCCGCGTGTCTTCATAGGCAAACTGATCCTGGCGCAGCTTGCCGAGGCGCTCATTCTTGTCGAGCATCACCGTACCGGACGTTGGCTCCAGATCTCCACCAAGGATCTTCATGAAGGTGGACTTGCCGCAGCCGTTGGCGCCAATCAACCCATAGCGATTGCCATCGCCGAACTTGACGGAGACATTTTCAAACAGGGGCTTCGCCCCGAACTGCATGGTGATGTTAGCGGTGGAAAGCATGCGAGAATCAACTTCTAAAAATTTCGGAGGGCGATTTTAACACCGAGTAGGGTTATTACCCGCATATTGACATCCGCGCACAAGGTCCGGAGACCAGGGTCGCCATGTAATCTGAGTGGTATAGGAAGATTTTGCTATAAAAGGGTAAAATTGCGTTAACATGCCATCAAGACGCGTTGGATCAAAAAGCGATAGCATCAAGGGCAAATTCAGGCGTTAACCTATTGGAATGCGAGGGAATATGGGCATAAGAACCGGGATTGATCGCCGCAAAGCAAAGCCGTTCGGAACGAGCACGCCGTGGTTCACTACGGGAAAGATGGGCGGCCTGGTGCTTACAGATCGCAGGAAGACAACAGGCAGGCGAGCAACGGACAGGCAGCAGGAACAGGGAGCGTCCTTGTTGGTTGGCGGTTTGATTGACTGTTAGGATTTTCCATCAGGTGTTGCCCGGACGCACATGAACCTGAAGCAAAAGATCGCATTATGGCTGGGGGCGGCCAATCTTACCCTGATGCTGCTATTCCCGCCGTTCGATTCCTATTCTGCCACTGATACCAAAGTTCCAATCTTTGCTGGTTTTCATTTTGGATTTCTGCGCGGAATTCACGAAGTGGTTAACGGAGATGTGCTGTTTCTCGAAATCGTAGTATTGTTCGTCAATATCGGGATTGCCTGGCTGCTGTTGCGCGATAGGCAGAGCATCAATGGGACAAGAAAGTATCTAAATTACCAGAACGCCATATTGTTGATGGTGGCAGCCAATTTGACAGTAATTCTGCTTTTCCCGCCGTTTCAGTACGTGTATGCAACAACTAACGCGCTGCTTCCCTCATTTCAGGCATTCTATTTCATCTTTACGGCAGGTCCGATGCTGTCTGTCGTAACACCGATTTTGTACCTGGAAGTGATCTTTGTGTTGTTCAATGGTGCCATGTTGTGGTTATTGTTCAACCGCGTCGGGGCAAGGGAACTTTCTCCAACAGAAGCCATGGAACTGATGCGTAAATTACGTGGGAAGCAATACCGATGAGATTTTGATTGTTTTATGGAAACCTTTGGAAAATATCAAACCGCCTCAATGTCGATCCGCTATCCGGGCTCAGTCGATGAATACCGGAAAAGGCATCGTTCATGTGTGCTCCGGGGCCGGCTGTTCCTGAGGTCCTCTTTGCTTCTTTAGGTACCTTGTCGTTGCATTGAGGGGGAGATGAAATGGAAATTGATACTATCTGATAGCAATTTTGTGTATCATTAATTCGTTTTGCAACTTGGCTCGAAAGACGACGGAGGGATCATGAAATCGATAATTGCAGGCGTGGCAGCGGCAGGGTTGGTGATTGCAGCAAGCGCGATGGCGGCCGACATGCCGGATCTGGCAAAAAAGAACGGTTGCACCGCTTGTCATGCAATCGACAGAAAGTTGGTCGGTCCGGCCTGGATGGAGGTTGCCAAAAAGTACAAAGGTGACGCGGGAGCGGAAGCAAAATTGGTCGCCAAAGTATCAAAAGGCGGTAGCGGGGTGTGGGGTACTACGGCCATGCCTGCCATTGATTCATCCGGCAAAAAGCAGGAGGATATCAAGCAGCTAGTGCAATTTATTTTGAATCTGGCAAAGTAGCCAGGCAATAAATGCTAGGAAGGCCGGCTTGCGCCGGCCTTTTTGCGCAACGAATTTGGTGCGCCGCCCCGTGCAGGCAAGCCAAGTTCAAAAGATCAATGATTTAGCCAGAGGCAGCGGCTATCAGCTAGAATGCGCTGAGTCCAATGTTTGCAGAGCATTATGGTTCCCCATCTCATCACAGCACTGACCGGTCCGTTGCTCGATCTTGAACGGCGATTTCTGGATTCCATGCCGACCATCGAGCATTGGTTCCGCACGCAGTGGCTGGAACATGCGGTACCGTTCTATGCTTCGGTAGATTTGCGCAACAGCGGTTTCAAGCTGGCACCCGTGGATACCAATCTGTTCCCCGGCGGCTTCAATAATCTCAATCCGGATTTCTTGCCGCTGTGCGTGCTGGCGATGCAAAGCGCAGTGGAAAAAATCTGTCCTGAGGCGCGCGGCGTATTGCTGATACCCGAGAACCACACACGCAACCAGTTTTATCTCCGGAACGTAGCGCAGATCGTTACAATCCTCAAACAGGCGGGGATGCGCGTGCGCGTTGGCAGCCTGCTGCCGGACATCACTAAGCCTACCGTGATCGATTTGCCCAACGGAAGCACATTGATACTGGAACCGCTGGTGCGTCGGGGAAACCGCCTGGGCTTGGTGGATTTTGACCCTTGTGTTGTGTTGCTCAACAATGATCTGTCAGCCGGCGTGCCGGACATTCTGAAGAATCTCGAACAGGCGGTTTTTCCACCGCTTTCAGTGGGCTGGTATACCCGGCGCAAGTCCACACACTTTACAGTCTATGATCGTGTCGCCAGTGAATTTGCCAAACTGCTAGGTGTCGACCCGTGGTTGCTTGATCCATATTTTGCCACGTGCCACCAGGTCAATTTCCAGGAGCGCGTCGGTGAAGACTGTCTCACGGCTCAGGTGGAGGCCGTGTTGCAAAAGATACGCATCAAGTATGCCGAATATGGGGTGAAGCAGGACCCTTTCGTCATCGTCAAAGCGGACGCGGGAACCTATGGCATGGGCATCATGACCGTAAAGCATGCGAGCGAAATCATCAATTTGAATCGCAAGCAGCGTAACAAGATGGCGGTGGTGAAAGAGGGCTTGCAGGTACACGACGTGCTGATACAGGAAGGCGTTTACACCTTCGAGCATATCAACGAAGCAGTGGCCGAACCGGTAATCTACATGATTGATCACTACGTGGTTGGGGGTTTTTATCGCGTGCATACCGGTCGCGGCGCGGACGAGAACCTTAATGCCCCCGGAATGCATTTTGAATCGCTGGCGTTCCAGACCTCATGCACGTTACCTAACCCCGATCGCGCGCCGGATGACTTGCCAAATCGCTTTTATGCTTACGGCGTTGTGGCACGGCTGGCCCTGCTGGCGGCAGCCATGGAAATCGAAGCTGCGGAAAATCCGCCAGGGAATTGATTAATGGTCAGACGGATTGATCTCCTGGCTGCTCTGGCTGTTCTGGCCGTTCCATTGCTTGCAGGTTGTGCGGGCAAAGAGCCTCTGTATCAGGAGCAGGGTTACGTCTTCGGCACCATGGTGGAGGTCAGCATCTATGGCGAGGACGAGGTGCGTGCGAAACAGGCGGTCAGCGAAGTGATGCATGAGTTCCAGCGCTTGCACGACGCGCTGCACGCATGGCAGCCCAGCGAATTGAGCGATCTCAATGCGGCGTTTGCCAAGGGGGAGAGCATGGCAATTTCGGCGGAGTTCGTCGCGATACTACAAGATGCATCAAGCCTATCGAAGCAATCAAACCGGCTATTCAATCCGGCTATCGGAGGTTTGGTGCAATTGTGGGGGTTTCATACCGACGAAATAAAGCCCGTGCAGCCAGACGAAAAGCAAATTACCCAATGGGTTGCGGCCAATCCGCAGATGAGCGACATCATGATTGAACACGGCAGGGCCCAGAGCAAAAACAGATACGTTCAGTTGGATCTGGGCGGGTATGCCAAGGGTTATGCGCTGGATCGAGCCGCCGGAATACTGCACAAGCAGGGGATACGCAACGCCTTGATCAACATTGGGGGCAATATTCTTGCGTTGGGACAGCATGGCAGACGCCATTGGCGTGTGGGCATCCAGCATCCGCGCAAATCCGGCGCGCTTGCGACACTGGAATTGCATGATGGCGAAGCCATCGGTACGTCCGGCGACTATCAGCGCTTTTTCATGGTAGGCAACGTGCGCTACTGTCACCTGATCAATCCTCACAGCGGTTACCCGATGCAAGGAGTGCAGGCCGTCACTGTTTTAACACATGGGCCACACGCTGGAACATTGTCCGATGCGGCGTCCAAGCCATTGTTCATCTCCGGCGCCACTGGTTGGCGGGAGGCGGCCACGCAGATGAATGTGTCCGAAGCGATGCTGGTGGATGGCCAGGGAAATATCCATCTCACAGCAGCGTTCCAGAAACGGCTAGAATTCACAGACAGGAATATTCATCCGCACGTGGTCCCATGAATGATCATGAACGGGAGGCCGTCTAGCCAAGGTAAACTATGCGGCACGATTTAATGCCCCGCCCAAGTCAGGACGGATGCAGGCAATAGAGTAATAAGCTTGAACCGAAGAAAGCAAAGTATGCTGCGCCGGTTCGCTCGCTATCGCCAAATGGTTTTGTCAGGGCTGCATTGCTGCCGGCATATGCTATCGGCTTAGTCAAGAGGGGGGATCTGTGGCAGGAATTCTATTGGTGACGCACAATGGGTTGGCCGACAGCTTTGTCGATTGCGTAAAGCACGTGTTAGGCCAAGTGCCACGCAACCTCAAGGTGTTGTCCGTGTTGGCCGGTGACGATTTGAAAAGCAAGTTGGCCGAAGGACAGGAACTCATTAAACAACTTGATACGGGAGGAGGCGTGCTCCTTCTGGCGGACGTATATGGCGCAACTCCCAGCAACATTGGACGGCAGTTATGCCATGCGGAACGCGTGATAGGGGTAGCGGGACTGAACTTGCCCATGTTGTTGCGGGTGGTGTGCCATCCTGATACGACCCCATCGGAGCTGGCGAAAGTCGCCATCGAGGGGGGGCGGAGTTGTATCACCTACATCAGTCCGGACCCTTGAGATGCTGCAGCAAGACGCAGTAATTATCAACAAGCTTGGCCTGCACGCGCGCGCATCGGCTAAACTGACGCAACTCGCTTCCAGCTTCAAATGTGAAGTGATGCTGTCGCGCAACGGTCGTCGGGTAAATGCCAAAAGTATCATGGGTGTGATGATGCTGGCGGCTGCCAAGGGTGCGACGATCAATATCCAGACCAACGGTGAAGATGAGGCCGAGGCAATGCAGGCACTGTTGCAATTGATCAACGACTACTTTGGGGAAGGCGAGTAGTCTTATGAACCCAACCCAAGAAACCACCGCGAGCGGCTTGAGGAAAAGCCGCATGGGGTGGCCCATCAGGACATACCGAATGGGCCGGCGCTGCGGCGAGTACCCTACAACGCCCGGAATGGAAGCGCGCCTGCATGGCAGCCGCAGGAAATCAACAGTCCTGCTGCTTGCGGTTGAACCCGGGTACGCAGTTGGCTTATCGAGGTCTTTATGAGTTTCACTCTGCACGGAATCTCGGTCTCGGGTGGCATCGCTGTCGGCTATGCACATCTCATTTCGCACACCTCGCTGGAAGTGGCACATTATGTGTTGCCAAAGCAATTTCTTGATGAGGAGATCGCGCGCTTTGATGCGGCATTGCTCGCAACGCGCAAAGAATTCGCCAGTCTGCGTGTTAATCGCCCTACCCATGCTGCGGCTGAGTTTGATGCGTTTCTTGAGTTACACCAGATGATTTTGGACGATCCGCTGCTGAGCGTAGCACCGCGCGACATGATTGTGAGCGAGCAGTGCAATGCCGAGTGGGCGCTTAAAGTGCAGGCCGAGACTCTGGTTGCGCAGTTTGACGAGTTTGAAGACGCGTATTTGCGTGAACGGCAGACCGATGTGACTCAAGTAGCCGAACGGTTGCTCAAGCAATTGCTTGGACAACCTGGGCATCCGCCTTCATCAGCACGCCACGATATTGAAACTATTCTGGTGGCGCATGACTTAAGCCCAGCCGACCTGATCGAGTTCAAGCCACATCAATATGCAGCATTCATTACTGATGTGGGGGGTGCGACCTCACATACTGCGATCGTTGCACGCAGCCTTAACACGCCTTGCGTGGTGGGGCTGCATCACGCGCGCGAATTGATCCGCGAAGACGATCTGCTGATCCTGGACGGGGAACAAGGGGTGTTGATCGTCAATCCGGACAGGCTGATCCTTGCCGAATACAAGCTGCGTCAGAGTGAATGGGAACTGGAACGCAAGAAGCTCAAGCGGTTGCGGACGGCACGCGCGAACACGTTAGACGGTACCGTGATCAGTCTGCATGCAAACATTGAAAAGCCAGAGGACATTGCCGGCGTAAAAGAAAATGGCGCGACCGGAATCGGCTTGTTTCGCAGCGAATTCCTGTTTCTCAACCGCGACAACCTGCCGGATGAGGAGGAGCAGTTCGATGCCTATCGCGCGGCAGCAGAAGGCATGGAAGGTCAGCCCGTCACGATACGCACCTTCGACCTTGGGGGGGACAAGCAACTTAACGGGACGAAGCGGGTTGCCAATAATCCAGCACTGGGGTTACGCGCGATCCGGTTTTGTCTGGCAGAGCCGCTTTTGTTCCGTACCCAGATGCGGGCGCTGCTGAGGGCTACGCATTTTGGCAACGTCAGGATACTGATACCGATGTTGTCCAGTTCATCGGAGCTCAATCAGACTTTGCAATTTATCGCAGCGACCAAGGAAAGGCTGGATGGCGAAGGCATCCCGTATGACCATGAGGTAAAGATCGGGGGCATGATCGAGATACCAGCCGCGGCCTTGGCGCTAAATGTGTTTGCCAAAAAACTGGACTTTTTGTCCATTGGCACCAACGACTTGATCCAATACACCCTTGCGATAGACCGTACGGACGAGGAAGTCGCACATCTTTATGACCCGCTGCATCCTGCGGTGCTGCAATTGCTGTCGCACATCATAGCGACGTCCAACAAGCTTGGGGTGCCGATTTCCGTGTGTGGTGAAATGGCAGGGGAGTTGGGTTATACGCGCTTGCTGCTGGGCTTTGGCTTGCGTCAATTTTCAATGTTTTCGGCGCAAGTGCCGAACATCAAACAGCGTGTGCTCACTACCAGCCTGCCGGAAATCACGAACCTCACACAGAAGATTCTGCGTGCCGAAGACCCGCTGAAGATACGCGAATTGCTGGATAGGCTCAATGCCTAGGGGCTTGTTGAACCGGTAGAATTCTTGCTCGACCCGCATGCGCAGGTTTGCCAGGGGAATGCTGTGTGTCGAGAGTAGCGTCGCCGATTTGTACCAGATGGCGCGGCGGTTGCCGGATGCGGCGTGCGAACGTGCCGAAGACCCGTGGGCGGAATTCTAATGTGGGTTGACGTCGGACTTTTGGCCTGTAATTGCTAACGAAGTTTGGTGCGACAGGGGAACGCCTTTTTCGTCTGTGTCTCCAAATGTGCGTTCCCAAGACACGTTGTCATTAAAGTGGATCCTTCCGAAGTCGGTCTGGAACAATGGGCGAAGCTTGGACTCCGAAGACGTCCTCGCGCCAATTGGGGCTTCCTGTCCAGTGATGATCCCGACATCAACTGGGTATCGACCAGTTTCAGCAGGGTTGAATTTGTTTTCCCATTCGGCTCAATTGGCGTCAGTATTGCTGCGCTGTTTCTGTTTCCAACGGACCTCAGTGAACCAGTATGACTTTGCGCCGTGGCGGTACCAAAGGCTATGCACCTTGCCGTGCCAATCCCTGCCTACCGGGTGTTTGTGCCCAGCCTGAGATTGATCTAACGTTCACCAAATCCGCCAGTGGGCGATAGACACGATCCGTTCGATTCCCGGAAGCACGCTGAACGCAATCAGTTTCCGAGAGGACGAGGCACCGGGGCGCAAGGCCGGAATATAACGAATATTGTTTTCATCATCGGGTGACGTTTCACGGCTACTTTTTTGCGGCGCGCTGGTGCGGCCGGCCAACGACCTTCATGCCAATGTATATGGAGATCAGTGCGATGAGGTAAAAAACAATCTGCATGCCGGCTGGGCGAGCGTCATAGCCGATCAGGCTATGCAACAACATGCCGGGGAGTCCGCTTTCGGGCAGCGCCGCCGAGGTGTCCCACAGCGGCGAGGCGAGGCTGGGCAGCAAGTCGGCCTGGATCAGGAAATGCGCCGCCTGCGAAGCCATGCCGGCTGCCAGCAGCAATACCAGAATACCGGTTGCGGCAAAGAACCAGCGCATCGGCACGCGCACCAAGCCCGCATATAACGTGTAGCCCACTGCGGCGCCTGCCAGCATTCCGACCATGCCACCTAGCAGCATCGAGGAATGGCCGCCGTCCTTTGAGGCTGCAATTCCATAGAGGAACAGCACGGTCTCCGACCCTTCCCTGAGCACCGCTATCCCAACGATAACCAGGAGTGCCGAACACTCGCTGGTTCCGTCGCGGATGTCGCTCCCAACGGAGCGCGCGGTTGCGGCCAAAGCAGCACCATGCGACGACATCCAGATGTTGTGCCATGCAAGCATCAGCACTGCTATGCCGAGTACGATGGCGTTGAAGATCTCCTGGCCTATGCCGCTGGCCAGAGATCCGATCACATCCGTAAAGGCCGCCACCAAGCCTGAACCAGCCAGGCCTGCAAGCAACCCGGCACTCAGCCAACGCCTGCTATTGGGTACGCTTTGCGTTGCGGCAGCGAGGATGCCAATGATGATGGACGCTTCCAGCACTTCCCGAAAGACGATGATCGCGGTTCCGAACATGATGGTCTCCTGATTGGCCTATTGGATATCGACCGGGCGCTGGGCGGTGGTATCGTGAAATTCTCCGCCGAAAGGGCAGCGTCCGGGACTAAGCGGGCTTGGATAAATCGTGGCGGTACTGTGCTCGGCAAACATACTTCTTCCTTTCAGCTGATGCCTGTCAAATTCCTCCGGCTTCGCATCCTGATGCCCAATCACAAGCTTGATCTTCATGCCCGAAGGGATCTTGAATTCCGCCGCGTGCGCGCAGAACGGAGCTAACGGCGCGGGAAGCAGCAACTGTTTCAAGATATTCTCCTTCAGACAAGATATGCGAATGATAATCGTTCTTATTTGCAAATGCAACAAGTTTCTGGCATGATGTTTTGGAGAAAATCTGGATTTGACGATATGCATCAACCCGAACACCTAAAGAACGCTGGCCTTAAATCCACCCTGCCCCGGCTCAAGGTGTTGGATTTGTTTGAGAGTAGCAAGGAACGCCACCTGAGCGCTGAAGATGTTTATAAGCAGTTGCTCAGCACCGGAGAAGATGTGGGTTTGGCGACCGTGTACCGTGTACTGACCCAGTTTGAGCGGGCCGGACTGCTCGTGCGCCACCATTTTGAGGGTGGCAAGTCAGTGTTCGAGCTGAACAAAGGCGAACACCACGATCACATCGTTTGTCTGCAATGCGGTCATGTCGAGGAATTCCATGATTCAGCGATCGAGGCGCGCCAGGAAAAGGTTGCCACAGCACTGGGATTCGCTATCCGCGACCACTCTCTCCACATCTATGCGGATTGCACAAAAAAGAAATGTCCATACAAACGCTGAAGCGTGCGGCATGGACTTATTGACAGCATCCCACAAAATGCGGAAACTTCGCGGCAGTGCCGATTTGACATCAGCTTGCGGGGCACTTAAATAATTCCAGCTAAAGCGAATCAACCCGATCCGCGCAAGCTGAACGGGTTTCGTTTTTTGGGCCCGGCCAGCCGAATGCGGTAGTCTGAAGCATCTGGGGCAGGTAAGCCTGCTGCCTTAGGATTTCGCACCGGGCCGAGGAGCGGATGACGAAGGAACCGAATCGTTACGTGAGGTTCGGGCAAATGAGAGACACAGCACCTTGAACACAAGACAAATTTATGAGTAACTCTGTTGGCATCGTCAGCGCGCAGCGCGCAACATTTGACATCCCGCTCGTTTTCCGCAGCGGGGCCGTGCTTCCACGCTACGAGTTGGTATATGAAACCTATGGCAAATTGAATGCCGATAGATCCAACGCCATCCTGATTTGTCACGCTCTATCCGGCCATCATCATGTTGCCGGCTATTACGCCGACGACCCCAAGAACGTAGGCTGGTGGGATACAATGATTGGTCCCGGCAAGCCGATTGATACCAACAAATTTTTTGTCATCGGAATGAATAATCTAGGCGGTTGTCATGGCTCCACCGGACCCTCCACAATTAATGCGGAAACGGGCCGTGCGTACGGAGCTGGCTTTCCGGTCATCACGGTGGAGGATTGGGTGGAGTCACAGGCGCGCCTTGCAGACTTGCTGGGCATCCGGCAATTTGCTGCGGTAATCGGCGGCAGCCTGGGAGGGATGCAGGCCTTGCAATGGTCGCTGGCCTTTCCCGATCGGGTGCGCCACGTTTTCGCAATCGCCGCTGCCCCGCGCCTCACCGCGCAAAACATTGCGTTTAACGATGTTGCGCGCAATGCCATTCTTACGGACCCGGATTTTCATGGCGGCGATTTCTACCAGCATAACGTAGTTCCAACGCGCGGCTTGAGACTTGCGCGCATGCTGGGTCATATCACCTATTTGTCTGACGATGCCATGGCTGACAAGTTTGGCCGTGAGTTGCGTTCCGGCAAGTTTAGCTACAGCTACGACATCGAGTTTGAGATTGAATCCTATTTGCGCTACCAAGGCGACAAGTTCGCCGCCTATTTTGATGCCAACACCTATCTTTTGATGACCAAGGCACTTGATTACTTCGATCCGGCGCATGAATTTGGCGGCGATCTGAACAAGGCCTTCTCCCGAGCGAAGGCGAGCTTTCTGGTGATCTCGTTCACCACCGATTGGCGTTTTTCGCCACGCCGTTCGCGCGAGATCGTGCGGCCGCTGTTGCACAATCGCCACAAAGTGAGTTACGCGGAAATCACCTCGACGCACGGCCACGACTCCTTTTTGATGCCGCACCACCACTATTTCGACGTAATGCGCGCTTATCTGGACAACGTCAGCCGCGAGTGCGCGGCATGATCAACACTGATATCGCCAGACTGGCTGCCGAGCGCCCGGATTTTGCCGCGATCGCGGCATGGATACCCAGGGGCGCTTCGGTTCTCGACCTGGGCTGCGGCGACGGCAGCCTGTTGCGATACCTCAAGGAAACACGAGGGGTGCGGGGCTACGGCGTGGAAATCAGGGATCTTGACATCGTCTCTTGTATCGCGAATGGCGTGAACGTCATCCAGAATGACCTGGACTCCGGCCTTTCGGATTTTGAAAGCGGTTCCTTTGATTATGTGATGTTGTCCCAGACCCTGCAGGCCATCCTTTATACGGAACCTCTAATTGGGGAGATGCTGCGCGTCGGGCGCGAGGGCATCGTCAGCTTCCCGAACTTTGGCTACTGGAAGAACCGCCTCAGCATACTGTTCGGCAACATGCCTGTGTCGCGCGAATTACCCTACCAATGGTATGACACGCCTAATGTGCATCTATGTACGCTGCACGATTTTGAGACATTCTGCCGCGACCACAATGTGACGGTGCTGGAACGCCGGGTGATGACAGGGGAAAGCAAAGTGCAGTTCTTGCCCAATCTGCTTGGCAGCACGGCGGTGTATCGGTTTCAGCGTGGGGTATGAATTGGTGAACGGGAAGGCCCTGCGCACAACCTCACAAGCGCACTAGCGGTGCGAGGAGTTCTATGACCGTCTGGCAACAACTCTTCACCCGTCGCATGCTGATCTGTGTGTTCACCGGATTCTCCTCCGGGTTGCCACTCTATTTGCTCCTCAATCTGGTCCCCGCATGGCTGCGCGCCGAGCATATTGATCTCAGGTTGATCGGCGCGTTCGCCCTGATCCAGTTTCCCTACACATGGAAATTTCTCTGGTCGCCGTTGCTGGATCGCTACGCTGTGCCCGCCTTTGGCCGGCGGCGGGGCTGGATGCTGTTTACCCAGACTGCGTTGTTGATAGTGATTGCCTCGCTCGGCGGCTTCCCGCCGCAGAGCGAACTGCGAATCATTGGAATCCTGGCAACGCTGCTGGCCTTCTTGAGCGCTACACAGGATATCGTGCTGGATGCCTATCGCCGCGAGTTGCTGTTGGACAACGAGCTCGGCTTGGGCAACGCGGTGCATGTCAATGCCTATCGCATCGCCGGATTGATCCCAGGCTCCCTCGCGTTGATCCTAGCGGATCATCTACCGTGGAACCTGGTGTTCATTATCACCGCATTGTTCATGCTGCCAGGCATCGCAATGACCTTGCTCGTAAACGAGCCGCCTGTCGTCAACGCACCCAGGACGTTGCGTGATGCGGTGCTAGAACCGTTCCGCGAATTCATTACGCGCAAAGGCTGGCAGAGTGCGCTGATGATTCTCGCATTTCTGTTCTTCTACAAGCTCGGCGACAGTTTAAGTACCGCACTGGCCACACCGTTCTACCTCGACATGGGTTTCAGCAAAACCCAGATAGGCCTGATTGCCAAGAATGCCGGGCTTTGGCCGGCCGTGGTCGGCGCGCTGCTCGGTGGTCTCTGGATGCTGAAACTGGGCATCAGTCGCGCGTTGTGGGTGTTCGGTGCGGTACAAGTAGTATCCATCTTCGGCTTCTACTGGTTGGCGCTGCAGGGAGCACAGGCCGAGGTGACGACGCTGCATCTGAGCCAGCTAGCGTTCGTGATCGGCCTGGAAGCATTTGGCGTCGGGCTCGGCACAGCGGCCTTCGTTGCCTATATCGCGCATACTACACATCCCGCGTACACTGCCACCCAGTTCGCTCTGTTCACCAGCCTCGCTGCCGTACCGCGTACCTTTGTGAATGCAACGGCAGGCTGGCTCGTGGAAAAACTCGGCTGGAGCAGTTTCTTCCTATTGTGTGCGGCATTGGCGGTGCCGGGAATGCTGTTTTTGTTAAAGGTCGCTCCATGGGGCGAAACGCAGCCTGTTCCGGAATCCTAGCTGGGTCTGCCTTTCACACTATTCAATTGACATGCTGCATAATAATCGTGGACGTACGGACTGCCTGCACAAAAACAATCGTGTTCAACAAGATGACATATGAGGAGGTATGAACCAATGTTCTACGGAGTTCCTGCAGGCCGGGGAAAAGAGCTGCAGCAAGCGCTGGCGACGATAGCAGATATCTATAAAGGGCAGTTTTACTGCAACGACATGCTGATATGCCTTTGGCGAAACTTGTCATTTCGACAAGATCAGAAATTCATTTCCTGTTTCTACGATTCGGTAACAGACGAGCAGGAACAAAGTCTCATTTGGCGCTTGCATACGCTCGTATGGGCAGCAAAAAATGCGTTGACTGTTGAAGGCGATTTTGTCGAATGCGGTGTGTTCAAGGGCTTCTGTTCCGACGTAATATTAAAGTATCTCGATTTTCAGGACCTCCCTCGGAAGGCCTTTCTGTATGACACTTTCGAGGGACTTCCTGAGAAAACGTCAACAGCGGAGGAGAGGGTCTTATGGGAATACCCGGAAAGCGGTACAGAAGATATTTATTCGGGTGTCTGCAAAAAATTTTCCAGGTACAAAAACGTAAGTATCATCCGCGGGGTCGTTCCGGACTCCTTCGCAGAAGCGGTTCCGGAGAGAATCGCTTTTTTGCATATCGACATGAACTCGGAAAAGGCTGAAATGTTGGCCCTGGAGCATCTGTTTGACAAGGTCACGCCCGGCGGCTTGATCGTATTCGATGATTTCGGCTGGACCTGCAACGTAAATCAAATGACATCGGAGTTGGCATTTATGAAGGAGCGTGGGCACCACGTTTTGGAACTTCCGACGGGGCAGGGAGTTGTGATCAAGCATGCTTGCTAAAGGCCGACTACCAGCAAATTGGCTTTCATGAGGGACCTTCAGGCATTCGGCCTGGCGCGTAGACAGGCAACAGCACAACGTGCATGCTCCTGTGGAGAAGTATGGAACCACAGTGGATGTATTGTTGCCGTGCAGTTTCTGCAGGACGACTGGAATACCCGATGAGGCATTTCCTGATGTGCGAACCGAAGTTCTTTGAGGTCTGCTATGTAATCAATCCATGGATGGAAGGCAACCTCGGGAATGTGAACGCAGAATTGGCGCAGCGACAGTGGAAGAACCTATATGACATCGTTGCACGATTGGCACCGGTTAGTCTGATTGATCCTGTTGCAGGGCTGCCGGACATGGTGTTCACGGCCAATGCAGGTCTTGTCTGGAACAGGAAATTCATTGCTTCATCGTTCTGCCACGCCGAAAGGCGGCCCGAAGCAAGGTTTTTTGAAAAATTCTTTTCGTCTAAGGGCTACAGCCTTGTCCATCTTGCGCATACTACGATATTTGAGGGCGCGGGGGACGCGCTGTTTGACTCGCAAGGGAGGCTCTGGATGGGGTCAGGATTCAGGAGCGATCCCGAGGCCCTGAGCGAAATCACGGCCTTGATCGATGTCGAAGCCTACGGGTTGGAGCTCGTTGATCCGCGTTGGTATCACCTTGACACCGCATTCTGCCCACTTCCAGACGGCCAAGCCATCGCTTACCAAAAGGCATTTTCAGGAAAAAGCGTGGTGGCCCTTGATGACGCTTTCGGCGAAAAAATCATCTGGGTTTCTGAGCTCGATGCAAGAAATTTTGCCTGCAATGCCATCTCCATTGATCGGCGCATCATCATGCACCGGATATCGGCAGAACTGAAATCCACGCTGGCGAAACGCGGCATTGACGTAATCGAAGTAGAGGTTTCCGAATTTATCAAAGCAGGCGGCGCATGCAGGTGCCTGACCCTGGAGATTTGAAGAAGTCCCCGTAACTACAGTGGCAATGCAAGCAAGCTGCAATAGACCTTGTCTGGTGCCTTCGGGAGAAAGCACGCACGAATCATGGATCACGACGTGACCGGAATTACGGGGTGACTCATTCGACGTGCAGAAAATGTTCATCCTAATTGAAGATCATTACTGTGTTCCCCACGCCAATGCCGAGCCTTCGGAAGGCTTCCCGGAAGCATTCGGGAGGCGACTGGGGTGCGTGGGCGCAGGATGATTGTCGGGCGCAGCCCCATCATCACCGCTACACAACGTGACTCCGCCAATCTTGTGGCATGGCACACGTCAGATTTCTCGGACAAATACTTTGGATTTGCGCTGAAAGTTATAGAGGGATTTCTTTTGCGCGGGCAGCGCAGAGACACCGCTTTCCACGAAGCCGCGCTCGATAAACCAGTGCGCGGTGCGCGTGGTCAATACAAAAAGCTTTATCAGCTTTTGCGACTTGGCGATGTCTATCATGTGATTGAGAATGGCTGCGCCGTAGCCACGGTCGCGGCTTTGCGCTTCCACTGCGAGGCACGCGAGCTCCGCAGCGGCCTCATCCGGGAAGGGATACAGCGCGGCACAGCCGACGATGCGGTGGTCATGTTCCAGCACCACGAAGCGGTCAATCTCCTGCTCGAGCAATTCGCGCGAACGGCGCACGAGGATGCCTTCCTGTTCCAGTGGGCGCAGCAATTTCAATATTCCGCCGACATCGTCGATCGTGGCATCACGAAGCGTGTTAAGCGAGGATTCCACGACCATCGTGCCGATCCCTTCGTCGCTGAATAATTCCTGCAGCACGGCGCCATCGGTGTGACGGCTGATAAGATGCGTACGTGCCACACCAGCTTCAGAGGCCCTAATTGCACACGGCAGGAACAATGTCACGTCGTCAGGGAGCCTGCGTTTGCTGGAGAATACATCCTGAGCTTGGGCGATCGTGAGCTCCTTGATCAGCCTGCCCCTCTTGTCCTGCACGCCATCAGTGTCCATCAGGAACACCAGTTTGTCGGCATCCAGCGCGATTGCGGTGGTGGTGGCGACATCTTCTAAGGTCAGATTGAACACTTCGCCAGTGGGGGAATAACCGAGTGGCGAGAGCAGCACCACCTCGCCGAACTCCATGCGGTCGTTCAGGGCGGCGACATCCACCTTTCGCACGCTGCCGGTGTGCTGCAAGTCGACGCCGTTGATCACGCCTATAGGTTGCGCGGTGATGAAATTTCCACCCGCGACCCGAATGTCGGCATTCGCCATCGGTGAATTGGCTAACCCCATCGACAGCAGAGCCTCGATCTCGACTCGCACTCGCCCGACGGCTTCCTTGACGCACTGCATGGTTGCCGCATCGGTGAGGCGAATACCATGGTGATACGTATCGCCAAGATTGTTTCTTGCCAGATGCTGTTCGATCTGTGGGCGCGCGCCATGTACGAGTACCAAACGGATGCCGAGGCTGGCAAGCAGATTGAAGTCGTGTGTCAGTTCGACGAACTTGCCGTCCGCGACAACCTCACCTCCAAAAGCGATTACGAAGGTGCGTCCGCGGAACGCATTGATATAAGGGGCGACGGAACGGAACCAAGCGACGAAGTCAGCGGATGTATTAATGGGCATCAAATGCCTCCCGAGAAATGGTAGTGAGCGATTTCAATGGTTTGTTGCGCGCATCATGCCGCGCTACGACTCATCTAGCAACTGTCCGCCAATTGACCAGTTCTCGTCGGCCAGCTCGTCAAAGGCGATGTAGGTGTATGACTTTGGCTTATGCGCGATGCGCTCCAGTGTATCGGTGATCTCGGCGGCGATCTTGGCCTTCTGTTCGCGGGTCAACGTTCCCGCGATGCGTATGTTGACGTATGGCATATGAAACTCCAGATAAATATTTGCGAACTTGATAAAGTATATAGACATTTTCGCCCGTTGCCATTATAAGCCGGGAGTAATTTTCCCTTGTCGTGTGAGGCGTTATTGATCGTTAATCCCGTGTGGTCCGCCAGTGCGTTGCGCCGCAAAGCCAAGCTCGAATCCCTTTCCGATATTGAGTTTCCCGCAAGCCTTCCAGTGGTGGCGAGGCGCGAGGATTTAGCACGTGCCATTGCTGACAATCAGGTCGTGATCGTGTGTGGCGAAACGGGCTCCGGCAAGACCACGCAGCTGCCGAAGATATGCCTGACGCTGGGTCGCGGCGTGCGGGGCCTCATCGGCCATACGCAGCCGCGCCGTGTCGCGGCACGCAGCGTGGCGACGCGCGTCGCATTTGAATTGAAGACGGAACTGGGAGGCGTGGTTGGTTACAAGGTCCGCTTCCACGACAAGGTATCGCTAGACACCAGCGTCAAGTTGATGACGGATGGTATTTTACTCGCGGAAATACATAGTGATCCGCTGTTAAGCAATTACGACACGCTAATCATTGACGAGGCCCACGAACGCAGCCTGAACATTGATTTTCTGCTCGGTTATCTCAAGCAATTATTGCCGCGCCGCTCCGACCTCAAGCTCGTCATTACTTCTGCCACGCTGGATGCTGACCGTTTTGCGAAGCACTTCGCCGCCCTGGTGGTGGAAGTGTCCGGGCGTGGCTATCCCATCGAAACCCGCTATCGACCGCTGGAGGTCAGCGAGGAAGGTGAGGCACAGGGTATTCCTCAAGCAGTGAGCGCCGCACTGGATGAGCTGGCCGCAGGTGGGCTGCGTGGAGACGTGCTTGTGTTCCTGCCTGGCGAGCGCGAGATCCGGGATACGGCGGAAGTTTTGCGCAAGCACCACGCAAAAGGCACCGAGGTGCTGCCGCTGTTCGCGCGGCTTTCGGCGGCGGAACAGGACAGAGTATTCAGGACTGGCGGAAAACGACGCATAGTGCTGGCGACCAATGTCGCTGAGACTTCGTTGACTGTCCCGAACATTGGTTACGTGATCGACAGCGGTTTGGCACGGGTTAACCGCTACAGTATTCGGCAAAAGGTCGAACAATTGCACATCGAGAAGATCTCGCGCGCCGCTGCGAACCAACGCGCTGGGCGTTGCGGGCGGGTAATGAGCGGCGTTTGCATCCGTCTGTATGACGAGGCGGACTTCTTGCAACGTGCCGAATTCACCGACCCGGAAATCTTTCGAGTGTCACTGGCCACAGTGATCCTGCGGATGGGGGCCCTCGAGCTTGGCGATGTGCAGGAATTTCCCTTTGTTGAACCGCCTACTCCGCGGATGATAACGGATGGTTATCAGCTTCTGGCCGAACTCGGCGCGATAGATGACACGCGGCAACTTACCAAGTTGGGTCACGAATTGGCCAAGTTGCCGCTGGACCCAAAGATCGCGCGCCTGGTGTTGGCGGGAAGGCAATATTGCTGCCTCACCGAAATCCTGATCATCGCGAGTGGGCTGTCGGTGCAAGACCCGCGAGAACGCCCGCTGGACAGGCAAGAAGCGGCGGATGCGGCACATAAATGCTTCGCCGACGAACGTTCCGATTTTCTTGCTTACCTGAAGATCTGGGCGTGGTTCGAACAGTCAGTGGCACACAAGCAGTCCAATCGCTTGCTGGCAGAGGAATGCCGCAAGAATTTCCTGTCGCCATTGCGCCTGCGCGAGTGGCGCGAGCTGCATCAGCAGTTGCATGCTCAAGTTGCGGAAATGGGATTTCGCCATGACGGGAAGCTTTCATCTGAGCGCAAAAATGAACAGCCCGCCACCTACGAGCAGATCCACAAAGCGCTGCTGTGCGGGCTGCTCGGCAATATTGGCATGAAGAGCTTGGATGGCAACGAATACCTGGGCGCGCGCGGTATCAAATTCTTCATTGCACCGAATTCGGCGCTCGCGAAAAAGGGCGCGAAGTGGGTAATGGCGGGTGAATTGATCGAGACGCACCGCTTATATGCACGCTGTGTGGCGCGCATCGAACCGGAGTGGCTGGAGGAAACAGGCAGCCATTTGATTAAGCGACACTATTACGATCCACATTGGGAGAAGAAGGCCGCGCAAGTCGTGGCTTACGAGCGAAGCACACTTTACGGGCTCGTCCTCAACCCGAGGAAGCGCATACATTATGGACCGATGAACGTACCTGAATCGCGGGAGGTGTTCATACGCCAAGGGCTGGTCGGCGGCGAATTCGAGACGCGTGCGCCATTCTTCGTGCACAACCAGAAGCTGATTGCCGAAATAGAGGCCTTGGAGCACAAGGCGCGCCGCCCGGATGTGCTGGTGGACGAAGAATTGATCTTTGCTTTCTATGACAGCCGCATTCCGGCTCATGTCCACAACGGCGCAACCTTCGATGCTTGGCGCAAAGAGAGGGAACGCGACGAAGCGAAGTTGCTGTACTTGAAAAGAGACGACCTGATGCGCCATGAAGCGGCGGGAATCACCACTGACCAGTTTCCCCCGCAGTTCAAAATAGACAGTGTCAGCTTTGCGCTGAGTTATAACTTCTCGCCAGGCAGGAACGATGATGGCATTACTCTCACTGTGCCGCTTGCGTTAATAAATCAAGTAGCTATGGAGCGCTGCGAGTGGCTGGTACCAGGCCTTTTGGCGGAAAAGGTCTCGCAACTGATCAAGACATTGCCGCATAAATTGCGCCGCCATCTCTTGCCTGTGCCAGAATTTGCCGCAGCCTTCTGCCGTGATGTGCCTGTCTCAACTATTTCCCTGTTGCAAGCGCTCGCAACCTACATCCGCGAACAAAGGCAGATTGACGTGCCGCCCGAGGCATTTCGAGTCGAACAGTTGCCCCCGCACTTGCTGATGAATTTCCGTGTGCTGGATGAACACGGCCGGCAAATCGGCATGTCGCGCAACTTCAGCCATCTTTATAGCGAACTTGCTCCGCGCGCAGCGCCTGTGATTGTTGCGGCAACCGAAAGGGCCGGCGAGGCGGCGAGGGAGCAACGTTATACATCGTGGAGTTTCGGCGATTTTTCTGCAACCCGCGAAGTGAAACGCGCCGGACAGCGCGTGACTATCTTCAACGCGCTGGTGGATGAAGGTGATTCGGTGGCGCTGCGCACATTCGATACGCGCGATGCCGCCCAAGCCGCGCATCGCCGCGGCTTGCGCCGCCTATTTATGCTGATGCTGAAGGAGCAAGTGAAGTATCTGGAAAAGAATTTTCCCGATGCGCAAAAGCTGGGGATTCTGTTCATGGCGCCTAATGCCCCTTTTAGCGGCACACAGCAGGAATTGAAACAGCAGATGCTGACGATGACATTCGAGCGTTGTTGTCTTAGTGACCCGTTGCCTACGAACGAAGTTGAGTTTGCTACTCGCGCCAAGGACGCGAAGAATCGTCTTCTGCTGGTCGCGCAGGAACTGGCGCGGCTGGTGGGTAATGTGCTCGGCGAATATCAAACCCTGCAAAAAAACATGTCGCAACTCAAGGCACACGGTAAGGCATATCAGGACGTGCGCACCCAGTTGGAATGGCTGCTACACAAGAACTTCATTGCAGACACCCCGTATCAGCGCTTGCAGCATGTGCCGCGCTATCTTCGGGCGATCAATCTCCGCATCGAGAAATTGCGTACCAATCCGGCGCGCGACGCACTGTGCATGGCGCAGATGCAGCCGCTGACACAGGCATGGCAAAAGCTGTTTCAGGCGCAGCAGAGGAACAACAATCCGCACGTGGACGAGTTCGGCTGGTTGTTGCAGGAGCTACGAGTGTCGCTGTTCGCGCAGGAGTTGAAAACCCCGGTAATCGTGTCGGTCAAGCGCTTGGAGAAGATGCTGGCCGGGATCAGCAGCTAGCGCTGCGCCCGAGGAAAATTTGGTGTCAACAGCAGCAGGCAGCTTGGTTCGGAACTACGTTTGCATTCTCGACTGACAGGGCCAATTTCACTAAAAAGCACAGTGAGAGATGGGTCATTCTCGCGAGTGCCGGATTCATTGCGCTGCCGCACGCGGGCCGGGTATGCGCAGATTGTTGCAGTGAATGGACAGGAGCGGGAGATATTATGAATGAGAAGCGAGAGACAGCATCGTGTCGTGCAAATCTCGGCGGCCGAGCGGCCGTACCGGAAGATGAGCAGAAGATGGCAGTGTCGGCCAGTTGACGGAATTTGGTAAGGCGGGCTGCCGGCCTACGGTATAATCCACGCAATTCTGTCTGCCAACGAAAGGGGAAGATAGTGGACGAGCAATTGCGTGAAGCCGCCCTGCAATTTCACCGCCAAGCCCCCGCGGGAAAAATTACCGTTACCCCAAGTAAGCCGATGATCACACAGCGAGATCTTTCATTGGCTTATTCACCGGGTGTCGCTGCAGCCTGCGAAGCGATCGTGCAAAACCCGGCTGAGGCGCGCAACCTTACGGCGCGCGGGAACTTGGTTGCGGTGATCACCAATGGCACGGCCGTCCTGGGTTTGGGCGGGATTGGCCCGTTGGCTGCCAAGCCGGTGATGGAGGGGAAGGCGATGCTGTTCAAGAAATTTGCCGGAATCGATGTGTTCGATCTGGAGATTGCCGAGCGCGATCCGGACAAATTGGTGGAAATCATCGCGTCGCTGGAGCCGACTTTCGGCGGCATCAATCTGGAAGACATAAAGGCGCCGGAATGCTTCTACATTGAGCGAAGGTTGCGTGAGCGGATGAAGATTCCGGTATTTCACGATGACCAGCACGGGACTGCGATCATCGTTGGTGCGGCTTTGTTGAACGGCCTCAAAGTGGTCGGCAAGGACATCGCAAGGATCAAGCTGGTTGTCAGCGGAGCGGGCGCAGCGGCGCTGGCATGCCTGGACATGCTCGTCAGCCTCGGCGTGCGCATGGAGAACATCATCGTCAGCGACATCAAGGGCGTGGTCTACAAGGGGCGCGCCGAGGAAATGGACGACAACAAGGCGCGCTATGCGGTGGAGACTGCCGCGCGTACCCTCGCCGATGTGATTGCCGGGGCTGATGTGTTTCTCGGCCTGTCCGCGGGCGGAGTGTTAAAGCAGGAGATGGTGAAACAAATGGCAGACAGGCCACTGATCTTCGCGCTGGCCAACCCTACACCGGAAATTTTGCCGGAGGAGGCAAAGGCGGCCCGTGCTGATGCGATTCTGGCAACCGGCCGTTCTGATTATCCGAACCAGGTCAATAACGCATTATGCTTCCCGTATATTTTCAGGGGAGCTCTGGATGTTGACGCATCCACCATCAATGAAGCAATGAAGCGTGCAGCAGTCTATGCGATAGCCGAATTGGCGCAAGCCGAACAATCAGATGCAATGGAAACAGTTTATGGCGAAGAAAGTCAAAGTTTCGGCGCCGAACATCTTATACCCAAGCCCTTCGACCCGCGATTGATCACGCGAATTGCACCAGCAGTCGCGCAAGCCGCGATGGATAGTGGGGTGGCAGCGCGGCCAATAGTGGACATGGCCGCGTACCGCGAACAATTAGACAGTTTTGTCTATCATTCCAACATGCTGATGAAGCCGGTGTTTGATGCCGCCAAGCGCTTGCCGCAACGCCTGGTATATGCGGAAGGCGAGGAATCTCGCGTGTTGCATGCCGTACAGACGGTCGTGGACGAAGGCATTGCCTTTCCTATTCTAGTAGGTCGTCCGGCGGTGATCGAGCAACGCATCGCTAACTTGGGCTTGCGCATCCGTGCCGGTGAGCATTTCGAGCTCGTCAATCCGGAAAGCGATCCGCGCTATCGTGAATACTGGACTGAGTACCACCGCATGATGCAACGCCACGGCGTTACCCCTGATTCCGCCAAGCGCGATATGCGCAGGCGTAATACGCTGATTGCGGCGATGCTTGTGCATAAGGGGGCGGCGGAGGCGATGCTGTGTGGGACAGTTTCCCTGCCCATCAGGCATCTGCGTTATATAGATGAGGTGATTGGGCGCAGGCCGGGTGTGAATGTTTATGCGGCGATGAATATCCTGATGCTGCCCAAACTTACTCTGTTTATGTGTGATACTCACGTCAATCTTGATCCCACTGCTGAGCAGGTTGCCGAGATGACCATGTTGGCCGCTGAGGAGGTACGGCGTTTTGGCATCACGCCGAAGGTCGCGCTATTGTCACATTCGAACTTTGGCAGTCATGATGACGCGTCGGCGCGCAAGATGAGCCGAGCACGCGAGTTGCTCCAACAGCTTGCGCCGGAGCTGGAAGTGGAAGGCGAGATGCACGGTGATGCTGCCCTGTCGGAAAGTTTGCGTACCGAGACTTTTCCGGCCTCACGACTGAGGGGGGTTGCGAATCTGCTTGTCATGCCAAACTTGGACGCGGCCAATATTGCCTATAATCTGCTAAAAATGGCGGCAGGAGAGGGGCTCACGATAGGCTCGATCTTGTTGGGAGCGAACAAGTCGGTGCATATACTGACTTCGACAGCCACACCACGGCGTATCGTGAACATGAGCGCGTTGGCGGTGGCCGCTGTGAAGACACGCTAGGGAGAAGTGATGACAATGAACAATCAGGAAACTGGCATGTTGCGCGAGGAGATCGAGATGTTGATGCAAGAGCGCGCAAGGTTGCTCAGGGTAGTGGGTGCGGCCGCAGTGCTGGTTGCGAACACCGACCCTGAGTCTGTACAGGTCCAAGCGATGGATGCTGCGGAGATGCTGTCTGAAACCCTGAATGCCTTGCCGGAAGAGACGCTGAAGGACGCGTTGGAGTCAGTGCAGGCCTCGGCCGAGTAAAGCGCCGATGGAGAAGCGCACAGGTTTGATACTCACCGGTGGTGGTGCGCGTGCCGCTTATCAGGTGGGCGTGCTCAAGGCGATTGCGGAATCCATGCCACGCGGCGCGCGCAGTCCTTTTCCGATAATCTGCGGCACATCGGCAGGCGCTCTTAATGCTGCCGCGCTAGCGGCGAATGCGCAAAGTTTCCGCAAGGGCGTGCAGTATCTGGTCAAAACCTGGAAGGGTTTTCACGCTAATCAGATCTATCGTACCGACCTGATCGGCGTTTTCAATAACACCATGCTATGGTTTGCCGGCATGCTTTTGAGTGCAATCGGGATTGACAAAATCAATCAGGTCTCGCTGCTTGATAATTCACCGCTGATCGAGTTTCTGGAAAATATGGTGCCTTATGAAAATATACAGAGGAATATTGATGCGGGAGTACTGCATGCATTGAGTATCACCGCATCCGGCTACGGTTCCGGACAATCGGTAACTTTCTTTCAGGGGGCTAAACAAGTCATTCCCTGGCGACGTACGGCGCGCGTCGGTTTGGCGACAAAGATCGAAATCAAGCACCTATTGGCTTCGGCGGCACTGCCGTTTATTTTTCCGCCGACGTTGATCAATCGAGAATATTTTGGTGATGGTTCGATGCGCCAGATCGCTCCGATCAGTCCTGCGTTGCATTTGGGTGCGACAAAGGTTCTGATAATCGGGGTCACTGCAAATGGGTACACAGAGCAGTCTGGACGCAACCAAATCAGTGAATACCCTTCTTTGGCGCGGATTGCCGGCCATGCGCTCAACAGCATTTTTCTCGATAGCATGGAGGTGGACCTGGAGCGGGTGAAAAAGATCAATGATCTGGTTGCACTGATGCCCGAAGAGATGCGCGAACGGGCCAATCTCAGACATGTCGAGGTGATGGTAGTCTCGCCAAGCGAGCCGCTTGAAAAAATCGCGGAGCGGCACGCTTCGGAAATGCCGTGGACGATACGTCTCTTAATGCGCTTGGTCGGTGCACGACAGAGCGGGGGAATACTGATCAGTTATCTGCTGTCTGAAAGCAAGTATACACGCGCGTTGATTGATCTGGGGTATCAGGATGCATCAAGAAGGCGCGACGATATAATGCGCTTTTTGGACTTGCCATCACATCCGGTCGATGAGATGCCGCAATGACTGCAGATTCTCCCAATGCGAGGATTTGGCGGTTGCTGGACCTATTGGCGGACGGTGAATTTCATTCCGGCGAGATTCTAGCGAGACAACTAGGCGTGTCACGAGCCACAGTGTTCAATGCGCTAGCCGGTGTTGCGGATTTCGGCGTGGCATTGCAGCGCATACGCGGTCGGGGTTATCGTTTGGCGCGTCCGTGGCAACGGTTGGAGCAGGGAGAAATATTACGCTGGCTGGGTAGGGATGCAGCGCAGTTCGACGTCGAGATATTGCCGCATGCCGCTTCTAGCAATTCCTTGCTGTTGGAACGTGCCGGACCGGATGCCAACCCGCGCGCGCCCAGTGGTAGTGTGCTGGCGGTGGAATTTCAGACGGCCGGGCGCGGGCGTATGGGGCGGAACTGGCATTCCAGCTTGGGAAGTTCCCTAACATTCTCGCTGTTGTGGCGTTTTGACTGCGGACTGAATTCTTTGTCCGGATTGAGCTTGGGGGTGGGCGTGGCTCAGATGCGCGCCTTGAACAAGCTGGGCGCGCAGGGCGTGCAGTTGAAATGGCCGAACGATATTTTGACGCCGCATGGAAAATTGGGCGGCGTGCTGATCGAGGCACAAGGAGATATGCTTGGGCCGAGCGCGGTGGTGATCGGCATCGGTTTGAATTGCACCTTGCCAGCCGGGCTGTCGCAGCAGATTGATCAGCCTGCCAGCGCGCTGGATGAAGTGTGCGCGGCGATGCCCACTCGCAATCAGTTGCTGGCTACGCTATTACAGGAGCTCGCAATTGCTTTGCGGCAATTTGGGCGGGGTGGCTTTGCAGCATTGCGCAATGAATGGGAACAATACCATGCATACCAGAACCGACAGGTTCAATTGCACATGCCGGATGGTTCATTAGTCAGCGGCACAGTAAGAGGGGTCACCGATAGCGGAGAACTTTGTCTGGAAACCGACCAAGGGGTACAGCGGTTCAACGCCGGAGAAGTGGGTGTGCGAAGATGAAGTTATTGATTGATGCAGGCAATACCCGCATCAAGTGGGCGTTGGTGAAGGGGGAAAGGTGGCTGCGCACCGGCGTGTTGCCGATCGGAGAGGCAAGTGGATTGTCTCAGCTGTTCCCGCGGTCGCAGAAGATACGACAACTCTGGGTGAGCAATGTCTCGGGTGAAAAAGTTGCGCAGCATATTCGTGATATCGCGAGAGGGACGGCTGGGGAAGTTCGTTTTGTGGTTGCACAGGACATGCAGTGCGGGGTGCGCAATGGATATTCCAAACCAGCCCAGCTTGGGAGTGACCGGTGGGCGGCCTTAATTGCGGCTTGGCACCTAGTGCAAGGCAAGTGCCTGGTCGTGAATAGCGGCACAGCGACAACGATAGATGCCTTGACGGAACAGGGAAAATTTCTAGGTGGATTGATTCTGCCCGGCGTGGAGCTGATGCAGCGGAGTTTGATTGCCGCCACGGAACACTTGAAATCAACAAAAGGAAAGCATGTAAAGTTCCCGCGGAATAGTGCAGACGCTATACACAGCGGCGCGATTCAAGCTAGTTGTGGTGCGATAGAAAGGCAACATACTTTACTAAACGATAACCGTGCACCGGTAGTATTGAGTGGTGGGGCGGCAGGGCTATTGCAGCCATGCCTTCAACAAGGGTTCTTTGGCGTGCCGCCGCGTGTCGTAGATAATCTGGTCCTGGAAGGGCTATTGTTGATCGCTCAGGAGAGCGGATGATGAAGAAGCTATTCTTGATATTGTTATTAGCGAACGTGGTCCTATTTGCTGTGATGCAAAGCGGGGGCATTGTCTTGGGTGACCAAGGTGGGCAGGCGCAACCTTATCTGAATGGCGAATTGATTCGCCTGATACCGCCGCCCCAAAGCATCCCGGCCAAGTCTTTGCCAGCGCAAGCACAGGTTTATGTGCCAAGCACCTTGCCTGCGCCGGTTTCAGTAGCATCGGTTTCCGCTCCGATTGCTGTGCCGCCGGTACAGGAGTCCGCATCATCACCATCATCATCTCCTTCGAACACACCGCCCACAAAGAATGTCGATGCATCGACAGTGGCGAAATCGGATGATCTGGTGTGTCTGGAGTGGGGGGGGTTTTCGGGAACCGGATTGACTCAAGCCGCAGCTGCGTTGTCCGCCTTACAGCTGGGCGATAAATTAGTCCGGCGCCAGATCGAACATGATACGGGTTTTTGGGTCTATATCCCGCCACTTCGGAGCCAGGCAGCCGTCAAACGGAAGATCGGTGAGCTCAAGGAATTGGGCATCAAGGAATATTTTGTGGTCCAAACACCAGGCCCCTGGCTGAATGCTATTTCGTTGGGTGTCTTCAAGACACAGGATTCAGCACAAAGCTTTCTTGGTCATTTGCGTGCCAAAGGTGTGCGCAGCGCCAAGGTTGGCGAGCACGCCAGTAAGCTTAAAGCCACCGCATTCATACTGAACGGCGTGGACGCGGCCACAGCGGATAGATTGACGGAAATGCAAAAGGATTTTGCCGGAAGTGAGCTGAACAAAGTCCCCTGTACATTGACAAATTAGTATGAAATCTGGAGAATGCCGCGCTCTTCGCGGTGATATAGCTCAGGTGGTTAGAGCGCAGCACTCATAACGCTGAGGTCGGTGGTTCAAATCCACCTATCACCACCAAACAACCGGGCTCACCGTTGTTTATATGCAATAGCAGCGTGCCAAAAAAATTCCATATCAAAACATTCGGCTGCCAGATGAACGAGTATGACTCGGGCAAGGTGGCGGATGTATTGCGCGCCTGTGACGGCATGGAGCAAACCGACAGGCAGGAGGATGCCGATGTCATTTTGTTCAATACCTGCTCGATACGCGAGAAGGCCGAGGAAAAGGTGTTTTCCGACCTGGGGCGGGTGCGTCCCATGAAACTCGCCAAGCCAGACCTGTTGATTGGTGTGGGCGGTTGCGTGGCGAGTCAGGAGGGCGCGGCAATATTGAAGCGAGCACCATATGTGGACATCGTGTTCGGTCCGCAGACGCTGCATCGCCTGCCGCAGCTGTTGGAAGCCCGTCGCGTTACTGGACAGCCGCAAGTGGACATCAGCTTCCCCGAGATAGAAAAATTCGATCACCTGCCAGCATCCGGGGCGCTCGCCGGTTCTGCCTTCGTCTCGATCATGGAGGGCTGCAGCAAATACTGCTCCTTCTGTGTCGTTCCATACACACGCGGCGAGGAAGTCTCGCGTCCTTTGGCAGATGTCGTGCGCGATGTTCGCGACCTGGCCGCGCAAGGCGTGAATGAGGTCACTTTACTGGGACAGAACGTGAATGCCTATCATGGCCCTGCTGATGATGGGGACATGGTGGATTTCGCTTTCCTGCTGCAGGCTATCGCCGCGCTTGAAGGCGTTGAGCGTATCCGCTACACCACTTCTCACCCCAAGGGGATGACCCAGCGGCTGATTGACGTGTACGCAACGACACCCAAGCTGGTTAGTCACCTGCATCTGCCAGTTCAGTCCGGATCGGACCGGATTCTGGCAGCGATGAAGCGCGGCCATACTGTGTTGGAATATAAATCCATCATTCGCCGGGTCCGTGCGGCACGCCCCAATATTTGCATTACTTCGGATTTTATTGTTGGCTTCCCGGGAGAAACCGATGAGGATTTTGACGCCACAATGAGGCTGATCGACGAGATCGGTTTCGATGTGAGTTTCAGTTACCTGTACAGTCCACGTCCGGGTACGCCCGCTGCCGAGTTGCGCGACGATACACCGCATGACGTAAAGGCCGCGCGTTTGCAGCGTTTGCAGGACCGCATTACAGAGCTGGAAAATGAAGTGGCGCAAGCGATGCTGGGCACGATACAACGCGCCCTGGTGGAAGGCGTGTCCAAAAAGAGCACTCAGGAACTGGCCGCGCGTACCGACAACAATCGGGTGGTCAACTTTAGCGGACCTGCAAGCTTGATTGGATACTTCGTTGAATTGAAAATTACCCAGGTTGTTCGCCACACACTGCGGGGCGAGCTCGTACCGAATGAGCAAAAAGGATAAACTGCCACCGCACAGATTTTCTCTGGCGGTGCAATATGCGAGCGCCGCACGGCATGTGCCAACACGCGCACAATTTCGCCGCTGGATAAAGATCGCGTTGCGACAGGAGGCGAGTATCACGTTGCGCATTGTCGATGAGCCGGAAGGACATGCGTTGAACAGGAAATTTCGTGGCAAAGATTATGCCACCAACGTGCTGACCTTCGTTTACGATGATACAGAGCCCATTTCCGGCGACGTCGTGATCTGTGCGCCGGTGGTCGAACGCGAAGCGGCCGCCCAGCATAAGGATCTGGTGACGCATTATGCTCACCTCACTTTGCATGCAGCCCTGCATTTGCAGGGCCATGAACACGAGCATGGTGACGATGCCGCACAAATGGAAGCATTGGAATCCGCACTGATGCTAAAATTGCGCTACCCGGATCCTTACCGAATATGAAACACCTACGCAATGGACACATCTGGAAGTAATAAACCCAGTTTGTTAGAAC
Organism: uncultured beta proteobacterium; assembly: GCA_963833515.1. Taxonomy (GTDB): domain Bacteria; phylum Pseudomonadota; class Gammaproteobacteria; order Burkholderiales; family Gallionellaceae; genus Gallionella. The sequence continues at coordinate 199,812 of CAWHYN010000012.1, read as the reverse complement.
GTCTCTCCACGATGTTACTGCGCGAACCGGAGGATCGCGAGCAACTCGTAGAACTGCTGCACTCCGCTTATGAACGCAACCTGCTGGATGCAGATGCGCTGTCCATGATGGAAGGCGTGATGCAGGTTTCGGAGCGGCAGGTGCGCGAAATCATGATCCCGCGCGCGCAAATGGATGTCATCGACATCAGCGAGCAACCTGAAAAATTCATTCCATTTGTGATCGAAACGGCGCATTCGCGCTTCCCGGTTATTGACGGCGACAAAGACAATATTATCGGCATCCTGCTGGCGAAGGATCTGTTGCGCTACTACGCGGGGGAGGAGTTCGATGTGCGCGATATGCTGCGCCCGGCTATATTCGTGCCTGAAGCCAAACGTCTCAACGTCCTGCTGCGCGATTTCCGTAGCAACCGGAATCACATCGCGCTGGTGGTGGACGAATATGGCGGAGTGTCCGGCATGGTGACGATCGAGGACGTGCTAGAACAAATCGTTGGCGACATCGAGGACGAGTACGATTTCGACGAAGAAGAGGACAATATCATCGCGGAAACTGCGGGACGGTACCGCGTCAAAGCGGATACCGAGATCGCCGATTTTAATAGTGCACTTGGCACGGACTTTAGTGACGAAGAGTGCGACACTGTGGGCGGACTGGTGCTTAAAGCCGCGGGACAGCTACCTAAGCGCGGTGATCACTACCTCATTGGCGAATTCATGTTTACCGTACTGCGGGTGGATAGCCGCAGGCTTTATTCGGTGCTGGTCGAGCGGAAAAAATCTTCGAAAGCACTATGAGGTGTTTTTGAAAGTCCGATTGCGTTCCTTTCATCCAGCTGAATGGAAGGAACGTTTACACGCACCATGAGATATCCAAGGCCTTGCACTACGTAGACATGGAGAAGTGATCAGGGACGAAAGAAATTCAGTTCTGGTGCGAGGCGAGCACCACTGGCCACAACAATTGTCGGTATGGATGCAGCACAAAAGAAGATCGACATGAAGGCTACACTATAGATACTTGCGCGCGAACGTCGGCAAGTGTCTTTGCAGCAATCGGATGGGCGGTTTCTCGCCTCGTATGGCTAATGTCACTTCAAGAAGGCGAACTTGTCTATCTACGGCATCCCGAGCCGACAATACGAGCACTTTCCACGAGATTGACTGCGCGCCGGCGGTCAGGCGCGCTCGTTCTGTCCATATCTGACAAGCCCGGATCCAATAGTATAAAATTATAACTTTGGCTCAAGGGGCGACGGGCCATTTCACTGCCATTTTGCAATCCGGTCAATTACAGGGCCGTCCTGCGGGCGCATGGCACGTCAGGCCAAACAAGAGATAGCTGTCTTGAATTGACATCTGCCGCATGTGCGGTCAGGGAATGGTCAGGTAAGCTGTGCAAAGTACGCCTTTCGATTATGAGCGCATACAGACGTCAAACGAAAGCTGTCCTGTTGAGAAATTGAGATCAACTTCATTTTCATTCATGTCTTCCAAAAAAATCTTGTGCCAAGCTACAGATTTTCATTAACACCCCTGCTGATTTTGGCAGCGTTGACAGGTTGTGCCGCAGGTCCGGATTTCAAGCGACCTGCCGCACCTTCCGCGAGCGGTTACGCGCCAACGGATGAAATAACGGGGGCAACCGTATCAGCACCGGTGACGGCCGGCGAATCGCAGCACTTCAATGCAGCTGCAGACATCCCTTTTGATTGGTGGACGCTGTTCCAGTCGCCGCAGATCAACTCATTGATAAGGCGAGCGTTCAAGGCCAATCCCAACATTGAGTCGGCACAGGCGGCTCTGCGTCAGGCGCAAGAGTACGTAACGGCACAAGAGGGGTTCTTCTACCCGACCGTCAGCGCGAACTATTCGCCATCCCGGAACAAATTGGCAGGCAACATGGGTGGCAACTCTCCCGGTGTGCAGGGAAACGGCACGGTTATCCAAACCTATTCGAATCCTGCAGGGCCAGTATACAATGCGCCGGCCTATTATAATTTTCACGTCGCACAATTGACCGTTGGTTATGTGCCGGACGTGTTTGGCCTCAACCGCCGACAGGTGGAATCTGCACAAGCGCAAGTGAATGCGCAAAAACTGCAGCTCGAGGCAACCTATATCACCCTCGCATCCAATGTGGTCGCTGCCGCGATACAGGAAGCCTCACTGCGCGCCCAGATTGAGGCGATGGAAAAAATCGTTGCCGTCAACACGCAAACGCTGGCGATCTTGAGCAACCAGTTCAAAGTTGGTTATGTGTCCGGCATGGAGGTCGCCGCGCAGGAATCCGCGCTGGCCATTGCCGAGCAATCGGTAATTCCCCTGCGCAAGCAGTTGGAACAAGCGCGTGATTTGATTCGGGCGTTGGCGGGCAACCTGCCCAATGAAGATGTTGAGGAAAAATTTGAGCTTGCCAGCCTGCATTTGCCGCAAGAGCTGCCCCTCAGCCTGCCTTCAAAAATAGTCGAGCAGCGGCCGGACGTGCGTGCCGCTGAAGAGCAATTGCATTTCGCCAGCGCTCAGGCTGGCGTCGCCATCGCCAACACGCTGCCGCAATTCGCGATTACAGGGGCTGTGGGAGGCATGGCTTCGACTCCGGCTTGGATGTTCCGTAGTGGTGGCGGATTTTTCGATTTGACTGCCGATGTAGCCTACACGATTTTTGATGGCGGAACCCTGCGTGCCAAATCGCGCGCTGCACAACAGGCATTGACCCAGGCAGGGGCGCAGTATCGGAGCACCGTGATCACCGCGTTGCAGAATGTGGCAGATGCATTGCATATCATTCAGTCAGACGCTGAGGCGCTCAAGGCGGCTGATACTTCGGCGCGGGCCACACAGACCCTGGCCATCCTCACTCACAAACAATATGAAGCGGGCTACGTCGATTACCAGACGGCGCTTGCGGCCGAGCAAAACCATCAGCTTGCCCTCATCACTCTCATCCAAGCGCAAACCAATCGCCTCGGCGATACGGCCGCGCTCTATCAGGCTATGGGTGGGGGATGGTGGAATCACACCGATGGCGCCGCAATACAAGATACCGAGCTTCCCGCCGCACAGCCGCACACCTTGGCTCGAGGAGAACCTGCCAGATGATGAAAATGGGAAAGAAGAATGTTTTGTCTTTCGCCGCATTGCTGTTAGCGGCTTTAGGGGGCTATTGGGGTTGGCAAGAAATTCATGCGTCCCAGCCACAAGGTACAAGGGACAAGCCTGTCGCCCATGCGGCTTCCGACACCCTGCATTTTGCCACGGATGCGCCGCAGTTGGCATTTGTACAGGTCAAGCCGGCAGAGGCATTTCCTGAACCACTAATCGATGGACTTAATGCTCGAATCGCCTATGACGATAATTACACCGCGCGCGTCTTCTCGTCTATAGCGGGTCGGGTCACCAAGATCGCAGTGGAGGCGGGCCAACAGGTCAAGGCAGGCGATTCGTTGCTTTGGATTGATTCTCCGGATTACGCATCGGCGGCCTCGGATAGCCTGAAGGCAGAAGCTGATCTACTGCGCAAGAAAGAAGCCTTTGATCGTGCGAAGCTATTATTTGATGTTCAAGGGTTGGCACGCAAGGACCTAGAATCTGCTGAGGCAGATTGGCGCCAGGCAGACGCCGAGGCGCAACGTGCGAAAGCGCGAATGACAAATCTGAGCAGCAACGTCGTAGCGACAGCAGAGGGTAAATTTATCCTGCGGGCGCCAATTGGAGGTATTGTCAGCGAACGCCAGGTCAATGCCGGTAGCGAAATCCGTCCGGATGCTACCAATCCGCTGTTCGTTATTACCGACCCGATGCATGTGTGGGTAGTGGTTGATGTGCCAGAGAAGCAAATTGCCAAAGTTAAGGTAGGGCAACCTATATCGGTTGAAGTGGATGCTTACCCAAATGAAGTCTTCCCGGGCAAAGTCACTGTAATTAGCGAAACACTGGATCCGATCATGCGCCGCTTTCAGGTTCGTTGTGACGTAGATAACAGTCGGCATAAACTCAAACCAGAAATGTACGCGCGCATCAGTCCGATAGTGGATAACAAGTCGCGAGTGCCGCGAGTGCCGAACTCAGCGTTGTTCACACAAGGACTTTACACCTTCATCTTTGTCGAACAAGCACCAGGGGTATTGCAACGCCGCCGCGTAAGTCTTGGCTTGCAGGATGCGGATTTTAGTTACGTCAAGGAAGGATTGCGTGCTGGTGAACGAGTGGTGACGAGCGGAGCCATATTGTTGAACTCGGAATTGAGCGGTAGCGACTGATGCTTGAAAAGCTCATAACTTTTGCCCTGCAGCAGCGGGTATTCGTGCTGGCAGGGGCACTCGTGATTCTGATCGCAGGTTGGCAGGCCATTGAAAATTTGCCGGTGGAGGCTTTCCCTGATGTGCAAGATGTGCAAGTCCAGATTGACACATTGGTCCCGGGGCAAGCGCCCGAGGAGGTGGAACGTACCGTTACCCTGCCGATTGAACGCGAGATGAGCGGGATACCGCACATGACCCAGTTGCGTTCAGTGTCCATTACCGGGCTGTCGGAAGTCATCCTTACGTTTGCCGATAACACGAATGACTATTTTGCGCGCCAACAGGTAACGGAGAACTTACAGAACGTCAATTTCCCACCAGGCATACAACCCAGTCTGGCGCCGCTTACCAATGCCGTCGGGGAGGTGTATCGCTATGTGCTAGATACACCGGCCAGCATGCCACTCAATGAAGTGCGTGCACTGCAGGATTGGGTGGTGCGCCCGGCACTGCGTCGGGTCCCCGGCGTGGCCGACGTAGTCAGCTATGGTGGCACGATCAAGGAATATCAGGTACGCGTAGACCCTACGTTATTGCGCAAATTCAATGTCACCATGAGTCAGGTCGCCCAAGCCTTGGGTGCCAATAGCAGCAACACGGGGGGCGGGATTTTGAAGCGCGGCGATGAGGCGCTGGTGGTGCGCAGCATTGGGATCTTCCAGAATATCAAGGATATCGCACGCGTGGTTGTAAGCGCTCAGGGGGGCAAGACCGTGCTGGTGAGCGATATTGGCGAGGTCGCCATTGGCGACCGCCCCCGTTCCGGCATCGTGGCGTTCAACGAACGGGACAATGTCGTCCAGGGCATTGTGGATATGACAAAGGGGCAAAACGCCACCAAAGTCGTGGAGGAACTGAAGGAAAAGATACAAGAAGTCAGCCTAAAGCTCCCACCCGGGGTAAGTATCGTACCTTACTACGATCGAACCGATCTGGTGCGTCATACCGTACGCACGGTTTCTGAAAACTTGATCATTGGCGCGTTGCTGGTGATATCGATCCTCATTATATTTTTGCGCAACTGGTATGCCGCATTGGCGGTTGCCGTTATCATTCCGCTATCACTGCTGTTCGCATTTATACTGATGGATGCGCGAGGAGTATCGGCTAACCTGATTTCGCTGGGTACCGTGGACTTCGGGATCATCATTGATAGTGCCGTGGTGCTGGTTGAAGCGTTGATGGTGAGGCTCGCGATCGCCAAAACGGATGGATTGGCGCAGCACCTGCACTTCGGTTGGCGCATTCATCTTATCAAGCAGACCAGCATCGAGCTTGGGCATCCAATCTTATTCTCCAAAGCCATTATCATTTTGGCCTTCTTGCCTATCTTTACCTTCGAGCGTGTGGAAGGAAAGATTTTTTCCCCAATGGCCTTTACGCTGAGTTTTGCCCTGCTCGGTGCGATTCTGCTGACGCTGACCCTAGTACCGGCACTGCTCAGTTACGCGGTTAAGAACAAGGATTTGGCGGAAAAGCACAGCGACTGGATGCACAAATTGCAGGAACGCTATCGTAACCTGCTGCTATGGGCTGAAAATCGCCGCAAACGTATCATAGCAGCCTCTGTTAGCTTGCTGGTTGTGGCACTCAGTTGCGCTCCGTTTCTTGGCAGTGAATTCCTCCCGATGCTAGACGAAGGCAATATCTGGCTGACCATCACGCTGCCCCCTGCCACCGTGCTCGACAAGACCAAGGAAATAGAGGGCCAGGTTCGCGGAATTCTCAGGTCTTACCCGGAAGTGAAAAGTGTCGTTACTCAAGTGGGGCGTCCCGATGACGGTACCGATCCGAAAGGACCGAATAACATGGAAATCATGGCCGACCTCAATCCGCGCAACATGTGGCGCTTTGCCGACAAAGAAGCGCTTATTGCCGACATGACGCGAAAAATTCATGCCATTCCCGGCGTGCCAACCAATTTTTCGCAGGTCATTGAAGACAATGTGGAAGAGGCATTGTCTGGGGTCAAGGGGGCAATTGCAATCAAGATCTTTGGGCCTGATTTGGAAATTCTGGAAGACAAGTCGGCGCAGGTTGCTAGCGTGATAAGCGGCATTCGCGGGGCGGCAGATGTTGAGGCGATCAAAGTTGGCGGGCAAACCGAATTGAACATCACCCTTGATCGCGGCCGCATGGCGCGTTATGGCCTTAATATAAACGACGTGAACTCGACGATCCAGACCGCGATGGGGGGCAGCGCCGTAAACTCATTTTATGAGGGGGATCGCCTCTTCGATGTTACCCTGCGCATTGCCGAACCTTATCGTGATGCAGTGGATGATGTCGCCAATCTTTCTGTGGCGTTACCTGGTGGCGGGACGTTGCCGCTCGGTTCGATTGCGAATATCGAAGTCCGACAGGGTGCAGCACGGGTCGGACGTGAGGCGGGTGGCCGCATGGTGGCAGTAAAGGCCAATCTATTAGGGCGGGATCAGGGTGGATTTGTTGCGGAAGCAATGGCCAAAGTTAACGAACAAATCAAACTGCCCCCTGGTTATAGCATGACATGGGGAGGGCAGTTCGAGAACCAGCAACGCGCCAACAAACGTCTCAAGGTCATCCTTCCGCTGTCCGCAATGATGATCTTTGTCCTGCTATTTTGGGCGTTCCGTTCGATGCGCAAGGCGCTGCTGGTTATTCTGATGGTGCCGTTCACGCTGATTGGCGGAATCACTGGTCTTGGATTGGCCGGACTGCATCTGTCAGTCTCCGCTGCAGTTGGTTTCATTGCGGTGGCAGGCATATCGGTGCAAAACGGTGTAATCATGGTTGAGCAGTTCATGGAAATCATGCGCAATGGCAAAGGCTTACGCGAAAGTGTGCTAGAAGGCGCGGTGGCGCGCTTGCGCCCAATCCTGATGACTGCGTTGATGGCCGGGATCGGCCTGTTGCCCGCGGCGCTGTCGCACGGTATCGGTTCGGAAACGCAACGTCCGTTTGCTGTGGTCATCGTCGGCGGAATCATATCGGCCACACTGTTTACGCTGTTGCTGTTGCCGCTACTGTTTCCAATATTTTCGGATGAGACGCGGATCCAGGACAACCAGCCGCTTGGGCGCTAGCAAAGAGGAGGTCGCGGTTCGGCTGGGCGGCTCGCAAGTGCAGAGAATCCTACTAAGCAATTTATCTGTTGCGCCGTAAAACCTTGCCGTTCAGGGCGAGGATATAAGGCGCAGGATGCCGCAGGCATCCTGCCTGATTGAATGGCAACGATGTGAACTGGCACAGAACGAACGTTCTGCTACAATCGGCACATGAGTTTGCACACCAAGACCCTTCGGGTACGCGTCAAGGACAAGCACGCCAGCGTGCTGTCCGGAATGGCATTTGAGGTGAACCAGGTTTGGAATGCAGCCAATGAGATCACCCGTGACTACTCGTGGGTGCCGATTCCTGGAGTGGGTTACGTCAACCTCCAAACAAGCGAGTTCGATCTCAATAAGGAATTGCGCGGCATCCGCGAAGAGCGGAATCTCGGTATTGGAGCTGCCACCGTCCAGAGCGTGATCGCCCAGCACGCCAGATCGCGCCGACAGTTCAAGAGGAACCAGCTGCAATGGCGCGCATCGAGCGGCGCGAAGCGTGCACTGGGCTGGATCCCGTTCAAGGCTGCCGGCGTGAAGCGGGTGAACGGACAGATCCGCTTCTGCGGACACTTGTTCGGCATTTGGGATAGCCACGGTTTGTCGCAGTACGAACTGGGCACAGGTTCGTTCTCTGAGGATGCCAGGGGTCGCTGGTATTTCAATGCGACGGTACAGGTCGAAGCCAAGCCGGGTGAAGGCCGGGAATCGGTTGGCATCGACCTTGGGCTCAAGACGACGGCATCCTGCTCGGATGGCTTCAAGTTGGAGCGCAGGCGCATCACGGAGGAATTTGCCGGGAAGCTGGCCCGGGCACAGCGTGCGAACAAGACCAAACTGGTCAGGACGATTCACGCCAGGATCAAGAACAAACGGAACGATGCGATCCACAAGTTCACGACCGGAACGTTCAGGAACCATGGGGCGATCTTCGTCGGGAATGTCAGCAGCAGCAAATTGGCAAGAACAAAAATGGCAAAATCCGTCCTGGATACGGGATGGGGAATGCCCAGGACTCAACTGGAATACAAAGCGAAGGCGCGGTCAGTTGTGTTTCTAGAAGTGAACGAGAAGAACACCACCCAGACTTGTTCGAGCTGCGGAGTCATCTCCGCGGGCAGTCCGAAAGGTAGAGCGGGTCTTGGAATAAGGGAATGGATCTGTTGTGAGTGCGGTGCCACCCATGATCGCGACATCAATGCCGCAAGGAACATTCTCCGCTTGGGACATCAAGCGCTGGCTGCAGGAATCCTCGCCCTTACCGCGCAAGCGGCAGCCGCAGGCTGAGGGCGGGGAGGATGTCAAGACCCGCAGAATTTAGCCTGTGACAGCAATGTGACCGCTCGCTTTAAATAAGGAGCCAAAAGCAGTGATTCGACGGTTTCAAACCTTCCATGGAGCAAGCTGTCGCATTTCAGTCATGCTGCTGTCAATGTTACGTCATCTAACAGTGTTCCAGCCTTCGTCGGTAAATCCAAAGCACCTTTGATCTGGGCCTCCGTCAACATTTCTCAGTGACTGGCACAATCCTTGCTCTAACCTCTTGGTATAGTAACGAATAGATATGCTTGCATAGCTCTTCCATGGAAAAACTGAAGTTCAACCAATCTGGGTTTGCCATGCTCGAAGTGAGCTTTGTGCTGGTGATGGTCACCCTGATTCTCGGCGGCGTCTGGAAGGGTCAAGAGCTTATTAACATCGCCATGGTAAAGGACCTTGAATCCGATTTCAAAAACATCCCTTCATTCATCTACAGCTATCAGGACAAATACAAAGCGGTTCCGGGCGATGATCTAGATGTGGTCAATCATGTCGGGGGGATCCTGGCGGCAACTCCAAGCGGCTTACGGGATAACGGCGTGATCGATGGCAACTGGAATAGTACGACTGTTACTGACGAATCGTTCTTGTTCTGGCAGCATGTCCGCCTGGCTGGATTGACATCCGGATCCACCACCATTACCGCCCCAGCCTATTTGCCCGTCAATGCAGCGGGCGGGGTCATCGGCGTTCAAGGTGGTACAGCTATCGCGTCAAATTCTCCTATCAATGGAGGGCTTGGCCAAAACCATCCCATCCGAGGTACCTACATCATGTGCTCTGCCGGCATCCTGGGCAAGTATGCAAAAGTACTCGATCTCAATCTGGATGATGGAAATACAGCTACTGGCTCAATGATGGCCACTCCGGCTTCTGGCTATACTATGGGTTCAGCTGTGGCCACCGCAACGGCGGCGATTGACGATGAAGCGCCTTATATAGTCTGCATGGGTATCTAATATGAAGTCCCGCAGTCAACCAAAAAAGAGGAAGGAAACCGCCGATGAAGGCAGAGCCAGGTAACTCGAGCCGAATTATAATAACTTTGACTGCGTGATACAGTATGGCGCGGCATGGCACAATCATCCGATGAATGTGACTGACCGACCGGAAGGCTAAACTCCCTGACCACCTCAAAGAATATTTCGATGAGCGAAAAGCGGATACGTCCCGTTACCTAACACCGAAAATTCATGGGGGCGTCCCGCTTAAGCCCAGGCTTGGACACAAGGACAGGCCGTCCAGAATGCCTGGAATTCCTTCGTTACTGCCAGAATTTGCAGTTTTCTGATAGATTTCCTTTCAATGCATCGATAACCCAGAGTCGCTTGGATGTGGATTACACCTATGAAAGAGCTTAGACTAAGCACGAGTTATGAAGGACAGTTTATTGTTAATTATAAGCTCCCATTACAAACAATGATCGTTTCGCGCTCGGCGACCAGCAACACATATATGTGTGGCATCAAATTATGAAGAACTGGTGGCAATCTCTTGGCATCGGAATCAAGCTGAATATCCCAATACAGGTGATGTTAATCGTTGCATTGTCTTTCGCCCATTTCTGGATAATGGGACACATTAGAGAAAGTATATTGGATGGAGCTCAAAGACGTGCCGTAGTGTCTGCCGATGGAATAATCAACGGTATGAACATGCTGATGGTTACGGGCATGATTTCCATTCCTGAAAATCGTCGTCTTTTCATAAATAAAATGGGAGCATCCGAAAATGTGAAGGAGTTACGCATCATTCGCGCCAAGCAGGTGCAGGATCAGTTCGGGCCCGGCCTTCCTGAAGAGGAAGCCAGGGACGAGTTGGACCGGCGCGCGATAATGTCGAAACAACCGCAGTTTCTGCTGAAGGAAGATCCGACTTTGCCGACTTTGCGTACGGTAGTGCCATTTATTGTCAGCACCAATTTTCGCGGAACAAACTGTCTGATGTGCCACCATGTTGAGGTCGGTTCGGTTAATGGCGCCGCCAGCATTATCCTCGATATGACTGAGGAATTCAGTGCCATCAAGCGCACACGGATTGCGCTATTGTTGGGACAGACATTCCTGCAAATCCTGCTGTTCTTCTCAATCCATTTCTTGATTCGCAGATTTATGAGACCAATGGTCAGGTTGCAATCTACGATGGAGTCAATGCAGCGGCGCGGCAGCATGGAGCAATTTGTTCCTATTGAATTAAAGAGCGGCGGTCTGGACGAAATTGGAAAACTCACTGTGGCGTTCAACCACATGGCAGAAGCATTGGGCAATTCGGAAAAGTCAATGAAGTTATCGACTTCAATCTACCAAACGAACGCTGATGCGATCATGGTGACAGATGAAAACAACCGTATAGTGGATATCAATCCTGCGTTCACCAATATTACTGGCTACGCCTTGGATGAAGTGATGGGGAAGGATCCTTCGTTCATGCAATCCGGGAGGCACGACAACGAATTCTATCGGCAGATGTGGCAAGCAATTAACATTGATGGGCATTGGCAAGGCGAAATTTTGGATAAGCGAAAGGATGGTGGAATCTTCGTAAAATTATCGTATATCAATGTCCTTAAGCGCTCTGATGGTTCCATATATCGCTATGTCGAGCAGTTTTCTGATATTACTGAAAAAAAGCAAAAGGACGAGCTAATCTATTGGCAAGCCAATTATGACCAGCTCACCAGCCTGCCCAATCGGCGTTTGTTAAACGACCGCGTTGGACAAGCTCTTGCCGCTAACAAACGCAATCGCCTCTATGGCGCCCTGCTATTTGTCGATTTGGACAAATTCAAAACGATAAATGACGCCTTGGGGCACGAGTACGGGGATATGTTGTTGGTCGAAGTGGCCAAGCGCCTAACGTTGAGTGTACGGGATGCGGATTCAGTAGCTCGACTAGGTGGTGATGAATTTGTCGTGCTACTTGAAAGCCTGAGCGCCGACCCAGAAGCCGCTTCCCAAGAAGCTGCACAAATCGCCGAGAAGATACGCGTTGCCTTGGCTTCTCGTTATTTGCTCAATCAGCTGGAATGCCACAGTTCACCAAGCATTGGGGTCTATCTGTTTTCCGGCAACAACGATAACGAGTCGGTCGACGAGATAATCAAGCGTGCCGACATTGCAATGTATCAGGCCAAGGATTCCGGCCGGAATACGGTGCGGTTCTTTGACCCACGCATGCAGCAGTCGGTGGAGATACGTGCTGCGCTGGAGTCGGATTTACGGCGCGCCATCCCTGGGCAACAATTTGAGCTTTACTACCAGATTCAGCTTGATCGCGATCTCCGTCCTTTCGGAGCGGAGGCTTTGATCCGGTGGAAACATCCCAACCGTGGCACGGTGTCCCCGGCGCAATTCATTCCCTTCTCGGAAGAGAGTTCACTGATTCTGGAAATTGGAAATTGGGTACTTGATACCGCCTGCCAGCAGATTGCGGCATGGAGTCATAACGAACGAACACGCGATCTGGTGCTTGCCATCAATATCAGTGCCAAGCAGTTCAAACAGCATGACTTTGTCACACAGGTCGCAGCCATGATTCAAAGGCACCGAATCGATCCATCGCGCTTAAAGTTGGAATTGACTGAGAGCGTAGCCCTAGACAATGTGGAGTTTGTGGTAGAAAAGATGAATGAGCTCAGACACGTCCTGGGCGTGACCTTGTCGCTGGACGATTTCGGCACAGGCTATTCGTCGTTATCGAACTTGAAGCGGTTGCCGATAGATCAAGTCAAGATTGACAGGAGCTTTATACGCGATATTACAACAGACGCCAGTGATGCAGTCATGATAAAGACCATTATCAACATGGCGCAGAACTTCGGCCTGAACGTGATTGCAGAAGGGGTTGAAGCGGAGGCGCAATTGAACTTTCTTAAGGAGAATGGCTGCATGGCCTTTCAAGGGTACCTATTTAGCGAGCCATTGCCACTGCAAGAGTTTGAGGCGTCATTGAAAGAGATTTGATTGCTCTTGAAGCGCGGTCAGGAGGCGCGTTCTTCGCCTCTGAGAATATCGGCCCTCTGTAGCGGGCCCAAGGGTGTGGGAGAGCGTAGCGACTACGTTTCTGCTCATTGCGGTTACTCCCTTTTTACCGATGGAAGCAAAATGCAATTTACTTGCATCCGCAGACCGGCGATTAGTGTGCCAAACCCTGCCAAAACCAAAGCTCACGAAAAATCAGACCACTGGGATACGTTAATACAAAAACGTTACCGTCATATGCACAAAAAAACACGCCTGGGCGATATAGCGCCGTTCATTTGGTGCGAGCGGAATAATGGCCGAAATGGATTCGCCTTACGACAAACTAGCCGAAAGAGCAGAACACCAAGTCGCGCGGGCTTGTACGTGAACAACACGTCGCTCACCCCTGAGCGATGCGTTCGCAGTGTTGACTTATGCTTCATGTTGGTTGGCTACTGCAGCGATACTCTTGCGGCTGGCGGCAACCGGCATCACCATGAACTGAGGTCGTTTCTTGTACTACGACCAAGGAAGATTATCGTGGGAAAGATATGTATTCCATTATCATGAACCGTGAAACAAAGGGCAGTTGCCCACCCCTTGTTTTGCTGTTTCTGAAAATACCCCAGATATGCCTTTGGCTATATGCTGCTAGCTATACTGGCTATGGTCACTGCTGCGGCGCTAAGCCAGCCGAGCCCGCCGACAAATTTGATATCTTCCCTTGACAACTTTTCATCGTTGTTGATTTTCGATTCCATAACATCCAATTCGGATTGTAATTCCTTCAGTTTTGCCTGCTGGATATGCAATTCCTTTAGGCGTTCTTTTTTGGTCTCATATGAATTGGCTTTTAACTTTGTTTCCATGACAATGATCTCCTAATAACGTGTTCTCAGTAAAATGGCGATGTCCAAAAAAGGCTGCTACCGTTACTCGAGCGCTATGATCTTCTTCGCTACCTTGTCAAGCGGAACCTTGTTTTTTGCAAGAATGGTTTTCTGCAAATCGATAAAGGCTCTGTAGGCATGCGAGTAGGCTTTCGAAGCGGCTTCGATCGCCTTGTAGTCCTCGGAAGTCGGATAGTGCTTTACGACAGCCGATTTCAAATCGAACCATTCCTTATAGGTGCTGGCGACTTCATCCCTTCTTGCTGTTAACTCATCTTGCCTGGTGCCGGCAAGTGAAACTATTTGCGTATATTTCTTTGCTTCGGCTGCCAGTTTCTGTTCAGCATTTGCCTGTATCATTTTTTCCAGGGAAGCAGGTGCTGAGGGACCTGCCATTGCTGCAAAAGACATCAGTGACAAAAGGCCCGTGTTTGCAAGTACGAAGATGACTTTCTTTCCGTTTTTCATTTTAAATCCCCATTTAGTTAATTAGATTTGTAGTGATGCGGGGTGGGTCTTCGCCACCCCGGCATATGGCTGTGCTTTTCTACCAGGCCATCAGGACAGCGACGCCCATGCGGCGATCGACGTAGACAATGCGGCAAGCCAGGCGAAGGCAATATGAAACTCGCCGTCCTTTTGGTTCATTGTGCCGGTAGAAGATTCGCTATATTTGTCGTTCATTTTGTTGCTCCTTAAATGTGAAGTTGATTGGATTCAAGTTACGTGTGTTACATCGGGCCGTTAGTACCGGCCGTTGACGCCATAGATGTAATTCCTCAGTTCTACGGAATCAAAGGTCGATACGTCTGCCATTCCACTTGGTTTAAGCAGTCGAATGGTTGATTCTCCAGCGACGGTTTGGGCTTTCACCTTTTCGGCATCATTCGGCTCTTTCGCAGCCGTCGACGAATTCACCGCTTCAGTCATCAAAAACATGTCATTCTCCTTTCTCTAATCAAATGTTAAGGCCGGTTGGGCCTCTGAAACGTGTGTAATTTACACACGGTGAGAGCATAATACGTGTAATATTTACACACGTCAAGTCTTTTTTGTGCTATTGTGCAAAAACAAGATCTGGGACGGGAGTAGCATTGAATGAATGAATCCAAACAGTTTGCCGGCGAATTGCCGGCACCCCTCGTGGCGGCGCTGCGCCGGGTGCTGCGGCCGCTGATCCGGTTCTTGCTTTCGTACGGGATCGGGTTCCAGACCTTTTGCGACATCGTCAAATCAACTTATATCCAGGTTGCCGAAGAAGAGTTCACGCTTGATGGCAAGCCCCAGACCGACAGCCGCATCAGCCTGCTGACCGGGGTTCACCGGCGCGACGTCAAACGTCTGCGCACTGAATCCGTGGCGGTAAGCAGTCTCTCGCTACAGGCATCCATGAGTGCGCAGTTGCTTGCGTTGTGGAGCGGGCGCGCCGAGTATTGTGATTCGCACGGCGTCCCGCTGCCCCTGCCGCGCTTGGAGAGCAAAGGCGGCGAGCATTCGTTTGAAGCTCTGGTACGATCGGTAAGCAAGGATTTCCGCGCCCGCGTCGTATTGGATGAGTGGCTCCGACAAGGGATTGCCTTGCTGGACGAACAGGACAATGTGCATCTTGCGGCTGATGCTTTTGTCTCTCCCCAAGGGCTTGAGGAGAAAGCGTTCTATTTCGGACAGAATATTCATGACCACCTGGCGGCGACCGTACATAACCTGACAGGTGTCTCTCCGCCGTTCCTCGAACGTTGCGTCTATTATGACAAGCTCACCGCTGAATCGGTCAAAGAATACGAACGAGTGGCCAAGGCAGCGGGAATGCGGGCGCTACATACGGTAAATCGACGTGCCATAGAATTGCAAAAGCAGGATGCAGAAAAATCTGATGCAATTTACCGCACCAATTTCGGCATTTACAATTTCAGTGAGGTGGATCGTGGCGATGACTAACTTGCGAAATGGACAGTTGATCATCGCGGCATTATTCCTGGGCGGCTTGATCACCGGGAATGCACTTGCTGTCAGCGATCCTATCAAAGAGAGTGGTATCGGAGGAACGGGATCCGCTGCCAATACCAACGGCATCGGCGGGACCGGGGCACCTGCTCAACACGGGGGGATTGGGGGAACCGGCCTGCAGCCGAACGATGAAACCACCAAGCAGACGCTTGCCGGCAAGGTATTGTTTATCGTTGGCCAAGTGGAGGCGCAAAACATGGGCCAGGTCCGGTCGCTATCCAAAGGAGACCCGGTGCGGGAAGGCGATACGCTGAAATCCGGCAAGGGGGCATCCTTGCAGCTGCGCACGGCAGACGGGGGCACGATCGTGCTGCGCCCGGAAAGCCAACTGGCAATCGAGTCTTTCGCATACAACGGCAAGCAGGACGGGAGCGAACACATCGCGCTGGCACTGCTAAGCGGCGGGTTCCGTGCTGTTACCGGCGATATCGGCCACCTGCACAAGGAGAACTACAGTATTCGTACGCCCAATGCCACGGTCGGGATTCGGGGCACGGACCATGAAACCGTATTCGTTGCCAGGACCCCACCGGGACAAACGGCAGTACTCGAGCCGGGAACCTATAACCATGTCATCTCCGGGGCGACCCTGCTGCAAAGCGAGCAGGGGAAATTGCTGATCAAGCCGAACCAGACCGGCTTTGCAGCGCTCAACGGTGCAACCCCGGTCATATTGGCCAAGCCACTGCCAATCTTTGGCAATCCGGTCGCCAACCCTCAAGAGCCGGGGGAGCGCTACGAGGAGTTGAACAAACCGGGCAACGACTTGAACGAGAACATCGGTACCAATGATGCCACATCCGCCACCGAACAGAGCAAGCTGACCCAGACGGATCGCCTGGCCAACAGCTCGGTGGATCTCAATACGCTGGAGACGGACTCGTTGCCGGCCGCTTCGGGAAGTGGGGCAGTCGGTGCGCATATGGCGGCCGGCAGGTTGTTGAGCGCCGGTGGGGCGCAAGTTGGGAATCCTGGAGACAAGCTGTCCGTGGAAGATAATTTCCCGACCGGCTATTCCAATGATGCG
Organism: uncultured beta proteobacterium; assembly: GCA_963833515.1. Classification (GTDB taxonomy): domain Bacteria; phylum Pseudomonadota; class Gammaproteobacteria; order Burkholderiales; family Gallionellaceae; genus Gallionella. The sequence continues at coordinate 183,214 of CAWHYN010000012.1, read as the reverse complement.
ACGAGCTTCAATTACCTTGCGAACGATGCACCGCCGATCGAGTCCGGGGCGGCAACGGTAGACGGTGTCAACGTGACATGGGGCATCTATGCGGGCGGAGTCGCGTTCGATACGTCCGGGAGAGCCATCGCGATCGACTTCCATCCGTTTGCGTTTGCCAATGGGGGAGTGACTTCGCCGGCGGCCATCTCCGCCATAGGTGGTACCGCTGCATTCTCGACCGTGGTCGGCAACACCAACCCGGTAACGGAGACAGGCGTCCTTGGCGGCACCGTCAGCCTAAATGTGGGCGTCAATCTTGGTGCAGGCACCTTGACCAGTTATAATCTGGCTGTGACCGATGCCAATTCGCGGAGCTGGACCGGCAGCTTAAGTGGTTCCGTGCCACTTTCCGCGTTTGCGAATGGAACGCCGCTTGCGGTTACCTGCTCGTGTCCGGGTACGGCAAGCGGGAGTGCCGCGGGTATGCTGATCGGGCCGAATGCCAAGGGGCTGATTTCCTCCTACCTGATGAGCACCACAAACGGATCGGCGGTAGCGGGCGCCGTGGTCATGTCGCGGCCCTAATGACATAGAGAAAAGAAGAACAAATCATCGAACCCGTAAGACACCTTTTTATCGTCCTGCTGCTGGCTGGCCTGGGACTGGTGCCACGCATCGCCAACGCCGTTGGCCTTGACCTTGAAGGGGCCCAAAAGCTGATCATCGCAGGCAAGCCTGCCGAGGCGTATGCCCAGCTCGAACCTTATGAGGTTGAGCAAGCGGGCAACCCAAAATTCGACTATCTGCTGGGATTGGCTGCGCTGAACAGCGGCCAGGCGGACAAGGCGAGCCTGATTCTTGAGCGCGTACTGGCGGTGGCCCCATTGCATGCGGCGGCGCGGGTGGATCTGGGCCGAGCCTATTATCAGTTGGGCGATTTGGAACGCGCCCGGGCTGAATTTATAGCGGCATCGGCACTGAACCCACCACCACCTGCACTCGCTACGATCAGGGAGTACCTTGGCGCGATTGAAACCCCGCACAACAAGCCGACGACGTTGCTCACCAGCTATGTCGAGGCAGGTGCAGGCTACAACAACAATGTCAACAATTCCACCACGGAAAGCCAGATTACCGTGCCGGCTCTCTTGGATACCGTATTCACGCTGAACGCCGCGAACGTCAAGACAGCTGACAGCTATTTGGCGCTCGCTGCGGGTGGTGACGCTTTCCATCCGATCTCTCAGGATTGGTCGATCTATGCCGGTGTCGATTTCCGCAGTCGAAATGGCCTGCAATACAGCAATTTTGACTACTACTCGCTCGATGGCAGGATTGGGGCAAGCTTCAACAAGGACGCAGAGCAGATTCAGGGGGGCTTGGTGGCCGGACGATTTGATCAGGGAGGTACAACGGCCAACCGCAATTCGGACGGCCTCAATGTGGAGTGGAGGCACACTTTCAACGGCTTTAATCAGTCGGTATTGTTCGGCCAGTACCTGCTCTACCGGTATCCGGACCCGACATTGGCGTCGAACAATTTCAACCAGGCGGTCTCGGGATTGGGCTGGATGCACGTTCTTGCCGACGGACGTTCCACGGTCTTCAGCAGCCTCTTTGCAGGCAACGAACGCGATACCAATTTGCGCATCGACGGCGGGAAGATTATCCAGGGTGTGCGCGTGATCGGGCAAGTGTCACTGGCAGAAAAATTGGATTTGTTTGCTTCTGGCGGGATACAGCGCGGCAAATATGATCGAATCAACAGTGCATTCCTGGTCATCCGCGATGATCGCACCGCCGACCTGACGGTCGGCTTGGCTTATCGCTGTGCCCCAAACTGGACGGTGCGTCCGCAGATCAGCCTGATCCAGAACCAGTCGAATATCGTCATCAATCGATACAACCAGGCCGATTTCTCATTGATGCTGCGACGAGATTTCAAATAATCAGACGACACTCGGTTTCGGCTCCATATTCCAGCCCTCCCAAGCGCCTTAGCGCGCCAAGTCTTGCTTCATTAACTCCATGCTCACTTGGCTTTGTGCCAACTTCATACCGAAAGTCCGCACTTTAAATCTTAGTTAACCGATGATCATCGGCCCGCGTCATCGCTGCGAATTGGCAGCAAGGAAATAGCCACGGTTTGGACCAATTTAAGCTAAAGAGGGTGACATAAAGACGCACATCGGAATCAATTTGGATTCGAAAAACAGTGTAGTGACGGGGAACGACGAAGAGGATCGGATCGATCCTTCCGAAGCGTCATGATCAAAAGCCGAGAGAATCAAAGCAAAGATTAATCCTTCTTGTTATATCTACGATAACCTCAGCCCCCAATTTATCCAACACTTCGGGACGGTGGTTATCCTTCATTTTATCTTTCAACTCATAATCCTCTGGGTTAAGCGTTGTGTAGCTGTTAAGCTTGTTAGGCACTTGGCCTACAGCTATTAGCTTCCCCTTCTTGTTAATGATTCCAACGCTTGCGTTTGCACGAATAGACAAGCGCTGGTTCCTGTCGAGGTAATTGTTCAGAAGTAATACATTGAGCCCTTCACGCATGTTATTTTCCTCATCTGAAGTAGCTCTCACAACAAATATTGCATCCAAATCATTCGCATTCGCCAAATTAGCGAACGCATCCTCTGCATCGATGGAACGAAAGCCAATCGTCGACTTCACTTTAGCTAATAGAGCCGTTCGATCATATTCGATAATCTTGACGACCCAGTTCGGATGAGACCGTACAATTCTTTCTTGGCTAACTGAAACGATACTGTTAGTCATCCTGCTACCCATATCAAACGTAGAATACTCGTTAGCAAAAGAAATTATGCCAATCTTGCTGAAATTAACACTCTCCGGTACGAGAGAAACGATCGCAACCGTCTTTATTTCGTTTTGCTTCTCCTCGGTCAATTGTGATGGTGTAGAAGCGCAACCAGACAACACGAGAAGAATCGCGAATATGCGGGCAAACGGATTTGATCTAAGGTTCATTTTGCTATCCCGACTCTATCCAAGCTGTTGCATCGTACGAGCAGCTGCCCCACAAGAAATACCGTAAATTTTTTGTTCTGGCACAGCGTTGCCCCCTTCGATTACAAGGATTTCAATGATGATCATCGGCCAACCTTTTCGTTGCGTGAAAGCAGAAGGGGTAACCTCAAGATTCGAACAGACGTTAACCCAAGCAGGCCGACACAGGGAAGTATACCCGAATTGATCTGCATTCGGACAGCAGCGTGGCTGCAGACGAACATAAACGAATCCTCTTTCAAAAGCGCCTGGCAAATGGGCTAGATGAAGTCCGGCGGCGGTTGCGCCACGCGAAGCGCAAACCTCTGGTGTGGCGGTTGAACCGACATACAACTGGTATTGGCTGCTTGATGGTGCGGACTCAACCGGTCGATGCAACACTTTATCTTAAAATGTAAAAGATGAGGTGTTGATCATGAAATACAGAACTCGGATTTATTATACGGAAAGTCAAAAGGCGTTGATGTGGGATCGCTGGCAGAAAGGCGATTCTCTTCAGCATATCGCACAGCTGTTTGATCGAAACCACGGGTCAGTACAACGCATCTTGGCCGAACATGGCGGGATACGACCGGCACCACGGCGGCGTTCGAAATTATCTCTGACTTTGGCTGAACGCGAAGAGATATCTCGTGCAGTAGTAGCTGGCCAGTCGGCCCGCTCGATTGCAACTTCCCTGGGGCGGGCGCCATCGACCATCAGTCGCGAGATCAAGCGCAACGGTGGCCAGGAATTCTATCGTGCGAGTCAGGCTGAACAGGCGGCTTGGGATCGGACACTCCGCCCCAAGACCTGTAAACTAGCCGGGAACAGAACGTTGGCGCACATTGTGGCTGATAAGCTCCAATGGCAGTGGTCACCGGAACAGATTGCCGGATGGCTGAAGCAGACATACCCAAGCGACGAAAACTATCAAGTGTCACACGAGACTATTTATCGCAGCCTCTATATCCAGGCCCGAGGCGCATTGAAGAAGGAACTGTTGGAGCATTTGCGACGGACGCGTGCTATGCGTCGTTCTCGCCATCACACTCAGAAGACAGAAGACCACGGCAGAATCGTCGGCGCCGTATCGATCAGTGAACGTCCTGCCACGGCTGAAGACCGCGCGGTACCCGGTCACTGGGAAGGGGACCTGTTATGCGGCAGTGGTAACAGTCAGATTGCGACCCTCGTTGAACGCCAGACGCGCTATGTGATGCTAGTTAAGATTCCCCGAAAAGATACCGAGACCGTCATCAACGCGCTGATCAAGCATGCTCATAAGTTACCCCAGGAACTCTACAAATCACTGACTTGGGATCGGGGCTCGGAACTGGCCGACCACAAGCGATTTACGCTGGCTACCGACATCAAAGTCTATTTCTGTGACCCACAGAACCCTTGGCAACGTGGATCAAATGAGAACACCAATGGCTTATTGAGGCAGTACTTCCCAAAAGGAACAGACTTATCGGTACACTCTCAGGCACAACTCAATGCTGTTGCTCGTAGACTGAATGAACGTCCGCGAAAGACGTTAAGATTCGAAACACCAGCTGAACGATTTAACGCATGTGTTGCATCGACCGGTTGAAATCGCAGGCCTTTCCAGCCATTGCGACCATTCAACCACCATTTGGTTGGCCATCACTCTCCAATTCATTGCAGGCACTCAAGATCTCAGCATTCGGACTGTCAACTTACAAGCCGGCAGGTCCCTTCAGGCAAGGGGAAGTTGTTAGGCACCAGAAGGCGAGGCGACACCCATTTACGGACATTGTTGATCAATGGACCTAGAACAGTGATGTTCAAGGCACAGGGCAAGGGAGTATGGAGCGAAGCGCTGCTCCAAAGGAGACCGGCGAATGTGATGAGCATTGCTATGGTCGACGAAATGGCACGGACCGCATGGGCGCGCCGGGAACACTGTCGCGAGTACCAAAAGCGTTATGCGAGCATTGCCCCTGTATGACGGAGAACAACCACTGCCTAGGTCCGGAATGATAATCGGCAGCGCAGATAGATAATGGCATGCTCTGGCGAAACAGGTCGGACCGCCACAACATAAGCCTGTTCGAACGAGGGCGCCTCAAGCGCGAATAGAAGTCAACGGTGCTCCTAGTCCATTCCGTCGGGGCCCCCAGAAAGATATCCACTCTGCAACAAGGCACGACATAAGTCTGGAATCGATTTCTCGTTTTACCAACATGCGAAATATCTCTTGCCCAACCGGGATGCGTCCATATAAGTGTCTGACACCGCGCTAAGTGGATCCTCGACGTTTAAGCCCAATGAGTATTTGAGCGTCGATGCTCAGGTCTTGGAGAGCCTCGAAACGTATGTACTTAATTGAGACAGAGTCCCGCCCCATCCCTGACGCATGCTCTCGTGCGAATCGTCAAAGGTCTGCTGTTCTATTTCTGTCGGGTTGTGCGTATCCCATTGAAAAGTCACAGTCGTCATGCCCTCACTCTCCTGGAAGTAGAGCGTGCTGACCAATTCCAGCGGCCAAGTGGCGCTCATAGGATGTCTTGTGAGGCCACCCTGTTCGTCAGAAAAGGAATGGATCCAAACCAAGCGTTTGGGCGCAATGATTTCGCGAAAAACCCACTTACCCCACATCTCTTGACCGTCTGGGATTTTGAGGCAAAAGTGGTAAGTGCCGCCAATGCGCAAATCTAGCGTATGGCGGATAATTTTAACTCCAGCAGGGCCGAACCACTTATTCAAATGTTCAGGATTGGTCCACAGGCCGAACATTCCTTCTGCCGAGATAGGGAATTTCCCTGATATTGTGAAAGACTTATGATCCATCGCTTGTCCTTCCATAAGTTAATGAACGTCGGCAGCCATTTTTGCCCCTAAGGTTTCCAATTTATTGCAAAGAATGCAAACCGAACCAAACGAAACCAAACAGGTTTCCTTGTCTGCCAAGACCCAAAGCCGTGAACCCGTAATGACAATCGGCAATTTCTCTTTTTCTTGCAATCGAAGACCAGAGCCTACAACGTGGCGACTTCAATGGCGCAATCATGGCAGCTAAAGTCACGAATGCGCCACTTCCCGTAAGAAAACCCATTCATCTCGACGAAGGCCACTGGCGCACCGAACTGATCCCTCGCCATCGGGAAAAAGCCACATTTCGGCCTCTGAACCGCGCGTTAACGTCTCCAATCCAAAATTAAATGCAGACTCACAAAACCGCTTGGCATCTATATATCTTGCCCAAAGATTCCGAACCAGCGGATTTAATTGTCTCCCACCGCCTATCTCCTTAGAGCAAGTACGCTTCCAATTGACCTTCGATCTTCAGGTTGACGACAGCCAAGTGTTGAGCTCCCCGTCGAATAACCGAATTTTGGCGCGACCTTGTTCGCTCGTTAATGAGCATCGCAGTGTCCGCTCTTTCCAGTGCGCGGTTGAATCAGCAGTCCCTCGACACTCGCGATGCAATGTATTTGAGCCGGTCGGAATTGCGAAAGGCAGACGTCCGATCTCGAATCAGAAGCGGCGCGCTTTTGCCTTGGTGGCTGGAGGAGCTAAGGGGCGTTCAAGAACTCGCGCTCTATGGAGCGGCAAATTGCTTCGCACTAATTTCTCGAAAATGGTTAGCGATCTCAACATCCGAGTATCTATCTGTTTTCTTAAGGAGGACGTATCCAGGAAAATTGAATCCTTGCACAGGCCCATACGCACCGCTTCGTTCAAGAATATTGGTGGATCTTTCAAATCTCCAAATTGGATCATGACTAAGAATGTAATCCGGTTGATAGTGGCTCAGCCATGCATATTGGTCACCTTTGCTAATGTATTCTGCATTGTACTTGTTGACCAATCCAAGAATATCAATGATATTTCGATTAGCATACCAACCCACCGTGCCGATTTCTACCGTGGCAATAGATGCGTTAGCAGCAGTATTTCTTTCAATCCAGCTGCCAATTCTTGCGTAGGCCTCAATACGGCCCCTTTCTTTGAATGAAACAACATTCGTCAGCGCAAAGATTGTTGCCATACATAGAACAAAAAACATAAGGGTTCGGGAATTGAGTTTTCCTGCTAAAAGAAGGTTCCTTGACAGTCGCCCAATACCAAGGCATGCAAAAATCAACATAAGATAAAAAAAAGGCGCGTAATACCAAGGATAATTGGGAAGATTAAGAAAAACATAAAAACAAAGCAAAGCACTAATAAAGATTATGGACGCGATAGCTGTTCTATCCTTTAGGCTCGTAACTGCGCCATAAGCAGCGGAAATTACGAAAAAAAGTGCAGAAAACGTACTATTGGAAAAATAGGCTTCAATCAGATGTGTGACATTGAGAAATCTATAATTACCCTCCCAAAACCCCGATCTCCCTTGACCGATTTTTGCACTCGCAGTCGCCGGCAAAAAATCCCCATAGTAGAAATAGTTAAAAATAAACGGGAGCAAACAAATAATCAGAGCGGACGCTAGTATTCTCGCCTGTGGCAACTTTCTGTTCCTTATCAAATAGTCTCCAGCTATTGCCGCCGCCAAGAAGACGCCCTCGAATCTTGTAATGACTAGAAGTGCTAGGGCAATTATGAAATACTTTGAATCAATCTTGTGAAGGTAAAGTGAAAGTCCTATCAACATAAGAAACAAAGGGGTTTCCATCCCAAAAGTCGAATAGAAATACCCAAACGAGCCAGTAACAACCGCTGTGAATAAGCCCTCCCATCGACCTATCGAAAAGAGTTTCGCGCCGAGTATCGATGCACATGCGAAGAACAAGGAAGAGATCGCGATTGTGTTGACCTGCAAATTCCTCATTAGGAAAGAGGATGCCAAGGAAATATATGTAAACAAGGGTGACGTCAGGGCATTAAATTTTTCACCGGGGTTGTAAACCAACCCAAATCCATCGCGAAAATTTTTGACGTATCTTAAGTATATTAAGGCGTCATCCAGCTGGTAATTTCTCGTTAGGAATGAAAAATAGGCAACGACACAAAATGGGATGACCACAAGAAATGAATGGCGACTCAATAGAATACTGGTCACCCCTACTCGGGATGCGTATGCTGCCGGGGTTGTCGAACCTGTATTCTGACCACTGCGTTCAACATTCCCGACAATCTTATTGCGAGGCATGGCTCACCTTATAGTTTTTCAGATTTTGCCCTCTCATCTGAATCCTTTCAGCTATTGTCCTTCAAGCAGCCTGACGTACGCCGCAAAATTTCATCTCATGCTTGATGCTCAACTTTCAAAATAGCAAGGCAGAAGTCTTTCCTTGGCAACATCTTTCCAGTTCGATCATCTGGACTGAAAAGTCTGTTCTTGCTCGGAACCGGCCATTGAACCGCAAGTTCCTTGATGGTAGCTAGCGACACAAAGCAGTACTTCACCAAAGGGCGCCCCAGAGAATCTCAGTTTCACGTCAGCGTGTATAGGTATTTATGCCTAGCGTAAGGTTACACGATTTAATCCGGGAAACGAAAGCGGCGTGGGGCATGTAAGTCCCAATCGTTCAATTTGAGTGAACCCCAAGCTGTTCTGAAAAAGCTAACGTTATGTTACATATTGGCTGGTGAGAGTGTGCAACGTCCGAAGCAATGTTATTCAATTCATACAGATTTGGATTTCAATTTCTGCCGATTGAATTGCTTGCTTTCTTCTATATCGCCCGAAGCAGCCGCCCGTTGGCTGCATTATGCCTGGCAGCAGCTTCGCTGTTCTTCTATGGGAGAATATTAAATACTCACCGGATAGATTTGAAGCATTTAGGCCACTCTGCCCCCCGCTGACGCAGTACTTCGCGCAAGGATAGTAAACGCGGTCGCAAGAACCATCAGCCTTGTCATTGAAGTCTGCGGCCGAAAGTGATCGTGGCGGTCAGTCCATTAACGAATATCTTCGTCCAAGGTTTGACAACCCACAATATTCCCGATAGTCGATACTAGGGGCGGAAGCCGAAAAGCGGTTTTAAGCCCTATCTTGGCCGCTTGATATCGGAAAAGCGGATATCCGTTGTTCAGTCCACAATGACCAATGAACCACAAGATGTCTGGTAGTCGCTAACCAGCACATCGCGACGGCCATGACTACCTATAGTCATTCGCGATTCCTTTGCGTCGACAGTCGAAGCTAGATTGGACTGGCTATACCGCGATGGCGCATATAGACTCTCGGGGTTTCGAGCACAAAGGTTCACAGAAGCATGCACCGCATATGTGCAAACGTGCTATGCAATTGAGACAATGCTAATGATGGAAGGCTGCTCGCAAATATCCGGGACCAACAGGATCCTAACGCGAATCCAGAAGCATTTGGAGATTATTCGTAAGCTGGGGGCCTTTCGCCTAACCAAGTACGGTGCGACACAGGTAAACACATTGGAATTTTTGACATGAAAACAGAATTATTGCTTGTCATCATGGCTGGTGTCGTCCTAGCCCTGTTCCTTATAGTTATTGAAATTGCCGCAATGCGATCACGCGCATCAGCAATCAGAACAAGGCTGATCCGCTTATATCAATCACGAAGAATTTGGAGGCTCCTCACGGAGACATCCGTTATCGTTGGCTTTTTTATAGTTCAACCGGTAATCGTTTCGCTTCTAGTGGCCAAGACACTAGATAACTTGAATCCCGACTTTTCCAAGCTTGTCATCCAGCAACTAGGGGAGGTCTTTTCAAAATAGTCTCAGGATAGGGGGAATCAACGGAAGACAGGCGCCAGCGCGAGCCAGGCGGTTGGTCGTCCAAAAGGGCGATGTTTAATCTAGGACCCAAACCTAAATATCTAGCAACAGTCTCCCAACAAGCCACGATGATTTCACAGAGCCTTTGGTTTCCTGCCGGGTGCTAACGTCGGGATATATCCAGCTAACCGGCACCGTATTCCCTCAATTTTCTTGCCCTTCTCGAACCTCGTAGAAAGGCACGACATAACCTCTCCACTGGCAGAAAGTTCTGATATTTGGAGGCGCACTTTAGCAAGCGAGATACCTGTAGCAGCAGCAATCTCAGAGTCGAGCCTGTCACCATACTTTCTTAGGTATTGCAAAATTTCTTCCATAGGGTCTTTTCGGAAACATTAGCGATATAAGTCAAAGTATATACCTATAAGGCGGCCACTCCGAAGAAAGCTCTTCCTCTTGCCTGTTTTTGCCAATCATCCCATCGGGCGAACAGCAACTCTGAGGAATACTTTGCCCGTTCGATATCGAAGAGCCCACAGCCCGTTATGTGGTCTACTTAGCGCGTTGAAATACCATTTGCATGGTTGTCGCTTTGCGACACCCAGCGGTAATTCATCGTTCCAACTACCGCCATTGAAGAAATGCTATCTCACTCACCACGCATTTGCGAAGCCCTATTTCTTCCCTAAGCGCTCGTATTCCGAGATGACTTGCGCCCCAAACAGGAACAAGGTCGCGGCAATTTCCATGCTAATCAGGGCCACGACGGATGTGGTAAGTGAACCATATACAACATTTGCTGTAGAAAGATTTTCAAAATACCAGATGAGGAGGTGGCGAGTGATCTCCCATAAAGATGTCGCTATGAAGCCACCTATCAATGCGTGGCGCGGATTCGTGCGACCAACGGGAAGAACAAGGTACAAAGTTGTGAGAATGAGAGTCTCTGCAACGAATCCAAGAAGATATAGAAGGACCCCGGATAGCCCCCGGAGAGACCAATCGTGGCCAAGAAAATGAACACTCTCTTTAACGATTGTCTGTAATGTTATCGACGTAACGGTAACTCCGAGCATAGAGACACATAGAAGCAAAACAAAGCAGTAAGGAAGAATGGCAGAAACCAGAAAATGACGTTTCTCATCGATGCCTCGGTGAGCGAAAATCACAGCCATCGCCTTTTCCAATACCGAAAACGCGAGCGAACTGAAGAAAACCATGGTGATCAAAAGCACCGTGCCTATCGCAATACGATGCTCGAGAAAGTCGGATACGTCTGATAGAACTGCTTTAGACTGACTAGGGACCAACCATTCCAGGTAGCGTCCAAGGGTGATCAATAATTCTGACCGATCAACCAAGGGTGAGAGAGCAATGACCGACAAGATCAGCAAAGGAACAACCGACAACACTGTGTAATATGCAATGGCGCCGGTTAGCAACATCCCCTGATTCTTCCGAAAACCTTTCAGCGTCTGCAAAGCGAAGTCAGCGGCGCGCTTCAGTATCCGCATGGCTGGCTTGCTGAAAAACGACCTAGTGACCCTTTTGATCCTGATATGGCTGCGGATCTGCGCCCGGAGGCTCTTTGCTGGGCCGTGAGCTTATCGACGACCTTGGCGACGTCGCCGACGGTTTTGAGTTCGCCTCGCTCCTCGGGATGCTTGATTGTCAGTGCATCTTCAAGGTTGAACATGAATTCGATGACTGAGAGCGAGTCCAGCCCCGGGCTCCCAAGTTGGGCGTCAGGGGTAAGATTCCCGAGTTTGAGGTCGAATTGCTTGACCTTCATGCGTTTTATGGCGTGCACGGAACCCATAAGTCATGTTGCGTTCAACATTGATATCAGTCGCATGATAGCAGATTGACACTGACGCTCATCAACTGAGCACCGCCGGTTGTGTGCGGTGCATTAAGGTGATGGCGGTAGCGGCGGTGACCTGCTTGCGCCTGTTGTTTGGGGAGAGCATGCGGGACCCGAGAATTCTATGAATACTGCACGTGCATTCAATGGGAGAAATTCTGCAGATCCGAAATTGCCTGCAAAGAGGCCATTGAACCGTAATTTGCTTGACAGTCATTGACCGCCACGTTCCAATCATTCGAGATTCCAAATACCGGAGGTTGCAGCCTTTTAGAAGATAAGCATTTTAATGACCATCAGTATCAAAACTGTACCGCCGAATATTTCCGCTTTGATTTCAACCCAAGTGCCGCTCTTTCTACCAATGACAACGCCGACTATGCTGAATACAAAAGTTATTGCTCCTATGACGAGGCAGGCAACATAAGGGTCGGCATGCAATAGCGTTAGGCTGAATCCGGCCACCATCGCATCAAGGCTGGTGGCGATGGCCAGGGCCAGCAGCAATTTGTTGGTGATGTCCGAGATATCTTCTCCTATTCCTTCTTGAGCGCCTTCGTAAATCATTTTTGCACCGGTCAGCGCCAACAATCCAAAGGCTATCCAATTGGCATAGGCTTCTACCCGGCCGGGTAAGCCCTTTCCACCCAACTATCCGATAAAGGGCATGAAGGCCTGAAGGACGCGGAAGAACGCCGAAGGACATCCCGGCTTTGAGGGCCAGGCCAGGAGTATCTTTTTTTTTCGCCCAGTCCGATGGAAACCGCAAAGGCGTCCATGCTAAGTGCAATTGCAACAATAATTACTTCTGTCATATTGCCCTTCTTTGGGTAGATATGGACATAAGAGAATTGCATGCCTTCTAATGGGAGCCCCCTGCCGTTACGCGACACAGAGCGGCCATCTAGCTATAGGCTGACCCCCATGCGGCGCAATAATGGCAGCAACGCAATGTAGCAGCCAGCAGTCGCTGCCACAGATATACCCAGACTGACCCAAAAGCCTCAGCCATGCCTGAGAAAAAGCGGGAGCAGAGGAATAGCAGAAGCGATGGCAGAACAAGCCAGAATATCTGGCTGGATAGGTCGGCGATCTTGTTAGGGGATGAAGCCTCCATGTGTAGCCGTACAAAGGCAAGCAACGCGGTTAGAGGGAGGGATGCCACCAATGCAGCGAATCCCATAGAACGCTTGGCGATTTCAGAGATGGTAACGATAAGCAGTGCCAAAATGGTAACCTTGGGTGCATAGTGGAACATAGAATTGGGGCTTAATTGTGTGCGAGAACCTGCCTCATAGTATGGCCGGATGATGTCGAGGTGGCATGCTGGCGAAGTAGGAAGCCAATTTCAGGTTAGGCTGAAGCCATAGTCGACCAGGCGCTAATTGCAGCAAAAAGGCCATTGAGCAGTCAGTTGCTTGGCGCCCGCTATCCGACACATTTCGAAAGTTCGTTTTTTTAAAAAGCGGAACTTCAACTTTCAAAGTGACGGGCTGCGCGCCTTTGCTTAGTCCATTTCGAATGTGGAGTTAGGCCTCCTGTGGATTCGGCCCATAGTCATTGTCACCTGGCTCGCTGTTCAAACAAAAGAACACCAAGTTGGAGATGGGGAAAAGAATCCACCAGCCGCTTCGTCCAGTGTCGTGGATCCTGCGAACACCTACGGCAATCCCCGGAATGACGACGGCAGGCTTATAAATCCCAAAGAGTATCGGCATTTTCATTAATAGAATAAGACTCAATAATATAAAAACGTTAAACAACCTAACCATTCAGTCTTCTTTGCTGTGAGCCCGACCACTAAATACAGCATAGTTCTTGAATATTTCAATATACCAATTCATGCTAGTTCCTTAAATCGTCTGCCTCGAGCCGATGAATGCCGACAGATGCAAAGTTGAAATGCAAATTTACTGAAATCTATTTTGACAACTCATCGCGTTCGGTCCGTCCCCATTGCTTCCAAAGTACAGTCGCCGCCCATGCTAGGGAGGCAATTACGAACGCACTACCAAAAGCATGTGCTAGCGAACCCCAATGCTGCGCGTTCCTAATTTGCCCAAATGTTACCAACAGATATATCCAGTCGTGCGGCCCATCCTCGCCAGTGTGTCCACCTAGCAAAATCAATTGCGGTTGCAAAGCATCGTAGATGTAGGGAGATAGATCGACAAGGCTTACGCTGGTCCACCATAAACAAATCGCGGCCCCAAAATTATCTCGATTGACTGCTACAAAAGCGATGCCGATTCCGAAAGGAAGAACCAGCTGAAACAAACTGCCGCCCAGAATCATCATGAACTCCCCGAATGGCCTGAACAATACATGCCCTGCCTCGTGTATCGGTAACAGGATATTGTGCATAAAGGACCCGCCTATTTCGCCATCACGATAATCGTAGCCAATTAAATACCAGCTCCACCAGGCGAGTAGCAATAGCGCAACACAGCGGCCATAAAAAGCCACCGACTCCATCTTTTTCAACGGGAGGAACAAGGAGGCAATGAAACCGGCCTTTTCTTCTGGAAATGCTTCATCAATTCGATTCGACGGGACGGGTATGTGAGGAGCCTGCCCCCACTTGAACGTGAAAATTCCACAAGCAGGGCAGGGCTCACTAATCGGCAAGGGTGCTGAAGGTTTGTAATGGCACTTCGGGCATTGAGAGTAAGTTTCTGACATTTGCCACCTAAACGAAGCAACGTTAGCATTTTTCGTAGCCATATGAGTCTACTCTGTCCCAATGTCAAAAGTCGAATATATCCATTTGGTGCACTTTTGCACGTTCGGTATCGCAGACGCCAATGGGCGGTATGTGGCCCACTTCAAACATTGAACCACAAGATGCCTGGTAGTCGCTAACCGACACGTAGCGGTCATTTATTATTCCAGAAAGATTCTATGGTTTACGTCAAGCCTTTTGTAAGCCGTCCAGGATCGAATTCTGTTTTGTAAGTGTACATCGACCAAGCAGTGCGAGCTATGCGCCGGGCCAAGATAACGAGAGCCGCAGTACTGGACAGACCCTTTTCGCGATAGCGCTCATAGAGTGGATGCCAAGCTTTCGTTTTTGCAGCGGACAAGGCCGCAAGGAATAGTAAACGTCTCAGTTCGGAAGGGCCACGTTTGGAGAGACGCCGTTTGCCACGATGTTGTCCGGAGTCATCCGGTCTGGGATCCAGGCCAGTGAACGCAACAAAGGCATCTGCGTTCTTCAGGCGAACACGGTCAAGAGTGTTAACCAATGCAGTGCTGACGACTGCGCCGACACCGTAGATCGTGCGCAAGTGCGTGACTTGTAGTTTCCGATCCGGGTTTGCTTCGACCAGCTCTTTGACTCGCTGGTCGATGCGCGCAATGACTTGATCGAAGCGTTTTTTAAGCGCCTTGAGATCGGCGCAAAAACCATCCACCCCCTTGAGCGACATTCCGAGTGCTGCACGCAAGGAGGTCAGCTTGGCGCGACGCTTGAGCAATTGGGCAATCTCGTATTGTTCTGGTGTGGGTGGAGTCCAAGCATACAGCTTGGTATGTTCGTGCGCGATCATTCGAGCGATGAGTTCTGCATCGACACGATCGGTCTTGCCACGCATTCCGACACCTTTGGCATAGTGGCGTGCGTCCTTGGGATTGAGCACAAAGACAATGAAGCCGAACTTATGGGCAAGGTTGGCAAATAACTCGTGATAGATGCCGGTGGATTCCATGCCGATGCGACTGGCTTTTGGTAAGCCCTTGAAAAAGGCAAGCAACGCGGTGCGCTGATTCGCGAGTTTGCGTACTGGAAAGCTACCCTCAGAACAAGCCACGACGATCTCGTCCTTGGCGACATCGGCACCGATATTGAGTACTTGGGTTGGAGTTTGCATGATGTATCTCCCATGATTAAGATAAAGGGTGCTGGGGTGGACACACCTGCGTTAGCTTGCGGTCAAATCGGCGGTCAAAGCCGCTAGATTCCTCATCGACGCTGGCGGTGTGGGTGGGGGGATTCTTTCTGAGTTTGTCTCTCGGTACGGAGAGCAGATGCGGCCCTTGGCCCCTCCACCCCGGCTTCTATACTATTGCAGAAGAAAGCCGATACCACCACCCCAAACCATACAAGCGGTCCTTCAATCCTTAACTCAAGGTGCGCGCTTCAGTGCGTTCCTCTTGACTATGTGGTTAGCGGGAATTGCGGTCTGCATGTGAGCCAAACGGTTGTTGCTGCGACTGAGAGCCTATATCCAAAAACTCCGGCAGCATTGCGCCATATACTGAGCGCCGCGAACTTCCATCGCCTACCCAGCGTGCAACTTGATAGCCACCCATGGATTTGAATTGCTTTCCGAGGAATTATTTAATTTTGCCAACTAACCTTTGACGCGTAAGTGGAGACAAAACTCTTGATAGTGGACCACAATCAATAAATGCGACGAGGTTGGGAAACACATAATCGACACGCCAGCCACACTCCTTTGCCATATCGTAAACAATCCCAAGGCTTTTGCCGATATCGTTTGGTGCGGTTCCCTCAAAAGCGACCAGTTGGTAGCGGACTTGCATGCTGCTAAATTCATTTAATGGAAGAGGGAAGCCAGGTGACTTCAAGGCATCGCGATGTTCTGGCTTGGCGTATTCGCTAGTACATTTATCAAAATGCCTTTTCCCCTTTTGAAAATCCGAACATGAGGCGACTTGCTAATCGATATTAGATAAATACATTGTATTGATATCAGCTCCAACAGAACTGTCACTCGGATCACGGCACAACATTGCCCATTCCGGGTCGCAGAAGCCAATGTGTGCTCCTCCGGCGACAACGGCCATTGAGCCGCAATTTTCTTGAAGGCCACTACACGGCACGTAAGAGACGTCCAGTGTTCTCTATAGCGATTGTTATGGCATTGTTGGGAAAGTGCAGTTATGACAGATGCACGACTTGCCTCGAATTTCCTCGGGAATTTGGGAAATGGCGTCCCCGCTGACCTGGACTTCCGCGCACCAGCACGGTTCGGCAAGGGAGCCAAACCTTGCGAGTACGCAGTTGTTCCGCTGTCCGCAGATTGGACAGATGGGATCACGACTGACCTCAGGACTGGGCACGGCGTTCATATGAGGCCTAACGTGCAGCCAAGCGGCAGCCGGCATTTGCGCAGTTCCGCTTGAGCGGAGGGTTGGGCAGCTCATTGTGGTGGTTGGGGTTTCTGAAGCGCATTTGTTGCCTCTTGAAGATTGTGCTCAGCCTCGGCTCGTTCACGCTCGATATCGATTCTATCGTAGTACTCATTTCGGATATGCGTAAATGACTTAAGAACACTGTCCAGCGTTGTACAGAGTTCGAGAGCCGCACTAACACTGCCCCCTGTCTTTAGAGCTTCCGCTCTTGCATTGCGACATTGAACAAAAAGCAGATCAAGAACCTTGTCATCCAGTATTGCAACGGGATTGTTCGCTCCAGTGATATTCGCCAGCATTACCGAACCCTTTTGACCAAGAACTTGAAGAAGGGGCGAATTGGAAATCGTTGTCAATGTATTCTCCTTGAATATTTTGATGCCCAACAGTCGTTATGCGGATCGGTGCGTCCGTATAACAATGCAACAAATATTCCTGATGTCGTCATATTGTTCTTTTTAAATTCGTGAAGATTAGTAAATTGCTGTCCGCATAATAATAAATAGCAAGTGCGGACGCAATGAGCCGTTCTTCGTGAAAATTATTTCCATTCGCCAATGGCAGACGCGAATGCCCCATATGTGAGCTACTTCAGACATTGAACCACAAGCTGTCTGGCAGTCGCCAACCGACGCGAAGTTGACCTTCATGTGTTGTAATATACCGCCCCAAAAGCCGATGCTCGCGAAGATGTCTTGGATTGCCGCAAAGCTGAAGGCGGTAGCAGGCAACTGGAAACACATAGCCAACTTTCGATTTCTGGGTCAGTCAGGCTCGAAATGCCTAGCCGGAAATGTTTAGCCTCGCTCTTGAATCCAGAATTGGTACATGCCAATGAAGTGGCGGGCGTAATATAAGCAAATGAATCCCCAGCCCGATGATTATCGATAACTAAGCTTTCATTTTCGCTTCAGTTTCGTTGAAATAACTGTTAGCAGCCCACCCTATTGCTTCAGTGAGTGCTGCTGCCGTTGAATCATTAATGACATTATCAATTCCAGGTACCCATCCAACAAGTGCCTGACGGCTAAAAAGCCCCTGACGGCTCCGCATAGTTGCCGAAAACGTAAGCAGCAAATCAGCGGCGGCAGCATTGGTAATCTCGATTCCGTGCTCTGATGCGATAGCTATTATCATGGTAGTGCGGATTGGAACAATTGCCACTGGATCTGATTCAGGCACTTGTGCCAAACCTCCATCAATTTCAGCACAAGCAATTGATGCCGCTTGAATAATTCCGTGAACCTTTTGATTCACCGATGCCATGAAGAATTCTCCTGTCATGTTGACAACTTTTAGAACAATCAAAAGTAAGGTTAACAATATTAGATTTGCACATTACAGTTGAATCGATCACGGTTACTTGTTCGGATAATTCGCTCATCGGCCCGCTCTATAATTTTGCTTTCTGTCGTTGACGGGCATTTTGCAGCATAACAAGGCGCTCTTGATTGCTGACATGATTCCACTGATCGTTTTCCTTCGACGAGAGGAAGCAGCAGAGGCAAATACCTTCATCATTCAGGCGGCAATCGCCTACGCAAGGGGATTCTGCAACAACGTCCGTATCTGTCATCTCATGTTCTCCATTTTTGTGTTGATAAGCCCGCGATCAGTTTGACACTAAGGTTCCAATATTGGGTATTTTCGGAATCAAACTTAGGGTGGTTCAGCAATTCGCATCCTGCCGTGAATCAAATGACAAATCAAGTTGAACCTCGCCTCTTGGACCATTCTGTCTGCTAAGCGGGTTGAAGTAGATTGTTCGCTGGTGCACAGCGCAACAGTCATTGAATCATATTTTGCTTGATGGTCGCTATGCGACGCAAGGCGGCCTATCAGGAGGGTTATGTTGAATGACCGCTGTTCGGTGGGGGTTCAACCGGTTAGTCACGACACCCGCCTTCAGGCGTTCACGGATGTCTGCCTAGAACGCTGCCGAAACGCCACTTGTGAACCGTTGCGGTCAGTTAGTGTGATCGCCGTGAATGTCTGGTTGGCATCGATGCAGTGACTCGGACTACCGCCTCGATTGAGAGGTCTTGCGTGTTAATCAATACGATGAGAGAACACAAACAACAAGCATAGTGATTGATGTTAGCGGGCATGCGCTATGCTCGGGAACAGTGTCTCACTGGGTTAAGTCCGATCAGTGCGATGCCGAAAAGAACACGTGTTGATGGTTCCGGAACTGGGTTTGATTGCAGGCCAGGCACTAGCATTCCATTTATATCGCCGTTGGAATTCACACAATAGCCGACGACTTGGCCCACTTCATTGAGGCCGTTGAACGTGGTGGCCTCGATGCCGTTCGGGTGATCCAGCGCTTGTCGGGTATTGGTCAGGCGATCATAGATCACCCCATGCAGCAGGTCGGTCGCATCGGTTTCAACGCCGACCATCATTCCGTGGTTGTTGAGGCCTAGAATCATCCTCGAAACTGCGCCCCTTTCCGGACTAAGATGCGTCTGTGACCTCTGCCGATAGCATACTTCCATAGTTAGCAACGGGAAGGTCCGGTAGCTCAAACCTTGACCGATGGCTTCGGCCGCAAGCCGGGCGTTCACAGCATCTTCGCGATCGCCTCTTCTTGGCACGAAGCTGCCACTTTGACTGTTCTAGCAGCCCGCTCAGAAGCAGTCACTGGAATTGAAGGTCATTATTATCATCAGCGTCTGATCTTCACTTCTTATCCCGCCTACTCTGCGCCTGTTCCTCCAGGGTTGTGCGTCCCCATGTTTGATTCGAGTGGCAAGATAGAGTGTTGAGAAAGCAAGGTGTTCCGAACGAAGCTGATGTGTCCTCGAAGGCCATAGAAAAGATCGCCGAAGGAAGCCGGCACAATTATTTTGCTGACCGTGTGTTCGATTTGGTCCAAGTGCCTCAGAAGCTCCTCGCGCCTTTTCGCGTCAACCGAGGGCTTAAACGCATCGCGTTCGAGTTCCAACAACGCCCGGTACCACCGGTGAATACGTGCCTCGATCCGCCAGCGGTAAATTGCCGGGGCCGCCTTCAGTGCGGGAATTAGCAATAGTGCAATTGGCACGACTACGGCAACTATGCGGGCGATTAGACTCGCAAGCCCAAAGGGGAAAGTGCGATACAGAAAGCTCTTGCCTGATTCGTAGTAACGGATGGCATCCGGGCTGATACGGAATTCATGTTCTTGAGCGGCAGGGAACTCACCGCGCCTTTTGAAGAGGCCGGGCGTACCGTGCACTTCGCGCGCGGCTTCAAGGAGAAGATCAGATAGTGCTGGATGTAAACCCTTCCTTGCAATGAGTTCGACCGTAGGGCCAATCAGATACGTGTCTTCGGCAGGAATGTCCTTGCCAAAGTCTAGTGAGCCTTTGGGCAATTCCAGCTTGTTCAAATAGTTGATGCGGCGGGTATAGCCATCGGCCTGCGTAAAATTAAACAAGTGGATATTTGGCGTGTGAAGCAACTCGCGCATTAAATCCGTGGAGGCAGAGTCACCCATAACAAAAATGGCATCAATACGATTCTCAATCAAGGCTCGCGCCGAGTCGCCGGAGACGGTGTCGACAAAAATAGTGTTGCCATCCTGCTCAATGCCATTGGCCTTGAGGAGCGTGAGTGCCAAGGAATGCGTTCCGCTCCCCTCTTGGCCAATGTCTAATCGCAGACCCTTGAAATCAGGCAATAGGCTCTTGGGTTTGCCGTGATAAAAGATCATGAGGGGCTGGTAGGAAATGCTCCCTAGTGACATCAAGTTGTCAATGTCTGCTCCGTTGACTTCACCACCCAGTACAAACCCAACATCGACGTTTGCTTTAGGATTGGACAATAGCTTAAAGTTGTCCATGGAGCCCTCCGAAGGAAGTATCTTCAGCGTGACGCCTTCCTTAGCCAAGATTTTCTTGTACTTTTCGGCATTATTTTGGAAAACGCTACCGCTAGGGCCGGTTGCAATGGTGATGGTGCTTGGCGTGGCGGAGTTCATGAGCACGAGAATGGCCGTACTCATTGCCAGACCAATGAGCAGAATTACGCTCATGGACACAACTTGCCCCCACCCAAAAAGTGCATTGAGTTTCGCTAGCGTCCTGGCAAGGTATATTTTTGGAGTCAACATATTAAACTAATGCGGTTAGTTCCAAGCATTGTATGATTAGATGGTTTCCTAGGGGGCAACTATTGGCGAGATCTCGAAGGCCTGCTCTTCCCACTGTTTTGTCAGTTACATAATCTAGATTCCACTGTCCGTTCGTGCGCCAATACCGGTCATTGAACCACAAGTTCCTTGATGGTCGCTATGCGACACAATATAGTCACTCGGTCCTGTTTTCAGTGATACTGGTCACAGCTGGCAGGTATCTGCCAGTGAAGGCAGGACATGCACCTGCGGATTACGAATAAGCGACACTAACACTCGATGTTTACTCTTTTGGCTTCGAGTCCGCAGGTGCGCTTGGGTTCGTTAACGAATACTCAGGGCGTGCCGTGCGACCGGCTCACTATATTGTCTTCGCAGAACCCATGCATGCATGTCCATATTTGTAATCTACCACTTATGGAGGTGATTATGAAGTCACAATCCAACCCTTCCTTTACGGCCTTCGTTGGCATCGACTGGTCAGACAGGAAACATGATTTCTGTTTGCAAGCTGCCGGGTCAGGCCAGCATGAGTTCGGCACTTTTGATCATTCCCCGGAAGCGATCGCGAAATGGGCGTATGCATTGCGGGACCGGTTTGGCGGCCCCATTGCCATCTGTTTGGAGCTTGCCGAGGGGCCGTTGGTCTATGCACTGCAGCGATATGAATTCCTCGTGCTGTTCAAGGTTCATCCTTCAACGCTGGCAGAATATCGGAAAGCCTTCGTTCCCAGCGGGGCCAAGGACGACCCGACCGATGCCGAAGCAGCCCTGGATATCCTACTCCGCCACCCGGAGAAGCTACAGCCAATCAAGCTGCAAAGCGTTGCCATGCGTAAGCTGGCAACGCTGGTCGAGGAGCGCCGTAGGCTAGCCGGCGACGTGACCCGCATCACGAACCGCTTGGTCAGCACGCTCAAGCAATACTATCCCCAGGTGCTGGACTGGTTCGAACACCGGGATACCTTGATTTTCTGTGACTTCCTGAGCCGCTGGCCAACGCTCAGGCACGTCAAGCAGGCAGGGCGGTCAACGCTGGAATCCTTCTTCCACGACCACAATGCCCGCCGGGCATACCTCGTTGAGGAACGCATCCAGGGCATCCGGGCTGCGACTGCACTCACGGACGATGAGGCCGTTATCCGCCCATGCCAGATGGTCGTGCAGGCGCTGGTCGAGCAGTTACGCGCACTCCTGCAGTCAATCGATCGCTTCGATGCCGAGATCGATGACATTACCAAGGGTTTGCCTGACTACGATATCTTTGCGGCTTTGCCCGGCGCCGGGAATGTTCAGGCTCCCCGGTTGCTGGTCGCCTTTGGCGAGGATCGAGATCGCTATGCGAATGCATCACAGGTGCAGCGCTACTCGGGAATTGCCCCGGTACTCGAGCGTAGCGGCAACAAGTGCTGGATCCACTGGCGCCTCTTTTGTCCCACCTTCCTGCGCCAGACCTTTGTCGAGTGGGCGGGCTCAACCATACCAAGATCGTTCTGGGCTGGAGCCTACTACCAGCAGCAACGCAAGAAAGGTTGCTCTCACCAAGTAGCGGTGCGAGCCTTGGCGTTCAAGTGGATCAGGATAATCTATCGTTGCTGGAAGACACGGACTCCGTATGACGAGTCCGTTTATTTGAAGGCGCTTAAAAATCGAGGATCGCCACTGCTGGCTAACATGACGGAATCTGCAAAAATGACTTGACGGAGTGACTCAGGGCGCGAAGGAGACAGTCGCATTTCTCCAACGTACGCTCAGGGGGATGTAGAATTAAGATTTGGAAACTCCAAGCTCAGCGCATAACTTATTCATCATAGCGCGCAATTCGCTTACCTCCGCGTCAAGCTTGGCGACGTTGGCCTTGAGAGCAGCAATTTCACCTACCGTCACATCGCCTGCAGGAGCCGTAGATGCCAGTCTTACGGATATGCTCTCATCTGCGGCTGGTGCGCCGCAGAGCAGATGGATCCAACGGTTTTCTCGCAAACTAGGCTGGCGAGGCAACTCCGCCACCAAGGCGCCCTCCGCACGCCCGGCCAACTCCGCAAGAAAACTTTCTACCGAAGAAATATCAGCAAATTTGTGCAACCTTTCACAATTGATACGGAGCTCCCCTGCAGTCTGCGGGCCGCGCAACATCAGCATGGCCAGCAAGGCGGTGGATTGCGAAGGGATGCGAAGGACACGTTCGATGTTGTGCCCATAGCGCGACGCTCTCCCCCCACTGGTTTCCACAATCAGCGACAACTCCCTCAGACTATCCAGTGCAGCCTGTACTTCCGATTCTGAGGCCTCGATAATCGGATCGCGGCTGCTCTTCTGGTTGCATCCAGAAACCAGAGAATTCAGGGTCAACGGATAGGAGTCTGGGACGGTGTGCTGCTTCTCGGCGAGTACACCGAGCACGCGGGATTCAAGTAAGGAGAGAATAGGGAGTGTTGTACGCATCATTTATCCTGGAAAGCCAGTTTATAGCCTCATTATTTTTTGTGCTGGTATATGTATTGATGCTGTGTGCCAGTGAAGGGCAGCTGTTCCACCAATAGCAAGCATCGCACCACCAGTTGGCAGATGGTCGATATCGACACACACCTGACAGTCGGTTTTCTCACTAGTAGTCGTTTGCCAACCGCCCAACAAAGCCCATAAGTCTGGAAAAAGTGGCCCCCAAGGCCATTAATCAGCCCCGAAACAAACGCGATTTTATTTGGACCATCACGTTGCGCGGCGACAACAAGGCAGGATCGATTTTCGGCAACTCGAGTGCATCCAGCGTATTTTTTGCCACCAATCCCAATTCCGTGTCCCCCTCCACCGTCAGACGGCGGCTGAAAAAAAGCGTGTCCGGGTCTTCCTTGCGAGTAGCCAGTAAAAAGAAATCATGCGCGGTGGCGCTGATAGACAGATCCGGCACTCTGTCGGAGCGGGTCGGCGTAAACCTATCCGCATCGATCGTGAAATACAAATTCAAGCCGAGATCTTTGACGCGGATCCCAATCTGCTTGCCGTGCAACGGTTCCAGGTATTGCTTGAGGATGATCCTGCCCAGCGCCACATTGAGTACTTTTGTAAAAGCAAAGGAGGGAGGAAAAGTCGGCAGCAGGGAAACCAGTGTGCCGATGGGTTTTGGAAAGGTGAATGCGGGCTGTTCCATGCTATTCCCTTACATCGTGGTAGATCGGCTATTGTCAAAATCCGTCTGGATGGGGATCACCACGTGTTCGATGCCGGGTCGGGCATGCCAATAGCCATCGCAAGGTTCGTCCGGCATAAACCGCGCCATCTGCTGCACGGCCTCCGGACCCGACAGAATGTCATCCAGTCTCTTGCGGAACAGTGCAAGAATCTTTTCGGTATGGAACGGCTGCGGGCTGACACGCACCACGTCCACACCCAGTTGTTTCATGCCTTCCAGTTCCGCCACCAGATTATAGACTTTGGATGATTGTGTCTGGATGCCGTTCAACGCCAGGAACGGCTGCCCTTCGCGGGTCTTCAGAGTCAATCCGCAAGCGTGGTCGAGGCAGCGGAACTGACAGTCGTCCTTGGGTAAGTTGTAATGGCGTGCAGTAAAGCACCTAGCTGAGAAGGCGAGCGGAAGACGCCCATAGGCGAATACTTCGGTCTCCATCCCTTGCGGTTTCCAAGCCAGCATGTCGGTCAACATCTGGCGTGACATTTCCACCGGTATCACCCAGCGCTTCGCCCCCAACTCCGCCAGCAGAGCTAGCGTTTGGGGATTGTAAGTATTGATATGCGGACCGGCGACAAATTCCTTTCCTGACAATAACCGCACCGTCCCCATATCGTTGGCTTCCACTGCGAAACTGCCATTTCCCGCGAGGCGGCGCAAGGTTTTGAGGTCGGATTCGGATTCGATCAATGCCTGTGTGGACAGCACCACTTGCTTGCCGGACGAGGCAAGTTTATTCGCTACTTCCAGCCAATCCTCCAACCGAAAATTATGGCGCTTGGAGCACACAATCTCACCGAGATAGACGATATCCACCGGCGCCTCGGCGATCCCCTCGTAAAATTCGAACAGCGCGTCGCGTTGCCAATAGTAGAGGATAGGACCAAGAGCGAGTTTCACGTTCATTTCCAGGGACGGTGATAGGCTCCGAGGGTGTGATGCTGACCCTCGGCAAGTTTATTCAGTTGGCTCATCCAGCTAAGCTCGACGGCATAGCTCTCGGCATTTCGCATCGCGGTGTCAATGGCCGATCGCCAAACCTTGGTCACCTGTTCGACATAGACCGGGCTGCGTTGGCGGCCCTCGATCTTGACGGCGGATATCCCGATGCGCAGCATCTCTGGAATCAGTTCCAGCGTGTTGAGACTGACCGGTTCTTCGATCGCATAATAAGTCTCCCCGTTGACGTCGAAGCGCCCTTTACACAATGTGGGGTAGCCCGTGTTTTCGCCGGCACCGTAGCGGTCCAGCAAAACGCCATTCAACCGCGACTCCAGCCCTTGTGGGGTTTGCTGCCAGCGCACCGCCTTGGCAGGGGAACACACACCGGCGGTATTAGGTGATTCGCCGGTGATATAGGAGGAAAGCACGCAACGTCCTTCCACCATCACGCACAGGCCCCCGAAGCCGAACAGCTCGATTTCCACCGGGGTATGCTGCACCACTTGTTCCACTTGCGGCAAAGACAACACCCGGGGCAATACGGCGCGCCGAATTCCAAAATGCTCATGGTAAAAATTGATCGCCTCGTAATTGGTGGCCGAACCCTGCACCGAGAGATGCAGGCGCAGATCAGGATAGGTCCGGGAAGCGTAACGCATCAACCCTGCATCTGCGATGATGACGGCATCCACTCCCGCTTCCGCGGCATTGTCCACTGCCCGCTGCCACCGCTGCCAGTTGGCAGCCTGCGGAAAGGTATTCAGTGCCAAAAAGACTTTTTTGCCGCGTGCATGGGCGTAGTGCACCGCCTCGCCAGTGGCCGGAAGATCGAAGTTCAGGCCTGCGAAAGCGCGGGCGTTGGTGCCGTCGCGAAAGCCGATGTAAACGCAATCTGCACCGTTATCCACGGCCGCTTTCAGGGCAGGCGGACTGCCCGCCGGACAAACCAGTTCAAGCGGCATGTCTCAAGTCCTCCATCACAAAGGGAGCCCCGGCGCGGCTGCCTTGGCGGGTTCCGCGACGACGCAGTTCGAATTCGATACCGTTCAGCACATTCCATTTTCCCGCACACCAGGCAGGTGCCAGCAAAACGTCCCGTGATGCAGTCGCGGTTACGCGGTGGTAGACGATGTCTGCCGGCGTGCGCTCGATCAGGTTGGCTGCCACGTCGATGTATTCCTCACGGGATAGCGGAGCATATTCGCCCTTGCGCCACTGATGGGCCAGCAGCGTGTGCTTCACGATGTGCAAAGGATGAAGTTTGAGTCCGTCTACACCGGTTTCCAGTACTGCATCCAACGTGGCATGGCAATGTTCTTCGGTTTCACCGGGCAGGCCGACAATCATGTGGGTGCATACGGGAATGCCGCGCTGCCGCGCTGCCAATGCGGTCATCCGGTATTCGGCAAAGGTATGGCCGCGATTGACCCGTTCCAGGGTTTTGTCGAAGGCGGATTGGAGCCCCAGTTCCAGCCACACTTCCAGCCCCTGATCGCGAAAACGGTCGAGCAGATCCAGCACGCCGGACGAAACGCAGTCGGGCCGTGTGCCCACGGAAAGCCCGACTATGTCCGGCTCTCTCAGCGCTTCGAGATAGAGTGCTTCCAGTGCCTCGACTTTGGCATAAGTGTTGGTGTAAGCCTGAAAATAGGCGATGAATTTGCGGGCACGAGTTCGCCGTGCAATGGCCCGACGCGCCTTGGCTATCTGTGCAGCGAGGTCGAGATAGGTATCGGCATCGGGGCTGAAAGAAACGTTGTTGCAGAAGGTACAGCCTCCCCGACCTTTGGTGCCGTCCCGGTTGGGGCACGTAAAGCCGGCATCGAGGGCAATCTTGTGAACGCGCTCACCCTGGCGGCGAAGCAGGTCCTGTCCAAATGTGTTGACTCTGGCCGAAAGTATCATCGCTTTTATAGGGTCATTTCACGACACCAATTTTTTACCCGATCTCGTTGTAGCGCGTGAAGCGGAAGGATGCCTTGATTGGCACTTTTATTTAGGTGATAAAAGGCCTAATATCTGCGAACAATATATGCCCTTCAATAAATAAATCAACGTAGTAAATTACGCATGTATTTTTGGTAAGAATTGCAGGGGATGGCAGTGTCGCAAGCCGCACTCCAACGCCAATTTGAGTGGCCGATTCTCGCCCCACTCTGCCCGTTAAATAACTTGGAGTCCAGTGTCCGCTATACTTCTAATAGCGGCCGTTTAACCAAAGATTGGTGAGGGTCGCTACGCGACACATAAGCGACATTCAGGGTTCTACAAAGCGACAACTCATGCAACGCATTGCAGAAGCCCACTCTAGGCTGCTCTCGCTTGACCGTGGGGTTAGATTCGCACCGGGTATGGTCCATGCACATAGGTAACGGTTTAGTCCAGGGACATAGGTGACACTTATATCACAATTGCGGGCACCGAAAGGAGGTACCTCATTCCTTGGAGTGAGACGTCAACTATGGGTCAAAAAACTCAATTTATTGCAGACTACCTGCGCGATATACTCAGCGCAACCGAGTTATGCGAATTGTGTGGTATCAGCCGCAAGACCGGCTACAAATGGATCGACCGCTACAAAATTTGGGTGCGAGTGCATCGGCTCCTTTCCTCCTGGTTTGTGAGGAATATCAAGAACGCGTACTTGGTCATTATCTATCAGGACGTTGACATCTTCCGGCGCCAGCTTCGCCAAATCGTATTCCCGCGCCAAAGCAGTGTTCATGCTTAAGCCCAGTGCCAGTGAGGCGGCCATGAAACCGACGAGCGCCTATACGAGAGCTGAATCTTGTTGGCTGATGTCCGCTCTTCCACCGATTCTAGCCATTGAACCACAAGTTGCTTGGAGGTCGCTAACCGACACGCTGCCATCTAATTACAGACTGACACCCATGCGGCGTAATAATGGCAGCAATGCAATGTAGCAGCCAGCAGTTGCTATCACAGATATGCACAGACTGACCCAAAAGCCACAGCCGTGCCTGAGCAAAAGTGGGAGCAGCAGGAATAGCAGAAGCGAGGGAAGAACAAGCCAAAAGATCTGGCCGGATAGGTCGGCAATCTGGTCAGCGGATGATTCCTCCATGTGTAGCCATACAAAAGCAAGCAATGAGGTTACAGGTAGCGAAGCCACCAATGCGGCGAATCCGGTAGAGCGCTTGGCGATTTCAGAGATGGCAACAATAACCAGTGCCGAGGTCATAACCTTGAGTGCGTAGTGGAGCATGGGATTGAGAGCTTAGTTATATGCCAACACCTGCATCATAATATGGCCGGGTGATGTCGGGGTAGGAGTTCGCTTTCAAGTGCGGTTGAACCCATACTCGACCGACCGCTGTTCGGCCATTAACAGCCATCGAATCACAATTTGCGTGAGGGATGCGTCATGCAGTATGAGACACTCGATGCGTGAGCTTACTGAACTGCAGCTTTCAATACTCCTCAGCTTAGAACATGGGCGTTGGGACGAGCCCCACCCCGTGCCTGGTCCCAAGGATTGGATGTGCTGCAGGAAGACGAGTCGGCGGACCATGCCACCAGAGGCCGTGCTGGCCACCGACGCGCCTCCTATGTTGTGGTGCATCATCATGTCGCCACCCTCGAGGTGGCGGAAGGGATGGATAGTCCAGTCGGCAATTATCGCAAACGTCTCATGATGCTCATAGAGACGCCACTGCTGACCGGTATCTGCGATCATTCCCTGCATCAGATAGCTTTGCGGGACGAGGTAGAGGAGGATAGGGCCGCATGACTGATCGAGCCTTAACTTTACCTCCGGAAGCTCCAAGATATCGGCCATCCGGTGCTCGAGCAAGTAAGAGTCTTCCGGAAGGAAGGCTATCGCCGTGATCCGCCCTCCGACCAGAGCTGCAACCGGGCAATCGTGTAGGCGCGAAGGACGATGGCGACCCCCACAGCGACGACCACGATAAGGACGAACCCAAGCAGCGATCGGAGCATCGGTGATTCTTGTAACGGTAGCAGGCGATCCACGGCTCGCTCCATCCCTCGTGGGATGAACATGCCCGTCCGTGCCATGTACTCCCGGTACTGGTCGCCGAACTGGTTCACCATCCGCCGTTCCTCATCCCGCGGAAGGAGGTGGTAGAGCCAGACCATGGCGGCCCACAGGACGATGGTGAGGAGCCGTGGCCGGAGGATTGCCAATCCCAACCCGCTGGCCCCCAAACAGAGGTACTGCGGGTGCCGGATCCACCGGTAAAGCCCGCCTAGGACTGGGCGCGCCGGAAGAACTTGTGGAAGTACACCTGCCCCGCGCAGACGAAGAAGATAATTGTCCCGACCATGAAGAGGACTGAGCCTGCGAGCCGGATACTCTGAAGGAATAACCCGGGCGGCGCGACCATGTGGGGCAGGAAGAATGCCGTGGGCCAGCGCGTGGCTGGCCATTGGGCGAAGAAGAGGAGGACGGGATTTAAGGCCGCATAGGAAAACGCTGCAAAAGGGCTAATCATAATCAGCACCTCGAGCGCGATAATGAAGTAGATGATGATGACGCCACCGAATAGGCCACGCAACCTATTCACAGGTGATCTATCTGAGCTTGGCAAGATAGTTTCTCCGCCGTCACAACAGTTGTTAGACTGACCCACCGGTCAGTCATATTGAAAATGGAGAAGCGTTCATATCTTCAATAGTGATTGACTCATTAGCGAGGTCAGACCTTTCTCTGTCAGTATATGCATAATAGTACGGACGGGCTCGAATTTATCCTTCACACAGCCGCCTTTCGACCAAGGAATAGGGGCCATATTTCACGCCCTGGCGTCTTGTCCTCGCGCATGACGGTTCGGTCGAGGTCGCCTGCAAGAGGGGATTCCCCATTTAACCAACCCCCAGCCCTGTAACTACTGCGGCAACCACTACGACGATCCAGGGGGAAATCTTCCAGAATACAAGCAACAAAAATGCAGTAGCTGCTAGGCTGAAGTCAGTCGTGCTCCGAATTGCACTTGTCCAAACTGGGTTGTAAAAGGCCGCGAGCAGAATTCCAACCACTGCTGCGTTGATCCCGAGCATAGCCCGTTGCATCACCTCATGACGGCGAAGCTGTTCCCAAAACGGCCCAATCCCAATGATCAGTAAGAATGATGGAAGGAATATCGCAACAAGAGCGATTCCAGCCCCCGCCCAACCGGACGGCTCCTGTGTAGAGACAGCGCCAAGATATGCGGCGAATGTGAACAAAGGCCCCGGAACAGCTTGCGCCGCTCCATAGCCAGCAAGAAATGCCTCATTGGTGACCCACCCCGGAGGCACTACCTGGGACTGAAGAAGTGGAAGCACAACATGTCCGCCGCCAAAGACCAGTGCGCCAACATGGAAAAAGCTATTGAACAGTTTAATAATTTGGCTGCTTGATTCCGCCGCCACGACAGGAAGTAACAGCAAAAGCAACGCAAAGACCAAAAGCAACGCGATCCCAGTGATTTTGCTGGTCGTGGTTTGCATATGGCTATGGGGCAGCGATGTTGAAATCTTTAGAAATGCCCAGCCGAAGATGCCGCTGGCGACCATTGCACCAATTTGTCCAATGGAGGATGGAATTAACGTTGCTATGAGGGCAGCACATATCGCGATTGTTGCGCGAACCTTATCTGGGCTGAGGTTTTTTCCCATGCCCCAAAGAGCCTGTGCCACCACTGCCACTGCAACAATCTTAAGCCCATGCAACCAGCCACTTCCGAGTTTGGCTTCCACAAAAGAGAGCCCTAGGCCGAATAGCACGAGCAGAATAGCTGACGGCAAAGTGAAGCCAAGCCATGATGCAATCGCGCCGGGAATGCCGCCCCGCGACAATCCAAGCGCGATACCGACTTGGCTACTGATTGGCCCAGGCAAAAATTGACATAGCGAGACCAGGTCAGCGTAAGCGTGCTCGCCAAGCCACTTTCGTCTCTCCACGAACTCTTGGCGGAAATATCCGATGTGCGCAATTGGTCCGCCGAATGAGGTGAGCCCCAGCCGTAGAAAGATCAAGAAGATTTCAAAAGGGTGTCGCTGTTCCTTTGGCAAAATGTCTTCCCGAGCACGTTGTATCTTCTAGCCATTGCCTTTTCGGCAATAACAATAAACAAACTGTTGAATTTCTCCTGACGGAGTGTGGTGTGCTTCCTTTTCATGCTCGACTTGCAAAAATGCATCCCCAAACTCGTCGTGTAGGGTTTCTGGGTTGTATCGCATCACTGGCACGCCACTGCATTGTTCCGGTCCATCCTTAGCAAAGGTGGCAACAATCACGTGCCCGCCAGGACGGACCGCTTTCATGACCCGCTCAACATACGCATGGCGGTCAGCGGGATCAGTCAAAAAATGGAATACTGCTCGATCATGCCAGATGTCAAATCGGTGAATAGGAAACTCTGTACGGGTAATGTCGCCTTCCATCCAGTGCACGGCAGCAGCATATTTCCCTAAACGCCGCTTCGCAACAGCAATTGCAGTCGATGACAGATCAAGCACGGTAAGGTCGGTGTAACCCTCGGCTAAAAGATCGTCCACCAGCTTGGAAGCGCCACCACGCACATCGATAATGGCCGCATCTTTACCAAGCCCCGTATTGTGGATCAGCCGAACAGATAGATCGGCATGTTCCTGAAACCAGCTGACCGACGCGGATGGATTGGTGGGTGTACACCTGCTCCCAATGCTGTTTGAGGTCCATCGCTTAATCTCCTAACAGTTTTACAGGCACGAATGAACGTAATTGGCACAAAGCACCCCTTTTATCCTTGTAATAGCTTACCCGAAAGCAGAACCTGGCGTGACGAAGATGCAACCCTCCCTGTGGAAAAAACATTTCGACATCGAGTCGTTCATCCATGGTCACTTCGATCCATTTGCTTCACGCTCATACTGCATAATCCAAAGATGGACTATTTGCCAAGGGTCACCACGTCCGCGAAAAGTCAGGAAGTACGGCCTGAACCTAGTTGGCCAGGAATAAAATTCAAGAATGGAAAGATTATTACTTTTATCTCCCTCTCACTTTGCCCATGCGCTCTGAATTTCTGTCTTTGCTTTAGCCTTCAGGATCCTCTTCTTTATAATCATTGAATAGCAGTCTTGCCAGATGTCGAGCGCGTCATTTATTGGCCCTTCTGCCATTAGACGGGGACTTGGTTGTTCAACATATGGCTTCCCGTTTACGTATCCAATCGCAGCGTACGATGAGCACCACTTCATGCCGATGTATGAAACAGGTTTCACGTGATCGGGACCGGTGCCGTCCTTTCGGCCGCAAGAGGGACAATGCAGGTTGGGTTTCAATTCTTGGCCTTTTCCAGAAATAACTAATTCAGAAGCATTGCAGCGATTACCAAATGCGCCAAAGAATAAGAACAAGCAAAACGATGATGATCTATCCCAATAATTTGATACTCGGAATGCCATACCGAAGAGCAATCTCCGTCTCATTAATCACATCAATTGCCCTAAACCTTGGGTCATTTTGATGGGCTGCCCGCTCAGCCTTCAGTTCATCTGGATCATCACTCATAACAACTCCATAACTAAAGCAAGGCGAAGGTGAGGGGCGGCTATCGGCGCTCAAGAGACATGACGATTCTCGAAAGCGGACGGTAAAAGTGGATTTAACGGGGAATGTCTCTTGATGGAGAGAGACGCTTGGGGCGCTTTTGATAATTCGACTTCTGTCCCTTGGGTATAACGATTTTCACGTCCAATTTTTCAGAAACTATCTGAAGGGTCGTATGCCATTAGCCCGCTTTGCGGTTTTCCAAGAGCTTCACCACTTTTGAAAATCCTCTTTTCCTGGCCATATCCAGCGCGGTTTCCCCAAGGTTTGTCTTCAAATCCGGATTGGCTCCATGCCTTAACAGGAGCTCGACATTTTCGACCTTTCCTTGAAAGGCCGCATACGTCAGCGCCGTCCAGCTAGATATGTTTATCGCGTTGACTTCCGCACCTTTTTCCAACAATGACTGGATACATTCGGTGTTGTTGCTTCGTGCCGCGGCTACCATTAATACCGTGTCGCCATTAGGTATTTTATCTTTGGCATCCGCCCCTTTGCCTAGCAGTAGCCGGAAGACCTTGCAGTTGATATTCAAACCCCCGACGGCTCGCGATATTGCGGTATAGCCTTCTCTGTCCTTTGCGCTGACATCCGCACCTCTGTCCAGCAGTAGCCCGACAAGTTCCTCGTTGCCATTCAAGGAGGCTCGCATCAATGCTGTCTCACCATTCCGTGTGGTTGCATTGAAGTCGGCTCCATTATCCAGCAATAATTTACCAATATCCGCAGCATGAGATTTTGAGAGATAAGGGGATAAGACCATCAATGCCGTCCGGCCTTCAAAGTCCTTCGCATTAGTGTCGGCCCTTCTTTCTAGTAGCAACTTGACGATTTCCAGACGATCTTGTTCGGCTGCGTCCATCAGTGCAGTTCTGCCTTTTTTGCTTATAGCGTTGACATCCGCGCCCCTCTCTAGCAAGAGCTTGACGATTTCGGCGCTCCCGGCCCCTGACGCAGTCATCAATGCCGTTCGGGCTGTCCCACCCTGTGCATTGATATCCGCCCCATCGTCCAGCAGCAGCCTGACCATTTCCACTTGAAATCCGCTCGCGGCTAACTTCAGCGACGTAAGGCCATTGACGTCTTCTTCGTTGACCATCGCTCCCCGCTCGAGCAGCAGTTGGGCTACGTCGGGTTTGTTAAGGGATATTGCCCATGTCAGAGCGGACCATCCGTTCTTGTTTTTGGCATTAATGTTCGCGCCCTTGTCTAGCAGTTGCCTAGCGAGGTCGATTGATCCCCCGATAGCGGCAAAAATCAACGCAGTTGTGCCATCCTTACTTCTGGCATTCACATCAGCGCCTTTATCCAGAAGCAAATGAATGATGTCGGCATTGCCCCCCGACGTAGCAGTAATCAGTGCAGACTCGCCATTCTTTTGTCTGGCATTGACATTCGCATTATGATTCAGCAGCAATTGGACTATGTTGACCTTGCGCCTCTCTATGGCGACTATCAATGCCGTCCGGCCTTTCGCATCTTGTGCATTGACATCTGCCCCCTGCTTAATCATATCGGCGATTCGATTTGCATCCGCGTCGTCTTCGAGTGCCTTGAACAAGATAGGCTTTCCTTCTGCTGCGAGGTCTTCAACGAGCTTACCGTCTGCGGTATTGAATACCAGCATTGTCTTTTCGCTCGGACAGCACAACGCGTCGTTACTTACGTATTCCAACCTCTCAGCCTCCAGCCTGTGCCCAATGAATTTCTTTACCGAGCCATAACGAAGTTCGATTCTGTCACTGAATATCCATTTTCCGGACTGCTTGAGGAATAGGGCAGCAGTGCAGTGTACATTTGCGGGATTGCTTGCGCCCTGGTTTTCCCCTCCGGGCATATTCTCATCTGCGCAATAGGCTTCCACCCGTTGTGTTTTGTCGGCATTGTAAAAAGCCTGTCTCGCCATGATCAATTTGTCGTCCTGGAAGTATTCCGAAATGGATTTAGGGGAGGACTTATCATCGGCATCTGCCAGGTAAGACGCAGCCAGCATGACAGCCGGTAACACGCATAAAACAAATATCCTCACGTCAACCCCCTTCCGCTGTATTGGCCATTGAAATAGAGCTTTTCATGCATTTGTTGCTTAGATGTTCAACAGTCAATAACTGCCCCAACGCGAATTCCTATCGAAAATGGATATGCAGTGCGAACGTCCGAAATTGGCACCACACTGCCCGTTAAACAACCTCAAGTCCAGTGCCAGCTTTGACCCCAATAGTGGCCCTAGAACGATAGGTTGCCACATGGTCGCTAACAGGCATATTGCTGCCCTTCGGCTTTTCGGAAAGGACACGTTCAACACCTGGTACAGTTGTTCCGCGAAGCACCGCCTAAGGCAACCAAATATTGGGCAGACTGCTCGTAGGAAAATCTAGCGGTCAATCCGAGGTATTTCACCACAACAGTAAACTTTGCTGAACAAGGCAGTTTGTCGTCACCACGTTCATGATGGATTATCGACAAGCGCAAGCAGATTGTGCAGGATTGCATCCACCGCACGCTTGCCTTCCTCGATGGCCTCTCTTGCACGGTGAAAGTCGAGCAGGTGGAGGTCGGCCACCCGCGGTGACACGATGACGTCCGGTGGCTCGTCTGCCATGCGACTGCGCGCGATCCGCACCTGCATGATTTCAATGCTCGAGAACAGTACGTCATGCATGGATGGTAGTCTGGGCTCGTCAGGCGAATGCGCGGGGATAAACTCGCCGAGGTTCTCTTGCAGCTTGCGCACCCATTCGCCGATTAGGCTGCCTGGCTCTGCGACCCGAGGACCGGGGGTCAGGTGACGACCAAGGATACCGGAGCCGAGATCGACTGCGATTACAACATCCGCCCCCATCGCGCGCGCCAGCGATACCGGCACCGGATTGACGAGTCCGCCGTCC
The DNA here is from genome assembly GCA_963833515.1 of uncultured beta proteobacterium. Classification (GTDB taxonomy): domain Bacteria; phylum Pseudomonadota; class Gammaproteobacteria; order Burkholderiales; family Gallionellaceae; genus Gallionella. The sequence continues at coordinate 147,821 of CAWHYN010000012.1, read as the reverse complement.
ACCAGTGTCATACCGTCTCGCAGCACGGGCGTGAACAAGCCGGGTAGGGCGATGGAGGCGCGAACCGCTTCGACCGTCGAGCCTTCGCGCAGCCAGACTTCGGCACCGTTGTGAAGCGCGGTCGCGACGGCTGAAAAAGGCATGGCCAACTGCTCGATGGGGCGATCCACGAAGTTGCGCCGAAAGAACTCCATCACCCGCGCACCCTTGAGTATCCCGCCGCTTAGGCTCACATCCATGAACCCGACGACATCCTTCATTCGCATCCCAAGCAGCCACTGCTCGAAACGGTCCAATTCGCCGGCCGCATAGGCAGCGCCAACCAGCGATCCGACCGAGGTCCCGCATACCAGGTCCGGGCGGATGCTGGCTTGTTCCAGTGCGCGGATGACTCCCACATGCGCCCAGCCGCGCGCGGAGCCGCTACCTAGCGCGAGCCCCACACATGGTCTGTGGCGTGTGCTCATGTGCCTATCCCAGGACCGGCGCCAGTGAACGCCACGCCAGTCTCCAACCCTATGATTTGCCCGAGTATCGTCACTTTCCTCGTCCTCAGGGACCGCGACACCATCGTCCCATAATTGACAGTATGGTTCTTCTTCGGCGTGGGGCCTTGGGCACCACTTTGAACCTTCGATGTGAATCTCAACATTTGCTTCTAATCCCTCAACTCCCATCGAACCACAAGCAGCCTGGCGCTCGCTATGCAATACGATCTCGCCATTTGCATTTACCAACACCAGACGTTCAGAATTCGAGTTTTGCTTTTTCTTCGTCGAACTATTTGGTGAGGCTGCTTGCCTTGACTGCCATATTCGCCAGTCTTTAGCCCCGAAAGATATCGAAAGGTTCTATGCGGATCACTTTCCTGATGCCGATATAGCTTGAAATTGCCGCTATGATAACTACCATAATAAAAGCCGAACCGAGATTCATAAAGGTTATCTGGGCTGCATAATCCGGCAGCCTCAGTCTTGCAACCATAATGATTGAGGCAGCCAAGCCGACCCCCAGGCCGTAGCCTATAAAAGCCGTAAATGTGGCCTGAAACAGGATCATGTATACAAGCTCCTTCCCCCTTACTCCGATCGCTTTCAACGCGCCGAACTTATCAATATTTTCGAGAATGAAGGTATAAAATGTCTGTCCTGATATTGATAAGCCGACGATAAAGCTGATGGCCGTCATGATTAACAAATTGATGCCGAACCCGGTCTGATACATATAGAAATCTGAGATCTTCTGAATGAACTCGTCATCGGTGAGCGCTTGATAGCCGAGTTTCTGCACTTGTTCCTTGATGAACGGAATGTCACTGCTCTTTTTTGGTTCGAACCAGAATATAGGAGGTCGTGAACCGGGTTGAGGGGATATAAGTAATCGCCCTGTTGTAGGTCGTGTAAAGTGTGGGAATTCCAAACAGGCCGGAAGAGGCAACTTTGGCTATGCCAACGACAACGCCACGGTTATCGTTGATTTCAAATTCAGTGCCGATCTTCGGATTTTCGAGTTTCCTGAATTCTGCGTCCTTTACGACGATAAAGGCGTTTTCCGCATAGATATCCTCGATCTTCCCCTCGAGGAGTTCCGGTCTGCCAAATAAAGTGGAGTCATCCAGCCCAATGACCGTCGCAGCTTGATAGGTGCCATCGCGAAGCTTCACCAATGCTGAGCCAGAATAAAGAGGTACTGGCATATTTGACGCCGTTTATGCTTCTGGCTGCGTCCAGTACATAATCAGGCATAGGAATGCTGCTGGCGAGACGTATTGACCGCCGGATCCATTACCCACATTTTCGCGCCTATGTTGGTAACGGTAGAGGAAGACCTCTTGCAGAACTCCGGCGAACATGGACGTCATCTGAATCATCAGAAAGACGGCAAAAGTAATCCCGACAAGCAATGCAGCGAACTTGCCCTTGTCATTCACGAGCAGTTTAAATGCGATTTTCAGAATCCCCTTCACTTCGCGGTTCCCTTGCTTTTCGGCTTCTGCCAAGCGGGCTTCATGCTAACAGTCTTTCATCCTGCTGAGCGATAAACCAATCATCCGGTATAAGATGCTTTTTTAACCACGGCTAGTGGCACTAGTTTGCCCATCTACTAATGAGAAATCCAGTGTCCGTTCTTGTTCGCCTCACGGCCATTGAACCACACGCTACCTGACGGTCCCTATGCGCGAAGCCGACGTTCACCTCGCTCCAAAGCTGTCGGACGTTTGCTGGCCACGTCCGCGCACGGTACGCCTCATTTGAAGACGCCGCTTTCCCGTATCCGGCCACTTTGTTCTATATCCTGTTTCTAGTTTAAGTTGATCTTTGCGCGAACCTTTTCCACCACGGCTGCGGGAAAGAAGCCCTCGCCGAATCCGTCCAGAAACTGATTGCGGTCCTTGGCAGAGGCATGTTGCAGCGCATCCACTATGCCGTCGGTAAGCTGGCTTTGCTCTTCTGGAGTCAAACTATTCAGACGCTGCTTGGCGTCGCGTAGCTTAGGCAGGACCATAGTCTTGACCATCGCACTTGAGACACCGACTGCATTCTCGCTGCCAGGCGGGGCCAGCATGATGCAGTCGCGCACCTCGCCACGCATCTCATTCGTCATTAACCCCATGTCGGCCAGTTGGTCGAAGACTTCGATCGTTTCCGAACGCGAGAGCGGGTGACGGATCGCCTCTTGCATTGCTGACATCGCCCTCTGCATCTGTGCCGCCTGATCCGGCGACATCTGCCTGCCCATCATCTGCGACAGCACAGCGGGATCGGGCATTCCGTTGGCCGTCACGACCTCCGCCTGCGCCTCAGTAGCGGTCGGGATACCGTTTGCATTCGCCGCGTGCATGGAGGCGCTTTTGGCCGTTGAATCAATCCCGTTTGGCATCGCCATTCCCGGCCCTGGCATGTTCATACCTCCACCCGACATACTGCCACTGCCGCCACCCGGCATCCCACTGGGGAAACCGCCGGACATGCCGCGCGAGAACCCGCTGACTGGAGACGTAAAGGCCTTAGCCGAGGCGATCAGTCCCGCCAGACCGTGGCCCTTGCAGCCCATGTTGCCGAGCGATCCGATCATCTGATTTCTAACTTGGCCAAATATCACGTTCTGGAGAATTTCCGGACCGAACATCACTGGAAGGACAGCCCCACTGGTCGATGGAAACAGGGTAATTGAGACGGCAAGGAAACCGCAGATAATGCTGTGAACTGTGAGTCGCATGTTTGCTCCTTAATATATGATGGAGGAGAAATTCTAGTGACGCATTGCGTTGATGTTATTTATTCATCCCACCCTAGGCAAGCACTTTGTTGTCAATCCGATCTGGATGCGGCCGATCAGGAAAGCTAGTGCCAAGACGATTAACGGCAGATGTAGTGGCAAAGACGGCATCGGTGGTTTCTGCCGGCCATGCCTCAGCACGTGACGTGAAACAGGCCAATGGTCTTGGTCTTGTCCTTGGTTTTGTTGTAGGTCTCCACGGCATCTGGCGTAGGCTGCAAAATCACCCGGCAATCATGATGCTGGAAAAATTCGGCGGCTTCTGGCGACAGCGTCACATTGCCGTATTGTCCTGCGCCAACCACCAAAGTGTCGCAACCCTTTTCGAAAATAAATTCCGCCTCCTCGCGCGAAATGATGTGGGACGTGCCGTAATACTTCTTGGAAAGCTTCTTCTTGCGTTTGGCTACTTCACCGGACATGCGTATGAGGATATCGTGCGAATAGGTTCTGTCTTCAATGGTGATGCTGCCGAATTCAGTGGAGCCGATTTTCATGGGGTCCCTCCATACTCAATTATTATTATTTCCACTCGATCAGAATCACATCAATGACCGGTTATGGCCCACTTTAGCCCGTTCAATATTGCAAACGTAACCTCAACTAATATTCTCCTACGCCCACATTCCAGAATCCGCATCAAAAGCGCATCATCAGCGCCGCACTAACCTCTGTCTGCACGAAGCCGCTGCCTTTGACCTTAATGGTGCAGCCACCCGAGCAGAGGACGGCGGAGTCGGAATTGAGCATCGTGTAAATGCCGCGCGCATCCAACCGCAACCCCAATTGCTTGGTGAAAAAAATCTTTGCGCCGCCCCCGAGCGAGAGTGACAACCGATTTTCCGTTATGAGGTCAGCGCGATGCGGCGCCATGCTTGTGAGACCTAAGGTACCAGACACGAAGGGGCGAATGCGGTCGACTTCTGGAAACATATAAAGTCCGCCGATTTGGTAGTAGTCGATCGTGAGATCAAACAGAGGGCTGCCCGTGAATGTTCCGGAAGTTGTCAGGCCCGTATTCTGGCGGCTCAGGAAGACCTCAATCTGCTTGTCTGGCTCAAGATCAAAATCGAGCGCCAATCCGAAGGCAGTGGCATCCGCGACCTCGAAATGGGTTCCCGTATTGGAGTCCTCGAAGCTGCCACCATAGCGTTGACCTATGAACGGCGTGACCTCGACTGCTTGCACTTGGGCGGCCAGCGACATGGTTAAAATGAAGAGCGCAAGCACGATTGGTCGCATCGTAGAGGTTAAAATTGTCCTGATAAAGCATGCCAAGATCGAGGAAAACGATATTTTGAAATCGAATGGTCGGTCGTCTTTCATTGGATTCCCCAAATGTCTCTTGTCTGGGTTAAGTATCACATTCCACTTCCAGGCAGGCAATTAACGAGCGTAATGGACGGCTTTCGACTGCGGACTCAACCGGTCGATGCAACACTTTATCTTAAAATGTAAAAGATGAGGTGTTGATCATGAAATACAGAACTCGGATTTATTATACGGAAAGTCAAAAGGCGTTGATGTGGGATCGCTGGCAGAAAGGCGATTCTCTTCAGCATATCGCACAGCTGTTTGATCGAAACCACGGGTCAGTACAACGCATCTTGGCCGAACATGGCGGGATACGACCGGCACCACGGCGGCGTTCGAAATTATCTCTGACTTTGGCTGAACGCGAAGAGATATCTCGTGCAGTAGTAGCTGGCCAGTCGGCCCGCTCGATTGCAACTTCCCTGGGGCGGGCGCCATCGACCATCAGTCGCGAGATCAAGCGCAACGGTGGCCAGGAATTCTATCGTGCGAGTCAGGCTGAACAGGCGGCTTGGGATCGGACACTCCGCCCCAAGACCTGTAAACTAGCCGGGAACAGAACGTTGGCGCACATTGTGGCTGATAAGCTCCAATGGCAGTGGTCACCGGAACAGATTGCCGGATGGCTGAAGCAGACATACCCAAGCGACGAAAACTATCAAGTGTCACACGAGACTATTTATCGCAGCCTCTATATCCAGGCCCGAGGCGCATTGAAGAAGGAACTGTTGGAGCATTTGCGACGGACGCGTGCTATGCGTCGTTCTCGCCATCACACTCAGAAGACAGAAGACCACGGCAGAATCGTCGGCGCCGTATCGATCAGTGAACGTCCTGCCACGGCTGAAGACCGCGCGGTACCCGGTCACTGGGAAGGGGACCTGTTATGCGGCAGTGGTAACAGTCAGATTGCGACCCTCGTTGAACGCCAGACGCGCTATGTGATGCTAGTTAAGATTCCCCGAAAAGATACCGAGACCGTCATCAACGCGCTGATCAAGCATGCTCATAAGTTACCCCAGGAACTCTACAAATCACTGACTTGGGATCGGGGCTCGGAACTGGCCGACCACAAGCGATTTACGCTGGCTACCGACATCAAAGTCTATTTCTGTGACCCACAGAACCCTTGGCAACGTGGATCAAATGAGAACACCAATGGCTTATTGAGGCAGTACTTCCCAAAAGGAACAGACTTATCGGTACACTCTCAGGCACAACTCAATGCTGTTGCTCGTAGACTGAATGAACGTCCGCGAAAGACGTTAAGATTCGAAACACCAGCTGAACGATTTAACGCATGTGTTGCATCGACCGGTTGAAATCGCAACACGGAGCTGAACTTTGAGGCGCTACAGAGACCTTCGCTTCAAAAGATCATCGAACTTATCGTCCGGTATGGCTACCTAAGAAGTACTAATTCCGGTATGGCATCGGACCCACACCAGACAACTGCGTTCTGACCATATTTCTTGCCCAGGGCTTTGGCTGCTTCAAGCGATAGTCCCAAGACAAAGTAACTAGGCTCCGCAGGCCACTTCCCCGATGGATGCTTTCCAATGCCATCGAAAAAGGTTAGGTGGCGCCCGTTCAATTCTTTTGCCAGTTGAACCTGCCTGACTGTATTGGCGGCTTCACCAACGTCATTACTGAACGGATTGAAAGCTGTAACAAAGACACCGCAGTTTGTGTTGAGCCGCTTGTAGAGTCTTGCCAACGATTCATTGGCAATACCAGCCCTCAAGACAAACGGAGACTCACCGAAAACACAATAATCAGTTTCTAGGTAAGCCTTGACGGTCAATGGGGAAATCTCAGACATGGCGAAAACAGTTTTTTGAAGAGAGGTGTCCTATATCACTCTGTTCAGTCTACACGTTAGGGGATGCTCTTGCCGAACAGAAACCGACCCATAAGAGACATAGCGGCTCCCCAAAGCGACTGGGGCCGTGGACCAAATCCCGACCATGATTAAAGGCTTTGTCCGCCAACTTTCCTCAAACGCGGATTCCCCGATGTGTAGGGATGACAATCGGATTGTCGCTCGATTGGAGGATGAACAACCCTAAGAAGAAACTGAGAACCGCTACGAATATGCTCGCAAAGAAAGCTGTCCAGAATCCCGATACCTTAAAGCCGGACACAACCGATGACACCAGAAGCACCATCAGCGCATTGATCACAAACACGAAAAATCCGAAGGTGAAAATAGTCAGGGGGATAGTAAGCAAGATAACGATCGGTCTGATGATCGCATTGGCAAGGCCCAGTAGGAGTGCCGATATAAGCAGCGACTTTTTATTGGAAAATGAGATGCCGTGGAATATAAAACCAGCAATCCATAGCGATAGAGCCGTGATCCCCCAATAAGCCAAAAATTCGATTATATTATTCATCATGTGACGGTATCCGAAATTCCGGGTGTTTCGCGAATGGCCGGTTGAGTCCGCAGGCACGAAGCAGCCATTGAATCATAAATTGATTGATGGGCCATATGCGACGAAGCCGACATAGGGGGCAATTCGCCGCCGAGGCCGCATGTTAAATTACCGTTCGGCCCACGGCATTTTCATGGTGACTGAGATTCTTTAACCAAGCCGCCACGAAGTTAGCGGTCAATGCTGGTAGGAGTACAATTTCCTCGAGCCTATTTCCGATGCTGCCGTCGAAACATTGGCAGAGGCCTCCACCTCTTGCAGCCCGCATACCAATTCGTCGGCGGGATCCCCGTCGGCGCTCATTCTCTTCTCGCGATATTCCATCTCCATCTCATCCTGTTCGATTTCGTAGCTGCTCATGTCCATAGTAATTTTCATGACACACCTCCTTCGGTTTATGCATTCCGGCTTGTAACTGCCGAACCTGAATTGGCGGACTTGATGGTTAGCATGCATATTGCGTACCAAAGTAAGAAGCTATATTTAAAGATGTGGAAAACATTGGTACAGAGGGCATTTATAATGATTCATGGACATGACCGAAAAGGGTTCAAAATGGCAATAAGTAACAATTTTCGTCTTACTTGTGAAAAAGATGGTCGGTCGAAAAACTACGCAGTTCCGGAATCAAAAGTGCTAGACGGCTGCACTGCAAGTTCACTTGAACCCGTTAATCTTGTCCATCTGCATGCGCATAAGAGTATGGGCGGGTGCTGATGAGAATCTGCATTTGGCACCACTCTGCTCATTAAACGCTTTGAAGTCCAATGTCTGTTTTGCAACCGATTGTGTTGAAAAACTCGCTTTCATTTTAGGCTGATTCAGTCGCTCAATTTTTTCTGCGTGTGATTTTTTTCGTGGCAGTGTGTTTTTTCTCAAGTCGAACCCCTTTTTCTTCGCTTAAGTACCGACCATTTCTGCTTCCTGTGCTACAGGGGTAAGCCATTTCGCCATTCGCCTCAAATTCTGCGCGGTTGCAGCCAGCAGAAATTCGTCTCGTGCACCACTTGGCCCTCGTAATCGGAGCTTATCCAGTTTCAATATCCGCTTGAGGTGTGCAAACAGCATCTCGACCTTTTTGCGTTCACGTCTTGATTGTTGATATTCCGGTGTCATGTAAATCCGACGTGCAACGTTGCGTGCATCTTCGTGGATACTGCGGGCGATCTTGCGTTTCGGAGTGTTCGGGCAACAATGATTCTTTTGGGGACATGCTGCACATTTATATTGGTTTGACGTATAGAGAATGGTGTCGGCTTTGGTGATTCGTGTGCGTGGTTTCTTGAAGATGCGCCATGCGCTGCGTAGCGCATGGCCTTCAGGGCAGCGATACTCGTTGGCCTGCTCATCCCAGATAAAGTCGCTGTTGGAGAAGGTGCCGTCCTCGCGCTCTGATTTATCACATACCGGCACATGCGGCTCGATCTGCTTCTCGTCCACTAGCCAGTTGAGCATGGCCGCAGAACCATAGTTGGTGTCGCCAACGAGTCGATCCGGTTTCATCTCATACTTGTCTTCAACGCGATCTATCATCGTCTTGGTGGCTTCCACTTCAGCTGTCTTGTTGACTGCTGAGGGTTCGACATCGACGATGATGCCAGCCTTGAGGTCAATCAGGTAATTGGTGGAATAGGCAAAGAATGCTGGGCCACCTGTGGCACCGGTCCAGGTGGCCGCCGGATCGCTCAGTGAGACGAACTTGGGAATGAAGTCAGGATTGTTCGTTTCCTCAAGCGCATCCAGATACTCTCTTACCGGACGTGCTGTTTCAGCGGAACTGGTCCAGTTCATGGCTTCTTCTCCATGAACACTATTCACGCGCTGTGCATCGGCCTTGATGATGCTGGCGTCGGTGGCAAAGCCTTCGCCTCGTACCAGCCCTTCCTTCATGCAGCGTTGTAGTACTGTCTCGAACAACTGCCGGAACAGGCCGCTGTCGCGGAACCGGCCATGCCGGTTCTTGGAGAAGGTGGAATGATCCGGTACTGCATCTTCCAAACCCAGTCTGCAGAACCAGCGGTAAGCCAGATTCAGATGCACTTCTTCGCAGAGCCTGCGTTCGGAGCGGATACCAAAGCAATAACCGATGACCAGCATGCGGATCATCAATTCTGGATCGATGGAGGGTCTGCCGGTGTGGCTGTAGTATTCGGCGAGATGCTGCCGGAGTTCGGTTAAATCCAGATAGTGATTGATGCCGCGGAGGAGATGATTCTGGGGAACGTGATCTTCAAGGTCGAATGAATAGAACAGGCGCTTTTGCTTATCTGTCTGAAACCCAATCATATCAAGGCTCCCAACTAATTCGATGGGTGATATTATAGCATTCGAAACCACTAGTGTCCCAACGTTAACCGCTGGGTCGATTGTAATAGATTGACGAAACGGAGATATTTCATAATTTGCTCTGGTCTCGATTTGAATTTGGCACGTAGCATTCGGGGTACTTTAAACCCGATTGCGAGGACTGCCAATGAACACGGGCAAACTTGTATTTGCGCAAGTGATGTCGCACTTGCCGCTGACGACTTTCCGCCGTTGTGTCGCTCGTTACGATGGGGAACACAAGGTCAAACATTTCACCTGTCTCGACCAGTTTCTGTGCATGGCGTTCGCGCAACTGACTTATCGCGAGAGTCTGCGCGACATCGAAGCCTGTCTGCGCAGCCAGTCCGCCAAGCTCTACCATATGGGCTTTCGCAGCAAGGTTTCGCGAAACACGTTGGCCAATGCCAATGCGGTTCGGGACTGGCGCATCTATGCCGACTTCGCGCAAAGCCTGATTGGAATAGCCCGTCCACTTTATGTGGACGAACCGTTTGGCGTCGATCTCTCCGAGACGGTCTACGCACTGGATGCGACCACCATCGATCTGTGCCTGTCGGTATTTCCATGGGCACCGTTTCGTTCGACCAAGGCGGCGATCAAGCTGCATACGCTGCTCGACCTGCGCGGCAACATCCCCAGCTTCATCCACATCAGCGATGGCAAGATGCACGATGTGAACATTCTCGACCAGATCATTCCCGAAGCCGGGGCGTTTTACATCATGGATCGCGGCTATCTCGACTTCGCCAGACTGCATCGCTTGCATCAAGCCGGCAGCTTCTTTGTGACGCGAGCCAAGGGGAATCTGCACTTTACGCGACGGTACTCCAGACCAACAGATCGTTCGTCCGGCATCATCTGCGACCAACTGGGTACTCTGGCCGGGTTTTATTCTCAGCAACATTTCCCAACAACGATCAGACGCATCAGCATCAGAGATGCCGATGGCAAGAAGCTGGTCTTCCTGACCAATCATCTCGACCTGTCGGCTCAGAGCATTGCCGATCTTTATCGCTGCCGTTGGCAAATCGAATTGTTCTTCAAATGGATCAAACAACATCTGCGTATCAAGTCCTTTTTCGGTATTTCGGAGAATGCAGTCAAGTCTCAAATATGGATCGCCGTCTCGGTTTACGTTCTGGTCGCCATCCTGCGCAAGCGACTGAATATCACTGCGTCGCTCTACGAAATGCTACAAATCTTGAGCCTCACTATGTTCGAGAGAATGGCTCTAAATCAGCTGTTGGCGCGTACCCCGCCAGATACAAATTCACCAGATTCAGCCAACCAGTTGTTTCTGTTCGATTAACGTTGGGACACTAGTGATTCGAAACATCAAATTACGCGGGAGTTTTTCAACACAATACAACCGTTAACGATCATTGAACAACACGCCTCCTGATGGTCGCTATGCGACACAATATAGTCACTCGGTCCTGTTTTCAGTGATACTGGTCACAGCTGGCAGGTATCTGCCAGTGAAGGCAGGACATGCACCTGCGGATTACGAATAAGCGACACTAACACTCGATGTTTACTCTTTTGGCTTCGAGTCCGCAGGTGCGCTTGGGTTCGTTAACGAATACTCAGGGCGTGCCGTGCGACCGGCTCACTATATTGTCTTCGCAGAACCCATGCATGCATGTCCATATTTGTAATCTACCACTTATGGAGGTGATTATGAAGTCACAATCCAACCCTTCCTTTACGGCCTTCGTTGGCATCGACTGGTCAGACAGGAAACATGATTTCTGTTTGCAAGCTGCCGGGTCAGGCCAGCATGAGTTCGGCACTTTTGATCATTCCCCGGAAGCGATCGCGAAATGGGCGTATGCATTGCGGGACCGGTTTGGCGGCCCCATTGCCATCTGTTTGGAGCTTGCCGAGGGGCCGTTGGTCTATGCACTGCAGCGATATGAATTCCTCGTGCTGTTCAAGGTTCATCCTTCAACGCTGGCAGAATATCGGAAAGCCTTCGTTCCCAGCGGGGCCAAGGACGACCCGACCGATGCCGAAGCAGCCCTGGATATCCTACTCCGCCACCCGGAGAAGCTACAGCCAATCAAGCTGCAAAGCGTTGCCATGCGTAAGCTGGCAACGCTGGTCGAGGAGCGCCGTAGGCTAGCCGGCGACGTGACCCGCATCACGAACCGCTTGGTCAGCACGCTCAAGCAATACTATCCCCAGGTGCTGGACTGGTTCGAACACCGGGATACCTTGATTTTCTGTGACTTCCTGAGCCGCTGGCCAACGCTCAGGCACGTCAAGCAGGCAGGGCGGTCAACGCTGGAATCCTTCTTCCACGACCACAATGCCCGCCGGGCATACCTCGTTGAGGAACGCATCCAGGGCATCCGGGCTGCGACTGCACTCACGGACGATGAGGCCGTTATCCGCCCATGCCAGATGGTCGTGCAGGCGCTGGTCGAGCAGTTACGCGCACTCCTGCAGTCAATCGATCGCTTCGATGCCGAGATCGATGACATTACCAAGGGTTTGCCTGACTACGATATCTTTGCGGCTTTGCCCGGCGCCGGGAATGTTCAGGCTCCCCGGTTGCTGGTCGCCTTTGGCGAGGATCGAGATCGCTATGCGAATGCATCACAGGTGCAGCGCTACTCGGGAATTGCCCCGGTACTCGAGCGTAGCGGCAACAAGTGCTGGATCCACTGGCGCCTCTTTTGTCCCACCTTCCTGCGCCAGACCTTTGTCGAGTGGGCGGGCTCAACCATACCAAGATCGTTCTGGGCTGGAGCCTACTACCAGCAGCAACGCAAGAAAGGTTGCTCTCACCAAGTAGCGGTGCGAGCCTTGGCGTTCAAGTGGATCAGGATAATCTATCGTTGCTGGAAGACACGGACTCCGTATGACGAGTCCGTTTATTTGAAGGCGCTTAAAAATCGAGGATCGCCACTGCTGGCTAACATGACGGAATCTGCAAAAATGACTTGACGGAGTGACTCAGGGCGCGAAGGACGCGGTCAGCGTTGCAAAAAAAGGCGGACGATCAAATTGCGCGGAGTCACATTTCCTTAAATTCGGCACCCAATGCCCTGTGGTAGCCGAGTATTCGGAAAAAAAGTGCTCAGTGGCCCTTTAGAAAAGACAACGGATAGCAAACTTGATGCTGAATAAGTCCCGGTTATCAGAGTTATTGGTGTAAAAACTCGTTTTCGCCGGCGAAGCTTGCCTAGTCCAACCACAGCAGCCGACGATGCCCAATTATTATCAATGTGATAGGTTGTTGTGACTCCTGCCGTTGCATTGTTGTAGCTAGAGTAGGTGTCAAAGGCGTCAATGCGCCCAAATTGTATTCTTGGCATGATGCTCAAATTGGGCGTTGCATACCACAATAGATTAGCAGTGGCATATTGGCTATGTTCTTGTTGATGTTGAGCGCTCATATTCATCGATAGCAGCAGCGCTTCACTAATCCAGTATATTGGCTTCAGTTGTCCAACATATAAAGTGGTACGATTTGAAGGGAATTTGAGTGATTCAATATTACCGACAAGCCTAAATGCTTCGCCGAATTTATGACCCATCAACACAGCACTCGCTTCGAGTTCTTGGCCGGATCCAGTGCTGTCCCTGATGTTACTTGATTTTCCAAAGTGGGGGATTTAGCTGCCAGACGTCCAAGGCAATATAGCTACGATAGTCACACGGTCATTGACGGCGGATAAACCAGCATTTGTTAAGTTATGCGTCGCATTTTGATTGCTACCGTAAAGTTGCAGTGTATTGCGCAAGAACTGGCCGTCGTGAGAACTACTATAGCTGTCAGTGACAATAAGCGAACTTCGACGCGATGGGCCGACGACAGGAATGGAGTCGTCATCGCCAACGACGCATTACAAATCAAATTAGAAAGGGCAGCAATACCACAAGCGCATATTGTTCTCCTTACCTTATTCCCAATCGTCATCGATTTAGGAATGGAGGAAGGCCATCCGCTATTGGCGCTTTAGCGCCCATTGGAACACACTTGCTAAAGAAGCGGCTGAAATCGTATTCCAATAGCCACATCGTGTCTTGCTTAATGTCGAATAGCGAACTTGTTTGTCCGCTGTAGGTCACGAAGCGGACACTGAAATGAATACCCACTAGCGGGCAAAAAGCGACACAATTCAGGCGGTCAGTGTTGCGTAAAGGACGCTTAACTGCCCCACGGCAGCCTTATCAGGGCATCCTGTCGGAGGCTTTTACACTGCCCAGTTGGCCGTGTTTTTCCATTCTGATGTGAGGGATGCCGACCTCTATAAATTCCCGGCCAACTGTTGCATATCCCAGCTTTTCGTAAAATCCAACAGCAATAATCCGTGCGTGCATGAGGATATGGGTGACTCCTCTTCGCGTAAGATGGTCTTCAAGGGATTGAATAATGGTTCGCCCGTGGCCCTTGCTTCGATGCTCACGACTAACTGCCATCTGACGGATTCTTGTTTCGCTAGACGAAAAAGTTACGGCAACAACGCAAGCAACCAGATTCCTGTATGGGTCAAACAGACCGAAGTGCATCTGGCGCTTTTCCTGACTAATATCTTCATTATAAAGGTTCAGTCCGAGAGGTAAACGTAACACCTTATTGCGAAGCTCAATTTCCTTCCGGAAATCGTCGGATCCAAACTCTATCTCTCGGAATGTCACAGTCGGCAACGAAGCGGTTGAAATAGTCTTCATATTCTCATCGTGCCGTGGATCAAAGTGATTAGCAAGTTGAAGGTCAGGTATCGGCAGATTGTGTTGAAAAACTCGCTTTCATTTTAGGCTGATTCAGTCGCTCAATTTTTTCTGCGTGTGATTTTTTTCGTGGCAGTGTGTTTTTTCTCAAGTCGAACCCCTTTTTCTTCGCTTAAGTACCGACCATTTCTGCTTCCTGTGCTACAGGGGTAAGCCATTTCGCCATTCGCCTCAAATTCTGCGCGGTTGCAGCCAGCAGAAATTCGTCTCGTGCACCACTTGGCCCTCGTAATCGGAGCTTATCCAGTTTCAATATCCGCTTGAGGTGTGCAAACAGCATCTCGACCTTTTTGCGTTCACGTCTTGATTGTTGATATTCCGGTGTCATGTAAATCCGACGTGCAACGTTGCGTGCATCTTCGTGGATACTGCGGGCGATCTTGCGTTTCGGAGTGTTCGGGCAACAATGATTCTTTTGGGGACATGCTGCACATTTATATTGGTTTGACGTATAGAGAATGGTGTCGGCTTTGGTGATTCGTGTGCGTGGTTTCTTGAAGATGCGCCATGCGCTGCGTAGCGCATGGCCTTCAGGGCAGCGATACTCGTTGGCCTGCTCATCCCAGATAAAGTCGCTGTTGGAGAAGGTGCCGTCCTTGCGCTCTGATTTATCACATACCGGCACATGCGGCTCGATCTGCTTCTCGTCCACTAGCCAGTTGAGCATGGCCGCAGAACCATAGTTGGTGTCGCCAACGAGTCGATCCGGTTTCATCTCATACTTGTCTTCAACGCGATCTATCATCGTCTTGGTGGCTTCCACTTCAGCTGTCTTGTTGACTGCTGAGGGTTCGACATCGACGATGATGCCGGCCTTGAGGTCAATCAGGTAATTGGTGGAATAGGCAAAGAATGCTGGGCCACCTGTGGCACCGGTCCAGGTGGCCGCCGGATCGCTCAGTGAGACGAACTTGGGAATGAAGTCAGGATTGTTCGTTTCCTCAAGCGCATCCAGATACTCTCTTACCGGACGTGCTGTTTCAGCGGAACTGGTCCAGTTCATGGCTTCTTCTCCATGAACACTATTCACGCGCTGTGCATCGGCCTTGATGATGCTGGCGTCGGTGGCAAAGCCTTCGCCTCGTACCAGCCCTTCCTTCATGCAGCGTTGTAGTACTGTCTCGAACAACTGCCGGAACAGGCCGCTGTCGCGGAACCGGCCATGCCGGTTCTTGGAGAAGGTGGAATGATCCGGTACTGCATCTTCCAAACCCAGTCTGCAGAACCAGCGGTAAGCCAGATTCAGATGCACTTCTTCGCAGAGCCTGCGTTCGGAGCGGATACCAAAGCAATAACCGATGACCAGCATGCGGATCATCAATTCTGGATCGATGGAGGGTCTGCCGGTGTGGCTGTAGTATTCGGCGAGATGCTGCCGGAGTTCGGTTAAATCCAGATAGTGATTGATGCCGCGGAGGAGATGATTCTGGGGAACGTGATCTTCAAGGTCGAATGAATAGAACAGGCGCTTTTGCTTATCTGTCTGAAACCCAATCATATCAAGGCTCCCAACTAATTCGATGGGTGATATTATAGCATTCGAAACATCAAATTACGCGGGAGTTTTTCAACACAATAGGCAGCAAAACATCCATTGAATCACAAGTTGTCTGACAGTTGCCAACCGAGACAATTCTGCCTGTCACTATCACGGAACAACTTCTCAAAAGCGGACTTTAATTTTGGTTGACACCTTATTTCACGTAACCACTTCCGATGGCAGAAAAGGGGAGCTTCAAGCCTAGTTCCGGCACCTGTTTTGCGATCCAGGCAGTGAAAGTGTTGCTGTTGGGGCCTGGGAAAGCCTTGTAGGTCGTCTTCCATGGGTAAGCACGGGCGGCCGTGTCGACGGCAGCAATCAGTTCGTCTACGCCCGCTCCCCTTCGCTCCATTAGAGCCCTCGGTTTTTCTCCATACCAGTTGCGGTCGGGAATGTCCTGTGTAATCTTCAGCACCGGTTGGCCGCTATTGCCGCGCCAACCGACCACGTCGTACACCGTGTAGGATGCTTCCCCGGTCCGCTTGGCTGCGATCCATGTGTGAATTGCAAACCAGCCACGCCAGCCCCAAGCATTGGCGCCGTATACGAGCAGAACGCCTTCATTTGTGATGGATGGGTCGGGTGCAATCCCCGCAGATTCGCGATTTGCGGTGCGCCAGTCGTTAGCAGCGCAACCGCTCAGCAAAATTAATCCCACCAGGACAAAAATCGGCAGTAGCTTCATGGCTTTTTCAATATAGCTGTGCAATTATAGTTGGAACGTTAATGCATTTCGCAAGTATCTGCTTGTATGGTTGCGGTGCTGTACTTCAAGCATGTCAACTGTCTTCCGCAAAGCGGGCCTTGATTTTGCTTTCTGTCGTTGCTGGGCATTTTCAATGCATAATAAGGTGCTCTCGATTGCTGACACGATTCCACTGATCTTTTTCTCCGACGAGAGGAACCAGCAGAGGTCAAGAGCCCCATCTGTTGCGCCGTAACCAATCACTGAAGCACAGGTTACGGGACCGTAGCTAACGACACAACTAGTCGTTTAGCAATGGCTGCTTGTTATCCCCAAGGTAAGGATATTAGTTCTCCAGCGCTTTTAGTTTCTCCACGGTCTCTTCGATGACATCATCACTCAGCCCGAACGCTCTGGATAGAAGGCTTCGGTGCTCCTCTATTATCTCAAGGACATCGTTTATTGAAGTGCAAGATTGGATTTCCGATCTAATAACAATAAGTCTGGGGAGATCAAATAGTCCCGGAGTGTTATCGCCACCCTTAAGTGTAGCTTCGATGATATTGCGAACTTCATCCTTGTTCACGATTTTCCAATCTTAATATAAGGGCAAATATTCTATGGCGAACGACGCCTATTGAGAAAGATCGTAAAAGTCTGGAATTGGCAGCAAAGCAGCCGTTAAATCACAAGTTGCTTGGTCGTTGCTAAGCGACACCTAACAGTGCTTTGACTTTCTTGGAAGCACATGCCTGAAGGTCTTGCTTAACGGCGCCGTCAGGCCGTTAATTTCCACCGAGCCGCTTGGAGAATGAGACTGCATAAACCTGCGAACGGAACTGCAAAATGGGGTCGTTTGTCGGTTCGATACCATCACCCATGACCAAGGGATCAAAGTTGATTTTTTCGCATTCTGCACCCTTCTGTGGCATTGCCGAGGATATGCTCAGCGTACCCGCTTTGATTTGCTTCCGGCTTTCCGGCCAAGCCAGCGTTGGATTGTCCTCAGGATCACCTGGTTCGCCTATCGAGACCAACATATCCCAGCGTACCGGCCCCTGTTTGGTTCGATTGATTAACGATTGTTCCAGAAAATTCGGAAGCGCGGATTTCAGCTCATCATCGGAGAGCCTCTTTTCTCCATCCTGCGGCACAAAGCGCCAACGCACTAGCGTAGTTTTGTCATCGCGATTAATAAATCTGAAAGTGTGTATGCCCCAGAATGAACTGGATGAATAGCTTGCCGGTGGATTGTTGTTTGCTAAGTAATCTGCCTGTGCCAAATTGTCAGGATGAGTGGCCTTGAAAGCCTTTATCTTTTCAGGGTCGGGCTTGCCCGTCGCCAAATCGGGTTTGGTTGCAATCATCAGATCAAGAAAGGTGCGAGGCTGGCTGGCGCCGAAGATCGGCGTGTCCAACATCGTCATGTGCTGTATGCTACCGCCGGGTAGCTTGAACTCCAAGGCCATGCCCGCGGGCTTTTTGCCGTATCTGGCGCCCTGGGGTTGCCGCCTGCCAAGGAAAGGCGTGCGACAACCGCAATGGGCTTTCCAGAAAACAGTGCCGAGCGCGAGTAATCTGCGGCCTCGGTTGATCCGACGAATTCGCCCAGCGCACAAGTTCCCTTGATGTGATTGCGCCGTTCGCCTGGCGTGACACCGAAGGTACCCTCGACGGCGGTAACGACCTGATCAGCGGTCACTTCATCCTGCGCAGCCATGCTCCACGGAGTGCTAAGTACAAGCATGCTCGCAAATATCCATTGCCTGGATTCAATTTTCAACATAGTGATTCCTTTAGCGTTTGTCTAGGTTGGGTTGTCTGACTAATTTCCCGTTTTGACGAATCAGTTAACTGGTAATGGTCAGGGTAAAATATCCAAAATATCACTGACTTTAATAGCCCTAATCTTGGGTGCTTGGGCTATGCGATATGAAATCAATAGTATGCCCCGCAAGCTTGCCTGTCCACATTATCAACAATAATAGGGACGGGAGCGAATGCCGCCTGTTGGCTTCACTCTGACGCCTAAACAACTCAAAGTCCAACGTGCGTTTTGTAACCGGCAGCAGACATTACCCGGCTTGATTGCCAACGGTCGCTAATGCGAGACATTTCAGACCGTCTGCATTGCGCAAGCGCACGCGGAACGAATCGTTGGGCAAGGTGCTGTCAAGCCTCCGCGCAGCGTTTAATAGCACGGAGCCACGCCACTAAAGATTCGTCGAAACTTCTCTGCATCGCTTTTCGCAAGGCCCTTGCGAGCCAGCCATCGAAAGATTCGGACGTGCAAACCAGCACGCCATCTGATGTGGATTCCAGAGACCAGACATAAATTGCATGGGTTCCAATTGCCTTACCTGTCTAAACGAGTCTCGTCGTGGGTTCAATTTACTGAAGAGCAGAAGCGATCGATGTTCCTCCGCTCTTCCAGTGGAAGGATGTGCCAACTTTGAAAGCACCATTCAGCTTGGCACTTCTGACTGCGGGATTCCAACCAGGCCAGCGATCAATTTCTGAGATGAGGTTCCAAATTCTTGGCGCTGCAGCTTTCATGAGAAGTTCACGCGTTGCAATAGCAGATGCGGATCTATCGATTTCCATGTAACTAACTTAAAGATACCTATTAATGTTATGGCGATGTATCGGCCAACGACGGCTTTGCATTGTATAGCAGACACGTCGCTCAACGAAACCCCTCAGTCGCTAACCGACAGATAGCAGCCATAGCATCGCAAGATCCTTCAAAAGCCAGAATAGAACACAAACCCTGTTGTCTAAATAATGCGGTGCTTCTTGTCAGGGCCGGTGCCGGCTCTCGCCAGTGGTTACGCCCCCGGCGATCATGTGCGCCACGCGGAGGGGCTCCGGTAGGTGCCCGTTTTTCTGCAGGCCGGCGAGCAGCCTTGCCGCATTCTCCGGCGTCATGCCGCAGCGCTGCACGTAGAGCCCGGCTGTCGGTTCCATGGGGCCAGCCGCCTCGATCAGGCGCCATTTGCTGGCGCCGCCCGGCACTCGCTGCAGAAGGGCCTCGCGGATCGCCTGAAAGTCGGGCAGATGGCGCACAACTACCAGCACCGGCAGTCCCGTGGCTTGGCGCAGTCGCTGTAGATCGACTACGTTGAACCCGGCGAAAGCGATACCCTGCAGCAGGATGGCCTGAAGCTGGTCGTAATATTTGCTGCCAGTGAGGCAGTCGATCAGCCGTTCCGCGGCATTGGCCCCATCGCGCCTGACCCGGGTCGAAATCACGCCGTCCAGTCGTTCGCCGGCAAAGACCGCACCCACCACCAGAACGTCGCCCCGGTGGCTGCGATCGAAGGGGCCATCGTCGAAGCCCACCACATGGGAAATACGCCGCCCGGCGCAGTCGGTCTCCTCTTGCGCGCGGGGTTGTCTATTAGCAGGATTTGGCATAGGCTGCAATCATAGCGTCGAAACCACGGTCGCATCGCATGCTTCTTGTTCGTGCCATCTCGGATGACCTGTCTCACTTTCGCGCGACTACCGCTGCCCGTGCCGTACAGGCGACCGATCGATGCAGCCCGTGATTGAACACCCTTGGCAGTTGAAGCCTGCCGAGGCCGCGGTGCTGCAGAATGAATTGAGGCAGCTGGTGGAACGCCTCGACCGCTTGTCGGCAATCCGACACGTGGCGGGTGTGGACGTGGGCTTCGAAGCAGGAGGGTGCGTGACGCGCGCGGCCGTGGCCGTGCTCGCATACCACGGCCTGGAACTGGTGGAGACATCCGTGGCTAGGTGCCCGACGGTATTCCCCTACGTGCCTGGGTTGCTTGCATTCCGCGAGCTGCCGGCTGTACTGGCGGCGTTGGCCAAGCTGAATATTACTCCCGATCTCATCCTCTGTGACGGCCAGGGAATCGCGCACCCGCGCCGCTTCGGCATCGCCAGCCATCTTGGGGTGCTGCTGGATGTACCCACCATCGGAGCGGCCAAAACCCGGCTCATCGGCCGTTATGACGAACCGCCGGACGTGAAAGGGGCATGGACAACGCTGACCGACGGTGCAGAGACCATTGGGGCGGTAGTGCGCACCCGCGCCGGCGTGAAGCCGGTCTATGTCTCTATCGGTCACCGCGTGAGTCTCAACACCGCCATCGAACTCACGCTGGCCTGCGTCACCCGCTACCGCCTCCCGGAGACTACGCGCCATGCCCACCGTCTGGCCTCGGCGAAAAGGGAAGGCGCACAACAAGAGTAAACTTGACCGCAGCCGTCGGTTGCCGCTCGGATTCGCCCTTCATTGCATCCTCTTCATTTCACTATTCATAGTGAACAACTGCTATCTGGGCCATTTTCGAATGACCGGTAATGAGAGCAATGCAGCCGCTGAAACACAATTTGTGTGACCGTCGCTATGCGACACGTTATAGTCACTCGGTCCTGTTTTCAGTGATACTGGTCACAGCTGGCAGGTATCTGCCAGTGAAGGCAGGACATGCACCTGCGGATTACGAATAAGCGACACTAACACTCGATGTTTACTCTTTTGGCTTCGAGTCCGCAGGTGCGCTTGGGTTCGTTAACGAATACTCAGGGCGTGCCGTGCGACCGGCTCACTATATTGTCTTCGCAGAACCCATGCATGCATGTCCATATTTGTAATCTACCACTTATGGAGGTGATTATGAAGTCACAATCCAACCCTTCCTTTACGGCCTTCGTTGGCATCGACTGGTCAGACAGGAAACATGATTTCTGTTTGCAAGCTGCCGGGTCAGGCCAGCATGAGTTCGGCACTTTTGATCATTCCCCGGAAGCGATCGCGAAATGGGCGTATGCATTGCGGGACCGGTTTGGCGGCCCCATTGCCATCTGTTTGGAGCTTGCCGAGGGGCCGTTGGTCTATGCACTGCAGCGATATGAATTCCTCGTGCTGTTCAAGGTTCATCCTTCAACGCTGGCAGAATATCGGAAAGCCTTCGTTCCCAGCGGGGCCAAGGACGACCCGACCGATGCCGAAGCAGCCCTGGATATCCTACTCCGCCACCCGGAGAAGCTACAGCCAATCAAGCTGCAAAGCGTTGCCATGCGTAAGCTGGCAACGCTGGTCGAGGAGCGCCGTAGGCTAGCCGGCGACGTGACCCGCATCACGAACCGCTTGGTCAGCACGCTCAAGCAATACTATCCCCAGGTGCTGGACTGGTTCGAACACCGGGATACCTTGATTTTCTGTGACTTCCTGAGCCGCTGGCCAACGCTCAGGCACGTCAAGCAGGCAAGGCGGTCAACGCTGGAATCCTTCTTCCACGACCACAATGCCCGCCGGGCATACCTCGTTGAGGAACGCATCCAGGGCATCCGGGCTGCGACTGCACTCACGGACGATGAGGCCGTTATCCGCCCATGCCAGATGGTCGTGCAGGCGCTGGTCGAGCAGTTACGCGCACTCCTGCAGTCAATCGATCGCTTCGATGCCGAGATCGATGACATTACCAAGGGTTTGCCTGACTACGATATCTTTGCGGCTTTGCCCGGCGCCGGGAATGTTCAGGCTCCCCGGTTGCTGGTCGCCTTTGGCGAGGATCGAGATCGCTATGCGAATGCATCACAGGTGCAGCGCTACTCGGGAATTGCCCCGGTACTCGAGCGTAGCGGCAACAAGTGCTGGATCCACTGGCGCCTCTTTTGTCCCACCTTCCTGCGCCAGACCTTTGTCGAGTGGGCGGGCTCAACCATACCAAGATCGTTCTGGGCTGGAGCCTACTACCAGCAGCAACGCAAGAAAGGTTGCTCTCACCAAGTAGCGGTGCGAGCCTTGGCGTTCAAGTGGATCAGGATAATCTATCGTTGCTGGAAGACACGGACTCCGTATGACGAGTCCGTTTATTTGAAGGCGCTTAAAAATCGAGGATCGCCACTGCTGGCTAACATGACGGAATCTGCAAAAATGACTTGACGGAGTGACTCAGGGCGCGAAAGAGACTGCCACACCTCTCCGAAGGGGGCGTTCAACGTTTGAATTCAGCCGCGTGGGGAGGCTGCAGGTCGTAGCACGTCGGCTGGAGCGAATGGTTAGGCGCCACGTCTTTGCTATTGGGGTTGAAATACTCGATCTAAAATCGATTCATACGGGAATGCGGGGCCAGGATCCACCTTGCGCCGCTGCGTCCTGTCGCAGGACAGTTGCGCGTGATCGAGATCGGAGTGACGCCTGATGCCATCACGCGTGATGCCACGGCGCTGTTTGATGTCGCGGAGCAACTTCACCAACGACGCCAGTTGCGCGTCTGGAAATTGGTCGAGCCCGTCCCCATCGTTAATGAGCTCGATGCCGATGGAGCGACCGCTGACGCGAAAAACGTGATGTGCCACCTCGTCTTCGGGCACGCTGGCGCGCAACGTCCCATCTCGGTCAATCATGTAGTGGATGCCGAGTTTAGGATGCGCCTCTATTTGTCGCATGTTTTCTTCGAGGGTGCCGGCTCCTACCCAAATGGGTTTGCCTGTCCTGCCATCACAGGTGGGGCCACCCGTCGAATGAATTACGACCATGTCGATGACTTGCCCACGAACGGTGCCAGTGCGACGCGCCTCAGCATCACTCGCCGGAACGGCGAGCGCCGTCAGAACTAGCCCGATCACGGCCGATTTTTTCCTCATGCTGAGCATCGCGCGCGACTCACGGGAACTGTGGGCATTCTGTGGCGCCAAATAATTAAAGTGATTAATCCATTATAAATGCTTTAATTTTGCCTGTCCTTGAGGAACGCTCTCCTATTTGAGGTCAACTTCTGACCTGATCAGACCGGGTGCTGGATGCTTTGGACCGGGCATTCTGATTTCCACATCGAAACCCAGCGCATCTTTTGCTTTCTGCTAAGTCTTTAAATCAAAGCCTGACCTGCCCCGTTTCTTCGTGCCAGTCATACTTGGAGAATGGCCTCGGTTTTAGCGGTCTTGCCGCCCATTGATCTGAATGCCATCGGCGTCAGATTTCCTAAACTCGAATGCGGGCGGATTTCATTGTAGTGATGCCGCCAGCTTTCGATGACTATTTTGGCTTCGGCTCTTGATCTGAACCATTCCATCGACAAGCATTCATCGCGAAATTTGCCGTTGAAACTCTCCGATACACCATTCTGCCATGGCTTGCCCGGTTCGATCAGTGCCATGTCTAGCCCATTGTTTGTGGCCCAGCGTAGCAAGGCATTTGAAATAAACTCCGGCCCATTATCTGAGCGTAATATCTTGGGCACACCGCGCACGCTGATCAATTGCGACAGCACCTCGATTACTCTGGTCGAGCGTATCGACCCAGCTACATCAATTGCCAGCGACTCACGTGTGTACTCATCAACGACGGTCAGACATTTCAATTGCTGCCCGGTCGCCGTGGTGTCGAATACAAAGTCATACGCCCATACTTGGTTGGCTACTATCGGTGCCTGTGGCCTGGGTCGACCGCTGGCAATACGCCGTCTCGGGCGTTTCCTTGGTACCTGTAGCCCAGCCTTGCTCCACAAGCGGTATGCGCGTCCCGCGCTCATCTTGTGCCCCTGACGCTCCAAGAATATCCGGATGCGCCGATAGCCATAACGGGGGTACTGCGCTGACAGGGTCGCCATCCCAGACATCACCTGTATATCCTTTACCGCTTGTACCGACTCATAGTGCAGGGATGATCGTGCCACATTCAGTAGCGTACACGCCCGCCGTTCTGACAAGCCGCGCTGCTTGGCGTAAGCGACCTGCTTGCGACGAGCGGGTACGCTCACCACTTTTTTACGGCAATCTCCTTCATCACTTCGATTTCAAGATCCCGTTCAGCCACTAACTTCTTCAGCCGCCCATTCTCCAGCTCTAGTTGTCGCAACCGCTTAACATCATTGGTTTCCATGACGCCGAAGCGCTTACGCCAGGTGTAAAGAGTCTGTTCGCTGACTCCATGCTCCTTGGCTACTGCTGCGACCGTTGTTCGATCAGCTTCGCGCAGCATGCTGACTATTTGCACTTCCGTAAATCTGCTCTTCTTCATGACTTCCCATCTCCAAGGAAGCCATAATCTCAAGTTTTAACTGGCACGAAAAGCCTAGAGCAGGTCAAGCCCACCCAATTCTTGTATGCGTAGATGTCTTTCTTTACGGCGCAATTAAGGGTGCTTCCCGCCCCTTGAGAAAGAGCAGATGCTTTAATTTGTACCAGATTTGTGACGCAGTGCTCCAGCCATAGTGATTTCCGAACCAGCTCTGCGCCTGGCTGGAGGTGAGGCGGCGCGACCACTTAGTCGTCATGCTTTAGCGTGCTGATTCCTGTTGCTCGATATATTGCTTGATAATAGAGAGAGGCGCTCCACCACCACAAGTGATGATGCAATAGCTGCGACGCCAGAATACCGGATCTTTCCCATACACTTTATATGGCTCTGTTCCAAAGTCTCGGCGGATATAGCGGCTGCTGCCATTGAAGCTTTGCAACCAGGTAAATTATTAAGATCACCCAATAGCAGACGCTGGTGAGGTGCAACTCGCACTCCCAGACCGTCACATAGTGTAGCGAAAGCCGGCAATCTTAACTAATTATAAATTCTAGCCGATTCGGCCTCATGTTTTTGGCTTAGAGACGAAGTGGATCCGTTTCAAAAATAGCGTTGCTGGCACTTTGTCACTTACTCTGCATGTTATTTTTAACTGATTGCACGCCCTCGACTCCGCGTGTTACTTCAACTGCCTTGCTTATATCGGATTTAGAACTGACTAGGCCGCTCAATTCAACCACACCTTTGGTAGTTTTTACATTGATTTCTGCAGATTTCAAAGTGGGTTCGTTAAATATCGCCGCCTTGACCTTGGCGGTTATAACGCTGTCGTCAAAATATTCGCCGGTACTCTCTTGTTTTGGAGTGGATGCACAGCCTAGCGAAAACAGCAACGCTAAGGCCATAAAGAATGAGGAAAAATATTTTAATTGTTTCATAACCGATCTCCTTTAATAAAGAAAAAGATAATTCCGTAGGAATTACCAAGCACGACATGACATACAAATAATTAGTTCAACTTTATCCCCGTAATTATTACCAGCTTGATACCATATGCACACGGTGATGTTTCTTAATTGGAAGACACCAGCAACTGACCAGGCTTTGCGTCGAGCAGAACTTCGACCCATACAAAAGCCTACAGGAAAGCAGAGGCTTAACGCATCCTGTTTGAGTCAAATGTGAGAGTCACGGCGCCGGGCAATAAGGACTTGTATTGGATGGAGCGCGACGGGTTATTTTCTTCAAAAATATGGCATATCTTTTTCTAATATCTTAATTAGTACATTGGCACTGTCATGCGCCATTGATTTGGGATATTTCTGACAATAGGCATCCGTCCAATCAACAACTGATATTTTCTTTGTGCTATTTAAGAAGCTTTTGCTTAGCAAGTCATCATACATGGCATTTGCCCCAGACAAATATCCTTCAAGCCAACTCGTATAGGAATCGACATCGGCATCCTTAGTTCTTCTGTCAAGCCATTGCTCACAAGATATATCTCCTATCACTGTGCTTGTGCTTGCGTGACTCTCCATTTCGCTAAGAGCTAGAATCATCAACAATATGTAACTCATTTGTTTCATTATTGAATCTCCTTTGCTCCATCGCAGATTTCATTTTTTACCTGTTATTGGCCCGACCGGGTCGCAGAATCGAAGCGATCACGAGTCAACGATCAGGTACTCGTGAATGACGGCTCCGGGCACACGGCAGCAATAGCCCTTTTGTTATTACGTTGGCCGAACCCGGTCAGTGGCAATTTGCATTTGGTTTGGTTATTCAGGTTGCAGCATAGCAGGTGCTGCTGACATGCAGCTCCTAGCACCACTGAGGCATGCGATTAACAAAGTATTGGACAATTACGAGCGCCAGCCTTTGAATACAGCTGCAACTTTATAAAAGTTCATTTGCCGTTGTAGACACTTTCCAGGCTGGAAGAAGATCAGTCCTTCTTCTTCGGCTTCTTCGGTTTCCTAGGCGCTGGGGGATCCGGATCGTTCCGCTCAGAGTCAAGCACCCGAGCCGCTAATCTACGAATAGTTTTAGGGGTCGCTTTCCCAGTTTGTAAAGCTTTACCGGCTTTTGAAGCAAGATCATGTGAAGGCTTTTTTTTCTCTACCATGGGATTCTCCTATTGCTAGCAGGGAGATAATAATATGCTTAATTTGAGATTATGCAATCTGCGTAGGACAACAATCCTGACAGCATGCTGAACTTCCGCTTGGCACCACTTTCCTCGTTAAGCGGCTTGAAGTCGAGTCTCCGCTTGTTGGCAGAAAGCCGTCATTGAACCACAATTTTCTTGATGGTCGCTATGCGACGAAGGAGGCATCCAGTTTTCCCGAGAGCTCCGAGCCAGCGTCAGACCATTGTTATCCTCAACAGGCCATTTCCCTGGTCGGTGAATGCGCGAAGCACCAACGTTCTTCGGGCCGATCGACGCATGGGTGGCCACACATGCAAGCTGTGTGGCGTCGGGCTTGAAGTTGGCATTGCAAGTGCAGGCGGCACCGGTCAGGCTTGAGTGCGCGGGGCAAGAGCGATGCTCGTACTGTGCATAATAGTTTAACGCTGTGCCCCAATACGAAGATTGGAGAGTGGTATTTGCTAAATAGGTAAAGGTACACTGATAATATTGCTTTGCTGCATTCAAGACCGTCACGACAGCGTGTGACGTATAACCATCCCAAAATGCAACCATG
Organism: uncultured beta proteobacterium; assembly: GCA_963833515.1. Lineage (GTDB taxonomy): Bacteria > Pseudomonadota > Gammaproteobacteria > Burkholderiales > Gallionellaceae > Gallionella. The sequence goes on along the minus strand of CAWHYN010000012.1, from coordinate 120,787 downwards.
TCGCAAGTTGTACCAGCGTCAACTGCGTTTTCATAGTGCCCCGACACCAAGTAAGTATTTGTTGTTGGAACAAGGCCTGAAGCTCGAGTCGGCTTAACGATCGTCATAAACGAGATCACGATGACCAAGAAATATAGGGCAAGGGTGAATAATGCAAGCCCCGCAATTCCTTTAGCATCAAACGTTCGAACGCCCATCACTCCACCTGATTGTTAAAAGCCTTATTGTTATCTTGCCTCATAGGCACTATGTCACTCGCTCCGCTTCCCCTGCCCAGTTTATTCTGCTGAAAGGGTTTGCTGCCGGTCCGGCGATCTTTTCACGTTCATCGGCTGTTGCCTTATCACTGGGCAACTCGCCGTGTTTGTCTTACCGAGTGGACGGCTTTGAGTTGTCTACTCTTGTATTTAGATGAATCAATACGACAGCGCGCCTTTGTGCTCGATATTTTTCAGTAAGACTTTCCCTATCCCTATTGTTCAAGGATCCATTGATCCAAGTTACTGGGGAGCATGTCTCCAGGATTACTGCTCGTGGCACCCATGTCTCCAAAAATAGTTTTTCCCGGACGGAAGTGATTTTGGAGATGGGCTTTCGTGCTGCCAGTAAAATCAGCCAGATAGATATTACCAAGCGTTTCCAGAATTACTGCCCCAGACACCTTGTGCTCTTGCCTGCATTTGCAATCTTACCACCGAACAATTTCCGCCAGATCATCCGGTCGGATACGCACCGTCAGTTCGGTCAATCAGTTCAATAGAGGCGTGATGAATGAGATGAATTCATTAATGATGGTCTCCTCGTGACCGGCCTCTCGCATTTCCCATTTTATCGTATTGAGGAGTTTTGCCTTCTTATAAATGTTCAGTTTACGCTTGGTTGAAAATGTCCTGATGCGACCGACAAGGCCATCGAATTTCTTCTGGTATGTCTTTATCGGAATCGCCTTCCCCTTTTGATCAATAGGGGGAAACAGCCGGTTGAGTTCCCGGACGACTTCCTTTGAAAACAAGACCTCTTCTTCAGCGTTGAACCAATCAAGTATCATGTTGATGCTCCGTGTATAATTCGCAAATAGATATGGGCAACACTCTTGGTTATCGGACTTAGGCCACATTCATGGCGCATGACGTTCAAGTGCTCACAGTTCAGGCACTCATGATATTTAATACCAGTTTAACAAGAATCATCCCGGAAAGGTTTTGAAATGGGGATCTTTGATCGATTCCGATCCACTGGACAAACCGTCCCGGTCAGCAATGAGCATGAGCCTAAAGCGCACACAGTCGAACAGGACGTTTTACGTCTAATTGACGAAGGCCATATTCTTGAAGCAGAAGGCCGGATCGAAGAGGCCTTGCTGCGCTACCTGGAAGCCATTCGGCTGGAACCAAGCTCGGCGCGTGCGCACCTCAACCATGGCAACGCCTTGTTGTCAAAGGGCGATCTTGAAGGCGCACTGAGTGCCTACAGAACGGCAATCAAACACAAGCCGGATTACGCCGGGGCCTACTACAACATCGGCAATGCCCTTCTTGGAAACGGACAATTCGACAACGCGGTAAAGGAATACCAGCGGGCGCTGGAGATCAATCCTGATCTAGCAGAGGCGCATACCAACATCGGTAACGCCCTGCTCAGCATCGGACAATTCGACGCCGCCGTGAAGTCATACCACGGGGCGCTGCAAATCAATCCCGATTCCGCTGAGGTGCATTGTGGTCTGGGTATTGCCCTAAAAAAGCTCGGACAAATCGACAATGCAGTGGCATGCTGCCAGCGTGCTTTGGAGATAAGACCTGATTACGCTGAGGCACACATCAACCTAGGCCTTGCCCTGGAAGACCTCGGTCAGCTTGATGGTGCGGAAGCTAGTTACCGGCAGGCTCTGAAAATCGATCCTGATTTCGCCGCGGCACATAGCAATTTGCTGTTTTCCCGGAACTTCACCGCCAGCCATGCGCCTTCATATTTTCTTGAAGATGCACGCCAGTTTGGCCGGATGGTTTCAGAAAAGGCCGTGGGGCGTTTTTCTGCCTGGCAGTGTGCGCCTCAGCCAGAGCGCCTGCGTGTCGGGCTGGTGTCGGGCGACTTGCTGGGCCACCCCGTAGGTTTCTTTCTGGAGGGAGTGCTGGCTCATATCGATCCCGCTCGCATTGAGTTGATGGCTTACTCGACACACTACAAGGAAGACGAACTCACGTCCCGCATCCGCCCGTATTTTTCTGTGTGGAGGTCGTTGTTCGGCAAGAATGATGAAACTGCTGCTCGCCTGATACACGCCGATGGCGTGCATGTTCTGCTTGACCTGTCCGGTCATACCCGGCACAACCGGCTGCCGATGTTCGCCTGGAAGCCAGCCCCGGTGCAGGCTAGCTGGTTGGGCTATTTTGCAACCACCGGGGTGGCGGAAATGGATTATTTGCTCGCTGACGAGGTGGGCGTGCCCGAGGCACTTCGCGAACAGTTTACCGAGACGATCTGGCAAATGCCTAACACGCGCTTATGTTTCACTCCCCCCAAGGTCGACCTGCCTGTAGCACCCTTGCCTGCTTTGTCAAACGGCATGATCACGTTCGGTTGTTTTCAAAATTTGTCGAAGGTAGGTAACGGTGTACTGGAGGTGTGGGCGAATATTTTTGCTGCACTTCCTGATGCGAGACTGCGTTTGCAGTGCAAGCAATTGGGCGAACCGGCGCAATTGGAACAAATGCTCAATCGATTGCAGGATCACGGCATTGACGCCCGGCGGGTCATGACGCACGGAGTAACTGACCGCAAGGCATATCTTGTGGCGCATGCCGATGTAGATATTGTTCTGGACACCTTCCCCTACCCGGGTGGTACCACCACTTGTGAAGCGCTGTGGATGGGTGTGCCAACCTTGACCCTTGCCGGTGACAGTCTGCTGGCTAGGCAGGGTGCCAGCCTGCTCACTGCAGCAGGATTGGAAGAATGGGTAGCGAGCAGCAAAGAGGACTATATAGCCAAGGCGATCGCTCTGGCCAGCGACAAGCCCAGGCTGACAACCCTGCGGGCCGATTTGCGGCAACAGGTGCTGGCATCTCCACTATTCGATGCCCAATGTTTCGCAAAGGATTTTGAGGATGCCGTGTGGGAAATGTGGGCTGCGCACCCTTTCGTAAATCTTTCCTAGCTCAAGTTTGCCACCTTTTATGTAATACGACCACATATCTCGTGGCAAAACCCGTGTGTCTCATATGGTTCTATATTACCTTTGCCATCACGTAAAATGATCGCAAAAATTCAGAATGGGCGGTAACCCTAAAATGTATTTTCTAAACTCTAAATGATTTGTATGCATGCATCCCTGCGTCTGCTTTTAATGCAAAATGCAGAAGTTCATATTGATATTGCATTTGATTCACATCAGGATGCGCCGATGACTAACATTTCATCCAAAGTCGCTGCTATTTGCAACAGGCCACGAACAGTCTATGTCACTGATGTTTCGGGAGATGGCTAGGTCGTTGTTGGGACGTGCCTGAATTCACAAGCACCGGATCATTGGCAAGCCTTCCGCTACTCTCAAGCCGACGGGGTCGAAAATATGGGCGCTACGGAAGGAATAAAGAGCATAGACCCCGATCTATATAGCCCTGCAGAAAGGAGACAGTATGGAGTTAGAGTGCAGCATAAATTTCTTGAGCGGACGGAAAAACTGGTTGCCGGTAATCATGGTTTTGTGTTTCTTTGCATGTGCGCCGATCCCAAGTGTGGCCGGCCCCCCATTTTTGACGGATGACCCGGAGCCGGTGGATTTCCATCACTCTGAGCTCTATATCGCATCACAGCAGGTGAAATCGGCCGACGGCAGGAGCGGCACCTTACCGCACATCGAATACAACTACGGCGTTGCTCCCAATTTGCAGTTCCACATAATTGTGCCCTTTGCTTTCAATCATCCCACAGTGGGCGCTTCTGAAACGGGTCTCGGCGACACAGAGTTGGGGGTCAAATACCGATTCATGCAGGAAACCGAGACTAGCCCCATGGCCGGTATCTTTCCGATACTTCTCACGAATACGGGTAATTACAATAAAGGGCTTGGCGCTGGCGGAGGCCAATTATTTCTCCCGCTCTGGATTCAGAAAAAATGGGGCGAATGGCAGAGTTATGGCGGTGGCGGCTACTGGGTTTCGCATGCCCCAGATATACGGGATCACTGGTTCGCTGGATGGCAATTGCAGAAGGATATTTCTGAACATCTTACGGTTGGGGGTGAGATATTCCACCAGACCGAGCAAGTTTCCGGCGAAGGGTCGAGCGCCGGCTTCAACCTCGGCGGCTACTACAACTTCGACGAAAATGATCACCTCCTGTTTTCCGCTGGCAAGGGTTTGCAGAATGTCACCGTGACCAATCAATTATCGACCTATCTGGCCTATCAGTGGACGTGGTAATTTGAGAATGTTTGGCAATAGCGTTATTGCATTAAGGATATAAAAGGAATGCGCGACACCCCTGTCACAGCCGTTACCAGATCGTTGGTTCCCGAGCTTTTGATTCCTAATGGCGAACAATCGCCCCTTGAAGAAACATCCGGCATTAAAACTGCACATCTCCGCTGGCTTGTCCTGACCCCTGTCATGGCCATAATCTTTGCCTTGATAGGGATATTGGTGGCGTTCAGTTATCGCCACGAAAGTGATGATATTAGTCGCCAAGTCAAAACGCTGCGGGTGTCGGCTGCTGAGGTTTATCAGGACAACTTGGAACACCTGACGGGAATGTTGGGTGGAATCACCGGCGTGCTGACCAAAGATGATGAACTCCGCAGTGCAATCGGCAAGAAAGATCGAGCGAAATTGGAAGATCTCATCATGCCAATCTTTGCCAATCTGCAAAAAGACTATGAGATCTCGTATTTCTACGTAATGGGGCCAGACAGAACGGTCTTGCTGCGAGCACATGACCTTCGCCGTAATGGTGACGTGATCAACCGTGCGACGATGCTCAAAGCACAAAGCAGTCATGAGCCGGCGCATGGGGTTGAAATGGGGATTGATGGCATCTTGGCTTTGCGTTTCGTAAATCCCATTTACGAAGATAAGGCAAAACAACATCTTATCGGGTTTGTCGAATTGGGTTTGGATATCGGTCACCTGTTGAAGGACATACAACAATCCCTCGCTGTCCAGATGTTCCAGCTTCATTCAAGGGAGTTTGTGAAGCGCGATCAATGGGAGCGCGGAATGGCGGCTTTAGGCAAGCCGCCTGAATGGGACCTATTCAAGGATATGGTCCTCACGCCTCAGGCGCTAGCTAACCTGACGCCAGCGATGGCCACGATCATGGCGAAACGAACCCTTCCGGAGAAGGATGGGATGATGGAAGTTTCACTGGGGGAATCTGCATTTCGTGCCGTGTCGCTCCCAATCCAGGATATCGAGGAACATTCGGTGGGCGAGATAATCATGCTTGTCGATGTAACACCCCAGGTACTGAGCGTACGTCACACCTTATATCTTGGACTGATATCAGGGATCGTCGGCGGGGGCTCATTGTTCGGTTTTTTCTGGTTTTTGACAGGCCGAGTCGGGCGGTTGATTGAACGGCATCAACAAACACTTCATCACTTGGCAACGCGCGACGGCCTGACGGGCCTATTCAACCACTTCACCTTTTATAAGATGCTCGAAGATGAGGTCGTACGGTCGAAGCGCTATGTGAAGCCAGTTTCAATACTTATGCTTGATCTCGATTATTTTAAGGAAATCAACGATAAGTATGGCCATCCCAATGGGGACAGGGTTCTCACCGAGTTTGCACAAATCATACAAAGACTGGCACGCCCTATCGACAAGATTTGCCGCTACGGTGGCGAGGAAGTTGCCGTCATTCTCCCAGAGACGAATGGCGGTAGCGCAGCCCTGTTGGCAGAGCGCCTGAGAGGTGCTGTAGCCGCCCATGTTTTCAAACTTAATGAAGGCCAGGAAGTTTCAGTGACCGTCAGTATTGGCGTCGGGTCTGATTCCACCGGCGCAGCTTCTGCCCAAGACCTGGTTAGCCTGGCAGACCAAGCCTTGTATCGGGCAAAGGAACGAGGTAGGAATCAGGTCTGTATTTGACTCGGATTGCTTCTGTGCGAGCCCGCCCAAATCATCATTTCCAAGGGCGCCGACCGATTAAGCCGCGCAGTGCGTTTCCTAGCACCCATGGCAAACAATAAGTTTGTCGCGAGGGTCGCTTATGTCTTGCTGTTTCCACGTTTCGAGTGACGGTTTTGCGGATCCCAGTTAGTATGTGCATATAGCAGTTGTGTGCCATTAGCGGTACGCCGCAAGAACCAATTCTCCGTCTGATTTGTTATTGGCATTCCCTTGCGTATGTTATCGTCATTAAAAAGTGAATTGAACAATGCTGCCAATTAAACAGCTAGTTATTTCAATATTAATTTTCATGACGCATGCCGCCATGGCAGAAGTTATCTCCATTGATAATCCCAATAAGGGGTTTTTAAATTCCAGTCCAACTTTAACATTCTATATGCAAGGCCAGAATTCAAAGGCTTTGATACTTTTGTTGCCGGGAGGTGAGGGAATACTGTTCTTAAAGCCTAATATGACTGAATTAAATTCCAGTCTTTCGCCAATACTTAAAAGACTAACTGACCCATCTAAAACAAGTGGGCAATTTGACATTGCTGTAATGGATAGTCCTTACTCATTGAAGGTGCCTCCGGGTGGAGGTGGCGCAAGAGGGAGTTTTGACCACATAAAACGAGTTGAGAGCGTTGTCAAATATTACAGAGAGAAAACCCATTTGCCCATTATTTTGATGGGGCACAGCAATGGAACGATAAGTATCAATGAGTTTGTCAAATATATTCAGGCAAATAACAAAACAGATTTATTAAGCGGCTTGATACTGAGCGGCACAAGAAATGAAGTTTCCATTTCTCCGCCAATTGATATACCAATAATATTTATGCACCATGAAAAAGACGGCTGTGAGCATGATTCGTTTTCAACTGATATGCGACGATATGAGAAGGTAGCAGACTTTAACAAATCAGCCACATCGTTCATTACCATTAAAACAGGTAACGCAGTCTTAGGCGATCCATGTCACAGCGGACTTCACATGTACTTTAATGCAGATGATGAAGTATCCCAGAAATTAGATGAGAGCTTGTCAAAACTGTTTTCTGGAAATCAAGACAAGCCATTATCGGAAAAGTTGAAGTGACACATAAGTGGCGAAACCGGCAGGTCTCCAACTACCGGTTTGTGTCGATTGTGTTGAAAAACACCTTCATATTTTGAGGTTGCGGATGATATAATTTCGCACGTTGAATTAGCTGGAGGCCTTGACATGATTGGGTTTCAGAGAGATGACCAAAAGCGCCTTTTCTACTCCTTCAATCTTGAAGACCACGTCCCACAGAATCACCTCCTTCGCGGCATTAATCACCATCTCGATTTAAGTGATCTCCACCAACACCTAGCTGAACATTACAGCCACACGGGCAGACCATCCATTGATCCGGAATTGATGATCAGGATGCTGATTATCGGCTACAGCTTCGGCATCCGTTCCGAGCGGCGGCTGTGCGAGGAAGTCCATTTGAATCTGGCCTACCGATGGTTCTGCCGGCTTGGATTGGAAGATACCGTGCCAGACCACTCCACATTCTCCAAGAACCGGCACGGCCGGTTTCGCGATAGCGGTGTTTTTAGACACTTGTTTGAAACCGTATTGCAACGTTGCATGAAGGAAGGCTTGGTAAAGGGCGAAGGATTTGCCGCCGATGCCAGCATCATCAAGGCGGATGCACAACGCCAGCGTGGCGTGCCGGGCGAAGAGACTGTTGACTGGCGCAACAGCGAAGCGGCATCCCGTCCGGTGCGAGAGTATCTGGCTGCACTTGAAGAGGCCAACGGTCCCGCCACCCCGCAGAAGGTTGTTTCTCTGACAGACCCATCGTCAACCTGGACAGCGGCAAATGGACCTGCCTTCTTCGCCTATTCCACCAACTACCTGATCGATCTTGAGGCCGGGATCATCGTTGATGTCGAGGCATCTGCGGTAAACAAGACCGCTGAAGTGGAAGCAACCAAGACGATGATTGATCGAGTCGAGGAGAAATTCGATATGAAGCCGGATCGTCTTGTGGGGGATACCAATTATGGTTCGGCTGGCATACTCGGCTGGCTGGTGGATGAGAAACAGATTGCACCGCACGTTCCAGTATGGGACAAATCAGAAAGGAATGACGGCACCTTTTCGGTCAGTGACTTCCGGTGGAATGAGCAGGCCAATGAGTACCGCTGCCCGGAAGGTCGCGCCCTGCGAAGCGATTGGCGACCTTTCAAGAACCCACGCAAGCGAGTCACAAAGGCCAACACCATCATTTATAAGTCAAGGCAGCATGAATGTGCGGCCTGTCCCAGGAAGGATCATTGTTGCCCGAACACACCGTATCGAAAGATCGCACGCAGTATCCATGAAGATGCACGGGATGTCGCACGTCGAATTTGTATGACATCTGATTATCAGCGCTCACAATGTGAACGCAAGAAGATAGAGGTACTCTTCGCACACCTCAAGAGAATATTGAAACTGGACAAGCTTCGACTAAGAGGATTTAGCGGGGCGCAGGATGAGTTTCTGCTGGCAGCAACTGCTCAAAATCTGCGACGAATGGCGAAATGGCTTACCCCTGTAGCACAGGAAGCGAACCTGATACCTGCATAAATGAAGCTAGAGGCACATCGACCTTAGAAAAAACCGAGTTACATGTGAAATCTAACCGCAGAATAAAATTCTACGGCTGAGATAGACCAAAATGCAGGTGAGTTTTTCAACACAATCTGTCGAAAGCAGATGGTCGCCGATATCCGCTTTGTGGCGACTCAAATTTTATTCCGCCAATAATTTCCACTTCTCCAAAGCAGCACTTCGCCACATGCCGGTTTCGACACCTACCGGCAGGTCGCAATTCTAAAAAGCAGACCTTGATAATATTCCATTTCCAAAGTGGTGCAAGCAGATATTCCTTCTACTTGACTTGCAATCGAATAACCATGACCTCTACCGACGCATCTGGCTTTCCCTCCTTCATCGCCGGAAAGAATTTCCAACTTTTCAGCGTGTCCAGCAACAGCCGGTTAAGGCGGGGATTCTGCGTCGGTTTGACGAGCTCCACAGTAGCGGTTCCATCCACGGCGATTTGAAAGCGGGCGGTAGCCGCCTCGTTCATTGCATCTTGCCGCAAGTCATCAGGGATAACTGGCAATGGTCTGACAATGGCTTGGGCGCCACGGCTTTCGGTTAGTGCGGAAGGATTAACGGGAACCGGCGCTGTATTAATCGGCGGGGCGGGCGATATGGGCGGCGCGATTGGAGCAGGGTTTTCGCTGGGTTGCTCTTGCCGCAGCGGAGGATTCGGTTCGGGTTGCACGGCGGGTTCGATCTTGGGCTGTTCAATCGTTTTCTGACGAACTTGCGGCTGTGCCTGTGACGGGGGGGCGGGTAGTTCAACCAGCTCGGCATCGACCGGCACCGGTTCGGGTGGGTGGGTGGCTGGTTGGCCCATCGAGTAGGCAAACCAGATGAATGCGACGGCGCAGATCAGCAGTGCCAGTGGCAATGTCCAATGCAATCGCCGCCAGGGCGAATCAATGTCCGCCTGTGCGAACCATGGCACTATGCTAGTCGACATGTTTGACTGCGATCAGGAAGTGTTGCGCACCTGCTGCACGAGCCTTGAGCATGGCTTGCACGGTGATGCCATTGGGAGCACTGCTGTCAGCGGAGACGATTATGCTGGCATCCGGGCCGGGGAGCATAGATTTCAGAAGCGGTGCCAAGGTATCTAAGGTCACCTCCGTCTTGTCCAGATAGATATGGCTGTCTGATGTGATAGTCAAGGTAACCGGGGTCTTGGCCTGTATCGGCGCAGCATGTCCCTGAGGAAGGTTGACCGGCAGCGAATGCAGGTTTTGCATCGATAGCGAAGCGAGCATGAAAGTGGCCAACAGGAAGAACATCACGTCGATCATCGGGATAATTTCGATGCGGCCGCGTTTGTATACGCGAGATTTACGAAGTTTCATTGTTTGACCTCTTCTTCGTGCCGGCTCAGCCGGATATTGTCTATGATACGCGTGCCGAGCCGCTCCATCTTTTCCAGCACCTGTACCTGACGGCGCGAGAAGAAGTTGAAGCTGAACAACGCGAAGACGGCGATAAAGATGCCTAATGCAGTCGCGATCAGTGCCTGTGCCACGCCTCCGGTGACGCCGCTGGGATCGACCAGGCCGGTGCCACCGATCAGATTGAATGCGTGCATCATGCCGGTGATGGTGCCAAGCAGACCCAGTAGGGGTGCGCCAGTTACAATGGTTTCCAATACCCACATGCCGCGCCCCATGCCTTCTTCGATGATTTGTGCTTCATCGTTTGCGCGTGACTCTAACCACCAAACCGGTTTGTCACGGTTGTCCAAAACGATGCGGCAAAACCTGGCGTAGTAATTTTCTGGTGTCAGTGTACGCAGTTCCTGCTCCAGATTCTCCCAAGTAAAACCATATGTTTCGATCAGGTTGGAGAGGGTTAACGGGAACTGGATGTAGCGCCGATAGAGATAGAGTTTGTCGATGATGATGACCAGCGCTAATACGGCGAGCGCCAGCAGCGGGTAGATTGTTAATCCCCCGAATTTCATGGCTTGTAATGCTTCGGTAATTTCTTGCATGTTTTTTCCTTTAATAGGCGTTGACTCGATTGTGACGGTTACAGGGGTTTTGACAGGCCGACGAATATGCCAAGCCGCGGGCCGTACTGTGGCGCGAACACGCCTATTCCGGAGCCGTCGCGGATTTCATAAACCTTATCCAGTGCGTTGTTGATCACAAGTCTCGCTTCGATCGGGCCGATTCCATCGAACTTCATTTTGCGACTTGCACCAAGATTCAACACGGTATAGCCAGGCAGGCTAGTGGTGTTCGCAAAGCCGTTCCGTAACCCGCTCTCATAGATTAGGTCGCCGCTAAGGCGGTTGCCCGACCAAAGATAGGAACCGCCGGCAGAGATCGTCAGCGCTTGTTCATGGTCGACGTTTACCCAGTTGTTGGCTGCATAATCAAGCGTAGCCTGATCAAACAGGTACTGACTTGATATGATGTTTTTTGCCATGCTGACCGTTCTGGCCAGATTGGTATAGCCGGCAAAGTCGCCCGCTTTATAGTTGCCAGTCAATTCAACACCGTAAATCTTGCCTTGTTCATAATTGAAAGGCGTCAACAGCGGCGCCGGTCCGAACTGCCCTTCGTCGATGGTGTTTGTCGTTTGCTTGTAGAAGGTGTCCAATCCCAGATTGATGGCCTCAGTCAACTGATGGGTGACGCCTGCATCCAGGTAGTTTCCTCGTTCTGACTTTACCGGCGAGTTCTGCCCCGGGGCAGTGCCCGTGGTGCTTGTGAACAGAGCCTGGTCTGTCGTGGAAACCAGTTCGGTTGGGGGCGGAGTGAAATAGCGTGCATAGCCTGCGTGCCAAGTAGTCTGGTCGCTGGCCTTGTAAACCGCTCCCAGCCTCGGACTGAACTGATGTTCGTTGACATAAGCGTTGACCTGATCAAAGCGCCCGCCATAGTTCACCGTCAGCTGGTTGGTTGCTTTCCATTCGTCCTGAAGATAAACCCCGAACAGCGTGTTGCCGTTCTTGGAATTGTTGTCGGCGATGGTGTAGGGGGATCCGATTGCATTCCCGCCCGACACGTCGTAAACCGTAGAGGAGTTGTCGCTCTGGATGTTTGCGCTGCTGCCGAACATACCCATGCGCAGCGAATGCTTTTCATTCACCCGGTAGCTGCTGTCTGCCTGGATGCCGGTGCTGAAATTGCTGCGAAAAAGATCCGACGCCACACCGTTGAAAACCAGGTCGCCGGTGATGTCCGGCATATAGTGTGCGCTGGAGTATTGCGTATACAGCGCTACCTGGTAGTCGAATTTATCATTAAGCGAACTTTGCAGGGCAGCCACTGCAAAACGATTGACTTCCTTTTGCTGATCGTTCAGCGTAGCGGAGTCATAGCCGCTCAAACCCATCAGCCCGAGTATATTGGGATAAGGCGATTGTGAGGGATCTTGTCCGGGATTGTTGGGAATCTGGAATTTGCCGTCATAACTGCCAAACATGAAGCTCAGCTTGGTGTCGGGATTCAGCAGGTAGGACAGGTAGGCAAACCCTTTCTCCTGGTCGGTGGTGTCATGTATCGGATTTTTGCTCGAAGTCGGATTTTCAATACCGACGTTGTCGGTCAGGTACGACCCGTTTACGAAATAAGAAAAGTTGCCCTTGGTATTTCCATATTCAACGCTGGGGTTGAAAGTTTTATTGCTGCCGCCGTATAGATCAATCTGCCCCCCGGCTTCAAACTTGGTTTTGGTGTTGATTTCGACGACCCCGGCGGTGCGATAGCCATACTGGGCTGGCAACGCGCCGGTCAGCAGGTCGATACTTTGTGCGAAGCGTGTGTCCAGAGTCTGACCGAAGCCGCTAATCCCTTCAGGCAGGATCACGCCGTTGATACGGTATTGGGTATTGGCATGATCGCCGCGTACGTGGAATTGGCCGTAAGAATCATTGACGACCCCCGGAGCCTGGAGCAATACCTGGTTGACGGGAGTATTTTCTCCCTGCGGCATACTGTCGATATCCTGGGCATCGAACCTGTAGACGCTCCCGCCGGTCTTGGGCGACAGACCATTGCGGGCTTTTTCAAGTCGCGTCGCCGCGATGTTGATCTCCTGCGCTTGCGAACTTGCCAGCGTAATGGTGGTCGTTGCTAGTCCGGCTGACAGCGTGACGATCGATGAGCCGGATTCATAACCGGCTTGGTCCGACAGAACCGCGTAGGTACCAGGCGCCACGGTAGAGAACATGAAGTGTCCTTCCGCGTCGCTAGTAGCATGGCCGACCACTTCTCCGGCAACGTTCTTTAGTAAGACGTTAGCACCGACTATGGGCCGTCCCAGGGTATCACTGACCAGACCTTGGATGCCATTCAGCTTGCTTGTTTTGGTTATTTGTTCAGCTTGTCCATTGCTGGAGCTTGGTTCTTGGTTACTTTCTGCATAGGCGCAGAGCGGCACCGAAAGTGCCGTGCACAATAGAGCGTACTTGAGCATGATATTCCTTTAATCAGATTGCCAAGAAGTCCCCCCTCTCTCCTTGTTGAGCATAGGCGAGGCGGAAGTTGTTTAAGCTAAGATTTAAAGGAGAGAAGGCGGGCCGCGTGCAACCGCAGCAAGGACGTGGATGGAATGAAATACGAGGTTGCGGGGGAGTATTGCTTCACTGGACACATTCAACGGAATGAAATCATATCCGCCTGCACTGAGAGCGCTGCCAAGTTGTGCATAGTCGGCACACCGCTCGCACGAACCAGAGTCCGGTGCTTGTTTGCCTTTCTGGTGTTGCGCTACATCATCAAGCGCATGGTGCAATGCGTGTGCCACCCCGGCCTGCTGTGCAAACAGCAGGACGAAAGCAAGAAATAGCGGTTGGAAGAAGCGAGACAATTTCATAGCGGTTGTTACCTTACCTCAGGGGTGAAACAATCGCAAGTCATCGGCACTATTTCGAGCACCGTCTTTGTAGCCATATCTTCTGACTACCCGTAAATGTGGACAAAGATTAGTGGAAGTGATTCAAGCCGCTGGTTGAGTCGCATCCGTCACGATCTATCGCTTTCTTTTGACCCCGATCACTGGTTTCGGCGAGGAAGATCCTTGTACCTTTCTTGGAGTTTTGACTTGTTTATGCCATCGTGCCTCGCTTGATTGCAATGAGAATCTATTGTCTGCTTCCCGTTAGCCGACACTGAAGCAAAAGTTGCTTGACCGCCGCTATTCGACGCGCAATTGGCTTGCTACTCAAACCACTCTCTCGAGAGCAGAGCATGCGAACGGATCCTAAATGATGACTTGAAGTGCTGCATGAAACTGAGCCGCTAGCACTTCAATCCGTGCGCAGGAGAAGGGGATCCACTACTTGCTCCAACCGCTCCTTCGTCCACACTGGCTCTACATCGTCCCAACCGTTATCGGCCAGGCGACCGTTGCGATCGATGACGAAACTCACAGGGATGTGCCAGATGCGTCCATAATCGCCGGCCCAAGGACTCCCGAGAAGACCCACCGGAAAACTCAGGCTCGCTGCCATGGCCCGCACTTTCGCCAAATCTTCCGGCCCATCGAGGCTAAAGCCCAGCACACGCAATCCCTGTTGCGCATGGTGCTCAGCGTAGGTCGAGAGCAACGGCAACTCCTCACGGCAAGGGTCGCACCAAGTGGCCCAGAAAGTCGCGATTACTACTTGACCAAGCAAATCGCGCGTCGCAATGCTGTGCCCGTCTAGAGTGTGCAGCACCAATGGTGGGGCCTGCTTGCCAACTTTCAACTCGTTCGCCTGTGCCAACCGGGGAAGTAGTACTCCAGCCGCCGCGATCCCAAGGCAGACGGCACCCCGAAGCAGAGTTCGCCGCTGCATGTCTGGAGAACCGTCAGACTGTTGTGCGGCGTCACGGCTCGGGTGTGATTCGCGACTCATGTCAGTCTTCCGTAATGTGATGGCTAATCATCCAAATTTGACAAAGCGCCGGTTCGGAAATGCCAAGCCTCTCAACCAGTGTATGCTGCTCAGAAGGAATAGCCCATCCCGAGCGTGGCCGCCCAGTGCGGGAAGAGTTGGTAGCCATCGAGATTGCTGTATATCGGCAGTTGCACGAAGCCGTACACGTGCACCTCGTTAGTGACCATTGCGCTAACGCCGGGGCTCAGGTACGCCACGGATCCAGCTGTATCGGTGGTGTCTGCAAGCGCCCCCTGATCTGCGCTCCTGTGGCTGATGTTCACCTGTAACTGCGGCACGATCTTGGGGTCGGCCTCGTAGCGCAGACCGAAGCTCACGGTTTCCTGATTTCCTAAGCGATAGTCCTCACCAGGCTGGTTAAGTATATGCATCACCGCTGCCTGAAATTGACCATTGACAAAGGCATCGAAATTCTGGCTCACGGCTTTGTAGTAGTACCCCCCGACAATAAGGTCGGTGCTGCCGGTGCCGACGTTCAGGCTGGTATCGAGGAGATTGCCCGGTGAGGGTTGTTGCGAGTTATGCCCCGTGTTAAACGTGGCGGGGTTGCGCCCTACTATGCCGGTGCCGCTCGCATTGGGTCCGCCGTAATCGCCCGTGGGCAGCTTCACTCCGAGCTGAACCCCGAGGTTGTGCGTAGGCAGCAGACCCTGAAAGCTGGTGATGAATTTGATGTCCCCTAGGCCGGATGCGGTTGCTCCGCTTATCAGGTCCGGTGTGAGCGGGTTGGACGCGGCGCCATAGGTAGTGTGGCTGCGGTCGATGTAAGGCACCAGCAGCTTGAAATTCCAGTCGGCACTGGACGAGTAGCTGAGGCCCATGGTGATGTAGCGGTTGATTGTGTCGTGCTCAACTTCCTGGTTGCCGCCGGCGTCGTTGATTGCTGCCACTTGCGCGGGAGAAATGGTGCCGGTGCCCGTACGCAACTGGCTCTGGTTGATGTAGTTGTACTGCAACTCCAAGTGCCAACCCGTTGAGGAAGAATAGCCAGTGGCCGCGTCAGTGGATAGTGAGCAGCCGCACGTGGCACATGCAAGGACGTTATTCATTGCAGTGAGTGGCAGCAGCGCAAAAGTTATGGCAATGACAATTCTTAGAGATTTACGGATATGGAAAGTGTTATGCGCGGCATCCATGGCTCTGTTCCTGGTCGGGTTAATGATTAACAAAATTATATAAGGTAACGCTTTTCACAAGCTGCGGCATATTGCCGCAGGGCATCAACCAAGGCATTCCGAAAGAAATGAGAAATCATTTGCTTTTCATATTTATCTTAATTTGCCGCGTCCCAAATAGATCAGGCGGCACAAGCCGCCTGATCTGTCTACGAAGCCGACGTTTAACGATCACATTTTCATGTGCATGTGTTGATCATCGTCATCTTGGGATGCAGGTTTGGTTACCGTCAGCGATTTCACTTCGGCCTTGGTCTTGATTTCCACCACTTCTTGCTTGCCCACCTTGATACTCAGGGTCAGCGGTACGCTATCGCCTTCCTTGAGAGGTGCATTCAGCTCGTTCAGCATCAAGTGGTAGCCGCTCTCGCTCAAGTTCATGCGCTTGCCGGCAGGCAGTTCGATCGCCTTCACCTCGCGCATTCTCATCATGCCGCCTTCGGTCACCATGCTGTGCAGCTCTGCTGTCTTGGCAACCGGGCTGGATACTCCAACCAAGGTCGCAGCCTGCTTGCTGGTAATCGTTATGTCCACTCCCGCCTGATTTTGTCCCGGGGCCGTGGCGCGAGTCCACGCACCGCTAATCTCGATGCCTTCTGCACTACCGGCCGCATAACTTGAGGAGCTGACCAACAAAGCTGCTGCCAACCAACCGAATCTCATTACCTTGCTCATAATTTATTGTCCGTTAGTTAAAGTCAGCGGATTGAACCTGCCGACTGTGATGAGTGAAAAAAACCAAAGCGCGGCATCGTGCCGGAGGCCACACTAAATATTGCATACAACTTCAGGGAGGGAGAAAGCCGTATTCAATAAACGAACAATACCGCGATTTGGCGGAAGTGATTATTTCGCAAATATCCACGCAAGGGAATGCGACATGATGTCGCACCCAACAATGTTGCTCTTGTTTTGGGTTCCCAAGTACACCAGCAGCGTGACTGGATGTCTCATCTTTCGACACTTAATTGTTCGAAGACGGGTCGGTCACGAAACCGATACGCACTATCCCTGCCTTTGCCGCCCCGGATATCACCTGTGCAACTTGTTCATAATGTGCAAGTCGGTCGGCACGAATATGCAATTCAGGCTGTGGCTGCTTCTTTGCCTCTGTCGTGAAACGTTCCGGAAGCGATTCTTGAGTCACCTGCTCGCCGTTCCAAAACAGGTTACCGTTCTTGCGTATGCCAAACTCGATATGTTCCGGCTTGGTGATGTTGGATTTGCTTGATGCCTTTGGCAAATCGATCTTGACCGCGTTGGTTAGTAGTGGCGCCGTGATTATAAAGATCACTAGCAATACAAGCATCACATCAACCAACGGCACTACGTTGATTTCTGCCATCGGTCCTTGATGACGGCGCGAATCGAAACTACCGAATGCCATAATTTTCTCCTTCAGACCGGATATTTAGAAACCATCAAGCCTTTTTATCCCCCACTGTCACCAGCGCATACAAATCATGCGCAAAGTTATCGAGTTTCGCCAGCCATATGCGGTTTCGGCGGGTGAATGCGTTGTATGCCAATACTGCCGGGATCGCCACCGCCAGACCGACCGCCGTCATGATCAGCGCCTCGCCCACCGGCCCCGCCACCTTGTCCAGCGTACCCTGCCCGCTCATGCCGATCTGCACCAGCGCATGGTAGATTCCCCATACCGTGCCGAACAGCCCGACAAAAGGCGCGGCGGAACCGGCGGAAGCCAAAACGGTCAGGCCGTATTCAACCTTGGCCGCTTCCTGATCGATGCCATTGCGCAACCCGCGCGTCAGGTATTCGGACATACCGCCAGCAGCCAACAATTTTTCTGCTCCCCGCTGGTTGCCGTTGCTGACTGTCAGCGCCAAACCTGCCAAATCGGAAAATGCATTATCGTCAATTCCTGCGCTCAATACAGCCTGCATCTCCTGCAAAGAAGACGCATCCCAGAACTGTTTCAAGAATTCCTCTGCCCGTTTGCCGGTGCCCAAATTGGCGATGGACTTGGTGACGATCAAATACCAAGTCGCGATAGACAGCACCAACAATAAAGCCAGCACCCCTTTGCCCATCGCATCGCATTGCGAAATAAAGTGCGCAATCCCGAAACCCTGCTCCATGTCATCTACCCTCTAGAATAAAATCGAATGGCTGCAGGGCAACGGCACGCACTGCCGCACGATTGCGTACCAATGGCTTGCAGCGCCATGTCCTTACCGTGTTCAGCGCGGCATCATCCAGGCGCCGGTAACCTGAACTTGTCTTCACTTCCGCTTCGGCTACGCGGCCATCTTCACCCAGTTCGACCCGCAACACGACCTTGCCCTGCTCGTTCGTGCGCCTGGACAGCGACGGATAATCAGGCGGAGAGCGCACCGGACAATTCACCGAGAGTTCACTGGGCAGCGCTACCGGTTGCGGTGGCGCTTCGACCACCGGCTCCAGTATTGGAGCAGGAGCGACCGGATCATCAGGTAATACCACTGGTGTTTCGGCCACTATTTGCTGCGGTTTGGGAGGCTCGATCGGCTGCGGCTTAGGTGGTTTCGGTTGCGGCGGCTTGGCTGGTTGCGGAGGCGGATCGATCAGATTAGATACCATCACGAACGCATCAACCGGCGTGGGAATGATGCGGTAACTCCATAGCCCATATAATGCCGCACCGTGGAGTGCCACTACGAACGACAAACCGATCAACTGTTCTCGTTTTATATTGTGCAAAGATTTAAGCAACCGTCTCTGCCTCAATCCTTGCGCGTTTCTCTTGCGAGAGGCGTCTGGCGTTGCGTTTTTTCAGCCAGATATAAACACCAGTGATCGACAGCATGGTGATAACTAGCCCGATAATGCAAACCACAATTCTGTACGCTAGCCAGTTATGCCAATTGGCGAAATGCAAAGCTCGTAGCCAGTTAGATATGGTTTTGCCGCTGTGCTCACCATCAGGCAAAAATACTTTCTTGAGTTCCCCCGTGTCACCATCGACCCAGACACCGAGACCATCCCAACCGCCATCACTGATATCGCGACTACTGCGAACACTATAGGAATAGGATCCAAACTGAGAGACGTAGGCAAACCCAACTGGCCCTTTGACGGTTATATCATTCTCTCTTGCGAACCGTTCAGTTGCTTGCTCTGCTTTGTTTAGTGCCTCATGCCAGGCCAAGTGTGGATTTTCATTCGGTGTTTTCAACATATAGGGTGCGAACTCTTGTTCTTCGTTTGGTAAATCGAACAATTTTGCGGTGGTCCACTCATACACTTCGCTATAGTTAAACATCACGCTCGACCATGCGAAAATGAAAAGCAGCGGCCATAACCATAAACCAGAAGCCCGATGCAGATCGAAATTCAGCCTGTAAGCTGATGCACGCGACTTGATTTTCCACGCCGGTTTCCAACGTGAGAAGAAGCGCGAAAACACGACAGGGAAAGTCAGGTAAAAAGCATAAAAACAGTCAACGGTCCATGCGACAGCGACGATGCCCAATATCAAAGCACCAATGCTTCCAAGCGCCATCGACATATGAAGCTGATAAATAAAGGGCATCAAATTAATGAGGCCCTGTGAGAGATCTGCATTCATACGATGCCCCAGTTCTCGTCCACTCCATGGGTCAAGGAACATATGGTCGAATGCGATATCGTAGGGCTTCCCTGTAACTGGGTCGGTGCGTGGACCAACTGCCATAGAAACTTGCTCTGGACCAACTGAGAAATAGCCAACTCTTATACCTGGCTCTGCCGCTTCCGCCTTTTCTGCAAGCGTTGCCAAATCTAGCGGCTTTGCATCTGGCGTTGGCTTGGTTGCGAATAACTGCGGGCTGGTCAGTTTCTCCAAATCGGTGTTGAAAGCCAGCAAACTGCCGGTCAGGCCGACGATGATCAGAAACACTGTCATCAACAGCCCGACCCAGCGATGCAACCAAACGAAAAATGGCCTAGCCATGCTTAGGTCCTTCAGCAAACAGAGAACATTAATACTCCAGTTTCACTGTGGCCAGTACTGACCGAGGTGGGCCGTAAGTCACACCTGCATATGAACATCCATTGCAGGCATAATCATAAGAACTGCTTGCAAAATAATCGGTATTAAAAAGATTGTTGATATTCAACTGTGCAGTCAGCTTCGATGTTCTCCACTTCGTGCTATAGCGGGCCATTGCATTAAATATTACATAGCCAGGGGTGTCGACGGCATTGCTTGCATCTAGCGATGATCCACGCGCGACTATTCCGCCACCTAGGGTCCAACCTGCCAGATCACCTTGTTTGAAATCATAGGTATTCCACACACTCCCCATGTTATAAGGAACATTCTGCAAGCGATTGCCAACCGTGCTTGGAATATTGGGATCAACGGTCACTCTGGCATCGGTGTAGGCATAAGTCACAATCAGATTCCAATTGGGTTTTATCTCTCCCTGGACATCCAGTTCAAGTCCCTTGCTGTTGACCTCTCCAATGGCGATGGAACACCCGAAATTAATGCACTGTAGTAATGCCTGGTGGGCAGGATCGAGGTCAGCAGCAGACACATTTGTCTTGGTCAGGTCAAAGTAGGCCACGGTTGACTGCAGCTTGCCGCCATAAAATTCAGTTTTGAGTCCCACTTCTTTATTTGTCGCCCCTGTGGCCTTTAATGTATTACCAAGATAGTCCAAGGCCTGATTTGGAAAGTAACCTTCCGAATATTGGCCATATAAACTCAACCATTTCTGCGGTTCCCAGACGACACCTAGCCTCGGCGTGACGGCACTGTCGTTATAGGGCGTGCCTGTCGAGTAACCGGCATAGCCATTAGCAACATTGGTTGACCCGTAGGTGTTGTTCCAGCTTGTTTGGCTCCATGACTGGTATCTCAGGCCGGCGAGAATATCCACATTGTTCGGCAGCTTGACTTGGTCCTGAACAAAAAGCCCTTTGTCTATGCTACGTGTATCGCCCGAATAAAGATTATTGGGGTCGAGGTACACAGGCACGCTGGCCGTATAGGAGACAGGTACTATGGGAGTGCTGGTAGCCAAGCCTCCCATAACAAAAATCGGCTCGGTGTGAATCGCATAATCTGCGCCCACTAACAGAGTATGTTTCAGGCCTGCGGTATTGAAATGCCCGGTCAGGTCAAGTTCGGTGGCCTGATTCTGCTCATTACTTTCCTGATACGCCGCCGCACCCGATTGATATTGAGGATAGCCCAGTTGCACGTTCCAGCCGTTGTCGATATTGCCCGGCGTGCCGGGAGGAATAAATGAACCGTTGATATAAACGCCGCTTGATTTGGCAGAATAGCTGAGCCACATGTTCTTGATGGACCAGTCATCATTAAATTGATGTGACCAATCCAACGTGATCGATGTGTTGTCATTGGTTTGCCCGGTGTAGGCAGGATCATAGACATTGACCGTGCGGGCGATCGGGACAATTTGGTTATTTACCAGTGGCACGACCTGGGCATTGTCCCCATTCATCGGATTGTGAGTGTATGCGATCTTAAACGTTGCCTGGGTCTGCGGACTGATAATCCATTTTAACGTTGGAGCAATAGAGGTGGATTTGCTCCAAATCCCATCCCGCCAGGAACCGCTCGTGTCATATGATCCGTCCAACCTGTACAGCAATGTCTTACCCTCATTGAGCGGGCCGGTGGAATCAAATTTTGCAACATAGTGATTCCACGAACCGGCCGTTAGTTCCACTGAATTATAGGGCGTAGTTTGTGCTTGCTTGGATACCAGGTTGATGATACCGCCGGGTTGTGCCTGTCCATAAAGGGTTGCAGCCGGTCCCTTCATCACTTCAACGCTATCAATATTGGTCAGGTTTTGAAGGCCGTTGCCAAAATGGTCATAAATACGGAAGCCATCAACAAAGACTGTTTGATTTGTGTCGAAGCCCCGCACAATGACCGACTCCAGACTACCTCCCTGTTGATATGACAGAACCCCGCTGACGTTACTCAACACCGTATCGAGTGTGGTGGCCTGCTGGTCCTGCATGATCTGCTGAGGAACAACCTGAATGTTCACCGGTGTTTCCATTAACGGGGTGTCGGTCTTGGTCGCTGTCGTGGCTTGTTTCACGACATACCCAGAATCGCTTGTTCCACGTACCTCGATCGGTGACATTTCTGTCACGCCAGCATCGTCAATTGCCTTGGTTATGCCGGATGATTCTTCATCTTTGCTCGTTACCGAGTTTGAATCCTCTGCCAACACCGAGTGCGAAGTCACTGCCAGCGCAAAAGTCATTGCCGTCAATCGTAGCGTCCCCTTTGTTTTCAAGTTTTTCCCCTTGGGTTGTTATTTATTCTTTTCCCGGGTTTTATCACCCAGTGTTTGTTGCGCATTTGCACTACCGATTGAGCGAGTTTGTTGCTACCGATTGGCTTTTGTTATCAAAATTAGCCGCGCGAATTGTAGGGATGGAAAATAATTTTGAGAATGCGACATGATGTCGCGCGACAATTTGTCGCATCCGTCATGCGCGTCTCTATGATTACAATTGCGCCATGGACAGTACGATACTTTCTTCACTCCCCAGCCAAAGCCAATTGCGCCGACTAATCGCGTTGCGCAGCATCGCGATTGTTGGTCAACTCCTCACGCTGGTCCTCGTCTGGAAAATTCTGGAACTGGGGCTGGACTGGCAGCCGATGTTGCTGACTATCGCCACGCTTACTTTCATCAATCTGATCAGCTGGATGCGATCGCGCAGCAGTAGTTTAGTTTCCAACCCGGAACTATTCGCTCAATTAAGCATAGATGTGATTGTGCTGACCATATTGCTGTACTACGGTGGCGGCTCGACCAACCCGTTCGTCTCCCTGTACCTGTTGCCACTGGTGATTGCTGCCGCCGTATTACCGAGTCGGTATACCTGGGGCATGGCCGTCTTGACCACACTCTGCTATACGTTCCTGATGAAATTCTATGTGCCATTGCCCATGCTGCACGGACAATCCACCACCACAAGCGGCATGCATGACATGGGCAATATGAATCACGACATGGGGGGGATGGTCCTGGAAAGCAACTTCAACCTGCACGTTTTGGGCATGTGGCTGGGCTTCGTCATCAGCGCGGTAGTGGTGGCGTATTTCGTGGTTCAGATGGCCCAAGCGGTACGCAATCGGGACGAGTTGCTGGCGCGGGTGCGCGAAGAAATATTGCGGAACGAGCGTATTGTGGCATTGGGAACACAGGCAGCCGGTGCAGCGCACGAGATGGGGACGCCGCTCGCAACCATGGCGGTGGTGATTGGCGAGCTGCAACATGATACGACTGTCACGCAAGCCGGATTACGCGACAGCCTTACTATCCTGGACGAGCAGGTGCGCGGTTGTAAACGCATCCTCGACAAGATCATGGCAAATGCGCAGGACGTCGGTGCGACCACCCTGCAAGCCGGGGATGAGTTGGTGGCAGAGGTATTGGATGAATGGCAACTGCTGCGCCCCATTGCGCAATATCACTTTCACAGTAGCGGTTTGCAACCGTCTCCCCGTATTAAGGTGGATGTGACGCTGCGTGCTGCTCTGATGAATCTACTCAACAATGCCGCAGATACGAGCCTACAACCTATCGAGATTGATACCCATTGGGACGGCTCCTACTTCACACTAGGGATTCGCGATCAAGGAGCGGGGCTAAGCGAGGAGGCGGCACTCAAAGCCGGCTCGGCCTTCTTCACCACCAAAACCGAAGGACGCGGTTTAGGATTGTACCTCGCCAACGCGACTATCGAACGCATGGGCGGCACGGTGCGCTTGTTCAACAGGCAGGGAGGCGGCGCAACCACTGAACTTACTTTACCAATAATCGGGACAAACAGATGACAGAATCGCGCGAAGACTCTGCCTCCTTGTTATTGGTGGATGACGACATCACCTTCTGCAAGGTTTTAAGTGCCGCCTTAAAAAGACGCGGCTTTGATGTAACGGTGGCACACAGCGTAGAGCAAGCGACTCCACTAGCAGAAAATAATCCTCCCGAGTTCGCCGTGGTCGATCTGAAAATGGCTGGAGCGTCAGGACTGGCTTTAGTCAAGGTGTTGCACGTCCTTGATCCGAATACCCGCGTCGTGGTCCTGACCGGCTATGCCAGCATTGCCACTGCAGTCGAGGCAATCAAACTGGGTGCAACGCAATACCTTTCCAAACCCGCCAACGCGGACGAGATTGTCGCGGCCTTTGGTCATGCGCCGGACAGCAATACACCACTCAAGGCTCAACTCACCCAAATCGGGAATCTGGAGTGGGAATATATTCAGCGCATACTGCGCGAATACGATGACAATATTTCTGCCACGGCCCGTGCGCTCAACATGCATCGCCGCACGTTACAACGCAAACTTGCAAAGCCACCACAGATGAAAACCTAACTAAAGTGGTTTTAGAATCGCCCTAATTAACGAATCGGCAGCATGCCAGATCCCAATCATGAAATTTCCTAACCGTCCTTAATTTCTTCAATGACCATTCCCAATAGGCATACAATAAATATTGCCCGCCAAGATATTTAAAGGAGCATTTTCGTGAAACATCCGATACGTCAACTGATTGTATTCCTCGCCCTCATTAGCGTCACTTCATTAGCTAAGGCCGACGAAGTACAAGTGGCTGTGGCTGCAAACGTTACTGCCCCTATGCAGAAGACTGCGGCGGAATTCGAAAAGGACACCGGCCACAAGGCGTCATTATCCTTTGGCGCGACCGGAAAATTCTACGCGCAAATAGCGAATGTGGCCCCCTTTGATGTGTTGCTTTCCGCTGATGAGAACACACCAACCAAGTTGGAACAAGATGGTGCCGCAGTTAAGGGAACCCGCTTCACTTATGCAATTGGCAAATTGGTGCTCTGGAGTAGAAAAGAATTGATAGTGGATAGTAAGGGCGCGGTATTGAAGCAAGGAGGCTTTGACCACATCGCTCTGGCCAACCCGAAGCTGGCTCCCTATGGGGCTGCTGCGATGGAGGCAATGAAAGCACTGCTGTGGCGGATTCACTTCCGCCAAAATTCGTACAGGGTGAGGACGTTGGGCAAACTTACCAGTTCATTGCGACCGGCAATATGTTGCTAGGCTTCGTTCCTATGTCTCAGGTCTATGAAGGAGGCAAGTTGAAGGCAGGATCAGCTTGGGTCGTACCGAGCAACCTTTACAGTCCAATCCGTCAAGATGCTGTGATTCTTGAGAGGGGCAAAAGCAATTCTGCCGCCGCTGCTCTGATGAAATACCTCAAGAGTGACGAAGCCAGAGCGGTGATTGAGTCCTACGGTTACGATCTCTAGACGAAAAACTTGATGCTAAGCTGGGTGTCGGCTCTTGGCACCACTGGGCAATAGCATCGTACTATTTCACTGCTTGAAAGGTGCACTTGGCAATTTGCATTTAATTTAGCGATGCGGAGCCGGCATATCAGACGCTGTGGTCCTCAATGTTAACCGGCTTCTCCACGACGACGTCGCATTAAAATACGATCATCGCGACAAGGCCAGCAATAATCCCTGAAAGCACTACGCCGGACCCGATTACGAGACGAGTTCGCAGACTAAAGACGCGACCTAGCATCACCAGCGAAGGCAGGCTGACAGCAGGCAGCGTCATGATGAGCGCTCCCGCAGGGCCCGCACCCAGGCCCAATGCAAACATTGCCTGCACAATAGGTACCTCTCCCGCAGTAGGAATGACAAACAGAGTGCCCGCGACTGCCATCGCAACAATCCAGAAGATGCCGTCATGCGCACCAAGCTCAGGGAAAAGCCATGCCCTGGAGGCGCCCAGCAGAAGAACGATAACAAAATACTCGGGCACAAGCCTGATCGTCATGGTCACAAGTTCACGACCCCAACGCGCCACAAGGCTGTCTTTTGAGGGCTCAGCCTCAGGAAGCCAGGACTGTTCGAGCGAAACAGAATCGCGCGGGTTGGCAAAACGCTCTGCCAGATAGGCAACCCCAAGCACCATCCCAATGCCGAACACTAACCTGAAGAGGGCCCAGCCCCATCCCAGCACGAACCCCATGAACACAACTGTTGCCGGATTCAACACCGGGTTTGCGAGCCACCAGGAAACCACACTACCAATCGATGCACGACTTTGTCGCATGCCGACGGCCACAGGTGCCGCGCAACAGGTGCACATCATGCAGGGAATTGCGAAAAGGGTGCCAAGGGCAACGCTTCTGAAGCCAAGGCGGCCAAGCGTCGCGCTCAGCCACTGATTCGGCAGAAGTACCTTGATTCCAGAACCCAGAACAAGGCCTAGGACAAGTGCCTGCCAGATTGACTTGCCATAGGCCATGGCGTACTCCACTGCCGCGTTCCATGATGCGGGCGGTGCAGAGGCGGATCTCCCCGAAAGGATCGAATCGCCAATGGCGTGATGGCTCTGGGCGAAAAATGCCTTGGCATAATAGGGGACCCATTTGACATAGGCGAACCCGATAATGGCCACGACGGTAAAAATTATCACCCCAGTAAGAGGAGACCGGGATTTTTCATTCATAGTGGCTTGCATAGCATATTCCGTACTTCAAGATGGCATTGCTTATTATGGCATTGCCCACATTTTTAATCGCCTAATGGTGACCGGCTTGCAACGATGGCTTTGAGCCAATTCGTCTGATTCTATCAAGAATATGCGAGCGACCGCTGATGGCACTGAGTTGCCCTTAATGCCTCGCAATATACAGCGTGAAGCAGCACTTCACGCCTCAGTGATTTAGATTACCAGATAGGCACCATGTGCCCACGCAGTATTAAGCTATCTTAATGGTGGACAACACTTTGCTTTTGCCCACCCCAGGTTACTACTACTGCGCTAATGCCACGCGGTTGCTGTTTTCGAACCTGGCGAACTGGGTATCCAGATCTGCGGGAGATTCCAGTTTCACGACTTCGACATCCGGTTGATGCAGGTCGATGGGCGTGCCGGTTTAGCCTTTTTTTTGGGTGGATTGCGCGGCGACGATTCCTCACTCTTGGTGGCAAATAAGGGATGCACAGGTGGAATGACTGCAGCAAGTAGTTGTAAACGTCCAGTGACAATACCGCGAAGGGTGATCATTTGGTTTGCCACTTCCTGCAGTTTTGTTGCTGGGCCCTGCACCAGAATAACTTCCATCAACTGATCCTCAGTAAGATGAACGTGCAACGAACTGATCACTTCGTCTATATGTTTGTATTGCAAGTTGGCCAGCTTCTTCTGCAGGTCACGAGTCAGGCGGTCATAGAGCAGAGTGATCGTCCCTACCATCACCTCGTTGCCCAGTGTGCGCTTGTGCTCGCTGAGCTGGTAATTCACCATCTCGCCTATCGCCTGCGAACGACTCTCGTAACCACGGCTTTCCACCATGCAGTCGAGCTCGGTCAGCAGCGGCGGCGGCAACGAGATGCTGATGCGGCTGACCAATGTGGAAAGTTTTTCCTGGCTGCTGGCTTTCATCGCTGATCTCTTAGAACATATAGCTGTAACGTTCAACTTCCCACTTGCTTACGGTGAGGTGATACGTTTCCCACTCTTCGGTTTTGTAACGAATGAACTCATCCTTCAATTCCTTACCCAGCGCCTGCTCGACCAGCGGGTCCTCTGCAAAAGCAGCCACGGCTTCCTGCAGTGTCTGCGGCAGGAATTCAATGCCGCGTTTGGTGCGTTCGGTTTCCGAAATGTCATACAGATTATCTTCGTTTGGATTACCGGGGTCGAGGCCCTCGCGTATCCCTTCCAGTCCAGCGCCAAGCGCCAGCGCCGCAGCCAGATAGGGGTTGACCGCGCCGTCGGCGTTACGCGATTCACAGCGCCCGCCACCGGCCGGCACCCGTACCGAGTTGGTGCGGTTGTTGGAGCCGTAGGAGTTAAACACCGGTGCCCAGCTGAAGTAGCTCATCTTGCCCTGCCTTACCAGTCTCTTGTAGCTGTTGACAGTGGGAGCAAAAGCCGCGCATAACGCCGGGCCATGTTTGAGGATGCCGGCGATGAACTGGTAGCCGAGCTTGGTCAGTCCGATGCCGCGCGGGTCGTCCTTGGGGTCACAGGCAAACAAATTTCTACCAGTGTTGATGTCATACAGCGACATGTTGAAGTGTGCACCAGTGCCGGTCTTGTCGGCGAACGGCTTGGGCATCATGGTGGCGACCAGACCTTCCTCCTTGGCGTAGTGCTTGGCCATGTAGCGGAAGAAAGTAAGGCGATCACACATGGTGAGCGCGTCACTGTAATTGAAGTCGAACTCGAACTGGCTATTGCCGTCCTCGTGGTCGAAGGAATAGAGATCCCAGCCGAGGTCGTTAATGGCGGTGGCCATCTTGTCCAGCCAGCCGAAGTTGTCCATGAAGCCGCGCACGTCGTAGCAAGGCTTGGTCAGCTTGTCGTC
The DNA here is from genome assembly GCA_963833515.1 of uncultured beta proteobacterium. Taxonomy (GTDB): domain Bacteria; phylum Pseudomonadota; class Gammaproteobacteria; order Burkholderiales; family Gallionellaceae; genus Gallionella. The sequence goes on along the minus strand of CAWHYN010000012.1, from coordinate 92,631 downwards.
GGGGTTTGGCACTACCAGTTGGCCATCTGCCTCCTGCTGCAGCAGGTAGATTTCGCACTCGATGCCGAGATTCAAGCCAAAACCCATCTCTGCCGCCTTTGCCAGCACATTCTTGAGCGCCACCCGAGTATTGAGCGGATAAGGCTTGCCCTGGAAGCCGTTGTCGGCAGGCATCCAAGCCACTTTGGGCTCCCACGGCAAGTGGATGATGTGGTCGAGATCGGGGATGGAGTTCAACTCGTCATCACTCGGTGCCTGGCCTAGACCGTCCAGCGCATAACCGGTGTAGCGCTCTGAGCCGGCTGCCATCTGCGGTAAGTGGTCAATGGGCACGACCTTGGCCTTAGGGATGCCGTGGATATCGACATAGGCGCCGATGCAGTACTTCACGCCCTTGCTTTTCAGGTCACCCTGAATTTTTTTGATTTCCGCTTCTGATTTCATCATACCTTTCCTTTAAAAAAATCGGTCATTAGCCGTGCACATGTCTGAAATACGAATATGAAAGGGGCGGTTCTTCATGCATGCCCTGCCGGATCAACCGGCTCAGGTCTTCCACCATCCAGGCAAACCACGCATCGCCCTTGTCGGCATTAGAGATACTGGGCGTTCCGGTGACACCGTTGAGGCTTGTGCGGTTCACCGGGTGTGAGAACACCAGTCCAGCAGTACGATCAGGGTCATCGGCGACCCCAAGTTTGTCGGTGCGCACCATATCGGGAGCCTTGGCCAGCATCAGCGAAGTTTCAGCGTCGTTGGCGTGCCAGTCATCTCCGTCAGCATGATGAAATTCGCGCACCCGCGCACTAAGCGTGCCGGAATTGAACACGCCCACCATCATGTCATCGTGTTCGCTACGCAGCATTTCGAGCGCACAGCGTAGGGGCGCGGCGTTGGTGACGTGGGTGTTGACGATAAACAGGCGACGTACGCCGCTGTGGTAGGCCCAGTCACCAATTTCCTTGATCAGGTTGATCAACGTGATCGGTGACAAGGCAATCGTGCCCGGCCAACGCTGACTGTGGCCCACCGAACAACCGTAAGGCATGGTGGGCAGCATCGGCACCTGCACTTTGTCTGCCACTGCGCGGCACAGAATATCGGCCAAAATGTAATCCATGCCGCAGCCAAGATGCGGCCCATGCTGCTCGGTCGCACCGATCGGAAGGATGGCACTGTTGTTCGAGATACTGAGTGCGGAGGGGAGTTCGTCCCAGGTGACATGTGACCATTGCATCGTCATGATCACTCCACGTTGTCCGAAACGTTGACGAAACGGATCATGTGCGGCTTCACATCTGCATCTGGTTCAGGTTCCGGTTCCTGTGGATGGATGAGGGCTTCCAGGCGTGCCTTAGTGGCCAAAAATTCCGGGCTAGTGAACTGCTCAGCATTTCGCGGACGTTGCACCGGGACTTCGATCAGCTCTTGCACTTCACCCGGATGCGCCTTCAGCACCAGAATGCGGTCTGCCAAGAAAATAGCTTCATCCAAATCATGCGTGATGAACAACACGGTGATGTCGATGTTGCGCCAGATCTCCAACAAATGCGCTTGCATCTTGACACGGGATTGCGCATCCAGCGCACCGAACGGCTCATCCATCAGCAGAATGCGCGGTTGGTTTACCAGCGCCCGGGCGATCGCCACCCGCTGCTTCATGCCACCCGACAATTCGTGCGGATAGGCGTTGGCGAACTTCTCAAGGCCGATCAACTCTAGCCAAAGTTCCGCCTCGGGGCCCGCTTCGGTAGCGCTGATGTTGTTCATTTCGAGACCGAACATGACGTTCTTTTTTACCGTTAGCCAAGGGAAAAGTGTGTAGCCCTGAAATACCATTCCGCGGTCACGCCCTGGGCCAGTCACCGGCTTGCCATCGAGCAACACATCTCCGGAAGTATGGGGCTCTAGCCCTGCGAGAATGCGGATCAGCGTAGACTTTCCGCAACCGGATGGTCCGATCACGCAGACGAATTCGCGCCGATGGGTCTTGAAATTGACGTCTTTAAGCGCAGTGACATTGCCCTTGGTGGTTTGATAGTCCTTGCTGAGATGATTGACTTCAAGGATGACCTCGCGCGACTTCAGGCGATCAAACCGGCTCCGGACAGCTTCAGATTGTTCAAGGTAGCTTGGCAAATGATTGGTCGTGTTCACATTTATTCCTTGTTGGCCGAAGGGTTCCAGCGGAACAATCTCTTGCCTAGCGCGGCCAGCAGCAAATCGCCACCAAGGCCGAGCAAACCGATCATGAAAATGGCTGCGTAGACGTTATTGAAATGCTGGTAACGCGCTTGCTGGGTGATGAACCAGGTAATGCCCGACGAGGTACCGATTAGCTCAGCCACGATCAGATAAGTCCACGCCCAGCCGAGCAGGATGCGCTGATCACGGTAGATGTCTGGCAGCACCCCCGGAAGAATCACGTGAAATAGGAGCTTCATCCGGCTGGTGCCCAGCGTCATCGCTGCTTCGATTAGGGCATAGTCCAGCTTGCGGGTGGTATTTGCGATGATCAAAATCTGTTGAAACAGCGTGCCGATCACGATAATTGCAATTTTCGGTCCGTCGTAAATGCCGAGAATTGCCACCGCAAGCGCACCGAATGCGGGCGCCGGCAGGTAGCGAAAAAATTCAACAAATGGTTCATTCAGTCTTGAAACAGCACTGTAGGTGCCACAAAGGATACCCAACGGAACACCAATTATCGAAGACAGCACGAAGCCCCAGAAAATGATTTGAATGCTGTGCCAAAGACTCTCGTGCAACCACTGCCCGTCGTGCTGTTCCGGCGCTGTAGTGAATCCTGTATAGAACGCTTTTGCTACCTCATGTGGAGCGGGTAGATAGATGGGGTTGGCGGGCTGACCTTGGGGCGCGGTCTTGCCCGTGGATCGCATATTGGACAGCTCATCCCTGAAATTCGCTTTGTCCACCAGCATGCCCACTTGAAAATAATCCACATCGCCCGGGTTGCTGATTAGCACCTTCGGATGCCAGATAAAAGGCACATAACTGACCATGCACCATATCAGCAAAGGGAGCAGGAACGAAGCAACGCCCAGTACCGCTCTCTTGTTCTGCGACAATTCTCTCCGCACCGCGAACCAGGAATTTGTATTCATTCTCGTTCTCTAACCTTTAGGCCTATTTCTTTATTGCTGAAGACGTCGATTGTGCTGCCCAAGTCCTGCGTTGCTCTGCAGGACTTCCTTGGATTAAAGTTGTTCGCGATTTTGTTGGATCCATTAAGCGACACGAATCCAGCCGACTTCACGAACACCTTTCTATCTTCATCCAATCTTGGCAGCTTATTTCTTTCAAACTACTATCGGGTCAACCCTTCCCAATTAAAAACTGTATCTCACTCCGACTGCCAAGGTGCTGTTACCCAGATACTTGCCATTGAAATCCGTATAATAAGTTTTGCTGGCGTTGGTATCCATCGCAGCCGCAGTGGCAACCAAGCCATTGCCAAAGTCCTTGCTCAGCGTCAGTGAAATATCGGAATAATCCAAATTCCCATTCTGGCCCGCGATGTACTGATGACCGATATGCGGTACAAGCGTGAAGCTGTTTGGCAAAGTGATCGCAGCGCTGAGGTCAAAATACTGGCTTCCCGAGCTGTTCAGGTTGCCAAGGAAATCACCGACACTGCGGTTGTATTTGAATGTGTATATGGTGTAGGTCAGATCGCCATAAACTTCAACTGTACTGGCGTTTGAAAAACCTCCTGCTCCCGGAGTACCTGCTGCGCCGGAATTGTTGCCGGGATACTGGTATGTGATCACACCGACATCGTAGGAAAAATTCGTATCGGTTATTTGGGCCCTGTAACCGCCATACAAGTCGAGCTCGTAACTGCCTTTGGTTGCGCCATTGAACCCCTTGATCCACTTCACATTGGAAGCTGCCGTGCCAAGATAAACACCGGCCTTGGTTGTGAAATCGATTCCACCCTGAAGTGCCGGATTGCCAGCAGTCTGTGCAATGCCGCGCACCCGGTAGTCAGAAAGTACGCCAACGTTGTAAGCCAAGCTGGTATCAGGTTCCGGTCCTTCTTCTGCGAGAGTTGACAAAGAAAAGGTGAGCGCTACGACAGGCAATATCACTTTGGAAAATTGGCAAGTGTTCTGGTTGGATTTCATGAAATGCTCCTTAATTTCGCAAGTTAAAATATAAAAATAATAATTTTTAAGCTCGTCCACATTGCTGCATGCCAGCCCAAAGTTTCATCTTGCCAGACATGCAGCGGCAGCGTTCCGGATTAAACGTTAACAAACACTTATTGTTCGTTTGTAAAGGATGGGTCGATATAGCTGGGCACGTTTTGACTCACGCCGTATGCCTTGTTGTACCAATTGAAGGTATTGGCAATCTCGGTAGAACCATACAATGATTTATAACCGTCGGCCTTAACGTAGGTCTTTTTGCCTTCTTCGAGCGTAAGCAGCTTGGTGCCTTTAAGAAGCGGGAGATACTCTTCCGGACTCACGCCAGAACGGGCTGCCATGATCTTGACGGCGTCAGCCTGGGTCTCTGGATTTTCAACGTAAGCGACAACCTTGCCCCACATCTTGACCACCTTCAGCCATTCAGCTCGTCGTTCTTTGACGCTGGCCGGATTGACCGCTAAAACGTCATAAATCAAACCAGGTTCATCGGCAGAGGTATAGATCGCCTTTGATCCCGGAACGGCTTTTCTGGCCTGGCCAGCAATGGGCTCCCATGCACCGATGGCTGAAATGTCTTTGGATGCGAGCATCTGAGGCATTTCGTTGGTTTTGGCGTTCACAATGTCGATGTCTCCTGATTTCATGCCAGCTTTTTTCATGCCATTACGCAGCAGCAGATGTTCAACCAGGCCAACTTCCACAGACACTTTCTTGCCCTTCAGATCGGTCAATGTCTTGATTCCGGGCTTTGCAATGATCATATCGTTGCCGTTGGAATAGTCGGTGATCAGTATCATCTTTCCACGGCCGCCACCAGCGCCTGTAACAAGCGTGTCGCCATTAGTCATAAAAACGGCATCAAGCTTGCCTGCGGTGAACGCGTCCATTGACGCAGAGTAATCGAACCACTCAAACTTCACGTCAACACCGGCCTCCTTGAACCAGCCTTTTTCGATGGCCACTTGCCAGGCCACCCAACCCGGCCAATCGCTATAACCTATCGTCAGGGGTTGAGCCGCGTACGCAGGAATGGCACAAAGGGACGCCATCGCAACCAGCGCACCTGCCACCCAAAGCTTCATTGTCTTACCGAGTTTATTTACATTCATGGTCGTCTCCAAATTGTCGAAGGTATTACTAAATTGAATATTCGTAATATTCATGGAATATAAAGCAATAACGATGCCAGACAGCAGATTGTGCGGCTTGCCGTTGTTTTTATTGAGATTAAATTGTTTGGATTGCATAGATGTCGCGATCGAGGAGATGCGGCTTGCACCAACATTGAACGCAATACGCACCAAAAGAGATGCATCTGAACTTTGCTTTGCTTAGAAGAACCTTACTTAATACTTCAAGGGCAGTTCTTCAGAACTCTGGAACGGTCTAGTCACTCAATGAACGTAGCGTGGCGTTGGTGATGATGTAAATAGTGTGATCAGGATCAATTGTGCGCAGCAGTCTCTGAACGTGCTTCGATTACAGCAGCCGTCAGAATAAGGATCCCACCTGCCATTTCTTGCGCCGACAAATGTTCTCCTCCGATTAATACTGCGGATAACACGCCAACCACAAGTTCCGCCAACAACAAGATTGCTGCCTTGCCTGCATCAAGGCGAGCCACACCATAGAAAGTCGCCAGCGTGCCAGGAAGAACCCAGAGCAAACAGAGTGCTGACAGTATCCCTATTTGCTTTGCGTCAAGCATCTGCATGGGCTTTTCTTCCCAGCACATGAAACCGAACGAAATGAGGGCACATCCTGCATTGATCGCTACTGCCCGCACCGTGTCCGGCAAGTCATGGCCGGCACGAATAGCGACATTATTGAATGCAAAAGTAAGTCCGGATGAGAGTGCCAGCAGGTCAATCGCAGACAGTGGCGTCGAAAATATTTCGGGGCCACCCAATGTTGCGGCCAGTCCTGCCAGCGCGAGTGCCAGCGCAATGAGCCGCAACTTGGTCAAGGCTTCGCCTAAAAACATTCTTGCCGCAAGAATCATCCATACCGGCGCCAGGTAGAACAGCAACATAACGCGTACTACGCTTCCTTCAGCGAGCGCGGTGACCAATGAAGCAGTGGCCCAGCCGCCTAGTGCCGCGATCAGAAGTATCAAGCCGATCTGTCCGCGCAATTGCGACAAGCTGCTCCAAACGAATGGCAACAACAACAAGACCGACAAACCGAACGCGTATACCTGCACAATGCTGCCATAGATGCCGAACATGCTGAGTGATTTGAGTGGCCACCAGAACAGCCCCCAAAACACTGAGCCCACAAGCAACGCCGAGATAGCCCTTTTCTGAAGTAGCGGGTATTGCACGAGCGTAGTCACCTCACACTGTTGCCAGAAAAATGACCATTGCTGTGCCACTCCTGAAAATGTTCACGCTCGGTTCGTCCCATCCAAGCATTGATCTCCCACAGATCGGCGACCGGTAGCTGCGTGAATGGCAAGGTATGCAAATACCCATCGGGACCGAACTCGGCGGTCATCGTGGTAATAGAAGCCCCCTTGCCGCGTTGCATCGACCAGATCGTTTCCCAATAGCGTTGATGTGATGCCAACGCACCGGCATATTCCGGCGCAGCGGGATGCGGCACTTGCGGGCCTTGGTCATAACCGACACGGGCATGAATGTGATGAGCATGACGAGCTACTTCACGCACGACATCCCAGTCATCATCCAGCTGCCGTTCCATCACTACTACCCAATGACTGAAATCACAAGTGAGTTTCAGTTCTGGCAAGCGTTGCAGAACGGCAAGCGTGATCCACGGGTTGAACAGGGAACGGCTGCGGTGCGTCTCAAAGCTGCATGCGATGTTCATACGTGCAGCGATTTCCTGCGCCTCGCTGAAGAAGCGCACACTTTGATCCAGCGACCACCCATCACAGCCACCGATAACGGTCACCCATTTCGGTGCCAGCGGTCGTCCGAGTTGCAGCTGCCGCTCTACATCGGAGACATGTTCTTCCAATGTCGCCTGACGCCTCGGCACATAACCACCTGCCGTGACGATCTCCTGAATGTAGTGCAACTGCCGCGTCTGCAATGTCGATTGCAATTCATCGCGACGTGCCTGTGGCACATCGGCATTGCCTTCCAAGCCGACAAAGCCCGCTTCGATAGCCTGATCCGCAGCCTCACTCAGTGAACCGCTATGCCCCCACAGCGTCTTGAATAATTGCAGTTCCATGGGGATCAGGCATTTTGTTGCAGGTAAGCACGCCAGCCGCCGAAGCGTGAGATGTCCGCCGCATCTTTCACGGCATATTGCTCACACACAAAGCCCTGAACCTGGTCACCGCTTGCAAGCGTAATGGTGCCGATGCCAAGTGGTGCGGTTATGGCGGCGACGAAAGAACCGAATTCGCGCGCGGGCATTTCCCACACCTCCACTTCTATGGCGCAGCCATTTTCACCCGCCAATACCCGCACCATCCCCGGCCGATATGGAGGACCACCAGGCAAGGCGTATAGTTTGTAATCAGCTGCACTTCTGGTGCGTGTCACCAGATGCGCGCCGCGACTGGTGAGTTGATGATTGAGCGGCAAGCCTTCGAGGTGAGCGCCGCAAACCGCTACACGCACCCTTCCAGCCACTAACGCTTCGTTCTGCGCAGAAGAATCCTTCGCACCACGTAGCAATCGATCCGCCAGATGCAGCAATGGAATATCTTGATTGGCAGGTGCAACCAGCGTAATGCCGAATGGCAGACCGTTGTCCTGGAAACCTGCTGGAACAGCGACCGCCGCGCAATCCAGCAGGTTCATGAAGTTGGTGTAATAACCCAGATTTGCATTCAAGCGGATCGGATCGGCCAGCATTTCGTCGATGCGATAGATGGTTCCCGTGGTCGGCGTGACCAAACAATCGATCTTGCTCCACACCGATGCGGCTTCTTTGCGTAGTGCTTCCAGTTGATACATGCCGCTGAAAGCATCGGCCGCAGAGAACTTCTTTGCCCCGGCAATGATCTCGCGCACCACTGGATGAATGTGTTCCGATTTCGCATCGAAGAATTGGCGGATCGCGGCATAGCGTTCCGCTACCCAAGGCCCTTCGTATAACAAACGGGCCGCATTCAAGAATGGGGCGAAATCAACTTCGATGGCCGTGCCGCCGATGGCGCGCAACGCATCGCAGCTGTGCTGGAACAATGCGGCTGCTTGCTGATTGCCGAAGAACTGCAATTGCTCGGCACACGGTATGCCAAAATGAAAAGCTTCGGCTCGACCGAAATCAAAGCCATGCGCAAGCATCTGGCGCGAGTACGCATCCTGCTCGTCGTATCCAGCTGCCACGGACAACACACTGTTTGCATCCGCTGTGTTAAGTGCAAAGATGGACACGCAATCCAGCGAACGACAGGCTGGCACCACGCCGCGTGTGGAGAGCCAGCCGAGCGTGGGTTTTACGCCAACCAAATTGTTGAACGCGGCGGGTACGCGACCCGAACCTGCGGTATCGGTACCCAGACTGAAACTGGACAGCCCCAGCGCAACGGCCACCGCCGAGCCGGAACTGGAACCGCCGGAGATGTAGGCCGCGTCATACGCGTTACCGCATGCACCGTGGGGAGAACGTGTGCCATTCAGTCCGGTGGCAAATTGATCGAGATTGGTTTTGCCGATGGGGATTGCACCCGCATCGATCAGACGCTGCACCACTGTTGCATGCCGTTGCGGCTGATAGGCAAACTCGGGACAGCCTGCCGTAGTCGGCGCGCCAGCCAGATCAATGTTGTCCTTGATAGCAAACGGGATACCGTACAAAGGGAGCCCGGCGGGGTCTTGGTCTTGCAGAGCTGACACGTAGTCGTGGATTTCAGCCAACGACAAACGGTGTATCCAGACGTGATGCGGGTCATCACCGATGTGCGCCAGAATATCTTCCATGACGGCTAGCGGATGCAGCTCGCCTGCAAGGTAGCGTTTGCGGAGTGAGATGATGTTCAGATCATGTTTCATCGTCCCCTCACTCATCGCTCTGGATAACCAGCAGGTCTTGTCCGGCGGAGACTTGCCCGCCCGTGCGGCAATGCAACTGAATGATCTTGCCGTCACAGGGAGCAAGCAAGGCGATCTCCATCTTCATCGACTCGATGACCACCAGCGTATCGCCCGCCTTCACCTTGCTGCCAACCGCCACCGCTATGGCCCACACATTGCCCGCGACATGGGCTGCCACGGCACGGCTACCCGGTGGCAGGTCAAGTTCACTGTCAGTTCCGGCTTCCGCCACAGTGATGTCCGTAGTGTACTCTGCCTGACCATTAGCTTTCCACAACTCGCGCTCTGCGGCAAAGGCGGCACGCTGCGTGTTGCGGAAGGCAGTGATCGCTTGATCGTTAGTTTTCAGGTACTGGTTGTATTCCTTCAAGCTGAAGGTGGTTTCTTCGAGCTTGAGTTGGAAACGTCCGGCCACGAAGTCCTCGCGCATCTTGAGCAACTCCTGCTCCGTCACCAGATAAAAGCGGATCTGGTCGAAGAAGCGCAGCAACCACGGCTTACCTTGCTCGAAGTCCGCCGTCTGTTTGTAACGATTCCACATCTGCACGGTACGCCCGACGAACTGATAACCACCCGGGCCTTCCATGCCGTACACACACATATAGGCACCGCCGATACCGACAGCGTTCTCCGGCGTCCAGGTACGCGCAGGGTTATATTTGGTCGTGACCAGACGATGCCGTGGATCAAGAGGCGTCGCTACCGGTGCACCTAGATACACGTCGCCCAGACCTAGCACCAGATAACTTGCGTCGAACACGATACGTTTCACTTGCTCGATATCGCCCAGCCCGTTGATACGGCGGATGAACTCGATGTTGCTTGGACACCAGGGCGCATCCTTGCGCACCGATTGCATGTATTTCTGGATCGCCAGTTGCGTGGAGGGATCATCCCACGACAACGGCAAATGCACGATACGCGTCGGCACTTGCATGTCTTCGATACTCGGCAATTGCTTTTCTGCTTTGATAAGTTGCTTCACCAACTGCGCGCGCGACATCACGCGACTGTCGAAATGGATCTGCAGCGAACGGATGCCGGGGGTCAGATCGAGGATGCCTTGCAGCTTGCCGTCATTCATCGCCTGCTGCACCCATTGCATCAGCGCATGCACCCGGAAACGCAAATTGATATCGAGCACCAACGGGCCGTATTCGATAAGCAGGTTGCGGTCACCGGACTGGCGATAGACCACCTGCACTTGTTTATCCTTGGCTGGAATGCTGTGAATGAGGGGGCTGCCCATCGTTTTGGGAGCAGGGAACTCGCGCAGCGCCTTCGGCAAACTCAGCCCTGCGATGGTCTGGTCTTGCAGCTGTTCTAGATGATTCGCTTGCTCCAAGGTCATCCAGCGGAAACACACCGTATTGCCCGGCCGCAGTTGCCCCATCTTCCACAATTCAGCATGGGCGATGGTCACTGGACACACGAAGCCGCCGAGACTCGGACCATCCGGCCCAAGAATGACGGGCATGTCGCCGGTGAAGTCCACTGCGCCAACAGCGTAAGCGTTGTCGTGGATGTTGGACGGATGCAGCCCAGCCTCGCCACCGTCCTGCCGCGCCCATTGCGGCTTGGGACCGATCAGGCGCACACCGGTGCGGCTGGAGTTGTAATGCACTTCCCATTCGGTGGCGAAGAAGATCTGGATGTCGGATGGCGTAAAGAAATCCGGTGCGCCATGCGGACCGTACAACACGCCGATCTCCCATTGGTTGCTATACAATGGAATCAGATCCGACGGTAGCGCGCGGTGTGCTCGGGAAGTCGATTCAACGCCGAGGTGCAACACATCGCCGGTACGCAAAGTGCGCCCGCCATGACCACCGAACTGACCCAGCGTGAAAGTGGATTTGCTGCCAAGATAATCCGGCACATCGAAACCGCCTGCCGCGGCCAGATAGGTGCGACAACCACAGCCTTGCACCGCACCTAGTCGCAACACGCTGCCTGCCTTGACCACATGGCTGCGCCAGAACTTCAGCGGCTCGCCATCCAGCTCGGCTTTCATCGCTGCACCAGTCAACGCGATGACCGTGTCGCGATTGAATTTCAGCGTTGGGCCGGAAACAGTCAGTTCCAATCCTGCCGCATCATCTGCATTGCCCAACAGTTGGTTACTCAATCGGAATGCCAGCGCATCCATCGGTCCCGAGGGCGGCACACCGATGTTCCAGTAACCGAGGCGGCCGGGATAATCCTGTATCGTGCTTTGCACGCCGGGTTCCAGCACGTCGATGGTGCTCGGTTGGTAATGGAAGCCGTTCAGGTAGCGCGTGGTCTGCCGACCTTCGACGAACACGCGGTCAGCCACAATCTGGCGCAGATATTCCAGATTGGTCTCGATACCGTCCACGCGCGTATCGGCCAGCGCATCACGCATCTTCTCCAGCGCTGCTTCCCGATTCATCGCCTTGACGATGATCTTGGCGATCATCGGATCGTAGTAGGGCGGAATGTAGCTGCCGCGCTCTACCCAAGTTTCGTTGCGTGCATCGGCAGAGAATTCGACTCCAGTCAGAACGCCGCTGGAAGGCTGAAAATTCTTGTTCGGATCTTCCGCGTACAGACGCACCTGTATCGAAGCGCCTTTGGGTCTGATCTGCACTGCATCGAGCGGGTGCAACTCGCCCGCAGCCTGCAACACCATCCATTCGACCAGATCGACACCGGTAACTTCTTCAGTAACGCCATGTTCGACTTGCAAACGCGTATTCACTTCGAGGAAGTAGAACTCGCCGTTATGCGCATCGAACAAGAATTCCACCGTCCCGGCCGATTGATACTGCACGGCTTCGCCTAGTCGCACGGCAGTTTCCAGCAGATGCTTTCTAACTTCCAGTGTCAAGTTTGGTGCGGGTGTCTCTTCGATCACTTTTTGGTTGCGGCGCTGCACCGAGCAGTCGCGCTCGCCCAGCGCGATCACCTTACCCTTGCCGTCACCGAATAGCTGAACTTCGATATGACGCGCGTGCTCAACGTACTTCTCCAGATAGATGCCGGCATCTTTGAAGTTGGCGCGCGCCAGACGTTCCACCGATTGGAACGCCTCGTTCAGTTCGTCTACGCTCCAGCACAGACGCATGCCGATGCCACCGCCGCCCGCTGTACTTTTGATCATCACCGGATAACCGATGCGCGATGCCTCAGCATGCGCGTGACCGACATCACCCAGCAGTCCGCTGCCCGGTAGCAGCGGCACACCGTTCTGTTCGGCAATTTCGCGTGCGGTATGCTTGAGTCCAAAGCGGCGCATCTGATTAGGTGTGGGGCCAATGAACACCACCCCCGCTTCGGCACACTGTTCGGCAAACGCGGCGTTCTCAGAAAGAAAACCATAACCGGGATGAATGGCCTGAGCACCTGTACTACGGGCGACTTCCAGTATGCGCTCACCGCGCAAATAACTGTCGGCTGCTGCCGCCGTACCGATGCACACTGCCTCATCCGCCATCTGCACATGTAGCGAACGGGCATCAGCCTCGGAATGCACCGCCACTGACTGGATACCCATGCGCTTTAGGGTGCGAATGATGCGGCAGGCGATTGCGCCGCGATTGGCTATCAAGACTTTATTGAACATGGTTCACCTGAGTTGCAGGTCGTCCTGCGTGTTTGTCACGCATCCGGTCGTCCGGACGCGCTGGATTAATGTGTGACTTCATCCCAGATCAACAATTGTACAGGTGTCGGGTTATAGGCATTGCAAGGATTGTTCAGTTGGGGGCAGTTGGAAATGAGCACTAACACATCCATTTCCGCGCGCATCTCTACATATTTTCCCGATGCAGAGATGCCATCGGCAAAGGTCAATTCGCCTTGCGGTGTCACCGGCACATTCATAAAGAAGTTCACGTTGGCAGTAAGGTCGCGTTTGTCCATGCCACAATCGCAATGGCCGAGCGCATGCAGGAAACTATCGCGGCAACTGTGCATGAATTTCTTATCGATGGCATAGCGCACAGAGTTGCTTTCCGCCGCACAGGCGCCGCCCAGCGTGTCGTGACGCCCGCAGGTATCGGCGATGATGGTCATCAGCACGTTGCCTTCGGTGGACAGCAGACGCGTACCGGCAGTCAGATACAAGTTGCCTTGCTCGCGTATGGTGTCCACCGCGCTATAACGTTCTTCCGGGTTATGCGCATTGTAGAACAGCGTATCCACAGCCTGATTGCCTTCCAGGTCAAGGATGCGGAATACTTGCCCGCGTTTCACTTCATGCAGCCAAGACTCACCTGCTGGCAAGATGCAACCGTAACTTGCTTGTTGCGTTGTCAACTTACTTGCGACGATAGCCATGTTCTCTCCTGTCCTTAGCCGAACAGTAATTCGGTGTTGTAAAAGCCGCGCACGTTTTCAGGTCGGAAATTCCGACAGTAATCCTCTTCCTGAGCGGTACCACAGTTCCACGCCTGCAGCAGCACTGGTTTCGGCGCATATTTTAAGTCTGGATCGAGAGGATGTTGACTGGCCGACATGACGACCAACACATTCATGTCGAAGCGCAGGTCAACAAAATTGCCTGCCTTGGAATGATTAGTCTCGTAATGCAGGTCGCCTGCATCGTCCACACTTACCTTGCTAAAGAAATTTACGTTGGGCACGATGTCACGTTTGCTTAAACCCCACTTGCCGAGTTCAATGAGAAAACTGTCACGTGCATTGCGGTGCATGGCGTTGCGATGCTGCTGGTAATTGGCTTTGCCGTATTTCTTCTCCACCAGCGCCGCGTTGCTCATGCCGCAGATAGTGTCGTGCCAGCCGCAACTGTCTTCTATGATGGATGCCAACACGCGCCCCATGTCCGAATAGCATACGAAGCCTTTAGTGAGATGCGCAGTATGTTGTGCTTTCAGCGTGTCGGCCATGTTGTAGCGTTCCAGTTTTTCTTGCTGGCTGTAGAACAGCGCGGACAGATTCGCCCCGCCTTCCACATCGGTGATGCGCAGTCCAGTTCCGCGCTTCATCAAGAACGACCAATGGGCACCGCCAGGAATGGTTTCTTCCCACAGTATGTTTTGCTTGAATATTTGCTTAGGCATAGCGTCTCTTTCTTGCTGTATAAATATTGATGCAATCATAAGGCCCTGCACGCGTTGCGCGAGTTGATTGACCAGTTAGATGCTGTAAAAATGACATTGCACGACTCCTGAAATAAAATAGCCCGGGAGGGTGCCAACGAAACAACTTGGTCACATCCTCCCGGGCTTTTATCCCTCCGTGGAGCCTTGCTATCAACAAGACCGAGAACTCTCGGACCAGACACCATCGACTATAATTGACGGTCGGAACCCTAGTTCTTCTGTAAGTGGCCGATCTGCAAGACCGACACCCTTAATATAAATTGTAGCAGCAATCGTGCCACTATACTGAATTACTATTTTGCCTGAGTAATAACGTATGCGGATATCGCATCTAGACTGCCAGCGCACTTGTTTTGTGCAAGCGCGCACTATGATTGAGCGTGTAAAGAAATTGAGGAATTAGTTTGCTGGCAGAAGTGAGAATTTCTCTGATGAGACTGACATATAGTTTAGCGAGAATTGCCAAAAAGCGGTCGGTCGTGACTGTCCGCTCATGGCATATTGTGTTGAAAAACTCCCGCGTAATTTGATGTTTCGAATGCTATAATATCACCCATCGAATTAGTTGGGAGCCTTGATATGATTGGGTTTCAGACAGATAAGCAAAAGCGCCTGTTCTATTCATTCGACCTTGAAGATCACGTTCCCCAGAATCATCTCCTCCGCGGCATCAATCACTATCTGGATTTAACCGAACTCCGGCAGCATCTCGCCGAATACTACAGCCACACCGGCAGACCCTCCATCGATCCAGAATTGATGATCCGCATGCTGGTCATCGGTTATTGCTTTGGTATCCGCTCCGAACGCAGGCTCTGCGAAGAAGTGCATCTGAATCTGGCTTACCGCTGGTTCTGCAGACTGGGTTTGGAAGATGCAGTACCGGATCATTCCACCTTCTCCAAGAACCGGCATGGCCGGTTCCGCGACAGCGGCCTGTTCCGGCAGTTGTTCGAGACAGTACTACAACGCTGCATGAAGGAAGGGCTGGTACGAGGCGAAGGCTTTGCCACCGACGCCAGCATCATCAAGGCCGATGCACAGCGCGTGAATAGTGTTCATGGAGAAGAAGCCATGAACTGGACCAGTTCCGCTGAAACAGCACGTCCGGTAAGAGAGTATCTGGATGCGCTTGAGGAAACGAACAATCCTGACTTCATTCCCAAGTTCGTCTCACTGAGCGATCCGGCGGCCACCTGGACCGGTGCCACAGGTGGCCCAGCATTCTTTGCCTATTCCACCAATTACCTGATTGACCTCAAGGCCGGCATCATCGTCGATGTCGAACCCTCAGCAGTCAACAAGACAGCTGAAGTGGAAGCCACCAAGACGATGATAGATCGCGTTGAAGACAAGTATGAGATGAAACCGGATCGACTCGTTGGCGACACCAACTATGGTTCTGCGGCCATGCTCAACTGGCTAGTGGACGAGAAGCAGATCGAGCCGCATGTGCCGGTATGTGATAAATCAGAGCGCAAGGACGGCACCTTCTCCAACAGCGACTTTATCTGGGATGAGCAGGCCAACGAGTATCGCTGCCCTGAAGGCCATGCGCTACGCAGCGCATGGCGCATCTTCAAGAAACCACGCACACGAATCACCAAAGCCGACACCATTCTCTATACGTCAAACCAATATAAATGTGCAGCATGTCCCCAAAAGAATCATTGTTGCCCGAACACTCCGAAACGCAAGATCGCCCGCAGTATCCACGAAGATGCACGCAACGTTGCACGTCGGATTTACATGACACCGGAATATCAACAATCAAGACGTGAACGCAAAAAGGTCGAGATGCTGTTTGCACACCTCAAGCGGATATTGAAACTGGATAAGCTCCGATTACGAGGGCCAAGTGGTGCACGAGACGAATTTCTGCTGGCTGCAACCGCGCAGAATTTGAGGCGAATGGCGAAATGGCTTACCCCTGTAGCACAGGAAGCAGAAATGGTCGGTACTTAAGCGAAGAAAAAGGGGTTCGACTTGAGAAAAAACACACTGCCACGAAAAAAATCACACGCAGAAAAAATTGAGCGACTGAATCAGCCTAAAATGAAAGCGAGTTTTTCAACACAATCGGCACTGACCGGAGCCTCATAGTATCAAACTCGATGCCACAAAGATTCTATGGTTTACGTCAAGCCTTTTGTAAGTCGTCCAGGATCGAATTCGGTTTCGTAAGTGTACATCGACCATGCGGTTCTGGCGATGCGCCGAGCCAGAATGACGAAACACGCAGTAGTGGGCAAGCCCTTTGCACGATAACACTCAAAGAGTGGCTTCCAGGCTTTTGTCTTCTTGGCCGACATCGCAGCCAAATAGAGTAGCCTGCGCAAGTCAGATGGGCCGCGCTTGGACAGACGCCGTTTCCCTTGGTGTTGGCCGGATGAATCCGGCCGGGGATCCAGGCCGGTGAAGGCAACGAAGGCGTCTGCGTTCTTCAGGGGCATACGCTCAAGGGAGTTGACCAGTGCAGCGCTGACGACCGGGCCGACTCCGGTGATGGTGCGCAAGTGCGTGACATGCTCTTTGCGATCTGGATTTGCTTCGACCAGTTCTTTTATGCGCTTGTCGATGCGAGCAATGACTTGATCGAAGCGCTGTCTCAATGACCGGCGTGAAAAAACTGATCCAACCTGAGTGAGAGAAAATACCCATTTTCAACTCTAAGGAAGGATCAAAACATGAGCAAACGAGTACGTTTAAAACCCGAACAGATTGTGGCCAAGCTACGGGAAATCGAAGTCAAGCTATCACAAGGCAAGGATGTCATGACGGCCTGCCGGGAAGCCGGTACGACAGACAAGAGCTACTACCGCTGGCGGCGTGAATTTGGAGGAATGAAGGTAGACCAGGCCAAGAGACTCAAGCAACTGGAACAGGAGAATGCTCGCCTCAAGCGCCTAGTTGGTGAGTTGCATCTGGAAAAAGCTGTCTTGACGGACGTGGCCAAGGGAAACTTCTAAGCCCACAGCGCCAGCGAGCAGCTGTCAAGGCGGCTGTGGGCAAATATCCCAAGCTTTCCGAACGACGCGCCTGTCTGATTCTGGGCGTGCCGCGCAGCACCATGCGTTATCAAGACGTACCACAAGCCGATGAAACGCCGTTACGGCATGGCGTGTAATGGAAGTGGCCAATCTGTATGGGCGCTATGGCTACCGAACCGTGTTCGACCTGTTGGCGGCCGCGGGCTGGGAAACCACGGAATCTGTGGTGCGCCGTATCTGGAAAGAAGAAGGCTTGAAGGTTCCCAGAAAGCAATCCCCGCGCGGACATCTGTGGCTGCATGATGGATCCTGCATTCGCCTGCGGCCGGAAGCAGCGAACCACGTGTGGAGCTATGACTTCGTTCAGGGGCATACCTACTGCCCCTGGCGACGCCGCTGGAGCAAGTTTCGCATTCTGGTCGTCATTGACGAATACACACGGGAATGTCTGGCACTTTATGTGGCCAGGCATATCAAGGCACTGGATGTCATTGATGTGCTTTCAGACCTGATGCTGGAGCATGGTATTCCACAATACATCCGCAGCGATAACGGGCCGGAGTTCGTGGCAACCATATTGCGCAACTGGCTAAAGAGCATAGGTACCCAGACGGCTTACATCGAACCTGGAAGCCCTTGGCAGAACGGTTACTGTGAGAGCTTCAATGGCAAGTTTCGCGACCAGTTCCTGGATGGCGAATTGTTCTATAGCCTCAATGAAGCTCGCATCCTGATTGAACAGTGGCGCATCCACTACAACACGGTTCGACCGCATCGATCCATTGGGAGAAGGCCGCCAGCACCAGCCACCTGGACAATAGGCGCTACAACGAATCATGTTCTACAACAGAGCCTGTTTCCACCCATTCCAACACCACAGGAGATGAACCAACGATTGAACCTGCAATAGCTTTAGACTAGACTGAAAACTCTCACAGGAACTGGATCAGAATTTAACTCAGGTCATTCAAGGCCATTATTCAAATAGCCGCATAGTAAATAGTTGTTTAGTGGAGCTCCCAACACATTGTTACTTGTCGTCATAGTCAGATTTGTCCCTAACCAATTTCTAACTTTACCCAAATTACAGGTCTATAATCACTAGCTAGGGGTGCGGTGATGTCTTACCTTTGCCTCATCTCTTCATCTTTCTGCAACGGAAGGAGCTGATCATGAGTACAGCAGATATGCTAATTCATATACATCCGGAGTTAGATGCCCAAAAGAAAGATCATTTGGCGAAATGGATTGCCGAGTGTGATGGGGTTGATTGTGTAGAATTGGATCATCACACTCCGCATTATGCGTTGATTGTGAAATATGATCCTGACAAGGTTCAAAGTATGCAGATACTGAACATGGTGCGTAAAATGGATCCAGCGGCGGCCATAGTGGGCATGTAATCCTGACAGACTCGGACGTATCCGAAATTCTGTGTGTGAGGTTGGTTTAGTCACGGCATCAATTTAAAGCATCCGTGAATCGTTCGCCGAACATGATGGCGAATTGATTGGCCGCCTCCTTCCATGTCCGTGGTGGCATCTTCCAGTCTTTCACGATATTGCGCAAGGCCAGATACAGCAGCTTGGTGGCGGCCTCGTCGCTGGGGAAGTGCCCACGGTTCTTTACGATCTTGCGCAATTGCATATGCAGACTCTCGATGGCATTGGTGGTGTAGATGATCTTGCGCACCTCCGGCGGATAGGCGAAGAACGGAATCACCTGCGTCCACTGCCGTCGCCAGGCCGCCGCGATGGGTGGGAACTTCTTGCCCCATGCTCCTTGCTCGAATTCGGTTAAGGCCGCTTCCGCAGCTTCGGCATTGACCGCTTGGTAGATGGCCTTTAACTCGGCAGCCAGTGCCTTCCGATCCTTCCAGCCCACGTAATTGAGCGAGGTGCGAATCAGATGCACGATGCAGGTCTGTATCTGGGTTTGCGGGAACACTGCCTCGATGGCTTCCGGAAAGCCGCGCAACCCATCCACCACGGCAATCAGGATGTCCGCCACACCGCGCTGCTTGATGTCGTTGAACACCTTGAGCCAGAACTTGGCGCCTTCAGTCTGCTCAATCCACAGTCCCAGCACATCCTTGCGCCCAGTGGCGTCGATGCCTAGCGCCAGATAGACCGCCTTGTTTCTGACCGTGCCCTCGTCGCGTATCTTGAGCCGCAAGGCATCGAAATAGACGATGGGATACATGGCCTCTAGCGGACGGGCTTGCCATTCCGCTACCTCGGCCATGACTTCGTCGGTGATGGTGGAGATTAAATCGGGAGAAACTTCCAGGCCGTACAGTTCGATCAGGTGCCCCTGTATCTCGCGCACCGTCATGCCCCGTGCATACATGCCGATCACATGCTCGTCGAATCCGGGCAGGCGGCGCTGGTGCTTGGCCACCAGCTGCGGTTCGAAGGTGGATAAGCGATCACGCGGGATGGACAGATCGAGCGCGCCGTTGGGGGTGAGCACGGTCTTGGGACTGCTGCCGTTGCGATGGTTGCCAGCCCCTTCATCGGGTTCCTCATTCGCCAGATGGTGGGTCAGTTCAGCGGCCAGCATACGCTCGGCAAGTTGCTTCTTGAGCTGCCCGATCAGGCCGGATTCGCCCAACAGGCTCTCGGCATCCTTGCCGGATACCTGGGCTAAAAGTTGATCAAGCAGCTCGTTGGAAAATGGGCCTGTGGCTTTGCGCTTGCGCGGCTTCTTCGTTGCTTCGGTCATTCATCGCTCCTTTAGTTAGCATGATATGACCTCTACACACAAAATTCAGGATAGGCTCACAGACTCTACTCTTTAGCTTGATCGTTAGTCTTTGCGCTCAGAATTTTCCATTTTTCATAGCAGTCCAAGCCACAATAGTGCGCTATGTAGTCCGTCGCCTCTGGAACTATCGCTTCAGATTTTGGCACTTCTCTAAGACATACATCGCAGGCAACAAGTTCTTCATCAATTGGTTTGTTATCTTTGCTCTTGGCAAGCCTCCTTGAAAATACTGCACAGAGAGATTTCCATAATGAGCATATTACGCCAACTGTGGAGCCTTGGTGTGACCGTCCGGTTCATGCCCTGAGGTCTTCCGTCAATACATTTTACGTTGTTTCACCAAGTTGTTTTAGCAGTGGTGATCCACGACGCCTCAATGCATTCAGATACCTAGATTCATCATACGGTGTCCGAGACTGCCAGCAGCGGAAGAGAATGCGAATCCACTTGAAAGCTAAGGCGCGTATTGCGGTTTGTCGGGAACTTCCCTTTTCGCGTTGTTGCCGATAAAAGGCGCCTGCCCAATAGGATTTGTTTATCGTCTGTGCCGCCCATTCAACCATCGTTTGTCGTAAAAATGTGGGGCTCTGCCAACGCCAGTGTACCCAACTTTTATTGCCACTACGTTCCGTTACCGGAGCAACGCCGGAATACTTCTGAAATTCATCCGCACCCTGAAAGCGATCACGCTGTTCACCGAACGCAACGAGTAATCGTGGCGCAAGCAAAGCGCCTGCACCAGGCAGCGAATTAAACAACGCATAATCAGGTAGTGTGGGAGCGATGGCGGCGATCTCTTTGTCGTAGCGATCAATAGATTGCAACGCGACACGCAGCAGATCGACCAGTATCTCCACTTGCAATTGATGCGCCTTGATGACAGCCACATCATTGGTGAGCGGCTCAGCATTCTTGATGGAATTGATTCGTTCTTCAATGAGCTTGGGGAAACGAACATTGTGTTCTCTAAAAAATGCTTCAAGGCTTGCTCTTCTGGCACGCTTAACCTGGAGTAGCGTTGGCCAGCGGGTCAGGAAGTCACAGAACACGAAGGTGTCGCTATCTGCAAACCAGTCGAGTGCTTGCGGATAGTATTGCTTGAGCGCATTACGCAGGCGGTTGGTAAAACGTGTCTTGTCGCCGACTATTCTTCGCCGCTGTTCTACCAGATAGAGCAACGTGCGCATCTGTGCACTTTGCGGTTGGAGTGGTTTGAGCACATCGCGGTGATGTAGCAATAGCTCTAGCGCGTACTCCGCATCGGTCGGATCATCCTTTGCACGACTGGGTTTGAAAGCCTGACGGTACTTCGCCAGCGTGGATGGATTGACTGGAAAGAGCACGATGAAATCGTACTTTTGCAGCGCGTAAACAATGGGGCCTTTGGATAATTCCAGTGCCAAGGCAATAGTGCCACCAAAGCGCTGTTGTATTGATAAAGCCCATTCATCGATGCCGTTCACTGTATGTGGGAATTGACCAAATTCCCGTTGATTACTATTAGTGGGCTGCAAACAAAAGTCATGCTTAGTGTCAGCCCAGTCGATGCCAATGAAGGCAGTAAATTCCTGGTGGGTTAGAGAGTTCATGATGTACCTCCCAAAGTGATAAAGTAACAATGTGGGACGTGCGATGCTTGAGTTCTGCGAAGCAAATATAGCGAGCCGGTGTGACGGCAGACCCTGAGTATTCGTAATCGATCTCAAGCGCACCAGTGGATTCGAAGCAAAACCGGAGAACATCTAGTGTTTAGGCACGAATATTCGTAATCCGCTGGCGCATGTCCCGCTCTCACTGACAGCTACCTGCCAGCTGTGACTAGTATCACTGAAAATGGGACGGAAGAACTATATGTGGCACTGACCACCACTTCATGATGCCATATTAACCGCCGCAAAGCGGACCTTGCCGGTTGCTGAGGAGGTCCCGCTTTGTGGCAGGCATTTCACACCTCTGGCCTGCGGCTCCCTACAAAAGTGGAACTTCGATTTTCCCGTAAGATGTCATTGTTTTTCATTGTCTATGTCAATTAAATGTCCATTAACTCGGGGTTCCATTCTCACTTGTTTCCGCACGTTCGGCATAAACGCCAAAATCAAAGTAACAATCCATGAAAAAATCAGAGTAAGAAGAAGCATTAGTGCGACACTCTTGCCTCTACTCCTCGCTAAAATTGCATTAATTATGAAGGGTAGGAGATAAATGCAAAATATCACCAAAATAAGTATGAAATCCGACGACCTTACATGACCAAACAAGGTGATCTCCTTTTCATTGCATTTTAGTTCTCAGAAATTTGAGCTACTTCTTATTTCCAACAGTTATTCATATGATAAAAACGTCTAGACCTCTATTGTCGAAGTTCCATTTTTGGCACACAGCCGCAGGTCATGATGCCACATTAACCGCGATAAAGCAGATATTGGCGCATTGCGACCAAGTTAATAGTTCAGACGCTCTTTGCCAGGATGTTTGTGGGAATACCATCTAGGCTGAGTTGGTTTTTTTCTTCCCAGTATTGCCTCAACCCATTATCGCCCTTCTTGGTTGCCCATTCATTCAGCAATTCGCGATCTCCCATGTATGAGTAAGAGGGTACGGCCATGCCACAAGACGACTGCACCAGATCAACTGAGAGATCAAAAATCTGCCGTGCTCCAGGAAGGGGCTCAAACATCGAACACAGACCGCCCCACTCAGCATCGTTTCTGTGAATCACCTTTGCGCTTCCGTAGAGACGAAGGATGAGAGGGGAGCCCTCGAAGGCACAGAACATGATAGTCATGCGCGGACAATGTTGAATATGAGGGGCGGTTTCATTTCCGCTGCCAGTGACGTTCAACCAGGCCGCGCGCTTATTGCCCAGGACCCGAAACGAGTTCATCCCTTTGGGTGAAATGTTCACGCGGCTGTCTGCTGTTGCCGTCCCAACGAAAAACATCTTCTGCCGGGCGATGAACTCGATGTGCTGTTCGGATAATTCGTCGTAATGCTTGCCCATGATTCTCCCCGATGAGTAGCTGGATGTTATTCAACAACGGGCACACCTGTAACGATCAGGCTGCCCGAGTTACGTTGGCTAGGGAGCCGTTTACCCCCGACCGATTGGCACCGCTTACCAACGCCCTGATCGAAGCGGTCACGATATTGGCATCGATGCCCACCCCATAGCACTCCTGCCCGCCGCTGGCATATATAACCTCCATGAAAGCGCAGGCTTTGGCGTCGCCGCCTTTGACACTGCGGCCCATGGAGCGCTCTTCGTAGCTGCGCACCTGGAGATCGATGCCGATGCTGCGTAACGCGTGGACGGCTGCATCAATCGGACCGTTGCCTTCCCCAGCAAGCAGGTGAGCCGTACCATTCATCTCAACCGTAAGACGGATTCCCTGTGCAGGGCCGTGCTCGAAAAGATGATGTTCAACATAGCGCAGCGGCTCGCTGGTGGCAAGATAGGTTTGGCAGAACAATTGCCAGATATCGGCGGCACTCATTTCTCGGCCGTGGCTATCCGTTTGAAGCTGCACCTCGCCGGAGAACTCAACCTGCAGGCGGCGGGGCAGCACCACGCCGTACTCGGTTTCCAGCAAATAGGCGATGCCGCCTTTGCCGGACTGGCTGTTGACCCGGATCACGGAGTCGTAGCTGCGGCCCACATCGGCCGGGTCGATGGGAAGATAGGGAACATTCCAGAGGTTGCCCGGGTGTTGCGCGGCAAACCCTTTCTTGATGGCGTCCTGGTGAGAACCAGAAAAGGCCGTGAAGACGAGGTCGCCGACGTAAGGATGGCGCGGGTGGATGGGCAACTGGTTACAGTGTTCCACCGTGCGGGCCACTGCGTTGATGTCCGAAAAATCGAGTCCCGGAGCAATGCCCTGAGTATAGAGATTCAGCGCGAGGGTGACGATATCCACGTTTCCAGTGCGCTCCCCATTTCCGAAAAGGCAGCCCTCGACGCGGTCGGCGCCAGCCATCAGGCCCAACTCGGCTGCGGCCACGGCAGTGCCGCGATCATTGTGCGGATGAAGGCTGAGGATGACGCTGTCGCGGCGTGCGAGGCGGCAATGCATCCATTCGATTTGATCGGCGTATACGTTGGGCGTAGCCACCTCCACCGTCGTCGGCAAATTAACGATAACCTTGTTGTCTGGTGTCGCCCCCCAGGCGGCGGTCACGGCATCGCAAACTTCAAGGGCGAAGTCGAGTTCAGTCGCGGAGAAAGTTTCTGGACTGTATTCGAGCACCCATTCGGTTTTCGGCTGTTCGATGGCTAGCTGCTTGACCAAGTGCACAGCTGAGACGGCCATGTCCAGGACTTCCGCCTTGCTCATCCCGAAAACGATTTCGCGAAAGGGCTGCGACGTGGCGTTATAGACATGTACTATGGCCCGGCGTGCTCCTCTTAGGGATTCCATGGTGCGTCGGATGAGGTGCTTCCGCGCCTGGGTGAGCACCTCGATGGTGACGTCGGCGGGAATGTGATCGCCTTCGATGAGCTGACGCACAAAATCAAAATCGGTCTGGGAGGCGGAAGGAAAGGCGACTTCGATTTCCTTGAAGCCGATCTCGCAGAGCGTGCGGAACATTCGCATTTTGCGTGGCCCGTTCATCGGCTCGATCAGCGCCTGATTGCCGTCGCGCAGATCCGTGCTCATCCAGATTGGAGGTGTGGTGACGGTCCCGTTTGGCCACTGGCGATCGGCAACATCCACCGGCGGAAACGGACGGTATTTCGTAGCGGGCTGCTGGAACATAATGTCGGCTCCTGTTGAATAGAATGCAAGCTTTGTTGGAGGACATTCTATGCAAAATGGAATGGCATTTGATTGCGTTTAATGATTAGATACGAATCTTTATTGGCAGCATATTGCTCGCAAAGAACGCAATGCCTAAGATAATTGCTATATATTGATCATGGGGGCAATACAATGGTAATTGATCGTTACGACCAGCAGATTCTGCAGGTACTACAGGAGGATGGCCGGATCAGCAATCAGGACTTGGCGGATCGCATCGGTCTGTCGCCTTCGCCATGTTTGCGGCGAGTTCGCGCGCTTGAAGAATCTGGCGTTATCGTCGGATACCGCGCGCTTCTGGATGCCAAGGCGGTGGGGCTGTCATTGATGGCCTTGATACACATTTCCATGGATCAGCACACCCCTGAACGCTTCAAGCACTTTGAGTCGCAGGTCGCTGAGATTCCTGAAGTCATGGAGTGCCTGCTCATTACCGGCCAAGCTGCTGACTACCAACTCAAGGTCGTCGTCAAGGATATGGATGGGTACCAGGATCTTCTGCTTAACCGTATTACCCGAATAAAGGGCGTTACGGGGGTGCACTCGAGCTTCGTGCTGCGGCGGGTCGTCGATAAGACTGTGCTACCAGTCAAAGAAATATAGGTTCAGCTATTTGCAGAGGATTTTATGTCGCTCAAAATTTAAGCAAATTGGAGGACCGGCGCGACATGCCGCTTGTGGCACGTTTCGGTAGTTCATAGTATCAAACTCGATGCCGGAAAGCTGACATTCAATGCAGCAGGAAATGTGAGTATGAAAGTTAGGTTCGTTTTAGAACCAAATCAGGGGTATTTTAGAATCTAATTATTTACTGAGCCCCGCGTCGAAATTCTATAGTTCTGTTTATTAACAATAGGATAGCAGCGATGGATGCCTATCCTAATTTTTTGTGGAATCTTGTGTTTATATCACAAAATTCCGAACGCCTGTGTAATTTACTATCGATAGCCAAATTAAATAATGCAAGCTCTCTGATACGTTTGTCCAGCTGAAGATGAATACGTATTGCCCATATTTCCTTCAATTTCAGCGGTCGCTTTTGCCCAACCAATTTGCCCTTATTCCAAGGGGATTTCTTATTTCCCGTTTTGCCTTCGGTGTACATAATGACTCTCCTTTTTTATGAAAGGAAAGTAATTGTCACCGTTTTTGGAGAGAATTCACACGAGCTCTGCGAACCCTTGTTTGTGTACTACAAGCAATAGCCTAAGATTGAAAACTTGTGCAACGGCTATCAAGCGATGGCCAACATCAAATGCCCGACAGGCTCAGTTGCCGGCTTCACCTTGATTTCGATGTCATAGCCGAGCCGATTCAAGCAATCCATGAGCTTGCGCTCGGATAGATTGGAGAAGTCGCCGCGCATCATGTCGGACACCTTTGGTTGGGTAATCCCCATGCGCTTAGCCGCCTCTTGTTGAGTCAACCCAAGGCGACGCATGGCTTTCCTAATCTCGACGACCAAGCCCGTTTTGATTTTAAGTTTTTCTGCGTCAGGCAGGCCAAGATCAGCATACACGTTGCCAGAACTGCGCTGCACCTCGATACCATCAATGAGCCTTTTTTTCATTTTGTAACTCCTTTGCAAGTGTTTCAGCAATTTTCAGCCTGGCGCGAATAATATCCAAGTCCTCTTTCGGCGTGCCGATCCCGCGCTTGCTCTTCTTCTGGAAGCAGTGCAGGACGAACACGGATTCCTCGAATTTCACGGTGTAAACCGCGCGATAAGTGCCACCGGCATCGTTTTCGACAACCTCAAGTACGCCAGCACTCCCGAAACCCTTAAGCACTTTTGCTGAATCGTGCTGATCGCCAACCTGAGCAAGAGATAGTGCATAACCGAAGAATCGCCGGACATCGTTCGGCAATGTCATCAGATCCTTGTGACTACTCCCTACCCATTCAAGTGGCTTTTCTTTGTCGGCCATGCCGGAATTATATATGAAATGGTATATTTAGCAATCGCTATCCTTCACCTTTCGAGTTTTGCGCTCAAAGCCTCAAAAATCATGGGCTCCCAATTTTTTGCCAATTATCGGTATACGCGCTTCTTCAGTTGGTTCTGGCAAATTGACCAACACATCGTCCAACAGGTCGTTCATCTCATCAAAAACTCCATATCCGATTTGCGCTGCATCATCACGCACTCCCTCCATGCGCTCAATGAATTCCGTAAGCCGTTGTTCAGGAATGTTAGGAAGTACCTGACAAACATCCCTGTATTGCCGGAGCAACGCTTCAAGATAGCCGATGTCGGCAAAGCCACATTCTATGGAGAACCCCACAGCCGTTTCACACCAGAACACCTTCAATTCAAGAATTCCGAGCGGATCACCAACGGCCTTGGTGTATTCAGAGATAGATCTTTTGGCGGTTGCTACTGATGGATTAGCGTTGCGGCCACTTATGTCGGGAGCGAGTGCCAAGTTTATTCGTTTCTTGTAATCATCCAGTGCATTTGCAGTGAGTGCGAAACGCGCATGCATGAAAGCCTGGTTATCTTTACTTAAGGCATACAGGTCGGAGACGAGCTGCTGAAGTCCCGCTCGATCAAAATCGGCAAGTTTATTTTTGATGTCACTCCAGGAAGGTTTTGACTTCTGGCGTTTCTTTGGCTTATCCAACATAGTGCTGAAATCGTAATGGCCAAAACTGATAAGCGCAAGACTACGACAAAGAAATGATATGGTGAACGTCAGCTTTAGAGGAGTGCAGCCAACTTCCGTTAATGGCACGGACCGATACTTCATAGTATCAAACTCCTAGCCGACAAGCGGAACTTCATGGCCAGCAGGCCGCGACACACAGCAGGTATTCATCGTTGCGAAAGGCAAATGCTCATCTACGAAGATGAGCGTTTATCCGTTGCATTGTTTTGGATGGGTTGTGATTTGAGGTGTGCCTTGACGAAATCCATAACCACTTCGTCTATCTTGATGTAATCAGACCCTACGACCGGCCAGTACATGTAGTCGACAACGAGGTCGTTTCCGATATTATGCCAAACTTGGATTGAATCCATTACCCCTGATTCCACCGAAACCAACTCCCTATCTTCGGCTGTAAATAACCATCTTTTATCAAAGCCTCCGGTTACGACATTTTTAGTCTGATAAATGTCATATATCCCCTGTTTTCCAACATATTCGCCAAATACCTTATTTTCAGCGACTTGGTTTAAAAAGAACTGGGGCATTCTCATTTCCCATTCTGTTCCAATATGTATCTTAACTACCTTCTCACTCAACGGCGAACCTGGACTTGCCTCCATAGAAGGGTACTTGCATGTCAACCAGATTACATCTGCGGTTCGTTGCGTTGCCCGATACCTCGCAGGAATATTGAACGTGTATTTGTTTTTCGGAAGGTCAGGAACAGCAGACGTGGTACGTTGCCGAGCGCTTAGCGCGAAAGATTCCACCGCGTTTGGATCAGCAACCTTATTCTGCCACGGAGAAACAGCGGAATGTATTACGTACAACTCAATTTCAGTGGAATATCCCGCCCATTTTGGCAGTTGTTGCCATGACAGCGCAGTGAGTACAACAACGCTGATGCTGCCCCATAACCATTGATTCTTGCCACGTTTCTTCGCCACACGTGCCGCAAAGTACCCCAGAAAAATAAAAACCAATGCTACGGGAATTAGCCCAAGTGCAATCATCATTGGCAGCAGGTCAACTATCATCTGATCGCTTTATTTGAATTTCAGCATAATTAAGCATTTGTGAAAGACCACGATGGAATACATTCTCGACTAACTGCTTCTGGCACGAATCGCTACGTCATGTTGCCATATTTGCCGCCCGAAAGATTCTATGGTTTACGTCAAGCCTTTTGTAAGTCGTCCAGGATCGAATTCGGTTTCGTAAGTGTACATCGACCATGCGGTTCTGGCGATGCGCCGAGCCAGAATGACGAAACACGCAGTAGTGGATAAACCCTTTGCGCGATATTGCTCGAAGATCGGTTTCCAGGCTTTTGTCTTCTTGGCCGACATCGCAGCCAAATAGAGTAGCCTGCGCAAGTCAGATGGGCCGCGTTTGGACAGACGGCGTTTCCCTTGGTGTTGGCCGGATTCATCCGGTCGTGGATCCAGGCCGGTGAAGGCAACGAAGGCGTCTGCGCTCTTCAGGGGCATGCGCTCAAGGGAGTTGACCAGTGCAGCGCTGACGACCGGTCCGACTCCGGTGATGGTGCGCAAGTGCGTGACATGCTCTTTGCGATCTGAATTTGCTTCGACCAGTTCTTTTATGCGCTGGTCGATGCGAGCAATGACTTGATCGAAGCGCTGTCTCAACGTTTTGAGGTCGGCGGAAAATCCAACCATACCCTTAAGAGACATGCCCAGTGCCTGACGCAACGAGCTCAGCTTGGCGCGGCGCTTGATCAGCCGATCGATCTCGCGTTGTTCCGGCGTGGGCGGCACCCAGGGGTGCAGATCGCCATATTCTTTCGAGAGCATTCGAGCGATGAGTTCTGCGTCTATGCGATCGGTCTTGCCACGCCTCCCGACGCCCTTTGCATAGTGGCGGACGTCCTTCGGGTTGAGCACATAGACGATGAAGCCGAGCTTGTGGGCAAGGCTGGCAAACAATTCGTGATAGATGCCGGTGGACTCCATGCCGATGCGGCTGCCTTTAGGCAGGCCCTTGAGAAAGGCCAGCAACGCGGCACGCTGGTTCGCGAGCTTGC
Organism: uncultured beta proteobacterium; assembly: GCA_963833515.1. Lineage (GTDB taxonomy): Bacteria > Pseudomonadota > Gammaproteobacteria > Burkholderiales > Gallionellaceae > Gallionella. The sequence goes on along the minus strand of CAWHYN010000012.1, from coordinate 63,104 downwards.
GTACCGGAAAGCTTCCTTCCGAACAGGCCACCACGATCTCGTCCTTGGCGACGTCGGCACCGATATCGAGTACTTTGGTTTGGGTTTGCATGATGTATCTCCCATGATTAAGATAAAGGTTGCTGGGGTGGACACACCTGCGTGAGCTTGCGGTCAAATCGGCGGTCATAGCCGCTAGATTCCTCATCGACGCTGGCGGTGTGGGTGGGGGGATTCTTTCTGAGTTTGTCTCTCGGTAAGGAGAGCAGATGCGGCCCTTGGCCCCTCCACCCCGGCTTCTATACTATTGCAGAAGAAAGCCGATACCACCATCCCAAACCATACAAGCGGCCCTTCATAACCCACAGCCCGCGACACACACCAGACCTTCAAGGTAGAACATCTGAGCTACCGCTTTACTGCTGATTGTGTTGAAAAACTCGCTTTCATTTTAGGCTGATTCAGTCGCTCAATTTTTTCTGCGTGTGATTTTTTTCGTGGCAGTGTGTTTTTTCTCAAGTCGAACCCCTTTTTCTTCGCTTAAGTACCGACCATTTCTGCTTCCTGTGCTACAGGGGTAAGCCATTTCGCCATTCGCCTCAAATTCTGCGCGGTTGCAGCCAGCAGAAATTCGTCTCGTGCACCACTTGGCCCTCGTAATCGGAGCTTATCCAGTTTCAATATCCGCTTGAGGTGTGCAAACAGCATCTCGATCTTCTTGCGTTCACGTCTTGATTGTTGATATTCCGGTGTCATGTAAATCCGACGTGCAACGTTGCGTGCATCTTCGTGGATACTGCGGGCGATCTTGCGTTTCGGAGCGTTCGGGCAACAATGATTCTTTTGGGGACATGCTGCACATTTATATTGGTTTGACGTATAGAGAATGGTGTCGGCTTTGGTGATTCGTGTGCGTGGTTTCTTGAAGATGCGCCATGCGCTGCGTAGCGCATGGCCTTCAGGGCAGCGATACTCGTTGGCCTGCTCATCCCAGATAAAGTCGCTGTTGGAGAAGGTGCCGTCCTCGCGCTCTGATTTATCACATACTGGCACATGCGGCTCGATCTGCTTCTCGTCCACTAGCCAGTTGAGCATGGCCGCAGAACCATAGTTGGTGTCGCCAACGAGTCGATCCGGTTTCATCTCATACTTGTCTTCAACGCGATCTATCATCGTCTTGGTGGCTTCCACTTCAGCTGTCTTGTTGACTGCTGAGGGTTCGACATCGACGATGATGCCGGCCTTGAGGTCAATCAGGTAATTGGTGGAATAGGCAAAGAATGCTGGGCCACCTGTGGCACCGGTCCAGGTGGCCGCCGGATCGCTCAGTGAGACGAACTTGGGAATGAAGTCAGGATTGTTCGTTTCCTCAAGCGCATCCAGATACTCTCTTACCGGACGTGCTGTTTCAGCGGAACTGGTCCAGTTCATGGCTTCTTCTCCATGAACACTATTCACGCGCTGTGCATCGGCCTTGATGATGCTGGCGTCGGTGGCAAAGCCTTCGCCTCGTACCAGCCCTTCCTTCATGCAGCGTTGCAGCACGGTCTCGAACAACTGCCGGAACAGGCCGCTGTCGCGGAACCGGCCATGCCGGTTCTTGGAGAAGGTGGAATGATCCGGTACTGCATCTTCCAAACCCAGTCTGCAGAACCAGCGGTAAGCCAGATTCAGATGCACTTCTTCGCAGAGCCTGCGTTCGGAGCGGATACCAAAGCAATAACCGATGACCAGCATGCGGATCATCAATTCTGGATCGATGGAGGGTCTGCCGGTGTGGCTGTAGTATTCGGCGAGATGCTGCCGGAGTTCGGTTAAATCCAGATAGTGATTGATGCCGCGGAGGAGATGATTCTGGGGAACGTGATCTTCAAGGTCGAATGAATAGAACAGGCGCTTTTGCTTATCTGTCTGAAACCCAATCATATCAAGGCTCCCAACTAATTCGATGGGTGATATTATAGCATTCGAAACATCAAATTACGCGGGAGTTTTTCAACACAATATGCTGACAGCAGACCTTCAATCTGAAGCGGATTTGTGAGTCTGAATGACTCTTGCACGAGCGGACATTCAGGCACCCGATTTAGGCATACCGGGAACATCCGCTATGTGGCGCAAAGCGGAGACTCACAACTTGGCGTATCGAATGATAGCCACCTTTGTGGGCTCCTTGTCAGGATTAGTGAGGATAGCTGGCTAAGGGAACACTGCAAAGCGCTAAGTGATTAATGCTGTGACGAAAATTGCTCTGCCAGGCTAATTTGGCGGCATTTTGAATGATATTTTTGCACATCCCAAATTGAATGATAATTTTGCATTCGATGCAAAATTATGCTTCCTGTTCCACAATCTCTGCAATCCTATGTGTTTATTGGTGGAGACGAGGAGGATCGAACTCCCGACCTTCGCATTGCGAACGCGACGCTCTCCCAGCTGAGCTACGTCCCCACGACGGTACAATCCTAAACAGAAATTCGCGGTTTGGGAAGCGGCAATCCTGCCGCACGATAGAAACTGCTCAAGTCACTTAAGTCATCGAATACACCAGCTGCGCCGGCGAAATTTTGGTTGCGCGTGTAGTAATTGACGGTCACAAAAGTTTTGATTCCTGCCGCAAGACTGGAACGTAACCCATTCTCGGAATCTTCTAGGGCAATGCATTCGGCGGCAGACAGACCTGTTTTATCTAGCACCCAAAAATAAATATCCGGTGCAGGCTTCTTGTGTGGCACTATGTCTCCGCAGCCGTTGGCGGCAAAATAATCAGCCCAGTTCCTTCCAAGCCCAATTTCCAGCAAGGTTGAAACGTTTTCCGGTGTAGTGGTGGTCGCAATTGCGAGTTTGATGTTCGCAGCATGTGCATCAAGAATGAGTTGCTTTATTCCTGGGCGCAACTGGACATGCCCGTCGCCAAGCATTTCAGCGTAGTACCTGGTCTTTACTGCATGCAGATCTTTTACAAAGCGCTCGTAATCAGCGGGTTTGGAAAAATCCTGCAGACACGTTTCGACAAAATACTTGATCCGCTCCTTGCCACCGGTTACCTTGAGCAGTTTGTCGTACAACGCGACGTCCCAGTTCCAGTCGAGGCCGCATTCACTAAAAGCCTTGTTGAACGACTTGCGGTGCGCATCTTCCGTATCGGCCAGGGTTCCATCGACGTCGAAGATAATTGCTTTAATCGTCATATTGAAATGAGTTGGATTCCGAAAACTATTTAGCGTCTTGAGGAACATTCTAACTTACGGCAGAACAGGACTGTCAATGGCAGGGGCACGGAACCAACTTGATACTGGCACACTTGGCACGCCGCTCTATACCTTGAGTGAAGCAATACTTCCTGATACGGTTCTTCAAGACGGTCTCAGCGAATGCCTGGTAGTCTTCCGGCCATGCCGCGCATCATCTTTGCCATGCCACCCTTGCTGAACATCTTCATCATTTTTTGCATTTGTTCGAATTGGTTAAGCAGTTGGTTAACGTGCATCACCTGCACGCCTGCGCCCAGGGCAATGCGTCGCTTGCGCGAGGCCTTGATGATTTCTGGTTTGCTGCGTTCGAGCGGTGTCATCGAGTTGATGATACCCTCCGTGCGGGAGATCTGTTTGTCGTCCAGTTTATTGCCAGCAGCGGCCTGGGAAAGCTGCGCGGGCAGTTTGTCCATCAGTGCGGACATGCCACCCATCTTGCGCATTTGTGCGATCTGCATCTTGAAATCGTTGAGGTCAAAACCCTTGCCACTCTGCATCTTCTTGGCTAGTTTTTCGGCTTGGACGTGATCGACTTCCCGCTGCGCATCTTCGATCAGTGACAGCACATCGCCCATGCCGAGCACCCGCGACGCCATGCGCTCCGGATGGAAGGCTTCGAGACCGTTCGGTTTCTCGCTTACGCCGACAAACTTGATCGGCTTGCCGGTGATCTGGCGCACCGACAAGGCCGCGCCGCCGCGTGCGTCGCCGTCCAGTTTGGTGAGGATGATGCCGGTGAGGGGCAACGCATCGCCGAAGGCTTTGGCGGTGTTCACCGCATCCTGACCCGTCATCGCATCCACCACGAACAGGGTTTCAATCGGCTTTAGCGCAGCATGAAGTTGCTGGATCTCAGTCATCATGGCAGCATCGATCGCCAGCCGCCCAGCAGTATCGACAATCAGCACGTCATGGTAATGCCTGCGCGCGAAGTCCAGTGCAGCCAGCGCGATGTCTTGGGGTTTCTGGCTGATATCGGAAGCAAAGAAGTCTATGTCAAGTTGTTTCGCCAGTGTGCGCAATTGTTCGATAGCCGCTGGGCGATAAACATCACAACTGGCCAGCAGCACCTTTTTCTTTTGCTGGTCGCGCAACAATTTGGCGAGCTTGCCGCTGGTCGTGGTTTTACCCGCACCCTGCAAGCCGGCCATTAAGATCACGGCGGGTGGTGTGGTAGCGAGGTTGAGCGCGTCATTGTGTTCGCCCATCAGCTTGGTGAGTTCACGGTGCACCACGCCGATCATGGCTTGTCCCGGATTCAGGTTGCCGATGACCGACTGCCCGAGAGCGGCCTGTTTTACCTGGGCGATGAATTCCTTAACGACGGGCAAAGCAACGTCCGCCTCAAGCAGGGCCATCCGCACTTCGCGCAATGCGTCCTGAACGTTGCTCTCGGTGAGTCGCGCCTGCCCGCGCAATGTCTTGATGACACCGGAGAGGCGTTGCGTTAGGTTTTCCAACATGGTTGTTTTGCAAGTTTAGTGTAGAATTAAACAAGTTTAAGACATCCTGATAAAAATGCACAGCCTTCTCATTCCATTGTTCGCTTTCGTCGCCTATAGTGCCCTCGCTGTCTACTATTGGCATACCCAAGCGAGCGGTAGGGGCGATGAATTGAGTCACGAAGGCGTCGGGCATCTGGTGTTGGTTCCCCTGACATTTCATGGCTATTTGCTCGGCCAGAATATCTTCTTGGGCGGGGGATTTGATTTGGGCGTACTGAACGCGCTGTCGCTGATAGCATGGCTAACCGTGCTGGTGTACTGGGTGGCGCGCTTCTTTTATCCGATAGGCGGATTCCAAGCGTTGGTACTCCCCTTGGCTGCGGTGACTATGATCTTGCCGGAGCTGTTTCCATCAGAACATCCGTTGGCAAATACCAATTTATTTGCCTTTAAGGCGCATCTTGCAGCCGCCATGCTCGCGTATAGCTTATTCACGATCGCCATGCTGCATGCGGTGTTGATCTCCCAGGTGGAGAGACGGTTGCACCATCCCACGCTGCCGCGTGTCTTGCGCAGTCTGCCGCCGTTGCTGACCATGGAAACTTTGTTGTTTCGCATGATAGCTGTTGGTTTTGTGTTGCTGACGCTAACGCTTGCATCCGGTGTGTTGTTTTCCGAAGAGATATTTGGCAAGGCATGGCAGTTCAATCACAAAGTACTTTTCGGCTTTATTTCCTGGGGAGTGTTCGCCACACTATTGTGGGGGCATCACTTTTACGGTTGGCGAGGGCGCGTTGCGGTGCATTGGACCATAAGCGGTTTTGCTTTCCTGTTATTGGCGTACCTAGGCAGCAAGTTCGTCCTCGAGGTGTTGCTCCATAGATGATGATGCATGGTTTTTTTCTCTGGTCTTCACGGGCTTGCAAGAAGCGGTCAATATGTCGTAGAATCCGCGCCCTTTCGCTGGACAAATTAAATTATAGGTAGGTTTTATATGGTAATCATTCGACTTTCCCGCGGCGGTTCGAAGAATCGTCCGTTTTTCAATGTGGTGGTAGCGGATTCGCGCAATCGTCGCGATGGGCGCTTCATCGAGCGCGTCGGCTTCTACAATCCGCTGGTAGCGGAAGGTCAGGAAGCATTGCGCCTGCAATTGGAACGCGTAAGCCATTGGCAAAGCAAGGGCGCAAAATTGAGCGACACCGTTGCCAAGCTCGTCAAGCGTGCCGGTGCCGCAGCAGCCGCTTGACGACACAGGTTCCATGGTGATCATGGGGCGCATTGCAGCTGCACAAGGTATTCGCGGTTGGGTCAAGATTCAACCATACACCGAATACGTTGACAGTTTGTTGGATTATCGAACTTGGTGGATTGGTCATGAGCACGGTCCGTGGCGCAAGGTGGATGTCGAGCGGTGCGAGGTACATAATAAAACATTGGCTGCACAATTTCCGGACTGCCCGGATCGAAACTCAGCCGAGAGGCTGAAAGGCTTGTTGATTGCCGTGCCGCGCAACAACCTGCCGCAGAGGCCGAGTGATGAATATTATTGGTCCGATTTGATCGGGCTCGCGGTGGTGAATGAATCAGGCACGCCACTCGGAACCGTGGCTGGCTTGCTGGAAACCGGCGCCAATCAGGTGTTGAGCGTCAAGGGTGACCACGTCGAGATATTGATCCCCTTCGTGGCGAGCGCCATCAAGGAAGTGGATTTGAAGAATAGATTGATCCGGGTGGATTGGGCGGCGGATTACTGACAAGGCATTGAAAGCGTTGCGAGGGAAGTCAGATGCAAGAACATGGGGCACAGTGACCGCGACATTTCAGGCCGATAGGCGGGGTGGCGAGCGCCATGTAATGCCGCAGGGAAGGTCGCAGGGAAGGTCGCAGAAGGGTACTGCAGTGGTTTTAGATGATAATTGATGTCATTACGTTGTTTCCGCAAATGTTCGATGCGCTGACGCAATATGGCATAACGCGGCGGGCGGCAGAGCAGGGTAACTATGTATTAAAGACGTGGAATCCCAGGGATTTCGCGAGGGATAATTACCGCACTATCGATGATCGCCCCTACGGCGGGGGTCCTGGAATGGTGATGCTGGCAGAGCCGTTGGCCGAGGCGATCAATGCGGCGAGGCAGCGGCAAGCGGGCGTCGGCATGAAAAAAAGCCGGGTGGTGTACCTATCACCGCAAGGCAGATTGCTGACCCACTCGATTGTTGGAGAATTGGTGGCGCTGGCGGATCAAGGTTTGATTCTGCTGGCGGGGCGTTATGAAGGTATCGATGAGCGCCTGATCCGCCAGTATGTGGATGAAGAGATTTCCATCGGGGATTATGTGCTGTCCGGTGGAGAGTTGGCGGCGATGGTGTTGGTGGACAGTTTGGTCCGGCAACTGCCTGGTGTCTTGGGGGATGCTGAATCGGCCGAGCAGGATTCTTTCGCGCAGGGTTTGCTAGATTGCCCCCACTTCACCCGCCCGGAAGTCTTTAATGGTGAAGCCGTGCCCCCGGTGTTGTTGTCCGGCAATCATGCGGACATACGGCGTTGGCGGCTTCAGCAGTCGTTGGGTAGGACGTTGTTGCGTAGGCCTGATCTATTGGCCAAGCGCGAATTGACAAAAGAGGAGTCTCGGCTTCTGGCAGAGTTTCAGGATGTTTGTCAGAAGGAACAAGACCCGATAACTAAAGGAGCGGTAAAGTGAATTTGATTGAAAAATTGGAACAAGAGGAAATCGCCCGTATGGGTAGAAAGATTCCTGCTTTCGCGACCGGAGACACTGTGGTCGTCAACGTGAACGTGGTCGAAGGCGAGCGCAAACGCGTTCAGGCTTTCGAGGGAGTCGTGATTGCCAAGCGCAATCGTGGCCTCAATTCGGGCTTTATCGTGCGCAAGATTTCAGCCGGTGAAGGCGTGGAACGTACTTTCCAGACCTACTCGCCAATTATCGCCAGCATCGAAGTGAAGCGTCGCGGCTCGGTGCGCCGTGCTAAGTTGTACTATCTGCGCGATCGTTCCGGAAAGTCCGCGCGTATCAAGGAAAAACTGGCAATGCGTGATTAATCACGGTCCGGATGATTGAAAAAGGCGGGAGCTCACCTTCCGCCTTTTTATTTGTGCGTTATCATTGCAGCATGGATTATCAAGCAAAATTGCCTCTCCCTTTCGGTGTGCTCGGAATACGTTGCGATGATCATGCGCTAACGGGTATTGATTTTCTCCCCGCAACCGAGAAGACGCAGTGCGCGACTAGTGCACTCGCAAAATTGGTTTGCGAACAATTGCAGCGCCACATGGAAGATCCGGACGTACGATTTACGGTGCCCTTAAAACTAAGCGGAACTGCTTTTCAGCAAGAGGTCTGGCAAGCCGTGCGTAATATTCCGCGCGGAGAGACGCGCAGCTACGGGGCGTTGGCGGCCGAACTGAAATCCGGCGCGCAGGCGGTCGGTCAAGCGTGTGGCGCAAATCCGATACCCGTCGTCATCCCCTGTCATCGCGTCGTCAGTAAAGCAGGCTTAGGTGGCTTTATGCGCGGCACCAGCGGAATGTCGCTGGACATCAAGCGCTGGCTGCTGGCGAATGAACAACACTGAGCTGCTCGACGAGTTCTGCGACAACCTTTGGTTGGAGGATGGCTTGTCACGCAACACGCTGGAAAGTTACCGGCGCGACCTTGCCAAGTTCGCCGTGTGGCTTGAACAGCATCGCGGCACCCTTATCCTGCAAACGACGCAGGGCGACATACAAGGCTATCTCGCGCATCTTGTTGTCGTACAGAAAGCCAAACCCAGCAGCACAGGGCGCAATATCTCCAGTCTGAAACGAATGTTTCGATACCTGATCAGACAGGGGAGGATCAGTACAGACCCAACACAGAAGATCGATACCCCAAAGTTGCCCCGCAACCTTCCCAAGAGCTTGTCCGAACAGGATGTCGAACAACTGCTTAATTCCCCGGATACGCGCACGCCCTTGGGCCTGCGTGACCGCACTATGTTCGAAGTACTTTACGCGACTGGCTTGCGCGTGTCCGAGTTGGTGACGCTGCGCATCACACAAGTGAGCATGGACATGGGTGTAGTACGCGTGATGGGGAAGGGCAGCAAAGAACGCCTGGTGCCGCTTGGCGAAGAGGCGCTGGACTGTATGCGCCACTATCTAAGGGATGGTCGTGGACTCTTGCTAGGCAAACAGATAAGTGATGCGCTTTTTGTCACGGCACGCGGTGAGGGTATGACACGCCAGATGTTCTGGTACCTGATCAAGAAGCATGCCGCACACTGCGGGCTTAACAAGCCTTTGTCACCACACACGTTGCGCCACGCCTTTGCTACGCATCTGCTGAACCACGGCGCTGATTTGCGTGTTGTGCAGATGTTGTTGGGCCATGCGGACATTTCCACTACTCAGATCTATACGCATGTGGCGCGGGAGCGGTTGAAGCAGCTGCACGCGCATCATCACCCGCGCGGTTGATTGCTTGTCGCATTGAAAGGGCAATAGACCAAACAAAAAGAGATTTGACGGCGTCTTCGGCGGCCTCTATTCTCTTGAACTACTTAACGCTACCTGATGGAGATTGCCTTGATAAAGAATTACTTCCATTGTTCCTCCGTACGGTACGCGATAATTTTGGCGTAGGTCGGAATCGCGGTGATTATCATATGGACACGCCCAACAGTAGAGCTGCGCGACAACAGCATTCCGGCGAGACGAGAGCATCCACTCGTGCGGTATTCTTTGTTTCGGATGGTACCGGGATCACCGCTGAAACCTTGGGTAGGGGACTGCTTTCCCAATTTGAGGGAATTGATTTTCATCTGATACGATTCCCATTTGTCGACAGTCAGGAAATGGCAGCGAATTGCCTGCTGCGAATCCGCGAAGTTCGCGATCAAAGCGGTATCCGACCGCTGGTTATCATGACCATGATGAATCCGGAAATAAGTGCCTTGCTGCGCCAAGGAGACGCATTGTTTCTGGATTTGTTCGAGGTCTTTATTGCGCCGCTGGAAAGGGAACTGTGTGTCCAATCAGCGCATACCGTGGGACGTTCACACGGCCAGACCCGGGGCGAATATGCCAACCGCATCGCAGCGATGAGTTTCGCAATCGCCCACGATGATGGCATTTCCGTGGCCGACCTGAAAAATGCCGACGTAATATTAGTTGGCGTCTCACGTTGTGGCAAGACGCCGACCAGTTTGTATCTGTCTATGCAATTTAGCCTCAGGGCGGCAAACTACCCGCTCATCCCGGAAGATTTCGAACGCGATCGCCTACCGGATACCTTGTTACCCTACCGTGGCAAGCTGTTTGGATTGACGATCGCGCCAGAGCAGCTGCACCGCATACGTCAGGAACGTCGCCCGAACAGCAACTATGCTGCATTGGATACGTGCCGCCAGGAAGTCGCCGCAGCCGAACGCATTATGCGGCGTGAGGGTATAGAATGGTTTGATATGACCTCACGCTCCATCGAGGAGATTGCAGTTCAAATAATTCAGGCGATCAACAAGAAGGGATGAGCCTGTTTCAGGGGATCGCAAATTGGCCTTTCGACAAGGCTGGTAGCACAACAAATTGAAAGTGAGCAGGAGGCCAGACATGCAACCATATGTAATTCCATTTCAGTCGCTGGGCATTGCGGACATCGGTCAGGTTGGCGGCAAGAACGCGTCGCTCGGCGAGATGATTGGGCATCTCGGTGCCGCGGGTGTGTGCGTGCCGGGCGGCTTCGCCACTACGGCGCTTGCTTATCGCGATTTTCTTCGGGCCAATGATCTTGAACTGCGAATCAAGCGGGCGCTGCAAACACTGGATGTCAATGACGTAAGGACATTGGCCGAAACCGGCGAAGCGATACGCGGCTGGATTTCCGCAGCCATTCTGCCTCAGCGTTTGGAGGAGGAAATCCGACAGCACTACACTGCCCTCGCGGAAGGTAGTGATGCGAGCTTTGCCGTGCGCTCGTCCGCAACAGCGGAGGATCTGCCGGATGCGTCCTTTGCGGGACAACAGGAGACTTTTCTTAATATTCACGGAATAGACAATATCTTGCATGCAATCAAGGAGGTTTTCGCATCCCTTTATAATGATCGTGCCATTTCGTACCGGGTTCATACTGGCTATACGGATTCCGATGTAGCACTGTCGGCGGGAGTACAGCGCATGGTACGTTCCGATCTGGGCGCATCCGGCGTGATGTTCACGATAGACACCGAGTCCGGTTTCCGCGACGTGGTGTTCATCACGTCGTCATATGGTCTTGGTGAAATGGTGGTGCAAGGCGCGGTAAACCCAGATGAATTCTACGTTCACAAGCCGCTCCTTGCTGCTGGTTATCCTGCGCTGGTCCGTCGAAGCCTCGGTTCGAAACAGCAGCGCATGGTATTCCATGAAGACCGTGTGGCCGGACGGTCCACCAGTATCGAAGAGGTTCCTCAGACGGCGCGTGACAGCTTTTCCTTGACCGATAAAGAAGTACTGGAGTTGGCTAAACATGCCTTAGCCATTGAACAACATTATGGAAGGCCGATGGATATCGAATGGGGCAAGGACGGCATAGACGGCAAGCTCTACATCTTGCAAGCACGCCCGGAAACGGTTCAATCTCAAGTTGTTGCGGGCGGTTCGGAAAAGTTCCGACTCAAGCAACAAGGCGAGGTGCTAATCGAAGGTCGCGCCATTGGCCAGAAAATCGGCATCGGACCAGTGCGTCTGGTGGCGAGTAGCGCTGAAATGGGCAAGGTGCAAGCGGGTGATGTGCTGGTTACAGACATGACGGACCCCAACTGGGAGCCGGTGATGAAGAAGGCATCAGCCATAATCACCAATCGTGGCGGGCGTACTTGCCATGCCGCAATCATTGCGCGAGAACTGGGGATTCCAGCGATCGTGGGTTGTGGCCATGCCACGGAAGTGCTCACCGAGAATGACGTTGTCACTGCGTCCTGTGCCGAAGGGGACACGGGTTTCGTCTACCGTGGCAGACTGCCTTTTGAAGTCACCCGGCAAGATGAAAAGTCATTGCCACAGTTGCCGGTAAAATTGATGCTCAATGTAGGTAATCCCACACTGGCATTTGAGTTTGCACAAATGCCGTCTGCCGGTATCGGTTTGGCGCGGCTGGAATTCGTCATCAACAATCTGATCGGCATACACCCCAAGGTAGTGCTGCAACCCCAAATCCTTCCAGCGGAACTCAAGGACGCCGTATTTAGGCAATCGCGAGGATATGCCGACCCATTGACCTTCTACGTGGAAAAATTGACGGAGGGCATTTCCACTCTCGCTGCCGCTTTTTGGCCCAAGCCGGTCATCGTGCGCTTGTCGGACTTCAAGTCGAACGAATACCGCAAGCTGCTGGGTGGTGAGATTTACGAACCGGTGGAAGAAAATCCGATGCTTGGTTTTCGCGGGGCGGGACGCTATGTTTCGCCAAGCTTCAGGGACTGCTTTGAACTGGAGTGCCGGGCGATGAAGAAGGTCCGTGAGGGCATGGGCTACACCAATGTCGAAATCATGGTGCCGTTCGTGCGCACAGTGCAAGAGGCGCATGAAGTCGTGGAACTGCTTGGGCAAAACGGTTTGAAGCGTGGCGAAAACGGCTTGCGTATTATAATGATGTGCGAAATTCCTTCCAATGCGCTGTTGGCCGAAGAGTTCCTGCAGTATTTTGACGGTTTCTCGATTGGATCGAACGACTTGACCCAACTGACATTGGGGCTAGACAGGGATTCCAGTCTAGTCGCAAACCGCTTCGATGAACGAGATGCCGCAGTCAAGCGTTTGTTGGAAATGGCCATCAGCACTTGCAACCGGCTGAACAAATACGTAGGCATCTGCGGACAAGGACCATCCGATCATTTCGATTTTGCATTGTGGCTGATGGAAATGGGCATTCAGTCCATGTCATTGAACCCGGATAGCTTGCTGGAGACTTGGCGCAAGCTTGGAGAAGCACATTCAAGTTGACGCTGTCGGGCCACGTCAACGTTCATACCACGCCGACGCACGCCGTTCTCGGGCGGTAAAGGCTGAGGAAGATACAATCGTAGGATCCCCCGAAAGCTTCAATCAACGTTAGACATGCGTTGTTTGCTGCACCGTTCGTGCTTGCGCAATTCGACGAATGCCTCAAAGGTCTCGGGCATTGTTTGCTTGGCACAGGTACACTATATTGCGACAGGGTTTCCTAAATGCTCCGCCACACGAGCAGGCCCCAGTTTGGGATTGATCGTCAAGAAACCGTCAGACGGCCTCTGATGCGGGAGGATATTGTTGACGCCGTGGCGACCGTCACGTTTCTGAAGACCAGATCGGGGCGGTCCCATCGCCCACCTAAGCGACAGACTTGTCTGCATTTGCCAGGGCAAGTTCTGTCAGCGCAGCTATGGTAACCTGCCGCAGAACCTTGCTTTCTTCCGCCCTTGCTGAATCTTCTGGCGCGTTAGCTAGCGATTGGTTCGAAGCAAGGTGTGCTGGTGGCGAAGGTTGGTCGCACAACGCTGCCCTGGTGGCGACATTGTTCCTTGTTTGAAAAAAAGGGGCGGCAGCTGATCTTCAAAGATGTCGGTGTCGCCGATTTTTCTCGATGTCCATTCTTGGAAATCTAGATGTGAGCCAGCGGGGTACGACCGTCTTGTGACCGGTATGAAAGCCACCATGGATTAGATGAACGAAATGACGTTGCACAAGAGGACATCACTTTATTTGGCCTCGCTCGATGCTGACCCCCACCATCTTGCAGTATCGTATTGCTTGCAGCTTGGCGACGCTGACTTTGACCCATGGCGCGTTGAAGTCCTTTAGGACGATTTGTGCTATGTGTTCGGCCAGGGTTTCCAAGAGGGCAAAATGGCCTTCACTGAGCACGGTCTGAATGTGTTGTGCGATTTCGGAATAATCCAGGGCATCTTTGATGTCATCACTTAGGCAGGCGCGGCTGTTGGGCAGCGCGATGTCGAGGTCGATTTGCAAGGTTTGCGGCACAAGCTTTTCGCGCTCGTAGATACCGATTAACGTGGAAACCCTTAGTTCGCGTAAAAAAATGATGTCCATAATGTACCTAATTAACTGATAAGGCCACTACACGGCGTAGCGAGCATGGGCGAGGAAGAGAGGGCGACAAAAAAAAGTGGCATGTATAGGTTATGCATGAAAATTTTAAGTTACTTTCCGACGCACTCCCACCAAGCGTGTTGGTTCTGTTGAGGTCTGGCGAGATTCGCGTAAAATCCGCGCTAATTCAATTCTAAGGCATTCTCGATGTTGACCATAGTTTTTGTGATTGCCTCATATCTTTTGGGTTCGATTTCTTTCGCCGTCATCACCAGCAGGTTGTTCGACTTGCCTGATCCGCGTACCTACGGCTCCGGCAATCCGGGGGCGACGAATGTCTTGCGTAGTGGCAAGAAGGCTGCTGCTGCCTTGACTTTGTTGGGCGATGCAGCGAAGGGCTGGCTGGCGGTGTTTCTGGCGATACGATTTTCTCCGTCTGGGGCGTCAGACACGATGCTGGCGGCGGCGGTGGCGCTCGCCGTGTTCATCGGCCACCTGTTCCCGGTCTTCTTGCGCTTCAAGGGTGGCAAGGGCGTGGCGACGGCATTAGGGGTGTTGCTGGCACTGAATGTCTGGGTTGGTTTGGGAGGGCTGGCGACTTGGCTGTTTATGGCGTTGGTTTTTCGCTTCTCCTCGTTGGCAGCTTTGACGGCTGCTGCCAGTACGCCAATCTACGCGCTCTTGTTGGGTTTGCCGCGCGAGTGGGTGATCGCATCCGTTATCATGTCGCTGCTGCTGATCTGGCGGCACAAAAGCAATATTCAAAATTTGCTGGCCGGGAAAGAGGCACGGATCGGCAAGCGCAATAAGTCTCAATAGGCGATTTCTGCAAGATTCCAGCGCGGTTTGACGTTGAAACGGTAATTTTTTTGGCCTCTTTGTTGCGCAAGTCTTAGCGCGCCGGCGAAGGCGATCATCGCGCCGTTGTCCGTGCAGAATTCCAAATCCGGATAGAATACTTTGCCGCCGTGTTTACCGATGCCTTCGGTCAAACGACTGCGTAACAATTGGTTCGCGCCAACGCCCCCGGCTACCACTAATTGCTTCAGTTGAGTTTGAGCCAACGCGGTGCCAGCCTTATGTGACAGTACATCAACGATGGCTTCCTGCACGGCGCAGGCGATGTCGGCCCGCGTCTGTTCATCGTCGTCGCTTTGTTTCACCAACGTCAACACCGCGGTTTTCAGTCCACTGAAACTGAAATCGAGATCGCCACTGTGCAGCATTGGGCGCGGCAGCTTGTATAGGCCGGGACGACCTATTGTGGCGAGCTTCGCCAGTGCGGAACCACCCGGATAGCCAAGCCCCAGAAGCTGTGCGCTCTTGTCGAATGCTTCGCCAGCCGCGTCATCCAATGTTTCTCCCAGCAAGGAATAGTTGCCCACGCCGTCCACACGCATCAGTTGCGTGTGCCCGCCGGAAACCAGTAGGGCAACGAATGGAAACGTGAGGGTGGGTTCGGACAGCAACGGCGAAAGCAGGTGTCCTTCGAGATGATGAATGCCTATCGTGGGTATGTCGAGCGCATATGCCATTGCATTTGCAACACTGGCGCCCACCAGCAATGCGCCGCCCAAACCAGGTCCTTGGGTATAAGCGATTGCACTAATTTGATCGAGTGACACGTCGGTTTCGCGCATGACCTGCCGCACGAGCGGGATGATGCGCCGGACGTGATCGCGTGAGGCGAGTTCGGGAACGATGCCGCCATATTCACTGTGCATCGCGACTTGCGTGTACAGCGCGTGCGCCAGCAGGCCGCGCCCGGTCTGGTAGAGCGCGATACCGGTTTCATCGCAGGAGGTTTCTATTCCGAGTGTGATCAAGGGCGTTTTCCGGTTTTTGCCAATGGGACTGTATTGTAGTAAATATCGGGCTTGCGCTGGTGCTGCCGAAGTATGATGAAAATATTTCAGAAAAGTATTGACGAGAGTTTTTTCATCACTATAATGCGCACCTCTTCGCTACTCCGGTAGCCGTTCTTTAAAAGATTAAAAAACAACCGACGAGTGTAGGCGCTTGGTTCTTGGGAAGTTTTCGTATTCGTAAGGATACGGGGACGACTTGGAGAATAAAGCAATAGCTTACACAAAGTCGAAACAAATCATGCAAGTGATTTACTTTGAGTAAGACCGGTCCAGAGATGGACCAAAACAGGAATTGAACTGAAGAGTTTGATCCTGGCTCAGATTGAACGCTGGCGGCATGCTTTACACATGCAAGTCGAACGGCAGCACGGGGGCAACCCTGGTGGCGAGTGGCGAACGGGTGAGTAATATATCGGAACATATCCGGAAGTGGGGGATAACGTACCGAAAGGTACGCTAATACCGCATATGCCCTGAGGGGGAAAGGAGGGGATCGCAAGACCTTTCGCTTTCGGAGTGGCCGATATCGGATTAGCTAGTTGGTGAGGTAAAGGCTCACCAAGGCGACGATCCGTAGCTGGTCTGAGAGGACGACCAGCCACACTGGAACTGAGACACGGTCCAGACTCCTACGGGAGGCAGCAGTGGGGAATTTTGGACAATGGGGGCAACCCTGATCCAGCCATGCCGCGTGAGTGAAGAAGGCCTTCGGGTTGTAAAGCTCTTTCAGACGGAAAGAAACGGTCACGGCCAATACCCGTGACTAATGACGGTACCGTCAGAAGAAGCACCGGCTAACTACGTGCCAGCAGCCGCGGTAATACGTAGGGTGCGAGCGTTAATCGGAATTACTGGGCGTAAAGCGTGCGCAGGCGGTTTTGTAAGACAGGTGTGAAATCCCCGGGCTTAACCTGGGAACTGCATTTGTGACTGCAAGACTAGAGTGTAGCAGAGGGGGGTAGAATTCCACGTGTAGCAGTGAAATGCGTAGATATGTGGAGGAATACCGATGGCGAAGGCAGCCCCCTGGGTTAACACTGACGCTCATGCACGAAAGCGTGGGGAGCAAACAGGATTAGATACCCTGGTAGTCCACGCCCTAAACGATGTCAACTAGGTGTTGGGGAAGGAGACTTCTTTAGTACCGCAGCTAACGCGATAAGTTGACCGCCTGGGGAGTACGGTCGCAAGATTAAAACTCAAAGGAATTGACGGGGACCCGCACAAGCGGTGGATTATGTGGATTAATTCGATGCAACGCGAAAAACCTTACCTACCCTTGACATGCCAGGAAGTATCCAGAGATGGGCACGTGCCCGAAAGGGAACCTGGACACAGGTGCTGCATGGCTGTCGTCAGCTCGTGTCGTGAGATGTTGGGTTAAGTCCCGCAACGAGCGCAACCCTTGTCATTAATTGCCATCATTTGGTTGGGCACTTTAATGAGACTGCCGGTGATAAACCGGAGGAAGGTGGGGATGACGTCAAGTCCTCATGGCCCTTATGGGTAGGGCTTCACACGTAATACAATGGTCGGTACAGAGGGTTGCCAACCCGCGAGGGGGAGCTAATCTCAGAAAGCCGATCGTAGTCCGGATTGGAGTCTGCAACTCGACTCCATGAAGTCGGAATCGCTAGTAATCGCGGATCAGCATGTCGCGGTGAATACGTTCCCGGGTCTTGTACACACCGCCCGTCACACCATGGGAGTGGAATCTGCCAGAAGTAGGTAGCCTAACCGCAAGGGGGGCGCTTACCACGGTGGGTTTCATGACTGGGGTGAAGTCGTAACAAGGTAGCCGTATCGGAAGGTGCGGCTGGATCACCTCCTTTCTAGAGAATCCAGGGGCTGAGTGCCTACACTCATCGGTTGTTTTAAGGGCAGGAAACAAGGAAGGGCGGGGGCCGTGGCACGGGGGTGTCTTGGGTCTTCGGGTCCGGGTCCTTGATCCTGGTAAGTTGCAGGGTCTGTAGCTCAGCTGGTTAGAGCATTGTGTTGATAACGCAAGGGTCGTTGGTTCGAGTCCAACCAGACCCACCAGTGAAGAAGGGCGGCCGGTGGGCATGGCGGCGGAAGTCGAGACTGGAACGGGGGGTTTAGCTCAGCTGGGAGAGCACCTGCTTTGCAAGCAGGGGGTCGTCGGTTCGATCCCGTCAACCTCCACCACCGATTTGGGGTGGGTTGTGGTCAAGAAGGCGTTGTGAGAGTTGTGAAAGGTGCATCGTGGGCAGGAGGGGGTCCAGGGTTCAGCTTTCACCATTCAGGGTGAGCAGTTCTTTAAAAATTCGGAAGAAGTAAGGAAAGTGATTCACGCGCGAGCGTCGGCGGGGCGACCTGTTGGTGCAAGCGCATGAAAAACAATGGGTTTTGATTGTATGAAGCCGGCTTGTGCTAGTCGTACGGGCCGGTGGCAAGAGCGAGACGCGGATGACGCCTTGACAGAGATGTCGAGGGCTTAACGTTATAGGGTCAAGCGAATAAGTGCATGTGGTGGATGCCTTGGCGATTACAGGCGACGAAAGACGTGACAGCCTGCGAAAAGCTACGGGGAGCTGGCAATAAGCATTGATCCGTAGATGTCTGAATGGGGAAACCCGGCCCTTTAGGGTCATTCCCTGCTGAATACATAGGCAGGGGAAAGCGAACTCAGGGAACTGAAACATCTAAGTACCTGAAGGAAAAGAAATCAACCGAGATTCCGTAAGTAGTGGCGAGCGAACGCGGAGCAGCCTGCAATTTTTAGCTTTTGTGTCAACAGAACAGTCTGGAAAGTCTGGCCATAGTGGGTGATAGCCCCGTAAGTGAAGACATGGAAGTGGAACTAGGATTGCGACAAGTAGGGCGGGGCACGAGAAACCCTGTCTGAACATGGGGGGACCATCCTCCAAGGCTAAATACTCGTAATCGACCGATAGTGAACCAGTACCGTGAGGGAAAGGCGAAAAGAACCCCGGAAGGGGAGTGAAATAGAACCTGAAACCGCATGCATACAAACAGTGGGAGCGGACTTGTTCCGTGACTGCGTACCTTTTGTATAATGGGTCAGCGACTTACGTTCAGTAGCGAGCTTAACCGCATAGGGGAGGCGTAGGGAAACCGAGTCTGATAAGGGCGATAGTTGCTGGGCGTAGACCCGAAACCAAGTGATCTATCCATGGCCAGGATGAAGGTGTGGTAACACACACTGGAGGTCCGAACCCACTAGTGTTGAAAAACTAGGGGATGAGCTGTGGATAGGGGTGAAAGGCTAAACAAACTTGGAAATAGCTGGTTCTCTCCGAAAACTATTTAGGTAGTACCTCATGTATCACTCCCGGGGGTAGAGCACTGTTATGGCTAGGGGTCTATTGCTGACTACCAAACCATTGCAAACTCCGAATACCGGGAAGTGCGAGCATGGGAGACAGTCATCGGGTGCTAACGTCCGGTGACAAGAGGGAAACAACCCAGACCGCCAGCTAAGGTCCCCAAGACACAGTTAAGTGGAAAACGAAGTGGGAAGGCTAAAACAGTCAGGATGTTGGCTTAGAAGCAGCCATCATTTAAAGAAAGCGTAATAGCTCACTGATCGAGTCGTCCTGCGCGGAAGATGTAACGGGGCTCAAACTGTGCACCGAAGCTGCGGATATGTACTTGTACATATGGTAGGAGAGCGTTCTGTAGGCCTGCGAAGGTGTCTCGTGAGGGATGCTGGAGGTATCAGAAGTGCGAATGCTGACATGAGTAGCGATAAAGGGAGTGAAAGGCTCCCTCGCCGAAAGCCCAAGGTTTCCTGCGCAACGTTCATCGGCGCAGGGTGAGTCGGCCCCTAAGGCGAGGCAGAGATGCGTAGTCGATGGGAAACAGGTTAATATTCCTGTACCTCAATGCAATGCGATGTGGGGACGGAGAAGGTTAGGCAAGCCGGGTGTTGGATGTCCCGGTTCAAGCGTGTAGGAAGGCCCCCCAGGCAAATCCGGGAGGTCAATTCTGAGGCGTGATAACGAGTGCCCTTGTGGCGCGAAGTTGCTGATACCCAGCTTCCAAGAAAAGCCACTAAGCTTCAGTTGTATTGAGACCGTACCGCAAACCGACACAGGTGGGCAGGATGAGAATTCTAAGGCGCTTGAGAGAACTCGGGTGAAGGAACTCGGCAAATTAGCACCGTAACTTCGGGAGAAGGTGCGCCCCGGTAGAGTGTAGAGACTTGCTCTTGAAGCTCGATGGGGTTGCAGTGAAATGGTGGCTGCGACTGTTTAATAAAAACACAGCACTCTGCAAACACGAAAGTGGACGTATAGAGTGTGACGCCTGCCCGGTGCTGGAAGATTAAATGATGGGGTGCAAGCTCTTGATTGAAGTCCCAGTAAACGGCGGCCGTAACTATAACGGTCCTAAGGTAGCGAAATTCCTTGTCGGGTAAGTTCCGACCTGCACGAATGGCGTAACGATGGCCACACTGTCTCCACCCGAGACTCAGCGAAGTTGAAATGTTTGTGAAGATGCAATCTACCCGTGGCTAGACGGAAAGACCCCATGAACCTTTACTGTAGCTTTGCATTGGACTTTGATGAAACCTGTGTAGGATAGCTGGGAGGCTATGAAGTGGGAACGCCAGTTCTCATGGAGCCAACCTTGAAATACCAGCCTGGTGTCATCGAGGTTCTAACCTGGACCCCTTATCGGGGTTGGGGACCGTGCATGGTAGGCAGTTTGACTGGGGCGGTCTCCTCCCAAATTGTAACGGAGGAGTACGAAGGTATCCTAGGTACGGTCGGACATCGTACTGATAGTGCAATGGCAAAAGGATGCTTAACTGCGAGACTGACAAGTCGAGCAGATACGAAAGTAGGTCATAGTGATCCGGTGGTTCTGTATGGAAGGGCCATCGCTCAACGGATAAAAGGTACTCTGGGGATAACAGGCTGATTCCTCCCAAGAGTTCATATCGACGGGGGAGTTTGGCACCTCGATGTCGGCTCATCACATCCTGGGGCTGTAGCCGGTCCCAAGGGTATGGCTGTTCGCCATTTAAAGTGGTACGTGAGCTGGGTTTAAAACGTCGTGAGACAGTTTGGTCCCTATCTGCCATGGGCGTTGGAAATTTGAAGGGACCTGCTCCTAGTACGAGAGGACCGGAGTGGACAGATCTCTGGTGTACCGGTTGTCACGCCAGTGGCATTGCCGGGTAGCTAAATCTGGAAGAGATAACCGCTGAAAGCATCTAAGCGGGAAACTCGCCTTGAGATAAGATTTCCCTGGGGGTTCGACCCCCCTGAAGAGTCGTTCGAGACCAGGACGTTGATAGGCTGGGTGTGGAAGCGCAGTAATGCGTTGAGCTAACCAGTACTAATTGCTCGTGAGGCTTGATCCTATAACCTTGAGCCGGGCGTGAAGCATCGCGCCCGCCAACCGTGACCGCAACAATCAGGACCCCCTTTGCTTCTTCCGGATACGGTTCGCCCGGCGGGTGTCAAACCCCGCACGGCGCACCACAGACAGGGCAGGCGACAGAACAGTGCCGCGTGCCGAACAGTTTGTCTGACGACCATAGCGAGTTGGCCCCACTCCTTCCCATCCCGAACAGGACAGTGAAACGACTCCGCGCCGATGATAGTGTGGATTCCCATGCGAAAGTAGGTCATCGTCAGACTCCTTGATGCTAAAAAGCCCCTCAGGTTACCTACTGAGGGGCTTTTGTTTGCAGTCGCACTTATGGCCTTGGGCAAAATCCGCGTCTATATAGGCTATTTATAGTCACGTAATTCCGGAGGGGTGTCGTCATGGTCCCCGTGAGGTTCGTGGTTGTACACATTGATGAATATTTCACGTTCGTTGTCTTTTGTTGAATGTGAGGGGATGTCCAGATTGTGACGCGCGGTATCTTCGCAGTAGTAAATTATCTGGCGTCCGATTCTGTGTACCGTGCTATGGTCCAGATGAAATCCTTCTTCAGTGAGGGCAGCTTCCAAGCCATCAAGTGTGTAGTGGTGGAGGTTGTAAGCGACACGCAATGTGTTCGGGGAATCGCCATACTCAACTTTGCAGTCCGGCAAACCAGACAGAAGCTGACAGGCACGAGCTACCTGTCCTGGAAATTCAGGACTGAAGACGATATCGCGTTGTCTATCCAATTCAACTGCATCAGTCATGTCGATATCACGTCGAAAGCTTGACTATTTTCCCTGAAGTATTTGTATTCCCTTGAGAAGGTTGATCGCCTGATTAAGTTGGTAGTCGTTCTTGGATCCGAACTCAGTGGGTGTAACCTTCGTTGAGTCTTCCTTGGTATCGGGCGGAGTGAGCGTGTTCTTGCTCCCGCCGGCTGGCTTTCCATCCGACTGCTTGTCATTGATATTGATCAAATGCTTGTCCAGGTCCGCTTCCCGTAGCCGAAATATGCCGCTGTCATGCCCCGCGGACGCAGGATCTTCTACCAGAATGTCAGGCACGATGCCCTTGGCCTGAATGGAGCGCCCTCCTGGGGTGTAATATCGTGCCGTGGTAAGTTTGATCCCTGTATTGTTTCCCAAAGGCAAAACGGTCTGTACGGACGCCTTGCCGAAAGTTTGTACCCCCATGATGACCGCGCGCTTGTGATCTTGCAGCGCGCCAGCCACGATTTCGGAAGCGGATGCAGAGCCGGCGTTTACAAGCACGACAAGCGGTATGCTCTTGAATGAGTCTGGTACGGCTTTTAGATAATCACTCTCACCACTGCCGTGCAGATAATTTTCTGGGTTGGCGGTTAGTCGCATCTTGGCCTCCTCCGTGCGGCCTTCGGTGTAAACCACCAGTGCATCCTTGGGTAGAAACGCTGCGGAAACGGCGACTGCTCCAGTCAATAGTCCGCCCGGATCATTGCGCAAGTCAAGCACCAAGCCTTTCAGCGGCCCTTGATTTTGCTTGACAAGATTTTGCAGCGCGGTGGCGAGATTCTCGCCAGTCGCTTCCTGGAACTGAGTAATGCGGACAAAACCATAGCCAGACTCCATTAGTTTGGACTTTACGCTTTGCACTTTGATGACAGCCCGCACCAAGGTAATCTCAAGGGGCTTAGGCTCATCCTTGCGGATAATGGTCAGAACGATCTTGCTGCCTGGCTTGCCGCGCATACGCTTAACTGCTTCGTTAAGTGCCATGCCCTTGATCAGGGTATCATCGAGCTTGATGATGAAGTCGCCGCTTTTGATGCCTGCATGATCGGCCGGGGTGTCTTCGATCGGTGAAATGACTTTCACGACGCCATCCTCCATGCCGACCTCGATCCCGAGCCCGCCGAATTCGCCATGAGTACCGACTTGCAGTTCTTTAAATGCATCAGCATCCAGATAAGCGGAATGCGGATCCAAACCGTTTAACATGCCAGCAATTGCGTCAGTAATCAATTTCTTGTCTGACACGGGTTCGACATAATCGCTCTTGATGCGACCGAACACTTCGGAAAATGCGCGCAACTCTTCGACAGGCAGCGGCGTAGGCAGTGTTTCCTTGTCGGCTACTGCTGCGAAATGCAGGCTGGCAGATACGCCCGCGATTAGACCTAAACTGACCAAACCAACCTTTTCAAGAAGTCGCATAATTTCCTCAATGTAATTTTGTTGCCAGCCATTTTCTTGGATCGAGAGGCCTGCTCTCATGGCGCAGCTCAAAGTATAAACCGAAATCCTCATTGCCGCCGCTATTCCCAACTGTGGCAATGGTGTCGCCACCGCGCAGCACGTCTCCGACCTGCTTATAAAGTGTTTCATTGTTTCCATACAAGCTCATGTAGCCCTTGCCGTGATCGATAATGAGCAGGTTTCCAAAGCCGCGCAGCCAATCCGCAAATACCACTTGTCCCGCGGCAATCGCTTTGACGGCTTGCCCGCTGGAGGATTTAACAAACAACCCCTTCCATTGTACTGTGCTGTCAGGTCGTGGTGCGCCGAAGCGATTGGTGATATCACCTCTGACCGGCAGGGTCAGCTTGCCTTTTAGTTGGTCGAAAGGACTCCCGTCGAAGCGATTGTCCGGCAGATTGTCATTATGGAACAGCGAACTCGATTTCGGCTGTGAGAGCATTTTGGTTAGCTTGTCGACTAATTGTGACAGCCGGGTCTCATTACGCTGCAGACGGCTGATCTCGCGGTGCTGCTGGTGCAGTTGACGAGAAATTTTGGCCAACATGCGCTTACGGGCATTCTGCTCTGTTTCCAGTGTCCTTTTCTGCTCCGCTTGTTCAGCACGTAACGATGCCAACGTATTGTGCTGCTCTCGCGTAGAGATACTGATTGCATTCAGTGCGGCAAGATTCTCGCGCAAAGTGTCCAGCCAAGTCGCGCGGCTGCGGGCTATGTATTGGTAATACTGAAGATCGCGCGCGATTTGATTGGGATTTTGATTATTCAGTAACAGCCTGAGGTACTCCTGCTGACCACCAAGATATTGTTGGTACAGCAATTTGCTGAGCAGAGCCTGTTGTCCTGACATGGTGCTGTTCAGCTTCTGCTGCTGTTCATGCAATTGACTAAGTTTATGATCTGCCCCATCTAATAGCGCGGCGAGTTCTGACAATTTGCGATTGCTGTCGCTAATGGCGCGTTCAGATTCGCGCAATTCATCAGAAACTTCGTCTCGTGACTCGATGGTTTGATCCATCTCATGTTGCACGGCCGCGATGCGCTTCCGCAGGTTCTGCAGCTCTTCCTGTCGGCCGGCGTGTGCCGTGTTGACCAAGGTCAAGCAACATAATGCCAGGGAAAGTGAGCGTACGAGAAAAATCACTGAATGTGAATCAGGCTGTGTCCGGTCATTTCCGCAGGTTGTGGCAAGCCCATCACGCACAAAAGACTGGGCGCAAGATCGCGTAACGCGCCATTACCAGCCAGTGTTGCCTTGCGCCCGATATACAGAAAAGGCACCAAATTCAGCGTGTGAGCTGTGTGCGCCTGTTTAGTAGTGCGATCCAGCATTTGTTCGGCGTTGCCGTGATCAGCGGTAATGATGACTTCACCGCCGATAGATTGCATTGCCTTGACGACACGACCGATGCAGATATCAAGTGCTTCTATGGCTTGCGTGGCCGCTGCCATGTTGCCAGTGTGCCCCACCATGTCCCCATTGGCATAGTTGCAGATGATGGCGTGATATTGACGGCTCGAGATGGCAGCTTCGAGTTTATCCGTTACTTCATACGCACTCATTTCCGGCTTTAAGTCGTACGTGGCGACCTTGGGAGAAGGAACCAGAATCCGATCTTCGCCAGGATAGGGTTGTTCTCTTCCGCCATTGAAAAAATAGGTGACGTGGGCATATTTCTCGGTCTCAGCGATGCGCAATTGCCTTAGCCCGAGGCTGGAAATATATTCACCAAATCCATTGTGTATTTCTTCCTGAGTATAAGCACAGGGCAATGCAAAATCCTCACCGTAGCGGCTTAACGTGACGAAGCAGGCTATTTTCGGAAAGTGTGTGCGCGCAAATTCCTTGAACGATTCATCGGTCAACGCGCGGGTGATTTCACGGGCACGGTCGGCGCGAAAATTCATGAATACCGTCACATCTCCATCTTCAATCGCACTAACTTGCGCGCCCTTCGGGCAAATGGCAGTCGCTTTGACGAATTCATCCGACTCCCCGCGTGCGTAGGCGAGTTCCAGTCCGCTTAAAGCATCTGGAGCGGTGAATTCAGCCTTTCCCTCTGTGAGCAGTTCGTAAGCAGGTTGCACACGTTCCCAGCGATTGTCCCGATCCATCGCGTAGAACCGCCCGACGATGCTGGCAATTTGTCCAACACCCAATGCGTTACATTTTTCCTGCAGCAATTCCAATGATTGCGCCGCGCTCCTCGGCGGCGTATCACGTCCATCGAGAAAAGCGTGTAGATAAACCCGCTTCAAGCCATTTCGAGCCGCCAATTCCAACATGGCGAATATGTGATTCTCGTGGCTATGCACGCCACCCGGGGAGAGCAGTCCGATAATATGTAACGCGCTGCCGTTTTGCTTGGCCAATGCAACGGCCTTGCTTAAGGCTGGGTTGGTGAAAAAGCTGCCATCCTCAATGGCTAAATCGACGCGACTCAAATCTTGGTATACCACACGCCCGGCACCGATATTGAGATGGCCCACCTCGGAGTTTCCCATTTGATGGGAAGGCAGACCAACGAATTTTTCAGAAGCGTTAAGCAACGTGTGGGGATAATCGCGCCAAAGACTGTCCCAATTGGGTTTGTGGGCGGCCAGAATGGCGTTGTAATCGGTCTCTTCACGGTAGCCAAAACCGTCAAGAATGAGCAGTAAAACCGGCGTGACGTTCATTGATGTAGAATATAAGCAGATGGTGATTTTTAAGAGGGAGCATTTTAGACGAATTTGCCGCGCGATGCGCACGGCTTGGCAGGATAATTTGCGTTGACGGGGTGCGGATATGGCAAACAAACTGATTGACAGAGATGAGGACATTCAACAGGCAGCACAGGCGGTCAAGGCAATCGCACATCCATTGCGACTGAAGATTTTATGTGTGCTAGGTGATCAGGAAGTCAATGTGCAGGATATCGTCGAGCAGGTTGGCACGTCACAAAGCAACATATCCCAGCATTTGTCGATTTTACGAGACAAGGGTGTCTTGGCCACTCGCAAGGATGCGAATCGGGTCTTCTACCGCATTGGTGATTTGCGCACACTGAAGCTCGTTGGAATGATGCGTGATCTTTTTTGCAGCACGCCGAAATAGGGCTCGCTGCCACGCGAACGACCCTAAATTTTCAGACCAGTGCAAGGGGCAGTATTTGAATCAGGCGGCGTTTGATAGCCCGGTAAAGCAATGCATTTGTGTCTGCCACGGGAAGATTTGTTAAAAATCCCCCCAAAGGGCCTGCAGGACTGACAGTCCCGCGATTGCGGCAGTCTCGGTGCGCATTACGCGTGCCCCAAGGCGAATAGGGATGAAGCCGCACTTCTGTGCGGCAGTGCTCTCCGCTTGAGAAAATCCCCCTTCCGCACCAATCAATAACACGGCTTTGCCAAGGGGCCTGGCTTGATGACGCAGCGAGGCCATGCCCTCCGGCGACAGGATATATTTTGTATCGGGCGACGATCTGATTTGTTGAAGCCACACCATGATGTCCATCGGCGCATGTATTAACGGCAGCGTGTTGCGACCGCATTGTTCGCAAGCAGAGATTGCAACCTGCTGCCAATGATCAAGTCGTTTGGTGGTGCGCTCTGCAGACAACCGGGCCACGCTGCGCTGCGTTTCGAGTGGCTGGACTTCCGCTACACCCAGTTCGGTCGCCTTCTGTATCACCCAATCCATTTTTTCGCTGCTACAGAGTGCTTGTGCCAGCAGCACTTTCAGCGGGGATTCGCGGTCGCTGTCGGCAGGGGCGATGCCGCTGATGACAACGCGTTTGCCATTGAGCTCCGTTATCACCGCGCGACATTCGTTGCCAAGGCCATCAAAGATTTGAACGGCATTGCCATTGCGCAGCCGCAGCACGCGGGAGGCATGGTGTGCTGCATCCGGCGGCAGAACGAAGGGCCCCTCGGATGGCAGAGGTGGAGGGCAGTAGAAACGCGGCATATCAGGGCGTAAATGTATTAGGGGGTCATCGTGATAATATAACGCCTTGTTATATGTTGTCAGGAATACAAAACATGGTCAGTATGCAGCCGCCTATTTGTGATTTTGGTTGGAAAGCGCGAGATTTTGATCTGCTCGGCGTCGATGGCAAACGTTACAACCTTGCCAATGCGCGTGGTGAACACGGCCTGTTGGTGATGTTCATCTGCAATCATTGCCCTTATGTGAAGTCCATACGCGAGCGCATCATTCGCGACACGCGTGAGTTGCAACGACATGGGATTCGCAGCATCGCCATTATGTCGAATGATCCCGCTGAATATCCGGAAGATTCCTTTGAAAATATGAAATTGATCGCGCGCCAATATGCCTATCCCTTCCCTTATGTGTGGGACGAAACGCAGCAGGTCGCCAAGGATTATGGGGCGGTGTGCACCCCCGACTTCTTTGGTTTCAATGGCAGTCTCGAATTGCAATATCGCGGCCGGCTGGATGCTTCGCGCAAGGATGCGGTCGCCGATGCGCCGCGAGATCTGTTCAACGCGATGGTGCAAGTGGCCCAAACCGGACAGGGTCCGCGAGAGCAGGTTGCCAGCATGGGCTGTTCCATTAAATGGAAAAGTGACGCGCAGGACAGCATGCAGAAGCCAACATGAATCATTCAACCCAAAGCGGCATGAGCGCTTCGAACAACTTGAGCGCGTTACTCAAGGCCGTAGTTGCGGCCGTCAAGCTGGTAACGGCCGAAGAGATCATGCCGCGTTATCTTAAAGTAGCACATCAGCACAAGAGCGACGGTAGTCTGTGCACTGAGGCTGACCTTGCCGCACAAGGCGCGTTGAGCAAAAAGCTGAAGGCGATCCTCAAGGTGCCCGTGATGGGGGAGGAAATGGCTGCCGCTGAGCAACGAGCGCTCTGGGAGGCGGGGTACGACGGTCTGTGGTGTATCGATCCGATCGATGGCACGTCCAACTTCGTGCATGGCCTGCCCTATTTTGGAGTCTCTGTTGCGCTACTGCGTGAAGGCAAGAGTGTATTGGGTGTTGTATATGACCCGGTGGCCAATGAGATGTTTGCAGCCGAGCGTGAACGTGGGGCGTTTCTGAATGGTGAAAAATTGCTTGGTCGCGAGGCAGCGATTCCACTGTCACAGGCCTTGGCAAGTGTCGATTTGAAGCACCTCAAGAAAAAACTCGTCACCCAGCTGGCGACCCAACCGCCCTACTCTTCGCAGCGCAACTTCGGGGCGAGCGCACTGGACTGGTGTTACACCGCCACCGGCCGCTACGATGTCTACTTGCATGGTGGGCAAAAGCTCTGGGATTATGCTGCCGGATTATTAGTCTTGCACGAGTCAGGCGGCCACGCTTGCTGCATTGAAAACGATGATTTCGCTTTGGGTGACGTTTGGCAGCGTTCCGTTATCGCCGCGCGCGACGAAGGGCTGTTCAGTGAATGGAAGAACTGGATCCGGGCGCAATCATAAATCTGGGAATTCGCCGTGAAGATATTGATACTCGGTGCGGGACAGGTTGGTTCTACAGTAGCGGAAAGCCTGGTCAACGAGGCGAATGACATTACTGTGGTGGACTCCGATGGCGAAAAGCTGCGTCAATTGCAGGACCGTCTGGATTTGCGCACCTTGATGGGTAATGCCGCCCACCCATCTGTGCTTGAGCAGGCGGGTATTGCTGATACCGACATGCTGCTGGCCGTCACGCAAAGCGACGAGGTCAACATGGTGGCATGCAAGTTGGCGGCAAGTCTTTACAACACGCCAACAAGAATCGCCCGAATTCGCTCGACCGAATTCCTCGCCCGTCCGGAAGTTTTCAGCAAAGACAATTTTTGCGTGGATTATTCCATCTGTCCAGAGCAGATACTAACTGACTATATATCCAAGCTGATTGAATTTCCCGAGGCGTTGCAAGTGCTGGAATTTGCAAATGGCAAAGCCTCTCTAGTCGCGGTGCGCGCCTTTGACGGCGGGCCACTGGTGGGCAAACCGCTGAGTTTCCTTCGCACTCATATGCCCCAAGTCGAGACCCGTGTCGCAGCTATCTTCCGCAAGGACCGGCCAATCATGCCCACCGGCGATACCGTACTGGAAGACGGCGATGAGGTCTTCTATATTGCCGCCACCGACAACATCCGCAGCGTGCTCAAGGAAATGCGCCGCATGGACAAGCCAGCAAAGCGCGTGATGATCGTTGGTGGCGGGAACATCGGTCGGCGCCTTGCAAAGGCGCTGGAACACGACTACGAGGTGAAGGTGATCGAGTACAGCAAAAAATCCTGCCAGAGGTTGGCCGGAGAACTGACCAGAACGCTAGTGCTGAACGGGGATGGTACGGATGAAAAATTGCTCCAGGAGGAACATGTAGGAGAGGTGGACGTGTTCTGCGCGCTTACCAACGACGATGAAAACAACATTATGTCGGCGCTGCTTGCCAAGCAGGGAGGGGCGCGCAAGGTGCTTGCACTGATCAATCGCAGTGCGTATGTCGGGTTGGTGCAGGGCGGCAAGATCGATATCGCGCTGTCGCCGGCGCAAGTTACAATCGGCTCTTTGTTGGCGTACGTGCGCCAGGGCGATGTTGCAGCCGTTCACTCACTGCGGCGCGGTGCGGCGGAAGCGCTTGAGCTAGTGGCGCACGGTGATCGTCAGTCCTCCCGCGTGGTGGGGCGGCGAATCGATGAGATCGACCTGCCCAGCGGCGCAACAATTGGCGCCATCGTACGCGGTGGAAAGGTTGTCGTGGCCCATCATGACCTCGTAATCGAAGTTGAAGATCATATCATCGTGTTTGTCATCAACAAGACCATGATCCGCCAGGTCGAAAAGCTTTTTCAGGTCAAGATTGGGTTCTTTTGATGCATCGCAACCTGTCAGTCTTCCGGGCCTCGGGTTTGATGTTGGTAGTGTTCAGCTCGGCTTACCTGATGCCGCTAGTGACCTCGTTGATATATCGTGATGGGACGCTGGGCAAATTTGCCTTGGCGATGGGGATTACATTTGGGGTCGGTTGTTTGATGTGGCTGGTCACGCGCAACTATAAGAGTGAGTTGTCCGTGCGGCATGGCTACTTGCTGGTGGTTACGATGTGGACGGCAATGCCCGCCTTTGCGACATTTCCACTGCTGCTTGTGATCAAGGGGCTGTCGTTCACGGGGGCCTATTTCGAAACCATGTCCGGGCTGACCACTACAGGTGCGACCGTTTTGACCGGACTGGACGGATTGCCGCCCTCGGTTAACATCTGGCGACATGAATTGAGCTGGCTGGGCGGGATGGGGATCATCGTGCTGGCGGTGGCGATTCTGCCACTGCTAGGCATTGGCGGGAGGCAGTTGTTCAAGGCCGAAACCCCCGGGCCGATGAAGGATTCCATGCTCACGCCGCGCATAACTGAGACCGCCCGCAATCTGTGGCTGGTCTATTTGGGAATCACCATCGCCTGTATTTTTTCATTGAAGGCTGTGGGCATGAACTGGCTGGACGCCATCTGCCATGCGTTTTCCGTGATGGGATTGGGCGGCTTCTCCACGCATGACGCGAGCATCGGCTACTTCAATTCTCCTGCCATCGAGTTTGTATTGATCATTTTCATGTTGCTGGCAGCGATGAATTTCGCCACTCATTTCCTGGTGTGGCGGGAAAAAAGCGTGAAACCCTATTTGCGCGACAGCGAGGCTGTCGCAACCGTAGCGCTGATATCAGCTAGTTGTCTGGGCATCGCCCTCTTTCTTTGGTGGCAGGGCACTTACGCGAGTTTCTGGACTGCGCTGCGTCACGCCAGCTTCAATGTCGTATCTTTGGCGACTGACTGCGGCTTTGTCACCGTGGATTTCAATCAATGGCCGATTTTTGCGCCGATGTGGATGTTGCTCCTCAGTTGCGTAACGGTCAGTTCGGGCTCGACCGGCGGTGGCATCAAGATGGTGCGCACGCTGATCCTGTTCAAGCAGGCCGGTCGCGAATTTCTAAAATTGCTCCACCCGGCCGCAGTACGCCCGATGAAGATAGGCGGAAGCGTTGTGCCGAATAACATCGTGTTTGCGGTGCTGGGATTTATTTTTTTGTATTTTATGACCGTGGCCACGCTGATATTTGCGCTTTTGATCAGCGGGCTGGATTTCATTTCCGCGTTGTCGGCGATCATTGCCTGTATCAACAACGCTGGGCCCGGCCTAGGTGCGGTGGGGCCGGCAAGCAATTTCGGCGTTCTAACCAATTTCCAGACATGGGTCTGCACGATCGCTATGCTAGTTGGGCGGCTGGAAATTTTTACGGTGTTGATACTATTCACCCCGTATTTTTGGAGGCGGTAAAAACGCCATGACAGCGGCCGCTAGATACGTTAGCATTAATGCATTAGAGCCGTTCAAAGCATTATTGATGATGAGTGCATCGGTGCCAACGCAAGAGGGAGCAAGATGAGCGAAGACCTGCCGTTGTCGGGTGTGAAGGTGTTGCTGATCGATGACAGCAACACCATTAGGCGTAGCGGAGAGATATTTCTGTCTCAGGCAGGATGTCAGGTTATTCTTGCAGAAGACGGTTTTGACGGCTTGGCCAAGGTTGTCGATAACCAGCCAGATGTCATTTTCGTGGATGTGATGATGCCGCGCCTGGATGGTTATCAAACCTGCGCGCTCATAAAAAAACACCAGCATTTCAGAAACACCCCTGTGATCATGTTAACCAGTAAAGATACGCTGTTTGATCGTGCACGTGGCAAACTGGTCGGGGCGGATCAGTACTTGCTTAAGCCGTTCAACAAAAAAAGTCTGATCGAGGCCGTCATCATGCATACCCAGGAGAAAAAGGAAGCGGATTATGGGCATTAAGAGGATATTGGTAGTGGACGATTCGGCAACAGAACGCCACTTTATAGGGGAAATTTTAAAGAAGCGCGGGTTTGACGTTTCATTTGCTGAGGACGGTGAAAAAGGTGTGGCATTAACCAAGCTAAACAAACCAGATTTGGTCATTATGGATGTAGTAATGCCTGGGATGAATGGCTTTCAGGCGACTCGAGCGATTACAAGCGACCCAGAGACACGTCATATTCCGGTAATTATTTGCACCACCAAAGATCAGGAGACCGACAAGGTTTGGGGCGTGCGTCAAGGAGCCAAGGACTACGTGGTCAAGCCGATAATCGAAGCCGACCTGTTAAGCAAGATAGCGGCATTGGGTTAGGTGACACTGATCAATATGGGAATCTTGGTAAATCCAAACTTGCGCGCATGGGCTATGCGGACCGACGGGCCAAGCCACTTTGCTTTGATCTCTGCACAAAGAAAAAAAACCGGATTAGAACAAAGTAACCGCCACCTTGCGCTGGAACAAAGGTTTGTTGTTTACACGTCAAGCGTATGGAGTTCTGTCAATATTGGTTTCAAGCAGCCATGGCGTCGTTTGTTCGGTTTTTTCTTTGAATTTACCGCATACGATACTTTGAGGGCCCTGCCAATTCCAGAGGGGCAACTCCGAGGCAAGGTTGCTGAGGACCGGATTTTCTGGCTTCGGTTCCGCAAAAGGGGAGGTGCGGATTGTCCGCAACGTGTATTGGGTTATGGCGGCTCGGTGTCCCTTCGCGGGAAATTTCGGCACGTCCTGAATTTTTAGAGGTCCCATTAATGTCAAAGCGGCTCAATCTGCGCGAATTCCAGCAGAACCTGATCGACCGGCTGCAGGCGGCGGACTTGTCCGATTCGCGGGTATCCACGTTAGGGGTGCAAATTGCCGGGCAAAATTGGCTGGTGGATATGGTGGATATTGATGAAGTATTGCCATTGCCAGCGTTGACCCCCGTACCCTTTACTAAACCCTGGTTTCGGGGAGTGGCAAATGTTCGCGGAAATTTGTTTGGAATCATAGATATGGCAGCCTACGGGCATAGGGGCGTAAGTTCCGGAGATGCCAATAACCGCGTCTTGCTGGTTTCCGGGCGATATGCCTTTAACGCAGCGTTGCTGGTAGATCGGGTTCTAGGTTTGCGTGACGCACGAAGATGGCGGCAAAGCGAGGTTGATGGGCAGATCGAGTTTCACGATGAGCAGGGCACACCTTGGTACAGGCTGGATGTGCCAAACCTGTTGGAACAAGCGGAATTTTTGCAGATAGGCGTTTAGCAATTCCCTATGGGAGAGGAATAACATGGCATTTAAACTGACATTACCCAAATCCAACCTGAAGGTATTCGGTTTGGCTGCGGCAACTTTTTTCGTGTTGACCGCGATTGCCGTCTATCTTAGCTTCCGGGAAGAGAGCAACAGCGTGCGCTATGTGGGGCAATCCAGCCAGTTACTGATGTTGTCGCAGCGCCTTGCCAAAGATGCGCAGCAAGCTCTGTCAGGAAACTCCCTAGCGTTTGACGCATTGGAGGAAGGAAGGGCGAGCCTTTCGAATATTCTGACCAGGCTGGACAAGGGTGAAGGAGCATTGCCTGCAACCTCCGGAGCGGCGCGCGCTGCGCTAGACGAATTCATGAAGAATGCAAACAAGACGCTCCATGACGTACAAACATTGCAAGAGGGGCGCGCCGTCCTGGTAACGTTGGGAACGGCGGTGACAACGATTGACGAAGCAGGTACCGAGTTGCGCGCCCTCACGCAAACGATGATGGACACTTTCGGTGGGACACAAAGGGAGCACGTAACGCGCTTTGCCCTGGCGACAGAGCGCATTGGGAAAGATGCGGGCAGGCTGTTGGGATCCGACGTGACGATGGACCAGGTTGCGCGGCTGGGCGTTGACACTACTGCAGCCGAAGATAGCTTGGCCGCGCTGTCCGCGGCGGATGCGAATGTGGCGCGCGCGCGGGATTTGTTTGATCCCACGCGTAAGAGCGTTGAGACCTTGGTTTCACAGGTGCGCACCCTGGTCGCTGCAAAGAGTGCGGCCAAGTCGATCGTACAAGATTCTGGTTCCTTGTTGGGCGGGGCACAGCGCTTGATGGATTCCTACCAGTCATCTTCGCGGGTTGCCACCGTGGCTGCCCTGTTTTTTGGGCTGTTGCTGCTGTCATCGCTGCTTTTGTTGGCTAAGGCCTATGTGGACGACTCTCGCCACCGCGCAGAGGAGGCGGCGCGCATCAATAGCCAGAACCAGAACGCGATTTTGCGTCTGATGAATGAAATGGGCGATCTGGCGGATGGCGACCTGACGGTTCGCGCTACAGTTACCGAAGATGTCACCGGAGCCATTGCAGACTCATTAAATTACACTACCGAAGAGTTCCGTAAATTGGTGGCGCGGATCAAAGCGGCCGTAGAACAAATGGGGCCTGCGACAAAATCCGCCGAAGATATTTCCAAGGGCCTTCTGGAAGCGGCCCAGAAACAGGCGAGCGAAATTCAGGAAGCTGGCGAAGCGGTGCAGTTGATGGCCAAATCCATCAAGGAGGTGGATACAAGCGCGGCACAGTCCGCGAATGTGGCTCGCCGAACTCTGGCGGCAACCGAGCAGGGCGCACGTGCGGTGCGGAATACCATTAGTGGCATGGACGCCATTCGTGAGCAGATCCAGGACACCTCCAAGCGGATCAAGCGACTGGGTGAAAGTTCTCAAGAGATTGGAGAAATCGTGGATCTGATCTCAGACATTACTGAACAAACAAACGTGCTGGCTTTGAACGCCGCGATTCAAGCGGCTTCTGCCGGCGAAGCCGGACGCGGATTCTCTGTTGTAGCCGAAGAGGTGCAACGTCTCGCGGAACGTTCCGGAGAGGCGACCAAACAGATAGGGGCCTTGGTGAAAACCATCCAGGGAGACACCCATGACGCGGTGGCGGCGATGGAGAAAAGCACATTGGGTGTGGTGGAAGGAGCCAAGCTGTCCGATGTGGCGGGTCAATCCTTGCGAGAAATCGAACAGGTATCGAACGAATTGGCGGCGCTGATCAACAGCATTTCTACATCCACGCAAGTTCAGACCGATATGGCCAGCGAGGTGGCGGGTGTGATGCAGAACATCCTGCAAATTACCGTGCAGACCACGGAAGGTACCCGGCTGACCGCGAACTCCATCGCACAATTAACGGGCCTGACGTCTGACCTGCGAGATTCGGTAGCAGGCTTTAAACTATAATCGGGCAAAATCGCTCATGACGAACGCCGCACAATTCGATCGCAACACGCTTGCAGCAGTGAAGCCCGGCATGGACGGCACGCTGGCAGAGATTAGCGCGCAGATGGAGCTCTATCTCGGTGCCCCGGCAGATAACGCGGCTGCTTTGGAAGCGGCGCGTTCCGAGTTGCATCGTTTGCTAAGTGTGCTGAAGATGGTTGGTTTGGATGGGGCTGCGGTATTTTGTGCCGAGTTGGAACTCACACTGAGCGAACTGGCAGCAAATCCGAAACAAGTTTCCGCGATGCATCGTGATGTGCTGAGGCGCGCCCTGTTCAGTATCACGCACTACCTCGACACGCTTGCCAGTGGCGCCGACAACGCCGCGCTGCGTTTATTCCCGCAATACCAGGAATTGCAGCAGTTGCGCGGTCTCGAGATGTCGTTCGAGCTTGACCTGTTTTATCCCGAACTTGATGTGCAATTGCCAAAACAGGTATTGAGCTTGCCGGTTCAGAGCGATCCGACGGCTCGGCTCAAGATATTTCGTAGCCAGTATCAGCAAGGATTGCTGAAGTGGTTGCGTCAGGAAGACGTCGTGGCCTCCGTGCAGCAGATGCAACAGGCGTTGGATGGTGCATTGCTCTGCGCCCCGCAGGATGGCAGGCGCGCTTTCTGGTGGATCGGCTACGGGCTGCTTGATTGTCTCAAACTTGACGGGTTGCCCCCTGAAATGAATGTGCGCAAATTGCTGACTCGCATAGACCAGCAATTCCGTGCGTTAGCCGAGGGAAATGCCAGCGATGTCAAACCGGTGTTGAATGAGATGCTCTACCTTATCGGACGCAGTCACGCCGTAAGTAAGCAGGTGGAGGCGATTAAACAGGTTTACGCCCTCGATGAGTACTTGCCCGAACTTTCGGCGCTGTCTCCCAGCGAAGTGGACCAAATGCTGGCTACCATGCGCGAGCAATTGCGTGTTGCCGAAGAATGTTGGGAACAGTGTTCGCAGGGCGACAAGGAGGCATGCGAAAAATTTATAAAGCTTGCCGAGCAGATGGCCCTGCAAAGCGACAAACTCGACCGTGACGTACTGCGATATCTGGCCAAACAAATTCAGGTGTTGTCGCAGTATGCGAGTTCCCCTGAGCATGCGCGGCCCATTGCGATGGACATGGCAATGGCACTGTTGCTGATGGGCAGCGGGATAGACAATTACCGCCGTATAGGGAGCAGTTTTCAGGAGCAGGCACGCATCTTGACCGAGCGCATGCAGGCTGCCGTAAAGCAACAGCCGGAGGACACAAAGCGCCTGACTGAACTCGTCGACCTGCATTACCAGATGGAGCAGCGAGGCGACGTCATGGGTTCGCTCGCCAACGAAATGCTGGTGAACCTCCAGCACGTCGAACAATGGTTGAACGCATTTTTCAATAATGCGATTAAGCGTGACGAGTCTCCGGAGGTGCTGCGTTTGTTGAGCCAGATCCAAGGTGGCCTGCGCATCTCGTCCCTGCATGATGCAGAGCAATTGCTCTCATCCATTCAGGATAATGTGCGTCGCTTCACGCAGCGTGATGACGCTCTGCGGCCTGCGGAAAGGTATTCGCTGGCTGACGCAATGAGTGCCATGGAAAATTACATGCAACACTTGACGCATGGACAATCAGGTGATGTTTTTCGACTGCAGGCGGCACTGGCCGAGATGGTCAAGCTAGATCACGCTCCGGAGCCGGTTGCAGCCGCGCCAGCTGTTCCATCAAAGGTGGCGCCAATAGGCATTCCACAAGTTGAACCCCCTCGTGTTTCCATACCGATGGAAATCGCTCTGGCAGTGCCGCCACAAACATCCCAGCCGGTGGCGGTTCCCCCTGATAAAACGCCACGGGCTGCCGAACCTGCGCATGTCACCACAGTGGAGGAGCTGCAGATTTCCCAGGCGACGCCAGCTCTACAGTTGGAGCAAGTGCCAGAGCCGATCGCGGCTGCTCTTGGGGAGCCTAGCCAGACTGCTCCAGCACCGGTATCTGCACCGGCTAAAGGCGCTCCGCCTGAGCCAGCGAATGCCCCTGCGACGGCAGGGCGGCTGTCAGACGAAGACCAGGAATTGCTCGATATATTCCTCGAAGAGGCTCAAGAGGTATTGGGCACCATGCGGTCCAATTTGGCGACTTGCCAATTGCACCCTGACAGTCACGAACCCTTGGTGGCTATAAGGCGTGGTTTTCACACGCTAAAGGGAAGCGGTCGAATGGTCGGATTGACGGATTTGGGCGAGGTTGCTTGGAGTGTTGAGCGCGCCATGAATAAATGGTTGCAGACCAACAAAACGGCCACGCCGGGGCTGCTGAACTTTATCAAAATGGCAGTGCCCCTTTTTGCTGATTGGGTGGACATGCTTGGCAAGCAAGGTGAGGTGACGGTCGACGCTAATGACCTGATAGCGGCCGCGCAAGAGATTGAGAATGGCATCGATTCTGAAGTCCGTCAGACACCTTCTGCGGTCGGCGAATTGTCTGGGTCAGGCCTGGGTTTTGGACTGGAGTCAGCCGTCCCATCGGCCGCCCCTCCTGTTTCTTCAGGGACGGCTGCTGCGGCAGGCGAGGCCACATTACCCTCTCCGGCGCTGTTCAATATTGCCAGTGCAGAGGTGAAGCAAAATATTGCTGTTTTGCATCAGCAACTCGAGGAATTGCGCAATTCGATGCCACCCGTGGTGAAATATGATTTCATGCGCGCTGCGCACACACTTGCAGGAGTGAGTCGCACGATGGGATTTGCCGTTGTCGTGGAGTTGGCGTCTGCCCTGGAAGACTGGCTGCAGGCGCGCGTGGAACAGCAATTTACCTTGAGCGACAGTCAATTGCGCATGCTTGAGCATTCCATCGGCGCGCTGGATGGAATGATACAGAGCATATGTGACAAGGGAATGCCGCAGATGCGAAGTGATTTAGTCAATCAGCTGCTGGCCGACAAGGAAAATCTCGGCGGTACGCTCCCCAAGGTGCCTAGCGAGGCGGGAGCGAGTCCGCATCCAGATGTTATTTCAGCCGAAGGGCAGCGGACTGAGACCGAGAAGTCGCAAGTGAGTGAGGACTTGTACGCGCAACTGCTGGCCGAGATGGACAAATTCAACGAGCCCGTCGCAGAACCGACCAACGAACCCCCCAAGGGGGCCCATCCAGAAGCCATCTCCGCCGAAGGGCCGAGGGCTGAGGCTGGCAAGTCGCAAGTGAGCGAGGACTTGTATGCGCAATTGCTGGCCGACATGGACAAATTCAGCGAGCCGGCCGCAGAACCGGCCGGCAAACATGAAATGCCTTCGCCGCCCGCTGCCTCCGCGGCCCAGGAACCCAGAGCTGAAGCGGGCCAGCCGCAGGTGAAAGACGACTTGCACGCGCAACTATTGGCCGATATGGACAAGATTAGCGAGGCGGTCATCGAGTCAGCCGGTAAATCAGCAGCATTGTCATCAGTCATGGTCACGGTGGCCAAGTCAGCAGGGGCGGAGACGGAAACTGACAAGTTGCAGGTGTATGATGATCTCGACGAGCAGCTGCTGCCGGTATTCATCGAGGAGGCTGATGACTTGGCGCCGAAGATCGGTGAGGGTCTGCGCGCTTGGCATGAGAATCCGAGCGACGAACAGCAAGTGCAATCGCTAAAACGGCTACTGCATACGATGAAGGGTAGTGCTCGCATGGTAGGTGCGATGCGTATCGGCGAAATTGCCCATGAGATGGAAGATCGTGTGCTGTCTGCCGGGCGGCTGGGCGGCGAAGCGGGGTATTGGGATGCGCTGGAAAATGACTTTGATCGCATCATGGCGTTGCTGGAGGAGTTGCGCGGAGGCAAGCCTGCAGTAGAGGTCAAGCAGGTACCGGCCCTCCGACGCGCGACTGATCAACCGGCAGGAGTGGAGCGCAGGGCGGATCGTCGTGCGCTTGAGCCGGGCACCGAGCGGGCGGTGCTCGGCAATATGCTGCGCGTGCGTTCGGATGTGGTGGATCGGCTTGTGAACGAAGCCGGTGAAATCAATGTTGCACGCTCGCGTATGGAAAACGAAATGCGCGTTTTAAAGGAGAGCCTGTTGGAATTGACCGCCAGCGTGATGCGGTTGCGCCAGCAGTTGCGTGAGGTGGAGATTCAGGCAGAGAGCCAGATGCAAGCGCGAGTCTCCCTGGCCAAGGATAATGCAGAGCAGTTCGACCCGCTTGAGTTTGACCGATTTACCCGGTTGCAGGAATTGACCCGCTTCATGAATGAAAGTGTTCATGATGTACAAACCGTCCAGCATTCGATGTTGAAAAATATAGAAGAAACAAATGCCGTGATGTTGGCGCAGGGGCGGCTTAACCGTGAGTTGCAGCAAGGCCTGATGAATGTACGCATGGTTTCGTTTAACAGTATTACCGACCGTTTGTATCGCATCGTGCGACAGACCGGCAAGGAACTAAACAAGCGAGCCAACCTTGAATTGCAAGGTACCAACGTGGAACTGGATCGCAGCGTGCTGGAAAAAATGATTGCGCCGTTCGAGCATTTGTTGCGCAATTCCATCGTGCATGGTCTCGAAAGCGAACAGGAGCGGGCGCAAAGCGGTAAGCTTCCGATTGGTGAAATTCGCTTGAGTGTGCGTCAAGAAAGCAATGAGGTGGTGTTCGAGTTCAGTGACGACGGTGCTGGACTCAACTTTGCGAAGCTTCGCGAAAAGGCGATAGCCCTAGGCTCGCTGCAGGCTGATGAAGAGGCAAGTGACGATCAATTGGCGCAACTGATTTTCACTCCAGGGCTTTCTACGGCGACCGAAATAACCGAAATCGCCGGACGGGGCATCGGTATGGATGTGGTGCGCAGCGAGATTGCCGCGTTGGGTGGGCGTATCGAGGTCAGCTCCAAGAGTGGCGAGGGTACTAAGTTTCTCATCCATTTGCCTCTCACGCTGGCTGTCACCCAAGTCTTGATGGTGCGTTCTGGCGAAGCGGTTTACGCGATTCCATCCACCATGGTGCAGCAGGTGCGGCAGGTGAAATCGGAGGAGATGGCGGAATTGACTAGAGAACGGCAAGTCGATTGGCAAGGAGAAACTTATCCTCTGCACTATCTCCAACACTTGGTGGGCAATATGGACGTGGTCCAGGAAAATCAGCCGCGCAATCAGGTGCTGCTGTTGCGCACTGGCGGGCAACGCATTGCCCTGCATGTCGATGAATTGCTGGGAAATCAAGAAGCAATGGTAAAAAATATCGGCCCGCAACTGGCAAGGTTGGCTGGGATTGCCGGCGCTACTGTTCTCGGCGATGGCAGGGTGGTACTGATTTTGAATCCGGTACAGTTGGCGCAGCGTGTCGGCGGCATCGGCAAGGTGAAAAAGGCGCCTAGCGCCAAGCCGGTCAATGCCGAGCCCTTGATCATGGTAGTCGATGACTCCTTGACTGTGCGAAAGATTACTTCGCGTATGCTCACTCGAGCCGGTTATCAGGTGGTAACGGCTACGGACGGAGTAGATGCATTGGAAAAGCTGGAGGAGTGCAGCCCAGACGTTATGCTCTTGGACATCGAAATGCCGCGTATGGATGGTTTTGCTCTTGCGAGAGAACTAAGGCGCGATCCTAGGACCCAGAATCTTCCTATTATCATGATTACTTCGCGTACTGCCGATAAGCACCGCGATTATGCGATGCAACTGGGCGTAAACACATACTTGGGCAAACCTTATCAGGAAGATGAGTTGTTGCAGAACATCGCCGATTTTGTGGCAGTGCATAAATTGGACTCTTAGCTGTAAAATTACCGTTATACTTAAATTTTGTTTATTAATGCAATTTAGTTGGAGCTGAATTCTTGTTAGTCCAATATCCGATCCCTCATGGCCGCCAAGCAAAAAGACACTTACTTCGTTGAGGTCATCGGCTTCAGCCAAACCGAACTGATGGCGCTGGCCAGCGTCTTCGAACTTTCTTCGCGTCGCGTGCCCAGATTTGCTCGGCACACCGCAGTCGGCACTCCGTCAGATATTCTGCTGGTCGATGCGAACGACATGGAGGCTGTCAGAGTGCTCCTTGAGCGCAATGCTTCAGGACTTATACCGACGATTCTGATCGGCGATTCAAACCGCGGTACCCATTGGCCAGTTTTGCCACGCCCGATTCGATGGATGAAGCTATTCCAGGCATTCGATGCCGCGGTTGCACCACCGTCCGCACAGGCGCAGGCGAAACCGGTCGAGGCTTCCGCTGGCGTCAATATCCAGGCGAATGTCCCCGCTAGTGCGGGTCCGTCGATTCTTCCCGTCACAAAGACAGTTGGAGAGATGTCTGGCGCGATGCCCGTGCAAAATCCCCGGGCCGACTGGGTGCTCGTGGTAGATGACAACCAGACGGTGCGTGAATTCATGAAGAGTAAATTGGCGGCGTTCCGATTCAACGTGGATTATGCCGAAAGCGGTGAGCAGGCCATTGGTTTCACGGGCCAGAAGCATTACGCCTGTATATTCCTTGATGTCATCATGCCTGGCATTGACGGTTACCAAGTGTGCAAGCTGATAAAGGCCAATAGATCAGCCCAAAAGACGGCTGTTGTCATGCTGACCAGCAAGGATTCGCCGTTTGACAAGATTCGAGGCAGCATGTCGGGTTGTGATGCCTATCTCACCAAGCCGGTCGATGAAGAAAAGTTGCTGGAAACCATAGCCAAGTTTCTGCCAGGCAGAAACTAGTCGAGAGCGAAAATGACAGTCCGCAAGGTCCTATGCGTTGACGACTCCCCTGCCGAGCTCGACCTGATTAAACGAATCCTATTTAGCGCCAATATTGATGTCGTTTCCGCAACTAACGGCAAAGACGCACTCGAACGCGCGAAATCCGAGAAGCCCGATCTGATTTTTCTCGACATAGTAATGTTGGGCAT
Source organism: uncultured beta proteobacterium (assembly GCA_963833515.1). Taxonomy (GTDB): domain Bacteria; phylum Pseudomonadota; class Gammaproteobacteria; order Burkholderiales; family Gallionellaceae; genus Gallionella. The sequence goes on along the minus strand of CAWHYN010000012.1, from coordinate 20,959 downwards.
GGATGGATTTGCGGTGATGCGCGAGCTACACAAGGATCCTGCAACGAAAGACATCCCTGTCGTTTTCGTTTCCAGCAAAAGCCAGAAGGCGGATCAGGCGTGGGCCAAAATGCAAGGCGCTAAAGGTTTTATACCCAAGCCAGTCAGTGAGGAAGCAATATTGGAAGTGATCAGGAAGTTTTGAATGCCTTCGGCTTAATGGGCAAGGCAAAGGACAAAGAATGATGCACGCATGCAGAATACTGGGCATTGACGACATCACTGACGATTTGTCGACCTCTAGACATGTAAGCTCATAAGCACGCTGCAGATGGAACCTGACCAGAAAATCGATATCAACGCCCTCAAGGCGCAGGTTGATGCCGAAATCGCAGCTCGTTTGCTGATCGAAGCTGATTCCGCTCGCTATACCCAGCGTCGTGGATTCTGCGTCGGCGACCTAAAATTGCTTCTGCAGCTGGATGCTACCAGCGAGGTGCTGGAGATGCCGCCATTGTTTCGCCTGCCAGGGGCGCCTATTGGAATCATCGGGCTTGCGAATCGTCATGGGCGTGTGGTGCCGGTGATGGATTTGTCCGTTTTTTTCGGACAACAGCATGATCGTGTTGCACGGGCATGGCTGTTGGTATGCGGTTGGGGAGATGAAGCTGTCGGCATCGTCATCGATAGTCTGCCGGAACGCAAGAGATTTGTTCAGGATGACGAAATCAGCACTTTCGATATCACGCATCCGATTTCGACCTACGCAAAAGCGGCCTATCGGGACGGACGGGATATCTGGATCGATCTGGATACCGAGAAACTTTTTGCAGCGGTTTTCCGTGTGGAGTCCTCGTTGGCTTGACACTGGCATGTTAGAGGTATTTATGCTCAGCAACGCACCCATTCGGGGCGCCGCGGTGGGTCTTTAAGAAGCTCAGATTGGTATTTCGGGAGAAAGTCATGTTTGTAACCATTCGCGCCAAATTGATCGCGTTCATTAGCCTTTCATTGTTGTTCGTGGTACTTGTCGGTGCGGTCGGCTTTTATGAGAAATCCGAGCTGAAGGACGCCATTGAGTATACGCAGGGCAACGCTGCGCTGATCAATTCCAATGCGCGAGTGAGCATCGCCGAAGCTGAAATTCGTTCCGATACGTTGCAAATCCTGCGCGAAGCAAAATTGGGCCAAACGGTGGCATTCGGGGATGCAGTTAAGAACTTGAATGATCAGCTGAAGGCGGTGAGTAGCAATACCATCAAAATCATGAACACGACCTCTCTTGCCGAGAAGACTCGCCAAGCGGTTGTACTCGTACGCGCCGATTTTGAGGGGTATGCAAAATCCGCACAAGATATTGTCGCCATGGCACAGAGGGACGCTGCCGGTGCCGAGGCACTATTCGATGAATTTAACGAAAGGCATAAGAAACTGAAGCTGGATCAGGCGTCATTGGACAATTTCATCGCAGAGGAGGCTGCAGGGATTCGACAAGCTGCAGATGATACTTCGCTTGTGGCGACCAAGAGAATCCTCGCCGCCGTGGGTGCCACATTTATAATGCTCGCATTATGTTCTTACCTCATCCTTCGAGGAATCATAGGATCGCTCAACCAGATGCAGCGGGCGATTGCAAAAGTGGAGGCTGGCCACTATGAAATGCGTGCAAACCTGAATGTCCGTGATGAGATAGGGGCTTTGGGGCGCGCATTTGACAAGCTTGTCGATAAGCATATCGCCACGCTCAAAACGACTGCCGCCGAAAACGAACGTCTCAATAATTCCGTGATAGGGCTATTCGGGGCCATGGGGGCTTTGTCAGAAAAGGACCTGACGGTACGCGCTCCGATGACCGATGACATTATTGGAACCCTAGGTGATGCCATCAATCAGTTGACCAACGTCATCGCAACCGTCTTGCATCATGTGACCAAGGTGGCCGGGGTCGTTGAGGATGCATCGGAACGCATGAAGAAACAATCTGATGTCGTGAATGAGATGGCAAAAGAAGAAGATGTCATCGTCGTCAGGCTGATTTCCAATCTGGAAACCGCGATGGCCTCAATTGGAGAGGTGGCCATATTTGCCCGTGATTCCAATCGCGCAGCGGCGGAGGCCACCAAGTCGACTGAGAGCGCGATGCAGACCGTTCAGGCAACGTTAACCGGCATGAACGCGATTCGGGAAACCATTTCCGAGATGGAGAAGCGCATCAAACGCCTCGGTGAGCGTTCCCAGGAAATTTCACAGATCGTCAATCTCATCAACACTATTTCCGAACGCACCCACGTGCTTTCGTTGAATGCAGCAATGCAGGCCGCCATGGCGGGCGAGGCAGGGCGTGGCTTCGCGGTGGTGGCGGAAGAGGTTCAGCGTCTTGCAGAGAACTCGCGGCAAGCGACGGGACAGATCGCCAAACTCGTACAGAACATTCAGGTTGAAACAAACGACACCATTTCGACGGTAAACAAAACCATTGAACAAGTGGTCAATGAGTCGGAACTGGCGCATAACGCCGGCGAAAGAATGCGTGAAACGCATGAGGCCACAGCGCGACTGGTCCGTCTGGTAGCTACGATCGCCAACAGTTCTGCCGAACAAACCAAGATAGCTTCTGTTTTGCGTGCGGCAGCGGACGAAATCGCGCAGTTCACCGAAAAAACCGCTGAGCAGCTTGTTGCGCAAAATCAAAGCGCAGCCAGCCTCGTATCCGCTTCACAGAAATTGGTGGGCGCGATTTCGGTATTCAAGTTGCCGCCAATGGAGGGCTAACTCTCCATGATGACAACCTGCTGGATCGTGGGCGGCCCATGATTCCAAAACTCGGACCATTATGTCTATAGAAGCGCTCACTCCGTTTTTCACCGAAATGCGCAAGGAACTCGCGCAAACCGCTCCCGACTTGGAGCGGTGGATCGGAACGATGGCCACTGCGGCCAATGACGACCCGCAATTGATGGAAGCGCTTGAAAATTACGCAGCCCAGCTGGAGCGCATCGGTCAAACGGCAGAAATGATCGGCATGCCCGGCTTGAATGCATGGTGCAATTCGCTCAATGGAATTTTGCCAGGGATCATTTTCCTGGAAGGCGATGCGCGCCTGCAGGCTTGTCGGCACTTGGCCAACTGGCCTGCACTGGTCGACGGATATTTGCAGGACCCAGCGAACTTCGATGCATCTATGACGCTTGCCGAATATCTGTCTAGCCCCTCGTTTGCGCAGCCATTTGACGAGAATGCCAGCCTGAGTTTGATCGCGGCACTGACCACTCCACCAGTGGTCCCAGAAGAACTGATGGCTCAACTTGCCCACGCGGAAGCGCCAGTGAGCGTGAAAGTCGAGGATACATCGCTCGCTGTTCCAGAGAGCGCTGATCGGGACGTCTATGATGCGTTTATCGACGAAGCTCCCAACAACGTGGAACAGTTCTCGGCGCTGACTTCCAAGATCGCCGCAGGACTGGCTGATGTCGAGGATCTGCGCAACGCCAAACGGATCGCGCACTCTTTCAAGGGCTCCGCCAATATTGTCGGGATACGCGGAATCGCTACCCTCGGGCATCACACCGAAGACGTGCTGGAATATTTCGAAAAGAACCCGATCAAGCCGCCGCGCGCACTTGGTAGAGCACTGGTGACGGCAAGTGATTGTCTTGCGCAAATGGTGGGATATCTGCGCGGTGACGAGAGTGCCCCCGATAACTCGTTTGAGGTGCTGAATGAAATCGTAGCATGGGCCAACAAGGTCAAGTCCGGTGAGATCGCACGCATGGCAGACGACGCGAATGTTGAGGCTGCTCTTCCCCCTGCCGCCGTTGCACGACCGGATGTGCCTGTCGCGACGGTTTCAGAAGCAGAGGCGCAGGCAACGCTGCGTGTGCCGGTCAATACGGTGGACGAAATATTTCGTCTGGTTGGTGAAATGACCACCAAGATTGTCCAGCTGGAATCACAGGTAGCAAACGTGAATGCACGCACCAAGGCGTTGCTTGCCCATAATCTTGTCGTACAACAGCGGGTTAGCGATATTGAAAAGCTCGCGATGCTGCGCGGTATGTCGCTTACCGCGGCAGACGCGGGAGACAATGAGTCTTTCGACCCCCTGGAATTGGATCGGTACAACGAATTGCATGGTGCAACCCGGTCGCTCGTGGAAGTGGCCGCCGACGCGCGTGAAATGACGGATAGCCTTGAAGCGGGCGTGACGATGCTGCGCATCGAAGTGGCCCAGCATGCCAATATCAACAAGGAACTGCAGTATCAGGTTGTTGCGACACGTCTTGCCCCAGTTAACGTACTCACCGCGCGTCTGATGCGCAATGTGCGTCAGACATGCCAGCAAACAGGTAAGCAGGCAGAGCTTGTTATTAGCGGCGGAGACATTCAGGTAGACGGGGACGTGCTCAATAAGCTGGCAGATCCGCTACTTCATTTGCTGCGGAACGCGGTAGATCACGGCATCGAAATTCCAGAGGATCGTGTTGCCGCAGGCAAGCCGGCCACAGGTACCATCAATCTCAATTTTTCGCGTCAGGGATCCGGCATAGTTGTCACGATACACGATGATGGGAAAGGGCTTGATTACGAGCGTATCCGTGCCAAGGCGATAGAGCAGGACTTGATACGCGCCGACCAGCAATTGACTCAACCCGAGCTCGCCCGGCTAGTGCTATTACCCGGGTTCTCAACTCGTGAACAAGTCAGTGAAATTTCCGGGCGCGGGGTGGGATTGGATGTAGTGGCCACACGCTTGGCGAATATCAAGGGAACGGTTGAGCTCAGTTCCGAGCCAGGACATGGCTGCGAAATCGTGTTGCGCTTCCAGGCGTCTCTGGTGACGCAGCACACTTTGCTGGTGGAGGCAGGCAAGCAAACCTTTGCCATCCCCATCCACTATATCAAAGAAGCAGTTCCAGGCGGCTTCGGCCAAGTGAAGCAGATACAAGGCGATGGAAAGCACAACGGTTCAGACCAAAGCGAATGGCATTTTATCATCCGTGACGAAAGTTTTCCGATTCGCGATCTGGCACCACTTACCGGCTATCCGTCGTCCACTTCTAGTGAGGAGCTTTTCTTGGCGATGCCGAAAGTGCTGATTCGAACCATCGATGGTACGACGGCCATATTAGTAGATCGGCTCATCGATAGCCGCAGCGTGATGGTGAAAAGTATGGGGAAATATTTGCCCCGCGTGCATGGTATCTCGGGTGTGACCATCATGGGTGACGGCTCCCTTGTGCCTTTGCTCAATCTGCCGGAATTGCTTGCGGAACCAATCGCAGTCACGGCCGCCGCCGCCGACCTGGCCGCTGCCGCACGCCTTCAGGCACGCCGGATACTGGTTGTGGATGACTCGCTGTCCGTCCGCAAGGGCTTGATGCAACTTCTTCAGGATGCCGCCTATGAAGTCAAAGGGGCGGGAGATGGCATGGAGGCAATCCGGGTACTGGAATCCTTTGAGCCACACTTGGTCTGCACTGACATGGAAATGCCGAACATGAACGGCATGGAACTTGCACAGCATCTGCGCATGGAAGAGACCACGCGCCATCTACCAATCATCATGATTACGTCGCGCTCGACGGAAAAGCATCGTGAGCAAGCAATGCGTGCCGGCGTCGATATCTATTTGACAAAGCCCTACACTGATGAAGATTTGCTCAGACACGTACATAACGCCCTGCAAACGAGCTTCGTTCATGAAGTGGCCGAGACGGCTTGATTCGGTACAATTCGATCATTGTGATTCTTTCTTAAACTCGTTAATATCCGGTTGGAAAGCGGGGTTCAACGTTGGGGCATTTAGTTGAGGCATTTATTGAAATTGCATTAGGGCAAGAGCGGAATTTGGGGGTTCACAAATCATGAAAAATTATTCTCGCCTTGCCGTGATCGGCGCAATGGTATGCGGCGTGCTGCTCGGGATTGACGCACTATATTTCAACAGTGTAAACATCTACTTGGCGGACGCACTGCTGCTTTTTTCGTTAGTCGCCTGTTTGGGGTATTTGTTCAAGCTGGCTGACGAAGGCAACAAAACAGCTGATTTGTCTCTTCATCAAAGTAGTGCGTTTCATCAGCAGTTGGGCAATGAGATAGCAGATCAGCTTAGCTCGGCACATACCGAGTTGGGTAATACCCAAGCCATACTCAGCGACGCCATAGGCAAGCTGGTGAGCAATTTTATTTTGATATCTGACGGCGTGCGCGAACTTTCGGAACACACCAATGACTTCAGCAAACAGTTACGCGAAGTTGTTGATAAGGTCGCTGAGTCGCGCACTGTTGCAGAGCGCGCTATAAAAAATCTTGCAACGGGCGAGAGGCGGGCCTCAGCGATAGAATCGGACAAGCGCCTTCACGCAATCCTTGAGGACCTCGCGGTGTTCAACGACGCTGTCGCCAAGAACGCTCTCGAGCTGAATCTTATCGGTACCAACGTCGAACAAAACGTGTTGGTGGTGATATCCACATTGCAATTCCAAGACATGAGCTCCCAGTTGATCGAGCATGCCAGGTTGCGCATGACTGCGTTGCAGGAAGTCGCCAACGAAATGGGCAAAGGAAAGGCTGGCAGTCCCACTTACAAAGAATATTTGGAACAAATCGCCGCTTATAACCGATTGCTCGACAAGCACGTTGTATCGCTGGACAAGGAAAAAGCAAACCCCGTCACGCAGAAGGATTTTGGCACGGGCGACATCGAATTGTTCTAACGGGCGCGACCAGGAAGTGGTCAATTGCATTTTTTGGGTAATTAATGCAAGCTGACGCGGCAATCCAAAATTACCTTTAACTATTAAAACAGAGCGTGACAAAATGGCCAAGACTATTTTAGCTGTTGATGACTCTACCTCCATCCGACAAATGGTGGCCTTCACCCTTAAATCCGCTGGCTACATTGTCATTGAGGCGGCCGACGGAGTAGAAGGGTTAGCCAAGGCTAATGCCAATGCAAATGCCATCAATCTGGTGTTGACTGACCAGAACATGCCCAACATGGATGGGCTGACTTTGATCAAAACCCTCCGCGGCCTGCCGCAGTTCGTGGCTACGCCGATCCTGATGTTGACCACCGAGTCCAGTGATGCCATGAAAACGCAAGGCAAGGCAGCGGGTGCAACTGGTTGGCTGGTCAAACCGTTCGACCCTCATAAATTGCTGGAAGTAGTCAAGAAAGTGATTGGTTAGGATCGACTTTGCAACCTGAGACGGGACCAGAGCGACGCATACCCTAGCCAGAATTTCCTACACAGTAACCTTGGAAAAGAGCCGATGTCCATCGACATGAGCCAGTTTTATCAGGTGTTTTTTGATGAAGCTTCAGAACATCTCACGAGCATGGAAGCCCTGTTGCTTGCACTTGATCTTGATGCCCCGGACGCAGACCAGCTAAACGCCATATTTCGGGCGGCTCACTCCATCAAAGGAGGCAGCGGTACGTTTGGTTTCACGGACATGGCTGAAGTGACACATGTCTTAGAGACGCTGCTGGATCGAATACGTAAAAATGAAATCACCCTCACGCAAGAGATGGTGGATGCGTTCCTGCAAACCGGGGACGTGCTGCGCGGCTTGTTGGATGCACACCAGACCGGGACGGTTGCCGAAACGGCAGCATCAAAAGCAATCTGCGTCGAGCTGGAGCGCTTGGCCGCCGAGGGGCCACGGATCTCGGCAACGGGAGTTCCGCCAAACGTTCATCCGTCTGGCGGTGTTGGCGCAGGAAGCCGGCAGCCGGCGGGCGGAGTGAATTCTTCCCCATCGACGGTTGGGGATCAATTGCCTACCCGCCCTGAGGGCGCTGAACATCCAGACGTAGGGGAGCGGCGAAGGGCAACGGAGCCAGGACCCAGCGCATCAAGCGCGCTAGCAGCGTCACCACCAGTTTCCCCGCGGCATACCTATCAAATTCAGTTCGCGAATACGCGGACCGCATTTCCGAGTAAAGCCCATCTCAGGAATCTCCTAAAAGCACTGGGCAATATCGGCAAGATTAACCATCAGACGATAACAACCAAAACTGTGGTATTGCAACTTGTTTCAGACGCGTCTGAGGCGAAATTACGCGAAGTTTTTTCATTCTTTCTGGAGTCCGACCAGCTGACCGTTGAGGATTTGGGTGTGACCACGGGAATCGATGAAGAGCAAGGTTATGGCTTCTTTACAGAGACTGACACGATCAAGTCCGTGGCCGAAGATGCGCAGGGCTACGGCTTTTTCATAGAGCCCGAGGCGGTCAAGTCAGGGGTCGAAAATGCACAGGGCTACGGCTTTTTCATAGAGCCCGAAGCGGTCAAGTCAGGGGTCGAAAATGCGCAGGGCTACGGCTTTTTCATCGATGTTGAAAATCACGCTCCGCCAGCATCGCCAGTATTGAATGCTCGGCACGAAGAAACGCCGGGGCGGCGGGCTGCCGATAGAGCAGTCGTCGCACCCGGAGCAGAAAACTCCATACGCGTCAGTGTCGGAAAAATCGATAACCTAGTCAACCTGGTCGGCGAGCTTGTGATTACCCAAGCCATGCTAGCGGAAACCGCGTCCAGTGTGGACAACGTATTGCATGAGCGGTTGGTCGACGGGCTGGCGCAGCTCGAACGCAATACCCGCGACCTGCAGGAGTCTGTCATGTCCGTAAGGATGATGCCAATCAGCGTCGTATTCAGTCGCTTTCAGCGAGTAGTGCGTGACGGTGCCATCAAGCTCAACAAGGACGTGCAACTTAAAATCATCGGGGAAAGCACAGAGCTGGACAAGGGGCTAATTGAAAAAATTAGTGACCCGCTCACCCACTTGGTGCGCAACAGTTTGGATCATGGCATTGAATTTCAGGAAGAACGTATCGCTAAAGGCAAGGCTCCGCAAGGCACCATCACTTTGCGTGCAGCGCACCAAGGCGGCAATATCGTCATCGAAGTATCGGATGATGGAGGGGGGTTGAATCGCGAGCGCATACTTGCGAAAGCCAGAGAAAGAGGTATGCCAGCCAGCGATAGTATGAGCGATGCGGACGTCTGGCAAATGATTTTTGCCCCGGGTTTTTCCACCGCATCCGTTGTAACAGATGTTTCCGGGCGCGGCGTGGGCATGGACGTGGTCAAGAAGAACATCGAGAGCATCAGCGGTCGGATCGATATTACGTCTCAGCAAGGACAGGGCTGCACGATGGCCATTCGCCTACCGCTTACGCTGGCCATTCTGGACGGATTATCAATCGCCGTAGGCGACCAGATTTACATCGTGCCCCTCGGCTTCATTAGTGAATCCTTGCAACCGAATTCCAGCGACATCAAGGAAATCAGCGGGCAGGGCGAGGTGGTGCATGTGCGCGGCGAATATTTGCCATTGGTCGCGCTGCACAAGCTGTTCAATATTCAGCCCAGAATCTCCAATCCTGCCGAAGGGATACTGGTGCTATTAGAGGCAGATAATAAAAAGATCGCATTGTTCGTGGACGAATTGGTCGGGCAGCATCAAGTGGTGATCAAGAGCCTGGAGACGAATTATCGTAGAGTTCCTGGCGTGTCAGGCGCCACCATTATGGGGGATGGTCGGGTCGCCATGATTATTGACGTAGGCGGACTGGTTAAATTGGCGCAACTGTAATGGGGGAAATGAAAATGGGGGAATGGAGGTTCGAATAATCTGCGCTGAATTGCTTATGCACCGGGTCTGAGCACCGACTGGGGCGGCACGTTTGGGTATAATTACAAAGAACAGATCGATCGTGTTTCAGTTTAATTTTCAGGGAGAAGATATGAAGTGCACAAAGTTGAAGAATATCATCGTGCTAGCAGGAGCGGTCGTTGCGACGAGTGCGCAGGCCGACGACAGGTTTACCATCAATGGCTTCGGTTTTCAGGACTATCGCCAATCTAATACCAATACCAATTCCTATGAAGGCGCGGACCAGCGCGGCACGTGGCAGAATGATATCTTGGCGCTTGTGGTATCGGCCAAGATCAGTGACCGCGATACCGCATGGGCGCAACTTGAATCCAAAGCGACCGAGCCGACCGAGTTCACCTGGGCATTTCTCGATCATCGTTTCAATGACAGCCTGTCAGCGCGCATTGGCCGGATAAAGTTGCCCTATGGCCTGTACAACGAGTTTATCGACAACAAGGGATTGCAACTGTCGGCCATTCGCCCAAGTGCATATAGTTTCCGCGCAGACATGGTCCACGATGCCTATAGCGGCATTGGTATCGATTGGACTTCGGGCACGCTGTTCACGCAGGTGTTCGGTGGCAATGTCTATACTCCCGCTAGCAACGCCGCGATTACTGATGCTTTCCATGATCGCCGCTTGATCGGTGGACGGATCACCTGGAACACACCATATGACGGGCTGCGCTTCATGGTTTCGGGCTGGGACTCGCAGAGTGAGGATAATTCCGCGACGCCGGTACTCGGACAGTTAGGCAAGGAATACCGCGCGATGTGGTCGGTCGAATACGTTTCCGATCAGTTCGATATCAAGAGCGAGCACAACCACCACGGCACACCCACCCAAACGGGTAATCAAGGGGTAAGTACGAATGCGTGGTATGTCCAGGGCGGTTACAAAGTCGGCCTGTGGACTCCCTATGCCCGGTTCGACTATTTTATAGGCGATCAGAGTAACGCGTCGGACCCGAGCTCCTATCAAAAGAACTGGGTGGTCGGCGTCAATTACAGGATCAACGACAATGTAAATGCTCGTATCGAGGATCACGTCATTCGGGGCTATGGATTGTCGGTCGCTTCCGGCGACATGCTCCCGAATTCGGGCACTACAAATTGGAACATGGTGGCGGCTGAAGTCAATTTCATGTTCTGACCGAAATTCGTACGTAGGGTGTGCCGTCCTTTTGACCGCAGGGGAGATGAACACGAAGATGAAGGAAATTAAATTTGGAGAGATGATGGCTCTGGCAACGGTGCTCGTTGCGGCAAATGCGCATGCCGATGACAAGTTTACCCTCAATGGCTTCGGCTACCAGGATTACCGCCAAGCCAATGCCAATTCGTTTGAAGGCGCGGATCAGCGCGGCACTTGGGGAAGCGACATTCTAGCCTTTGTTCTGTCGGCCAAGATTAGTGATTGCGACACTGCCTGGGCGCAATTGGAAACCGAGGCGACTGAGCCTACTCTTTTCACATGGGCGTTTTTTGACCATCGTTTCAATGACAACCTAGCGGCGCATATAGGCCGCGTGAAATTTCCCTTTGGCATATACAAGGAATTTATCGACAACAGATGGCTGCAAATCTCGGCTGTTCAGCCAAGCATGTACCTAGGGGCGTCAGACATGACCTACGATGCATACGGCGGTATCGGTCTCGACTGGACTTCGGGTAGCTGGTTTACGCAGGTGTACGCCGGCAACACCTACAATAATCCGTCGTTGGAAGGCGCTCCACCGGTTTTTCTGCCGCCTACCTATGCAAGTATTGCGCCCAGTAACGATCGCCGGTTGATTGGCGGACGAGTCACCTGGAACACCCAGTATGAAGGGCTGTGCTTCCTGGTGTCGGCTTTTGAGGTTCAGGGGGAAAGCACTGCACAGCAGCCTACCTTGGGGCAATTGAACAGGGAATATCAAACGCGGCTGTCGCTCGACTACGTCTCTGATCGTTTCGACATCAAGAGCGAGTACAACAGCCATAATATCTCTCCGGTCTCGGGGTATGCTGGTGTGGCTGCGAATGCCTGGTATGTCCAGGGCGGCTACAAGATGAATCTATGGTGCCGTATGTCCGGTATGACAGTTATGTGGCCGATCAGCGTTACACGTCTGACCCGGCCTATTACCAAAGGGATTGGGTGGTTGGCGTGAATTACAAGATCAACGAAAACGTGAACGCCCGTATCGAGGATCATCTCATCCACGGCTACGGGCTATCGGCCGCAGGTGGAGAAATCCCGAATAACAGTGCAACCACTCCGACAATCTGGTTTGGCAGGACTGACTGGAACATGATGGCGGCTGAAAGCACCTTCCTGTTTTGATTGAGGCATGGCTGGCCTGATGGTGTGCCGGCCTTTCGCGAACTCTATGCAGAGTAAACTGAAAGGATAGAATCAATGAAACAGTTCAAAAAATGGTTTATGCCATCCGTCCTGATGGCGGCATTGTTGGCCGCATCCGCTAACGCAGTGGCGGGTATCGTGGCAATTGTGAATAACGCGAATACCACCGCCGACAAACAAGTTATAGGCAAGCTTTATACCGGGGAGATCAAGTCCTGGCCCAACGGAACCTCGGCAAAGCTCTTTGATTTGTCCGGACTAAACGAGCGCGAAGAGTTCTGCAAGGCCTACACCGGGAAGAATGCCGCCGCGATCAAGTCTGGCTGGGCGAAAGCCGTTTTTACAGGGCGCGCCACGCCGCCCAAAGTGCTCGATTCGGATGTCGACGTGAAGAATGAAGTCGCCAAGGACAGGAACGCGGTAGGGTACGTGAACGAATCCAGTGTGGACGGATCAGTAAGGGTCGTTCGTTAAAGGTACTTGCTCACGTGATGCAAAATCAATTTGCTGCCGCAAATCAGGTACGGGCGAAGTGGCCTTGATTGGTCGGCCCTAAAGACTTGGCCACTTCGATCGCGACCTTATCATCACTGACGCTTTGACAACTTCCCCGTTATCGTCACCGTTAAATGTTCGCCATGATAAATGTACTGTCTAATTATCTGGGAAATATGGTTCAGGATCCACATATGTCTAAAAATCTTAGTATCAAATCGCGCCTAACCCTCGTCATCGGACTGCTAACCATGCTCGTCGTTGGAATTGGTGCCTCCGGGTTGTTGGGCATGAGCAAGACTAAAGAAGGGTTGCGTAGCGTATATGAGAATCGCACCATTCCAATGGGGCAATTCGGTGCTATCAAGAGCATTATACTGGACAATCAACTGCAGCTTTCCCTGGCTTTACTCGACCCGACACCGGAGAAAATAAAACGCCAGGCGGATCTCGTGGAAAAGCATATCGAGGAGGCTGGCGAGATCTGGGCAGCCTATACAGGCACTTCTTTGTCACCGGAAGAAAAGCAGCTGGCAGACAAGTTTGAGGAAGTTCACGGCCGTTTCATCATGGAAGGGGTGCGGCCTGTAATTGATTTGCTCAGGGACGGCAAGATTGACGACGCCAAAAGGGTCAACGAACAAACGCTCATTCCGCTTTATGCGCCCTTGCGCGAGGAGATCGACGCGTTGGGCAATCTGCAAGTTGAATGGGCCAAGAACGAATACACGGCTGCAGTAAGTCGCTACGGGACTACCCGCAATATCTCAATCATTCTTGTTGCCCTCGGTTTGATATTCGCCATATTCATGGGGTTAATATTGGTCCGTGGCATTCTGCGGCAACTGGGAGGGGAACCTGCGTATGCGGCGGAAGTCGTGTCAAAAATCGCGAGCGGCGATTTGACGGTAAAAGTCCATACGGGTCCCGGTGACAATACCAGCATGTTGTTCGCCATCAAGAGCATGGCGGACAAACTTTCCGGCATCGTCGCCGACGTGCGTAGCAACACGGATTCGATCAGTACCGCAGCAAAGGAACTTGCCGCAGGCAACACCGACCTGTCGCAGCGCACCGAAGAACAGGCGTCCAGCCTGGAAGAAACGGCGAGCAGCATGGAAGAACTGACCTCGACGGTCAGGCAGAACGCGGAGAATGCAAAGCAGGCGAATCAACTGGCGACGAATGCATCGGGGATCGCGGTCAAGGGCGGGCAGGTGGTAGGCGAGGTGGTGCAAACCATGGCCTCGATCAGCGCCAGTTCAAGGAAGATCATGGACATCATAAGCGTGATCGAAGGGATTGCCTTCCAGACGAATATTCTGGCGTTGAATGCCGCGGTAGAGGCGGCGCGTGCGGGTGAACAGGGGCGAGGCTTTGCCGTGGTAGCCGCCGAGGTACGCAACTTGGCGCAGCGGTCTGCGGCAGCGGCCAAGGAGATCACTGCACTGATAGACGACTCGGTGGACAAAGTGGATATCGGCGCCAAGCAGGTCGACTTGGCTGGAGCGACGATGAACGAGATCGTCAGTGCGGTAAAGCGCGTCACGGACATCATGTCCGAAATCGCCGCGGCCTCCAATGAGCAGAGCGCGGGCATCGAACAGGTTAACCAGGCAATCACGCAGATGGATGAAGTGACGCAGCAGAACGCGGCGCTAGTGGAGGAAGCTGCTGCTGCGGCCGAAGGCATGCAGGAACAGACGAACGGCCTGCTGCATGCGGTGAGCGTATTCAAGCTGGACAAGGTTCACGAGGCGGCGCAGGCGGTTGCCGAACCGGTGATCACCCCGCCTGCAAGGACCCTGGCGGCCGAGCAGAGAAGGAAGCGCAAGCTGGCCAAACCCAAAGAAGACGAGAGCGGTGAATGGAAGGAGTTTTAGCCTTGCCGGTATCCTGGCCTGTTAGTTGCCACCTCAGGGACGCGGGGTGAGGTAAGATGATGGAATGGATGCTAAATCCGACGACTTCCTGAGCGTTCAAAAGCGGTTTGTGATTGGGTTGGAGTGGGAGTTATATAATAGACGCGCTCGGGCTGCGTCTTTGTCCTGCTGAAAGTTGTTGAATCGTTAAATACCAACGGAGGGCTACATGGAAGTCAATCAAGGACAATCGGCGACTGGCGAGGGCCGCGAATTGTTAACCTTCACGCTGGGCCGCGAGGAATATGGCATTGATATCCTTAAAGTTCAGGAAATCCGCGGCTATGAAGCCGTGACCACGATAGTCAATGCACCTGAATTCATTAAGGGTGTGATTAATCTCCGTGGCAACATCGTGCCTATCGTGGATATGCGCATCAAATTCAAACTTGGTAACATCACCTATGACGAGACCACTGTGGTGATCATACTTAACATCGCCAAGCGTGTAGTGGGCATAGTGGTGGATGGCGTGTCTGACGTTACCACGCTAAAGCCGGATGAGATCAAGCCGGCGCCGGAATTTGGTTCGAGTTTGGATACCAAATATCTGCTGGGCCTAGGCACGGTCGGCGACCGAATGATCATTTTGGTCGATATCGAACGATTGATGTCGAGCCGGGATATGGAATTGATCGAAGCAGCCGAAATATCTGCTTGACGTGGCTGAGCCCTGCAGAAGGTGGCAGGCCGGTCAAAGCCAGCCAAGATCAGGGCGGTTACTGGAATGAACTGTGGTTGCGCTACTGCGCTTTGGTCTGCGCAGCGCTTTGTCACCATCTGGACAACTTCAGCGAACCAACCGTGATAGCGAACAATCTTGTTGGCCGGCATTTTTTACACGGGGACGCTGCGTCGGTTTTACCGTAACAAAAAAACGCGAGTCGCATCTAACCAGCAGATCAGCAGCCTGCTTGTTTTGTCTATGGTCCGGAATTGCCCGATCTTCGCAAAATCAGCGTCCTGCGATAGTCATACCTTCCACCAGGATCGACCCACATTGCTTCGAACCAAGGATTAGCACGTCGCTGCCGACAGCGACGATGTTGCGGTACATGTCTTTCAGGTTTCCTGCAATCGTGATCTCCTGCACCGGATATTGGATCTCGCCATGTTCGACCCAATAGCCGGCGGCACCGCGCGAATAATCGCCGGTAACCTGATTCACACCTTGGCCTAGCAATTCGGTGACGAGCAAGCCGCGCGACATGCTTTTCAGAAGTCCGGCGAAATCCAGATGGCCGCCCCCTTCTCCCGATGGATTCAAGATCAGGTTGTGGTTGCCCCCTGCGTTGCCGGTGGTACGCAAGCCAAGCTTGCGCGCCGAGTAGGTGCTGAGGAAATAGCCGCGCAGCACACCGTTTTCGACAATGACGCGGCGCTGGGTACGCACGCCTTCATCATCGAACGGACTGGACGCAAGACCTTTGCGGATGTCCGGCACATCGCTGATGTTGATGTGTGGCGCAAAAATCTGCTGGTCCATCTGGTCCAGCAGGAACGAGGACTTGCGATACAGGCTTCCGCCGCTCACCGCGCCTGCGAAGTGCCCAAGCAAGCCGGATGCGATGGGGGCTTCGAACAGTACAGGCACTTGCATGGTATCGATCTGGCGCGCGTTCAGCCGACGCACGGCGCGCTCGGCGGCGATACGCCCGACTTGCCGAGCTTCCATCAATTCTTTAGCATCGCGAGCCACGGCATACCAGTAATCACGCTCCATCATCTCATCCCTGCCGGCGATCACCGCGCAACTCAGACTGTGCCGTGAAGAGGGGAATCCCCCGATGAATCCCAGGCTGTTTGCGGTGATGAATTGCGCCTCGTGCAGACTAACAGTCGCGCCTTCGGAATTGCTGATGCGCTTATCCGCATCCAGGGCGGCTTGTTCGCATTGTTTGGCGAGTTCGATTGCCGCATCGACTGGCAAGTCCCACGGATGATACAGGTCCATATCGGGGCAATCTTGCGCTAGCATGTCTTTATCTGGCAGCCCCGAGCAATCATCTTTGGCGGTATAACGGGCGATCGACAGCGCCGCATCCACCGTGTCGCGCACCGCCTGCGGCGAAAAATCCGAGGTGCTGGCATTGCCCCGCTGCTGGCCCAGGTAAATGGTAACACTTAGACCCTTGTCGCGATTGTATTCTATGGTTTCGACTTCGCCCTGACGGACTGTGACCGATTGGCCAAAGCCGACCGAAACGTCAGCGGAGGCGGCCGATGCACCGCGCTGTTTCGCGTAGTCCAACATGTCTTGAGCGATACTGCGCAAACTGTCGGCAGAATGAGCGAATCTGTCCTGAGCATGGAAGAGGGGGCGCGATTCAGAAGTTAGTGACGTATTCATATGCAAAGCGGATGACTGGCGAAGACGGTATCATAGCAGCATCATACCAACTCATTAAAGACTGGGCTCATAAAGGCCGCGTAAAACAATTCTTATGAATAAGCACAACAGAGACAACGACGAACACGAGCCGCTTCATGTCCATCTTGGAGATGACAGCGAGGAGCGTGACGATGAAGGCATACGTGACGACGGGAAGACGGGGGCAAACCGCCCTAAGGCTAGCAATACATACAGCATTACAACCGGGGGGCGCGGCTTGCGCAACCAGCCGGCGCTGGCCGACGAAGAGGAACAGCTGCCTCCGAGCAAGACCAAGATCAAGAAGCAGATGCATGAGTTGCGGGACCTTGGCAAGGAATTGACCGAGCTCGGCAAGGATCAGCTCGCCCAGCTCGATATTCCGGAAAGCCTGCGCGATGCCATACGCGAGATGAAGAGCATCAACAAATTCGGTGCGCAGCGGCGGCAAATCCAATACATTGGCAAGCTGATGCGAGAAGTGGATCCCGCACCGATACTCGCCAAGCTGGATGCGTGGAAGGGCAAGTCGCAGCATCACATCGCCCACTTGCATCAACTGGAACGTTGGCGTAACCGGCTAATGGAAAGTGACGGGGCGTTGACCGAGCTTCTCGCTGCTCATCCAGAGGCTGATGCCCAACGCCTGCGTACGCTGATACGTAATGCCCATAAGGAAATGGAAGCGGGCAAGCCGCCCAGGAACTATCGCGAAATGTTTCAAGTACTGCGAGAAATCATTCCGGAGCCATCCTAGGATCATCATGAGAAGCCAATGTCTAGCGATTCTTCCCCGATAATCCTGCAAACCGGGAAGCAGCCGCAATACAGCATCATCTGGCTGCACGGACTGGGTGCGGATGGAGAGGACTTCGTGCCCATCGCAGACGAACTGGTTCTTCCTGCCGCAGTCCGATATATTTTTCCGCATGCGCCCATGCGCCCGGTCACGATAAACGGCGGATTTGTGATGCGGGCATGGTACGACATTGCTGGACGCGGCTTGGCTGCGCAACAGGACAGGGAGGGAATTTGTGCCTCACAGTCATTCGTCGAAGCCCTGATCGCCCACGAAGTGGCTCAAGGCATCGTGCCGCACAAGATCTTTCTGGCTGGCTTTTCACAAGGCGGAGCCATCGCGTTGCACACCGCGTTGCGCCAAGCTCGCTCGCTGGGTGGCGTGCTGGCACTTTCGGCTTACCTGCCGCTGGCAGAAGAAGTTCCGCGAGAGTTGTTGGAACAGACCAAAGCAACTCCGGTCTTCATGGCGCACGGGCGCAATGATCCGGTTGTACCTTATGCGCTGGGAGTCACTTCAAGAGACGCGTTGATAGGATTTGGCTATCGCGTGGAATGGCACGAATACGTCATGGAACATTCGGTCTGCGAGGAAGAGCTTCGTGATATCCAGGCTTGGCTGACCTTCCGAATGAAGCCGCCGCAGTCATGAGTCGTCCCTGCCATAGTCTGCAACACGGCTTACGAAATGGACCGGATACTCGCATTTCGTAAGCCGTTGCGGCCGATACCGGAATCAGGCAAGGCTACCTTCAAATAACTTCTTCGGTATCAGCTTCCTGTTCGATCAATTTGAATTTTGCCAAATCGTAGTCAAGGCCTTTTTCCTGCAATTCGCTTGGAATCAGCAAGTAGTTTTTCCCGTCCAGCTGAATTTTCAAACTGTGACTGGGAGAGAATGTATCGGCTTTCATCAACAATAACTGAGTCCCCGATGACTCGCCCTGTTTGGCGTAAAGCCACAGCGCCGGCTGGCCAGCGCCAGGTTCGCTGCCATTCTGGTTTAGGAATACTCCTGCAACCTGGTTAGCCAGAATTTCCGCGCCTGCGCGCAGATGGTTTGCGTCATCCCGCAACAGCCTTCTTACCACTGCCACGCCCCAATGCGATACGCCCTCCGGCTGTATTCCGAGCAGGCTCCCGATGCCTATGCTATCGGTTCCGGTCGGTAATTTGCTGCTGAATCCGCCAACGCTGACTTCCTCTGTTACCCAATGTGGAGGATCTTCTGCGCTGAACTGCTGGAGTCCGGCGTGACAGCACCCGATGATCTTGTCGAAGCCGTCAACCACTTTCAGCGTGACATTGGCCATGCGCCGTGCGCTGCGTCGCACGGGGGGGGCAATCACATAATTCAACAGATGCCGAACTGCCTTTTCAACCACTTCTGCTTCGTAGCTTCCGCCGAGATTGATCTCGTCTGGAACAATATGTTTTTTAAGCACTTTCATCAGTTCTTCTAGCTTGGTTTGCATCGTTGGCATGCCGATAAACCGCATCGCCGGGTGAGTAGTGGCCCCCATGTTAATGCGCTTCGGTTCTGCCGGGCGATTCAAATCAAAACACAGTCGGCTGCCTTGACCGATCTCCGCATGGATTTCAATGGCCGAGCAATACTGCGCTATCAGGCGTTCGGTCAGATGCATATAGAGGGGGATCAAAGCGTTCAGACCACTGTCGTACCATACCAGCAGAGTGGCCGTCTCGCATTTCAACGACGTGCTGCTAACCATACCCGGATACAGGTTGATTGGCGTATCGAGATATTGCAGTTGTTCGGCATGCTTGTAGAGTCGAGCCAGATTAGTCCAGATCATGTTGTCGACCGGGCCATAACGGGCGCAAGCGAATTTCAGATGGCAAATCATGGCATATACTGCGCGGGCGCTCAGTAACGGGACTTCGGCCTTGATGGCGGTGCTGCCCTTTTCAGCATTGCAAAATCGATTGAACACGGCGTAATAAGAGAGAGCTGTATGACGGTAGAAGCTATCCAGCACCAACCACAGACGATTTTCCTGGAATTTACCTTTTTCAAAGGGCGTGAAATACTCGCGCACCAGTTTTCGCGCGTAAGGCTGTGCCGCTTCGTCAATCAGGCGCAACAAGGCAAACTGGTGATCAAGCTTGAAATCGGTATGTTCCGTTGCCGCCTCAATAAGCTCTGTTAACTCCATCAGCGACTTATGCGCGTCATTCTTTGGCAGATTTTCCAACATTGCTTGTGCAGACTTGATGTCCGCCAAGGGATGGTCAGATTTTTTTCCAAATATTCCCGATAACATACGTCGCCTCTTAAACCAATTGCTTCGATTGTTGTCAATATAACCACAAAATGCCTCAGATGAACAGCTGCCAAAGAAAGGACCAGACTTGATCACATGGCTAAGTGGTGACGCGCCATTCCCGCCTGTTGAGCGCGCGTTACGTTCGCCTAATGGCTTGTTGGCGGCTGGCGGAAGTCTAAGCGTACCGCGTCTTCTGGAGGCGTATCGCGGCGGAATATTTCCCTGGTTCAATCCTGGCGAACCGGTACTTTGGTGGAGTCCGGATCCGCGCATGGTGCTGATACCAGGCGAGTTTAAGGTCTCGCGCTCGCTCGCAAAAATATTGCACAATGGCATTCATGAGGTTCGCTGCGATACTGCATTCGAACAGGTGATGCGACGTTGCGCTGCGCCGCGTCCCGGGCAAGACGCCACATGGATCGGCGAAGACATGGTATCTGCATATTGCGCACTTCATCAGTTGGGTTATGCGCATTCCGTGGAAACCTGGATTGACGGGGAGTTAGTCGGTGGCTTGCGCGTGCCGGCATCCACATTCTGCGCGGGATCGCGCAGGTCGGACGCCCAGCGCTTCGGCCGTGGCGGGCATCAGTTGCATCAGCCCGATGGCTCCCTTGGGAGAAACCGCCTGCGGCTGGAAATCCGACTCGGTCGAGATCACGCTGCGCACCAACCGGCGCGGCAGGCCGTACTTGTCCGCTGCCGCATCCGCCAGTTGCGAAGGAGAAGGCGCCGGCTGCGCTGCCGGAGGCCGGGAGCTGGCTGGCGCGGGCGCCGGCGGCACGTATTCCTCCGCCTCGAAGCCCCGCACGGCGGCCGCATCCATCTCGATATAGCCGCCCGCGTTGTACAGCCGAACCTTGCCGCCGGAGGTCTCGTGCCGGTCGACATGCAGCCTGGAACCGCTGGCGAACACGGCATATTCGCCCGCGAACGCCACGCCGGTCACAGAGCACAAAAATATTCCCAGAAGACGCCGCATCGAGCCTGTACCATTATAGATGACGCATCGCGCCCTCCAGGCGTGGAGAGGTATTGTGAGGCGGGCCTCTCTCGCCGATCTGCTATGTTGGAGGTAGTTCCTCCTGTA
>CAWHYN010000011.1:0-7996 GCA_963833515.1 uncultured beta proteobacterium | reverse complement strand
CCGACCAAGGCCGGTGTGTTGGGCATCGCCCTTACCAGAATGCAGTTTGAGGATGGAACACGTAGCCAGTGCCCCAAATCGGCAAGCCGGATGCCTGCGGCAATCGACAACACAATCTGCCCACTCAGCAGCGGGCCAAGCTGAACTGCAAGAGTCCGCATTTGTTGGGGCTTGACTGCGAGGACGATGAGTTGACTGCCCATGACTGCCTCTGAAATGTTTTCAGATACGCGGACCGCAAAATCGCGTTGCAGCCGCTCGCGATTTTCGGCGTTGATTTCCGCCACGCTGATTTGACCCGCAGGGAATCCTTTTCCGAGCAAGCCGCCAATCAGTGCCGTAGCCATATTGCCGCCGCCAACGAAGCAGATATTCATATTGTTTCCTTTTGGTAAGTACGGCTGCCAAAGATGGCTGTGCCGATGCGCACTATAGTCGCACCTTCTGCGATTGCTGCGGCAAAATCATCGGACATGCCCATCGACAGGGTATCCAGCCGCAAGCCCTCCCGATTTAATTGGTCGCGCAACTTACGCAACTGCGTGAAGGGCACACGCTGTGACATGACATCATTGCTCGACTTGGGAACCGCCATCAACCCGCGCAATGTCAAGTTGGGCAGTTTCGCTATGGCGTGAGCCAAGGCCACCGCTTCATCTGCCGCAACACCGCTTTTGCTGGCCTCCATGCTGATGTTGACTTGTAAACATACCTGTAACGGTGGCAAATGTGCAGGTCGCTGTTGTGATAGGCGCTCGGCGATCTTAAGCCTGTCCACGCTGTGCACCCAAGAGAAATTTTCCGCGATGGCGCGGGTCTTGTTGCTTTGGATCGGTCCGATGAAGTGCCATTCGATCGGCAGATCTTGCAGCGCGGGAATCTTATCTATTGCTTCTTGGACATAACTTTCCGCAAAACACGTCTGGCCAGCCTGATAAGCCTCGCGTAATGCATACGGCGGGAAAGTCTTGCTGACCGCCAACAATTTGATTTCGTCTATGTGGCGCCCCGCCGCGACAGCCGCTGCCGCTATCGCGTCGCGCACAACTTGCAAGTTGGAAGCGATTGTTGTCATAATCTCGGGCATCAAGCATTCCTAATTCAAGCGGCTGAAGGCCGCCTCATCAAACCGGGACGATTATAAATGGATATCACCGAACTGCTTGCCTTTAGCGTCAAAAACAAAGCATCCGACTTGCATCTTTCTGCTGGCCTTCCGCCAATGATTCGTGTCCACGGAGATATCCGCAGGATCAATCTGCCGGCCTTGGAACACAAGGAAGTCCATGCGCTGGTGTATGACATTATGAACGACGGGCAGCGCAAGGCGTATGAGGAGAATAAGGAAATCGACTTCTCCTTCGAGGTCCCCGGCCTTGCGCGGTTTCGCGTCAACGCTTTCGTTCATAATCGCGGTGCGGGTGCGGTCATGCGTACCATTCCTTCCAAGATCCTGTCTTTGGAAGACTTGAAAGCCCCGAAAATTTTCGAGTCGATCTCTGATTATCCGCGTGGCCTGGTGCTGGTGACGGGACCAACAGGTTCGGGAAAATCCACTACGCTGGCCGCGATGGTCAACCATCGCAATGAGAACGAATTGGGCCATATCTTGACTGTGGAAGATCCGATCGAGTTCGTGCACGAGAGCAAAAAGTGTTTGATCAACCAGCGCGAAGTTGGCCCGCACACCTTGTCATTCCAGAACGCCTTGCGCAGCGCACTCCGTGAAGATCCAGACGTCATACTGGTGGGCGAAATGCGCGACCTTGAAACCATACGGCTGGCCATGTCAGCGGCGGAAACCGGCCATCTGGTGTTCGGCACGCTCCATACCAGCTCGGCGGCAAAAACCATAGACCGTATCATCGACGTATTCCCTGCCGATGAAAAGGAAATGGTGCGCGCAATGCTGTCCGAATCGCTGCGTGCGGTGATTTCCCAGGCGCTTCTCAAGACCAAGGATGGTGCCGGCCGGGTGGCCGCGCACGAGATCATGATCTGTACCCCAGCGATCCGCAACCTTATCCGTGAAGCCAAAGTGCCGCAAATGTATTCCGCAATACAAACCGGTCAAGCAGTTGGCATGCAGACCCTTGACCAATGCCTGGCCACCCTCATCAAGGAAAACAGAATAACCCCGGCGGAAGCGCGCAGCAAAGCTGCAAACAAGGATACGTTCCCCGGCTAGGTGCGGAAAACCCATCAGGACTAGGAGTTTTTGTTATGGAAAGAGATCAAGCCACCGAACTTGTGCACAATCTG
Organism: uncultured beta proteobacterium; assembly: GCA_963833515.1. GTDB lineage: Bacteria > Pseudomonadota > Gammaproteobacteria > Burkholderiales > Gallionellaceae > Gallionella. The sequence goes on along the minus strand of CAWHYN010000011.1, from coordinate 5,734 downwards.
CTGCGCGGAATGATCACCAAAAAGGCTTCCGACTTGTTCATTACGACGGGTTTCCCGCCGGCATTCAAAGTGGACGGCAAAATGACTCCGGTTTCCAACCAGATTCTCACCACTCAGCACACTCAGGAGTTGGCACGGAGCATCATGAACGACCGCCAGGCGGCGGAGTTTGAGGCAACACACGAATGCAATTTTGCGATCAGCCCCCATGGCATCGGTCGGTTCCGTGTCAATGTGTTCTTGCAGCAGCAGCGTGTCGGCATGGTTCTGCGTACCATTACCACCAAGATTCCCGATCTTGATGAGCTGGGCATGCCCCCGGTACTCAAGGACATTGTGATGACCAAGCGCGGTCTGGTGATCGTGGTCGGCGGCACTGGCTCGGGAAAGTCGACGACGCTGGCCGCGATGCTCGGTCATCGCAACAAGAACAGCTACGGGCATATCATTACCATCGAAGACCCGGTGGAGTATGTGCATGAGCATATCAATTGCCTCATCACGCACCGCGAGGTCGGTGTGGATACCGAGTCCTGGCACAATGCGCTGAAGAACACCTTGCGACAGGCACCAGATGTTATTTTGATCGGCGAAATACGCGACCGTGAAACGATGGAATATGCGGTGTCCTTTGCGGAAACAGGACACCTGTGCCTCGCGACGCTGCACGCCAATAGCGCCAACCAGGCACTGGATCGCATTATTAATTTCTTCCCGGAAGACCGTCGCACACAGCTGCTGATGGACTTGTCGCTCAACATCAAGGCATTTATCTCGCAACGCCTGATCCCAAAAAGGGACGCAGCAGGGCGCGTTGCTGCGATGGAGATCCTCCTCAACTCGCCGCTGATCTCTGATCTGATCTTCAAGGGCGAAGTGAATTCGATCAAGGGGGTAATGGCGCAATCGCGTGAATTGGGCATGGAGACGTTTGATGGCGCCTTGTTCAAATTGTATGAAGCCGGCATGATCAGTTATGAGGAAGCTTTGAAAAATGCTGATTCTGTCAACGATTTGCGTTTACGCATCAAACTGGAAAGCAAGCTGACAACGGATCGCGACTTGATGAGTGGTACGGAAAATATGAGGCTCGACTAACTGCTAGCTCTTATTAGGGCTTCTGGTGGAAGGTCGATTGCTTCCCGGCACGATCCGGTATTCCAGAAGACGACATTCGATTGCACCGTTGAACAACGGCGTGCGCTTGGACGGAGACAGTCGCATCAGCTTCAGGATGGCCTTGTCAGCGGTGAACAGATAAACCGTCCACCCGCCGAATTTCCTTTTCAGCGCATCGCCCAGCTTCGGGTAAAGCTCCGCGAGTTCATCCAGTTCACCCATGCGCTCGCCGTAGGGCAGGTTGGCCACCAGTATGCCTTGTTCAGCGGGCGCCGATATTTCCAGAATATTGGCCTGCTTGAGTTTCACGCATTCGGACAGCCCGGCTTCCTCGAGATTGCGCGATGCGGCCTTCAATGCGTCCCCGTACAAATCGCTGCCATAAAGTTCCATGGGCTTGACAGGCAGTTGCGCCGCAATGGCGAGCTCGCGCATCTTGTTCCATATGGCCATATCAAAATTCTTGAGGTTCTCGAATGCAAAGCGGCGCCCGATGCCGGGTTGAATATTCAGTGACATCTGCGCCGCTTCGATCAGGAACGTGCCGCTACCGCACATCGGGTCGAGCAGTGGTATGCCCGGCCGCCAATTGCCAAGACGCAAAATGCCTGCCGCGAGGTTTTCACGCAGCGGCGCAATGTTGGTGTGCTGGCGCACGCCACGCTTAAACAGCGCATCGCCGGAGGTGTCCAGATACAACGTCAGGTTGCTTTCTTCGATGAACACATGAATGCGGATATCGGGTTCCAGCCTGTCTACGCTGGGACGCTCGTTGCAGTCGGCGCGGAAGCGGTCGCACACCGCATCCTTGACCAGCAGCGTGATGTACTCCAGGCTTTTGAGAGGGCAACGGATCGCCGTGGTGTTCACGCGTATCGTACAAGTGACATCGAACCAGCGCCGCCATTGCAGTTCGAACACCGCCTTGTAGATATCCTGCTCGGTGCGGTATTGCGTTTCCTCGACGCGCCAGAGGAAACGGCTGGCGATCCGGCTTTCCAGATTGGCCCGATAGCATAACGCCCAGTCCCCGGAGAAATGCACGCCACCTTCGGTCGCTTGGAGATTTTTTGCGCCCATCGACTCAAGGTCGCTACGCAATATGGCTTCCAGGCCGCGCGGGCAGGGGGCAAAAAAATCAGGCATGAGGAATCAAAAAGGCTTGACGGTGACGAGAATGACGATGGCCATCAACACGAGTACCGGAACTTCGTTGAACCAGCGGTAGAAAACATGGCCTCGCGTATTCTTGCCGGCTGCGAATTGGCTGACCAGCCTGCCGCAGTAATAGTGATAAGCGATCAGCACGAGGACGAGAAGGAGTTTGGCGCGCAGCCAGCCGCCGCTGAAGCCATAGCCTAGCCACAGCCAGGTGCCAAAGCCCAATGCCAGAAAGGCGATCGGGGTGACGAACCGATACAATTTGTGCTCCATTTGCTTGAGTCGCGCGATATCCGCAGGCTCAGTCGCCATCGCATGATTGACAAAGATGCGCGGCAGATAAAACAATCCTGCGAACCAGCTCACGACGAAGATGATATGAAATGCCTTAATCCATAGCATGATTGATTCCTACTGTGATAACCGCCGCCGGAATAACACGAGCGACGCATAAAATCCGACCAGCTTATACCCCAGCAGCACTGCGACATGCACTAGAAACTGCGCGGGAATCCCATCGTTCAGCAGCGGGCGCACGAGACAGATCGCATGCGTCGGCGGCAGGACGGATGACACATTCTGCAATAACGCCGGCAGCTGCTTGACCGGAAAAAATACGCCGCATAATAGCACCATCGGCGTAATAGGCGGCGTGAAGCAGTACATGAAAAAAATAGCCTGGTATAAGTGCGGTGACGACCAGCCCCAACGCCGCAAAGCACGGTCCGACCAGCAAAGCGAGCCGAATGACCCACAGCGACAGCAACGAGCGCGACAGCCCAAGGAACCGAGTGACCTGCAGCACCGTCACCCCCGAGGGCAGGCTTTTGCTGCCTGCCCAGGCCAACTCCGACACTACGATGTCATCAAGCGTGACCGGCGTATCGAGAATCGCATCCCAAGTGCGCAGCTCATGCATTGCAGCTATCATTTCATAAAATACATATGTTGTTAGTGAGTGACTAGCCTAATAGCCAAGCCTATTAATCACATTTGCTTTAACTATACAAATATACATCGCAATACATAGTTTATTTCATCAGGCGACGCCTGATAAGCGCCATCGCAATATATAGGGCAACCACAGCTACGGTAACCAGGGCCGCGATGTGACCGGCGATACCGGTAGGGACATCTCCAAACACTAACGGACGTACCAACGCTACCGAATGTGTCAGTGGCAGCCAGGCCGCTACCGCCTGCACCATTGGGGGCAACTGATCGGACGGAAAGAACACGCCACATAGCAACATCATGGGTGTAATGAACAGCGTGAAGTAGTACATGAAGAAGTCATAAGATGGTGCAACAGCTGTCATGATCAGCCCCATCGCAGCGAATGTGAGTCCAGTGAGGAAGATAACCGGCAGTGCCCATAAAGCTATCGGCGAGGCAACAAAGCCCAGTATCGAGATGACAGAAAGAATGGCGGTGCCCGAGAGAGTGGCTTTGGACGCCGCCCAAAGTAGTTCGCCAAATACAACATCATCCAGAGCGACCGGCGTGTAAAGTATCGCCTCCCAAGAACGCTGTACCTGCATTCTTGAGAAGGCCGAGTACAGGGCTTCGAACGAAGCGGCGTTCATGGTCGATCCACACACGGTACCGCTCGCTAGAAAGGCGATGTAGGTCACGCCGTTGACATGCGGCAGCAGCCCGCCCAATCCATACCCGAGTCCAAACAGGTAGATCATCGGGTCTGCCAGATTTCCCAACAACGAGGGGATTGCCAGCTTCTTCCAGACGAGAAAGTTGCGTCGCCAGATTGCGACGGCGCGCAGTGATAATCGGGGGAAAGCAGGCAGAGATATGTTAGCCACGGGGTTCCTTTTCTTTCAGGGTGTCCATTGTCCGAGAAGCCGCCCCGGACTCATCCAAGTAAGATTAATTTGGGTATGGCATCAGCGCCACACCAGATAATCCCCTTTTGATGGTCCTTGTTGCCCAGTGCTTTGGCTGCCTCAAGAGATAGACCTAACACAAGATAGCTGGGTTCGCCGGGCCGGCCCCGGAGATGGGTGCTGGCCAACGCCATCGATGAAGAAAAGGCCGCGCAAATTCAATTGGTGTGCCAACTCTGCTCGCCCATGTTCATTATCTATCTCTCCGAGATTTTGACTAAGAGCGTTGGAAGCCGTAATGAAAGCAGCACAGTTGGCCCGATATTTTCTGTAGGGCATCGATAACGACTCGTTAGCAATGCCTAACCGCAAAACAAACGGAGATTTACCGGAAACACGGTAGTGGTTTTCCGAAAATGCGTTGATCGTCAATTGGTCAATTACTGAGGAATTAATCAAAATAAACTCCGTTGAAAAGAGGATTTGCTGATTCCCTTTGCTTTCGCGCCAACTGCCGTTCAGATTTCCTTATGGATTGAACGTCAAGACTATAGAGAAGTTTTCATCATATCAAGGTTGGCCCAGAATCTAGTGGTAACATTAAAATGTGTAACCCAAAGAAGAAGGCCATGCCTCCACCCTTGAGTGTGTCGCATCTGACTAAACGTTACAAAACTCATTCGGGAACGATTGAGGCGGTTTCCGATGTTTCGTTCGAAGTAAACGAAGGAGAATGCTTCGGCCTTCTCGGACCCAACGGTGCGGGAAAATCGACGACCATCCAGTGCATCTCTGGCTTTTATCCGCCTACTAATGGAACTGTGTTTCTAAACGGATATGACGTCCATCTCCAGCCCAAGCTCGCACGACGCTCACTCGGGGTTTGTAGCCAAGAGGAAACGCTCGACAGCGATTTTAATGTGCTGGATCAGCTTGTGAGACATGCGCGCTATTTCAGGATGGTCAGGAAGCAAGCGATAGACAGGGCACAGCTTCTCTTGGCAGAGTTTGGGCTTATCGATAAGGTATCGGAGCCCGTCGAAAGTCTCTCCGGCGGACTTAGAAGAAGACTGCAAGTTGCCCGATCCCTGGTTTCCATGCCTTCAGTTCTTGTCCTCGACGAACCGACAGTCGGTCTCGACCCGGATGCTCGTCGCAGGCTGTGGGAGATTCTTGGAGAAGAACGTCGCCGCGGAGTTGCGATCCTCCTTTGTACCCATTACATGGATGAAGCTGAGAGACTATGCGACAGAATTGGCATCCTACACCACGGCAAGATACTTGATATCGATTCTCCTGAAAATCTCGTTGCAAAGCATGTGCAGCATGAATTTGTAGAGGAAGAAGTGCGTCCCGGAGTGTATTGGAAAAGAAAGCCCAATCTGGAGGACGTTTACCTCAAGCTAACCGGTAGCAGGCTTGGAGTGGAAAACCTGTGAGAACAAACGATACGCTATGGGGAATTGGACAAGTGTGGCTCCGGTATTTCTCTGTTTTTTATAAGGGCATACGCTATTACCTCGTCTCGACTTTCATTGAGCCGATTCTTTATATGCTTTCCTTCGGGTTGGGTGTGGGGAGTCTGATAGGAAATTTCTCAGCTGGCGGCATGC
>CAWHYN010000010.1:0-8562 GCA_963833515.1 uncultured beta proteobacterium | reverse complement strand
GAGAACGCGAGATCCTGCTGCAATTCCTGCTTGAGGCAATCATCATCTCGGTGGCGGGATGCTTCATCGGTCTTCTATTGGGAATCGCTGGCGCATTGCTGGCCAACGCGTTAACCGGGACCGCAGTGATCATTTCGGGGAGTTCCGTGTTCGTGGCATTTGGTGTTGCGGCGGCAGTAGGAATTTTTTTTGGCTTTTATCCGGCGCGCAAAGCAGCACGGCTCGATCCGATAGAGGCTTTACGCTATCAATAGGGTATTTCCCATCACCGCGCCTCCGGGATAATCGTTACTTAAATGTAATCGCCGGTTTTTATAGGCCCCTTCTAGCAGATGACGTTTAACGACCAAGAACCTGCGATTCACCAAGCATCGCGTCGACACATTCCGGAGGTTTGGCTTTCTGGAAAGGAAGAGCCCGCCAATCAACCAGCGGCAATCAGATCTTCTTCAACGACTCATCAAATTGCTTGATCGGGACCGGCTTGCTAAACAAATACCCCTGGTGACGAGTGCAGCCGTTTTTCAGAAGAAGTTGTCGCTGCTCCTCGGTCTCCACTCCTTCTGCAATGACACCCATATTCAGGCTCTGAGCCATCGCAATGATGGTGCGCACAATTGATTCATCATTGGCGTTGGTGGCAATATCCCGTATGAACGATATTGGAATCTTCAACTCGTCGAGCGGCAGTTGTCTGAGGTATTGCAAGGATGAATAGCCATTGCCGAAGTCATCCATTGAGAACAGGATACCGATTTCGTTTAGCGCGTTCATAGTTGAAACGGTGCCTTCGACATTCTCAAGCATCAGGCTTTCGGTCAGCTCTAGCTTGAGCAGCATCGGGTTGACAGCATGATGCCGTATAGCATTTTTAACTTGAGCCACGAAATCGGCTTGGCGGAATTGCTTGATACTCACATTTACCGACAGCACAAGGTCACGGGTAAGCGCATTTTTCTGCCATGCCTTGATCTGGGCACAGGCGGTCTCCAGCACCCAAAGACCTATTGGAAGGATCAGTCCCGTCTCCTCCGCCAGCGGAATGAAGTGCACAGGCGATATCGTGCCACGTTCAGGGTGCAGCCAGCGGATCAATGCCTCCGCGCCCAATGGACGATGTGAAGTATCTACCTGGATCTGGTAATACAGCTGGAATTGTTGCTTTTCTAGTGCCTTGTGCAATTCGTCTTCCAGCGTGACACGGGCAGAGATGCTCTCCTGCATCTGGGGGTCGAAGAAGCGCAGGGCGTTTCGACCGGTCTTCTTCGCCTGATACATGGCGATGTCAGCTTGTTTCATCAGTTCATCTGTCACCTGCTGTGTGCCTCCAAACAAGGTAACGCCGATACTGGCGGAACAGTGATAGGCATGTTTGGCAAGCTGGTAAGATTGGCTGAGGGCAGCAAGAATTTTCTCGCCGATCGCTTCCGTCTGTGCCGCGGCCTCAAAGGCCTGCTCGCTCAGGTCGACCAACATCACTACGAACTCGTCTCCACCCAGGCGGGCCACGGTGTCGCCCTCGCGGATGCAGGACCCCAGGCGTTGCGTGACTTGTTTGAGCAGCATGTCGCCCATGTCATGGCCCAGCGTGTCGTTGAGGTTCTTGAAATTGTCCAGGTCAATGAACAGCAGCGATCCCCTGTGGTTGCTGCGGGCGCTGGAAGCCAGGGCCTGCTTGAGCCGGTCCATCAAAAGCAGCCGGTTGGGCAGGTCGGTCAGGTGGTCGTAGAAGGCCAGATGCTGGATCTTTTCTTCCGATGCTTTGCGTTCCGTGATGTCGATATGTGACCCGACATAATGGGTGACGACCCCGTCGTCTCTTTTGACCGCCGAGATGGACAGCCATTTTGGATAGATCTCGCCATTCTTTCTTCGATCCCAGATCTCTCCCTGCCAGGCGCCGGTGCGATGGAGGGTGTCCCACATCTTGCGGTAGAACTCAGGGTCGTGCCGGCCAGACTTGAGCAGGCGCGGCGTCTGGCCCACGATTTCCTCGGCCGTATAGCCGGTACTCTCGGTAAATGCCTTGTTGACCCGCAGGATCACCCCTTCAGTATCGGTGATCATCAGGCTTTCCTGTGACTCGAACGCAGTGGCGGCGATACGAAGCTCAGCCTCAGCTTGCTTGCGCTCGGTAATGTTGCGGCTTGACGCAAAGAGATAATATTGCCCGTCTATTTCTGCGCCAGTGGTGCTAAGCTCGACGTCGAGCAGAGTGCCGTCTTTGCGACGGTGCCTACTTTCGAACAATGCATTATCTAACAGTATTAGCTTCTTGAAGCGCTCCATCAACTCTTCTCGCGACCATTGCGCGTCCCAATCAGCCACATTCATCCGCAACATCTCTTTCTGGGTGTAACCCAACATCTGACAAAACGCATCATTGGCCTCCATCACGTTGCCATGTACATCCATTATGTGGATACCCTCCAGTGAAGATTTCATCAACGCCTGGTGGCGCTTCAATAGAATCTCTGATCTTGGCTGCATTTGTTTTGGCTCGGTAATTTGGTCTGATTTTCTGATCATGGCAGTGCGCTGGTCTTTGGGACTACATTGAAATCCTAATACAAATAGCCGGCTGATGATTATATCGGGAGCATTTTATCTGTAATTCGAATTGACGGACATCGGCGAACGGATGTCATTCGCTCGGAGTTGTCCTCCGAGCATGATACCTATGCCTTGCTATTCGTCGGAGGCCGCTACTGGATTGAGCGAGCCCATTTTTTTGAGAAGTGTCGTTCATCAGGACTTTAGTGCCGCTGCAAATTGCAATTCGTGACTGTCCGGTTGAGGATCAACTCGAGCAGGCACGCCAAAATTAAAGTGGTTGTTTATAAGAAATAAAAATTGACGCAGAAACGCAGATAAGAAACAATTGAGGCGTAAGAACCAGGGTCCAAGGAGAGTATATGTTGCACAGCATGAAAAACATTGCCGCCATTCTGGCTGTAGTGCTGCTCGCAGCGACCTCGGCCTATGGCGGCGATAGCCCTTCAGAAATCAATCAGCGCATCGGTATCGGTGATCCCGTCGCCGGCAAGGAGAAATCAGCCTTGTGCCAAGGTTGCCACGGCGAAGACGGGAATAGTGTCGCAGTTGCCTTTCCCAAGCTTGCTGGCCAATGGTCAGACTATATACAGAAACAGGTCCGTGAATTCCAGAATGGCGCCCGCTACAACGAGACCATGACCGATGTGGCAATGAGCGTGGATGATTTCAAGGACTTGTTCGATATTGCAGCGTATTTTGCCAACCAAAAGCAAATGGGCGCTACGCAGCTAGCGGACGAAGCAGAACAAAAGCTCTATCTGGAAGGTCAAAAAATATTTATTGAAGGCAACGCCAGGACCGGTGCTTTTCGCTGTATCAAGTGCCACGGCGAGTACGGTAAGGGACAACCGCTAAACAATAACCTGTTCCCAGTAATCGGCGGGCAGCACAAAGAGTACCTGATAAAACAGCTGACAGACTTCAAGACGGAAGAACGTGAAAATGACCGCTCTGGCATGATGCTTCGTATAACTACCCACCTGACTGACCACGATATCGAAGCCTTGGCCACTTACCTTTCCCGTGAACCCGCACCTCCATCCCCACCCGCACCTTCATCTGCCTCCGTTTCCTCATTGGCACCTCCTCCTCCGGCGTCACAGTGATAGAAGAAACTTAATTGCATGATTAAGCGATGTTTTTGCGGATCGCCTTGACAGATTGGCGATAGCCCGGGATTTTTTGGTCCAAAAATGTATTACACGGCAAATTGAGCCCCGTTCTGGCGTAATCTTTTTTAGGGACCCGAATGAAAGCGGCAAATGCGAAAGTTTAATTCCCAATCACAATTGTCAACAATTGGCGCTGCGTGATATTCTGAACCAGATTGAAATCACCTCAAACAACATGTCAGTTTCCATAAAGAGTCCACAAGAGATTGAGAAGATGCGCATCGCTGGTCGTCTAACCAGCGAGGTGCTCGATTACATTGCTCCATTCGTCAATGCGGGGGTCACTACCAACGAACTGGACCGACTCTGTCACGACTTTATTGTTAATGTGCAAAAAGGCATTCCTGCGCCGCTCAATTATGCGCCCGGCGGGCACAAGCCCTACCCGAAATCGATTTGCACCTCGATCAACCACCAGGTATGTCACGGAGTGCCGAGCGACAAGGCGCTCAGGAATGGCGACATCATCAATTTGGACGTAACCGTCATCAAAGACGGTTATCACGGCGACAGCAGCCGGATGTTCTATGTAGGCGAACCGTCGATCCAGGCCAAGCGTTTATGTGAAGTCACTTATCAATCGCTATGGCGCGGCATACGCGTTGTAAGACCAGGCGGATATTTGGGCGATATCGGAAACGCCATACAGAGTTTCGTCGAGCCGCTGGGCTACAGCGTGGTGCGTGAGTTCTGCGGGCACGGCATCGGGCAGCGTTTTCATGAAGAACCCCAAGTATTGCATTACGGTCGTCCGAGAACCGGCATGAAGCTTGAACCTGGCATGACATTTACCATCGAGCCGATGATCAATGCCGGCAAAGCCGCCATAAAACAACTAGGCGACGGGTGGACCGTGGTTACCAAAGACCATAGCCTGTCGGCGCAATACGAGCACACCATACTCGTTACAGATTCCGGCTTTGAAGTGTTGACCGTTTCCGATGGCTGTCCGCCCCCCCCCAATCCGTAGTTCGATTGCAGAACTGCGCGAATCGTTGCGTGAAGATCGCTCGGCACTCGAACAGGATTTTTTGCGGCCTTTTCAACAGCGTGATTCCCGCAAGAAGGGGGGCGTTCGATCTTCCGCTAATGCGCGGCAAACATCCCACACGGGCAAAGCATCCCGCCTGCTTGCCGCGCACAGTCGCCTGATAGACGAATACCTGCTGCGGGTTTGGCAAAACCTCGCTTTGCCGATGCGCATTGCATTGATCGCGGTGGGGGGATACGGACGCGGCGAACTGTATCCGAAATCGGACATTGATCTATTGATTCTACTGAATGATAATGAACCGGACGCGGCTTTGCAGCAAAAGCTGCATCAGCTGATCAGCACGTTGTGGGATATTGGCTTGGAAGTCGGACACAGTATTCGCAGTGTGGGGCAATGCCTAAGCGAATCCGCTGACATCACCGTACAAACGAACTTGCTCGAAGCACGGTTGGTTATCGGCGATTCTGGGCTGTTCGACAAATTGCAAAAAGCCGTACGAGAACATCTGGATGCACGCGAGTTTTATATGGCAAAGCTGCGTGAGCAGCAGCAACGTCACGTGCGCTATCTCGATGCGGATTACAATCTGGAACCCAATATAAAGGAAAGTCCGGGCGGTTTGCGCGACTTGCAAACCATTACTTGGATTGCCCGTGCAGCAGGTTTGGGTACACGCTGGATTGAACTGGCTCAAGCCGGGTTGATTAGCCTTGCCGAGGCGCGCCAAATCGCTCGCCATGATGCTTTGCTGCAAACATTGCGCGCGCGTTTGCACTATCTCGCTAAGCGGCGCGAAGACCGATTGATATTCGAATTCCAGACTCCGCTTGCCGAGCAAATGGGCATCAACGCATCGGCTAATCGTCGTGCCAGCGAACACCTGATGCAACGTTACTACCGCACCAAACGAGCAGTACGCCAATTCAACACCATTCTTCTCCAAAGTCTGCACGACTACCTGTTCCGGGATGCACCACCACAGAACACGTTGAACGAGCGGTTCAGGAGCATCGGCACGCTGTTAGACGTTCGAGACGAGCATCTTTTCGACCAGGCTCCCGAGGCGATCTTTGAACTGTTCTTGCTGATGGAACAGCATTCCGAACTGACAGATCTCAGCACGAAAACCTTGCGGGCGCTGTGGCGCGCGCAGCACCAGATCGATGCGGCATTTCGAAGAAACCCGTTGAACCGTGGGCGATTCATGGAGATCCTTCGCCAGCCGAAGGGAGTGCTTCATGCGCTTCGGCGCATGAACCAGTACGGCATACTCGGCGCTTATATTCCTCCATTTGGGCGGATCGTTGGACAGATGCAACATGACCTGTTCCACGTCTACACGGTGGACGAACACATCCTGATGGTTGTACGTAACCTGCGCCGCTTTGCGGTGGCGGAGTTCGCCCATGAAATGCCGCTGTGCAGCCAATTAATGAGTGAATTCGCCCGCCCTGAAGTGCTGTATATCGCCGGACTGTTCCACGACATCGCCAAAGGCCGCGGTGGTGACCATTCACAGTTGGGCAAAAAAGATGCGCGGAAATTCTGCATATGCCACCACCTCAGCAGCGACGACAGTGATTTGGTAGTCTGGTTAGTCGAGCAACATCTTACGCTTTCAGCCACCGCGCAAAAACAAGACCTGTCAGATCCGGAGGTGATCGCAGGTTTTGCCAAAAAGATAGAAAACGATCGCTTCCTGGTCGCATTGTATTTATTGACGGTAGCAGATGTGCGGGGCACCAGCCCGAAGATATGGAATGGCTGGAAAGCCAAGCTGATAGAAGACCTGTTCCGCCTGACACGCCGCTACCTCCGCGACGGTAAGGTGGCCGACAGGCTCGGGGAAATTCGCCGCGATGCGATAACTACGCTCAATCTCTATGCGATGGCACCGGACACATACCAACTATTATGGGCGCAACTCGACGACAGTTATTTTATGGATCACGAGGGGCAGGAGATCGCGTGGCATACGCGTTTGCTGGCCTTCAAAGTGAATACGGACGCCCCGATTGTAAAGGCACGCCTGAGCCGCGTCGGCGAAGGCCTGCAGGTGATGGTATATTGTCACGATCAGCGCGGATTGTTTGCGCGCATATGTGATTTTTTTGCGCGCATGAATTACACCATCGCCGAGGCCAAGATACACACTACCCATCATGGTTATGCGTTGAATAGCTTTCAGATCATGGAAGCGATGCGCAGCGGCACAGTATATCGCGACATCATGAACTACATCGAATTCGAGCTTGCGCAGCAAATCATGCAGACGAAACCGATCGCACCCGCGGCCCCGGGACGCATCAATCGCCAGCTAAAACATTTCCCGATTAGTACCCAAGTGGAGATCACGCCGGACCATAAGGGAATATATGTGCTCTCGCTGACTGCGGGCGATCGTCCGGGCCTATTGGCCCGAATCGCTCTGATCATGGACAAACACGACATCCGTCTTCACCGTGCCAAGATAAACACCTTGGGGAGTCGTGCCGAGGACGTGTTTTGGATCAGCGGGGAGGCGCTTGGCAAACCGGAAGAGGTGGATGCGCTGCGGAACGCCTTGCTTGCAGTTTGAGGGCTGCGATGCATGCTTGAAGCATAATCGCGAGGCAAACGGCGATGATCGCCGTCGGCCGTGTGGACAGATGCATGTAGGCATCTGCATCAAGAAAAATCGAACTGCGATCGTGTGTTGCTCTGCTATAATCCAACGTATCGGGGCGTAGCGCAGCCTGGTAGCGTACGTGCATGGGGTGCACGTGGTCGGAGGTTCGAATCCTCTCGCCCCGACCAGAACAATTCAATGAGCAATGTCCGATATTCTTCCTTCATCACAATCGATCACCATCCATCGCCGGGTAGCCTTTGCAGCATGTTTCGGCACTTTCCTGGAATGGTACGACTTCCTCACCTTTGCGTCACTCGCAACCTATTTCAGCACGCTGTTCTTCCCTCAGGAAAATCCGGTCGCTGCACTATTGGCAAGCCTTGCAACCTTTGGGGTCGGGATGCTCGTACGTCCGCTTGGTGCCGCACTGTTCGGATCTTTAGGTGACAAGTATGGCCGCCGTCCGGTTTTCATCGCAACGATTGTAATGATGGGAACGTCTACGTTCTGTGTCGGGATCTTGCCAACCTATGCGCAGGTTGGACTGCTGGCGCCTGCATTGTTGCTGGTGTTGCGCTTATTACAGGGCTTTTCAGTGGGCGGCGAGATCGGCGGGGCAGCAGTATACCTGACCGAACATGCGCCGGTTAACAAGCGCGGTGCCTATACCAGCGTGCTGCAATTAATGGGGCCGTTGGGTATCCTGGTGTCTACATTTCAGATTGTGTTGTTGCAATTGTTATTGAGTGATGGCGATTTTCAGGCTTGGGGATGGCGCATCCCATTCCTCCTGTCCATCGTATTGTTGCTGATCTCGATCAAGAGCCGGGTGAACATGTACGAATCGCCAGTGTTTCTGCACTTACGCGAAAAGCATGCGTTATCAAGCGCGCCGCTGCGCGAATGTATCAGCAGTCCTCGCACGCTGGGTCGGATGGCCTTGTTGTTTTGCTGCATTTCTGCAGGGGGCTCGCTGCTGTTCTTTTCATCACAGGTCTATGCCAGTGTCTATCTGAAAAGCGTGGTAAGGCTCGACCCGCAAATCGCATCGATACTGGTGATGTTGAGCACACTGGTGCTGTTCCCGCTTACGATTTATTTTGGGGCATTGTCGGACAGAATCGGGCGGAGGCCGGTATTGCTGGCCGGTCTGCTGCTTGGGAGCCTGACAATGTTACCGGTATTCAAAGGGCTGATGCATTATGGTAATCCCGCTCAAGAGCGTTTTA
>CAWHYN010000009.1:0-9223 GCA_963833515.1 uncultured beta proteobacterium | reverse complement strand
GGTTGACAGAAAACAACAGGGGCGCGTTAATGCCATATGTTCTTGCCAAGCTCATCAACGAGGAGGGATTTATCTCATGAAAAGAATATTCTTTGTCGTATTTCTTGCGATCATAGCAATCGCGCCAGCTTATTCTGCTGAGGGTGGCCGTGGCGGTGCTGGCGGCGGGGGCTACGGCCGAGGCGGCGATTGGGGCCGGGGCGGGGGTGGTTGGGGCGGCGAATGGATCTTTCCAGGGGTGGTAGCCGGTACTCTTATGTATGACTTGACCTATCCATATCCGGTTTATGCTCAACCTTATCCTTATCCGGTTTACCAGCAGCCGTACCCGGTCTATTCGGAACCTGCAACGGCCTATGCGCCTGGCGTGGCACCATCAGCAGTCCAGTATTGGTACTTCTGTCCTGCGGCCAACGGTTACTATCCGTATGTGCCGTCCTGCCCGACCGGATGGCAGGCAGTACCGACGACTCCGCCAAGGTAATTGGGGTCGGGCATCCGACTTTTTGGGTAAACGGTCGGGTAAATGTCTTGCCGGTAACGTTTCGGTCAGTGGCATGTGGAGCGGGTGATGGGTCCGACCGGTCACAGCCAAGCGCGCCGCATGCAATCTCCCCGATCCGGAATGCAAATCCGCATGGTGCGCTTGCAGGTTTGCATCGTGTGTCGCAAGGGCGAGGCACGCGCAGATCGGCTTGAGGATTGCACTTACGGGCATCAATGCATGCAGTTCATCACTCCTGAAATTGTTCGGGATCACGCCATTGATCTTCTGCAGGGGTAGAGGACATCCTAGCGGTGACGGCATCCGAATCGTTGTAGCTTGCTAGGTGACAAAGCCCCGGCACCAGAGATTTGGATATCCGTCCCGACGCAAAAGTTACATCCAATCGTGCACTGAAGTATGATGCAAAAGCCTTCTCTGCAAATGGTACTAGATTGGCTTCAGTTCAGGATGACTGGGTGTCCCCGAATTGTGATCCAGCGAAACACAGGTTCATGGTGCTCAACGAATGAAGGATGCGGAAGAAAAACTGGCTGCTGTATTTGACGAGATCGCACGCTCGAGAATGGCGGGCTTGCCGATCTGCAATCCGGCCCTGCGGGTCCAAGTGGTGGGCTTCCGTGAGTGGCAGGGACGTTGGCTGGGGGTGCTGGTCACACCGTGGACGATCAACCTGATATTGCTGCCAGGCGAGGATGCACCGCTTGTTCCGTTGGTGCCGGATGAAAGAAAGACTTGGGAATTTCCTTCCGGCAGCTACGAGTTTATGGGCTTGAACGTACCGGAGTTGGGTGTGTGCCATTTCTGTCCTTTGGTTTCACCAACCTTGGATATTGCCACCCATGAGGATGCAGTGAGTATCTCTGAAGAACTGATGGTAAATTTATTTGCGTCAGATCAGTTGGCCGAGATGGGCGAAGAAGGCCGTAATGAAATGATTGGGTCGGCACGCTCAAAAGGCGAGCCGATAGTGGATAAAACGCTTTCGCGGCGCGATTTTCTGCGCGGCGCTTTTCTGAGGTCGTAGGATTGGCGGATGCCGGCAAGCTATATCTTGGCGTGATCTGGGATGGGTCATCGGTTTGTGCAGTGGACATACGATCCACCCGTCCGATGGCTGCACAGTTGTTGAAACGTAAAACGCCCGATCAAGTTCTGCAGATCGTGCCACTGTTGTTCAGTGTGTGTGGCTGCGCGCAGGGGGGCGCTGCAAAGGCGGCGATACAGGCGGCCCAGCAAGCAGAGCTGTCAGCGCTGACAACGATGGAGCGCACGATAGTTTGTGAGGCTGTCCAAGAGCATCTTTGGCGCCTGATGATCGACTGGCCCAAGTTGATGAGTTCGGCGAAGCAGGAACAACGCTTCGTGAGATGGCATGGGATGTTGCGCGACATCGCTCATGGGAAAATGGGCATGGACGTTTTGCTGCACGAGTTCGAGCACGATTGGCTGGGCATGTCGGCAACAGAGTGGAGAGCGCGTGACAGCTATCAAGCGCTGCAAGCATGGTGGCGCGAGGCCGACAGTCCGGCCGCACGATTGCTCGCAAAGCTGGACGAACAGGAACACGGCAGGGATGGAGTGAGCGAGATCAGGTTGTTGCCAGCCTGGACCGCCGCAGACGCACTCCATGCGTGTCTAGGGCGATGGGATGCTGCTTTTTCTGCGCGCCCGGAGTGGCAGGGTATGGCGGCCGAAACTGGTGTGTGGACCTATTTTTCAGATATGCTGATGCTTCGCGATGTCTGGCAGCACAGCAGATCGAAAGCGTTAACGAGATTGCTGGCCAGAATCTCGGATACGGTTGAGATGGCAAGTGGCAACGCCGCACCGCGGCTGGATGTTGCAATTCCAGCGGCAGGTACGGGCATTGCAGTCGTGCGTACCGCGCGGGGTCTATTGATGCATCAGGTATGCATGGTTGCAGGGCGAGTGTCGGATTACGTGATCGTTGCCCCCACCGAGTGGAATTTTCATCCGGCAGGCGCATTTGCGCAGGGCTTGCTTGGTTTGCATGAGGGTGATGCGGAGCGCCTGGAGCGCCGGGCATCGATCGAGGCATTGTCACTCGATCCCTGCGTGCCGTATCAAATCGAGGTGCGTCATGCATGAGATGTCTTTGGCGGAAGGCGTGTTCGAAATCATCGACGACGCAGCAAGGGCGCAAAGCTTCAGTCGGGTAAGGACGGTGTGGCTGGAAATCGGTCAGCTGGCAGGCGTGGAAATAGAAGCGATGCGGTTTTGTTTCGATGTGGTGGTAAGGGACAGTATCGCGCACGATGCCCGTCTCGAGATAATCGAAACGCCGGGACAGGGGTGGTGTTTGCATTGTGCTGAAACCGTGCAAGTGCAGGCTTTGTTTGATGCCTGCCCGAAATGCGGTAGTCATCAAGTCCAGGTGACAGGCGGTAACGAGATGCGAGTCAAGGAACTTGACGTTGAATAGGAGATGGCAATGTGCAACGTATGCGGATGCAATGCTGGAGAACTGACGATTGGCGGCAAGGCCATGACGCACGACGAACACGATGATTCTCACGGCGATAATCATCATCACGGCGATCATTCCCATTTCCACGTGCATGAAGACGGCTCATCGCACGAGCACGAAGACCCGCACGCACATGGGCAGGGGAAACCCAACCGCTACCATCTGCATCAGGACGGCCCCTCGCATGGGCATTTTCACCTTCATGCGCATGAACATTCCCACAGCCATGCGGAGGGTACAGTCCACTATGGCCTCGGTCCGGCGGGTGCGCAGGCGCCCGGCATGAGTCAAGCACGCATGGTGAAGATCGAGCGTGACATTCTGTCTAAAAATAATTCCTACGCCCAGGACAATCGAAATTTTCTTGGCGACCACGGCATATTTGCACTCAATCTGGTTTCAAGCCCCGGATCCGGCAAAACCACGCTGCTGGTGAAGACCATCGAGGCGTTGCATGGCGATGTGACGCTGGCGGTGATCGAAGGCGATCAGCAAACCGATAATGATGCCGCCCGTATCCGCGCGACGGGCGCACCTGCATTGCAGATCAACACCGGGAAGGGATGCCATCTTGATGCCTACATGGTCGGACGCGCCATGTCGCAACTAAGTTTGAGCGACGACAGCCTGTTGCTGATCGAGAATGTTGGCAATCTCGTATGCCCCGCCAATTTTGATCTGGGCGAAGCGCACAAGGTGGCGATCCTCTCGGTGACGGAAGGAGAAGACAAACCCCTTAAATATCCCGACATGTTCCGCGCAGCCGATCTGATGCTGCTCAATAAATGCGATTTGCTCCCGTACCTGACGTTCGATGCCGAGTTAGCCGTGGCCAATGCGCGCCGAGTCAATCCGGCAATTCAGGTGATACGCACCTCGGCCACAAGCGGGGAGGGTATGGGCGAGTGGGTGGCATGGATCAAGCAAGGATGCAGTCAATCGATTGGCGCCAAGCGGCAGAAGAACCTCGCGCTCCAGCAGGGCGTGGCGGAGCGGGAAGCCAAGTTGGCAATAGCACGGGGCTAGCGGAGCGCGAATGCCCTCCGTTGTGCATGCTGCCCCTGTTCACGCCAAAGTGCGCGTGCAGGGGCTCGTGCAGGGTGTTGGTTTCCGTCCGTTCGTGTATCGGCTGGCACATGAGTTGGGTCTGGCGGGCTGGGTGCGCAACGATGGCGACGGAGTGGAGATCGCGCTGGAAGGCGCGCACCAACGAGTTCTGGATCTGGTCGCGCGCCTGCAAAGCGA
Organism: uncultured beta proteobacterium; assembly: GCA_963833515.1. Taxonomy (GTDB): domain Bacteria; phylum Pseudomonadota; class Gammaproteobacteria; order Burkholderiales; family Gallionellaceae; genus Gallionella. The sequence goes on along the minus strand of CAWHYN010000009.1, from coordinate 4,982 downwards.
ACAGCCGAGGCTGGCGCGTGTGGAAAGGGTCACGCTCAATCTGGATCAACCTGCACGGGGATTGCAAGGGTTTAACATTGCTGCCAGCGGCGCTGGTCGTGTACAGACAGGCATCTCTCCAGACATGGCGGTGTGTGCGGAGTGCCTGCGAGAGATGTTCGATGTTCAGGATCGCCGCTATCGTTATCCCTTCATCAACTGCATAAACTGTGGGCCGCGTTACACGATCGCGGCAAGATTGCCATACGACCGGGCAAATACCAGTATGGCGGGGTTCACGCAATGTTCTGAGTGTCAGTGCGAATACGATCACCCCGAAAACCGCCGTTTCCATGCACAACCCAATGCCTGTCCGGCCTGCGGCCCGCAGCTCACCCTTTGGAACGCAGACTGGCAGCGCGTCGATGCCGCCGATCCTGTCGCGGCGACCATCGAACGTATTCGCATCGGGCAGGTGGTTGCCATTAAAGGCATCGGCGGCTTTCATCTGGTCTGCGATGCACGCAATGTGACGGTAGTTGAAAAACTGCGTGGCGGGAAGCGGCGCGAAGAAAAGCCCTTTGCCGTGATGGTGCTGAATGAGGCGTCGGCGCGTTTGCATGCGACGGTTTCCGACAACGAAACCACTCTGCTGGAATCTGCAGAGCGCCCCATCGTGTTGCTGCATAAGTCTGCCGATTCCGATGCAGCATTGGCAGGCATCGCACCTGGTTTGTCCACTCTCGGCCTGATGTTGCCCTACACACCGCTGCATTATGTGCTGTTCCACGAGATGCTCGGTCGTCCTCATGGCACGGACTGGCTGGAATGCGCCACACCGCTGGCCTTGGTGATGACCAGTGCCAATCCCGGCGGCGCACCTCTGGTGATCGACGACGACGAAGCACGGCAATCGCTGGGAGGTCTCGCGGATGCATTCCTGACGCATGACCGGGGCATCTTGCAGCGCTGCGACGATAGCGTGATGAAATGGCAGGGCAGCGCGCCGGCCTTTGTGCGGCGTGCGCGGGGCTATACGCCGCGCCGTATTCATCTGCCCTTTGCCATGCCTTCGGTGCTGGCTTGCGGGGCATGGCTGAAAAATACGGTGTGCATCACGCGTGGAGACGAAGCGTTCGTATCGCAACACATCGGCGATCTGGACCAGGGCGCCACCCGTGCCATGATGGAGGAAACGGTGGAACATCTGTGCGGCATCCTTGACGTGCAGCCGCAGGCCGTGGCGCACGATCTGCACCCCGATTTTTTCAGCACGCAGTTCGCGCAAGACTATGCAGTCCAACACGGCTTGCCGGTCTTAGCCGTGCAACATCACCATGCGCACATCGCTGCAGTCTGCGCCGAGCATGGCGTGAGCGAGCCGGTGCTGGGGCTGGCATTGGATGGCGTGGGGTGGGGCAGCGACGGACAAGCCTGGGGCGGCGAATTGTTGTATGTCGCGGACAAGAACGTGGAACGTCTGGGACATCTTGCGCCGCTGCTCATGCCAGGTGGCGATAAGGCAGCACGCGAACCCTGGCGCATGGCGGCTGCGGTGTTATACGGTCTGGGGCGTGCAGATGAGATCGCAATGCGGTTCCCCGACCAGTCCGGCGCAGCCACCATTACTACCATGTTGCAGCGCGGTGTGAATTGCCCGGCCACATCCAGCATGGGCCGTTTATTCGATGCGGTCGCCGCCTTGTTGGGCGTGATCGCGATTCAGTCATACGAAGGGCAGGCGGCGATGCTGCTGGAAGGGCTCGCAGATCGGCATGGCAGCCTCGCAGCACCCCTGATGCGCGGCTTCGAGATTTCTGCCGACGGCGTGCTGGATTTTTCGCCTCTGCTTGCAACATTGAGCGACTGCGACGATGCCGTCTATGGCGCAGCGCTGTTCCATGCCACGCTGGCCAAAGGCCTGGCGGAATTGGTGAAGCGTGCCGCCGCGAATAGCAGGTTGGGCAACGTCGCGCTGGCAGGTGGATGTTTTCTGAACGATAACCTGTTGCGGTCGCTGACCGAGCAGCTCGTGGCACAAAACCTGCGCGTGCTGACGGCGCGGCAGTTGCCGCCCAATGATGGTGGCATTGCCCTGGGGCAGGCTTGGGTCGCGATGCATCAACTTGTAAAGGGGGATTGAGATGTGCTTGGCAATACCGGCTCGAATCGAGGAATTCACCACGCCGGACAATGCCATTGTGAACCTCGGAGGGGTGCGCAAAGAGATATCGTTGGCGCTGGTGAACGATGCACAGGTCGGTGATTATGTGATCGTGCACGTTGGTTACGCCTTGCAAAAGCTGGATCAGGAGGAGGCCGAACGCACTCTGGAGATGTTTGCCGAGATGGGCGAACTGGATGAGTTGCATGCTGAACTGGATGGGAGCAAGGCGTGAAGTACGTGGACGAATTCCGGGATGGCGAATTGGCAAAGAACATTGCCGCCAATATCGCGCGCGAGGCCCACCCGCAGGGCACTTATCGCCTGATGGAATTCTGTGGCGGACATACTCACGCGATCTCGCGCTACGGCATCGCCGATCTGTTGCCCGCCAATGTGCACATGATCCACGGCCCCGGTTGCCCGGTGTGCGTGCTGCCGATCGGCCGCGTGGATCAGGCGATTCGGCTGGCACGCGATCATGGCGTGATCCTGTGTACCTATGCCGACACATTACGGATACCGGCTTCCGACCATCTATCGCTGATGCGTGCCAAGGCGCGCGGCGCGGACGTGCGCATGATTTACTCTACACAGGACGCGCTGAAAATCGCGCGCGGGAATCCGGCACGCGAAATCGTGTTTCTCGCCATCGGTTTCGAGACCACCACGCCACCGACCGCGGTGGCTGTAAAACAGGCCGCTGCAGAGGGGATGAAGAATTTCAGCATCCTGTGCGACCATGTACTGACGCCCGCAGCGATGCACGCGATACTGGCTGGGGAGGGGGGTGTCAAACTGGATGGTTTCGTCGGTCCGGCGCATGTCTCCACCGTCATCGGAAGCAAGCCATATGAACCTTTTGCCGACGATTACGGCAAGCCGGTGGTCATCGCCGGATTCGAGCCGCTGGACGTGATGCAGGCCATCCTGATGCTGGTGCGCCAGGTGAACGAAGGACGGGCCGAAATCGAGAACGAATTCACCCGCGCAGTGACGCGCGAGGGAAATCTCAAGGCCCAGTCTCTGGTGGCGGAAGTGTTCGAGTTGCGTGATGTATTCGAATGGCGCGGCTTGGGCAGTGTGCCTGATAGTGCGTTGAAACTCCGCCACGCGTTTGCCGCGTTTGATGCGGAGCGGAAATTCGAAATTGATTATGAGCCGGTGGCAGACAACAAGGCATGCGAATGTGCCGCCATCCTGCGCGGCGAAAAGCGTCCGCAGGAGTGCAAGATCTTCGGAACAGTGTGCACGCCGGAAAGCCCGGTCGGTTCGTGTATGGTTTCGTCGGAAGGCGCGTGCGCCGCTCATTACAGTTATGGGCGTTTCCGGGTGTCTGCGTGATGGCTCGCTCCCAGCATTCGCATTTCAATCCTTCTACTGTGGTTCGCAATCAATTGCGTGCTGACATATCCTCCCAATGCATGGCTGTGAGATTGCTGTCACCCCCTGCATTGTGGAGAAAACTGAATGTTTCGAGGTACCCGTAATGAATGCGGTCAAACCCAACTATTCGCGCGCGCTCGATCTCAAGAATGGTCGGGTCGACATGTCGCACGGTTCCGGTGGCCGCGCGATGGCGCAACTCATCAACGAGCTGTTTGCTGCCGCATTCGATAACGAGTATCTGGCACAAGGCAACGATGGCGCATTGCTGCCGACGGCGAAAGGACGCCTGGTAATGGCGACAGACAGTCATGTGGTGTCGCCGTTGTTCTTTGCGGGGGGGGACATCGGTTCGTTGTCGGTGCATGGCACGATCAACGATGTCGCGGTGATGGGCGCCAAGCCACTTTATCTTTCAGCTTCGTTCATACTCGAAGAAGGCTTTCTGCTGGCCGACTTGAAACGCATCGTCGAGTCGATGGCAAGCGCCTCGCGCGCGGCGGGCGTACCCATCGTCACCGGCGACACCAAGGTGGTGGAGCAGGGCAAGGGTGATGGCGTCTTCATCACGACGACAGGAGTGGGCGTGGTACGGGAGGGCATCAAGCTGTCCGGCGACCTGGCCCGTCCGGGCGACAAAATCCTGCTGTCCGGTACGATAGGCGATCACGGCATGGCTATACTTTCTCAGCGCGAAGGACTGACGTTTTCTGCGCCCATCGTGTCGGATACCGTAGCGTTGCATGAGCTCATCGCTGCCATGCTGGACAGTGGCGCTAGCCTGCGAGTGCTGCGGGATCCCACGCGGGGCGGCTTGGCCGCGACGCTCAATGAGATTGCCAAACAATCGGGTGTGGGTATGATGCTGCATGAATCTGCGATCGCGGTTAATCAGCCCGTCGAGGCAGCGTGCGAGTTTCTTGGACTTGATCCGCTCTACGTGGCCAATGAAGGCAAGCTGGTCGCGATTTGTGCGCCGGAAGACGCGCAATGTTTGCTCGCAGCGATGCGCGCGCACCCGCTGGCCTTGGACGCGGCGATCATCGGCGAAGTGTTGGAGGATGCCCACGGCTTTGTGCAAATGACCACCAAGTTGGGCGGGCGGCGTGTTGTGGACTGGTTGGCCGGCGAACAGTTGCCGAGGATATGCTGATGGCGACGCTGCCCACCGTATTGGTCATAGACCAAGAAGTGCGTTCGCCGGAAACAATACGCGGCACACTGGACGAAGAGCTCAACGTGCTCCTCTTATGTCTGCATGGAAAATATCCATTTCATGCCCACTGGGAGTGTTCCGTAATACATTGATCATTATTGAACGTGTTCCTGGCATCGTTCACTACACGATGCCAAGGTCAGCTATGGGGCAATTTAAAAAGAGTGGCTCTTGTAGGAAGATACTCAGCATGGGGGACGGGCAAGGCCGTGCCAATTCCAGACGGTCAAATTTTCT
>CAWHYN010000008.1:0-17251 GCA_963833515.1 uncultured beta proteobacterium | reverse complement strand
ACGCATTGCTGGTCCGCGCGCCCTGAGCTGAGCAGCGGCAGGTCGTTGGAAAATAAGCGCACCAGTCCGTCGGTAAAGCGTATCCCCGCTTCGCGGTCGGTGCGGCGGTGAGCGCGGTAGGAGGCGAGCATTGCCTCCGTGCCCAATTCTTCCGGTGCGGCATCGAGAATCTCCTGAGCCAATTCCCAAGCATCGCGCAGTCCCATGTTGAAACCTTGTCCGGCGACCGGATGCAGTGTCTGTGCGGCGTTGCCAAGCAGCACGGTATGCGGCATCGGCACTTGCTGCGGCGCGCGCTTCAGGCCGAGTGCGAAGCAGCTGCGTTTGGTGACGGTCAGAAATTCTCCGACCCGATCACCGAAGTGCTGCTGCAGTTTGTCAAGAAACTGCGCATCATCCCATGCCAGCATTTCCTTCGCGGCTTGATGAGGCGCAGTCCATACCAGTTCGTAGCCGTCCTTGAACGGCAGCAGCGCAAGCGGCCCTTGCGGCGTGAAGCGCTCGAACGCGGTATTGGGCTGGGGTGCGGAACACGTGATGTGGGTGATCACTGCGCTTTGCCCATAGTCGCGCACCTCTGGAGGATACTCCTGCGCCAATAATTTTCCGCCATCAGCGACCACCGCGAGAGATGCGGTCAACTCCTGTTCGGCCCCTTCATGCTGAAAGGTGACGCGCGTACCGCCGGGTTCGCTCTTCAGTTGCGTGACGGCCGCACCGGAAATAAGCTGCAACCTGTCGCTCCATGGCTGCCCTGCAAGGTGGCGCGTTCCTGTACGCCCTGGGGGCGGGGTAGGGAGGGCGCTTTGCAGCGCATCGGTCAATGCGTCCTGAAGCGCGGTATAGGGCAGAACGTAGCCGAGCTCCGGCACGTTCAACTCGGCGGCGCGCAGCACGGCGCGGCCGAAACTTTGCCTTTGCGAAATGTGGATGGTGCCAATGGCCGTTACGCCTGGCAGCGAGTCCCATACGCCTAGGCGGGCCAGCAACAGCCGGCTGCCGTAGGACAGAGCCAGGGCGCGTGCGTCTGTGCTCGCAGAATGCGCCGCACGCGCTTCCAGCACGCAGAGCTTAAGCGTGCTCCCGCGCAACGCGAGTGCGAGCGCGGCGCCGACGGGACCGCCGCCTATGATCGCAACGTGATACTCGGCGTTCATGATTTTCCCATCAATGATTCGATATCCGCCACGGCCTTCGGCGCAGCATCGGTCAAGACCTCATTGCCTTTAGCAGTGATGACGACATCGTCCTCGATGCGGATGCCGATGTTCCACAATGCCATCGGTACGCCATCGGCGGGGCGGATGTAACAGCCCGGCTCGACGGTCAGCACCATGCCGGGTTGCAGCGGGCGCCAGTCGCCGCCGATCTTGTAATCGCCCACATCGTGCACGTCCATGCCCAGCCAGTGGCCGGTGCGGTGCATGTAGAACTTCTTGTAGCTCTCGCTTTCCAGCACGTCATCGACGCTGCCGTGGCACAGCTTGAGATCGATGAAGCCCTGCGCCAGAACGCGCAGCGCGGCATCGTGCGGCGCGTCCCAGGTCCGGCCCGGAAGGGCTGCGGCAATCGCGGCAGCCTGGGCGTCAAGCACGATCTCGTACACGTCTCTCTGCGCTGCGCTGAATTTTCCGTTGATCGGAAAGGTGCGTGTGATGTCGGAGGCATAGCCGTCCAACTCGCAACCTGCGTCGATCAGTAGCAGATCCCCGTCCTTAAGTCGTGCGTTGTTTCCCACATAGTGCAGCACGCAAGCATTTGCGCCGCCGGCGACGATCGAGGTGTAGGCGGGATGGCGGGCACCACGGCTGCAAAATTCATGCAGCAATTCCGCTTCGACCTGATACTCGAACTGGTTGGGTCTGGTGACTCGCATGGCGCGCTGATGCGCTGCCGTGGATATCGCCGCAGCGCGGCGCATGATGTCAAGTTCGTGTGCATCCTTTAATAAACGCATCTCGTTTAGCAGCGCGCGCACATCGCAAATCTCGTCCGGCGCATGGATGCCACTGCGAACTTTTTCCTGTACCGTGTTGCGCAATCTTAGAATGCGCTGATCCCACTCGGCATCAGCGCCCACCGGGTAAAGCAACGCGGGCTGGTTGCCGATCAGCTCAATCAGCTTTTCGTCCAGTTGCGCGATCGGATAAGCCGCGTCGAACCCGAATTGTTCACCGGCGGCATCGGGACCCAAGCGATGGCCATCCCATATCTCCCGCTCCAGATTCTTTTCGCGGCAGAACAGGATTGATTGGGATTGGCCATTTTCACCCACACCAGCGATGAGAACCAGCACCGCCTCCGGCTCAGTGAACCCGCTGAGATAATAGAAATTGCTGTCGTGGCGATACCCATAATGTGTATCGGCATTGCGCGCAACTTCCGGCGCCGTGGGGATGATAGCGATGCCTCGCCGCATCTGCGTCAGCAAACGGGCGCGGCGTTGCGCGTAAACGGTGTGATCAATACTCATGGCGCATTGTGCAGCGAACGCATCTGCCTGTCGAGCTCGGCCAGTCGTTCCGGCGTGCCGACGTCTACCCACAAACCGGTGTATAGCTCGCCGCTGACCTTGCCCAAGGAGATCTTTGCGCGCAGCAATGGGGCGAGTGGCGCGATGCTGCCGCGCGGGATGTTTTCGAACAAGGCCGGCTGGTAGATGCCGATACCGCTGAAAGTGAGCTTCGGTGTGCCGTCCATTACGCGCTCCCGATGCAATGCGAAGTCGCCATGGGGGTGTTGTGCCGGATTCGCGACCAGGACCAGATGGGCCGCATCGCCATTCTGGGTGAGTGCAGCGGCATGTCTAGCCAAGTGCGCAAAATCGTAGTCGCAGAAAATGTCGCCATTGACCACGGCGAAGGGTTCCATTGGGTTTCCGTCGCCTTCGTTGGCCGCGGACCACGAAGCCAGCAGCGGCAAGGCATTGGCGATACCGCCTGCGGTTTCCAGCGCGCGGGCTTCGGGAGAATATTGAATGTGCGCGCCGAAACGGCTGCCGTCGCCCAACGCTGTTTCAATCTGCCCCCCGAGGTGGGCGTGGTTGATCACCAGTTCGGATATTCCCGCACGTACCAGATTTTCAATGTGCCACACGATCAGTGGCTTATCGGCGACTCTCAGCAACGGCTTGGGCGTGTGGTCGGTGAGTGGCCGCATGCGTTCGCCGCGCCCTGCTGCCAGAATCATTGCCTTCAAAATGTGTAGCCCTCCTTGCGGTTTTCGGGCTCCAGCGTGTCGAGCAGGTTCAGCAGCGGCTTGAGGTCGATGTAACGGGCGCAAGCAGCACGCAAATACGCCATGACGAGCGGCAAGTCCTTCAGGTAGCCATCTTTCCCGTCGCGGTGATAGAGGCGCGCGAAGATGCCCAGCACCTTGACATGACGCTGCACGGCCATCCATTCGTAATCGCGATAGAACATGGAAAAATCATCGGCCACCGGCAGGCCGGCTTTGCGTGCCTTTTCCCAATAGCGAATCAGCCAGTCGATCGTTTCTGCTTCTTGCCAGCGGATGTAGGCATCCTTGAACAGCGAGGCGAGGTCGTAGGTGACCGGGCCATATACAGCATCCTGAAAATCCAATATGCCTGGATTCATTTCCTCAAGTCGCATCAGGTTGCGCGAGTGGTAGTCGCGATGTACATAGACGCACGGCTGCGCGAGGTTGTTGGCGACGATACGAGCGAAGACACTCTCCAGTGTGGCGTTCTGTGCTTCGCTGAGCCTGACGCCAAGGTGCTTGCCAATGTACCACTCGGGGAACAGGCGCATCTCGCGCAGCAGCAGGGCTTCGTCATAGCGGGGCAATTCGCCGGAACGCGAGGCAAGTTGGATCTTGATCAGCGCATCGGTTGCCGCTCCATAAAGATCTCGGGCAGTGTCGGCATTCAACGCTTGCAAATAAGTGGTGTTGCCCAAGTCGGACAGCAACAGGAAACCTTGCTCCAGATCCTGCGCGTACACATGCGGAACATGTGCCCCGGCATCTTCGAATAACTTGGCGATATGCACGAAGGGCCGGCAGTCTTCGTGTTGCGGCGGAGCATCCATCAGGATCATCGTGCGGTCAGCGAAGGTGGCGCGGAAGTAGCGGCGGAAGCTGGCATCGGCCGAAGCGGGTGCTAGCGCAAATTCAGCGCCGGGATATAGGCTGTGCAGCCATTGGGTAAGTTGTTGCTGGCGTTGCATGCGGCGTTCTCGAATGTACTTAATGTTAAACTGTTCGAAGTTTATCACCTTACTATTTGCTGCGCGTTATGCGGTTTCAATCCAAATATTTTTTCATTCTCTTGCTGTTCTGCCTCGCGCAGTATTCCTGGGCCGATGATGACCAGCCGGGGCCGCGTACGGACAACCCACGCCCGATAATGACGGATAACACGCAGAAGGGAGCTACCGTCATTGAAGCGGATAGCCTGGTGGGAAAAAGGGAAGATGAGGTCGAGGCCACTGGAAGTGTGACGCTGCGCCAGGACGGCGAGTCTATCCGTGCAGACAGAGTGCTGTTCAACCAGAGTTCACAGGATATCGATGCGCAAGGCGCGGTGACGTTCGAACAAGGTGGAAATACTGTCAGCGGGCCGCACCTGCTATTTAATATGGACAAGAGCGCCGGGACCATGCAACAACCGCAATTCTACCTAAAGGAAAACGGTGCGCGCGGTTCTGCGGATGTGCTTCATATTCAGGATCGCGAGCACTACAGCATGGAGAACGCGACTTACACCACCTGTCCGGCGGGGAATCAGGATTGGCAGATGCAAATGGGGTTGCTGGAGATCGATCGCGATCGGCAGGTCGGTGTGGCACATGGAGCACTGATCGATTTCAAGGGGGTTCCAATCCTTTATTCCCCGTGGATGGACTTTCCGCTAAGTGATCAGCGCAAGTCGGGATTTTTGGCGCCGATTATTGGCGGTACGGTCAGTGGCGGTAGCGAAGTGACGGTACCGTATTATTGGAGTATCGCGCCTAACTTTGATGCGACCATTGCCCCCCGTGAGATGCTCAAGCGCGGTCTGATGCTTAATAATGAGTTTCGATACATGGAGCCTGGTTACAGCGGTGAAGTCAATGTGGATGTTCTGCCCAGCGATGCGATAGCAAAACGAAGCCGAGAGCTCTTCTCGCTCAACCATAATCAAAGACTGGCAACCGGTTTGAATGGTTATGTGAATTTCACGCGCGTCGGCGATGATGGCTATTTCCGCGACTTGGGCAACACGGTCAATGTCACCTCCATGGCCACCTTGCTTGAGGAGGGCGGAGTGAACTATGACGCCGGATGGTGGACGGCCGTGGCGCGTCTGCAATATTACCAAGTCTTGCAGGATCCCGCCGCACCGATAGTTCCACCCTACACTCGATTGCCGCAACTCGCCTTCAATGCATTGCAAAACTATGGGGGCGCGAGCGTCGCTGTCGATGGCGAATACGTGGATTTCAGTCATCCGACCCTTGTGAATGCGCAGCGGGTCGTACTTAACCCCAGCGTCAGCTACCCGTTGGTGAGCCAGCCGGCATTCTATGTGACGCCCAGGTTCGCGATGCACAGTGCCTATTATGTGATGGGTCAGAATAATTCTGGAGCCTTACCCAATACGTCGATGACCTTGCCCATTTTGAGCGTGGACAGTGGCGCCACCTTGGAGCGAGAAGGGAATCTGTTTAACAGCAATTATGTGCAGACGCTGGAGCCGCGAGCTTTTTATGTGTATGTGCCATACAAGAACCAGGCACTGGTGCCGAATTTCGACTCCGCACAAGCGGATTTCAATTTTACCGAGATTTTCACGGAAAACCGCTTCGTCGGCAACGACCGTGTCGGAGACGCAAATTCCGTGACACTGGCAGTGACTTCGCGCATGCTGGAGCAGGAGAACGGGATGGAACACCTGAAGCTGATGATAGGTGAGCGGGTCAGCTTCAGCACACCGCAGGTGAATTTTGTCACGCCCGCTACGACGAACACCAAATCGGACATCCTATTGGCGCTAGCCGGTCGCGTGACCAGGAACCTGACATTGGACAGCGACTTTGAATTCGATCCGAACCAATCCCATGCGCAAGTCTTCGACTATGCGTCTCATTACCGCCCCGAACCGGGCAAAGTATTCAATCTGGGATATCGCTTTCAGCGCAACACGCTGCGTCAAGTTGATTTTTCCACACAATGGCCGTTGTATAGCCGTTTGGATATGGTGGGGCGTTGGAACTATTCGTTGCAGGATAGTCGAATCTTGGAGGCTACTGCCGGGCTTGAGTATAATCAGAGTTGCTGGACGTTTCGTTTCGTTGCGCAACGCTTTGCCACCGCTACCCTGCAAACCAGTACCGGCGTGTTTCTGCAACTCGAGCTGAATGACCTTGTTAAAGTGGGCTCCGATCCGTTAAGCGTGCTCAGGCTAAGCGTGCCCGGTTATACCAAACTGAATGACAAGGGTGCATTGCAGGCCCCGCAAGTGCTGCGTTAATGAGCCGGACGTTGGAGCTCGCTTGTGCGGGAAGAAGTGCAAGAAGCATCGCCGCAAATGACGCGGCCTTGGTAGACGTGCACCTGCAAAGGGCGGCCTCGCGGTTTCTGCTGCTAAAGCCGCGACCACTACGTAGAGGAGTGTGCGAGCACGCGACACCGCGATTCGCCCGGAAAAATGACTTTAATGAGGTTCCCTGAAACAAAAATGATGCGAACAAAGATCCTGCTGATGTGCGGTGCCTTGCTCGTGGCGCAAGCTGCGTGGAGTGCCGATACGTCCCCCGCGGCCAGTCCGAAATCGATTCTTCCCCAATCGAATAATCCCGGTCCGCAACAGCACGTCGGGGATGTCGACTCGGTGGTTGCGGTCGTCAACGATGATGTCATTACCCGCTACGAGCTGGATGATCGGGTGCGTGAGGTGGTGCGCCAACTGCAAAGGCAGGATACGCCCTTGCCAGCGGCGGATATCCTGGAAAGGCAAATTCTAGAACGCATGATCACGGATCTGTTGCAGACACAGTATGCCAGGGAGAGTGGAGTTCATGTGGACGATACACAATTGGATCTGGCAATTACCCGTATCGGTCAGCAGAACAACTTCCCCACATTGGCGGAGTTTCGCGCCAAGCTGAAAGCGGACGGTGTCGATTACAAAAAATTCCGCGAAGAAATTCGTGCTGAAATCATCTCGACACGGCTGCGTGAACGTGAAGTCGAAAGCAAACTCATAATCACCGAGGGCGAGGTGGACAACTATCTCGCCAACAAGGCCAGGATCGGGAGCGCGGGCGAGGAGTTCCATCTCGCGCATATTTTCGTGGTGGTGCCCGAACAAGCAAGTGCCGAGAAGATCCAGACGGCGCGCGAACGGGCCGAGCAGGCGCTGAACAAGTTGAAGGATGGTTCGGACTTCGCGCAAGTGGCGGCAGGAATGTCGGACGCCAATGATGCGCTGAAGGGTGGCGACTTGGGTTGGCGATCCGGAGAGAACATTCCTCCGTTGTTCATGAACGAGTTGCAGAATATGAAACCCGGTCAAATCTCGGAAGTGTTGCGCAGCCCGAGCGGGTTTCATATCCTCAAGGTCCTGGAGAAGCGCAGCGGCAACAGGGCAGTGGTGGTCACGCAAACCCACGCGCGGCATATCCTGATCAAGACCAGCGAGATCATGCCGGAGGCCGAGGCCAAGAAGTACCTCATGGAAATCAAGCAGCGCATCGAGGCGGGTGCGGATTTTGCCGATCAGGCCAAAAGGTATTCGCAGGATGGCAGCGCGCAACAGGGGGGCGACCTGGATTGGGTATCTCCTGGACAGACAGTGCCCGAATTTGAGGACGAGATGAACAAGCTGCAACCCGGGCAAATGGGAGTCGTGCAAACGCAATTCGGCTGGCATCTGATCCAGGTACTGGAGCGCCGCAGTACGGATGTCAGCGAGCAGCAGAAGCGCCAGCAGGCGCGCATCGCGATAGGCACGTTCAGGTCGGATGAGCAGTTTCAGGACTGGCTGCGCCAGTTGCGCGACCGCGCGTTCGTCGAATATCGTCTAGAAGAGAAAAAGTAGCTGGTGAATGCCCCTGTGCTTTTTGCACCTTTGGCCATAACCTCCGGCGAACCAGCCGGCATAGGCCCCGACCTGTGCGTGCAGCTTGCTGTTGCACCCCCTGATATTCCCTTTGTCGTCATCGCAGACAAGAACCTGCTGCTGGAGCGTGCCGGACAGCTCGGCATTGAGCTGCGAGTGCAAGATGTTGCGGCGGGACAGCGGCTTTTAACCCGGCCAAATATCCTGCCAGTCGTGCACGTGCCGCTAGTCGCGGAATGTCGTTGCGGAGCGCTGAATGCGGCTAATAGCGAATATGTTTTGGCGATCCTGCGCCGCGCTTTGCAAGGCTGCCAAGCGGGAGAGTTTTCCGGCATGGTCACCGCTCCCGTGCACAAGGGCATTATCAACGATGCGGGCATCCCGTTTACCGGGCACACCGAATTTCTGGCCGAAGAGACCGGCACGAAGCAGGTGGTGATGATGCTGATTGGTGGCGGGATGCGCGTGGCATTGGCCACCACGCACCTCGCATTGAAAGATGTGCCCGCCGCGATCACTGCACCGCTGCTGGAAGACGTGCTGCGCATCATCGGGCACGACCTGCGCCGCCGCTTCGGCATCGCGCATCCTCGCATCTTGGTTGCCGGATTGAATCCGCATGCGGGCGAAGGCGGCCATCTGGGCCGCGAAGAAATCGACGTGATGATTCCTGTCCTGAACAAGTTGCGCGCCAGTGGTATGAACGTCAGTGCGCCTTTGCCTGCCGATACCCTGTTTACACCCGACAAACTGGCTCAATGCGACTGCGTATTGAGCATGTATCACGATCAGGGCCTGCCAGTGCTGAAGCACGCCAGCTTCGGCCAAGGCGTGAACGTGACGCTGGGCCTGCCCATCATCCGCACATCGGTAGACCATGGCACGGCCCTGGATTTGGCAGGAACCGGCAAAGCCGAAAGCGGCAGCCTGCTGGAGGCGATCAGGCTCGCGGCGCAGATGGCGCAACATGAGCGCGCATAAGGCCAAGAAGAAATTTGGTCAGAACTTTCTTGTCGACGAGCAGGTCATCGCCGATATCGTTGCAGCGATCCGACCCCAGCCTGAAGACAACATGGTCGAGATAGGGCCTGGGCTAGGCGCGCTGACTCGTCCGCTGGTAAAGAAGTTGAACCATCTGCATGTGGTGGAGATAGACCGCGACATCATCGCGCGCTTGGAGAGCGACTACCCTCAGGACAACCTGAAATCGAAAGTGACCGTCCATGCGGGAGATGCACTGGAGTTCGACTTTGCAAGGCTTCCGACTCCGTTGCGTATTATCGGCAACCTGCCTTATAACATATCGTCGCCGTTGTTGTTTCATTTTGCAGCATATGCCGGGCGAATCACTGACATGCATTTCATGCTGCAGAACGAAGTGGTTGAACGCATGGTGGCCGAACCCTCTACCCCGGAATATGGGCGGTTGTCGGTAATGCTGCAATACCGCTTCCATGTGGAGAAGCTGTTCGACGTGCGGCCCGAATCATTCCGTCCCGCACCCAAGGTGGACTCCGCCATCGTGCGCATGATCCCGTTGCCGGCCAGCGATATCGCCGTGCGCAACGAAAAGCTCTTTGCCGCTATCGTCCGAACCGCGTTCGGGCAACGCCGCAAGACATTGAGGAATACACTGCGGAGCTATCTTGGCGAAGGGGAATTTGAGAAGTTGGGTATTGATGCCCGGCTTCGCGCCGAAAATTTGAGTGTCGCGGAATTTGCCAGGGTGGCAAATTACCTGAATGCGCGACAGGCCGACGGGTAGCCCGATTTCTTCTGGATCAATTCGATCCTGTATCCATCCGGGTCCTCGACAAAGGCAATCACCGTGCTGCCGTGTTTCATGGTACCCGCCGCGCGTACTACCTTGCCACCGCGCTGCTTGATTGTCTCACAGGCTGCGTACGCGTCTTCCACCTCGATTGCAATGTGGCCATAAGCATTGCCGAGCTCGTATTTTTCCACGCCCCAGTTGAGGGTCAGTTCAATCACCGCCCCGCTGGCTTCGTCGGTGTAGCCGACAAAAGCCAGAGTGAATTTCCCGTCCGGGTAGTCGGTGCGGCGCAGCAATTTCATGCCAAGCACGCCGGTATAGAAGGCGAGTGATTTTTCCAGATCGACCACGCGCAGCATAGTGTGGAGTATGCGCATCAGATGCCTGCCTTATCGAAGTTATCTTTGGGTTCGTACTCACTATCATATAGGTTGACATCCTCCTCGCCCTCAGCCTAAGGCTGCCGCTTGCGCGGGAAGAGCTAGGATTCCTGCTGCCAGCGCTTGATGCCCCAAGCGGAGAATGTTGCTTGCCGCATTGATGTCGCGATCATGCGGCGTGCCACACCCGGCACAAGTCCATTCCCTTATTCCAAGACACGCTCTACCTTTCGGACTGCCGGCGGATATGACTCCGCAGCACGAGCAAGTCTGGGTGGTGTTTCTTTCGTTTACTTCCTTGTACACAACTGACCGCGCGATCGCTTTATATTCCAGCTGTGTCTTGAACATTCCCCATCCTGCATCCAGGACGGATTTGGCCATCCTGGTCTTCGCCAGTTTCCTGCTGCTTACATTACCTACGAAGACCGCTCCATAGTTCTCGACCAGCATCGTTGAGAACTTGTGCAACGCATCCTTGCGGGAATTCCTGATCCTGGCGTGAATCGTCTTGATGCGCCTTGTCTTGTTCGCGCGCTGAGCTGTTGCCAACTCCTCGGCAAATTCGTCCGTGATGCGCCTGCGCTCCAGCACCGTCCCGTCCGAGCAGGTTGCTGCGGTCCTGAGCCCGAAATCGATACCAACGGATTGCGTACCGGCACTTGGCTTGGCCTCGACTTTCACCACCTGATTTACCTCAAACGCCATTCTGGACAGCACTCTTGCGTGCTTGTCCCTGACCCTTACCCTGAGTGTCCTGGTGCCTAATTCCATTGCATCATTATATAAAGAACGCTCGTTCTGTGCAAGGGAAGGCGCTATCCCTCTCCGCCATGAATCGCGAAGTCTTTCGCGCAAATCAGGTAAAATGCGAGCACATAGTGCATTTTACCATTCCCCACACCATGACCGAAACATTCCCGTTAGTAATGTGTTTTGCCGCAACCGACCCCAGCGGGGGCGCGGGTTTGCAAGCGGACCTCTTGACCATTTCCAGCATGGGTTGTCATCCGTTGTCCGTGGTGACGGCTATCACCGTGCAGGACACCAGCGGGGTCGACGATGTGTTGCCGATAGACCCGGAATGGGTCGTGGACCAGGCGCGAGCGATGCTCGAAGATGTTCCGGTGGCGGCGTTCAAGATCGGGCTGCTC
The DNA here is from genome assembly GCA_963833515.1 of uncultured beta proteobacterium. GTDB lineage: Bacteria > Pseudomonadota > Gammaproteobacteria > Burkholderiales > Gallionellaceae > Gallionella. The sequence continues at coordinate 5,878 of CAWHYN010000008.1, read as the reverse complement.
GGCAGCGTGGAAAATATTGCGGCGATCGCCGAGGTGTTGGCGGATTATCCCGACATCCCTTTGGTACTGGATCCGGTGCTGGCTTCTGGGCGTGGCGATGAACTGGCGAATGAAGACATGGTCGATGCGATGCGCGAGTTGCTGATTCCGCAGACCACGATTCTCACGCCGAACAGTATGGAGGCGCGCCGCCTCGCGCTGAACGAAGATAATGAGGATGACGATCCGACGCTGGAGGAATGCGCAAAGCGTATATTGCGCATGGGCTGCGAGTATGTGCTGATCACAGGAACGCATGAACAGACGCCCAAGGTCATCAATACCTTGTACAGCGAGCGCGGGGTGGTCAGCAGTGATAGCTGGGCACGCTTGCCGGGGATCTATCATGGCTCGGGTTGCACCTTGTCAGCCGCCATTGGCGCATTGCTGGCCCAGGGTGTTGACGTGCCGGCGGCGGTCAAGGAGGCGCAGGAATACACCTGGCAAACCTTGAATGCGGGCTTCCGTCCCGGCATGGGTCAGCATATTCCGGATCGCTTGTTCTGGGCGCGCGGTGAAGATGACGATGAAGCACAGTCTGGGCGCCCGAATTAGCGGTCTGTATGCGATAACCCCGGACGAACCCAATACAGCGGAGTTATTGCGCAAAGTGCGTTTGGCATTGCAGGGCGGCGCGCGTGTATTGCAGTATCGCAACAAGGCCGCGGATGCGGCGTTGCGCTTGGAACAGGCTTGGGCGTTGCGCGAACTTACGAATGAATTCTCTGTACCGCTGATCGTCAACGATAGCGCAATGCTGGCGCAGCAAGTGAACGCCGACGGGGTACATTTGGGCGGGGAGGACAGTAGGGTGGATGAGGCGCGCGCAGTATTGCGAAGCGGTAAACTCATCGGCGTATCTTGCTATAATCGGCTGGCGCTGGCACATGAAGCGGTCCGGGAGGGCGCCGATTATGTGGCATTCGGAAGCTTTTTTGCCTCTACGGTCAAGCCAGGCGCAGTGGCGGCCTCGCTTGATCTATTGAGGCGGGCGCGTCGCGAGATCACCGTTCCAATAGTGGCGATAGGCGGCATCACCGCGCATAACGGCGCACAATTGCTGGAGGCGGGTGCAGATGCCCTGGCGGTGATTTCGGCGGTTTTCGGTGCAGCGAATATTGAGGATGCGGCACGGCAGTTCTCGAATTTGAATAGTTTCTAAGCTCATTTCAATAGAAAGACGTAACATGATTTCGCGCAACCAACAGTTATTCGATCAATCCCAAAAAATCATTCCCGGTGGGGTGAATTCGCCGGTGCGCGCATTCCGTTCGGTAGGCGGCACGCCCCTGTTCTTTGAACGCGGACAGGGCGCTTACGTATGGGATGCAGACGGCAAACATTACATTGATTATGTGGGTTCATGGGGCCCGATGATCGCCGGGCATTGCCATCCCGACGTAGTCAAGGCAGTACAAGATGCGGCAGCAAAGGGTTTGGGGTTCGGTGCCCCCACCGCTGCAGAGCTGGAAATGGCGGAACTGCTGTGCAAACTGTTGCCGAGTTTAGAAATGGTCCGGCTGGTGAGCTCCGGTACTGAAGCGACCATGACCGCAATACGCCTGGCGCGCGGCTTTACCGGGCGCAGCCGCATTATAAAATTTGAAGGTTGTTATCATGGCCATTCCGATGGCCTGCTGGTCAAGGCCGGGTCCGGCGCGCTGACTTTTGGCCAACCGAGTTCGTCCGGTGTGCCCGCTGAGATCGCTGCGCTGACAACTGTCCTGGATTACAACGATGCAGCGGGACTGGAACGCGCCTTCGTCGAAATGGGCAACCAGATCGCGGCGGTGATCGTCGAGCCGGTAGCCGGCAATATGAACCTGATCACGCCCAAGCCCGAATTCCTGAACGCCTTGCGAAACCTATGCACCAAGCATGGCGCAGTTCTGATCCTGGACGAAGTAATGACCGGTTTCCGCGTCAGCCTGCAAGGCGCGCAAGGTTACTATGGCATCAAGCCAGACTTGGTGACGCTGGGCAAGGTGATGGGCGGCGGGCTGCCCGCGGCGGCATTCGGGGGACGACGCGACATCATGCAATGCCTGGCCCCGCTCGGTGCGGTATATCAGGCTGGCACACTGTCAGGCAATCCGGTGGCAGTGGCGGCAGGTTTGGCGACGCTCAGGCTCGTTCAAGCAAAGGGGTTCTATGAAACTCTGGCCAAACTGGCCAAACAAATGACAGAAGGGTTGTCGGCGAGCGCTAAAAAGCACGATATTCCATTTTGCGCACAATCGATAGGCGGGATGTTCGGTTTGTATTTCAGCAAGGCTGTGCCCACAAGTTATGCCGAGGTGATGAGTTGCGACAAGGAAGCATTTAATCGTTTCTTCCACGCCATGCTGGAAGCGGGAATCTATCTTGCGCCGTCCGCATTCGAGGCGGGTTTCGTTTCCGCTGCCCATACCGAGGCGGACATCAAGGCGACGATCGCTGCTGCGGATACGATCTTTTCGACCTGGAAGTAATGGGATTTTTTTCGCAAGCGGCTTTCTTCACCACCGTCAATCATATAAGGGATCTGCCACTGCACGGCGGGCGGGAAGTGGCGTTCGTGGGTCGTTCCAATGCGGGGAAATCGAGCGCGATCAATACCTTGGCGAACCATGTGCGACTAGCCTATACCAGCAAAAGACCCGGGCGTACCCAGCACCTGAATTATTTTGCGCTCGGCGATGGCAATTTTTTGGTCGACCTGCCTGGCTATGGCTATGCCAAAGTCCCTCCCGAAAGCAAGCGTCATTGGGAAGCTCTGCTCAGCGAGTACTTGCAGAAGCGGGATGAATTGATCGGCTTGGTACTGATCATGGACTCCCGCCACCCGCTGACCGAACTGGACGAGAATATGCTGGATTGGTTCGCGCCGACCGGCAAACCGGTGCATATCCTGCTTACCAAGTCTGACAAGCTCAGCAGGCAACAAGCAACATTGACATTGAGTCGTGTAAAATCACACCTTGCCGAGCATTTTCCGCGGTGTTCGGTGCAATTATTTTCCAGCTTGAAGAAGCTGGGGATGGAAGAGGCTGAGGCAGTGATCGCCGGATGGTTCTCCACCGGACAAAAACCGAGTCCCTAGCCAAAGCCATGCGCTGCGGGGCGAATTGCTGCGCCCCTTGCAATACGCTATGCAAGCAAGATTCGTTGCGTGCTGCGCATGCCCGAAACGGCATTTGGGAGCGATGTGCAAAAAAATGCCCCCAGCCAAGGGGAGTAGGCCGGGGGCAAAGTCTTAACATAGAGTTAAGACGCACGCTCAGGGAGGAGAAACGTGGAATGATTCGCATCATTCAATGCATCAGATAAGCAGTTTCTAAAATAGTTCCAAAAAATATTCTTTCCGGGAAAAATCATGCAGACACTAGGACAATACCCCCAAACCCGTATGCGCCGGATGCGGCGTGATGCGTTTTCACGCGACTTGATGCGTGAGCATGTACTCACACCGGCAGATTTCATCTACCCGGTGTTCGTACTGGAAGGCAGCAACAAGGTCGAAGAGGTGAAATCCATGCCGGGGGTGCAGCGCAAATCACTGGATTTGCTGCTCAAGGATGCCGAGCAATGCGTCAAACTGGGCATCCCGGTCATGGCGATCTTTCCCGTGATCGACGCACCCCTGAAAAGTCTCGATGCGCGGGAAGCCTACAACCCGAATGGCCTTGTCCCGCGCGTGGTCGCAGCGCTGAAAAAGAATTTCCCTGAACTCGGCGTGATGACCGATATCGCCCTTGATCCATACACCAGCCACGGGCAGGACGGCTTGATTGACGACAGCGGCTATGTCCTTAACGACGAAACCGTTGCAGTGCTGACAAAGCAGGCGCAGACCCACGCTGCCGCCGGGGCCGACATCGTTGCTCCTTCCGACATGATGGACGGGCGTATCGGTGCCGTGCGCGCGGCACTGGATGCCAACAAACATATCCATACGCGCATCATGGCCTATTCTGCCAAGTATGCCTCCAGCTTCTACGGTCCGTTTCGCGATGCAGTCGGTTCAAGCGGCAACTTGGGCTCGGGCAACAAGTACACCTACCAGATGGATCCCGCCAATTCCGATGAGGCGCTGTGGGAGGTTGGATTGGACTTGCAGGAAGGCGCGGACATGGTGATGGTCAAGCCCGGTCTGCCTTATCTTGACATCGTACGTCGCGTGAAGGACCAGTTCAAGGCACCAACCTTCGTTTATCAGGTCAGCGGCGAATACGCGATGCTGAAGGCCGCCGCACAGAATGGCTGGCTGAACGAACGCGCGTGTGTGCTGGAAGCGCTCATGTCGTTCAAACGTGCCGGCGCAAACGGGATACTGACGTATTTTGCGTTGGATGCGGCTAGGTGGCTGAAAGAGTGATAGGCATCCCCGTGCAATAGAAAGCGGCTCCCAGCTGCCGCGCTGCACATCCGAGGAACCGGCCGGGAATTGCCCGCGTTTCAGCTTAGCGATGAATGTCCGATTGAGCGCCGGTTAGGCGGATAATCTGCCAAGAGGGCAAGATTTGCGCCGGCCAAGGCCCTGTTCACATCGCCAACCATTTTGGCAGCACGCCAGGCGACCTGGTCGTCCGGGACCTGACACCAGAGTTGCAGCCCGTTTCGAATGTTTCCCGCAATCGGGTCGAACCAGACTTCTGGTCTCGGGCCGCACAAGGGCGAGTCGCCAAACTGGCGTCGTGCGCCCATGCCGGCCTAGGGCGCCAGCAACATCTCCACGGCCGCGATATCCGCATGAGTTTCAGGATGGCGGCTCCCACTGTGGCGGGCGTTCTCGGGCAGCACGACGATGTGTATCTTGGTCCCGGTTTCGCCAGCGACCATGTAGCTCGGCACAGTCTCCTGATGTCCGCCAACTTGCAGCTTCCATTCACCGTCCTCGAAATCGACCTTGTGCTTGAGCAGGAACAGCAGAACGGCCTTTGCGTCATCGCTGAACAGTTGCAAGTTGATATCCGATTGCTCACCCGCCGTGCCGTTCAACACCGAGCCGGTGAGGTAGGGATGAAATTCGCCCAGCAGGCGCATGGCCGTCAGCGCTTCTTCGCGAAGCTGTCGCAAGATGTCCGGGTGGCTGTTGTGCTGGTAAAGTGCACGGTAACTGTGCAGCGCCTCATCCACCTCATGGTTGCTGGGCAGGTGCTGCGTATCCGCGGCGCCCAGTTGGCGCGCGGCTTTTCGTTTGGCAAAGGAATGATCGGTGATGCCGTCCTCGGCCATCAATTTTGCTGCTTGATGCGCGAGCTGTTCCCGCATCAAGTCGCGTCTATTCGCGTATTCCTTCGGCGCGCGATCTTTGGGCATGGGTTTAATCAGAGCAACTGATCCTTGAGTGTGTCAGAAGGTTTGACTTCTTCATTGGGTGCGGGCAAGGCATGTTCGGCGGGAACATTCTCCTGATAAAAATATTCGACACGCGGACTGGTGTCGTCCCGGAATCCTTCTTCATTGATGTGAACTTCAGCCATGTTGTCCGGCATGGTGTAAACAGCCTCCGGGACATCCTTGAGTATCTTTTCCATGTAGCTCATCCATATTGGCAACGCTGCCCCGCCACCGGTCTCCCTGTCGCCGAGGCTGCGCGGTTGATCGTAGCCGATCCAGGCGATACCTACAATGGTCGGATGGAAGCCGCAAAACCAAGCATCAATCGTGTCATTGGTCGTTCCGGTCTTGCCAGCCAAGTCTTGACGCCCGAGCTGCATGGCGCGAATGGCGGTACCGTGCCTGACCACGTCCTGAAGCATGCTGACCATAGTATAGGCGTTGCGCACATCAATAACCTGCTTCGCGCCGCGCCCGGCGATATCCGGCGTCGTTTGGCTGAGCACAGTGCCACGCG
>CAWHYN010000007.1:0-19126 GCA_963833515.1 uncultured beta proteobacterium | reverse complement strand
GGGGCCGTTAGGTGCCATATCCACTCAGGCGACCATCCATGCAACTCTCGGAAAGAACCGAAGATCACAGAGCAAATATGCCTGAGGGGTCGCAGCGTATCCTGAAAATAACTGATGAAGTGTTCACCGAGTACCTGCACTGCAAGTATAAGGCGTGTCTCATACTTACAGGCGTTGTCCGAGACCCGTCTGATTACGAACAGTGGCTGCGTAGACCCGAGGAGGAGTACACAGCGGCAGCTACTCGTGCCCTCCTTAGATAGGGAAGATGCCTATTTCATTGCTAATAAAATGCCCATCACGAGGGATGACCTCACTCAAGGCATGACCAATGTCATTGGAACTCACGTGGAAGATGATTTGTTCGCATTTGCTTTCCATGCTTTACAGCGGGTCCCTGGCACATCCTCGTTGGGCCTATTCCATTATGTGCCAGTTCTTTTTTGCGGCACCGGCCAGTCTGTGAGTGCAACACAGAAACTCCTTCTTGCCTGTGGCACCCTTGTGCTCGAAAGACTCCAGGCATGTTCCCTCCGAGCGGAATAGTCATATGCGGAGATGCTTATAAATCTCGTACTGTCGATCTACGGGTACATCAGTTGAGGGCGCAGAAGATCATTAAAGATCTCACAGATTACCTCCAAGGGCACAAGAAACCACACCTGTGGCTCAATGACCACTGTCCCATATGTCGATACCAACAGCAGTGTGAAGCCGAGGCCAAACAACTGGATGATCTCAGTCTTTTTGCATAGAATGAGTGAGCGGGAGGTTCAACTCTACAATCGTAAAGGCATTTTTACTGTTCGCCAGCTCTCGTATCACCCAGATATTGCAGGGGGAGACCGTGGAAATGAACGGAAGAAAAATTACGGCACTGCCGACGTTGCATTCCGTTCCCTGCGTCGGTTACCAGATTGATAGCGGTCTGGCTAGTTTGGTGTATAGCGGCGACACGACTTTCTGCGCAGATTTCTGGCGGGTGCTTAACAACATCGATAACCTGGAATACCTGTTGATCGAAACCACTTTCCTCAACCGCAACGCTGCAGGTGCGAAGCGTTCGGGCCACATGACCGCAGAATTGCTGGCACAGGGACTGCGCCTGCTGCAAAAGCCAGTGCAACTGCTCATTGTACATATGGAAGCGGGGCGCGAGAATGACACGATGCGTGAAGTGATGCAAGCCTGCGGCGAACTAAAACCACAGATGCTTACGCGCGGCACGATATTCGAATTGTGAATAGTAATAATCCAGACGCGATCCGATAGGCAGAGGCCGATCCCGCTTTTGCGTCACTATGGCGGCCATCCGATTCTTTGCGGGCGGATGGCTGTGGAAAGGGAACGTGAGACGATCGGACAAGGCTACCGGCGCTGCCTTTCCATTTTCTGTGTCATACGTATCGAGTACACCGCGATTGCGTAGGTCGGTTCTTGTGCATTGCAATTGTCCTTTCGACAAAGAGTACTTCTATAGGGGCATCGGTCAGGGGAATATCCTCAAAGCGTGAATGTGGTCCCGTTTTATCGGCGGCCCCTGCTGTTCTTTCATTGACAGCAACACCATCATGTCACATAGAATCTGCTGCAGTAGGAGATTTCTGCACATAATGATGCAGGACGCAATGTGTGAAAGCATTCCTCGTTGGCCGGTCAATAATTTCGTCAATCCTAGGTCTTCTCTGGAAGTATTGCGTCAAACAGCTGTGCCAATTATCTTGCTGCAAATGTTCTTAAACCGACCACCGCTCTAGCCGATTTTGACGACATTTTAGCCAACCGTCGTCATTGTGTTCGCGCCACTGTGCCGCACCGAAGGCCATTTGACGATGAGGAACAGTCACACTATGCTGTTTGCCTGATTGCATGCAGATGACCTTATGGAACTTCAATTATCAAACCGCCAAGACTTGGTCGCACGCGCGCTGCTGTTGGGCGATCGGCTGGACTTGAAAATGTTCAAGATCGCGGATTGCCTTGCTACGACCCCTTTAACACTGGAGGTGGACGGCACTGGAGGCATCGCTGTCTTGTTCCGCTACGGCGTAGTAGTGCTGTTCGGAGTTAACAGCCTTGATGAAATCAGGTTTGTCGGGTCCATCAAGCCGCTGCTGACCAATCCCTATCCGACGCCGGAAACCGAGGAGCTGAAGATCCACTCCGATAGGAACAGCATGGGCGTGCAAAGCGGTGCAGTTTTTCTGGATCACATCTCGCTGGAAAAATTGCAGATAATCGCCGATGCCTTGAGCAAAAATCTGGTACTCACGCTCTACGAAAAAAAGGTCGCCGGGGAGTTCGACAAGATTGAGCCACTGGCCCAGGAGTTGGCGTCGCACGGGAACGTGAGTGCAGGTTCAAGGAATCTGCTATCGAAGATTGGCTCCATGCTGCTGATTGAACACCGAATGGTAGGACGTGCAGAAATTGGCGATAAGCCGGAGACATTGTGGAACTTCCCGCATCTGGAGGGACTATATGCCAGTCTGGAAGATGAGTTTGAGCTGAAGGAACGACAATCGGCGCTGGATCGCAAGCTCGGGCTCATTTCGGATACGGCCCAGACTCTGGCCGATGTATGGGACAACAAGCAATTGCGCAAGCTGGAGTGGTACGTGATCGGGCTGATTGTTTTTGAAATCTTTATCAGCTTGTTAGAACTGTCGGATAAATTCTTGCGCTGATTGGATAGCAGGTCAATAATCAGCGACAGGCTGCACTAATCCGGGATTTCTGAACAACAGGTTGGAAACGGACAACTCGCGCAACAGTGAACGTGCGAGATCGAAACTGGCTATCACTTTCAGATGAGCGAGACGATTTGCCGGTTAAAGACCAACGAGGGCAATACCTCAATACTGATAATGACAAACCACTAAGCCGACTCCTCTGGCCATAGTTAAGCTTTTGGAAAGGGAATAGGCCGGACATACGTGACACAGAGCGGGGCAAGTACCTGACCGAACAGTGAAGCGTCAGGCCAAGCAGGTGGAGTTAAAGGATGAGCAACTCCATGAATGGCAAAGAACAATGTTCTGCTTAGGGGAAAATGAAAAAGGAGATTCCCAAGTGGCAATAGCCAGTCTTCGGTCCCTCAGCCGACTCCAGAGCCCAAGGGCAGCAAAGAAATTTCACGGATACTTGACTTGTCTAGTATGAGTGGTCGGTCCACCGACACAAAAGGCGTCCCGCCTTTCATTTCCGGAATGAATTCCAGGTGTTTCAGCATCTCCAGCAATGGCCGGTTCAAAGACTGGATCTTGTGTCGGCCTTATCCGCTATACAGTGCTCCGAGGCGCGTAATATCTCGCAAAGTAGCCAGCCGGTGTCCGGCATCAAAGCGATTGATCTAATTTGGACGCAATCTCTCTTTCAGCTGCCGCCCAATGATCATCGGAGCGTCCATTGAAACCATGCCGTTCAGCGATGAAGTAAGCGGTTGTTTCAACCATCCGGTAGCGTTCTTCGGGAGTTGGTTTTGCCGCTATCCTCTGGGTGGTGGCGGGCTTAGCCGTGGCAACCGCAGATTTCGCCGCCGGAGCTTTCTTCTTTTCACCAGGAACTACTTCTTCCTTCACAGGGGTTGTCTTGGTTTTCTTTGGCTCTGCCAGTAGGGCTGCAGTTGGTTCCCCAACCGTTATCTTCGCAGCCGAATTCTTTGCCACTGGCTTTTCTGCAGCCGTCGTTGCTTTGGCTTTCGAGGTCTTTGGTTTGCTGGCAGTTGTGCTGCTTGCCTTTTTTGATGTTACCTTTTTTGCGCGCGGCTTTGCGGTCTTTTCAGTCATCTAAATTACCTCGTTTGTTTCAGGTTCACATTTTTCTCCATTGGTTTGCGCCGATCCGCAAAGGGCTTATCTGGCGCTCATTAACCAGTTGAGGAATTGGTGTTGGCAAATCTATGAAAAAGCTTTTCCGGCTAATTCTATTCGGGAAATGTTGCCGCAATATGACAGGCGTCAAGGAAGGGAGGGTGTCGAACCTGAAAACAGAAGCCTATTTCCCCCAGAAAGGCTTCTGGTGCACAAAGGCATCCCATGGATGCTGCAGGCTCGCTTGAAATTGTGCGCCTCTGCATGCTGCCCAGCCAAGCGTTATTCCAATGGCTTCGCTTTGGGCGGCCCCGGATCGAGGCGCGTGAAAAGACGCCAGCAAGCGACGTGTCATAGCAAGATCATTGAGCGCGCCCAGTCCATCTTGCAAGCCAGCCAAGGCGCTCAGATAACCGTGCGCCCGGCTGTGTTCGAACAGTTCCGCAAAAAAATCTGCAGCGTAACGTAATTTCTTGGCCGCAATCCGAACTGCGTGCCGTTCCGCCATGCTGAGCTCCATCAAGTTGCGGCCGCGCTTGCGCAACTGCTTATCCCGCTTGCCCAGCGTTCGTCGCGCCAGTTTGTCGATGGGCACCGCCAATTCCTGTTGCTGAGTATCAGTCACGTGCGCCAGCCATTCTTCCCGTTCAAGCCAGGCGCCCAACGTGAGCAACAGCTTTGCATAGCGGCCTGACCGCACGGCCGCGCGCGCGATTTCAGCATAGTGCTGCTGCCGCGCAACCACACGGCGGTGCAGAGCAGCCAATGCTTTGTGTTCAGGGAATTGGTCCATCAGCGGCGGCAGCGTTTCCGTGATGAGCACGTCCCAGTCACGCGCTGGCCCAAGTTGCTCGTCAAGCCATTTCAAGCCGGCCGAGATTTCCGGATAGGTTACGCGCGGAATCACGGCATCAAACACGCTTTGTGCGGAACGCAGACGGCGCAGCGCGACCCGCATTTGATGGAGATATTCCGGGTCCTGACCAAGGAGCATCCCTTCTTCGTTGGCTTGCAGATGTGCAAGGCAACTGGCGAGAATCGCCTTGAACGCTTCATTCGTGCTCATTCCAGAAGTGAGGCCGGGAGGTGCCGATTTGACTGGCAATGCCGGTGCTCCACCCTTTAGGGCATGTCGACGCGCGGCTTTGCTGCTATTCTTGGGCATCAGTTGCATGCTTTCAGGCCATTGCGGCGCCAACAACCCGTGTGAATGCGTCGGCGACCCGCCAATTTTGTGCTCCATGCCTTCACGACAGGCGTTTGCTGTAGTTTGGGAATATCCGCGGTAGACATCATCCATTTAAGTTCGACTGCGGCTCCCATGGCTTAATATGCCGGAATGATTAACTCAATGAAAAGACATACGGCAGCAAGCCGGGTCGCAGTCGGGTTGGCCAATTGAAGTTCCTCGTTTCGGTTGCTCATGGCGCAAAATCCATTAGAAGTAATCGTTCGTTACTATCCCGCTGAAATTCAAGCTCTTCAGATGCCAGAATGGAAGATGCTGTCGCCATAGGGGTGGCAAATTTGGCGTAGAATGCCATTCATGGCGAATATGTCAGTTATATGTCCAAGAACGCTACCTAGCGTCCCTGAACCCAAGATAAACGGCCAGTCCGAAAAATGCAGCCCCTGCTAATGATGCAGTGCGTCACGGACTTTCTTGCGGGCCAGCACATGGAGGTAGTCCTGGATCCGGGCGCTTGATTTGAGTTTTTGAAGTTCGGAAACGTAAACGGTATTTACCTCTTCAACGGGGCAACCAATTTCTTCGGCGAGCGCCTTGATTGATTGAGAATGGTCGGGCTTTAACTTGAAGTGATCCGGTGTGTCCATCAGGTGACCTGCTTTCGGCGAAGCAAAATTTTGCAGCGAAGAATTCAGATTATAGACAAGAATCATCTTGACCAAAAGGAATTTTCGCAACGTGCGATAAATCACAAACTCGGATACAGATTTTTTGATGGCTGATTGCCATTGTGAAGCACGCTCGGCGCCATGATTCACATAAAGCTGGCGCCTGTAATATTTATGTAATCTGATTTGCTTAGAATAAAGGAGCCGATTGATTTTTCGAAATGGCCCAAAATCATCGGATTTATGATCACACGACAATCAAGTTCACAAAAGTCCGGAGATGAGCATCCGTATGCCAGCCTGCTACAGGAATTGGAGGAATTGCAGCGTGAACTGATGAAATTTGAGCAGTCGTATGCGACAACTCTGACGCACGCGAATCCACTCCATTTGTCCAGCGCCGTTAATCTGGTCCACTACCTTGCCCTGAGGCGAAGAGATATGCGGTCGCTACAGGAAAGACTGGGGGCAGCAGGTCTTTCATCGTTAGGCCGGATGGAATCCCATGTCTTAGCCCATATCAATGCCATCATTGATCTTTTGCGTTGTGCGTTAGGCAAGAAATCAGCTGACAAGATTTCGCCGGCCCAAGAGGCGACGGGCGCAGCACAGCTTGAAAGCAATACCGATAATCTATTTGGCAAGGGTCCTTCGCATCGCCGAGTCCGCATTATGGTCACGATGCCCAGCGACGCGGCAGACGATTATTCACTGGTCAAAGAGATGCTGGTCCATGGCATGGACTGTGCTCGTATCAATTGTGCGCATGACACGCCCGAGATTTGGGCGCGGATTGTCGAACAAATCAACCTGGCACGTCGTGAAACAGGGAGGCATTGCCGCATCCTGATGGACTTAGGCGGTCCCAAGTTGCGCACTGGGGAAATTGCCGAAGGACCTGCCGTACTCAAGTGGAAACCACAGCGCGATATCTACGGCAATGTGGCCGCCCCTGCAAGAATATGGTTGTATCCTGAAGATGATGTTTCCCACAGTCCGGCGCCAGCCGACGCCTGCCTGCCGGTGCATGGCGATTGGCTTGCAAAGGTGGCATCGCGCGATATTATTGAATTAACTGACGCAAGAAGCGCCTCCCGTACCGTGCGAGTCATTGAACAGGTCGGAACGGGCTTTTGGGCCGAGTCCAGTCAAACTACCTATATCACGCCAGGGATGGAACTCAGGCTTCTACGACCAACAACATCCGGACAATTGCGCCGAGCCGGTCGCCCCGGCAGTGTCGGAGCGCTGCCTCCAGCGCCCGGTTCGATTCGTCTGCACTTGGGAGACAAGCTAACCATCACGCGCGAGCCATTGCCCGGTCTCCCGGCTCAATTCGATGCCAACGGGCGCTTGCTTCGGGCAGCCAGCATTGCCTGCTCTCTACCGGAAGTATTTCTGAGTGTTCAGCCTGGCGAACGCATCCTGATCGACGATGGCAGAATCGAAGGTGTAATTCGCAGTGTCAGCAAAAGCAAAATAGACGTTGAAATTACACAAGCCGGGGGAGGCGGGGAGAAACTGCTGGCGAACAAAGGTATCAACCTGCCCGATAGTCGGCTTGAGTTGAATGGCCTGACGCCACAGGACATCGATAATCTGGAATTTGTCGTACAACATGCCGATATGGTCGGGCTTTCATTCGTAAGAAACCCCGCTGACATCAAGTTGTTGCAAAAGCATTTGAAGCGACTAAAGGCAGAAAAGTTTGGCATCGTGCTGAAAATCGAAACGCGTGCCGCCTTCGAGAATCTGCCGGAACTTCTATTTACCTTACTCCATTCACCAAATGTCGGCGTCATGATTGCTCGTGGCGACCTCGCCGTGGAGTGTGGCTATGAAAGATTGGCGGAGCTGCAGGAAGAAATTCTCTGGCTGGCCGAGGCGGCGCATCTGCCGGTGATATGGGCGACCCAGGTCCTGGAGGAATTATCCAAGAGCGGCAAGCCTAGCCGTGCGGAAATTACCGATGCGGCGATGGGTGTGCGCGCAGAATGCGTCATGCTGAACAAAGGGCCACATATCATCGAGGCAATCCAGTCATTGGATGATATTCTCCATCGCATGCAATCGCATCAGCAGAAGAAGAGCTCACTTCTGCGACGCCTTCATTGGTGATCACCCTAGGGCTGAAAACTGAGCAGGAGTCAATTTTTTTCCGGTTATGCGAAAACGCTCACTATTAACACAACATTGGCTTGCAATCTATTTTGGGTAAGGACAAAATGGATTGCAGTATTACTCTGATAAAAGAAGCTTATGGTTATCGAATCCATTCCTAAATTTACTCCGCCTGCAGCCAAGCTATGGGCCGCCATCCCCATCGAAACAAGAAAGTCGCTGCTCTCGAATGTCTGGTGCGGAAAATGCCGCCACGATGTCACAATCACCAATTTCTCAGGAGCCGTCAGAGCCGGCGACTTATTGTTGGTAGGTTTATGTTCTGAGTGCCGCAGCGATGTTGCAAGAGTGATCAAGATAGATTGACCTGTGGCGCGCCAACATACGCAATACCAGGCTTGATAAGCACATGGAAGTTGCATCGAATATGCTGTTAATTGATCCTTTTATAATTCATGATCACTGTGTTGGATAATCACGTCCGAATATTTTGGTAGTCGTTTTCACTCCGCGGCAGTTTGTTGGTCGTTCTGCATACCAAGGACACCGGTATTGAAGTTGTATTCGGACAGATCGCCATAGCGGACGGACTTGACGGCGATGCGCAGGGCGGATATGGCGCAGGTTTGGCCCCTGAGAGGCGGAGCAGCTCGAGAAACAGGTCCTTGTGCAAGTCGGCAGGGGGTCGTGCTCCAGCCCATGACCTCAATCCCCAGGGCGATCCGCAGAAAATCGCCGACTGCGGTCGCTTTGGCGATGTGGCTGTCGACGCCGATAATAACAATTGGCTTAGATTGTTCAGACGCGCTCAGTGGTTTCACCGAAATGTGTTCGTCGAAATAATAGCCATGCGCATCATTGTACTCGCGCATCAAGGTGATGGGGATTCGCTGCTACTTAGACCCCGAAGAACTCAAATCAAGCGAAAGCTCAGGTAATCTCGATTGAGCAAGAACGGAACGATAGAATGCCAACATGCGTTCCGCCTGCATGATCGCTGACCACTCATATGCGTAGTTGCGGCCGGCTTCACCCAAATCGTTGCGCGTCTCGCTATTTCTCAACAGCTTGACAACCTTTCCGGCGAAGTCTAGCAGCTCTTCCTTCGCAATCCAAACGCCGGATCCCTCGCGCAACACATCGCGCGTACCCAACTCTGCCGTCGAAACAACGGCTAGTCCTTGAGCCATTGCTTCAAGCAGAACCAGTCCCTGGGTTTCGGTTCGCGATGAGAAGATGAATAAATCCGCTGACCGGTAACAACTGTTTAACTCGGTATGGCGATCGAGATAGCCGATAAACATGACGTTCTCGCGCAGGCCCATCTCTGCGACCTCATGTTCCAGACTATTCCGGGCTGGCCCCTCACCGGCGATGACAAAGACTACATTGGGTATTTCCTCTCTGACTCGATCGACCACCTTCAGCAAGAACCCGATATTTTTCTCGTGAGCCACGCGTCCCACGAAAAGCAATACGGGTCTGTCTGGTGGAATGCCATAGCTGTTACGGAATGCAGCGCGGTCTCCGATGACAAAACTTCCAGGTTCAATTCCTGTCGGGATGACTTCCGAGTAAGTGGTGATCCCGTAATTTTTCAATACGGCCAGCATTGGGCTGGATGGCACGACCATGCCATTGAGGCTGTTCCCTTGATGACGCGAGAAGCGTTTGGCGATCAGACGCATCACCTTGCGCGGCACGAGCGGAACGTAGTGGTGCAGGTATTCTTCAAAGAAGGTGTGGTAGGTCTCAACACACGGAATATTGAGCAAGCCCGATAGCTTGGTGCCCAGATAGTGGGCTACAAAGGGGGTTTGTATATGGATAATGTCATATCGTTCGCCGCGTAATTTTTCGAGATGCTGCATGACCCAGCCGTAATTCATCAATCTGTCTTCCGGGTCGAATGGCAAAGATCGTGAAGGAACGCGCAAAATGTCCGTTTCGTCTGCACTTGGCATCAGGTAATCCGGTGCTATCAAGTGAATGGTGTGTCCGAGGCCGCGCAATTCATGACGGAAGGTCTCGATCGAAGTGGAGACGCCGTTGATGCGCGGAAAATAGACATCAGAGATAAAAAGTATTTTCATGGCGTGTAGGAATAGTTACGTCAATCCAGTAAACCGATATTCAAGGTATGAGGCGATCCGAAAAAGTGAGCAGAACTGGCCCACGGCCTATTTCCATCGAAGAATTGAGCTATGCGAGGATGCTGATGAATAGAATAGTGCCAATCCTCATGGCCCGGCTGGACATTCCAGTTTCTAGCCAGGAAGCTCGAAACAACAGCATGATTGCAAGCCAGATCTCTTGTGGGAATGCATCGTGATCCGGGTAGGGCATTTGAAGACCCACGCATGAATATTTGGAAGCGG
Source organism: uncultured beta proteobacterium (assembly GCA_963833515.1). Classification (GTDB taxonomy): domain Bacteria; phylum Pseudomonadota; class Gammaproteobacteria; order Burkholderiales; family Gallionellaceae; genus Gallionella. The sequence goes on along the minus strand of CAWHYN010000007.1, from coordinate 8,958 downwards.
TCAATAAGCGCGATAGCCGCTTTTTCTTTGGATGGGATCTCCATTATTCGTCTCTCAACGATTGGCCGCCAGGTCGGGGCTGGCTTCGTGGTCAGAGCCCCGAATAATCAATTCCATGCGTCCGTCAAGGTGTTCGACGATGGCGGTGCAGCTATCCACCCAGTCGCCACAGTTGATGTAGGTCAGCCCATCGACCTCTTTAATTGCTGGCCAATGGATATGGCCACAGATCGCGCCATCCAACTTGAGTTCCCGAGCATGCCGGATGACGGAATCTTCAAAGCCGTAAATAAAGTTTAGCGCCGTCTTTATTTTGCGCTTGGCATAACCTGCCAACGACCAGTAGCCTGGACGTTTGAACTTTCGCCGCAGCCAGGATAAATAGATATTCAGGCTAACTAATATGTCGTAAGACTTATCTCCCAAGATCGCGACCCACTTGTAATGACGGGTGACCTGATCAAACTCGTCTCCATGTATCAATAAATATCGACGCCCGTCCGCCGCAGTGTGGATGTATTCGTGGACTACCATGACATCACCGAAGGAGGTCCCAACGTATTCGCGTATTGCCTCATCATGATTGCCAGGAATGAAGAAGACTTTCTCGCCGTGTCGCGCCCTTCGCAGCATCTTTTGCACGAATGTGTTCTGTGCGGGGGACCAATGCACGCCACCGCGCCGGATCGACCATAAGTCAACAATATCGCCAAGCAGGAACACATACTCAGATGAGTATTCCTTCAAGAAGTCAAGCAAGTGGTTAGCTTGGCAAGCCTTGGTGCCGAGGTGGATGTCGGATAGAAATATCGAGCGAACTTCTCGTACGTTCATGTCATAACTCTTGCGCGCACGCAAAGCCGGCAGTCATGCAGCAGCCAAGATTAATGGAGTACGCTGCATCTGCGTTGAATGGCGCTGCAATGGCATTCAAGGACGGGGTTCTTCATGTGCACAGAATCACATGAGAATATTTCAGTTGCGTTACATATTTATTGCTGTCATGTGAATTTGCTTCGCGATCTGAATTGAGCGGGATCGGCGGCTTCTCTGCTATTGCAGGCGCATATGATTACGCCATTCTGTTCCCTTAGCTTAAATTATCGGTCCAATGACGTTTAAAGCTCACGAAATTCAGTTGGACTTTTCCACCTTGTAAACCAGGCAGACCCGCACGATGTTGATTCACGAATGATTGGTCGGTACCTAACATTATTCAGAGTTCGCATTGACCATGTGGATTTCCTATCGATCCGCTGCTGAATCAGCTTCGCAAGTAGCAATTTCATGCTTTGTTCATGATCCGGTCATCACGCTGCAACATCATGCCCCTAGTCTGTGCGCATCTTCAACCTGTCAAAAGGAGCTGCGATGCTGGAACTCAACCGACAAGCGCAACCCGCCGCCGCGCGGCGCCTGATCACCTCGATCGCACGCAGCGACGCGGAAATCCTGGAGGCGCAACGCCTGCGCTATAAGGTATTCGCCGAAGAAATGGGCGCCAATCTGCCCAGTGCAAAAGAAGGAATCGACCGCGACATCTTCGACAATTACTGCGAGCATCTGGTGGTGCGCGAGAGTGCCGAGAACAAGGTCGTGGGAACCTATCGCATCCTTTCGCCCAGCCAGGCGGAAAGGATCGGCGGCTACTATTCGCAGACCGAATTCGACCTGACCCGACTGTTGCATCTCAGCGATCGCATGGTGGAGGTCGGGCGCTCCTGCGTGCATTGGGATCATCGCGACGGCGCGACCATCACCCAGTTGTGGAGCGGGCTGGCCCAGTACATGCAGCAGCACGGCCATGAATACCTGATCGGCTGCGCCAGCATCAGCATGGCCGATGGCGGCCACGTGGCAGCGAGCATCTACCACAAGTTGCACCGCATCTACGCGGCCCCTGCCGAATACAGCGTCTTCCCGCGCTGCCCGCTGCCGCTGAAGGCGTTGAACCCCTGTCTCGATGCGCCCGTGCCCCCGCTGCTCAAAGGCTACCTGCGGCTGGGTGCCTATATTTGTGGAGAACCGGCCTGGGATCCGGAATTCAACACCGCCGACCTGTTCATCCTGTTGCCGATGTCGCGCATGAGCAGTCGCTATGCAAAGCACTTTCTCAAAGCATAGTCCATTTCTGGCGTATAACAAAACAGCAGACCTCATATAAGAACTGAGGGGGTCTTCGGAAACCTATTGGTTAGTGTTGCGGTGCATTCGACAGTATTGGCAATTCCGAATTTAATGCCGCTTGCCAGTTTCATACCAGGGTGTTGTCGCGTGGGCGATTTTCATCACAAGCAAAACCATCCGCAGATGAACCAAACCGCCGACCACAGTGGCCAATGCCGCGCCGGACTGAAGACCGAACACAGTGGTTGCGGTGGACACCGTCATTCTAAAGCATTAGTGGCGTCTATCGATGTCGAAGGTGCGGCGCCCCGTTGCACTACCAAACGATAGACGGACCGGCGCGCAAGTTGCGGCAAGGCCGGGAATTCCTTGGCACCAGTATCGTTTTCATCGTCTTCATATCTAGTGGCAGTGACCTGATTGGTAACAAAAACGTCACAATACCCTGCTAGCATCAGCCGTTTAGCTTAGCCAGTTAGGACATTGCCAGATGGTTAATGACGAACACACTTCCCGACAGTATGACGCTGAACTCGAATCCGTGCGGGAACGTGTGTTGCTGATGGGGGAGATGGCGGAAAGGCAGGTCCGGCGGGCCATCGATGTGCTGACCGGAGGGGATGTGGCGTTGATGGATAGCATCATCGACGATGACCACCGCATCAATGCGCTGGAAATAGGCGTGGACGAAAGCTGTACTCAAATCATTGCACGCCGCCAGCCAACGGCGAATGACTTGCGCATGGTGATGATGGTGATAAAAACCATAACCGATCTCGAACGCATCGGCGATGAGGCAAAAAAGATCGCCGTCGCTGCCAAGAACCTTTCGCAGAACAAGAGCGTTACCCTGCCCCGTTTCAACAAGCTCAAGCTTATGACGAAACTGACGCTGGACATGCTGGTTCAGTCGATGGATGCGTTTGCCAAGCTGGATGTTTCCGGGGTTGCACAGATCGTTCGCCAGGACGAACAGGTGGACGACGAATTCCGCGCCTTCTTGCGTTATCTCGCCACGTTCATGATCGAAGACCCCCGGACGATCTCCAGCGCGCTGGAGATCCTGCTTGTCGCCAACGCCATCGAGCGCATAGGCGACCATGCCAAGAACATATCCGAATATGTGGTCTACATGGTAAAGGGGCATGACGTTCGCCATATCACGGTAGAGGAAATTGAACGTGCAGCGTGGGATTAATCCGCAGTCATTTGGTGGTGCCCGTTGACACGCTAAACGTAGTCTAACAGCAGTTTGGCCGATCAGTCGCGCGCAGAAGGATGCCTCCATGTTGGGTGCGACTGCGTACGTGCCCCAGTATATGATTTTAAGATTCGAACTGACCAAGGATTCGAGTTTGTTACGTTCCAAGCTGGCCAGATTCCATCAGGCGCGCCAATATACAGCGGCACCTGCAAGCTGCTCTTTGTTATGGCGCCGCGCTATCCGCTTACATCCTGCGCCAGGACACGATTTGCCCTTGGACGACAGCGTCTACGCGACAAGTCAAGGCGTGGCTTGATTCGTGATTTTGTCGGGGAGTTGCTACGCTTGGCGTGGCAGTTTCATATGCGGACGGGTCATCAACGAGTCAGGCAACTCGTTCGTCACGCGCGTCGCTTTGGATTTCAAATAGCCGGAATCAATCTCGCGATTGCTCCCTGGAGACAGACTGTCATTTGCCCGGTTCAACCTTTGCCTTTGCTGGAGCCTTCGCCTTTGCCGGCGCCTTTGCCTTTGTTGGAGCCTTTGCCTTTGTTGGAGCCTTGGCCTTTGTCGGAGCCTTGGCCTTTTCCTTTTTCTTGGCTTCTTCCTTCTTCTTCAGGCTATGCATGACCTTGCGCCATTCCTGAAGCTGCTCGTCTTCCAGCTCCAGTTGCATGGCCAATGCTTCTTGCTGGCTTATCTTACGTTTCTCCAGACGGCGCGGGATCTTGCCGCCCATCCTGGACAACAAGCGTTCGGTTTCTTCCTTGGTCAAGAGCTTAACCTTGGCCAAATAATCTGGTTTATCGTCTTTCGTCATTATCAATTTCATCCATAAATTGCGGCGCTTGTCAGGTTTGTCCTGGAAGCCGACCTTGAACCATTAAATTCGTCTTGAGGTTGACGACTGTCTATTTCCGCACAGATTAGCCTTTTTGAGAATTTCGCGCAATGGTCATACGTATCCCTGATGCTAGGAAGGACAAGAGCATATGTTCCTAAGATTAGTCTGTTCGGACCATCCATCTAATCACATGTCTGTCATTTTGACACCCAATAATACGGTCGAGCTGCCATGATCATTCGCCAAGCTCGGTTATCAAGACAATAGCATTCCATTAGGCAAATCAACACAGGAGATCATCACCGTGAAAAAACCAATTGCAGTTTTAGGTCTGCTGGGTATCGTACTTGCGGGTCCAGCTTTGGCCAACGAAGGTCAGGTACCACAAGGAGTCCGTCATCTGGATCATGTTTTCGTTATCATGATGGAGAACCATGGATACAGCCAGATCATTAATAATCCCAATGCACCATTCATCAACAAATTGGCGCAGACCGCCAACCTGGCGACAAAATACTTTGCCATCGGACACCCCAGCCTGACTAATTACCTCGAAGTGGTGGGGGGATCCAACTTTGGTGTGCAAAGCGACAACAACTCGGATTGGCATAGCACGTCCTGCATAAATAACCTCATAACTGGGATCGCCAATACTGACAATCCGCCGAGTCCAAACATCTGTCCGATTTCGGGTACCGGGACAGATGCTGCGACCCCGGCTCTCGATACCACCAACGAGACACAGGGCCTTCCCGGAACCATCAATATTGATGGCGTCCAGTCGATCCCTGCAGCGACCAATATATCCGGCAAGACGATTGCCGATCAGTTATTCGAGGCGCGGCTCAGCTGGAAGAGCTATCAGGAGAATCTGCCCGGCGCTGGCGCCAACCTGGTGAATTACAGTGACGGGTTCTATACCAATAACACGGATTTCAGCACGATCCTGCCTGCGCAGAATCCGCCGCTGACCTCGGCGGGTATCGTCAGTCTGTATGCCGCCAAGCACAACCCCTTCGTCTATTTCCAGAGTGTTCAGGAAGCCCGGCACCCACGTCTCAGCCTTGCAAACGTAGTTGGCTTCGATGGAACAGAGGGTTTGTACGGCGATCTTGCCTCGGGCAACGTGCCGGCTCTCTCCTTCATTGCGCCGAATCAATGCAACGATCAGCATGGGCGGGGCAATGCCGGTCCATTTTGTAACTACGACCCGGTTTCGGACGGTTCACAAGCGGGCCTGAACCCGGCGTTGATCCAGCGCGGTGATGTAACAGTCCAGAAACTCGTGACAGCCATCAAGAGTTCGCCGGCCTGGAGTCAAGGCAATAACGCAATCGTCGTGCTTTGGGACGAGAACGACTATAGCCTGGCGCCGAACACCAATCAGGTGGCGCTTATCGTTGACACGAACTACGGCGAGCAAGGCAGGCAAAGTGCAAACCGTTACAATCACTTCTCTCTGCTCAAGTCGCTCGAGGGAGCCTTTGACCTGCCGTGTCTGAATCACGCCTGCGACAGGAACGTGCAGGTGATGTCCGATCTTTTCGGCGCGCGCTGAATTGACCAGAGGATAATTGGCACCGGTCGTGCTGGGGCGGCTGTTCCGGTTTCGGACTTGCCGACAGAGGTACGCCATCCGGAATGGGTTTCAGGATTGTTCCGGTCGTAAGAAGTGGTAATGATGAATCGAAGGGCTGCAGTTGCAGCCCTTCGTCTTGGCGATTTGCTGCGCAGACGGTGCAATAAATAACTATAGCTTTGCTCTTGAATCCAATCAGGGTTGGCCGCACATACTTGTCTGGATTCAATGGAGGTTTTGAAATGTTGACTAAAGTTAGTTACAGATTCGCTTTGTTGATTGCAACATTTCTGTTGAATGGAGTTGCGTTTGCGGACAATTCTCCAACGATCGACCAAGTCTATGCAGCAGCCCGCGCAGGGAAGCTGGAAGACGCGCAAAGGATGATGGATATCGTTCTGAGGGAACATCCCGATAGCGCCAAGGCACATTTTGTGGAAGCTGAAATATTGGCCAAGCAGGGCCAGATGGGGAAAGCCGATACCGAGCTACGTGACGCTGAACGCCTGAAACCGGATCTGTCGTTTGCCAATCCCCAGGCCTTGCAGGACCTGAAGAACCGGATTGCGGCCACCCATCGCGTCAGCCAGTCTCCTGCCGGCAGCTTTCAGACCGAACCTGGCAACAGTTTCCCATGGGGGATGCTGTTCCTCGGGCTTGGTGCGATCGCAATCATAGCCTTCATCATGCGTGCAGTGACTTCACGCAACTCTGTGGCCAACTACCCGCCAGGAGGGCAAAACACTTCATCCGCGATGCCCCTGCAACCCTATGGGGGCGGCATGGCCCCGATGGCTCCGACCGGAGGCGGGTTGGGCAGCGGAATCATGGGCGGGCTTGTTACCGGCGCTGCGGTTGGTGCGGGCATGGTGGCAGGTGAAGCACTGGCGCATCATTTCATGGATGGGGAACATGGCGCTGCAAGCAGTGCCACGGCGCCTGTTACGGACAGCTGGGCGAGTTCCTCCAATGACATGGGGGGCTCCGATTTTGGCGTCGCCGACAACTCTTCCTGGGACGACAGTTCAGGCATCGCTGACAGCGGTTCTGACATTGGCGGGGGTGACTGGGGCTAATATCCCCCTCACGGAATAAACCTGGGCGCTTCTCTTCGGCCGTCCATAGGAGCAGCATGCCTGCGCTCCGGCATGCTGCTGTCTGTGCTAGTAGGCCATCGACGAGAATCGAATGAAATTTTAATTCCAATATGATCAGGCACCAGCGACTTCCTGTTTACGGAGCATTGAGATAAACGCTACCAATCCAAGTCCGGAAAGCAGCAGCAGCCATTCATTTGGTTCAGGAACAGCGGGAACCGAGCAGCTTGAATAACCTCCTAAATCGCCCGGTACCTTCCAAAGGTCACCAGTGTAATCAATCTCCCTACCGAAGGTATTGGAGTTGATCCAGCCTACGTCGTCGCCTAGTTTGTGGCCAAGCTCACTGCCGGCGTCGCCGCTACTACCGAGGAAGTTGTTATTTCGCGCAAAACCGGAATCGCCGATAGTGTGATTTTTATTGAGCAGACTACTGTCCGCGGTGGGAGGCTCCGTAGTAAGCGGGGAGGTATAGTATTTGCCGGGAAAATAATCAGCAGGCGTATCACTTAGCAAACGGCCAAAGCTGGAAGCAGCGGCTATGCGATAACCTGTTGAGCCCCATGTTTCTGAAAGGCTGTCAATGGCGGCGGGTTTCAATGGTTGGGTCCGCGCGCTCTTGCCAGTAGACGAGTCCGGGTTCGAATCGAATGTGGCAGACGCCTCACGCTGTCCGGCCTCGGCATTGCAGGTGATGGCAAGCGACACGGCGGCCGCCAATAAATGAAGTTTCGTACACATAATAAATTTTCTCCTTAAAATATTCTCCTTGCGGAGTTCGTTAATCAATAAGTGACAATCCCGATGTTGAAGCGCGGCCAATCCATTGAACAGACAGGAGTACCCAGCTTGCCCGTCACTACTTGGCAATTTGGTCATCTTATTTATGGAATGCCGGGCACTTTCGTACCCGGCGTCAAGAGACGATTGCGTATGCCTGTGCTGCCAATTGATCGGCCGAACCCGCCAATATAATCAGGGATTATTACAAGAATTGGAATTTGTCCGAATGCGGAATGAGCCTTTCGGACTATTCCGTCTGGGTTCGCCAAGGCGTACTGTCATGTCCGCTAATCTGGCAGAGAAAGTTTTCCGGCAACGCGGTTGATCGTTCGAGCTATCTTATTTTCGCGGTTGCACCCGGGCCGCGGCCACCGCCAGAAACACCGCCAGAAGTGCCATCCCCCATTGCGGCAGGGTCGGAACATCATCGGCGTCGCCTGCGCTGCCGCTGATATTTCCGGCACTGACAACGACCTGAATGGCCGATGCATTGTTACTCATGGACGGATCCGGGAGGTCGGACGCGACTGCGGCAGAAATGACGGCTGAACCGGTTGCCGTGTTCCACATGAGCTGAAACGGCAGCGATGCCTGCGTACCATTCCCCAGTGCGCCGACATTGCATGTGACGGTGTCTCCGCTGGCGGCGCAGGCAGACGGACCCGAGACGAAGCTCGAATCAGCAGGCAAAGTTATGGTTGCGATCACATTCGTCGCGGTTTGGGGGCCGGCATTGACAACAGATAGAGTATAGGTCGATGCGGTTCCGCTTGTGCCATTAGCAGGGCCAGTGATGCTGATGGCCAAATTCGCTGTGGCGGAGGTGTTCAGGCTCCAGTTCAATATTGCGGTACCAGATGCCCCGTTGGCACCGTCCACGGCAAGCTCATATTCCGTGCCCGATCGCACTTGCAGGAGAATACTGCTGGTGCCGTTCGGCGAGCCGTCGTTGTCATTTGCGGCGATCGGCGTCAATGTGCTCACACTAGTTCCGGTATAGGCGGCCAACAAGGTATCAAATCCGCTGCCGTGTGTATCCACGCTTAACTGTCCCGCTGCCGTAGTATTCAATTTCCACCATACCGAATGTCCTCCAGGATTACCAGCGTGGTTTGGCTCCCCGGGTTCTTTGGTGGCGAGCAGGTTGATACCATTGGTGGTGCCGCTGTTGCTGCCCAGATCGGTCCGATTGGCGAAGGCATCGTTGGCTGGGCGGGCCGCCTCAAGCAGGTTGATGCGCGGCTTTGTGATCCCATTACGCGGGTCGGTAATCATTACGCCGCTGGTAGTCATACGCGTTAGAGTCTCGGTAATAGATTCCTGC
>CAWHYN010000006.1:0-13772 GCA_963833515.1 uncultured beta proteobacterium | reverse complement strand
TACGGCTCAGGAATGCAAGTCATCAGTGCGTTGAACAGAAGACGATATGGCCGACATCATGTTCATAGTCAGTGGAGTATTGTGCAGCGACAGCACCAGGATGGCAGCCTGGTTCCTGAAGCATATCAGTGGTCATTGATCGGGAGTGTTAATCGACAGCGCCAGCTTCGATCGCCGTTCGGCGTCCACCACCATTATTGATGCGAAAGGAATGACGGTATGGCGGGCGCCGTGATCGATGAAGCGCCCAGCAGCGCCCGGAATGGCTGGACTGCATCGACCAGAAGCGGTGTATGCGACGCCAATCCAATCTTAAGCCGGGTCAGCTTGGCGCCGCGTTGCAAGAACGTCTTGCCCAATTCTGCCAAGGCATTATCCTCGCCACCGATTATGAATTCCTCGTCACCTACCACGATGGCGATCCATGCACGATGACCGTCGCACAGGCGAGCCACTTCGTCGCGCCCCAGACCCTGCAAGGCAAGCAGGCCACTCGGTGTCGCGGCAGCCGCTTCATCCATCAGGACTGCACGCGCAGCTGCAACGCGCGCCAGTTCCGTGGCATCGAGCGCCCCCGCGCAGGCATAGGCACCCATTTCCCCGATGCTGTATCCGCAGAACGCCGCCGGTAGCGGCGACTCTTCCCGCAGTGCCGTCCAGAAAGCCAGTTGGGTAAGGCAAATCAAGGGTTGCGCGATTGCGTTGCGATAGATCGCTTCGCCTTGCGTAAGTCCATGGTGCAGGTCCAAGCCGAGTGCTGCCTCTCCTGCCCGAATGACCCCAGCGGCAGCTGGATGATCCAAGATCAAATCCAGCATCGCCGGATGCTGCGCACCTTGGCCGGAACACAGGATAGCAAGGCTCATGACCCGTTGGCCTGCAATTGGTGCATGAACCACGCCGCGGCAAGCAAGTCGGCGCAGCCTCCCGGTGACAGGCGCCTTTCTGAACACTGGCGGTGCAAGGATTCGGCGCGCATTTCCCAGCCCTGCGCAAATACGCTGCCGCCTTCGAGAAAGTTTTTGGCTCGAGTCTGGACGAATTGAAGCCCTTCGGCGCCGCCGCGAAACAGAACATTTGTATCCATAGTCTCGGCCAGCAGCACAAAGAATGTATGCAGGAGCGCATGCCGGGTGTCGGCCCCTCTGCCAAGCGCCCTGCGCAAGGCAGGCAGCGCCACTTCGAACACCAATGGAAAGCCCAACAGCGCTTCGCCGCGGGCACCGGTGACGCCATGGCGGACGGCCATCAGTCGTCCGTGGGAAGGCATCATGGAGGGCGCAACCGTGATCACACGCATATCCTGGCTCCAGTTGGCCACTATCATCGCCCGCAGGTTCTCATCGGAAGGCAAGATGTCGCACCCACTTGCGCAGCCGGCAGCGGCGGCGAGTATCCCGAGCGTGAAGATGGCTCCCCTGTGTGTGTTGACGCCGCACGTGGCACGCAGCATGTGCGCCTCCGCAGCACGACCGATTTGCTGCAATTCAGCGAATCCGGCACCGCGCATCCCTGCTGACGCGCTGGCGACGAAGTAACCGCGCAGCGAAAATAGACTGCGCACGAAGGTCGCGGCATTCATGTCTATGTGCGCGCCGTTATCGTGAAAGCTTACCAGCCCCGGTTTGGGATACAGCGCAAGCTCCTGATACAGGCTGCGCACAGCGAGACGCGCGATATGGTGTGCGCTGCACCGAACATGTGTCTCTGCAGCAGAGGCTGTCTGGCAGGACAGAAAGTTCATCCCAGCAGTTCCATAAGTTCGCAGGCATCGACAAGTTCTGCGCTGCATGCGCGCTTCACCAACACGCGCCGATCACTGCCGGATTTTAATGTGAGCCACTCGCGCCATGACACGGCACCGTTCGTTCCGAACAGCATTTCCCCGTCGGCACGCAAACCGCTTGCTCTTTCCCATCGCGCCAGCAGTGCAACACCTTGCTCCAACTGAACAGGCGATAGCGGACGCCAGAGCAGGTCGATATCCGATTGCGGCGTCAGATAGCTTTGGCCGCTCAGCATCTGCCACGCAAGCGAACCGAACACTCGCAGCTCAAGCTCGATCTTCGCTGCCGCAAAATCGAGCTCGGCCAGGGATGTCCTCCATTCAACCGGGGCATGCGCAATCGCGTCGGAAAGCCGCAAGGGGGGGGCGTATCCGTGAATGTCATTCACTGCCACCGCTAACGCAATGCGGTGCCTGCCTTGCGCGGGTGGCAGCGCCAGGCCTGTCGCGATGGTATCGGCAGCGCACCCATAAGGCTGTCGGCTGACCACCAAGGGACGATCCGCCGCCAGCCATGCGGCGACGCATGCGCGCATCGCGTCATCCATAATTTGGACAGCTACCGCCTCGCGGCATTCCGGGCGCACCCAGACCAGGGTATGGCGAACCAGCTTGAACCCAGACAGTTTCTCGGACTCAGCCACAGGACAACACACGCTTCGAGACTGGCTCGGCAAGCATGCGCCCGCCGCGCTGATGCCCTAGCGTAGCGCGATGATCTGTCGTGTCGACATGGTGCAACGCATCAATCAGACACGCCGACAGATCGCCTTCCCATAACGCATCGATGCCGCCCATCAACAGGTAATTACGCGCGCCCGGTGCGAATACCGGCGACGAGCCACTAAGTTCCGTCAACCTTTCCTCGCTGAGGCGCGTCACCCTTGCCATGGCAGCAAGGCCCATGACACGTATCTCCGCCTCAGGCAGCGCGGCACATATATCAGCCATCATGCCGTTGGCGAGGAACCCGCCGGAAAGGGCCTGTTCGTACACGAGACTGATGATCGGGTGACCGCGCCGACGCGCCATCTCGACGCATTTTGCAAGATGCGCCATGTAGCCGTTGAGGCCAAGCAGCTCGTCGCGATGACGCAAGCGCTGCCCGCTAGTATCAACCAAGAACAGGATCGGGCGTGCCTGATGGTTGAGAATCACGGCGAGCACCTCAGCCGCCATCGCGAGTGCGAGTTCAACTCCGACTTCCACGTGGTTGGTAGTGCCGATCACTGCAACGGCGTGCTTTCCACAGCGACCCTCGCCAGACAGCAGATCGCCTTCCTGTCGCACATCATGACCGGAAGGGAACATCCGCTCGACGACCTTTTTCCATTCCATGTCAGCCCGCCTCCGAAGATCGCTTCGCCCTGCGCTCGCGCGCTCCCGCAACGAAGTCATCATTGTCGAGCATGGCTAGCGCATCCGGGTCATCCCAACCCAAGCGACGCCAAATGTCGCGGCCATCCTTGCAAGCGCCAAACCGTTTCAGCCGGTCGCGAAGCAGTTCATGTTCCCGTTCCAGCGATGCCATTGACCAGTCGTCACCCTTGGCTATGCACGCCGTGACCGCGTCGCGAAAAGCGGTGACACTGTCCGGCACGATCTTGTCACATTCGCCCAGCAGATAACGGTGCTTGCCGCCTACCGTCCGCCATACCAGCGCGCGGTCGCGCGAATCGTATTCTTCAACTCCGCGTGCAGTTTCGATGACCTCCGGACCGGACAGTCCGAGCCGCCCTTCTTCGCTCATGATTATCGTGCTAGCGCAACGCGCGGCGATTCCCATGCCCCCGAAGCAACCGTACTGCCCGCCGATGGCAGCGATGACGGGCACCCCTGCCGCCCGCGCTGCCAGAATCGCGCGCATCACCTCAGATACGGCAATCAGCCCGGCATTGGCTTCCTGCAGGCGCACGCCGCCGGTTTCAAGCAGCAGCAATACGGCGGCGGGACGGTCGCGCAGCGCGCGATCCAGCATACCGACGAGCTTGGCACCGTGCACTTCGCCCACTGCCCCGCCCATGAAGCCGCCTTCTTGCGCTGCGACGAAGATCTGCTTCCCTGCGATGCTGCCTTCACCAATGATCACGCCATCGTCGAAAGCAGCAGGCAGATCAAGTGTCGCCAGATGGGGGCTGGTCACTCTGGCTTCGGCAGACAGCCATTCATGGAAACTACGCGCATCAAGCAGGCCGGCGATGCGCGCACGTGCACTGCTCTCGTAATAGCTGCGTATCATGGTCGGTTCCGCCGATGTTTGGCGTGAGGTGTTCGGGTTGCACCTTGCGCAATGAATGCCTCGATCGCCTGGTCGAAGCGCAAGCTAACGACGGCCGGCGTGGCACCCGCATCATTGACCGAAACGCGTATGTCGCCAACACGATGCCGAGCAAAGAAATCGCCCACTACTGCGCGCCAAATAGTCCCGAAACCGGGCACGGCGGTGGCTACCTCGATCTCACACGCGCCACCAAGCGCAGCCGATTCCACCATCACCTCTAGGTTGCCAGAGCTCAACACGCCCACGATTGCAGTTGCCCCCCCAATCGGCGTGCCGCCGTCAAAACGATACTTGAGAAATTCCATAGCCATGTTGTTCGCGCATCACCAGTTTCGAAAACGCACTGGGGGCTGATACAGCCCCCCGGAGGCGCGCACCAGATCCTTGATGGAACGCGCGGCGAGCAGGTCGCGTGTGGCATCACCCTTGTTGATGCCAAGGTCCTCGGCGCGCAGGATCACGCCGCGGTCACGCAGGTTTTCCACTGTGCGCAAGTCGCGACCCAGGCCGATCTCCGTGTATCCGGCAATTCCTCGTATCGCTTGTTCGCGTTCCTCGGCGTTGGCACATAGCAGAAGATTCGCGATTCCCTCCTCAGTCAGGATGTGGGTGACATCGTCTCCGTAGATCATCACCGGTGGCAGTGGCATGCCAGCCGATTCAGCGAGTCCCCAGGCATCGAGTTTAGCGACGAACGCGGGCTGCATGTGTTCACGGAAAGTCTCGACCATCTGCACCACCAGCTTGCGGCCGCGCGGCACCCCAGGACGCTGGCTGCGCGCCTGTTCGCCGGCGCGTAGCCACGCAGGGCTTGCATGACGCCGCCCTGCAGAATCCGCCCCCATGTTCGGCGCACCGCCAAACCCAGAAATGCGATCAAGTGTGGCCGTCGAACTATTGCCAGCGAGATCGATCTGTAGTGTGGAACCAATGAACAGATCACACGCATAGTGGCCTGCTGCCTGCGAAAATGCGCGATTCGAACGCATGGTGCCGTCCGCACCTGTGAAGAACACGTCGGGACGCGCGGCGATGTAGCTCTCCATGCCGAGCTCGGAACCGAACGAATGGATCGACTTCACAAAACCGGCTTCGATGGCGGGGATCATCGTAGGATGCGGATTGAGCGCCCAGTGGCTGCAAATCTTTCCTTTCAGGCCGAGACTCGCCGCATACGTAGGCAGCAGCAACTCGATCGCGGCTGTGTCGAAACCGATGCCGTGGTTTAGACGCTGCACGCCATACTCGGCGTAGATCCCCTTGATCGCCATCATCGCCATCAACACTTGTATCTCCGAGATTTGCGCGGGATCGCGGGTAAAGAGCGGCTCGATGTAATGCGGGCGCGGACTGGGAATCACGAAGTTCACCCAGTCGCCGGGGACATCCACACGTGGAACTTTATCCACCAGTTCGTTAACCTGAGCGATGACGATGCCGCATTTGAACGCGGTAGCTTCAACAATGGCGGGAGTATCCTCAGTGTTGGGCCCGGTGTAAAGATTGCCCTGTACGTCGGCGGATTGCGCCGCCACCAGTGCGACATGCGGCGTCAAGTCAACGAAATATCGGCTGAATAATTCGAGATAGGTGTGGATCGAACCGATGCGAATCTGACCCTTGCCCACCATGCGCGCCAGCCTGGCGGCCTGTGGCCCCGAGAACGAGAAGTCCAGACGCTCCGCAATACCGAGCTCATACAGATCGAGATGCTCCGGAAGTGCCAACACCGACTGCAGCATATGCAGTCTATTCACCCGGGAAGGATCGACGCGAACCAGCGCTTGCGCCAGAAAATCGGCCTGCTTTTGATTGTTGCCCTCCAGGCACAACCGGTCGCCCGGTTCGAGCACAGCTTCGAGCAGGCGGACAGCAAGATCCGCGGGCACCACCTTGTGCCGCAGCGACTGCCCCAGCACTGATGTTGCCCTGCCGAGCTTTCTGTTGTATCTCTGGCGATCGCGATCCCAGACTTTTTCGGCTGGCTTGTGCATGATTATTTTGGGGTCTATATGTCTTATATTTGTATCTGGTTGAGCAGACTCGGAACGTGACTTTAAAACTTACTCAGTGAAAAAGGAAACTTGATTTACTTGGCCGTTCACTTAACACAGCGGGCGGCCACCGGGAAATTCTCCCTGAAACCTATTCCACAAGTCCCAGCTTGGCGGCAAGGCCGATGCGTTGCAACTTGCCCGTGGCCCCTTTCGGGATTTCGGCCATGAACATGAATTTTCTAGGCACTTTGAAGTCCGCCAACCTTGTTGCCGCAAAATCGCGCAATTCACGCTCATTCAACGTGAAACCCTCACGCAACACGACGGCTGCGGCCACCTCCTCGCCCAACTTCTTGTGTGGCACGGCAAATGTGACCACCTGCATCACCGCGGGGTGATGCATGAGAACCTCATCGACTTCCAAAGGAGATATCTTCTCCCCGCCCCTGTTAATGATTTCCTTCAAGCGACCTGTCAACGTCAAGTAACCGTCGTCAGTGAGCGAGCCCTGGTCGCCGGTGCGAAACCATCCGTTTGTAAACGCTTCTGCGTTCGCTTTGGCGTTATTCTCATAGCCAAGGGTTACGTTCTCACCCCGGATCACGACTTCTCCAATCGCCCCGGATCCAAGCAAATTGCCATTGTAGTCCATGATCGCAATCTCCGGGCCGGCAGCAATTCCTACCGAACCGGGTATGCGCTTCCCGGGGGGCAATGGGTTGCTGGCCATTTGGTGGGCGGCCTCCGTCATTCCATACGACTCAATCAAGGGTGCCTTAAAGACCCTTTCCAATTCCGCAATGACCTGCGTCGGCATAGACGAAGAGGATGAACGAATAAATCGCAAAGGATTGGCCTCAATGACGTCCATGTTACCCGCAGCACGGGACAAAATCGCCTGGTGCATGGTCGGAACGGCGGTGTACCAGGTTGGCCCGCACTCCTTCATCCACCCAAAGAACCTCAGTGCATTGAAACCCGGAGTACAAAATATCTGGCTGCCGACGGCCATGGGCGCCAGTACGCCTGCAATCAGTCCATGAATGTGAAACAGTGGCATCACATGTAATTCCCGGTCACCTTGTTGGAGTTTGAGCGTCGTGCTGATGTTTCGCGCGGAGGCACATACATTCTTGTGGGTGAGAGGTACGATTTTGGGTCGAGAGGTCGTACCGGAAGTATGCAGGATCAATGCAATATCGTCGGCTTCCGCAAGCCCGTTGTTTCCAATCGATTTTCCTGAAGGACCATTACCGGTGATGGTGAAATTTCCCGCACCCTTCTCAGGATGCGGCGTGAGTTCCAGAATTGCGATGCCAAGTCTTTCCGCCACAGCTCTTGCCGCGTTATCACTCCCGCTGACAACGACCAGTGCCTTTGCCTTCAAATCGTCGAGATAGAACTCGAATTCATCGGCACGATAACCCATATTCAATGGCGCCGCCGTGCATCCGCTTGCTATCGCCACAAATGCGGTTGCCATCTCGGGACAATTGGGCAATACGATTCCGACCCGGTCTCCCCTGGAGATGCCCAACCTATTGAGTGCATTTACGGTATCGTCCACCAGGAGACTCAAAGCCTTGTAGGTTAAAGGCTTTGAAGCAGGCCCTGTAATCGCGATTGCCGAAGGTGTATCCCGGGCATGAATTGCGATCATTTCCGAAACAGTAGTGAATTTTTTCATGTTTGAAGACGTTAGAGTCGGGATAGATGGAGTCATGCGCTAAAGATGCCGGTTCAGGACATATGCAACGTCGCCTTGTGCTGCTGCAATTTATTCGCCAATAGTGACGTAAGTGCATAGACCGCGTTTATGTTTGGAGTCGGGGTTTCAGTGATCCGCCCGAGTTCAATTACGGAGCCCACCAACGCCTCGAGTTCGAGCGGCCTACCCAATTCCACGTCCTGAAGCATCGAAGTCTTGTGCTGGCCTACTGCCTGAGCTCCATTGATGCGCTTTTCCAGGCTCACTCTGAATTGAACGCCCAATTTTTCGCCGATGACCTGAGCCTCCCGCATCATATTTGCGGCCAATTCACGCGTGGCAGGAAAAACACAAATGTCTTCGAGCGTGGCGTGTGTCAACGCGCTGATCGGATTAAAGCTCAAATTCCCCCACAACTTCAACCAAATCTCAGAGCGAATATCATTGGAGATCGGCGATTTGAATCCAGCCGCCTTGAATGCATCACTAATCGCGCGAATACTTGAGGTGTCGCTCCCGTCGATTTCTCCGAGGGTGAAACGATTGCCCTCGATGACCTTGATCACCCCCGGACGAATCACTTCACTCGCCGGATAGACAACGCTGCCAATGACGCGATCAATGTCAATGTGCTTTGCAATGATGCCATCAGGATCCACGGCCTTGACAGGAGTGCCTTCATAACGCTGCCCTAGCGCGCCCGGCAGCTTGTGGAAGTACCACCAGGGTATGCCATTCTGCATGGTGATAATCCGGGTTTCGCGATGCATCAGCGCCGAAAGTTCAGCAGCAACAGCGGCAACCTGATGCGCCTTCAGCGCCAAGATCACCACGTCTTGAATGCCGGCTTCTGCTATGACCGAGGTCGCCTTAATGGGTTGAGCGAGAAGCTCGTTGCCATTCTTCTTCTATCAGCCTCAGACCGTTCTGCTGTACCGCAGTCAAATTGGCGCCGCGCAAGATCAAAGTCACCTCGTGTCCGCTCAACGCAAATTTGACTCCCAGCATCCCGCCAATTGCACCTGCACCTACGATACAAATCTTCATGTATGTTATCTTCTGGTAATTTGAAAAATTGGAACGTTAAGCCGGACCTGACATCCCGTATACGCTGCGCAGCGTTCCGATCGCCTCGATATGAACTTCAACAACCGATCCCGGTTTCATCGGCAATACTCCCAGCGAGGTTCCGCAAGCAATAATGTCGCCAGGTTCCAATGTCATATCCTGACTCAGGGCATGAACTATTTCTTCCGGCGAAAAAATCATATCACTGCAAGGGTAGTTCTGTCGTTCCCGGCCGTTGAGAACAGTCCTGACGTTCAAGGATTTCCAGTCGAGTCCTGTCGCAATGAGTGGGCCAATGACACCGAAGCCGTCAAAGCATTTGGCCCGTGTCCATTGCGCGAAGGAACGGTCTTTTGCGATCAGATCCAAAGCTGTGATATCGTTGATGCACGTAAAACCGAATATGGCCTGGCCAGCTTCCTTCCTCATTGAGGTTCTTGCATCGTCTGCCTATCACGATCCCCAGCTCCCCCTCATAAACCACCCGCCCATCGTAGCCGATGGGTGAAGGAACAACATGTTCATGCGCAGAGTAGCTATTGGGGGTCTTTAACGAAATAGAAAGGCTCGGCAGGAATCATCGAGATTTTGCTTGGCCGCCTGTGCATGATAGTTGTTCCATAAGGCGATAAACTTGCCTGGGTCGGCAAGGCAAGTCTATGCTGACATCACTTAGCGCGAGTTCCATTCCTGCCCTGTCTGCGGCGACCGGCAAACATGTCTCCCGCGTACACAATGACCCGATCCCCCTCGACTTGGCCGAAGCCCGGTTCGCCTTTGTGGGTAAACGTTATCCAATGCGCCATAGATGTCCCCCAAGGCAATCTGATTCAAACGCGCCGACTGCCATTTTGTGCCGGCTCACTTTCCCTTGCAACCGTCCTGCGCTCTTCAACTGCACTGACTCTGCGCTCTTGCGCTGCTATGACCCTGTGCCGCCATGGTCTCAGTGCGCCGATGGCGAGAAGGGCCGCAAGGATGTTTGCTCCCGCTGCAAGGAGAAACACCATGTCCCAACTTCCTGTGCTCTTTTGGATGGTACTTGCATAGGGAACCAGCAAGGCAGCGGTACCCTTTGCTGTATAAAGAAGACCCGCATTGCTGGTGGCGTACTTTGATCCGAAGGTATCAGTGCAGACGGCGGGGAAAAGACTGTATATCTCGCCCCAGGCAAAAAAAACCATGCCACTCAGGATTACAAACCAGAAAGGATCTGCGCCAAGCTTATAGAGCGCGATATATACCAACGCCTTCAAGAGAAAACGCAATGAACATGGTATTTTCGCGGCCGATATGGTCCGAGACCCAACCAAAGAAGGGGCGCGTCACCCCGTTAAGAGTCCGGTCGAGCGTGGCCGCGAACGTCAGTGCTGGCAGTGTCAACCAGGCAATCGTGACCGGTATCGTGCCCACTTTCAAATCCAGCGAAATTGGCGCCAAATTGGCTGTAACGATGAGTCCGCCCGCGCCCACTATAACAAACATCAGGTACATCAGTATGAAAATGGGCTGCCCTTGCCTCCAGACAATGCCTCCACCGACGATGAAAATAACCGCGGCCAGAGCCAACGGAATATAGAACTGCTGGCCCATCGACCACATGGTGAGCCCCCCGACTATCGAAAACAGAATTGCAAGGATCCAAGCACGATTTGGACCGATGATTTCTCGGGTGGCGAATTCCCGGATACTGTTAACGGCGGCATGCTTGATGAGCTCAGATCTTAATCGCCCGATCGGCGCTGCCATTGCATAAGCCAACAGGCAAATTACAATTCCCTGACCCATTCCAAAGTAAAGAAAGGTATCTTGAAAGCCATCGCTCTTGATCATTGACTGAATCGGAATTACGGTTAACGCAGACCCGGCCCCGAATCCGGCCGCGGTCAAGTCCGGCTGCGAGTCCTCTGCGTCTTGGAAACCACTTGAGGGAATTACCGATGCAAGTCCCGTAAACGGCACCAGCGCCGATCCCCGCGATGATTTGTGCGGTGTAATATTGGCCAAGCGTCGTAGCATAGGCAGTTCAGGCCCCATCCGAGGGCGCAGGCAATGCCTCCGAAGAACACGACAATTTGTGGGCCGTAATGATCGACAAACCACCCTTCGATTGGCACCAGCCAAGTCTCAAACAATATGAAAAGCGTGAAGGCAATCTGGATAGATGCCCTGTCCCAACCGAATTTATTCTGAATTTCGGGCACAAAGAATGTCCAGCCATACTGCATGTTTGCGATCATTACCATACAGACAATACCAATAATGAGTTGCGGCCATGCGGAAGCAAACCACTGACGTCGCTGCGGCAATACATTTACGGCCTGACTCATATATAGATTCTCCCCGATATTCGGCACAAGGCTTGATCGCCCGGACCAGTATTATTAGAAATCCACACGCGAAGTTCCAACGCAATTTGGGCACGCCAAGGGAGGCTCGCGGAAATCAACGAGCCGACACACATTGGCTGACCACTCGATATCCACATCGCAAATATGGTCACGCAGCGTCATGGCTATCTCGGGCATCAATCTATCAGCTAAATTCATGTTCAGCCAGCGCATAACAATATCTGGTCGACCCCGGGACGAGAGCCGGACAAGATTTGCAAACTCCACAGCACGTTCTATGGTCTTCGACAATTCATAGTCATTTTCGCGACTTAGAATATTCTTCCAGTACTCTTCAGTTGGAGAGATCCCCGTGCATCTGTGCGGCCCCCATGCAGTTCTCGCTTTGTTATTCTCGACGCCCATTTCTGCTCAGGACCTGACGCCGATAGGGAGCGGCAGCGTGCGCAAAGCTGCCGCGGGGAAACCGATGCCTCGGACGCCGGATGATAGGCGCCAGATGCTGGCAAGCATTCAAGGGATCAACGACGCTTTCGCCGCCGACAACAGGCCGGCGATAATCGAGGCCGCGTCCAAAAAGCGGCGGTTACATGCTGCAGGAACTTTCTTCCCAGATTCGGATTAAGCTTCCAGAACTGTCATTCAAATGGACATGCCTGCGCACAAGGCGTTCGACCAGATCGCGCAGGCACAAAAACCATCAAAGATCCTGTTGCGGTTTTCAAACAACCTTCTGCCGCCATTCAGGATTGTGCCGCTTGCCATCCCACTTACCGCTTCGCGCCACTGATGTAAATCTGAACGATCGCCAAACTAGAACCGGTGAATCGCCATCGCCGGTTCGCGATGCTAAAGGATCAATCCTTTTTAGCGGGCCACGCAGATGGGATGAGGTACCCTGTGATAGCTCCGGCTGGAATCGACCAAAAATAATCGATAAGCCCGTAAGCATTTTCAGCATCACGAAAAATGGAACCCGCAAGGTACAGGAAGATCGGGCCTAAGAGAGCCCCGATAACGGCAAACCTTATTTCAACTGCCCCGTCGTCTGAATCAGAATCTTTCACCGCACGCTCCATCAGCAATCGCTCCCTTACAATTTGTGGGACGCATAGTAACCTCCGATTCGAATGTTGCCGTTACACCAGGCTGAACTTCATCGCCTGCTGCCGTCTCGCAGTTTCGTTTCAGTGATTGTACGAGGAAGCGAGCTCATGGGGAAGTGCGACCTGCCGATTTCGACTCATTTCCCCGTTAAGCGCGAGTGGCAGCATCACCATGCGCGAACCGTGTTATTGCTTCGGCACGGAAGCCTCGTCGCGCTTTTGTTCGCCGCCGCAGCAGCTGCGCAACCCGGCTTGGAATCTTTCGCGCTCTTCAGGCGTCATTTGCTCAAAGCGATGGCGATGCCACCGTCCGTGACAGCCGTGCCCTCGAAATCCGCCGAACAATATCCTGCTCAAGACCAGCACACCCAAAGCATGGATATAATCGATTTCCCTTACGCCGGCAAACAGATTAGGCATAAGCCAATTCCACAGCACCATCACCAAGAAGCCCAGTACGGCGATACCGATCAAAACCAACGGTATGATTCTCCAGCATTTCGATTTGCAGTTCATGCCCATTTCTATCTCCTTCATAAATCAAATTCATCATAGATCGTTTGCAGACGTGCCCGTAGATGCAGCACCGCATAGCGCTTGCGGGCCAGCAGGGTGTTTAGAGCCAAACCACTTTCCGCCGCCAATTCCTTGAAACTGCGCCCATCAAGCTCGTGGGCGACAAATACGTCGCGCTGCTCCACGGGCAGCTCGTCCAGCGCGACACGCATCTGATCGAGCAACGCCGCCCGCGCATAAGCTGCTTCCGGCCCAGCATCTGACGATGGCAAGACATCATCGAGCCAATAGCCGCCATCCTCATCCTCTGATGACAGCGGCAGCGGATCTTCCTTCCGCTTACGGAAACGGTCGATGATGCGATTGCGCGCCACGCTGTATAGCCACGCGCCAATCTGCTCGATTGGCGCGGGTAAGCGGTAGGCCTCCACGAACTCGATGAACACATCCTGCAAGACATCCTCCGCATCACCCGAATCCGGCACCCGCCGCCGAATGAAATTCCGGAGCCGTCCATGCTCTCGCGCAATGGTTTCAGTGATGCGCTTATTTTGTTCAGCCATCAGAGCGTCGGGAGTCAGCGTCGTGTCCATATACATGAAGACGGATCACACATGGAAATATTGTAGGAATTGAAGCAAAGTCGGAGCTTGACGTGTTTTGTCGTGATTGAAAGCTCTTCGGCCAATTCGTGACTGCCTACCTTGGCGGCACTTTGCCCGCTACGAGACTAAGTGTCCACGTCCGTCCGCCTTGCCACCAGAGGCGGCGGTTCAAGCGCGCGCTGCATCAGGGTCGCCATGCGACATATTTGAGCCGTCCCGCGTTGCGGCAAGCAGACACCACCCCCACAACCAACGGTTCATCTTCCTGATCCAGCGATTCGCCTGCACTTACCCAATGGCAATCGGTCTGCGTTCAAGCGGCTGTCTGGTTGGCATCTTCTTTTATTGGGCGTT
>CAWHYN010000005.1:0-6982 GCA_963833515.1 uncultured beta proteobacterium | reverse complement strand
CGGGGGTAACGGGACTTTACGCCCCCCCCGGTCTGACGCAGCAACAGATCAACTACATCGAAGCTGTCGTGGGTGCTGTAGGCTCATATGTGTGGATTCGCAGCGAAGAGGACATGGACGCGGTAACTGCAGTGTCCGGCAGTGGCCCGGCATATTTCTTCTATTTCATCGAGGCGCTCGAACAAGCTGGATTGGAGCTCGGCCTGCCACAGCAAACAGCGCGCAAACTTGCTCTGGAAACTGCCCTTGGCGCCGCCACGCTTGCACATGACAGCCCGGACGACCCAGCCACGCTGCGCGCGCGAGTCACCTCCAAGAACGGCACCACCGAGCGCGCCCTGGTAAGCATGGAAGACAACCATGTCAAGCAGCACATTATCGCAGCGGTGCAATCTGCGGCGGCGCGCTCGCGCGCAATCGGCGACGAATTGGGCAAGGCATAATGGTCAACGAAGCTATGCAATTGTTGCTGGATGTCTTTTTGCAGGGATTTGCAGGCGTGCTGCTGTTCCGTTTCCTGTTGCAATGGCTGGGCGCTCCGCTGCGCAATCCGGTCGGCGAATTCATCATGGCGCTCAGCGATTTTGCAGTGTTGCGGGCGCGCCGCTTTATCCCTCCTGTGTGGCGCCTGGATAGCGCAAGTTTTCTGCTTGCATTGGTCGTGGAGTTGACCTACCTGAGCTTGACGCTTGCGCTCGAGGGATATCCATTTGCGCATTTCCCGCTGATTGGGCTGTTGGTCTGGAGCTTGGTGAAGCTGATCAAAACAGGCGTGTATCTGTTGATGAGCGCGCTGGTTGCGCAAGCGATCTTGTCTTGGGTCAATCCCTACACGCCCCTTGCGCCCTTGCTTGCGGCAATTACCCGGCGCTTCCTGCAGCCGCTGCAACGCTTTTTGCCATTGATCGGCAATGTGGATTTGTCCCCGCTTTTTCTGCTGGTCATCTGCCAGCTCATCTTGTCTGTGCCGCTGGCGATGCTGGAGAGCCTGGCGGTACGCATGCTCTGATGCCGCATGATTGGTATCGTCGAAAAGGAGACGTCATTACGCTTGTGCTGCACATCCAACCAGGAGCAAAGCGCAGCGAAATTGTCGGTCCGCACGGTGGAGCACTCAAGATAAGGCTGGCTGCCCCGCCCATTGAAGGACGCGCCAACGAAGCCTTGCTAAAATTTCTGGCAGATTTGTTTGCCGTGCCGCTGCGCAATGTCGAGCTCAGGCAAGGCCGTCAATCGCGTCACAAAGTGGTGGAGATTATCGGCAGCAACGTCAGGCCAGAAGGCTTGTTGACAGGACAATGAAACGATTCTCAAGGTCCGTTGATTGATACAAGAATATCAGGCCTGAGTGCTGACTGCTGCACCCGAAATGTTCTGGCCACCATTCAAGTCCTGCAGCAAATTCTGCAGGAAGGACTGCAGGTTGGGGGTTGTCGCCGATGCCCCTTGTGCTTGCGAGGCGCTTATCGAAGTGATCAAGTTCTGGAAGCTGGAATTCAGGTTGCTGAGCGCATTGCTGCTGGTCGAATTGCCTGTTGACGTGCCTGGACTGCCTGAAGACAGCTGCTGCAACAGGTTCTGGATGTTAGCCGTGAGGTTGGAAGCTCCATGGTGATGGTGGTGCCCAGCCCCTGCGGCCGACGGACTGCCATTATCACTTGCGGTGCCCTGCCCGCCCGATTGGGTCAGCGCCGCGAACAGGCTTTGCAGAAATGCCTGCAACGCAGCCTGCGGATCCTGGGCCGAGCTTGACGAAGACGTCGAACTGGATGCCGGTGTGGCAGACGATGCCCCGGAGCTGCCCGAGAGGGTCTGGCCCAGCGCCTGTTCGATGGCATTCAGGAAATTTGACTTGCGGGCTACCCCGCTGCTGCCGTTATTGCCGTCAGCATCGACGCCTGTTGGGGTCGAATTTGTTGCGGGCTGCAGATAGGACAGATTGGCCGAACCCGAAACGTTGTTGATAGCGCTCATGGCTTACTCCTTGGCAAGAATTGTGGATTCAGAGGGGCTTGTTACGTTGCCGCATGATGAGGCATTGTCGTCACGCTTTCAGAAATCATTAGGCAGAATAGAGGCGAGAAAACCCCTCAATTTCGCTTTTTGGATCGGCCATCCCGATGCATCATTTCCATAATCTCTTGATATTCCATGTTTTTCCTGGAATCCGCTTCTTGAGAGACCATGCAAGACGTTTTTGTATCAATTTGTAACCAATTGGGCTCGCATCTTGGGCATCCATGAAGGGCGATTCCCGCCCACACGTGGTCATGATTGCACCGCCCCTGACAGTGCCCATTACAATCAACGCTCCAGTATCAACTGTTCGGCGGGTGGCAAATCATCGTGATGTACGCGGCACCCTCGGCCTTTAACACAGCTACATATCTGCAGAACTGAATCATGTCCCCCAGACCGGCTTCATAGCCGATCAGCACGGATTTGCCTGCCAGCGATTCGCCCTGCCAGCGAGGACCGCAAAGACGGACGGCAAATACAGAGTACCAGTTGCGAGCCTCCAGACAATACCATCCTTCCTCGAACCTGCCTTGCCGCAATAACAGATAGCTTAGATTGAATCGAGCCATTGTATATGACTCGTCCAGAGACATTGCCTTGCGGTAGCACTGCTCCGCTTCCTCATCACGCTTCATGCAGGCGTAGAGCACTCCCAAGTTTGACCAGCCTGCAGGAGCACTGGGCCTCAGTGCGATTGCCTGCCTATATGCCGCCTCGGCCTCACCGAATCGCTTCTCGCTTGCAAGGAGCACCCCCAGATTAAGATGGGTTTCCGAGTATGCCGGGTTAAGGTCTATAGAAAGCCGATAGCAGGCTTCTGCGGCTTCTGCATCCTTTCGCCGCTCCAGCATCAGCCCCAGATTGGCATAAGCTTCGGCAAAATCCGGCGCAATTTGCACTGCTTTCCCAAAACATGCTTCAGCGTTGGCAGCATCGCCCGTTTCCATATGACGCATTCCCTGAAAAAAGAACATCTCAGCTTCTGCGCGTTTCTCATTGATCACGATGGAGGTGGCCCGATTAAGTCAAAAATCCTCGATTTAAGAAACCAGAAAGGAAGAAATCAACAGCGTCGCTTCAAATAATCAGCCGTTTTCATGGTGTAGCGGCTCTGATTGAAGGTCTAGCTATGATAAGCCTTGCGAAGACAACCCAAACGCCGGATAGAAATAACAACGCCGCATTAATGCGGCGTCTTGTATCGGCTTATGGGGTGCCGACCGGGTCAGTCATCGAATACTGACTTGCGTAGCAGCTACAGATATATAATCGCTGAGGGGTCGATAGGCGTCTCCCATTAAAACGGTTAACCTTCCCGAAACCTGAAAACTCGCCGGCTGTGTTACTGTGTTCGAAAACCACGCGTATTTTATACACTTAATTTCCGGTAAATTCAAGCCGAACTGGGTCGGAGTCCGCCCTATACTGACGTTCCAGATTCACAGACTGCCATCCTGAATGAACGCGCCACCCTCTGACAAATTCGCCATCAGTACGTCTGAACTGACACGCCAGTTCGGTCCTTTGACCGCGGTAGACCATGTGGACCTGTCCATACCATATGGAGAAATTTTCGGCTTGCTCGGCGCGAACGGCGCGGGTAAGAGCACCGTGATCAAGATGCTCACGACGTTGCTGTCTCCGACCTCCGGTTCAGCCACGGTCGGGGGATTCGACATCATCGACTCGCCCGGAGAGGTTAGGCGGCGCATCGGCTATGTTCCGCAACTTGTGTCGGCCGACGGCACGCTGACCGGCTACGAGAACCTGCGCCTGTCGGCTAAACTCTATGCCGTGCCCAAGGCAGAGATGGGCGGGCGCATCGGCGACGCCCTGGAATTCATGGGCCTTACCGATTCAGCGCACACGTTGGTAAAGACATACTCCGGCGGAATGATCCGCAGGCTCGAGCTTGCCCAGGCGATGTTGCATCGCCCTGCGATACTGTTTCTTGATGAGCCGACGATCGGACTTGATCCGGTCGCACGCCGTTTGGTTTGGGATCGCCTTATGAATCTCAGGAATAGCTATGGCATGACGGTGCTGATCACCACGCACGACATGGAAGAAGCGGAGGCGCTTTCCGACAAGCTGGCGATCCTGCATCTGGGCCGGGTAGGCATAATCGGCAAGCCGGCCGAATTGCGCGCGGGGCTTGGCGGGGGCGCGACCATGGATGATGTGTTCGTGCACTACGCGGGCGGCTTGATCCACGAGGGTGGAACCTTCCGCGAGGTCGCCCAGACCCGCCGGACGGCCCGCCGACTCGGCTGAGCGTCGAACAAATGGAACGCTTCGTCCGCGAGAGTGCCGCAGTTGTTGAAGTGGAGCTGATCAAGCTTGTCCGTGATCCGACCGAGCTCATCTCCCGCGCGGTACAGCCAGTTCTCTGGCTGGTGGTGTTTGGACAGGTTCTTGCCCAGGTGCGCGGCATCCACACCGGACAGTTGAGTTACCTCGCATTCATCACGCCGGGGATTCTCGCGCAAAGCGTACTGTTCAGCGCGATCTTTTATGGCATTGCGATCATCTGGGAGCGTGATCTGGGTGTGGTGCATAAGCTCCTCGTCAGTCCGGCACGCCGCAGTTCGCTGGTTTTTGGCAAGGCGGTCGCAGCCGGATTCCGCGGTCTCGTCCAGGCGGTGGTAATTTACCTGATCGCACTGGCGATGCATGTCTCCCTCCGGCTTGATCTTCCGGCCATCTGCGCGGTGCTGGCCAGCGTGATGCTGGGATCGGGGATCTTTGCAACCTTTTCCCTCATCATCGCGTGCATCGTCAAGACGCGCGAGCGCTTCATGGGCATCGGGCAGTTGCTGACCATGCCGATGTTCTTCGCCAGTAACGCGATTTATCCGCTGGACATCATGCCGAGTTGGCTGCGCTTGTTAGCGCGGGTCAATCCCCTGACCTATCTGATCGACGCGTTGCGTGGCCTGATGATCACTGCAGGGGAAAGCGTTCACGGTTATGTTGTTGATTTCTCCGTCATGATTGCCGTATTTGCCGGCCTGCTGGTTGTCGCAGTGAAGTTGTACCCGACCTTGGCGGAATGAGCAGGAACTGGCTCCTGCCGCCAGTTGTGTTCTTATGGTCCTGATTATCGGAACAAGCGTTCCTTGCCGCCTTCACCGTTGGCGGAGGTTACTTCAACCGCTTAATTGTGTATTAATCGTGCATCGATCGGCGAGGCCCGTACGCTACATCAAGATCACATCATATTGCTCTTGGTTATAAACGGTTTCGACTTGTAGCGAAATCGGTTTGGCAATGAAATCGGAAAGCTGTGCCAGAGCTTGCGATTCCTCATCCAAAAACAGATCAATCACTTGCTGCGATCCCAGGATGCGATATTCGCGCGCATTGAACTGGCGCGCTTCGCGAACTATCTCGCGCAGGATCTCGTAACAGACGGTCTGTGCTGTTTTTACCTCGCCGCGCCCTTGGCAAGTCGGGCATGGTTCGCACAATACATGAGCAAGACTCTCGCGCGTGCGCTTTCGCGTCATTTCCACGAGGCCCAATGCAGAGAAGCCGTTTACACTAATGCGCGTATGGTCACGAGCCAGGGCCTTTTTGAATTCCTCCAACACGGTATCGCGATGTTCCTGCGTTTCCATATCGATGAAGTCGCAGATGATGATGCCGCCCAGGTTGCGCAGACGCAGTTGCCGGGCAATAACTTGTGTCGCTTCCAGATTGGTCTTGAAAATGGTGTCGTCGAAATTGCGCAGTCCGACGAAACCGCCAGTGTTCACGTCCACGGTAGTCATCGCCTCGGTCTGATCGATGATGAGATAGCCTCCCGATTTCAGGTCGACGCGCTTTGACAGGGCCTTTTCAATCTCCTCTTCGACCCCATACAAATCGAAGAGCGGACGCTCTCCATGATAGTGTTCGAGATGTCCGGTCGCGATGGGGGTGTAGTCCTTCGCGAAAGCAGCCATGCGAACATAGGTCTCCCGAGAATCCACCAGGATGCGTGTGGTGGCTTGGTTCACAAAATCACGCAGTACCCGCAGGCTGATGTCGAGTTCCTGATACAGAAGTTGGGGTGCGCTGGCCGTCTTTGCGGCGAGCTGAAGATTGCCCCACAGCTTATCCAGGTAGGCGATATCGGCGCCAAAATCCAGTTCATCGGACGCTTCCGCCATGGTGCGGATGATATAGCCCCCCTTGTGCTCCGGTTGCAATACCGCTTGCAGCCGAGCACGTAGCGCATCACGCTGTTCCTCGCTCTCGATACGCTGGGAAACGCCGATATGCGTCTCTTGCGGTAGATACACCAGCAAACGCCCTGCAATGCTAAGTTGCGTCGAGAGGCGCGCACCCTTGGTGCCAAGCGGCTCTTTTATGACTTGCACCAACAGCGTCTGGCCCTCATAAAGGACCTTTTCGATCGGTTTCGCGGAATCTGCATTGTGGCTGTTTTCCCAAATGTCCACCACATGCAGGAATGCCGAACGCTCCAGTCCGATATCGATGAACGCAGACTGCATCCCCGGTAACACGCGCATCACCTTGCCAAGATAAACGTTGCTGACAATGCCGCGATTGCTGCCGCGCTCGATGTGCAAGTCCTGGACGACGCCCAGCTGCATCACCGCGACACGAGTCTCTTGCGGAGTGACGTTGATAAGGACCTCTTCGCTCATGGCGTGGGATAATTGAAACGCTGCAGCAACTGCACGGTTTCAAATAGCGGCAAGCCCATCACACCTGAGTAACTGCCGGACAGGTGCTCGATAAATGACACAGCTTGTCCCTGTATGGCATAACCGCCGGCCTTGTCCGCATATTCACGGGTCAGCAGGTAGCGCCGAATGCGTTCTTCGCTAAGCGTCGTGAAACGAACCGTGGAAGTAGAAACCGCAACCTCGACATGCTCGTCCATTACGATCGCAACAGCGCTTAGCACCAAGTGCTCCCGCCCGGAAAACTGGCGCAGCATCGCGGCCGCTTC
>CAWHYN010000004.1:0-267955 GCA_963833515.1 uncultured beta proteobacterium | reverse complement strand
TTCTATTACATTAATGATGGGGACAAAAAAACCTCAGCGCCTTGAATATAAAGGTAGAATGCGCTGACCACGGTTTCACTATTAACCAAATCTTTAAGGAGAGAGAATCGAATAATCGATGATAAAGTGCTGCTATGGGGATTCGAACCCCAGTCGCGGGCGTGAAAGGCCCGCATGATTGGCCGGACTACACTATAGCAGCGCGATGCTCTATTTAATTTTACTCCGCCTCATAAATAGGTTATGGAAATACCAAACGGGCGCGGCCGGTTCACTCCCGCACCCCTCTAAAAAAATATTATCTCTTCCTTACGCGGTCTTCTTTGCAGCCGACTTCTTTGCGGCAGATTTCTTTGCAGCCGGCTTTTGTGCAGCACTCTTCTTTGCTGCAACCTTTACGGTCTTTTTAGCAGCGGTTGTTTTTGCGGTCTTTGCCACCTTTACGATCTTTACTGCCTTTACAGACTTTGCTGCCTCACTGCACTCTTCTTTACTGCCGGCTTTTTCGCACCGGCCTTTGCTTGTGTATAGACGGGATATCCTTGTGTTCGGTCACGGTATGGAACGCTGCAATCAGCTGCCGGGTGATCGGGCCGGGTTTTCCTTGCCGATGACCTGCCGTCGACCCACGTGATCGGGGCGACCTCTGCCGCCGTCCCGGAGCAGATCAGTTCGTCCGCGGTGTAGAGATTGAGGTACCCGAGGTTCTGCCCCGGAAGGTGATCCCGAGCGACTCTGCAATCTCTTTTACGACAACCCGGGTGATGCCCCGGAGGTTGTTGAGCGTGTGCGGGGTGATGATCTCGCCGTTCTTGATGATGTACAGGTTGTCGCCCGAGCCTTCGGCCACGTACCCGTTCGTGTCAAAGAAGATTGCCTCATCGCCGCCCTTGTAGTTCGCCTCGATCTTCGCGAGGATGTTGTTGAGGTAGTTGAGGCTCTTCACGTTCGGCGGGAGCGACTCTGCGGCGTTTCTCCGGACCGAGACGGTGATTGCCTTCAAGCCCTTCTCGTACAGGTCGCCGTACATCGCGCCCCAGGTCACGGCAATGACGATCACCGATGCTTTTTCGCACTTGCGGGTCAAGGCCAAGGTCGCCGACACCCCGGTGATGATCGGCCGGATGAAGCATCCTCGAGCTTGTTCCGGCGCAGCGTCTCGCAGATCGCCTCGGTCATCGCCTCTTTTGAGATCGGCGGCTGGATATCGACCGTCTTTGCCGAATCGTAGAGCCGGTCGATATGTTCCTTGAGCCGGAAGACCCTGCCATTGTAGGCGCGGATCCCCTCAAAGACACCGTCACCGTATAACAGGCCGTGATCGAACACGGAGACCTTTGCGAGGCCTTCGGGCACATATTTCCCATCAATGTAAATGATCATAAACTCTTATGGGGTGTGGATTGTCTTGTAGTTTATTCTTTGATCCTGTGCGCAGGGTTTTCTGATTGAGTGGAGTTCCGTATATTTCCTGTCCTGGGTCCTTACCGTATCGGGCCGGATGGGCTAGAATCAATGAAAGCAGTGGAAAAAGACGGGCATCACCGGTCAGCAAGAACCGGAAAATAATAGGAGGGCTCCCCGCCGCGAGCGCCTCTCCGAGGCACGGCGGGGCGAGTGCGGTATTCCCCCTTATCCGCCGCCGGGGGCGTCCCTTCGGGGGCGGCGGCACTCATCGCACGTACAGGGTATGGTTCCCAATCCTCTCATTATAGCGGGATGGTTTTGCCGAATGCTTTCAACATCACCCACCTAAAAAAAGCGGATACCATTTGAACCCCGTGACCAAACCCTCACTTCCGGGACCGGCAGCCATCGACAAAGTTCCAGAACATATCCGGCTTCCCACCGGGTGCAGGTGCGTGTAACTCCCGAGTGTGTTCTTTGTTACCGCGCCGTAGTTTGTCTTTGATGCGATGCCCCGCGAGAGTTTGTAGGCATACTGTGTCGATGGGTCGACACCACTTCCGAGTAATGGAACTCGTGGCCCCGGAACCGTGCGGCACCCATCAGGCAGCCGGCGCCACTCGTCCCCTCAACATAGCCGACCACGCGCAGGGCCGCATCCGGGTCTTGCGCGGAAATATCCCGCACATCGCACCGGAGAATTCCGACTTCCTGCCCTGCCAGCCCTCTTTGAGCACCATCCGGTCGGTAAGGTGCATGAGCCCGCCGCACTCCGCGTAGACGGGCGAGCCGTTCTTTGATACATCGCGGATCGCTTCCCGCATCCGGTCGTTTGCCTCGAGTTCCGAAACGAAGAGCTCCGGGTAGCCCCCGCCGATGATGTACCCGTCCGCATCCGGCAGCCGGTCGTGGACAGGGCTGAACTGCACGACACTGGCCCCAAGGGAGGAGAGGACATCGAAGAGATCGGCATAATAAAAGTTGAACGCTTCATCGTAGGCAACTCCGATACGCACGTCCGGTTTCGGTGCAGGGTCAAGCGGTGAACTTTTTTGGGACGCGGGGATGTCCTTTGCAAGCGCAATGAGCCGGTCGAGATCTACATAGTTCCCGATAATGTCCGTGATCGTCTTGATCCGCTCGTCAAAATCCCCCCGGCCCGCACCCTCGCGGTACGGGACAAGGCCGAGGTGGCGCATGGCAAACTGCATGTCCTCAATCCGGGCGATCGCGCCGATCACCGGCACACCGCAGTAATACTCGATCGCCCGGGTCGCCTTATCCGTGTGTGAGCCGCCCTTGACCTGGTTGAGGATGAGACCGGCGATCCGTACATCGGGATCGAATGCCTGGAATCCTTACGATCGCGGCGGCACTCCGGTGATGCTCTGCGCCGAGACCACGAGCACGACCGGCAGGTCGAGCGTTTTGCGATGGCGGCCGTGCTGCCGGTATCATCAAGCGCCTCAGCCCCTTCATAGAGGCCCCGCACCCCTTCGACCAGTGCGATATCGGCTCCCCGGACCAAATCAGGGATGTCCCGGATTTGCCATTCACCGAGTGCAAAATTGTCCAGGTTCCCCAGGGCCCGCCCGAGACCGCAGCAAGGTACGATGGGTCGATATCGTCCATCCCGACCTTGAAGGTCTGGACATTTCCCTGTTTTTTTAAGAGCGCTGCAAGGGCAAGCGTGATGCTCGTCTTTCCGCTGCCGGAACGGTCGCTGGTGATAAGGACGGCTTTCATCGTGCGAGGCTCCTTATTACCGCGCAAACTCGCTCTCCACTATATCCCGCACGCCCAGCGTTTTCGGGTGGAGGTCGATCTCGACGAGCACATGCTGGTGCCCGATCGCATGGAGCGGTGCGACCTGCCGGGGTTTGTCACCGAGAAGCACTCGATCCCGTCGTGTATAAAGGGGAATCGCATGCGGGACGCCAACGATAAACGCAAACTGGGGTGCAAGTTCCCGGATACGGGCCCCGAGCGCATCGCCGTTTCCCCCGTACTCGTCCAGCGCCCGGATCACTTCCAGCGGTACGCCTCGCTTTGTCATCTCGTCCCGGATCCGCTGGCATCCACCCGGGCCTGGGCAGGCCCCGGTTATCGACGTTTGCGATGTACGTGATATTCGCACCGGGGCAGGCATCGTGGAGTGCGATGAGTTCGTCGGCGAACATGTACGCGGTATACTTTTTGCGTTTAAGATCGCGACGCCCTTTGCCCCGCTCTTTGCGCATTCGATGAGGCGCTGTGCGGCGACATGCTTTAAGTTGCCCCGCGAGGGTTCGATGTATGCCTGTGACGCAGCGCCCCGTATTTTCTCAACCTCGTTTGCTTTCTCCATGAGCCGGTGCTGGCGAACGAGCTCGTCTTCGGCGATCCACCCGGCCTCCTTTGCCGCGTCAAGGGTCGCAAGCACCCCGGCAATATTTTCAGGGAAGCCCGCGTGAATGTCGACTGCGATCGTCGATGTCGTGATGCCGGCACTGTCAATGGCGGGAGCGAGGTCCTCGCCGATGATCATCGAGACACAGGTGCCAATCACGGCCATCTTCTTCGGGGCAAAATGGTCCTCGGCGTACCGGAGCACTTCTTCAAGCGGTTTCTGGCCGCCAAAGATAAACTCGTTGTCCGCAAGCGCCGTCGTGAGCACCCGCATCCCGTCCTCTTCAAGGAGCCGGGCGTGCTTGAACGAACAACCCGAGGGACCGTGCAGGATTGCGACATCCACTTCGAGGTCGCGTGCGGTATAAAGTGCGGCCACAATCGAACTCGGGCGGGGGTGAAGGATCGTTCTGGCTTCATTTTTTTATCTCCATGTCTTGACCGCAAGCACGATGGCGCCGGTCGTTGTTTTTTCTATGGCGCAGCGCTCGGCCTCTTCAAGGGTCGGAAAGACCGCGTAGATTTTCCATGGGCGAGGAGCCCGTTTCTCCTTCCCGTGCAGGGGGATCGCCTACCCAGATAACCGAGCGGGGCCGGATACCGTTTTGATTGCGGATAGGATCTGATCCTGCGGGAACCCTTCGCAGACGGCACCATCACCTTTGACCGTGCCTATCACCAGCGTGATCCCGGGAGATCCTGCACAGGCACGGGTGTACCCTGGCGGCTTCGATGGTTGTTTCAACTGTCGTACCGCTGTTTGCATTGTCGATGACAAGAATGTTGTTGTGTTTCTTTACCGACATGCGCCCCGCCACACCGGAAGAATGTGGAAAGCGGAGCGGGATCTCTACCCGAGCATCACGGCAGCCGTGCCGGGAAGGGCGAGCGGGACCCGGTAACCAACCTGCGTAAGCAGGGGATTTGGCACCCTTGCCTCCGCCCTTCAAACTCAATGGTGCATGTCGTGCCGGAGACACAGGCAATATCGTCCAGCTGCACGGCATCTGCATGTTCCACAGCCGGGATACCGGGAGCGAGCAGGAGGCGCCGTCTTTTTGGGCCGATGCAATCTTTTCTGCAAGCGCACTTTTTTTCCCGGGAGCGCACCGGTAAATCGGAAGAAGACGTGATGATGGCAAGGTCGCCGGCGCCGGTGACCCCGAGCGACTCTTCAGCAACAAGCCAGCCGTGAAGAGAGGTCGCCTTTTCTGCTGCCGCAAGCACCGAGGCCGGCGCGATGCTTTTTTTGAAGAGCAGGGTTCGCCCGGGCAATCCCCATACGTCCCGGTTGATGTGTGCATGACACCGGGCCCGGTACCAGGTACGCCAGTGCATGCGCCGTGGTCGTCTTTCCCTGCGCCCCGGTGATCTCGATCATCGGGTGGGGCATCTGGCCGGTAAGCAGTCGCCGCACCGCCTCGTGATGCGCTGATCACCCGTTCCGAACCGGAAGCCGTCCCGGAAGCAGCGGGTGCTCCTGGTCGAGATGAACCGTGGGCGACAACGAGATCGGGACGTTTTGCAGCCCGTTCTGCCACGTCCGGTGTTGTATTCCGGTACACGTCCACCATGTCGACGGAGTGGCCTGCCTGGTAACCGCTCCCCCGATCTCGCAGCCGCCATGGATAGTATCGATACCCAGGATCCGCATATGCCGGTTCAGATAAGGGTAAGCGCCTTATGGGCGTTCTTGACCATCAGGACAGCATCAATAGCCAGTGGCCATATAAACCGCAGATCCGCTGCGTGCATACCAGTCGGAGTAAAGCACGGAGCGAATCGCTGTGCTTGACGTCTGGAACGTGCTCACCAATTGCGCCGCGCCACTAGGGCTATCAGTTTGCTCGATCGCGGCTTGCTTTGAGCTGACAATTTCGACCGGCTGTTCCGATGTCAAAAATATTTCTGACGGTGATACCAGTGCGACCTTGCGGCTAGGTGGTGATGCTTCGTCGGCAAGTGCAGGGCTGGCAATCACAGGCACGCCGAACATTTGCCCACCGGCGGGTGACATCAACGGAAACGCTTGCGCGCCGGTACTGGTCAACAGCGTCGCATAAAAAACT
Source organism: uncultured beta proteobacterium (assembly GCA_963833515.1). Classification (GTDB taxonomy): domain Bacteria; phylum Pseudomonadota; class Gammaproteobacteria; order Burkholderiales; family Gallionellaceae; genus Gallionella. The sequence continues at coordinate 262,091 of CAWHYN010000004.1, read as the reverse complement.
GCATCTTCCGCAGACATTGCGAGGACGCACTTACCGTTTCCGATCGCTGGCAGCGAATTGAATAGCCGCGTGAAGTCGACCGTGATGGCTGCCAATGTGCTACCAGATGCGGAAAAATTCGATGCGCCGTAAAGCACACCACCAGATGACGTGGAAAAGAACCGGCGGTCGCGAGACTCGCCGTTGGCCTTCGCAAGTTCGTCCAACACGCCAGCCATTCCGACCGGCGACGCGCTGTCGGCTAGCTCATCGCTCGAAACGGTGATCGACATATCTTTTTGGTATGTCAGCTTACGATTCGCGGTCGAGCCTTTCAGCACGATCGCACTCCCGCTTTCGCTTGCTCCAGCCGCGACGAAGCCGCCAGAGTTGACGAAGAACAGCGTACCAACCGGCATTTGGAAAAACTGCGCTCTCACTTGCTCAATGAAGGAGTGTCGGAAAACACGCCCCAGAAACGCTTGCGCGACCGGTGAAAACGCATTTTGGAAACCAGAATCCGAGGTCGTTGCTGATGCCACGGCAGCCTTCGCAATGCCGAGCAGTTGAGCGCGTTCAAACCACGCAGAATTTTCGATCAGGGGCTGCATCGCGGCGGCGCTTCCCTTTGCCCGTACGAGCGCCTGCGTCCAATGGGCGTCGGTAAATGATGTAGCGCGTTTTTTTAATTCGCGGGTGAGATCGCCAAGGCGCGGCGGATTAGCTTCGGCGGATTGCGCGTAATCGAACATAGTTTGATCCTTTCGTGATGTTTGTTGCATCACTCTATCATCGCCACGGCACAAGACAAGGAGCGGCGCATGTTTGCGAGTTTCCATCAACAAACACGCAGTACCCAGATGATGCCGTCGCGCTCCTGTCCGCATCGTTCGACTCGGTATCCCGATATGTCCTGTCCCTCAAGCCTACGAAGCATTTTGCCCAGCCTTCGCGGACTAAATGTCCCAGCCAGTGCAATGAGCGCAGCGCGAAGATTTACAGCTTCAGGAAGAGTAGCGAACGCGCATAACTCGCCAGCGGTGAACGCCTTGTTCCGGACAAATAGCGCGATTGTACCCACATGCTCCGCAACATCATGTGATGGCATATCACGGTTGCGCCTCTTCGCGTTGCTCGCGCTTCGCTTCAATAGGGTCGATACCTTGCAAGACTAGCTTGCGATTCTCGCGCGCCTTCTCTCGCGCTTCAGCAAGCGATAAATCCATGTAGCTGCCCAGACCCAAATCGCGGCGGCGACCATCGAATGAATATCGCAGAATCCATGACCGACCACCGCCGGTCACGCACAGATATAGACCAGCAGGATCACCGACCGCGTGCATCCCTTCGGACTTTGCCAGCTTCGCGGTGAGCTTGTCAGATACAGCTGACTTAATGCGTCCCATCGCCGCTCCCATCAAACCTATTCAGTTCGAATCCGCTTATTTGTCCCATCATCGCTCCCATCAATTAGCATGAGTTTGTATGCTACTTTATGATGCGATGCGATACAAGGGGTTTTTATATGTCTCGGTGCGTCAAGGACTTATGAGTCTATATGAGACGTAAAGAGTTCTAATCCGGCAGACACCCTCTCCGCCCCCCCTCTCCGCCCCCCCAGATAAGTACCAGCCGTGCGCCTGAACATTGCAGCGCGAGTTGGCCACGTCATGGTCACCTCTATTCTTTCACGCAAGCATTTCTTTACACAAAGACCTAGACACTCTCTCAGGCATATCATACAAGCCGAGATCCCAACCAAAATGCCTATGGAAGCAGCTGGCAGGCAGATAGCTGCAATCAAGATATATGGCGCGTCAGTAGTGTCCGGTTAAAAGTTGAACAAATTTAGTTGGTTAGTAAAATCAGTCTGTTCTGTGATCTGCCCGCTGCATGCGAAGGCTTGAGATAGCTGGGTTTTCTCAAAAACAGACACCGATAAAATCTGTAGCAAAGTATATAGAGAGGCATCAAGTTGAAGCTCCTTTTTGACAATGGCAATCAGAACGTAAGTGGAAACCGCGCACCAGATTTGCGTCTTCACCGCGTTCTCGCTGTTGCCGATGAAACGCTGGATGCGCAGATGCTGCTTGATCCATTTGAAAAACAGTTCGACTTGCCAGCGACTCTTGTAAAGCGCGGCGATGGTCATCGCAGGCAAAGCGGTGTTGTTGGTCAGGAACACCAGCGTCTTGCCGGATTCCGGGTCTTTGAAACGGATGCGCCGCAACTGCTCGGGGTAGTCCTGCGAGATGTAGAAGCCGTTCAACGAGATGCGCTGGTCGCAGATGATTCCCGTGCTGCGGTCTGTCGGAAACGAATAGACTCTGTGCGCGTCCATGCCGTGCTTGGCTCGGGTTACGAAGAACGCCCCTGCCTGATGCAATGCGAACAGGCGACTGAAATCCAGATATCCGCGGTCCATCACATAAAACGCGCCTGGTTCGAAGGTCAGCAGGTCCAGCACGTTGACCTCGTGGGTCTTGCCGTCCGAGATGTGGATGAAAGCCGGGATGTTGCCGCGCAGATCCAGCAGGGTATGCAGCTTGACCGCCGCCTTGTTGGTGCGAAACGGCGCCCATGGAAACAGCGACAGGCACAAGTCTATGGTCGTGGCGTCCAGGGCGTAGACGGTGTTGTCCAGGTCGATTCCGAAACTGTCGTTGCAATACAGCTTGCGCGCCCGCCGAATGAGCAGGGCTGCCAAGTCCGCCCAGATATGCCAGTCGCGCCCCTCGTTGGCGTCGGCCAGCGTAGAGCGCTTTACTGGCGAGCGAAAGCCCATGCCATACAGCTTCGCCTGATTGGAAGCCAAGCAGGTTTCGATGTCGCGCAGACTCTCGCGGTAGGTCAGTTGAGCGAAGGCCATGGCGCGGAATTGCTCGGTGCAACTCAGACTTCGTACCCGTGTATCGCCGCCATGTCGCGCCACGATGCGCGCAAAGCTGGTCCACGGCACGAACTCCATGATCTGCGCGAACAACGTCTTGCCCAAGTTCATAGCTCACCCCCAGAGGTATCGATCTCTGGAAGTTACTCGAACCGGAATATGGGTAAACTGATTTCAAATCGGCACCAAAATAAATTGCTTTGCAAGCCGCGCCAATACTCAATCTTGGCTCGGGATTATGTAAGTTAACCGGACACTACTGATGGCGCGTAATCAAAAAGTCTAAGAATTTTGCGAGCCAAATTGAGAAGCGAGCTCGGATGATGGTCAGGCAGCCTCGGAGAGAATGGCCGACTCAGTGGTTCGGAGGATTTACCCAGATTCTTCCGAGCCGATGAGCTAGTCTTCTTTCAGGCGTTAGGCACTCCAGAAGTCTCGATCCGTCGGAATCCGTCTCAATTTTAAGGCCGCTTTAATGATATAGTTCAATTTCCTGCACAATCGGTGAAGGCAAAATGAAGATTGCAATCGTAATTTATTCCAACGATTCTGAAACAGCGTGGAATGCTTTCCGATTCGCCAATACCTCTCTGTCTCTGGACAACGAAGTCAACGCATTTCTTTTGGGCAAGGGCGTGGAAGTGGCAATGATCAGTACGCTGCAGTACGACGTGCTGGAACAGGTCAAACTCTTTCAAAATGGCGGCGGCCGCATCATAGGCTGCGGCGTATGTTGCGAGAGTCGGAAAACGGAGATGCCATTTCTGCTGGAAGACCTTAATTGCGAAATGGGATCGATGAGGCACTTGTATAGCTTGGTGGCCCAAGCCGACAAGGTCCTCACTTTCTAAAATGTCCGCGCATCCACGACAAGCGATCATGCTCGAGAGCGGGCTTGACGGCTTGTTGGCAAATGCCGCGGCTTATGACGTCATCGACTCGGCTGTCGCGATATTCGATATCCAGGCAACGCTGCGCTATGCAAATTCCGCATTTACGCATTTCAACCATGCGGTGCGCGATTCTATCGAGAATCTCAACAAAGAGGCGACACTGCTGGACTGCCCTCCATTCCGATCTTGGCTGCGTGACGCCGTTGCGGCCGGCCAAGTCAAGTCGCTTTGCCAAATTTTCTTCTATTCCCCCAGAATCAAGGTCGAACTGACTGTATGCGCACGGCCTTTCGTCACATCTGGCGGAAGGATCCAAGGTATTATGCTGACCCTGGGGGAGGAATCGATCCAATTCGGCGGACGTCACATTGCGCGTGCGCAGGAGTCATTCCGCACCCTTGCTGACCGTCTCAGGACTCTTGACCGCAATAAGATCGACAATGACAAACTGATCCGGATTTTGCTCACCGATGCGCCATTTGCGATGTTGCTTTTCAATGACAAGCGGCAGATCATCCAGGTCAATCGTGCGGCCGAGCGCTTGTTCGGGAATTCGATGTCGAATTTGATTGGACAGTCCTGCGAACGGCTTCTGCCTTGCTACCAACAATGTGGTGCCTGCCCAGGCCTCGATCTGCATCGGAGGATCGATGCAGAGGAAATGACGGGACTGACGCATAACAATACCTCCGTTCCGTTGCTGAGAAGCATTTCCACCGTGCATGGTGACGCCGGAGGCGCCATGGTTATTGAGGCATTTATGGATCTGACTGAGCGCAATAGAGCCGAAGAATTGATTCACACCCTCGCCTTTTACGATCCGCTCACCAACCTCCCCAACCGCCGTTTGTTGACGGATCGACTGCATCAGGCCATGGCATCAAGCACACGTAATCATCAGCACGGAGCCCTCCTGTTTCTTGATCTCGACAACTTCAAGAATCTTAATGATACTCAGGGACATGACATCGGCGACTTGTTGTTGGTCGAGGTTGCGCAGCGCCTGCATGCTTGTGTTCGTGAAGGAGACACAATCGCCCGGTTCGGCGGTGACGAGTTCGTGCTTATCCTTGAAGGGCTGAGTGCCGAAAAGGCGGAAGCGGCCACTCAAGCTGAGATAATCGCGGAAAAGATCCGTAAGGTGCTTGGTCAACCCTGTATATTGAAGGAGGCGGAGCATCACTGTTCTGCGAGCATCGGCATCAACCTGTTTATCGATCATCCCGGCAATGCCGACGAATTGCTCAAGCAGGCCGATGTTGCAATGTATCAAGCCAAGCAGGCAGGTCGCAATGCCGTCCGCTTCTTTGATCCGGCCATGCCGGCAGTGCTTGAAGCACGGGGCAAGATGGATGCGGCGCTGCGTGGAGCACTAGCGAAACAACAGTTCCGCCTGCACTACCAGGTACAGGTAGATGCGGCATGGCAGCCAATAGGGGCGGAAGCACTATTACGCTGGGAGCACCCGGATATGGGCTGGGTCCCGTCCGGGGAATTCATTCCGCTGGCCGAGGAAAACGGGCAGATCCTTTCAATCGGGTTGTGGGTACTGGAAATTGCCTGCGAACAGCTTAGGCTATGGCAAAGCGACCCGCTGTTCAGCGGGCTGAATGTGGCGGTGAACGTCAGCATGCACCAGTTCCGTCATAACGACTTCGTCGCACAGGTCAGGGCCGTGCTGGCCAAGAGCGGTATCAAACCGGACCGGCTGAAACTGGAGTTGACCGAGAGTCTTATTCTGAACAATGTTGAAGATAGCATCAGCAAAATGCAGGAATTGAAATCAATGGGAGTGGACTTTTCCATGGACGATTTCGGCACCGGCTATTCCTCGCTGTCATACCTGAAGAGGTTGCCGCTTGATCAGATCAAGATCGACCAATCGTTCGTGCGTGACATCAACACGGATTCAAACGACGCTGCAATAGTGAGGACGATCGTTGCGATGGGTGGAGCGCTGGGCCTGAAGGTGATGGCCGAAGGCGTCGAAACCGAAGTGCAGCGCAAGTTTCTTGAGTTGGCCGGTTGCTCCGCCTTTCAGGGCTATTTGTTCGGCAGGGCGATACCGGTGCAGCAGTTTGAAGACGTACTGCGTAAGAATCATAATGGCGGTTCCCTGGCGTTATTCATCGAGGAAATATGACGTTAATAGCTTGCTGGATTTCTTGGAATTCGGACACGATATTTATAAAGCATAAAATTAGGGTATGACTTAATCGGAGGCGATGCAATGAATCGCAAGCAACATTGGGAACAGGTATATTCCACTAAACCGTTTGAATCGATCAGCTGGTTTCAGGAACATGCCGATCTGTCTCTTAGACTGATCCATAGCACAGGACTTGGCAAGGATGCCGCCATAATTGATGTTGGAGGTGAGACTTCCAAACTGGTGGATGACCTTTTAGGTGGAGGCTATACCGACTCGACCCTGCTTGACCTGTCGTCGGCTGCTATTGCTGTTGCCAAGTTGCGTCAAGCGGAACATGCGGATGACGTTCACTGGATGGAAGGTGACATTTGCTGCGCGGAGTTCACTGGTCACCGTTTCGACATGTGGCATGATCGTGCAGTGTTTCTTTTTTGACTGACCCGGCTGACCGCCATGCCTACGTTGAGCGAGTCGTGCGAGCAGTTCGTCCGGGAGGGCACGTAATCGTGGCCACCTTTGCCGAAGATGGGCCGGAAAAATGCAGCGGCTTACCGTGATGCGATACCAACCTGAAGAGCTTCATGATCAATTCGGAGACCCGTTCTTGCTGGTTGCGCACGAAAAAGAAGCGCATCGCACTGCTTCCGGTACGATCCAAAAGTTTGTCTGCTGCCATTGCCGAAAGCGTAATGGCTAGCACTGCCGTTGCAACAAGGAGAGGGATAGATAGTTAACGCGCCTAATCGGAGCATTATGGCCGCCGATTGGCCAGGTAACATTGCGGACCAAATGCAAGAATGTCCAAGAACGGGCGCGAGCTACTTCAAAGTCAAGCTAACCGGATGAAAAATATTTGCATAGACATATCACACCAGTAACTTTTCCGGCCGCCGAGCCGCTATTGGTTGCCGCCAATATGAACGCGCAAATGAAGCAATGAAATGTGGATGGTGTGCCCTAATGCCTGACGCCATTTGATTTGGAAGGACAGCGCTACTTTTTTGGGAACGGCTCAGTCCGGAGATACTCACGGGATTATTATCAAGCAAACGGCCGATGCCGATCAATCTGTGTTCATCGAGCATCATCTGATTATGAAATTCGGGGAATTCGAGGGTGGCGACGATTCAGCCACCCCTCATTGCACGGGGCCGACATGCGACCCCTTAAATCAAAAAGTAACACAACACCAATGACATGATGCACTGCGTCCCTTCAAGTTTGCGTACGATTGCTTTTTCAGGCATCCCGCTTGTCGTTCTGGCTCACTCCGCGCTAGCTGAAGAGGTGCACCTGTCCTATCCGGAGCTTCTTTGGGACGACGTCAAACATGTTATTACCGAACCGCTTCGCTGGGAAGATCAGGATTGGCGCGCGGCCGAATGGGATGCACTTGCCATCGTCGGTACGGCCGTCATCATCGATCGTCCTGTGCGCGATGAGATGCGCCGCCACTCTGCCAATCGGCAATTCATGGTTCAGGTTGAGCGTTTTGGTTCGCAATATGCCATCGGAATTGTGGGCGCTTTCTACGTTACGGGTACACTAGGCGACAACGCAAAATCCATGCAGGTGGCAAATGATAGCCTAGCTGCAAGCCTTGTTGCGAGTGGCATCGTAACCCCCACGATCAAGCTTGTTGTGGGCCGTAGTCGTCCACGCGACAACGTGGGCATCTATAACTTCAAACCCTTTTCAAACTTCAATGCCTCGTTCCCTTCCGGGCATGCCACGGAGGCATTTGCCTTGGCATCGGTGATATCAAATCATTACCAGGAGACTTGGGTCGCGTGTGCATCCTACTCGATTGCCGGACTTGTCGGCATCGCACGAATTTATCATGGCGCACACTTCGCGTCGGACGTCTTTGCTGGGGCAATGATCGGCACGACGGTAGGCAAGTCGGTGGTCGGCTACAACCAGACTTTTCGCGCTGCGAAGATCACATTGGAGCCAGACATTGCACCGGGAAGGCTGGGTTTGCGTCTTGCAGGCAATTTCTGATGATGTGATATGCCGAGCCCAGACGGACCCTGAATAGATCTTCCGTTTCTTGAGTCATCCTAAGAATGCATTTGCATTGAATGAAATGAAAATCCTCGAAATATTGGCGCCGACATGTTTTTGCTTCGTTCTTTCCGCATGTGTCTATGTGCCTGTGGTAAATGACAGTGAGGCTGAGTCGGCCACTTGTAAGACCTTTACCAAAAGCATGTCTTTTGACGCGATTGAGATGCAGGGAAATATGTCGGTCCGCTGCCAAAACGAGGGCTGCGTCGCCCTGCTGGCAAGTTCAGCCGTCATTTCGGCCGGAAGCATAATCATTTCGGGCAGTATCGTTTTGACAGGTAACACCATTCATTGGCTGGAGTATCAAGGCAAATGCAGCGACGGTTACCTGAATAAAACCAAACAATTGTTTCTCGATTCTATAAATGGTCACAGGCCATCAAATTGAGAACCGTGGACCGGGAACGGAAACAAGCGGCTTGGCCGAGCCGTATCGGCATCGGCCGGTAACGGGGTGAAGCGTTCGATCAAGCAAAGTTAAGCCGGGCAGCGTGGCGAGAGCAGATGCGAGTTATCCAACGCAATAGGTCGACGGCACCAATCGGGGAACAGCACGTTTCGCGTGGGCTGGATAAAGTCACGGAAAGCGGTTTCGCGACCCAATTCGAGTACGCGATCAGGAGGATCGACAGGCCGTTGGGCCAAGAAGGGTATCTCAGGAATGTGATCCAAATAGATCGGTCACAACTCCCTGGCTACGATGCTGCAGTAACTCCGTATAGTTTCCGGCTCTATTGCCAGGCAAGCACGACTGCGGTAGTTACGATGTCCAAATGACTCCCAAAGGAGGTTGGCCTTTACTGGTGAAAGACGTGTTGACTCCGGTCTTGCTTAGACTGAAACAGACGCACGGAAAAATCCTTTTGCGCTTGCGAAAAAAGCCCATGCCGCGCTTCAAGCCAAAATCATGCAACGGTTCGCAATTTGTATCAGAATCCTCGGGACATAGCGACGTTTCCACGAACTACATCCAAGCATTCGAGGCCACCGATTTTATGGAACCAAAGCTGAATACTCTGGTCTCATTCTTGGGTTGCTGGTGGGCGTAGCAATGATTTACCGTGGAAAGTAAGGATGACAGTAAAGAATGGCAGCAACGCCGCTTCACATGGCACCGAGTTTCATATAGCATTTGGCTGGCTTGCGGCTGGTGTCGCATCTACTGCCGGCTGGGTTGGTCCTTCTTAGGAAACGAGCTGTAGTGTAAAAACAAAGCCGGTAAGAAGCCGGCTTTTTTAACTGAAAATCAACACCGATCAAATGAATGAGATCTTGCAATATTTAAAAACGCACGGTGAGCGGCTTGACGCCGAGATTGCTGAAGCCGCTGGACTTTCGCTGTCAAAGACACGCCTCTATCTGGCCGAACTTGCTGCGAAAGGTGAGGTTTTGGCTTACCGTTCTACTCGATTCGAGGATGGCGAGAGAATCGAGGGTATACGTTGCCGGTTGCCCGTGAACACTCCGCGAGCAGCACCGGCCCGGAAATCCCGGAAATCAAAGGCATCATGAAGATAGCTTGATTCGCAGGCAGCCTGTGTATCGCTGCAGGCATCTGTCAGTACCGTCCGTTGGTGCGGTAGATGTAATTCTTTAGTTCCTTGGATTGGGTATGCTCGCGCCGCGCCAGACTGTGCATGTTGCGCGCCACGCCACGCATGACGCGGTAGACGATGGTCGGATGCGAGTTGATCAAGCCTTCCAGCTTGCCCCGTTCCAGGCTCAATACCTTGGTGGCACCTACTGCATATAGCCTGGCACTGATCTGGGCAGCGGCGCCGCCCACAAACGTGATCATGCCTGCCAGGTCACCGGGCTTGAGTACATGGATGACGGATTCTCCTTCGTCGCTGTCAATCTTTACCTCGATCTCGCCGCGCGCAAGAACGTACAGGTTGTCCGGGTGCGCATCGCCTGCCTGTACGATGGCCTCGGCGGGCTTGAAGTCTTGAACCTCGAACAATCCCTCGATAATTCGCACTTCGTCATCGCTCAACTCATCAGCAAGGGTGGATGAGCGCAGCGTATTCATCACTAACGACATTTCACTTCCTCTTTTTTGCATGTTTGCAGTCACCGTCGGCAGGCCTGGGAGTCCGTCGCAGGACCAAAGGATGCACATCACTCTGCCAGCCTCGCGGAAACATTTCCGCAAAACAACAATACGACAATGAAAACAGTAATTTGTTCCATACCCCGGCGGCTTCTGATGCTCCGGGGCAAGCTCCGGCTTGTCAGAAGTGCTGAAACTGTGAACGCGATCGATTGGCGGACAGCGCATCCGAGGTTGACCGCATGCGCGCATGAGATGTTCCGTGAAGCAGTTCTCTCTGTGCAAGAGGGGGCCGCTGAACCGGTTGGCGCAGCGGGCACAAGACCGACGTTATCATGCCTGAACTTCCCGGACGCGTCCGGCAAGTCGAAGCTGCTTCCTTCCAGGACCCAATAAAATGTCCCTCGTGCAAGGGGCTTGCTTGCCGCTACCGGGGTAACCCGGGCAGCGGATCGACTGGATTATGAGCAAGACTTCGGTAAGACATTGGTCGGTATTCCGTTGGCGCCCGTAACGGCAGCTGCACTTGTAGGTGGTGCCAAGGTACCAATGGTAACAGTACTGGCAATATCGGTTGGGTCGTCTGCTGAACCGTCACCGTTGGCACATGTCCATGCACCGGTGTTTGGGTTGTAATACATGTGCACGTACAAGCCTTGTCCGCCGCTCTGCAGTTTGGTGCTTACGCCTTGAGTGCCAAACTGCGCCACCACGCTGTATGCATTCGCGGATCCGGTTGCATTCGCGGTTGCACCATGTGGTCCAACGATGAGCGATTTAACATATCTGCCTGAGGTGATGTAAGGAACGCCGAGCAAGCCAGTTGCATCGAAGGCGAATTGGTTGGTGGTTGTATATAGTTCGGTCAGGGGCTTTCTTGCGCCATCAAATAGCGTGAAAGCCTCCGAAGCTTGTGCACGGGCGGTGTAGTCGCCATACGCGGGAATCGCCACTGCGGCCAGAATACCGATGATCGCAACCACGATCATCAATTCGATCAGTGTAAAGCCTTTTTGAATGTTTTTCACGTTCGAAGCTCCTATTGCGCTGAACACACGCATAGTGTGCTGTTGGGATTATAGCGCAATAGCCGTGCCAGTATCGCAATATATTGTTTTTACACAAAATATTAGAATGCAATGCATCAGCGACGAGCTTTTGCATTACAAATTCCTGTCAGCAAGCTGACGGTTTTGGGCAGTTGCACCGAAAGCAGAAAGATCCGCTTTCCAAGGTTTCCGGTTGGCTAGCCGTGAATCATGTTGGCTGCAGGCTCTCCCTGAAGCACAGATGGTCGCACTCTAAGCTACACTCGCGCTTGCCATGTGCTGACGTTACGCCGACAGCAGTCGGTTTGCAGCGTTCGGAAACGTTGACCTGCATTGAAATTGAACCCTGAGTGCTATGATCGACGAGCAAGAGGCTTCCAACGAAGAACGTCAGCCCGCCAATAGAAAGTCCGAAAAATCCGGGGAGCACGCTCAATCCGTCAATTAAGGACGGGTGATGGTGTGAATGCCGAATTGGATGGCAAGACCGAGCAAGTGACCGCCATGCAGAAAGACCTGAAGAACCGACTCGACAACGTCAATGTCGGTATGAAGTTTCTCGACACGCACCTGGTCAAACGATGCAGAACGGCTGCAAACTTGACCCGTTGGCAGGCCGCGGGACCTTTGAGCCTAATTGTTTTAATGCGTGCTTCAAGGCAGAAGTTTTCAAGGGCGTACGTCACCCCGCGTTTCTAGCCTAACGACATTATCGGTCATCGATGATTGGCGCATTAAGGTCCTGGTTGACATTATTTCCGCGGCCTTGATCATGTGCCTTGGTGTCACCGCGCATTTTGCGAGCGTAGTCTTCAAGCTGGCGCTTGGCTGCATCAAACGCGTCACGCAAAGCTACATACACATCCTCGGCATGATTGCGGTTGACGGCGATCTCGCTGCCAGGCACGCCGATGTCCAGGCGCACATTGAAATGCTTGCCCTGATGATGGTGCTTGTGCGGCAACTCGACTACCACCCGGCAGGACATGATGCGATCGAAGAATTCATCGAGTTTGTCCGCTTTCTCGCGGATGTGTGTTTCGAGCGCCTCTGAATGTTCAATGCCACGGATCGTGATCTGTAATGGAATACGCATGACTTTCTCCTAAAATTAAACACCGCTAACGGCGGCTCATCGCTTCTTTTTTCTGCTCGTGCCTTACCAGTTTGGCGAGCGCCAGCAATTCCTCCGCGAGAAGTTCCAGGAGGTCATCCAAGGCAAGAATGCCAATCAGGGCGCCGTTCTTGCCTACCACCGGCACGCGCCTTACTCCTTTGGCGCGCATATACTCGATCGTCTCCGACACGCCGGCATGTTCCATGACCGTGACAAGCTCTGGCCCCATGATGTCGCCCAATGTGGCCACGTTCTGGTCAACAGCCGGTGCCATGATTTCCACCACGAGATCACGGTCGGTGACGATACCCACTGGAACCTTTACGCCACCCCGTTCTTCGACGACCACCACATCGCCGACATGAAATTCTCGCATCAGTCGTGCAGCTTCCAGAATGGTGTTGTGGCGCTGCACAATGACGACTTCTCGATTACAGATTTCGCTGACAGGCATGGTTCCTCCCTTCTTGGTTATAATTTGTTATGTATCCCGTCCATCAGTCGGCCGCCTCAAATCGTTTGCAAAGCTGCCTGGTGGGTGTGGAGGAACCAGCGATCCAGTACGACATGCCGGGTGAACCATTTGCTGCCCAGCAATCTTATCGCGAAAAACGTGCGCAGGGATGTCCATCCTGCGTTCCCGCGTGCGGCCCCCTCCCCAAAGCGCGCAGCGAGGCGATCAGCATAAGGCCGCATTTGTTGAAGACTGTAATTCCCACTGGCCTCGATGATTGTGGCCGCAGCCATCAGGCCAGATTCGACTGCCGGACGGATTCCTTCGCCGCTTTGAGGATAGGCCAACCCGGCCGCATCACCGATGAGCAGCATGCCGTCATCGATTTGTTTGCGCACGGTATGTCCGTGCAGCAGGTAGGCATGTCCATGGAAGCTGTCCGGGATGTCTTGTGGAATCCGGCGCTGCTGCTTGAGAAAATCGCAAAAATGCTTGAGCTGTTCCGAAAGAAGATGGTTATCCTCGCGGCCTAGTCCGATATTCAGATAATCACCCTTGCGGAAACACCAGCCGTACCCCTTGAGATCGCGGCAGAAGTATAGTTCCGGGGTATCCCCGCGCACCCGGCAGGCTTGACGCTGCGCTGCGCTCATCTCGAACTCGATTTCCTTTGCCGCAATGGCTGGCTCGTCTGCACCGAGTTTCGCGCCCATGAAACGAGCCACTGGACAGAAATGCCCTCCCGCGCCGATGATCAGCGGTGCAGAGATTGCGTCATTAACGATCCATTGCTTGCCTGTCCGTTGCAATGATTTCAATGGTTGTCCCAAACGCTTGCGCGCCCCGGAGCGTTGCAGCAGATAGTCATCCAACTCGAAGCGGCGTATGCCATAACTGACCGTGGACGGATAATGGGTCTCAAGACCGTTGCCATCGATCAGGCCCGTAAGGAAGGCCGTGATCGGCTGAAAAACATGCTGCCGTGCATAAGCATCGGTATCCAGTTCCAGTGCCTGCACCACCGCAGGGGTGATCCACCCAGCACAGACCTTTTCGCGCGGAAAGTTCGCCTTGTCCATCACCGTCACATCGAAGCCATGCCGGCGCAACTGCCACGCACAGCTTGATCCCGCAGGACCGCCGCCAACGACGAGTACGTCACAGGTTTCCATCAGATTTGCCCAATGTTGTGTTTGGCTCGTACAGGTATTGCCGCGTCCAGGGGATCTCGTTACGGTTCGCGCGGGCAAAGGTCACCTGGAACAATTGCATACTTCCAGTCTTGAATGCCGTCAGAGAGCCGGCGAGGTACAAACGCCACGTGCGCACGAATGCAGGATCGAACATTTCGGTTACGCGATCGACATTAGCCTCATATCTTTGCAACCAGTGTTCCAGCGTCTTCGCATAGTGCAACCGCAAATTTTCCACGTCGAGTACCGAGAAATCATAAGGTTCGAAGATCTCCATCATCTGCCCCAAGCTTGGCGGCATGGCACCAGGGAAAATGTGGCGCTCCGTCCACGCGTCCATCGGTCTCGGGTAGTTCACACCTATCGTATGGATCAATCCGCGACCACTGTCCGTAAGGCAGCGGTCAATGAGCTTGCCCAGCTCCCGGTAATGATGGGTCCCCACATGTTCAAGCATCCCGACGGAGACGAATGCATCGAATTCGCCGCTTATGTTACGATAGTCATCCTCGATAAATTCAACCTGACCATCAAGTCCTTCTGCCTGGGCACGCTGCCGGGCGAGGCTGATCTGCTCGCTGGATATGTTGTAGGCGGAAACCGTCACGCCATAGTGCTTTGCCATGTGCAACGCCAAAGCTCCCCACCCGCAACCGGCCTCCACTACTCTCTCCCCTGCGCGCAGGCAGAGCTTGCGGCACACGTGATCAAGTTTTGCCAATTGTGCATCGTCAAGGCTGCTGCTTGGGTCGGGGAAGTACGCACAGGTGTACAACAAGCGGTCATCGAGCCAGAGCTTGTAGAAATCATTGCCGATATCGTAGTGGTGGTGAATGTTGCGACGCGCCCCGCTGAGAGTGTTGCGCCGTCGTGCATCATACAACGGGGCCAGCAGCATGCCGATCTTGCTCTGGCTGGCTAGCGGCCAGACCCGATAGACCGCATCAAGAAAATCCAGCAGGTTTCCCTGCAATTCTATACGTTCGGCCGAATATAACTCCCCGAAGTAAAGCTCGGGATCGACGACCAATTGCAAGAGTGCGCCACGGTCCCGAATCAGAACCCGCCCGACCGCGCTGCCCTTGGGATTTGAAATTTCCAGGCCATTCCATAGGACAACGTCCACCGGTGGATTACCGAAGGCGCGCATAGCCCTTGCCACCAACAGCTTTTCCATAGCAACGACCAGATTGCCAAGCATTCGGTGCTGGTCTTTAGCAGGCGCAGGGTAATTGATGTTGCCGCCTATCGATTTCACAGACTGTCCGCTTTGCTCTTGTCTCATGCCCTTTCTCCTTGCAATCATGTAACGAAGCTGTAATCGGCATCTCTTGCGAAGGCCCGCTTGCATTTCTTGACCGAATGTCCGCCATTCTATTCAAGCTGCAGCATCCCATTCACCTTGGAATTGCAATGGGATAAAGATCATCTCTCTTGCGGGGCAATTGTGCCAGCATGCTCGCCCGCCTTAACCCGCTACGAACTAGTTGCTTGACACAGGAGGCATGCGGGCTGTTGCACTCCATGCGCTTCGTTGCTGGATTGGGGCTGACATGCGTCAAGAAGGTCGCTAACGGGACCTTCGCCATGATGAATCCGAATGCAAGCCAGCCAGTGCGACGCATCACTTTACTCCGTTAGTGTGTCCAACTGACACGCAACAGATTTTGTTCTGGATTATAGTGAAACTCCAGGTCACCTTGATAGGCATGGTGCAATGCTTCCCCGATACCACGAGCGAGATGGATATCCGTGGTGCTCACCAGTGTCGAGCCATCCTTTTCCTCCACGTCCATGATTCGTTCGAGCGGGTGTTCCGCACGTTCGTGCTTCTCATGGTTGTGCACAAGCCGCATAATCTCGTCGCGATGCGAACGGAAGAACTCACCCTTGAGCGTCAGGAACCCAGCGGGAAAATGGTCATGGATTCGTTGGCAGGCAGGGCAAACCACGGTATGAGCGTTTGCCGGCGCCTGCTGCCACTGCCAGCGACCTTGATGAAATATGGCGCCACAGTGCGAACAAACGGTTGGTTCCGTGAGCTTGCCCTTCAATTTATAGGCATCGTGCACGCGTTCCTGAAAGATGCCGTCATGTCGGGTGATTTGATGAAAGCCGCCAGAAAAGGGCGCGCGACCGGCGGAAGCGCTGATTGATTTTGGCATTTTATTTTCCTCGAAGTGTGATGAAGCAAACAAGACCGATACAGATCAATAATAACGTAAAAGCATTAAATTCTCCCTGGGCGCCTAACAGGTCCAGTTTGGTGAAAGTAGCTAGCGCGCCCCTTATCGCCGCTGCAGTCGCCTTGCTGCTGTCTAGGCTCAAGTAAAGAAGGCCGGCTGTCAGCCCTACGACTATCAGCCCCGCAACTACCGCCATGGAACGAAATTTCATCATGTTGTCCTCTGCATAAAACAGTTTCTCATTTTTTGATCACGCGCCCGTCCGGATTTTTAAATCGGCACCGGACGGTCTTGCCCATTACATTCCCATCTCGCCCGTTACATCGGGTTTCTCCTCATTCTTCGGCAGCTCTGCAATCATTACGTCTGTGGTAAGAATGAGGCTCGCTATCGAGGCGGCATTCTGCAGGGCACTACGCGTTACTTTGGTCGGGTCGAGGATTCCCATTTCGATGAGATCGCCATATGTTTCGGTGGCGGCGTTGTATCCAAAGCTGCCGCTACCCTCCAGTACCTTGTTCAGCACTACCGAAGGCTCCGCGCCGGCGTTGGCGACGATCTGGCGCAGCGGTTCTTCCAGCGCACGCAGCACGATCTTGATGCCCGATTCCTGTTCGCTGTTGTCGCCTTTCAGCGCGATGATCCCGGCCCTGGCGCGCAGCAAGGCCACGCCACCCCCAGGCAGGATTCCCTCTTCGACGGCCGCGCGGGTTGCATGCATCGCGTCCTCGATACGCGTTTTCTTCTCTTTCATGCCCGTCTCTGTGGCGGCACCGACTTTTATCACCGCGACCCCGCCTGAAAGTTTGGCGGCACGCTCCTGCAATTTTTCCTTGTCATAACTGCTGGCCGCCTCTTCTGCCAGTTTGCGGATTTGCCGGATGCGGCCCTGGATCGTCGCGGCATTTCCGGCGCCGCTGATCAGCGTGGTATATTCCTTGCCCACTTCCACGCGTTTGGCCTGACCAAGATCTTTCAGCATGATCTTCTCCAGCGTCAAGCCGACCTCTTCGGCAATCATCGTGCCGCCGGTCAGGATTGCGATATCTTCCAGCATGGCGCGGCGTCGATCGCCAAAAC
Source organism: uncultured beta proteobacterium (assembly GCA_963833515.1). Lineage (GTDB taxonomy): Bacteria > Pseudomonadota > Gammaproteobacteria > Burkholderiales > Gallionellaceae > Gallionella. The sequence goes on along the minus strand of CAWHYN010000004.1, from coordinate 244,975 downwards.
CGGGGGACTTTACAGCGACCGTCTTCAAGACCCCTCGTAACGTGTTGATTACCAGCGTCGCCAGCGCCTCGCCTTCGACATCCTCGGCGATGATCAGCAAAGGTCGCCCAGCCTTGGTGATCTGCTCCAGCAGCGGCAGCAAATCATGGATGTTGCTGATCTTTTTGTCATGCATCAGGATATATGGGTCATCCAGTACCACGATCTGCTTGTCAGGGTTATTGATGAAGTAGGGCGACAGGTAGCCGCGGTCGAACTGCATCCCTTCCACGACTTCCAGCTCGTTTTGCAGGCTCTTGCCGTCTTCAATCGTGATCACGCCTTCCTTGCCGACCTTTTCCATGGCCTGTGCAATGATGTCTCCGACGGCGGTGTCTGAATTGGCAGATATGGCGCCGACTTGCGATATCTCCTTGTTTGTCGTGCATGGCTTGGAAATCTTGCGCAATTGCTCAACCGTTGCAGCAACCGCCAGGTCTATGCCACGCTTCAAGTCCATCGGGTTCATGCCGGCCGCGACGAACTTCATCCCCTCACGCACGATCGCCTGTGCCAGCACCGTGGCCGTGGTCGTGCCGTCACCAGCAACATCGGAGGTTTTGCTGGCAACCTCCTTGACCATCTGTGCGCCCATGTTCTCGAATCTATCTGTGAGCTCGATCTCCTTGGCGACGACTACCCCGGAGTTTGCCACGAGCGGCGGACCGTAGCTGCGCTCCAGAATCACATTTCGACCTCTTGGGCCGAGTGTCACCTTGACCGCGTCTGCCAGAACATTCACGCCATCAATTATTTTGGCTCGGGCAGCGTCATGGAACAAAACCTCTTTGGCCGGCATTGGATTCTCCAGAATCAGTGTTGCGAAAGTTGGTTCGGATGGCTTCGATTTTGAGGACGGCTATGAGTTCTTTTTCCCGCATGACGATCAACTCACCGCCCCCAACCGTTCACGGTCTGCCCGGCATGCTCGCCCAACAACACAGGGTCGGCGACTTTGACGTCCAAGGGGCGCATTTCCCATCCTTCAATATTTCTTCTGCACCGACCCCCATGCTTTCTCCCTGGCAGGGCTTTTGCGGCACCGCATCCGGAATGACGATACCGGAGCGGTTTTTTGCGAGCTTTCCTGTCGCCTGACCAGCGCGCGCTCATGCGAAGGATGAAAATGCTTAATATTCATTTCCATGCCCTGCCACCCGTGCCCAACCGGGAGGATCTTATGAAATAGGTATTTCCTTACGCGAAGCCCCAGGCTTTTTGGGCAGAGTCAGTTCGAGTATGCCATCCGAATACTTCGCCTGGACCTTGCTTGGATCAACATCTTCCGCCAAGCTAAAAGTGCGCGAGGCCATGCCGTAAGTGCGCTCGCTGCGAATCACACGTTCGCCTTCCTTTTCTTCCTTTTCCTGTTTGACTTCAGCACTGATGGATACCCGGTTGCCATCAACGGACACGTGGATGTCATCCTTGTTCACACCAGGGATTTCTGCCTTGATCAGATATTGGCCGTCTGCTTCCTTTATATCCATTTTGATTTGGGGTCCGATTTCGAGCCCTTCGCGTAGAACCGGACGCGTCATGAATTTGTCGAAAACATCATCTATATCCCAGAACGGGTCGAAGCGAGCGAGTTCGGTGAACGGATTAAAGCGAGTAATATTGTTCATTTTATTTCTCCTTGTTGGTTACGAATGAGTAGTGTTAACATCAACTTCAATTCAATAAAGGACCATTAAGTGTTGATTTTTTTGGCCCGATTAGCGGATAGGGGGAGATAAATAAGATAGTGGGATTTCCCGGCAACCGCCTTCCATTAAAAAAAGGTGTCACAAAGCCCACGATGGCGGTCAATCCGATCGATCAAGGCTCTGAATGTTCGATGCCTGCTTGCCCTTGGGACCCTGTGTCACGTCAAAGCTGATCTTTTGGCCTTCCTTGAGCGACTTGAAGCCATTCATATTGATTGCGGAATAGTGCGCGAACAGATCATCGCCCCCATCATCAGGAGTGATGAAGCCAAACCCTTTCGCATCGTTAAACCATTTGACTGTACCAGTTGCCATGATCCTTTCCCCTGTTCCTGTTAATGTAATGAACGGAAAGCTCCCGCAAGCCCTGCCGTATCTGACAAATTAACTTTGCTTCTCTCGCCGCGTCATCCGAGTCTCTGTCCCTAATTTTTAGCTATTTCACCGAAACTTCGATTGCCTTGTTCTTGTTGGTCTTTGAGGTCTTGGCCACGGTGACGTTGAGCACGCCGTCCTTGAATTCGGCTTTCACAGAGTTTTCGTCGGCGTCGTCGGGCATCCGGAAGCTACGCAAGAAACTTCCGTAGGACCGTTCGATGCGGTGGAATTTCTTGCCCTTCTCTTCTTTCTCCATCTTGCGTTCACCTTGCAGCGTAAGCGTGCCGTCCTGAACGGTGACCTTTACGTTCTCTTTGTTCACTCCTGGAATTTCGGCTTTGATCAGATATGCGGCATCCGTCTCGCTGATGTCTGCTGAAGGTGACCAATCCGCTACTGCCAGTGTTTCTCGGCCTGATTCGGTGCGAAAGGCGGCGCGTCCGAAGATTCGGTTCAAGCGATTGGACACCTCTTCCAGTTCCTTGAAGGGATCCCATTTAACTAAATTCATGACAGTTCTCCTTATTGAAATAGGACGAGGGCATCAAAACAATCCTGCCGCCACCATGCAGTTCGCTTGAACGCATTCGCCGCAGTGCGCGGCGGTAAAGCGAGCAAAGTTACCCTCCGCGCCATGAGCCGCGTTAATCCATTGGGCTCTTGAAAAGTAGCTGGGTTTGAGACTGTGCGGCCTGGCAATGGAGCGTAGCTGTTCCGATTTCATGTTGTTCTCCTGAGACTTGACTGCGAGCAATTGCTTTTAAAATTCGGTAGTCAATCCGGTATGAATTATGGCTTTGTTTGCTTTGCGATTTGATTCAGCGGTTGGATTTGTATTGCGGAGCAAGCTTGGTCTTTTTACAGGCACTTTAAGAGTAAAGCTATCGGTTGCATTATGGTCAAAGCAGGTTCGATGAACATAAGCAGACACGAATATTCCTATAAAAATCCATTTAGATGAATATAGGGATTGTCCTAGTTTAGAATGCATCGAAAGCGCAGAAAATCAACGCGGGTCGGATATGGGAGCTTTTGTCTGGACGCCGCCAAGGATAGTAACGCAATTGTCGTTTTATTGTTCAGGGAAAGAGGTTAGTATGATTTGTACCAGGCATCTGCGATACCGTTGGGATGGAATGGGGGGTGGCGTCTATGACAATTCGTCTGTTTATAGTTGATGATCACGATCTGGTCCGTGCCGGCCTAGTTCAATACCTGGGGCTGTCCCCCGATATCGAAGTGGTTGGGGAAGCCGCCAACGGCGATGAGTTGCTCAAGAAGTTACCCGGCAGCCTTGCTGAAATGCTGTTGCTTGATTTGGTAATGCCCGGCCTATGCGGAACCGAATTGATCAATAAGATCAGGCGCGCTTATCCCGGCGTGCGGATTCTCGTTCTCAGCATGCATGATGAACCGCAAGTCGTGATGCGCGCCTTGAGGGCGGGCGCTTCAGGCTACATCTGCAAGGATTGCAAGCCCCCGATTCTGCTGGAGGCCATTCGCAAAGTCAGCAAGACAGGCAAATACCTCAGTCCGGCAATGGCCGAGCAGATCGCATTCTTGCCCACCCCAAAAGAACAAAAGCCAATTGAGCTTCTGCTGTCTGACCGGGAACGGCAGATATTTCACCTTCTCGTAGACGGCAAGAATATCAAGGAGATTGCCCGGAAGCTTGCTATTAGCGACAAAACGGTCAGCACACACAAATTTAACCTTCTGAACAAGCTTGGTTTGAAGAGCGTCGCTGAACTGGTGCGTTATGCCATAGAGGAAAAGCTCTGACGAGACGCTCATGAGCCAGCAACCAGAAAAAGCTGATACGAGGAACGGCGAAGCCGATGCGCAATTCGCCCGCGCCCTTCGACAGGCAGCTGAAATCAAGTTGGCGCGCTTGCCGCACACAGACATCCCAACTCTTCCAGTTGAGGAACTCCTGCATGAGCTCCAGATACTGCAAATCGAGCTTGAGATGCAAAACGAAGAGTTGAGGCGAGCCCAGTGCATCATAGAAGAATCACGCGACCGCTACGCCGATTTCTATGACTTCGCGCCCGTCGGTTACTTCACTCTTAGCCGCGACGCACTGATCGACGATATCAATCTCGCTGGCGCGGCCCTGCTGGGAGAAGAGCGCAGCGACCTATTGCATCGACGTTTCGCGACCTTCATCGCACCAGACGATCGCGATCACTGGTATCAATATTTCATGAGCGTGCTGCAGCGCTCTGAAAAGGTGACATGCGAGTTGGCTATCCTTCGTAACGACGAGTCTCGTCTGGAAGTTCAGGTCGATGGCCTGCGCCTTCTGAAAGGCGAGGCCTTACCTGTAGTGCGTATCGTTTTGTTCGACATTACGGAGCGCAAGCACGCTGAAGAAGCGGTTCGCGAACAGGAAGGGTTCTTTCGCATGATCGCCGAAAATACCGAGGATTTCATCGCCGTCCTTGATCTGGAGGGGCGGCGACTCTATAACAGCCCCTCTTACGCCCGGCTTTTCATTGGCGCACCCGACGCCATGAAGGGTACGGACTCCTTCGCCGACGTCCATCCAGATGATCGCGAGCAAGTCAAAAACGCGTTCCGGGAAACAGTTCGGTCCGGGATCGGCTTGCAGACCGAGTACCGCTTTGTATTGACGGATGGCAGTATTCGCCACATGGAATCCATCGGTGGTCTGATAAGAAACAGTCAGGGCCAACCGTCTCGCGTGATCGTCGTTTCCCGTGACATCACTGAGCGCAAGGAGGCTGAGGAGCAAATTCGCAATCTGGCGTTTTATGACACGCTGACGCACCTGCCAAATCGCCGCATGTTGGATGACAGGCTGAAACATGCGATGGCTGCCAGCAAACGTAGTGGTCGGTACGGCGCACTAATGTTCCTGGACATGGACAATTTCAAAACACTTAATGACCGGCAAGGCCATACTGCGGGCGACTTGCTGCTGAAGGAAGTGGCAAGTCGCATTAACAGATGTGTGCGTGGGGTAGACACTGTCGCTCGCTTCGGTGGGGATGAATTTGTCGTAGTGCTCGGTGAGTTGGACATGGACAAGGCTGAGTCAATCAGGCTAGCCAGTATTGTCGCAGAGAAGATCCGTGCCGCTTTGGCGGAACGCTATATATTGAAAATCCAACAAGCGGGTAGGGAGCAAACCACTATTGAGCATCATTGCACGTCGAGTATCGGCGTGATGCTATTTATCGATTACGAAGCCGATGCAGAAGATATCCTGAAGTGGGCCGATATGGCGATGTATCGAGCGAAAGCAGCAGGGCGAAATTCGGTTCGATTTTATGAATCGGATGCTTGAGCGATCATTGGGTAATGAAGTCGCGATACTTCTTCGGATGGCAATTCGCATTGCGGCTACGGGCTTCAGACCAGGGTTGCCAGGTCATCGCAAGGCAATAGAGCGCTTGCCGCAGGAAGGGCGCATTGCGATTGGCGAAGGCCGTCCGGTATTCTCCATCATCCTGGACATCGACCAATTCAAATCGATCCATGGCACCTGCGGTCCCTGCGGGGGGGAGATGCTGCGCCCATATGATCGCAGCAAGCTTGCGCAATGCTGCCCGTAAGCAGAGCCTGCAGTGCCAAATTGGCGGCGAAGAGTTTTTGGTGGTGTCCACGTATCCTAATGCGCAGGACGGATTTCAATATGCAAAGGGCTTGCGCCAAGATGGCCAGCTGCGACAGCACGATCGCAGGGTAAGCAGAGTCTGGATCTCGCAGCGATCTGAGGGGGCGCTCAATGAGAATTGCGTTAGCCGACCATCGATTTGGCCATCGATGGCTGCAGCTTTGGAAATAGACTCACGTTACAAGATGAAATTTTTAACAAATAAGGAAATATGGTCACTGTTTCGGAACGGTTCGCTTTGTTCCCTGGGCGACGGACATGGAAAAGGAGAAGGGTTGGAGGTTGCTGTGAAATTGACTATTGAGCAAATCAACCATAAATTATCATTTGTCAGGGCGTGTTGAGCGACGCGAGGGGCCGCAAACTTATTCGGAGGATGACATGAGAAAGTGCTTTTTGATTGTTTGCTTGTTAGCTTCAGGTTCTGCGATTGCAGAAACTGCGATCTGGACAGGAAACAAGGAGAAGATCGAAACGATAGCTGGCCAAACTAAATGGAAATGTGAATACAAGGTCGCAAACAGGACACTCATGATTCTATTTTGGAGAGAGTTCTTGGACTTTTGCCCGGATGAAGTTGAGTACTAGGGAGCCTATCCTGAATTTTGTGTGTAGAGGTCATATCATGCTAACTAAAGGAGCGATGAATGACCGAAGCAACGAAGAAGCCGCGCAAGCGCAAAGCCACAGGCCCATTTTCCAACGAGCTGCTTGATCAACTTTTAGCCCAGGTATCCGGCAAGGATGCCGAGAGCCTGTTGGGCGAATCCGGCCTGATCGGGCAGCTCAAGAAGCAACTTGCCGAGCGTATGCTGGCCGCTGAACTGACCCACCATCTGGCGAATGAGGAACCCGATGAAGGGGCTGGCAACCATCGCAACGGCAGCAGTCCCAAGACCGTGCTCACCCCCAACGGCGCGCTCGATCTGTCCATCCCGCGTGATCGCTTATCCACCTTCGAACCGCAGCTGGTGGCCAAGCACCAGCGCCGCCTGCCCGGATTCGACGAGCATGTGATCGGCATGTATGCACGGGGCATGACGGTGCGCGAGATACAGGGGCACCTGATCGAACTGTACGGCCTGGAAGTTTCTCCCGATTTAATCTCCACCATCACCGACGAAGTCATGGCCGAGGTAGCGGAATGGCAAGCCCGTCCGCTAGAGGCCATGTATCCCATCGTCTATTTCGATGCCTTGCGGCTCAAGATACGCGACGAGGGCACGGTCAGAAACAAGGCGGTCTATCTGGCGCTAGGCATCGACGCCACTGGGCGCAAGGATGTGCTGGGACTGTGGATTGAGCAGACTGAAGGCGCCAAGTTCTGGCTCAAGGTGTTCAACGACATCAAGCAGCGCGGTGTGGCGGACATCCTGATTGCCGTGGTGGATGGGTTGCGCGGCTTTCCGGAAGCCATCGAGGCAGTGTTCCCGCAAACCCAGATACAGACCTGCATCGTGCATCTGATTCGCACCTCGCTCAATTACGTGGGCTGGAAGGATCGGAAGGCACTGGCTGCCGAGTTAAAGGCCATCTACCAAGCGGTCAATGCCGAAGCTGCGGAAGCGGCCTTAACCGAATTCGAGCAAGGAGCATGGGGCAAGAAGTTCCCACCCATCGCGGCGGCCTGGCGACGGCAGTGGACGCAGGTGATTCCGTTCTTCGCCTATCCGCCGGAGGTGCGCAAGATCATCTACACCACCAATGCCATCGAGAGTCTGCATATGCAATTGCGCAAGATCGTAAAGAACCGTGGGCACTTCCCCAGCGACGAGGCCGCCACCAAGCTGCTGTATCTGGCCTTGCGCAATATCGTGAAAGACTGGAAGATGCCACCACGGACATGGAAGGAGGCGGCCAATCAATTCGCCATCATGTTCGGCGAACGATTCACGGATGCTTTAAATTGATGCCGTGACTAAACCAACCTCACACACAGAATTTCGGATACGTCCGTACTAGGATAGTCATCGGCTATCCGCCTCGGACGCCCTGAACATCCGCATATTGTTTTGATATCTAGCAGACTCTTCAAATGAACCGCAGTGGCAGCACTCCAGGATCCGCTCGCGTGACGCTCTCGGGACAATGACTACAACCGGCCGGGCAGTCCAAAGCCTTATTGACCCCCCGAATTTATTACCTGATTTGCCCGAAAAGCTTCGCCATTCATGGGGGAGATTGATAGCGCCTTGCATTTGCACAGAACGAGCCTTCCTTATAATAAGATGTGGCGACGCGCCTGTCCTAACGGAACGGGAGGTTGCCCAAGGCGCTATGTAACATTGATGTTTTGATTTTGGGAACCAGAACATCGCATATTTGCGGGAACAAAAGTGGTAATTCCCTTGACAAGGTGGGGGTATGCTATTTAACATTCGCTCAAGTCCAGTTTTTCGACCGAGTCCAGCTTGAAAAAAATATAAATTGCTGGCGGACGGGGTATTGCTAGGTGGCAGGCTCGTCAGGTGTGCGCGAACCTGCTTTCAGAGAATCTTTGGAATCTTGGTGTTTAATAACGTTAGGGGGGGTTGCTACATGAGTGCAAAGAAGTCAATGGTATCTCGATCCTTTTGGTCCATCTTTATCGGTGGCATGCTGACTGGAATGGGGAATGGTAGCGTCTTTGGCGCGGCAGTGATGTGCATGATGGGACGCGGTGGCTTTCCGCTATGGGGTGGGGACATGGGCTCCGCGTATAATCCAGCCACCTTTACCGGCTTCATCGATTGGGCCATGATTGTCTTTGGCTTGGCTTTTGTTGGGATTCTGGTTATTGCACTCGGTCGCCATGAGCGCATGGAGAATGCCTGATACCGGCTTTAAAACATAAAAATCTTGTCATTGTCGTTTTATAATTTGATTTGATCATCATTTGAGGAGATAGGAATATGGCTACAATAGCGGGTGCATTGGGGGTACTGTTGGCGTTTTCGAGTATGTTGCTGTCGTGGTATATTTTGAACCCGAAGAAGAAATAACGACAATACAAACTCAAGGCTGAATGTTATTGGCCGTGTTCAATCAAGTTGAGGGAGGGGTAGTATGCTTAAATATTTATTTGCCAAGAATGAAGATATTCCAGCGGGTTCTGCGGCTGTTTTCTGGGGATTTTCTTCCATAGTATGGTTCGTTATCGGGACTGGGTTGGGTTCTTTTAACGCGGCGAAGCTGGCGTTTCCGGATTTTGTAACGGGCAACGAGTACTTTGCTTTCGGACATATGCGTCAGGTGCACGTTCATGCCGTTATTTTTGGCTGGATATCGATGGCTTTTGGTATGGCCATGATGTATATCACGCCGGCGCTGGGTAATACGAAGTTGTGGTCCGAGAAGCTTGGGTTGTGGAATGCCCTGTCTTGGAATGTCGGTCTCAGCCTCGGACTCGTGCTGTTGTGGGCTGGCGTGACCTCAGGACGGGAATACTCAGATTTCCCATGGGTGATCGACCTTTACATCGCCTTGTTTATGGCGGTTCCACTGGGCATCAATGTCTGGATGACCGTTATAAAGCGGCGTACCCAAGGTATCTATACCACCAACTGGTTCTTTGCCTCAGCGGTTTTCATGGTTGCGATTGTCTTTATCACCGGAAATCTGCCTGAGTTCTTCCATTTGACCGGATTGACCGAGGCTTATCTGACATGGTGGTTCGCGCATAATGTTCTGGGTTTGTGGATTACCCCGGTGGCAGCTGCGATCGCGTATTACACCATTCCTAAAGTAACGGGCAACCCGTTGTACTCGCATCGGATCGGCCATTTGCATTTCTGGTCGGTTGTGGTGTTTTATTCCACCCCTGCAGCGCATCACCTGATGTCTGCGCCGTTGCCTGAATGGCTGAAATCGTTCGCGTCTGTGGAAGGCGTGTTGATCCTGGTGCCTGCAATCGCTTTCGTGTCCAATATTCTGTTAACCATGCAGGGTAAGTGGTACATGTTTGTAGAAAACCTTGAAATTCGCTTTACCATTACCGGTGTCTTGATGGCGATTCCGCTGAATATGCAAGGTGGTTTTCAGCAGACCCGCGCAATCAACTGGTACATCCACGGAACGGGTTGGATCGTGGCGCATGCGCACCTTGCCTTGTTGGGTTTCTCGACATTCCTTGAGGCTGCTGCGGTGTATCTCGGTCTGCAAATGATCCTCAAGCGCAAGCTGTATTCATTGACGCTCGGTAATATACACTTCTGGTTGTTGCTGATCGGCTTCACTACATATTGGGTCTCCATGACGATCGCTGGCCTGATTCAAGGCGCTGGCAAGATCTATGAGGTGCCTTATATCGACGTGGTGATTGCAGAGCACCCATACATGATCGCTCGTTGGCTCGGCGGTACGATGGTATTCACTGGCAACGTGCTGTGGCTATACAACATGTGGATGACTGCTCGTCAAGGAACTGTGGTTCCAGAGGGTCGTATGCCGCATGAGTTGGCTTACGAACGTTAATTTTGCCGAGTCAATTGGGGAGATAAAACATGGCATTTAGAGAGTATAAGATCGGCGCAAAAATGTTTGGGCTTGCGCTCGGTGGTTCAATGTGCATCACCTTGCTGTTGCCGGCTTTCGATTTCGCGTCAGTATCGTCTACTGATGTGGCACTCGATAAGGCGTTCACGGCAGGTCACGAAACCGGGTTCAGCTTGGAAGACCCATTCTTGCTGGGATGGAATAAACCGCTCAAGGTCACGCTGAAGGTGGATCCCAAGACCGGTCAACCGATGGACGCAAAGGAAGTTTATGTGTATCAGACCGGCACGACATTCCCTGCTGGCATCCTGCATCCTCGTATCCTTGGTAAGGGGGTTGAGGAATTAAGTGTGCAGGAGGGTAAGATCGGCGAGGCACAGAAGTCGGCTGGCGCAGTATTCGCGTTGGCCAAAGGTTCGTTTCAAGGAGCGCAGATCAGTTATGTGGAAAATCTGACAGCGACCAGGGGATGGACGCCCACTGCTGTGATGAGTGCTGCCAAGGATGAGGACGTTTCTCATGCGGGCGCCGGCAAAACCATGTTTGTGCGCGAGGGTTGCTGGTGGTGTCATACCCTGTTGCCCGAGCAAACGCAGGATTGGCAAGTGTTTGGCGCTCCTCCGATGATTGGCGATTTTAATGGCGAGTCGCCAACTGCTTTTGGATCTGACCGAAAGGCTCCTGACCTGTTGCACGTGGGATCACGGAACTCTTCGAAAGAGTGGATGATGTTGCATTTCTTTAACCCACGTTTAGTGCAGCCGCACTCCATCATGCCGCGTTTCGATTATTTGTGGGGTGAAAAGGATGCTAATGGTCAAAAGATCGACTTTGACAAGTGGCGTGCCGAGTATATCCAATATCGAAATGGCGCTCGCGTAGCTGCACCGGAAGTCCCTGCTTACAGCAAGAATTCCGAGATTCGCTACTTGATCGACTACATGATGAGCTTGAAATAATAAAGGGAGGGTCTAGAAATGGCATTTAATATGGAGAAACCCTTGGTAACTCTCAGTTTTCCGGAGGAAAACAAGAATGACCAGGAGCTGTGGGAGAAGGAAAATCTCGGCGGAATAACGGAAGATAACAATCGTCTCCCGGTGCCTGTGGTGTGGTTGTTGCTGCTTACGGTACTGACAGCGTTTGCTATTACCTTTCCGCTGTGGGGGCAACGTCCGAACGCCGGTATTTACGCTGATTATATCAGGGCGATGAATACACCTGAAATTATGGCGATTCAAGATGATAAGGCCGCCATGGCCAAAATGGTCGAGATGGTTAAAGGCAAGGCACACGCCTCGAGGATGGACTATGAAGGGTTGCTGGTCCGCCATCCTGTGACGATGGACGATTTGCGTATCATCAAACCGCAAATCGAAGCCTTGATGTCCAAGGGTGTCGATCTGGAAGAGTACACCGTGGTTGGCGATCAGGTTGTTATCGCGAACTTCGAGGGCAATTATAAAGAGAATGGTGTGCGGGAGCGGAAGCAACCGTGGTGGGACAAGGGCTACACGATTGATCTGTTCTACGTCACCATGTTTTTCATTGGGGTGACAATGGTGATCAAATGTTTGCCGCCCTATTCTTGGCAGCCAACGCACAGCAAGGATCATTGATTTGAAAGGAAATGGGTGTCTGGGAATCCTCGACGCCCGTTCAGCGGTTTAGCTACACTTTAATTTAGGAGAACTTGCATGATTGAACTCGATTACCCACCTGTTGCGGTTGCCGTAACCATTACTCTGGCGTTTGTCGCGCCATTTATATATAGCTTTTTTGTCGATAATTACGACAAATCAAAGAAATAAGATGACAATGGCGATTGGGGCCGCATTGCCCAAGCGCGCATATTAAAGATTTACCATAAGTGCCGCACCGATGCAGGGTGTGGCATTTTTGTTAGAACCAAGTTCAAACAGTTATCAGGAGCTAAAGATTCCGTCATTCTTTTCGCATGTTACCCCATTCCATGTTGCACAGTTAAGTTCGGATATTTCACCAAAGCTTGATCTCAGTATTGAAGGAATGCGCAGTCAGCAGTTCAGCGAGGGGGTTTTCATATTTCTCATGGTGGGAATTGCGGTCTTCTCGGGGATCATTATCGCGCTTATGTTCAGCAAGAACCGCCCAACCCAGATGAGGGGAGGGGAGCGCGTGATGTTCGGAGCCATTATCCTTGGCGTTGTTGTTGCGGTGATTTTTGGGGCCCTGCAAATGCTGGGCGGAGTTCTATTTTGATGTTTCACGGCAAAGGAGAAATATTATGTCTTCGACTTTTTTAGATTCACTTCCGGATGGTTGGACCATTTATCTGTGGCTGGTCATCGGGGCGATGATTATTGTTGCGGCAATCTACTGGATTCGGTGGGGCATGCAAAACGAACAGTTCGATGAGGACATCAAGTATGTCATTTTCAATGAGGGCGACAAGGACAAAATGACGCCAGAGGATTATGCAAAGAGCCAAGCGGTCATGAAGGCCCAGATGGAAAGTCGCGAACGCCATTTGGCGAAACGAGCGGAAGAGCGAACTCATACAGCATGAAGCGCGGAGAAAAGGCCGTCCTGCTTTTAATCGTGTTGTTGGTGGGTGCCGGAATCGTACGCTCGTTGCTTCAAAACAATGAAAAGCACGATCGTGACATTCCCTTCTATAGTACTTCAGCTCCTGAAGTTGCCAGGGAGGCGACGGATTTGTATCGGAAGCACGGCTGTAAGGATTGCCATACGCTCTGGACTGTGAAGGATATGTTGCAATCAGTTCCAGCACCGATGCTGGATGGGATTGGTTCGCTACGCAGCGAAGCGTGGTTCTATGATTACCTTTCTTCGACCAACCCGCAGGCGATTATTCCGTCCCGTCTCAAACCGGAGTATCGTATGCCATCCTATGCAGGGCTGCCTGACAGGGATCGACATACTCTCGCAGTCTATCTAGCCAGCCTTAAGGTCCGGGATTGGTATCTGGAAGAAACGAAAAAAGCAGAATATGAAAAATTGACCGGTATGGAATATAAACAATGAAACAGGGATATGCCAAAGCAATGGCGGCTTTATTGATCGGTACGTCACTGAATTATTTCGGCGATCGATTGCTGGGGGTCAAAATCGAGCTTTTTTCGGGTTTGGCGACATTCAGCTTTGCCTGGATATTGGATGTGTTTTTTGTGCCATTTGTGGTGGGTTTTGTTGTCTCCTGGATATTTGGTGCCGGTGGGAAATGGCTGTGCTATTTGCCACCCCTGTTTGTGCGCTGCGCCAGCTATGCTCAAATCCTGTATATCACGGGCACACCGCATGGCAGCACGCTGAATCCCCTTGGTTGGTGGGGGCTTTATGTCATTCTGGCAGCGGAATCCGCAGGTATTGGCGGAATCATAGGAGAGGTTGTGATCAAACGCACGTATGGCAGATCAAATTTACCCGCTAAATCAGGGGATAAATTGCGCTCTGCGATTGGAGAACGCAAGTCATGAGCGGTTTTCGAAAACCGCTGCATGCCCCGCTCACGCCAGAGGAACGTGAGAGAAAGAAGCGATTTTTATCAGCTACCGTCATCACTTGCATTGCGTTGGTCATGATTTTTGGAAGTCTGCACGTCGTAAAGTTGGGTTCGATTCGCATGGGAGAAATGCGAAATCTCGCTACCTACAATCTGAAGGAAGAGGCCACGCATATTCGCGCGGCTGGCGAAGATATTGCGATACATGAGTTAAACGAGCATCCGTTGACTCGTGTCGGCGGATATTCCGTAGCGGAAGCACAAGCGCTATTGACTAAGGAGCGCTGGCAAGAACTGGAATCCACCGTTTTGATACCGGCCGGCCCTTTTCTAATGGGCACAAATTCGGAGAATGCAAATGAGGTAGACCGTCCGCAACACACCGCCATTTTGCCTGCATATCGGATGGGCAAGTATTTGGTGACCAATGCTCAGTATGCCCGCTTTATCGCGGCTACCGGCCACCGTCCCCCTTCCGATTGGAAAGATGGCAAAATCCTGCAGGGGACGCTGCTGTTCCCAGTTACCCTGGTTAATTGGTACGATGCTTCAGCGTATGCAAAGTGGGCTGGTTGTCATCTGCCGACCGAAGCGGAATGGGAAAAAGCGGCCCGAGGGACGGACGGCAGGCGCTGGCCGTGGGGCAATACGATGGACCCGAACCGTTTGAATACTTATTATAATGTTGGATCGGCAAGCAACGTGGATGCTTATACGACCGGGGTCAGTCCTTACGGGATTTTCGATATGGCCGGTAATGTCGACCAGTGGGTCAATGATGACTTCTTGCCGTATCAGGGATCGGCAGCGCCAACAGAGGCGTTTCAGGGCAAAGTGGCGCGGGTGCAGAGCGAGAAGGATCGCGCCATGAAGTTGTCTGATTTGGTTCCTGTTGAGCGGCGCTATAAAGTCTTGCGTGGTGGATCATGGAAGGGAGACCCGTTTGCTACCGCCTCCTATCACAGAGATTATGCGTTGCCTAATTACGCCTCGGATTTTTACGGATTTCGCTGTGCATTTAATGCGGATAAATAGGTAGCATAGGAGATTTATGATGAATCGTAGATGGGCGAAAATTATTTTGACCTCGGCCGGTTTCGTAGCTTACTCGTCAGCGCAGGCGGCAGTTGATAGCTATCGCTTTATGCACGTTACGATTTCAACACCATGGTACATTTTTCTGTTTCTGTTGATGGGGATCTTTGCTCCCTTCATTTTAATGGCCGTGTTGGCCTGGAGCAGCGCAGCACGTAAAGCTGACCGTAAAGCAAGTTCAGACCACAAGTCCTCACCGGAGTAGAGTGTTCATGCTACAAGTTATAACGATTCTCCCTAAAGCATCATTGCTTCGTTTTGCAGGGGTCATACTGCTTGGAGTCACATCTTTCTTGATGGTGCTGCCAGTGCAAGCAGATGAACCGAACCAGGGGAACGACAGCGCGCAGATCATGCAGGCCTTTAATCGACAACACAGGGAAGCGGAACATGCCAAGTCGATAACCGATAAGGACAAGCAACGCATCATGTTTTTGCTGGGCGCGGGAGTCTTAACGCTCGTCCTGATCACGGGAGGACTGGGGATTGCGATGGGGCTGTATGGGAAGCCAGTGTTCCTCGCGCACATGATTTTTGCGGGGCTCAGCATGACCTTGGCGGTTGCCCATGCGATCGTCGGCATCGTATGGTTCTATCCTTTTTAGAGTCTTAGTGTTTCGTTGCTGATATTGGTGTCCGAATCGTGTTTTGCGACACGCTCCTGTTGTTCGATATTGTCTATTACCAGCGCTGCCTGATCTCCATATGTCGCACCCCCAGCCGTCCGGCTTGAATTCGGAAACGTCAGGCAAGACATCGTCGTGGTGGGGGGTGGCCCTTCTTTATTGCTTGTCGGGCTGGACCAGCCTAGCCTATGAGGTGCTGTGGGCCCGCATGTTGTCCATGCAATTCGGGGTGAGCATATTCGGCGTAGTACTCACCGTTGCGGCTTTCATGATCGGCTTGGGGCTCGGCAGTTTGGCGGGGTTAAGATGGGCCAAAAGATGCAATAGCCCCCTGATCCTGTTTGCAGCACTTGAAATAGCAGTCGCACTCTACGCACTGTTGCTCCCGAACATGCTCCAGTCGCTCGGCGGTTGGATGGACGGCATCGCCGCGCAGTTGACGTTGGCGCAGTGGTATTTGTTGCAGGGAGCAGAGGCTCTGTGCTTGCTGGTTGTTCCGGCATATGCCATGGGAGTTGGCTTCGCACTGGTACTTAAGGTTGTCGAGCATAGTCCGGTGTCACTGGGCAAACTCTATGGGCTTAATACCCTTGGAGGCTCTGTGGGCGCGTTATTCCCGCTCTGGGGCCTGCCGCTGTTGGGTTGGACCGCTTCCGTCAGGCTCGTCGCGCTGGCGGGATTAGCAGTAGGGGGCTCGGCGTTCGCGCTGTCGCGCATTATGTCGTCTGGCGATGGCCCGCATCAACGCGCGGAGGGCACCCGGGACGCTCGGCCACCTTTAACCGCACTGCTCATTTATGCCGGAATCGGGGCGGCCAGCATCATGCTGGAGGTCGGCTGGATACGCTTGTACGGCATGATCATGCTCCGCACTGAATATGTGCTTGGGGTAATCCTCGCGGTATTTCTTCTTGGAATCTCGCTTGGCAGTATGCTCTTGCCGCGCGTACACAGGCAGTGGATGGATGTCTTGATGCCGTTTCTGGCAGGGGCAGGCGTGCTTTTGAGCCTTTACTTGATGCCGACAGCTTCAGCGTGGGTGGAACGCAGCCAGTTTGCATCGCTCTTCGGAGCGCTGTGGTCGCAAGCACTCATGCTTGGAATATTCACCTTGCCGGTCACCTTGGCATTGGGGGCGTGGTTGCCATTGTTGGCTCGTCGCTTTGGCAGCGCTGATTCGAGCGGAGCCTGGCTATATGGCGCCAATTGTTTGGGCGGCGGTGCCGGGGCGGTTGTTGCCTGCTTGTTTGGAATCCCTTTGTTCGGCAGTTTCGCAGTGGTCGCATTGGCAGGACTTGCAATTACCGCCTTGGGGTTGATCTGGATCAAATCACGTCCGGCATGGCTGGCCTTTGGGGTGATGCTGATCATGGCATGGCCTTTGCGCAATATGCCGCCGGTGCATCAGCTGTTGCCGCAGGTCGAAGCCAATGGCCGGGACTTGTATCTCTACGAAGATGCGATTTCGCTGACGCATGTGGTGCAGCAGCAGGATGGCCAGCGCATACTCTTGAGCGATTTGCAGCGTATGGATGCCTCCACTGAACCGAGTGCGGTGGAGATTCAAAAGGATCAGGCACGTCTGGCATTGCTGCTTCATCCGGCCCCGCATGATGTTCTGTTTCTCGGAGTGGGAACGGGTATTTCCATGGCGGGTTCCCAGGCCTTTCCCGAATTGCAGCGCAGCGCGGTGGAGCTATCCCAGGGTGCCATTTTTGCCGCGGGGAAATGGTTTGCCCCGTTGAATGGCAACGTAATGGATCAAGTGCGGATGCAGCGGGACGATGCGCGGCATTTTTTGAATACTACGCAAAAAGATTATGATGTAATCGTCGGTGACTTGTTCCATCCTGATCTGGCAGGAATGGGGTCGCTGTTAGCGGTGCAACAGTTTCAGCGTGCGCGCAATCACCTGAGTGCCGATGGAGTATTCGTTCAGTGGCTGGCACTCAACCAGTTCGATATTAAATCGCTCAATGTCGTGCTGCGCAGTTTTCGCCGGGTGTTTCCAGATGCACAAATGTTTATGGATGGCATGCACTTAGCTTTGGTTGGGCCAAGGCAAGGTTTCTCAGGGGCACGCGCAATGTTGGGAAATTTGCATCGTATGACAACGCAAGAACAACAGCGGGCAACCGGCAACGAAGGTGCGTGGACCTGGCTGGGGCGGTATTGGGGGCCGATCCCGGAGAGTGCAGGGCCGCTTCAGGATGAATGGGTACCATACATCGAATTCAATTTGCCGCGCGCACGCTATGACGGGAGCGTGGATCTGGCCGCCCTGTTGGTGTGGCTATTGCAACGGCATCCGAATGCCGATACGGCTTTTCGAATATTGGGAGTCGAGGCAGAAGACAAGAACAAATTTGGGCGCGCCTACGTGGCGACTGAATTGATGGTCAGGGGATGGATCGCGTCTATACAAGGTGAAGCCGAAAAGGCAAGCGAGCTGACCTGGTTGGCTTATCAGGCGAATTCCCAGGATCGCTGGATTGCCAATGGATTAGCTGATAATATGTCGCAGTCGCTCGATCAGGCAAGCCAGCATGGTCTTAGCGAGCGTGAAGCGCTGCAGCGCATTTTGAAGGTGGCCCCGGAACATGCTGGGGCCTTGCGCGCGCTCTGGCATCTGGAGCAGTCTGTGGGCAATAAGCAGGATGCAGAGCGTTATCGTTTGCGGCTGCTGGCCGTATCGCCTTTGGACGCTGAAGCGAGTGATTCGCAGAGCTTGTTGTGACGGGAACCGCATTGACAGGTAATCATGTCTTCCACCAGTAACAAAACACTTTCCGGAATTCCAATCAAAGTGGTCAGCTCCGCAACAAAAAAAGCGGGCGCCAATTTTCGCTGGAAGCGGCGCACCGTCCAGATTGTTTTCTTGCTATTACTGGTGCTTATTCCGTTGACCGGCTTGTTTCGGGTCGATCCGGAGAACGGTGCACTGGTCGTTCTCGGTTGGCAAATCTGGCTTGCCGATTTTTTTCTGATATCTGGTTTGTGGATCACCTTGGCCTGCGCACTGATCGCATTGTATTCGGTTGCAGGCACCGTCTTTTGCGGCTGGGCATGCCCGCAAAATACCTTGGCAGAATGGGCGAATTACATGACCCATAAATTGCTTGGCAAACGCGCCGAAGTCAGTCTGACTGGCGAGGCCCCGAAAGTGGCGGCTGCCAAAAACAAAGCGTTGAACTGGTCGTTGCTGGGCATCTCTTTCCTGTGTGCGGCGATGTTATTCGCGTTGATTCCCTTGTTGTATTTTTACCCGCCGGATGTGGTGTGGTCTTTCATAATCGGACGAACAGACACAAGATTGGCCGGTTCCTTATATTGGATCTACACGGTTTGGGTGATGATAATCCTGCTGGATATCGCAGTGCTTCGCCACTTCTGGTGTCGTTTTGCCTGCGTCTACAAGGTTTGGCAACATTCGTTCAAGACCCAGGAAACACTTCATGTGGTTTACGATGCCGATCGGGCAGAGGAATGTTCCAAGTGCAATTATTGCGTGACGACCTGCTTTATTGATCTGGATCCCCGCAAGACAGAAATGTATGACAGTTGCATCAACTGCGGTGACTGTATTGACGCGTGCAATAGATTGCAGGCCAAGAAGGGTGGCGTGGGTTTGCTGCGATTTGACTTGGGGCAACGACAGGGCAAGACACGCAAACTCCGTGACAACACCATGACGTTGCTTTCGCGATTCCATTGGACCGCCCCGTTTGCAGCGCTGGGCATGGTACTGTTTGCATGGGGCGTCTGGTCGTATCAACCCTATCACCTGTCTGTAGGGTATTTGCAAACCCAGCACAATCAGTCCGCGCGCGACTACCGTATCGAAGTTTCCAGCAAGCGATATCGCCCGACCGAGCTGAGCATGACGGTTGAAGGATTGCCGCAGGACGATTTCATTATGAGTGCACAGAAAATACACCTGCAGTCGGTCGGACGCGCATCGGTGTTCCTTTCGATGTCGCCGAAGCTGCAGCCCGGCCTCCATCCGTTCGTGGTAGTGGTTCGTTCCAATGACGGCTGGATTGGACGTTTCAATGTACAGCATTTTGTTGAATGAGGAGATATGAGCATGTCAGAAGACAAGGATAAAGCGGCTGAGTTAGCCGGTGTCGAGCCGCATTGGGGTGAAAAACGCAAGGATAATTTTGGCTACGCCTCGGACGAAGAACGTCTGGAAAAGCGAGGCATGGAAGATTGGGAATTGGTGGAAAAAATCCCTTCGTCACAGCGCAATGTTCCGTATTGGTTCATGGCGGTGGTGGTGATTGTATTATTAGTAGGCGTGGGTCTCAGCTTCCCTTTCTGGGGGCTGCGCCCTGGCGTCAAGGTTGAATGGACAAGCTGGGTGAAAGACTGGGGATTCTTGGGATCGCTGGTATATATCGCCGCTGCCGCCGCCTTCGTATATTACATGGTGTATCTATATGGATCTTCTACCGCGGGTAGATTGGATTCTGATCAGGAAGCCAAGTCCGATAAACAAAGATAACAAGCAGCATCATCGTCCTTGAATTTCCGTCGACAGTGAAAAAATTACTGATCGTATTCTTTGGTCTTTTTGTGACAGGGCTTGTTGCTTGTAGCGACGGGAACGAACCTCCGCCAATCCCTTTGCAGCACTGGCAAGAGATGGATGTGCGCATTGAAACCCACCCGAATCCACCGGTCGCGGGAATGTCGGAGGTTGTTGTCATCGTCACCGGCCCGCATGGCAGACCTATCCACGATCTGATTATTTCTCTGCGTAGCAATGACTCGATGCCATGGGTACAAACGATTCAGGATGGATACATGGGCGCATACCGGCGTGCCGTTGACATCGGGAACGGCGATCCTGCAATGTTGCAAGTGCGGCTTCAGCGCGGAGATGAACAGAAAATTCTGATCTTCCCTATCAAGCTCGCAGCCGGCTGATTGCGCGCGGACAAGTCATTTGTGAGTTGTCCGGCTGTTGCCGGAGGACGTAATGGTCAGGACGACGTTAGCCAGGTAAGTGCAAAAGCCGATTGCCATGGTGGTTCCGGAAATGGCCATGGTAGGCCCATAGAATTGATGCACCGAAGGGATGTCTTGAGCTCTGGAATGCAGTAACAATCCCTCCCAGATGCCAAAAACCATTTGGATGATATAGAAGCTATAGACACCTATGCTGACCCACCAAAAAGTGTGCTTGACCAGCTTGATGGAATAAATGCTTTTCCCGGTGAAGATCGGCAGCAGATAGAAAGTCACACCCATCGCCAGCAATACCACACCACCGACCAGATTCATATGTGCGTGAGCTAACGGATCGATCATGTGGCCGGGGCCACCGTAAGGACTTCCAACCGAATCCAGCCATGCGCGAACAGGAGGCATGACCTGAAACATGCCATGAATGGTGCCAATGAAAAAGGAACAAGCGGAAAGCAGCAGAAATTTTAATAGATGGCGATGCAGGTTATCTGTGCTCATAGGGTGGGGTTCATTTACGGGTTGCTTGACGGCACAGGGCCAAGTGATCGGGACGACCGACCGCGAGTTTTCATGCGTACTACAAAAGAAAATGCCCGGCGGTTGCCGGACACTTTCTATCTTTACTATGCAGTCTTAGAATTGAAGCGTATCTGCATTACTTCTTGTTGTTTTTGGCGACCAGATCAATTCCTACACCGCCTAAGACTACAGAAACTACGATTCCTAACCCAAAAATTGCGATTGGCACTAATAATTCGATTGGCATACCGTATCCCCTTCGTTTCGTTTTATGGTCTAAAAAAATATAAAGAATCCACTTCCTCTTCCCCTGCTGCGTCGCAGTTTAGCGGAATCCTGCTTTTCACGCAACTACTTGTATGCTGTAAACATGCGCAGTGCATGTACATTGTGTCGCACATGACATTGCTGCCAGGGCTTGCTTACTGATAAAATCTTTCGCATTGCATTATGGAATACATGGATAATGCGCTCAAATTGGTCGTTCGCGCAACGTGCCCCGCCAACGTTAAGGGCGATCGCTCCAGAGAAGTGATATCGTGAACGGCGGGTGTCCGAAAATAGGGGTAACTTCATTGTCGTTGCACTATCCTCAGTCCTGAATCCCTCAATCCTTGCAAGCTGGTTTGGAAGGCAGTGAATGTCTGTCGTTAAAACTTGGTACGCTTTAAAATGGTAAGTGACTTTAAAAATGAATAACTGGCTTTTACGAATCCCACAAAAATATTGGGCTTACCTGGCACTTTCGGTCTGGGGCGCCTTCAGCTACATGTTGCTGCACAAGACGCCTTATGGCATCGATGAGGGCGCAGCGCGCGCATTGTTGCTGGTCTGGTCGGTCACGGAGGATGTCGTTAGCCCGATCGTGACCTTGGGATTGCCTGATTTCCGTACGATATTCTTCGTGCCCGTGGGTTATTTATGGGTAGGCAACATCGTCGCCGCAAAGATTTCGACATTGCTTGTTATGTCATGCGCAGTGTGGGCAATCCACAGATGGCGGCAGCAAAGCGGGCATTCCGAAAGTGCTTTGCTGGCATCAGGATTGCTGATGATCTCCCCGCTACTCATCGATCAAATCGACGCGATTGCCGTCGCGCCTTATCTGCTCATTACTTTCGCGCTGGGTGCGTGGCTGGATCAGATTTACCGTGAAAATGCCCATGCGTTTGGCGGGATGTATTTCGCCCAGATTATCTTATGCATGGTGAGTGTCACTCTCCATCCGGTTGGCATCGCCTACCCACTTGCACTGGCGTGGGCCTGGCATAAAACCCCGTCTGATGCGAAACATAAGAACTATTTTTTCGGCGGAATCATTTTTGTCGTCTTATCGGCGCTGCTGCTCACCATGGGATGGCATCATGCCGAGTGGTTTACCAACCCGGTCAGAAGCCTTTCAAGTTTGCTTTCAGGGTCGCCGAGTTCCGGGGATACCGGGATATTTCGTTGGATAAGTGGAATCGGAATATCCGTTATTCCCTTATGGGTGATTTGGAAACAGGCGCGCAACTTATGGGCGGACTTTCTTGGCCGTACACTTCTTGTCGCACTCGTCATCGGCATACTGATCGCCGATGAAACATGGGGCATCGTTGTTCTGACAATTTGTCTCTACTGGGGTCTGCCTCTGCTGTTGCCGGCAGGCGTAAATTCATCCAGTGGATTTTGGGGGCAGCGCGGTATGGCCATGCTGCTGCTTTTCGTTATCTCGACCACGTTCATGTTGGTTGACAAGGCGCGCTATCAATCGGTATTAGCCGGGCGCCTATCGCCGCGGGACACCCTGATCAAGACTCTGGCGGAGGATAGCGGCAACTTTTTGAATGAGGAGCCCGGTCAAAACCCAGCAGCCAAAAAACCGGTTCGCGTAGCGAGCCAGTGGCCTGGGCTTACTATGCTGGCCTGTCGTTGCGATGCACTGCCGCTACCTCCTTCCGCCAACGACAGCGACGCTTTGCTCGGGATGTTGCGAGGCATCAATTATTTGATATTCGATCCGCGCGACCCGGCGAATAGCGGGCTCGCGCACAATCTTGCGACCATGGATGCAGGCAAAGTCGAGACTGTCGCCTTGCAAGAAGGCGGGGTAATCGTCGAAATCAAGAGTACTACCCCTGCACAAAAGCTGTGAGAAGAGGACATGATTGCTGAAATATTGATCTATCTGGTCGCCGCGATTGGTGCGCTGTTCATATCGGGCTATGCAGTGCACATGTTTATCGGTGGATTGGTGAGCCCCGAAACAGAGAACCAACTGATCGTCATAGCCTGCTTGATTGTGGCTGGTATCATTGCTTACATGGCCTGGGACGTCATTCAAAGGCGCACTGGAAGAAAGTAAGACAACTCACCTAAGACGAACGGCTGGCGTCTTTTGCCGGCTTGCTGTAACGCTTCAAGATCGACTGAGCCGAACTGTATTGGTCCGTGGTTGAAAACTGGCCTTTGTGAAATACAAATTGCAATTGCCTGCCGGTACCATCCAAACCTGAGATGCCAAAGGACTTGCCGGTATAATCCGAGTAATAACGGAGGTCTTTCACCAAATCAATCTGTGCGCCATTTCTCTGTTGTACACCGATACTTTGTTCACCCAGATTCAGGCGTGTTGGTGCGGACGGCAAGAGCATCAGGCGCGTCTTAAAAATCCGGTTAAACCCGACAATAAAAAAGAAACAGGCGAGGAAAAAAAGCAAATAGCCCATGTTATGGTCATCCCCGTACCATAAACTGGCTGCTATGGATGCAAGAGCAACTACGGTGGGAACATAGAGCAGCAGATCCCATACGACACCTTTACGGTCCTGCACCAAATCAAATTGCGTTCCCTCAGCCATACCGTTCAACCACTAACCCCTTCGTTGCTCTTAACTTGATCGTAGTATCCATGACGGAAACAGCGGCCTACAATACCTTTTGGATTGCCCCGTCAAGCTCGCCATATAACATTCGTCCGGCGCGCTCAAAATGGACGATGCCGTTCTTGTCGACGATAAAGGTCCATGGGTCACCCTTAACCTGATAGGCCTTATATGCCTGCGGATTCTCGTACTGGTCTATGTGAATAAATATCAGCTGATTCTGATATTTCTCCATGAGGGCCTTCAGCATTTGAAGTTGCTCGTCGCAATTGGTGCAGTGTCCGGGCGTTGCAAATTCCAAGACAATGGGCTTTCCGGTCAACAAGGCCTTATCGATGGAATACTGGTACATGCGCGCATCGGGCTGACGATAAGTAGTGACCTTGCTGAAGTCGCCACCGGCATCGGCCAGGGTCTTGGTGGGCAGGCTCGGCGCGCGCGAACCCACAACGAAACCAGAAGACAAGTTCTGATCACATCCCGACAACCCCCAAAGCAAGACCCCGAAGCAGGCCGTCAGGATCAGTCGTCTGTTCATACCCGTTTTCCCCACCCGGATGCTGTTTTGTATAAATTGTAGCCCCAGATAATATTTGCGGCCAGCACTAACGTTCCAAATATGCCGACAAAAGCAAGCAGATGATTGACCAATTTTTCTGTGCCTTCTCCTCCATCAAGAAGTCCGCCCGCCAATCCCGCAACCAGGAAGAAGACGACCATCCCGATCAGCCCGAAGTTGTGCATCCAGAAATGGATCTTCACCAGGCGCAAGCTGTAGATTGTCCTGCGGGAAACCGTAGGAACCACAAAGTACAGGGCGGCGAATATTGCCATTTCGACCCAGCCCAATAAATTGATATGGCCATGCGCCAAAGTAATCAAACGCCCATGAGCGCTGTAATCGACAAAATGACGGAAGGCTGGAACGCCTCCCATAATGGCACCCCAGGAAAAACCGATGATGCTATAAATGATGCACGCATAAACAAACCACAAAATGTACTTTGTGAAATCCCGGCTTTCTAATGCGCTGAGTTCAGTGCTTTCCGTCATGCTGTTCCTCTTGTTCACTTGTTGTTTTACTACGGATATCCTGGTACTGGCCTCTCCAGCTGTCAGGCACCCACATATCCAGCATGGCATCGATAAAACCGGATTCTCCCTTTGGGGGCTGGAATGATGAAGACGATCCCTGATCGGATTTTAGCTGGGAGAGGAAGATTGCCAGATTATGCAAGTCAGCATCGGGAATTGCCGACACGTAAGCGGCTTCCTTGGGTGGTGTCCCATGAGCCGTAGTCTTGGCGCCATATGTTTTTTCAGGGTTCTTGAGGAAATTGTAGAAATAGTTGACATCATGCTTCGATCCCAACCCATCCAGACTCACACCCATGCTAGTCCCGCTACCGACAGCACGGTGACAGGAATAGCAGTCGCTTTCACGATATAACCGGAAGCCCTTCAATCCGTCATCTGAAAACTCATAATGCGTCAAGATGGGGAATAGCGGCTTGTCAGCGTGCTGTCTGACCCACTCCAATACGGCAAAATTAACGATTGTGACGAGCACGAGCAGCCCGATTATCCCCAAGAGGATCTTTTCTCCTTTTTTCATTTCTCACCAAATTCCTTGTTTCTAGATCTAATTTATCAGCTTAACAGAACCTACGCACTTTATCAGCAACTCATAAAGAAAAAAGACTGGTCTGTATTGACCAGTCTCTATCCAACTCCCTACGCCGGCGACGCTTGGCGAGAGGCGTTAAATCAAAACAAACTCATCTAGCAATCTTGACGTTTTTCATGACCGTCTGATTGTCAACGTCCATTCCGTCCCCTGATGTGCTGTCGGCTGCTTGCGACAGGAAGGCCGCAGCATTGTTGATATCAGCATCGGTCAGATTATGGGCAATCTTTTGCATCTGGCTCATCGGATCATTTGCGCGCGAGCTGTCACGCCAATGCGTCAGCTGATTGACCAGGTATACATATTTTTGCTGTCCAATCTTGGGATAGATCGGATCGGCGCCACGGCCATTGAAACCATGGCAAGACTGACAAGCGGAAATCCTGCCCTTGTCGCCATAGCGAACCAGAACTTGGCCTAAAGCGGTGTCACCCACAGCCTTTCCTTCGCCTTTAAGTTCTTTGAGATCTGAAAGTTCGCTTTCCCGTGGGAAGCTGTTTTCATAAGCGGCCAGATCGCGCCTGTCCTGGACGCTAAGCGCCTTGGCAATGCCATTCATTTGCTGCATCGTAATGTCGCTACGCTTGTCATCGGCGAAATCGGTCAATTGTTTGACGATGTATACATAGCCGATGTTGGCAAGGCGAGGGGAACCCATCGCGTCCATGCCCATCGCCTTATCGCCATGGCATGTAGCACAAGCTGGAACGCCTGCATCCGGTTTGCCATTTTCATAGATTTTCTTCCCATTGGCGACATTGGCCGTCACTGTTTCTTCAGCAAGACCTGCACCTGAAAAAGCCAGCATGGCGACTGCACCCCAAAATACCATCGCCAAATTGGATAGTTTACGCATATACCCCTCCCCCTTCTAAAGTTTTTTGATAATCTGTATTTTCTTACAGGACAATGCTATTGCGGTTTCTGACAGACAACCAAATCAGGAGTTTTTCTTCAGCACCATAAAAGCCAAGCCAAATAAAAACGCGAAAATAAAAACATACATTATAATAACTTCGCTAGTTGTCACGTCTGGTTCAAGCATTTGTAGCTCCTCTGTCAACGATGGTTATAAAAAACTTGCGCCTTCTTAAATCAAAGTCTCGTGGCTTCCTAAAAACGGGAATTTTTTAAGAAGATCCCAACAAATCCAAATCTAAAATCAAGAGCACGTCAGATACTAGCATCAAGAAAACCATGAAGCAAGTGGGTTGTATTATAGCCTTAGCGCCGAAGAAAGATGAGGTGCTGTGGATGTGCGCTTCCTGGTCGGCTTTCGGATCCAGTCAGGTCTGGGTATTACGGCCGGGGCCTGGCGGCAATTATTTGGAATGTTACATCAAATATTAATTTGATGGCTTAACTGGCATAATGAGCGGTACTTTGAAGGAGAATTCCGTGGGTAATGCAGTCAATCAGCTGATAGTGGATCTGGAACTCATACGCAGACTGGACAAGAACGGTCCTCGCTACACGTCGTACCCAACTGCAGACCGGTTTGTTGAAACTTTCAACGCCGCGACGTACAGCGGGTGGGTGGCAAAACGCGAAAGAGACGGCATGGCGCGGCCATTGTCGTTATATGTCCATATCCCATTTTGCAACACACTGTGCTTTTACTGCGCCTGCAACAAGGTAATCACAAAGGATCGAAGCAAATCGGCCGAATACGTGCGGTATCTGATAAAAGAAATGGCAATGCAGGCCATGCTGCTCGGGCCTGAACAGGTGGTGGAGCAATTGCATTTTGGTGGTGGTACGCCAACTTTCTTGAGCGATGATGAGATTCGCCAGGTGATGGCGGCGATTCGCCAGCACTTCAAATTGGTGAAGGACGGCGAATATTCCATCGAAATCGATCCGCGCAAGGTGAGCGACGAGACCATTGGCCTGCTCGGCGGTGTCGGCTTCAACCGTATCAGCCTGGGGGTGCAGGATTTCGATGATGAGGTGCAACGCGCGGTGAATCGCATACAAAGCGAGGAAGAAACCTTGCGCGTCATATATGCGGCGCGCGCCAGCGGCTTTAAATCGGTCAGTATCGATCTGATTTACGGTTTGCCCAAGCAAACGCTGGCGGGCTTTGCCGTGACGCTGGACAAAGTCATTGTTGCCAATCCTGATCGCTTGTCTATCTATAACTACGCGCACATGCCGACGGTATTCAAGCCGCAGCGGCGCATCCATGAAGAAGATTTGCCTGCGCCGCGAGTCAAGCTTGATATTCTCGATATGGCAGTGAATAAGCTGACCGCTGCGGGCTATGTGTATATCGGGATGGATCACTTTGCAAAACCGGAAGACGAGCTTGCCGTAGCGCAACGTCAAGGGAAGCTGCATCGGAACTTCCAGGGCTATTCCACACATTCGGATTGTGACTTGGTTGCGCTCGGCCTAAGTGCCATCGGGAAAATCGGGCCAACCTACAGCCAGAATTACCGTGAACTTGAAGACTATTACAATGCGCTGGACAGAGACGTCTTGCCGATCATGCGGGGCTTGGAGCTGGACGCCGACGATTTGGTGCGTCGCGCGATCATACAGTCTTTGATGTGCCACTTTGAGCTTGCCAAGGAATCATTCAACAGCGTTTACCAAATCGACTTCGACAGTTATTTTTCCACAGAACTGGTGGAGCTGCGTGAATATGAACGCGAAGGCCTGCTGGAAATTCTCCCGCAGCACATCACCGTGACACCCAAGGGGCGCATGCTGATACGCAATATATGCATGGTGTTTGACAAGTATCTGCGCACGCGGCAGCAGCATGCAGTCTACTCCAAAGTGATCTAGGTATCAAGCGCTGGTCACGTTTCCGTCCTGCCTTCCGCGCAGCGGGAGGATTATTGCAACTCATCACCCCGGGGTGCGCAGACACGAGCCAGGAGAAGGCTGAGGGGGATTAAGCTTGCCTCGCCTTTTTCTGTTTTCTTTAGCACGCCACTGATCATCCGCCGGATAAATTCGCATATTCTTTTGCCAATCGTTTCGCCCATCAGAGCGACTGGAACATCGGTATCAACTCCTGTCACAACAGACCAAACCAATTATCGGAAGATTCATTGATTATTACCGGCGGTCTTGCTGACAACACCTCGGCTGGCTGTTTGCAAGATGATCCCTTGGATGGCGTATCCGCTCAGCCGCGCACACCCATTCATCGGGTCGCGCGCCCTTTTCGTCCGACATATTGCGTTGATGCCACACCTCCAATCGGCTATAATGAACGCCAATCCAAAGCGGGATGGACACAATGTTCGTCCCGCTTCTTTATGTTATCAGTCCTGGGAGTCACCCGGTGTCGCAAATGAGCTCTGCCATTCTTGTGCTTTCCGATGGAACCGTGTTTCACGGCGCTGCCGTCGGGGCTTCCGGCCATAGCGTCGGCGAGGTCGTGTTCAATACGGCGATGACCGGCTATCAGGAAATCCTGACCGACCCCTCGTACTGCAAGCAGATCGTCACACTGACCTATCCGCACATCGGCAACGTCGGCGTGAATGCCGAGGACGTGGAGTCGAGCCGGGTGTTTGCGAGCGGTTTGGTGATACGCGACATGTCGATGACGGTGAGCAACTTTCGCAGCACGCAGTCCCTGCCAGATTACCTGAAGGCCAACAACGTTGTTGCGATTTCCGGGATCGATACGCGCAAGCTGACGCGCATCCTGCGGGAAAAGGGCGCGCAGAATGGGTGTATCGCAACTGGCACGGATGAGAAGGCGGCGCTTAAAGCGGCACGGGCGTTCGCCGGATTGGTCGGAATGGATCTGGCCAAGGAAGTCAGCTGTGCGCATGCCTATTCGTGGACGCAGCGGGAGTGGGAGTTGGGTGTCGGGTATCCGGAGGCGGAACACACGAAATTTCATGTGGTGGCTTATGATTTTGGCGTGAAGCGCAACATTCTCCGCATGTTGGCTGAGCGCGGCTGCCGCATCACCGTGGTGCCGGCGCAGACCGATGCGAAGGAAGTGCTGGCGATGGATCCGGATGGCGTGTTCCTGTCCAACGGTCCGGGCGATCCGGAACCGTGCGATTACGCGATCAACGCGACTAAACAATTCATGGCGGCGGGGGTGCCGCTGTTCGGCATTTGTCTCGGGCATCAGATCATGGGCCTAGCTGTAGGGGCAAAGACCATGAAGATGAAATTCGGCCATCGCGGAGCGAATCATCCTGTGCAGGACACCCGTACCAAGCGCGTGATGATTACCAGCCAGAATCATGGCTTTGCGGTGGATATGGCCACATTGCCTAAGAATAGCCGGGTCACGCATGTGTCGTTGTTCGATGGAACCCTGCAAGGCTTCGAGTTGACCGACAAGCCGGCGTTCTGCTTCCAGGGCCACCCCGAAGCGAGTCCGGGGCCGCATGATGTGGACGCTCTGTTTGATCGCTTCGTTGCGATGATGGGCTAATAAATGGCTAAGCGTACAGATATTAAATCCATCATGATTATCGGTGCGGGTCCCATTGTCATCGGGCAGGCATGCGAGTTCGATTATTCGGGTGCGCAAGCCTGCAAGGCGCTTCGCGAGGAAGGTTATCGCGTCATCCTAGTGAACTCGAATCCGGCCACCATCATGACTGACCCGAACATGGCTGACGCTACCTACATCGAACCAATCACCTGGAAAATGCTGGAGAAGATCATCGCCAAGGAAAGGCCCGACGCGATCCTGCCGACCATGGGGGGGCAGACCGCGCTGAATTGCGCCCTGGACTTGGCGAAGCATGGTGTCCTTGAGAAATATGGCATCGAAATGATAGGCGCATCGCGCGAAGCAATCGACAAGGCCGAAGACCGCGAAAAATTCAAGCAGGCGATGACCGCGATCGGATTGGCTTCTGCGCGTTCAGCAATCGCCCATAGCATGGAAGAAGCATTGCAGGTTCAGGAAGTGATGGGGTTCCCGACGGTGATTCGTCCGTCCTTCACAATGGGGGGCAGCGGGGGCGGCATCGCTTACAACCGCGAAGAATTCGAGGAGATCTGCGAGCGAGGACTGGAAGCTTCACCGACGCGCGAACTCCTGATCGAGGAGTCGCTGCTCGGCTGGAAAGAGTTCGAAATGGAAGTGGTACGTGACTGCAATGACAATTGCATCATCATTTGTTCGATCGAGAATCTCGACGCAATGGGCGTGCATACTGGTGATTCGATCACGGTTGCCCCAGCGCAAACGCTGACCGACAAAGAATACCAGATCATGCGTGATGCATCGATCGCCGTGTTACGCGAGATCGGCGTTGATACCGGCGGTTCCAACGTGCAGTTTGCGATCAACCCCGAGGACGGGCGAATGGTCGTGATCGAGATGAACCCTCGCGTGTCGCGTTCTTCGGCGCTTGCCTCCAAGGCGACCGGGTTCCCGATCGCGAAGGTCGCGGCCAAACTGGCGGTGGGCTACACGCTTGATGAGTTGAAGAACGACATCACCGGCGGCGCGACCCCGGCTTCTTTTGAGCCCAGCATCGACTACATAGTTACGAAGATCCCGCGCTTCGCCTTCGAGAAGTTTCCACAAGCCAATGATCGGCTGACCACCCAAATGAAATCGGTCGGCGAGGTGATGGCGATCGGGCGCACTTTTCAAGAGTCATTTCAAAAGGCCTTGCGCGGTTTGGAGGTTGGTGTGCACGGGCTGGATCAGAAATACACTGACCTTGAGGCGATTGCCGCTGAACTCGGCAATCCCGGGCCGGATCGGATCTGGGCAGTTGGCGATGCCTTCCGTCTTGGCATGAGCGTAGAAGACGTGTTCAATGTCAGCAAGATCGATCCGTGGTTTCTGGTACAGATTGAAGACCTGATACGGCAGGAAGAATCGCTGGCCGGTCGCACCCTGGAAAGCCTGAGCGCCGTTGAAATGCGCATGCTGAAGCGCAGCGGCTTTGCCGATGCGCGGTTGGCGAAATTGCTAGGTACGGATGATGCTGCGTTGCGCGCCTATCGCCATGCGTTGGCCGTGCGGCCGGTTTTCAAGCGTGTGGATACGTGCGCGGCGGAATTCGCCACCAATACTGCCTATATGTATTCCACCTATGAGGAAGAGTGTGAGGCAAAGCCGACCGGCAACAAAAAGATCATGGTCCTCGGCGGCGGACCGAACCGTATCGGACAGGGCATCGAGTTTGATTACTGTTGCGTGCATGCTGCGCTGGCGATGCGCGAGGACGGGTACGAGACCATCATGCTCAACTGCAATCCGGAGACTGTGTCCACTGACTACGACACTTCGGATCGTCTGTACTTTGAACCGTTGACGCTGGAAGATGTGCTGGAAGTGGTCGCGGTTGAAAAGCCCATCGGCGTGATCGTGCAATACGGCGGCCAGACCCCGCTCAAGCTGGCGGTTGGCCTCGAACGCAATGGGGTGCCGATCATCGGCACTACGCCGGATATGATTGATTGCGCCGAAGACCGGGCGCGTTTCCAGCAGATGTTGCATCAGCTGAACTTGAAGCAACCGCCTAATCGCACTGCGCGTACTGTGCAGGATGGGATTGCTGGGGCCGCTGAAATTGGCTACCCGCTGGTGGTGCGTCCAAGCAACGTGCTGGGCGGGCGCGCGATGGAAATCATCCATGCGCAAGCTGATTTGGAACGCTACCTGCGCGACGCGCAGGAGATGGCCAAGATTTATCCTGAGCGCATGCCGATCCTGCTGGACCGCTTTCTGAATGATGCGATCGAAGTTGACGTGGATGCCGTGTCGGACGGCAAGCAAGTCATCATCGGTGGCATCATGGAACATATCGAGGAGGCAGGGGTGCATTCCGGCGATTCGGCTTGCTCATTGCCCCCGTTTAGTTTGTCGCCGGAGATGCAGAACGAATTGCGCCGCCAGACCGTGGCGATGGCAAAGGCACTGAATGTGGTTGGCCTGATGAACGTGCAATTCGCGATACAGGGCGGCACGGTATATGTACTGGAAGTGAATCCGCGTGCTTCGCGTACCGTGCCTTTTGTGTCCAAGGCGACCGGCGTGCCGCTGGCGAAGATCGCGGCGCGCTGCATGGCTGGGAAAAGCCTGGCGGAGCAGGGGATCACGGCGGAGGTCATTCCACCGTATTATTCGGTCAAGGAGGCGGTGTTCCCGTTCATCAAGTTTCCTGGGGTAGACACCATCCTTGGGCCAGAAATGAAATCGACCGGCGAAGTGATGGGCGTCGGCGACACGTTTGCCGAAGCATTTGTGAAGTCGCAACTGGCCGCTAGCGTGAAGTTGCCGAAAGAGGGCAAGGTCTTCATCAGCGTGCGGGAAGAAGATAAGTCGGGCGTGGTGGAAATTGCGGGTTCTCTGGCGCAACTGGGATTTACCATTCTCGCCACGCGTGGCACAGGGGCGGTGATCGGTGCAGCGGGAGTCGCCGTGACGGTGGTGAACAAGGTTGCTGAAGGCCGCCCGCACATCGTGGACATGATAAAAAACGGAGAAGTCAGCCTGATCGTCAATACCGTAGACAGCAAACCTTCGGTCATGCGCGATTCCTATTCCATCCGACATGCTGCCTTGCAAGGACGGGTAACGTATTACACTACCTTGGCAGGCGCACGCGCCGCCTGTATCGGAATGAAGCATCTGGCTGAGTTGCGGGTTTATGATTTGCAGGGCCAGCACCAACGTCTGGCCAAATAAAGAGAATTATCGACATGAGCAAAGTACCATTAACGGTTGTAGGCGCGGAAAAATTGCGTCAGGAGCTCCATATTCTCAAGACGGTGGAGCGCCCCAAGGTGATCAATGCGATTTCGGAGGCTCGCGCTCAAGGCGATTTGACGGAAAATGCCGAATACGATGCCGCCAAGGAACGGCAGTCGTTTGTTGAAGGCCGTATCGTCGAGTTGGAAAGCAAGCTGGGCAGCGCGCAGATCATCGATCCCAAGACCATCAGTGCCGACGGGCGTTGTGTTTTTGGCTCGACTGTTATACTGGAAGATGTGGGCACTGGTGATGTGGTCACCTATCAGATCGTCGGCGACGACGAGGCGGACATCAGGCACCGCAAAATTTCGATCAGTTCCCCTATTGCGCGCGCGCTGATCGGCAAATATAGTGGCGATGTCGCTGAGGTACAGGCGCCGGGCGGGGTAAGGGAATACGAGGTAGTAGAGGTTCAGTACATCTGAAGAGGCGCATCATCAAGCGGCTGTGGGGTCGAATTGCCGTGTCGCCCACTCCCTGCTGCCTATCCCTGTGGTACGTCTGGCCGCGCGCTGCAGGGTTCCTTGCAATTTAACGCGACCTTGCTCGCCACGGTTCTGGCGTGCTCTCGGTTGCAAGGTGCGTTAGCGGCTGCCCAGTTGCTTCTTTGTCAGTGGTTTCTTGCCACGGTGCCGGGGCATTTTCCTGATTTCGACCAAGTGCGCTTCTGGGTCGGATTTATATACCACCAGGATTTTGCCAACGTGCTGGATTGGCGCGGCATCGAGCGTTGAACAGATGGATTCCAGCATGGTTTCGCGTAGCGCGCGGTCGTCGCTCAAGACCCGAATCTTGATGAGTTCGTGAGTTTTCAAAGCCCGCGCGATTTCTTTCAGCACGGCATCGGTCAGACCCGCATTGCCTATCATCACTGTTGGACTGAGCGCATGTGCGCGGCCTTTCAGGGCGAGGCGTTCGGATACGGTAAGGGATAACATAGATGGCCTTTTTGAATGAGGCAGGATTCTAAACGATGAAGCCTTCCAAGACCAGCAAACAATGGATGCGCGAGCATGTCAACGACCCTTTTGTGCAGCTTGCACAGAAGGAGGGTTATCGCTCGCGCGCTGCCTACAAGCTGCTCGAGATTGATGCCAAGGATCATTTGCTCAAGCCAGGCTCGCTTGTGGTGGACTTGGGGGCGACTCCGGGGGGCTGGTCGCAAGTTGCGGCTGCCAAGGTAGGGCGCAGCGGAAAAGTGATTGCGCTGGATCTCTTGCCCTTGCCCCCGCTGGCGGGTGTGGACTTCATTCAGGGCGATTTTCGCGAGGAGGCCGTGCTCAGGCAATTGGATGATTTTTTGCAAGGCAAGCCGGTGGGGCTTGTAATCTCCGATATGTCGCCCAATATCAGTGGTATTGCCCCGGCTGATCAGGCGCGCGCCATGCATCTGGCGGAACTGGCGATGGAATTCGCACTCGAACACTTGAAGCCGGACGGAATCTTCCTGGTCAAGGTGTTTCATGGCAAGGGGTTCGAGGAGTTTCTCAAGCTGATGCGCGGCCACTTTGCCAAGGTCGTGACCCGCAAACCCAAGGCCTCGCGCGATCGCAGCAGCGAGGTCTATCTGTTAGGGAGCGGAAAGCTTGAGTAATAGGTAAATACATAGTCTAATGATCACCTCGGCAGCCCGTTGTGCGCCGATTTAAGGAGTTATTTTGAACAACTTTAAGAGCATTGCAATTTGGATGGTCGTCGCCCTTGTGCTGATGACGGTATTCAACCAGTTTAACACCCGCCAGCAGCAGACCTCGCAGTCGCAGCTCGACTATTCCCAATTTCTTGAGGAAGTGAAGCAGGGACATATCAGCAAGGTGGTCATCGAAGGCCGCACACTGAAGGCGACGACGACCGATGGCAAGCACATCACCACATACGCGCCCAGCGATTTGTGGATGGTTTCGGATCTGTTGAAAAATGGCGTGAATGTTGAGGCCAAGCCGGAAGAAGAGCCGTCATTCCTGATGAATATCTTTGTTTCGTGGTTCCCGATGATCCTGCTGATTGCAGTGTGGGTATTTTTCATGCGGCAGATGCAAGGTGGTGGCAAGGGCGGCGCTTTCTCGTTTGGCAAGTCGCGTGCGCGAATGCTGGATGAGAGCAAGGAGCGCTTTACCTTCGCGGATGTCGCGGGCTGTGACGAGGCCAAGGAAGAAGTGTCTGAGCTAGTGGATTTTCTGCGCGACCCATCAAAATTTCAGAATCTCGGCGGGCGTATTCCGCGCGGCGTGCTGTTGGTTGGCAATCCCGGAACCGGTAAGACGTTATTGGCGAAAGCGATTGCGGGTGAAGCCAAAGTGCCCTTCTTTTCGATCTCGGGTTCGGATTTTGTCGAGATGTTTGTGGGCGTGGGCGCCGCGCGCGTTCGAGATATGTTCGAGCAGGCCAAGAAGCAGGCACCTTGCATCGTGTTCATCGATGAAATCGATGCAGTGGGTCGGCAACGCGGCGCGGGACTTGGCGGAGGCAATGACGAACGCGAGCAGACGCTGAACGCGTTGCTGGTCGAAATGGATGGCTTCGAGGGTGCTAGCGGCGTGATTGTGATTGCTGCGACTAACCGCCCCGATGTGCTGGATTCGGCGCTGTTGCGTCCGGGTCGCTTCGATCGACAAGTCGTCGTGCCGTTGCCTGACATTCGAGGCCGCGAACAGATTCTGATGGTGCATATGCGCAAGGTGCCGGTTGCTCCGGACGTAAAGGCCGACATATTGGCCCGCGGCACGCCGGGTATGTCCGGTGCGGACTTGGCCAATCTGGTCAACGAAGCTGCCTTGTTCGCGGCGCGCCGCAACAAGCGTTTCGTCGAGATGGACGATTTCGAGGCGGCCAAGGACAAGATCATGATGGGAGCGGAACGCCGGTCCATGGTGATGCCTGAAGAAGAACGGCGCAACACCGCCTATCACGAATCCGGTCATGCAGTAGTCGCCAAGTTGTTGCCGAAGACTGATCCGGTTCACAAGGTGACCATCATTCCGCGCGGCCGCGCGCTGGGTTTGACCATGCAACTGCCGTCTGAAGACCGCTATAGCATGGACAAGGAACGCATTCTGGATACCATTGCGGTACTGTTCGGCGGGCGTATCGCAGAAGAGATATTCATGCATCAGATGACCACAGGGGCGTCCAACGATTTCGAACGCGCCACCGATATGGCGCGGCGGATGGTGACTCAGTGGGGAATGTCGGATGCGCTAGGAACCATGGTCTATGGCGAGAATGAGGGTGAGATTTTCCTGGGGCGTTCCGTTACGACACACAAGAATATTTCGGAAGCGACCATGCAGCAGGTAGATGCCGAAATTCGTCGAATCATCGATCAGCAATACGCACTCGCACGCAGTTTGATCGAGGCTAATCGCGACAAGATCGAAGCGATGACCAAGGCTTTGCTGGAATGGGAAACAATCGATGCGGATCAGATCAACGACATCATGGCCGGAAATCCACCCCGTTCACCCAGACCGACCCAGAGCAGCAGCCAGGCTCCTCAGCCGCCTAAGGACCAGGCGCCAACCGCCCCGGCCGCGACGCCTACCCAACCTGCCCAGGGAACTTGAACCGTGGTCCGGGAATGGTGATTCAAGATTAGGTAATCGCCTGAATTTTCATCTCCCGGTCCTAAATCCTCCCATGCTCCACTGCGGGAACTTCCGGTTCGATTTGTCGAAACCCTTGGTCATGGGTATCGTCAACATCACACCCGATTCGTTCTCCGATGGCGGGCTGCACCTGCGACATGATGCAGCTCTGGCATTTGCCCATCAACTCGTTTCGGAAGGCGCGGACATCCTCGACATCGGCGGGGAATCCACTCGCCCTGGTGCAAAACCAGTCGAAATCCAGGAGGAATTGGATCGAGTATTGCCCGTCATCGAAGGCTTGCGCGGAGCGCCCGTGCCGATCTCGATCGACACCTCCAAGGCGGACGTGATGAATGCGGCGATCGCTGCCGGCGCGCAGATGGTCAACGATATCTGTGGGCTGCAAGATGCCGCAGCCATGAATGCAGTCGCCGCCAACAAAGTTGCAGTGTGCCTGATGCACAAGCAGGGCAGCCCACAAACCATGCAGAGCAAGCCCCATTATCAAAACGTAACGGGAGAAGTCAGTGCTTTTCTGGAAGCACGCATCGCGGCGGCTGAAGCTGCCGGAATTCAACGCGCGCGCATCGTTGTCGATCCAGGCTTTGGTTTTGGCAAGACGTTGGAGCATAATCTCACTTTGCTGCGTGAACTGAGAAGGTTGTCTGAACTGGGCGTGCCGGTAATGGTGGGTCTTTCCCGCAAGTCCATGTTGGGCGCGCTGACCGCAGAAGATGTCGGGCAGCGTATGGCAGCCAGCGTAGCCGCCGCATTGATTGCGGTGCAGCGTGGTGCAAGCATCGTGCGGGTGCATGATGTGCGCGCAACGGTAGATGCCCTTAAAATCTGGGATGCAGTCAATGGAGATCTGGGGTGAGCAAAAAAAAGTATTTTGGTACTGACGGTGTCCGCGGGCGGGTAGGTGAATATCCGATTACGCCGCAATTCTTCATGCAACTTGGCTACGCTGCGGGTAAGGTGTTGGCCGATGCGAATGATGCTCACGGCGAGCGCAAAGGCGTGCTAATAGGCAAGGATACGCGTATCTCGGGCTACATGCTGGAATCGGCCTTGGAAGCCGGCCTGATCGCGGCAGGAATCGATGTGTATCTGGCTGGGCCAGTCCCGACGCCGGCGGTGGCGTATCTGACCCGTGCATTGCGCTTGCAGGCAGGCATCGTGATTTCGGCTTCGCATAACCCGTTCGAAGATAACGGCATCAAGTTCTTCTCGGCGCATGGTACCAAGCTGCCGGACGAAACCGAACGCGCCATTGAATCGGCATTGGATGAGGAGATGCAAACCAATGCCTCCGATGCGCTAGGAAAAGCCAAGCGCATTGATGACGCGGTTGGCCGCTATATCGAATTCTGCAAGAGCACCTTTCCCGCCGACCTCGATTTGCGCGGCCTGAAGGTTGTGGTAGACAGCGCACACGGTGCGACATATCACATTGCGCGCCACGTTTTTGACGAACTCGGTGCCGATGTCGTCGCCATCGGCGCGCAGCCCGATGGCAGGAATATCAATGACGGCTACGGTGCGACTGCGCCGGATAATTTGCGGAAGGCGGTAGTGGAACACAAAGCTGACATGGGTATTGCGCTGGACGGGGACGGAGATCGTCTGATGATGACTGACAGCGCGGGGCAACTATATGACGGCGACCAGCTGCTGTACGTGATCGCCAGACATCGTCAGGCGCTTGGCACGCTTCACGGAGGTGTGGTTGGTACGCTGATGACTAACCTGGGGTTCGAACACGCCATGCAAAAGCTTGGAATCCCGTTCAAGCGTGCCAAGGTGGGCGACCGCTACGTCATGGAGCTCTTGCAGCAACTTGGCTGGCAACTTGGCGGCGAGAATTCCGGACACATCATATGTCTGGACAAACACAGCACCGGCGACGGAATTATTTCGGCATTGCAAGTGCTGCATGCATTGCGCGTGAACAAGCAGACCTTGGAAGAGGCCGCGCGCGAATTGCAAATGTACCCGCAGGTGCTGATCAACGTCAAAGTGGATAAGGGGATTGATTGCCTTGCTGATACCCGGGTCAAGGCAGCGGTCGGTGATGCCGAGCAAGAACTTAATGGCAAAGGCCGCGTTTTGTTGCGCGCGTCTGGTACGGAGCCGTTGTTGCGCGTGATGGTTGAAGGCCAAGACCGGCAGCTGGTCGAACGAACCGCGCAGCGCATTGCCAATGTGGTGCACAACGTGGTAACCACCTAGATCGATATCGGTCAGCGGCATTGCAGAGATGAGGGGCGCGGCGGCGGGGCTTCTTGGAAGGAATTGACGGCGATAATGACGTGCGCTTCTTTGGGCACTGGCCGGCCGGGATCGTAACGTTTAATACTTGGCAGCTGTTCTAGGTGAATGAGTCATTCGAAGCTGAGTTGGCGCAAGTTCCATAGCGAACCAGGGCGCCAGTTGGCTTTAGCCCAAGCCAATATTTCTTCGACCGTACTAAGCCGTAATTCCGGGAGTGGTTGCTGCCTCAAGAATATCAATGCGTCGAACAATGTTGAAGCTACGTTCTGTCTTCCGACAGGCTTGGCGAGCGTTTGCTTGCTGAGTTTTTCGCCTTGCGCGTTCACCGCTACCGGCAGGTGCGTATACGCTGGGGTGGTTAGCCCAAGCAGCCGTTGCAAATAGATTTGGCGAGGCGTGGAATAGAGCAGGTCGGCTCCGCGCACCACATGCGTGATGCCTTGCCTGGCATCGTCGACCACGACGGCAAGTTGGTAGGAAAATGGCCCGTCTGCGCGCAATACGACGAAATCGCCGACTTCATGTGTCAAAGCTTGCGTGATGGTTCCTTGTAGCTTGTCCTCAAAAGCGATGTGTTCTTGGTTGACTCGTACCCGCCAAGCTCTGGCATTCTTGCCTTCCGGGATGCCATCAAGACAAGTG
Source organism: uncultured beta proteobacterium (assembly GCA_963833515.1). GTDB lineage: Bacteria > Pseudomonadota > Gammaproteobacteria > Burkholderiales > Gallionellaceae > Gallionella. The sequence goes on along the minus strand of CAWHYN010000004.1, from coordinate 205,252 downwards.
CCCGGATAGACTAATTCATTTCCATAGTGCAGCCCTGAATCCGCAATCTCCCTGCGCGTACAGCAACAAGGATATACATCGCCAGCATCCTTAAGCCGATGAAAAGCTTCTTCGTAGGCCTCGCTGCCCCGGCTTTGGTAAACGACGTCTTCGTCCCAATGCAGGCCGTAGGTTTCCAGCGTGCGCAGGATTTCATCATCAGCACCTTTGACGGTGCGCGCCGTGTCGATGTCTTCGATGCGCACCAGCCACTTACCATGATGATGTTTGGCATCAATATAACTGCCGACGGCAGCGACCAAAGAGCCGAAGTGGAGCGGTCCGGTCGGGGATGGGGCGAAACGTCCGCGATAGTCAGAGCGTTTCATTGGCTAGGGTCCAGTAGGCTTGACGTGTCGGTTGCCCGCCAAAGGGCTCAGACATTTCATTGGATATTGCCGTGAAGAATCGCGAAGATTCCCCTGAAGAAATTAAGCGACCACTTCCTCTTCCGCGAAATGGAGCTTCACCTTCTTGTCCGCGTCGATATCAACGATAACCTTTCCGCCGTTCGCGAGCTTGCCAAACAGAAGCTCATCGGCAAGCGCGCTGCGGATGGTGTCCTGGATAAGGCGCGCCATCGGACGTGCGCCCATCAGTGGATCGAAGCCGTTCTCAGCGAGATGGCTTTTTAGGGCGTCGGTGAATACCACTTCCACCTTCTTCTCGTGCAACTGCTCTTCCAGTTGCATCAGGAACTTGTCGACTACGCGCAGGATGACTTCGTGATCCAGCGGCGCAAAAGAGATGACGGCATCCAGGCGGTTGCGGAATTCCGGGGTGAAGATGCGCTTGATATCCGCGAGCTCATCTCCGCTTGCGCTGGTTTTGGTGAATCCGATCTGGCTCTTGTTCAGGGCTTCCGAACCGGCGTTGGTGGTCATGATGATTACCACGTTGCGAAAATCCGCCTTACGCCCGTTGTTGTCGGTAAGCGTGCCGTGATCCATCACCTGCAGCAGGATATTGAATATGTCCGGGTGTGCCTTCTCGATCTCGTCCAGCAACAGCACACAATGCGGTTGCTTGGTGATTGCTTCCGTGAGCAGACCACCCTGATCGAACCCGACGTACCCGGGGGGCGCGCCGATCAGGCGCGACACCGCGTGGCGTTCCATATACTCGGACATGTCGAAGCGGTGCAACGGCATGCCCATCGCATAAGCAAGCTGGCGCGCCACTTCGGTCTTGCCGACGCCCGTCGGTCCGGAGAACAGAAAACTGCCGATGGGCTTTTGTGGATTCCCCAGGCCGCTACGCGACATTTTGATGGCGGCTGCAAGTGCGTCAATCGCCTTGTTCTGGCCGAACACAACTGCTTTCAAATCGCGATCAAGCGATTTAAGGGTGTTACGATCATCCGAGGAGACCGTGCGCGGCGGGATGCGCGCGATCTTGGCAATGATCTCCTCGATCTCATGTTTGCCGATGACTTTCTTCTGCTTCGACTTAGGCAGGATCCGTTGTGCAGCACCTGCTTCGTCCAGCACATCGATCGCCTTGTCCGGCAGATGACGGTCATTGATGAAACGAGCGGAAAGTTCCGCTGCGCTGGTTATCGCGGTTGCGCTGTATTTGACGTTGTGGTGTTCTTCAAAGCGGGATTTCAGCCCACGCAGTATTGCGATGGTCTGTTCAACGGAGGGCTCAGGCACATCGATTTTCTGGAAGCGGCGCGACAGTGCATGATCCTTTTCGAAGATCCCACGGTATTCTTGATAGGTGGTTGCGCCAATGCATTTCAACAAGCCATTCGACAATGCCGGCTTGAGCAGATTGGATGCATCCATCGTGCCGCCTGAGGCTGCACCAGCTCCGATCATCGTGTGGATTTCATCAATGAACAGGATGGCATTCGGGGCATCCGAAAGTTCCTTCAGAACGGCCTTCAGGCGCTGTTCAAAGTCGCCGCGATACTTCGTGCCGGCAAGCAGAGCACCCATGTCAAGTGCATAAACATGTGCGTTCTTCAGGATTTCCGGAACATCATTTTCAACGATGCGGCGCGCCAGACCTTCGGCAATCGCAGTCTTTCCGACCCCCGCCTCGCCAACCAGCAGCGGGTTGTTTTTCCGGCGACGGCAAAGTGTCTGGATCACACGTTCCAGCTCGATTTCGCGCCCAATCAATGGGTCGATTTTGCCAGCCAGTGCCTGTATGTTCAAATCCTGCGCATAGCTCTTCAGCGCACCCCCGGGATTCTGGTCCTGCTCGGATTCCGTTTCAGGCTGTGGTTTGGCTGGCGTGCTCGGCAAGGTCTTGTCGATGCCATGCGCTATATAGTTCACCACGTCGAGACGGCTGACGTTGCGCTGGGTCAGAAAGTACACCGCATGCGAATCTTTCTCTCCGAACAGTGCGACCAGAATATTGGCGCCGGTTACTTCCTTCTTGTTCGTGGATTGCACATGCAGAATGGCGCGCTGAATGACGCGTTGGAAACCGACCGTAGGTTGCGTATCCACTTCGTGGCCTCCGGGCGTGATCGGAGTATGTGTAGTGATGAAATCGGAGACGACCTGGCGCAATTCTTCAATGTCGACGCCGCAAGCGCGCAACACCTGCGAGGCGGAAGCATTGTCCAGCATGGTGAGCAGCAGATGCTCGACAGTGATGAACTCGTGACGTTTCTGGCGAGCCTCGACGAACGCCAAATGCAAACTCACTTCCAATTCCTGTGCAATCATTTTAGTTCTCCTCCATGCCGCATCGTAGCGGATGTCCATGTTGTTTTGCAAACTCTGATACTTGGGTGACCTTGGTTTCGGCGATATCCTGGGAATAGACCCCGCACACAGCGGAACCCTCATTATGCACTTTGAGCATGATCTGCAGTGCATGTTCCCGATTCATCGCGAAAAACCGCTGCAGCACCTCAACAACGAACTCCATCGTGGTGTAATCATCATTGAACAAAATCACCTTGTATGTACGAGGCGGCTTTACTCTGACCCGTTCCGGCGCAAGCACCGTGTTGCTGTGTTGTTTGGTTGCCATAGTCCTTGGTGCGTATTCTGACACTTCTTCCCAATGTATATTTGATGATTAGCGGTGCTTTTTCAAGCCCAATCCAAATTTATTTAAGAAACCACTTGACGAGAGCCGTTAATTCAGAGTAAAAAGCGCGCTGGAGTTTGATTCAAAGTATCTGCAGTACTGGTTTTGCCGTGTGCGGTCTTGGATTCAAACAGTTTTGCGGGGGATCCCGTTTTTTTAGTAAGGAAGTAAACACATGGCAACTGGTACAGTTAAATGGTTCAACGACGCAAAGGGATTTGGTTTCATTACTCCCGATGATGGAAGCGAAGATCTGTTCGCGCACTTTTCAGCAATCAACATGAGCGGCTTCAAGTCGCTCAAAGAAGGCCAGAAGGTCACCTTCGAAGTAGTTCAAGGCCCCAAAGGCAAACAAGCGTCCAACATTCAGGCTCCCTAATCGGTTCCCGAGTTGGGTCAGGAGCCCGGCACGAAAGTGCCGGGCTTTTTCTATGCCCCTCTTTCGAACGAGAAGCACTTAACCAACGGGGCTAACCAAGCTTAATGGGCACAAACATCTGTTGATCGCCGCGCAAGATCAGCAATGCCATGTGCTTGCCACTCCTGGTGGCGAGCGAGCGGAGTTTTTCAATACTGTCCGCTTTTTCTCCGTTCACCGATAGAATCACGTCGCCAGGCCGCACGCCGCTGCGACCGGCCGGACCGTCGCCCACGCTTTCCACCAGCAAACCGGCGGAGACATCGGCCTGCCTGCGTTCCTCCGGTGTGAGTGCGCGAACAGTCAAACCGAGTTCAATTTTTTCTTCTCCGTTGGCCCTTCTCTTTTCACCTGCGACTTTCATTTCGCCGACGCTCATGGAAATGGTTTTGACCTTTCCTTTGCGCCATAGCTCGATTTTTGCCAGGGTTCCTGGCGACAATTCGCTCACCAACGGAGGCAGATCCGCAGAACGCCCGATTTCTTTCCCGTTGAATTTCAGGATCACGTCGCCAGGCTCGATCCCGGCCTTTTCTGCTGGACTATTCTTTTCCACGGAGCTGACCAAGGCTCCGGCAGGCTTATCCAAACCAAAGGTGTCGGCAAGCTGTTGATCCACTTCCTGGATCATGACGCCGAGACGGCCGCGGCTTACCCGGCCGTGGTCTAGCAGCTGCTGTTCCACTTTCATTGCCACATCGATGGGAATGGCAAAGGACAGCCCTTGATAACCACCACTTTGGCTATATATCTGTGAATTGATCCCTATTACCTCACCGTTCATATTGAACAGCGGCCCTCCCGAATTGCCCGGATTGACTGCAACATCTGTCTGCAAGAACGGAACATAACCTTCATCAGGCAGCGAACGGGATTTTGCAGAGATGATTCCTGCAGTCACCGTATTTTCGAAACCGAAAGGCGAGCCGATTGCAATAACCCATTCTCCTACGCGGGCACGGTTTGGGTCACCGATCTTAACGGTCGGCAGATTCTTGGCTTCGATCTTGAGCACGGCAACATCGGAAACCTTGTCGATGCCTGTCACCTTAGCCTTGAACTCGCGTTTGTCGGTAAGCTTGACAATCACTTCGTCCGCATCCGATACCACATGCGCATTAGTCAGGACGATACCGTCTGAACTGACGATGAAGCCGGAACCTAGGCCATGCGTCGGCACGCTGCCTTGTGGTGCGGGCGCCTGGAAGTGACGGAAGAATTCGTAAAAAGGATCATTGGGATCCGTCTGGGGAAAACCTGGAAAGCCGGAAAATCCGGTTTTGACAGAGCCCGAAACGCTGATGTTTACAACAGCGGGGCCTTGATTACTGGCGATCTCCGCAAAGTCGGGCAGAGAAACCGCAGGCGCACTGCGAGGCTCTTGGGTGGATTGGATCAGGCTGGGAGTGGCTTTAGCTTCACTGACCGGAACCGTGCCCCGGAACACATAACCAACTGCCATAGCCCCTGTTATCGCTATAGCAAGGATACCAAACTTGACAGGCTTAGAAAATTCCATCGATTTCATTCTTCTGATTCCTCCACGTACCAAGTTGACACGGCTAACGCTAGCCTCACGGTTTAATACATTACTCGTCCTTAGTTTTTTAACCGGCGAAAAAAGTTCCCGACGATCAGCTTTTCAAGCGCCGCGCAGCCGAAAAATCCCCGGCATGGCCGGGGAACGTTCAGTTGAGAAGTGTCGTTGCCGGCAATCGGCACCCTGCTAGAGAACGGTGATGTTCTTTGACTTGGCAGTGCTGCGCTTAGGCAGGCGCAACTCAAGGATGCCATCGTTATACTTTGCCTGTGCAGATGTCTCATCCACGTCCTGGTCGAGCACGAAAGCGCGGGAGACCTTTCCGTAATAGCGCTCACTGCGCAGTACCTTCTCGCCTTCCTTAACTTCCTTCTCGTTTTTTACTTCCGCGCTGATGGCAACCTGACTGCCGTCAACCGTAACATGAATGTCTTCCTTTTTCACGCCGGGTATTTCGGCATGAACCGTATAAGCCTTGTCATCCTCACTTACGTCTATTTTGATCTGAATTTCCTGCTGCCCTTCGAAGCGCACCGGGCGCATGAAAAAGCCGCGGAACAAATCGTCAAACGCCGTGTCGGCCGGGTTATAGCGCAATATGTTAGCCATTTTATTCTCCTTTTGAAATTCGGGTCATGCCCGTGCAAAGCAATTTGGGGGGGCATTCTCGAAATTTCAAGACCTTCTGTTGCCATGATGCAGGGAATGTGATCCGGGTTGGAGTTATAAAAAAACCCGGCCTTGCCGGGCTTGGGGGCCTTCCAGATGGGCTGCGCAGGCAGCTTCGTTCGGAAACAGCAAGTCGCTCCGATCAAGCACTAAATCTTTAAACAATGGAGGCCAGCGCTGCATTCAATGTTGCGCTTGGCCGCATGGCCTTTGATGTCTTCTCAAAGTCGGGATGATAATACCCTCCCATATCCACTGGTTTTCCCTGGGCTGCGATCAATTCGGCATTGATCTTTGACTCGTTGTCCGTCAGCGTCTTCGCCAGGATTGTGAAACGCGCCTGGATATCCTTATCCCTGGTCTGCGCGGCCAACGCCTGCGCCCAATACAGGGCGAGGTAGAAATGGCTGCCCCGGTTATCAATCTCTCCCACCTTGCGGGCCGGAGACTTGTTGTTTTCCAGAATTCTGCTGTTGGCCTGATCAAGCGTCTCAGCCAGTACCTGAGCCTTTGTGTTGTTGAATTTCTGGCCCAGATGTTCCAGTGACGCCCCTAAAGCCAGAAACTCACCGAGTGAATCCCATCGCAAATATCCTTCTTGCTGGAACTGCTGGACATGCTTTGGAGCCGACCCGCCCGCACCGGTTTCGAACAGACCGCCGCCACTCATCAGCGGAACGATGGACAGCATTTTCGCGCTGGTGCCCAATTCAAGGATCGGGAACAGGTCGGTAAGATAATCGCGCAGGACGTTGCCGGTTACAGAGATGGTATCTTTGCCGGCGCGGATGCGTTCAATTGAGAATCGCATCGCGTCTTCGGGCGTCATGATACGAATGTCCATGCCGCTTGTATCCTGATCCTCGAGGTAACGCTGCACTTTCTGAATGATCTGCGCGTCGTGCGCCCGGTTCTTGTCCAGCCAGAAGACAGCGGGGGCGCCGGTGGCGCGAACGCGCGCAGCGGCCAGCTTGACCCAGTCCTTAATAGGGGCATCTTTCACCTGACACATACGGAAGATGTCGCCCGGCTCAACCTGCTGCTCCAGCAGTATTTTGCCGGAAGCATCCACGACACGGACAGTGCCGTTGCCGTTCATTTGAAAGGTCTTGTCGTGAGAACCGTATTCCTCGGCCTGTTGAGCCATCAGGCCAACATTCGGAACACTGCCCATGGTCTTTGGATCGAATGCACCATGTTTTTTGCAGTCGTCTATGACAACCTGATAAATGCGGGCGTAGCAGCGGTCAGGGATCAGCGCTTTGGTATCGTGCAGCTTGCCGTCGACTCCCCACATTTTTCCCGAATCGCGAATCATCGCGGGCATGGAAGCATCGACGATGATATCGCTCGGCACATGCAGATTCGTGATGCCCTTGTCTGAATTCACCATCGCCAGTTCCGGCCTGGATTTGTAAGCGGCCTTGATGTCTGCTTCGATTTCGGCGCGTTTCGCTTCGGGCAGCTTCGCGATCTTTGCGTAGAGTTCCCCCAAACCGTTGTTGACGTTGACACCCAATTCCTTGATCACCGCCGCATGCTTCTCGAAAACATCCTTGAAATAGACGGTAACGGCGTGGCCGAACATGATCGGATCGGAAATCTTCATCATGGTGGCCTTGAGGTGCAATGACAACAGCACGCCCTGTGTTTTGGCGTCTTCCATCTGTTCCTCATAGAACGCACGCAGGGCGCTGCGACTCATGACACTGGCGTCTATGACTTCGCCGGCCAGTAACGGGGTTTTTTCTTTCAGCACTGTCGTTTTGCCATCAGTGCCTGCAAACTCGATACGCACATTCCCGGCCTGTGAAACTGTCATGGATTTTTCGCTGCCATAGAAATCCGCAGCGTTCATATGTGCCACATGGGTCTTCGAGTCCGCGCTCCAGGCACCCATCTTGTGCGGATGTTTTTGTGCAAATCGTTTGACTGAAAGCGCTGCACGGCGGTCTGAGTTGCCTTCCCGCAGTACCGGGTTGACGGCGCTGCCGAGGACTTTGCCGTAGCGGGCCTTGATCGCTTTCTGGGCATCGTTTTGAGGATCCTCAGGATAATCAGGGACGTTGAAACCCTGTGACTGCAATTCTTTGATTGCCGCTTTCAGTTGCGGGGGCGTTGCGCTGATATTCGGCAGTTTTATGATGTTGGCCTCGGGTTTAAGAGTCAGCTCACCCAATTCGGCAAGGTCATCAGAAATCTTCTGACTCGCGGTCAGGTTTTCGGGGAAATTCGCGAGGATACGGCCTGCCAGGGAAATATCCCTGGTTTCGACGGCAACGCCAGCTGCCCTGGTGAAGGCCTGCACGATGGGAAGCAATGAATAAGTGGCCAGTGCCGGTGCCTCATCAACCAACGTGTAAATAATTTTATGACTTGTCATGTCTTTATTCTCTTTAAGTTAGTTCTCATCAATAAACCACCTGAGTTTCTGGAAATGCCGGTCGGGGTTCATGCGCTGCCTGGAATTCGGGTGATTTTTCGTTATATGATGGCTTTTGTCACCGGACATAGATCTTCTTGCTTTGCAAATTCAAGGTCGAGAGCTTATACCGGTGCAACTGGCAAATCTGATACATCCCCCTTTGACTTGCTATTCGGTAATGGCTCGGGGAGTAAACCTTATATGCACGCAAGGTATAGCTCTCAGAGGCAGTGGAAGCCGTAAAATATTGTTGCAAAAACAAACAGGAATTCCGATGGGAAGCATTTTGCTGTTCAACAAGCCGTTCGGCGTGCTCTGCCAATTTAGTCGCGGCGACGGACATCCGACCCTATCGGATTATATCGCGCTTCCCGATTTTTATCCCGCTGGGCGATTGGATGCCGACAGCGAAGGGTTGGTGCTGCTTACCGACGACGGCAAGCTGCAGCACCGCATCACCGATCCCAAGCATAAGCTGCCTAAAACATATTGGGCGCAAGTGGAAGGGATACCGAATGATGCCGCACTGGAACAGCTGCGGCATGGCGTGAAGTTGTCCGATTTCACTACCCAGCCTGCGGAGGCTCTGTTGGTTGATGAACCGGCCGATCTGTGGCCGCGCGAACCGCCAATCAGGGCGCGCCGCCATATTCCGACCAGCTGGATCGAACTGACCATCCATGAAGGGAAGAACCGTCAAGTGCGGCGCATGACTGCGGCGGTCGGGTATCCCACGCTGCGACTGATCCGTCGTCGCATCGGCAAGTGGACATTGGACGGGCTGGAGCAGGGCAAGTGGCGACTCGTCTCGCTATAATCAAGCACATTGACAAGTGATGCAGGCGCCTTTAACACGCCACAGGATATTGGCGGAGGTAACCATGCTTTTTACGCGTTCTTTTGTGCTGCTTGCCGCGCTATTGCTTATGGGGTCGTCGGATGGCAGTTCGGCTGCACAACCATCCCATGAGTTGGTAACCAATGCGGAAAAATCGTTGAGAGGTACCTGGTATAGTTCAGAAGGAACTATCACGTTCAAAAACAACGGAACTATCAACTACAAAGGGAAGAGATACTACTATGCGGTTACCAATGGTGGCTTGATACAGCTTAGTGGAAAACACAGTACCAATGCGATTTCTTACCAGCTTTCAGGAGGCCAGTTGACCTTGACGGATGACGGCAAATCGACTGTTTATCTACGTCACCGACGCGCAAGAAATTGACCGTCTTGCGCGACCCTATTCTGACTTGGTTTCCAACTTGGGAACATCGCGTTGTAAGCCATCTGATGCTTCGCAGGCGTCAGCGGCTTCTGCGCACGGCAGGTTTGGGCGAAAACAAGGCGGGTTGCGGCATCGCTTGATGGCGCGCTGCCTCTGACAGGTGCTTTTGTCCGTTGTCCTTATGCGGCGAGCGCGGCTTGCTGGGTTGAGGGCCGTTTTTCGATTGCTGTTCCCGTGACTTTTGTCTTTCGGCTTCTCGGGGAGGTTGGTTGCGATTGCCTGGGGATCGTGGCGAATGATCGCGTCTTTGTCCGTGGGACTGGCGTGCGGGGCGCGGAGCATCCTCGGCAATATGGGTGGGCGGCGCGAAACTGTCTGCCGCCGCTTTTGGAATATCACACTTGATCAATCGTTCGATGTCTCTAAGAAACGGCAATTCTTCCTTGTCCACAAGCGAAATTGCTGCGCCGCTGCTGCCCGCGCGTCCGGTGCGGCCTATGCGATGGACATAGTCTTCCGGAACATTGGGCAATTCGAAGTTCACTACATGGGGCAATTGATCGATGTCAAGGCCGCGCGCGGCGATATCGGTGGCGACGAGCACGGGCAATGAGCCGTCCTTGAATTGCGCCAAGGCCTTGGTGCGGGCCGGTTGACTTTTGTTGCCGTGAATGGCAGCGGCAGGAATACCGTCCGCGATGAGTTTTTCGGTGAGTCGGTTTGCACCGTGTTTGGTGCGGGTAAACACCAGCACTTGTTTCCAATGTTGATGCTTGATCAGATGAGCGAGCAGATGACTCTTCAGTTTTTGCGGCACCAGATAGACGCTTTGAGTTATCAATTCCACGGTGGAGTTGCGGCGTGCCACTTCGACATAGCCAGGATTGCGAAGCAGCCCGTCGGAAAGAGTCCTGATCTCGTCGGAGAAGGTTGCCGAAAACAGGAGGTTCTGGCGCTGTTCGGGCAATAGCGCGAGGATTTTTCTGATGTCCCGGATGAAGCCCATGTCGAGCATGCGGTCAGCTTCATCCAAAACCAGGATCTCGACGCCGGACAGATCCAGCGTCTTCTGCCCTATGTGGTCGAGCAGTCTTCCCGGTGTCGCGACTAATATATCCACACGCCCGAGGAGAGCTTTCATCTGCGGGTTGATGTTAACACCGCCAAACATCACCATCGACCGGAGCGGCAAATACTTGCCATAGGTCTGCACAGATTCTTCGACTTGAGCAGCCAACTCGCGCGTCGGGACAAGGATCAAACATCGGGGTCGTCCATTGCGCGGATTGGCCGCAGGTTTTGCTGACAGCAGATGCAAGATAGGCAGGGTAAAGCCTGCGGTCTTGCCTGTGCCCGTTTGCGCGCCGGCCAGCAGGTCTTTGCCGGCCAAGACTAGCGGGATTGCCTTCGCCTGAACCGGGGTGGGCATCGTGTAACCCGCATCAGCGATCGCGCGCATCAGGGGCTGCGCCAGATTCAAGCTGGCGAAGGTGATTTCATGGTTTGACAAAACAAGACTCCTGCGACGGCCTGACCCTCAATTTGAGGTGCACCGATCAAGGCAGACGAATAAGAGATCGAAAAGATCTTCCGGGTGAGTAAATAAACGACTGCGCTGATCGGTCGGGCGCAGGTTGGTGTGGATTATACCTGTCTTGGGCGTGTTAAAGGAATGGCAGAAGTGAGTCACCGGACGAGCGATATGAATGCCTGGGGGCAAATATTGCTTCCTGTGGCAAGCAAAGTGGCTTTATTTCCAATGCACATGCAAAAATATTTTGCGCCGCGCACCTCCGAACCGGTCATTTCACAGTCCTGGCACATCTGAATCCCAAATCGATCAAGGCGCTCTCCGGGGGCAGATGGGCACGCTTGGCTGCGCGGAACATCAGGCTAAGGGTATCATAATGACCGGAGCTCGTTATTCCGCCGCGGGTGACCCGCTGGGTTTTCCCGTAGTACTTATTGTCGGATGGGGGCGCGCCCGGATAGGCGTCATACCAGTCAGCAACCCATTCGGAGACGTTGGCAGCCAAGTCGTAAACGCCGTAGACCGACTTGTCCCCTGGAAAAGATCCACCTGCCGAGTAGGGCGTATCAGGGTTCTCAGACATGGTGTTTATTTTTTTGGAATCCCATTCATTGCCCCAGGGATATTCGAAACCTTCCGGGCCGCGTGCAGCTTTTTCCCACTCGGCTTCCGTCGGCAAGCGTTTGCCTGCCCAGCGGCAATATTCATCGGCATCGGCCCAAGTCACCGTAGTCACCGGGAGCTTGCCGCGCTCGGCTTGAATTCTTGTCAGTTCGGCAAGCAGAGCCTTCTGAGTCATGGTGTTTACATCCATGTCCAGCTTGAATCGCTCAGATGCCACCTGACGCAAATACGCCAAGGGCAGGGAAGCCAAGAACTTGTCGTTCAGGTTATATCCATTTTCCAGCCATGCGGCAGGCGGAGTATGGTGGGCCGCAATCGTGAATTTGCGATATTGAGCGTTACTGACTTCATATTTGTCCATCAGAAAAGCGGGGAGAGTGACCTTATGTGCCGGGTGTTCGTCCACGTACAGCTTATCGTTGAATCCGTATGGATTAAGCGCATTGGCACCACGCCACATTGCGTCGTCTTCAACTTTGTCGCTGCCCATGGTGAACTCCCCCGCCGGAATTAGCACCATGTCGCCAACAATGTGCGGTCCTGCAACCTTGCTTTCAACCGAATATGCGGAACCACCGGTCAACGCAAAACAAAAAATGCCGACCAGAAATTGCCTAATTGGCATCTTTGGCACACCTGAATCCTACGTCGATCAAGGCTGAATAAGGTCGTAGATGGGTTCGTTTGGCGGCACGGAACACCATGCTGAGCGAATCATAATGGCCGGAACTTGTCATTCCACCGCGCACGACGCGCTGTTTTTTGCCATAATATTTATTGTCGTCGGTATCAGTTGCGCCAGGATAAGCGTCGTACCAATCCGCAACCCACTCCGTCACGTTGGCCGCCATGTCGTACACGCCGTAGCCAGATTTGTCGCCTGGAAAGGACCCAACGGCTGAATAGGGCGCCTCGGGATTTTCCGACATGGTGTTTATCATTTTCGGATCCCAGTTGTTACCCCATGGATATTCGAATCCCTGAGGGCCGCGCGCAGCCTTTTCCCATTCCGCTTCGGTCGGCAAACGTTTCCCCGCCCAATGGCAATACGCATCCGCATCGGGCCAAGTCACGGTGACTACTGGCAAGGTGTTTCGCGTAACTTGGACTCTATCCAGCTCGGCAAGCAAATCCTGTTGAGTCATCTTGGCCACATCCATGTCCAGCCGGAATTTGTCGGTTGCCACCTGGCGTAAATGATTCAGCGGCAAGGAGGCCAATAGTTCATCACTTAAGCCATACCCATTCCTCGACCAAGTGTCTGGAATACTATGATCGGTCGCCTTGGCAAATTCGAGATACTGCTCATTGGTAACTTCGTATTTGTCTATATAGTAAGAAGGAAGATTTACCTTATGTGCGGGGTGTTCATCGACGTACAGCTTATCCTTGAATCCGTAGGGATTGAGCGCATTGGCTTCGCGCCACATCGACTCATTCGCTGCCTTATCGCTACCCATGGTGAATTCGCCCGCTGGAATCAGCACCATTCCATAGTCCACATGCTTTGCCGAGGGTTCATTGGCGGGCTTCTCGGCTGTCTGGCTCTGTTGGGAATGGGTCGCGCAGGCCCCCAACGCACAACAAAAAATACCGCCCAACAAATATCTATTTATCATCTTTGGCACACCGGAAACCGAAACTTGAGTTCTTTACACTTTGTTTGAAATAGCTGCGATTGAACACCGGCGCAGAAACGCCACACTGGTAATAGGAGCAATCCCACCATGAGCCGCCCTTTAGCACCTTGTACATTTCGCCATAATTTTCGCTTGCCCAGGTGTTGCCGGGATATTGTGTATACCATGAGTCGGTCCATTCCCAGGCGTTCCCGGACATGTCATATAAACCATACGGACTCTTGCCCCCCTCAAAGGCGCCTGCCGGCGTTGTGTCTCCCTCCATGTTGAGGGATTTCCAGCGCACCGGGGAATTGAGCCGGTTCACGTCGAACGTATCACCCCAAGGGAAATCCCTGTCGTCGCTAGTGCCGCGCGCCGCCTTTTCCCATTCGATGTCTGTTGGCAAGCGCTTACCCGCCCACTGGCAATAATCGTGGGCATCGTACCATGAGACAAATACCACCGGGTGATCCACCTTGCCCTGCGGATAAGTGCGGTTGCGGAAATGCGAGGGCGACTTGCGGTTGGTGGCGTCCATGAATTGCTTGTATTGCAGATTGGTGACTTCATATTTGTCCATCCAGAAGGCCTTGGTTTCGACGCTATATTGAGGACCTTCATCAGGCAGGCGATTATTGGTGCCCCGGAGGAATTTTCCCGCCGGGATCAACACCATCGGGTTTGGATCCTTGCCAATGCGGGTCTCGTCATAATACATTGGAACGCTCATTCCGGCGGTCGCTTCGGGAGGCGGCTCGATCTTTAGCTTATTGGCATAAGGGTCGATGAATTTCTTTTCATCGACAGGTATGACCGCATCGCTGTCCTCGGACGAATGGCACTCCTTGCAATCGTTTGCCTTGCTAGCGTTAAAGGCGTCCACCCGGCTTTTTTCGTGGCACGAATCGCATGACTGTGTCGATTGGATGTCGTGTTGGTAACCGCCCAGGCTTGCATTGTCGACGGCCGCTGCACTTATGCTTGATGCTGACAAGGATAAAAACAAAAAAAACAGATAGTTAAAGTGTAGGGACGGCATCAGGGGAACCATTGAGAGTTTGAAAGTCGCCGCATTTTCCCATGATAAAGGCGGGGATTCAAGCATATATGTTGGCGGCGGTTGCCTTGGGCTGCGCTGCCGTACGTTGCTCGGGTATAATGCGCACCTTTGAAAATTACCAGCAGGAATGATGTTATGCCTATTTACGCTTATGGATGTTCCAATTGCGGCTTGCAAAAAGACGTGATGCAGAAAATGAGCGATGCGCCGCTCAGCACTTGCCCGGAATGCGGCAAGCGAACCTTTGCCAAGAAATTGACCGCTCCAGGTTTTCAATTGAAGGGCAGCGGCTATTATGCGACTGACTTCAAAAGCGGCGGCAAGCCCAAAGCGGAGCCAGGCTGCGCCCCTTGCGCCAGCGCCGGAGCATGCCCACTGGCCAGCGCCGATGCCTAACCGATGAAAAAGTATTTCATTACGGGCCTGTTGGTTTGGGTTCCACTTGGCATCACCTTGTGGGTCCTGAACCTGACCATCGGGACAATGGACAGAACGCTGTTGCTGTTGCCCGAATATTGGCAGCCCGACAAACTGTTGGGTATACATATTCCAGGCTGGGGCATCATCCTGACGCTTCTGGTCGTCGGCCTGACCGGCGTGCTGGTGCGCAATGTGCTGGGTCAGCAGGTGTTGCATATATGGGAAGCCGTGTTGCAGCACATTCCGTTCGTAAGCAGCATCTACAAGGGTGTGAAGCAGGTCAGTGATACATTATTGTCCGGGAGCGGCAATTCCTTCCGCAAGGTGTTGCTGGTGCGTTATCCCCATCCGCAGGCCTGGTCGCTGGCATTCCTGACCGGTGTGCCCGACGAGGTGGTCAACGGTTTCGACGAAAAATACGTCGGCGTGTTCATTCCCACGACGCCAAGTCCGGTGAACGGGTTCTATTTCTTCGTGCGCAAAGCTGACACGATTGAGCTCGACATGACGGTCGATGTCGCGTTGCGCTCCATCGTTTCGATGGGGGTGGCGGCCGCTTCTTCCGAAGCCGGAAGGAATCGGGTGCCTACCCCCGACCCCCAATCAAACCAACCTTAGCATTTTCTAGAAGCCGAACCATGCGAACTCACTATTGCGGATTGCTTAATACCGATCAACTCGACCAAACCGTCAGCTTGTGCGGTTGGGCGCATCGCCGCCGCGATCATGGCGGTGTGATATTCATCGACCTGCGCGACCGCGAGGGGCTTGCGCAAATAGTCTGCGATCCGGACCGTGCCGGGATGTTCAAAATTGCGGAATCCGTGCGCAACGAGTTTGTGCTGCGCATCACGGGCAAGGTGCGTCGTCGCCCGGCAGGCACCACCAATTCAAATATCACCAGCGGCGAAATAGAAATCCTGTGCCACGACATCGAGGTGTTGAATACCGCGCTTACCCCGCCGTTTCAGCTGGACGATGAGAGCCTGTCGGAGACTGTGCGCCTGACCCACCGGGTGATCGACCTGCGCCGCCCGCAAATGCAGAAGAACATGATGCTACGCTACAAGGTGGCGATGGCGTTCCGTCGCTTCCTCGACAGCCGTGGTTTCATCGACATCGAAACACCGATGTTGACCAAGTCCACACCGGAAGGCGCCCGCGATTATCTGGTGCCTTCACGGGTGCATCCGGGCGAATTCTTTGCGCTGCCGCAATCGCCGCAGCTGTTCAAGCAGTTGCTGATGGTGGCGGGGTTCGACCGTTATTACCAAATCACCAAGTGCTTCCGGGACGAAGATCTGCGCGCGGACCGTCAGCCGGAATTCACCCAGGTGGATATCGAGACTTCATTCCTTAACGAGACGCAGATCACTGCACTGATGGAGGAGATGATACGCACTGTCTTCAAGGAAGCGCTGGATGAGGAACTACCCAACCCCTTTCCGCGCATTACCTATGCGGAAGCGATGGCGCGTTACGGTTCGGACAAGCCGGACCTGCGTGTGACACTGGAGCTCACCGAGGTCACAGATGCGGTCAGGGATGTCGCGTTCAAGGTGTTCGCGGGTGCGGCCAATTCTGAAAATGGCCGGGTCGCCGCAATGCGCGTGCCGGGAGGCGGCCGGTTCACGCGCGGCGAGATCGACGAGTACACCAGATTAGTTGGCGTCTACGGCGCTAAGGGCCTGGCTTACATCAAGGTCAATGACATCACGCAATTCAACGAAGCCGGCTTGCAGTCGCCTATCGTGAAAAACCTCCACGAATCGGCTTTGCGTAAGATCATTGAGCGTACCGGAGCGCAGAACGGTGACATTATTTTCTTCGGAGCGGACAAGGAGAGGATCGTCAATGACGCGCTGGGGGCACTCCGTACCAAGATAGGTCATGAGAAAGGCTATACCAACGGCAGGACATGGGCACCGCTGTGGGTCGTGGATTTCCCGATGTTCGAATACGATGAGGAGGCGAAGCGCTGGAACGCCTGCCATCACCCCTTTACCGCACCCAAAGACGAACACTTGGCGCTGCTGGAAAGCGACCCCGGCAAGTGCCTGGCAAAGGCTTACGACCTGGCCTTGAACGGTTCGGAGATCGGCGGCGGCTCGGTCCGCATCCATCAGGAAGCGGTGCAATCGCAGGTGTTCCGCGCGCTCAACATCGGCGCGGAGGAAGCGCAGCTCAAGTTCGGCTTCTTGCTCGACGCGCTGCAATACGGCGCACCTCCGCATGGCGGACTGGCGTTCGGGCTGGACCGTATCGTGACGATGATGACGGGCTCCGAATCCATCCGCGACGTGATCGCTTTTCCGAAGACACAGCGTGCGCAATGTCTGTTGACCAAGGCCCCGAGTTTGGTGGATGAACGGCAGTTGCGCGATTTGCATATCCGCCTGCGGCAGCATGTGCAAACCACGGCTGAAGTAATCAAGGAATGATCATGCCGCGCGGATTTCCTTTTAAGCGGGCCGCGATAATGGCCGTCCTGTGGCTGCCGTTCGTGTCCTACAGCGCTCAATCCGGTCCAGGGGCTTTCCCTGCCATTGCGATTGCGAAATTGCCAGCCGAGGCGAGCGATACGATGCGGGCGATCTTGCCGGGCGAGAATAATCGAGCTGTCAGGCGTATTGTCTGCGCCCCGTTGCCCAAGTGTTATTACACCTCCGGTCACTATCAGACTTTTCAGCGTATTCGGGAGTAGCGATGAGCGCACTGGCACAACAACTGGGCGACCAGGACGCAGCGGGTAGCTATACACTGGATTGCAGCATACAAGCATTATGCATCGCTGCTGAGATGGCGGGTTTTGCGCTATTCGATGCCGATCTCAAGGGTGTCAAGGGGAAGCAGAATTTTCTCAGTGCCTTGGCAGTTGCAGCCAATTTTCCACAGGAATTTGGCGCAAACTGGGATGCCTTGGCGGACGATCTATGCGATCTGTCGTGGCACCAATCAAGCGGGTACGTGCTGCTGTTGCGCAATGCCAGCGATACGCTTGGCCTTTCCGCAAACGACAGAGAAATTGCGCAAGATATCTTTGCCGATACAGTGGTGTATTGGCGCCAACGAAAAAGGCCGTTCTGGATATTCTTCGCTTAAGGAATGAACCACTATAAACAGCCAGTCTCTGTGCTTGTCGTGATCTACACCGCCAACGGGGAGGTGCTGGTCATGGAGCGTGCAGATCATCCTGGCTATTGGCAATCCGTGACCGGTAGTCGTGACGGTGAAGAAGCGCTGATTGAGACGGCGATCCGCGAGGTGCGTGAAGAGACCGGGCTTGACGTCGGGCAATACGCGCTCACCGATTGGCAGTTGCAAAACATCTATGAGATCTATCCGCAGTGGCAATACCGCTATCCTCCCGGTATCACTCACAATACGGAACATGTGTTTGGATTGCAGGTGCCGCATCCGGTTGATATCCAGCTCGAGCCGCGCGAGCATCTGAACTATCAGTGGTTGGCGTGGCAGGATGCCGCGGCAAGGGTCTTTTCACCGAGCAATCGTTCCGCGATTATGGAATTGCCGCGGCGCCTGCAGAGGAAATCTTGATGAGCGAAAAACGGATCGCCATTGCTTATGAGCATCCCGGCACCACAACAGCGGCGGCTTGGGCGAAGGTACCTCATGAACCGAGCGCAGCAGAAAAGCCGGAATTGATCGGGCGCATCAAAAAACTGCTCAAGGAACAGGAAGCGGTGCTGGTGTCCCACTACTACGTGCATCCCGACCTGCAGGACCTGGCTGAAGCCACCGGGGGCATCGTTTCCGATTCACTGGACATGGCCAATTTCGGCCACCAGCATCCGGCCAAGACCATCGTGGTCGCGGGTGTACGCTTCATGGGAGAGACCGCGAAAATTCTCAACCCGGAGAAGCGCGTTCTAATGCCCGACCTGGCAGCGGAATGTTCGCTCGACCTCGGTTGTCCTATAGACGAGTTCGCTGTGTTCTGCGATGCCCACCCGGACCGTACCGTAGTGGTGTACGCCAACACCAGCGCGAGAGTAAAGGCACGCGCCGATTGGATGGTGACCAGTTCCATTGCGTTGCCACTAGTCAAATATCTCAAGGATCAAGGCAAGAAAATATTGTGGGCGCCGGACCGCCACCTCGGAGGCTACGTGCAGGAACAGACCGGTGCGGACATGTTGCTGTGGCAGGGTTCGTGCGTCGTGCACGACGAATACAAAGCCAAGGAACTGATTGAACTGAAGGCGCGGCATCCGCAAGCCAGAGTACTGGTGCATCCGGAATCGCCACGCGCGATCGTCAAATTGGCGGACGTGGTTGGTTCCACCACTCAACTGATTAAGGCTGCGCAGTATCTTGATGCCAAGGAATTCATCGTCGCGACAGACAACGGGATCTTGCACAAGATGCGCACGCTATGTCCGGATAAGACCTTTTTAGAGGCGCCTACCGCCGGAGTCGGCGCAAACTGCACCAGCTGCAGTCACTGCCCGTGGATGGCGATGAATGGCCTTTTCAATCTGGCGGAAGTTCTGGAAACCGGCAAGAACGAGATACACGTCGATCCGTCTATTATTCCACGTGCCGTGTTGCCGATAGAGCGGATGCTTGCGTTCGCGAAGCAGATCAACCTGCCGACGCGCGGTATCGGCAACGCCTGATATTCAATGTCATGAATATCTGATTTCAACCGTCAAATTCCGCGGTTCGCGCCGTGCACGCCACATCATTGATTGGGTAGAATGGCACACCATGCAAACGCTGAAAATCGCTACCTACAATATTCACAAGGGCCTCTCCTATTTCAATCGGCGTGTCGTATTGCACGAGTTGCGCGAGCGGCTGCGCGAGCTGGATGCCGATATCGTGTTCCTGCAGGAGGTGCAAGGGGAGCACACAAGACACGGCGAGCGCTATCACAACTATCCGGAAGGCGCGCAGCACGAATTCATTGCCGAGGAGATTTGGCCGCACTCTGTCTACGGAATGAATTCCGTTTACGAGGCGGGTCATCATGGCAACGCGATCCTCAGCCGTTTTCCGGTTTTGAGATCCTTCAATACAGATGTGTCCGCCCATCGTTTCGAGAGCCGCGGCCTGTTGCACTGCGAGATCGATTTGCCGGGGCAGGGAAGCGTGCACTGCCTGTGCGCGCATTTCGGTCTGTTCGCCAAGGGCCGCCGTGCGCAAGCTGGCGCGCTGATCGAATATGTGCGCACTGAGATCCCGGCAGATGCACCACTGATCATTGCCGGTGATTTCAACGATTGGCGCAACCAGTTGAGCAAGACTCTGGCGGGGGAGTTGCATATCCATGATGCATTCCATCTGCACGGCGGCAAACTGGCACGCAGCTTTCCTTCCAGGCTGCCACTACTGCGGCTGGATCGGATATACGTGCGCGGCTTTGACGTTCTGCACAGTAGCGTCCACACGGGGGGGAACTGGTTGCGCTTGTCGGACCATGCTGCGCTTTCCACGCAGCTGACAAGACTATGAATAACGTTCATCGCGTGGCCCGAAATCAACTGACGCTTCTGCAAAACGGCGCGGCGTATTTTCCGCAATTATGTGCGGATATTGAGGCTGCGCAGCATTCGATCTACATGGAAACCTACATTTTCTTCGCAGATGAAACCGGCCTTCTGGTTGCTGACGCATTGCGCCGCGCTGCCGCGCGCGGGGTGGTGGTGCGCGTGTTGCTCGATGGCTACGGGTCGGCGGATTTGCCAGTTGCCTGGGTCGATGAGATGCGCTTGGCGAAGGTGGAAGTGCAATGGTTCCGGCGCGAAATCTCCCCGTTCACATTGCGTCGCAGCAGGATGCGCCGCTTGCGTCGTCTGCATCGTAAGCTGGTAGTCATGGACAGCGAAGTGGCTTTCGTGGGGGGGATCAATATTATCAATGATGTCTCCAGTCGCGATGGCTTCAGCGCCCCACGCCTTGATTACGCCGTCCGCGTCCAAGGTGTGGTGGCAGGCGAGATTCACGCGACGATGCGACAGTTGTGGGGAGTGGTGTCATGGGCGAACTTTCGCCGGCGCGGCAAGGAGATCCGGCGATTTGTCTTGAATCGGACCAAGCATAGGGTTACGCCCGGCATCGCCCTTGTATTGCGGGACAATCTTCGCCATCGGCATGATATCGAAGGCGCTTACCTGAGGGCGATCGCCGGCGCGCAGCAGGAAATCATCATTGCCAATGCGTATTTCTTGCCGGGACGCGCATTCCGCTCGGCGTTGATACAAGCAGCACAGCGTGGCATCCAGGTGCTATTGCTGTTGCAAGGGAGGATTGAATACCGCGTGCAGCACTATGCGACACATGCACTTTATGACCAGCTGCTGGCAGCGGGAATCGAGATATACGAGTACCAGGCCAGCTATTTGCACGCCAAGGTGGCGGTGGTGGACGGATTGTGGGCGACCGTGGGTTCATCCAACATAGATCCTTTCAGTTTGCTGCTTGCACGCGAGGCAAATCTGACGGTACAGGACGCCGGTTTCGCCGGGGAATTGCGCGCGAGCCTGCTCGCAGCAATTGCCAGCGATGCGGTTCGAGTTGACAACAGGTATGGCCTGCCGCGTAGGTTGACCGATCGGTTGGTCGCGAGCGTGAGTTACGGCATCGTCCGCCTGCTGATTGGCCTGTTGGGCTATGGCAAATCAATCTGAATCAGTTGTTTTTTCCCGCGCTTATGGGGAGAGGAACTGATCACAGCATAGATAGCAGCACTGTCTGCTGCCTTGTGCGTCCGCAGCCGCGCTATAATTAGCAATTACCATTTGCGTCTTCCCGATATGCGCTCTCCCCCGCCCGTACCGTCGATTAGCGCCAACCGCGCCGATTGGCAGACCCTGCGTTCCTTGTTTCCGTATCTTATGGAATTCAAGTGGCGCGTGATCGTCGCGATGAGTCTGCTGGTGTTGTCCAAGCTGGCAAATGTGTCGGTACCGCTTGTGCTAAAGGAAATCATCGATGCGATGGATAAGACCAAGGCGGTGCTCGTCGTTCCGGTGTTCCTGGTGGTCGGATACGGTTTGCTGCGGCTGTTCAGCACGCTGTTCGGCGAATTGCGCGACGCGGTATTCGCCAATGTCACGCAGCGCGCCATCAGGCGGGTCGCCTTGCAGGTGTTCGAGCATCTGCATAGCTTGAGCTTGCGCTTTCATCTGGACAGGCAAACCGGTGGCGTGTCGCGCGACATCGAGCGCGGCACGCGCGGGATAGGCTTCCTTTTGAATTTTACACTGTTCAATATTTTGCCGACGTTGCTTGAAATCGCCCTGGTGGCAGGGATCCTGCTTAAGAAGTACAGCGTGTGGTTCGCTATAATTACATTCATTACCCTTGTGATCTATATCGCCTTCACCTTGATCATCACAGAGTGGCGCATGATTGTGCGGCGCACCATGAACGATCTGGATTCCAAGGCCAATACCCGAGCCATCGACAGTCTGCTCAATTATGAGACGGTGAAGTATTTCGGCAACGAGCAATATGAAGCACGTCGCTATGACCGCAGCATGGAGGGTTGGGAAGCTGCAGCAGTACGCAACCAGACTTCACTAGCATGGCTGAACGCCGGACAGAGCACCATCATCGCCATCGGCATCACGATTCTGATGCTGTTTGCCGCTGAGCAGGTAGCCAGCGGCAAGATGACGGTTGGGGACCTGGTGCTGGTAAACGTGTTCATGATCCAACTCTACATGCCGCTGCATTTTCTGGGCTTTGTGTATCGCGAGATCCGTCATGCCTTGGCGGATATGGAGAAGATGTTCAGCTTGCTGCACGAGCACCGCGAGGTGGCCGATGCACCCGATGCGAAAATGTTGCAGGCGGGTAAGGCAGCGGTGCAGTTCGAGCAAGTCAGCTTCGCATATGCGCCTGACCGCCAGATCTTGTTTGACGTGAGCTTTTCGATCCCGGCCGGCCATAAAGTGGCAGTGGTGGGGGCGAGCGGGGCGGGCAAGTCAACACTGTCCCGTCTGCTGTTCCGTTTCTATGATGTGCAGCAGGGGCGCATCCTGGTCAACGGGCAAGATATCCGCGAAGTGACACAGGCCAGTCTCCGCGCGGCCATCGGCATCGTGCCGCAGGACACCGTATTGTTTAATGACACGATCTATTACAACATTGCTTATGGCCGCCCGGAAGCCACTCGCGGAGAAATCATTGCCGCGGCGCAGGCCGCGCACATCCACGATTTCATCGAAACGTTGCCGCAAGGTTATGACAGCATGGTGGGCGAACGCGGGTTGAAGTTATCGGGAGGCGAGAAACAGCGTGTGGCAATTGCGCGCGCCATCTTGAAAGATCCGGCTATCTTGATTTTCGATGAAGCGACATCAGCGCTTGATTCAAGGTCGGAAAAGGCAATCCAGGCCGAACTGCGGGCGATTTCGCAAAACCGCACGACCCTGGTGATCGCACACCGCCTGTCGACTGTAGTGGACGCAGACCAGATTCTGGTAATGGACAGAGGGAAAATCGTCGAACAAGGGACGCATCGGGAACTACTCGGAAACAACCGGTTTTATGCACAAATGTGGAATCTTCAGAAACAGGAAGAACATACGCAGCCTGCTTGTTGATTTATATTGGATTTAAGGTATGCTTAGCCCTGTTTGCTTGTGGCAGTGCAGGGAGAACAATGAAAAAAAGACTATGGATGCTGGCGTTGGTCGGTCATGCGTTGGCGGCACAGGTAGCACATGCGGAGACGCATCGTCATCATAAAGCGGATCATGCGCCATCGGCGCCAAGGTTGCATAAGGTTTCTTCGCTCAGGGTGCAATCCCATATCGCGCTGATTTTTGATGAGGAAACCCAGCGCCCGCTTTATAACAAGAATTCGGAAATGGTCGTCCCGATCGCGTCCATCACCAAGCTGATGACCGCGATGGTCGTGCTGGATGCCAAGTTGCCCATGGACGTGGCGGTGAGTGTGGCAGAGGATGATCTGAACCGGATTCGACGGGCCAAGTCAAGACTGCGTGTGGGCATGACCCTCACTCGCAGCGAAATGCTCAAGCTCGCGCTGATGTCTTCCGAGAATCGTGCAGCACTGGCCTTGGCCAGAAGTTATCCGGGTGGGACCGAGGCATTGGTGGCGGCGATGAATGCGAAGGCACGCGTCCTGGGTATGGAGAACACCAGGTTTTATGATCCCACCGGATTAGATAGCGATAACGTTTCCAGCGCGCGGGATTTGGTCAAGATGGTCTCCGCAGCGCGTTACTATCCATTGATCCATCAATTCACCACCAGCACATCGCATTCGGTGGAGGGTCTAAGAGGGCGCGCCATGCAGTTCCGCAACACCAATCCGCTGGTCAGAAATGCCTCGTGGGATATTGGTGTGAGCAAGACTGGTTACATCAGCGAAGCCGGACTCTGTCTGGTGATGGAAGCGAAAATCAGTCAGCGCCCCGTCATTATCGTGTTGCTGGATTCGTGGGGTAAGCGCACCCGGGTCGGCGACGCGAATCGCATTAAGAAGTGGATGGAAAGTGCCAATATCCGCAATTCACAGCGCGGCTAAAGGTGGATTGTGTTGATTGGGGGGCGAAAGCCCCCCGATTTTTGATTGGGCTGAAATATGGGTGAAACACTGCTGCTGATCACAATCATTACTCTGATTGTGCTGACTATTCGTAGAGCAAGGCCTGTGGTGCTTGATAATCCGGTTGTCATACAACGCCCCGGCCAATACCATATCACCCTAGCGCCGAAACTCAATCGTGCGCAGACCTTCATCGAGGGGATCGCCAGGCAATTCGCACAAATGCATCCGCCATCGGGTGATCTTCCTGCACAGTATTTCGAGGTGCGCGACCCTAATTTGATTGTGCCGGGCGCGAGCGGTTACTTGCTGGCTATCACAGTGCGTCAAGGGGTACTGTACTTTCAAGCGGTCAATCCGCCGCCCTTGCTACCTGGCGGCGATAGCCACTGCAAGGCGCTGCGCACTTTTTCCGAGGGGGTTCTGGAGAAGCATCCGCTTTCGGAACCGATGGACGAACAATGGTCCGAGAAATTGCGTGAAGCAGTCGGCGCGATTGCAAGCCAGTTCAGGATTGACGTGACAACATTGCATGAAACGGATTGACTTGCTGCAGCCCACTTCGTTGGTGGCGGAGCGGTAAACAGAGGCCTAAAAAAGATCTATGTCAGAGAAATATGGCAAGTTGAAAGTCCTCATGGTCGAGGACAGTATGGTCGCCATCAGGGCAATCACCGGGTATCTTCAAGATATCGGTGTTCACCCACTTGTCGCGGAAACAGGCAGTGCCGCGGTCGAACTGTACCGCAGGGAGCGGCCTGATATCATTCTGCTTGACATCATCCTGCCGGATATTGATGGCTATGAGGTTGCGAAGCAGATTCGCAGACTGCAAGGCAAGGATGACTGGACGGCAATCATCTTTTTAAGCGTCATGTCGAAAGATGACGATTTGGCGCGTGGCATCCAAGCGGGGGGTGACGATTATTTGATGAAGCCGGTCGGTCGGGTCGTGCTACAGGCCAAGGTGGCGGCTATGTACCGCCTGGTACGGATGCAGCGCGCCCTGGTCAAGGTTACTGAACAGTTAAACGAGGCCAATCGGGAATTGCACCGCATCTCGATGATTGATGGCCTGACCGGTATCGCTAATCGCCGGCTGTTCGACGAATCGCTGGAACGTGAATGGCGGCGTTGTGCGCGCATCAAAAAGCCTATTTCTGTCGTGATGCTCGATGTGGATTACTTCAAAAAGTATAACGATAAGTATGGCCATCAGGCCGGTGATGAATGTCTTAAGGCGGCTGCCAAGAAGGTAGCGAGTGCTGTTCCTCGCGCCAGTGACCTAGCGGCACGTTATGGCGGCGAAGAATTCGTGCTGATTTTGGGTGAAACTGATGAAGATGGGGCCCGTTGGGTGGCGAATCGCATCCGTCAGCAGGTGATTGGATTGAAAGTGGCCCATGAAGATTCGCCACATGGATATGTTACCCTGAGTTGCGGGGTTTCAAGCGTGTTGCCCAGCGATAACCTGTCAGTCGAAACGTTGGTGAAATCGGCTGATAATGCGCTTTATCTTGCCAAGAAGAACGGGCGGAATGCCGTTGCTTTCCTTAATTACGGGCAAGGTGATTAGGCGCAACATCTGTTGCAGGCATTGTGTTATGCCCAGTAAACTCATGCTGTTGTTTTTCGGCCGGGAATCGTGGCAGCGTCCGGGCGCTCCATCGTTTCACGTCCGCCCTGCAAAAATTGGCCTACGCTACAATCCGGATGTGCTGCTCTACAGCAAGACTAGGTTGTCGCGGTGGATGATTTCAGAATCGCCGCCATAACCAAGCAAGGTCTCAATCTCCTGGCTGGCGTGCTGCGCGATCAGTCGGGCTTCCCCGGCATTGTAGTTCGTCAAGCCCCGCGCAACGTCTTGTCCATCCTCACCTACGCAGGCGACCACAGCGCCGCGCTCAAATTCACCAAACACGCTTCTGACCCCGATTGGCAACAGGCTTTTCCCTTCGGAACGCAATGCCTTGATTGCACCGGCATCGAGCACCAGCTTTCCTGCGACCTGTAAATGATCAGCTAGCCATTGTTTTCGTGCCGCAAGCGGGAGGGTCGGGGCGGTGAGCAGCGTGCCGATGGATTCGCCTTGCAGGAGGCGCAACAGAACATCGCGTTCACGTCCTGATGCGATGACGGTGTGTGCACCGCTGCGCGCCGCGCGTTTGGCCGCAAGAATCTTTGTGACCATCCCGCCTCGCCCGATATGGCTGCCCGTACCACCTGCCATGCTTTCCAGCTGCGCATCGCCGGCCCGTGCTTCACTGACCAGCGTGGCACTCGGATCCTTGCGCGGGTCGGCGGTATAGAGGCCACTCTGGTCGGTGAGGATGACAAGCGCGTCGGCATCGATCAAGTTGGCGACTAGGGCTCCCAGCGTGTCGTTATCGCCGAATTTTATTTCATCTGTAACGACGGTATCATTCTCGTTGATGATTGGAATAACGCGCAAGGTCAGCAATGTGGTCAGGGTGGCGCGTGCATTCAGGTAGCGCTCGCGGTCAGCCAGATCAGCATGGGTCAGCAGCACCTGCGCAGCGTGCAACCCGTGTTGGCGGAAGCAGCTTTCATAGGCTTGTACCAGCCCCATCTGCCCGACTGCTGCAGCGGCCTGCAAAGCGTGTATCGAGGTGGGACGCGTGCTCCAGCCGAGACGCTGCATGCCTTCGGCAATCGCGCCTGAAGATACCAGCACGATCTCCAGGCCACCTGCGCTGAGCGTGGCAATCTGGCGCGCCCAATTGCCCAGCGCGTTGAGATCCAGCCCGGTGCCTTGATTCGTCACGAGGCTGCTGCCTACCTTGACTACCAAACGCTTGCATTGGCTCAATATGGATTTCATGCTGGAATCAGATACTGCTTGCGTCGGTTTCCTGCGCGCTGTCCGCTGCAGCTTGTTGTTCCAATTCGTTCATTTCGAGCAGGTGATCCATGATCGCATAAGTAACTTCCTTGCAGCCCTCGCCATTGATCGCAGCAATGACAAAGTGACGGTCAAAATCAGTGAATTCTTCGAGGAACGCCCGAACTTTTTCATCGCGATTTTCCAGCATGTCGACCTTGTTCAGCAGCAACCAGCGCGGTTTGCGATACAAGGCGGGGTCGTATTTCTTCAACTCATTGAGGATCGCGCGGGCATCAGCCACCGGATCGGTACCCTCGTAGAGCGGGGCGATATCCACCAGGTGCAACAGCACGCGAGTGCGCGACAGGTGGCGCAAGAACTGGTGTCCAAGCCCCGCGCCTTCCGCCGCGCCTTCGATCAGTCCCGGAATGTCGGCGATTACGAAGCTCTTTTCATTCGAAACACGTACCACGCCCAGATTGGGATGCAAGGTCGTGAACGGATAATCGGCAACCTTCGGTCGCGCAGCAGAAACTGCACGAATGAAAGTGGACTTGCCTGCATTCGGCATGCCGAGCAAACCGACATCAGCAAGGACTTTCAATTCCAGTTGCAATTCGCGCGTCTCACCTTCCGTCCCGGGGGTGCATTGGCGAGGCGCACGGTTGGTGCTGGATTTGAAGTGGATGTTGCCCAAACCTCCTGTTCCGCCTTGGGCGAGCAGAACCTTTTCACCGTCGTGCGTGAGATCGGCGACCACGTCGCCGCTGTTGATATCGGTGATCACCGTGCCGATCGGCATGCGCAGCACGATATCATCCGCGCCCTTGCCATAACAATCGGAACCGCGCCCCGATTCGCCATTCTTGGCGCGGTGTATCCTTGAGAAACGATAATCAACGAGGGTATTGATGTTGCGATTCGCTTGCGCGTAGACGCTGCCGCCCCGTCCCCCATCGCCGCCATCCGGCCCCCCATTCTCGATGTATTTCTCACGGCGAAAGCTGGCGATGCCGTTTCCGCCCTTGCCGGCGAAGATTTCGATTTTCGCTTCGTCAATAAATTTCATTTTGTGCTTCTATCCGATGGACTTCCGGCCAGAGATCTCCCTGGCAAATAAAAAAGCCCTACCTTGCGATAGGGCCAGATTGTTCCAACCAGCGCTGTTTACTTAAGCAGCAACAATGGAAACCGTCCTGCGCTTTTGCGCGCCCTTGATGGCGAATACGACTTTACCGGTGATCTTTGCGAACAGCGTATGGTCCTTGCCCATGCCGACGTTCTCACCCGGGTGGAATTCGGTGCCGCGCTGGCGCACGATAATGCTGCCCGCGTTGATCAATTCGCCGCCGTAGCTCTTTACGCCCAATCGTTTCGAGTGTGAGTCGCGTCCGTTACTGGTACTGCCGCCGCCCTTTTTTGATGCCATGCTAAGTGCTCCTTACCGATTTACGCCGAAATGCCGTCAATGCGGATTTCTGTGTAGTTTTGACGATGACCTTGGTTTTTCTGGTAATGCTTACGACGACGCATCTTGAAGATACGCACCTTGTCGCCGCGACCATGCGCAAGAATCGTCGCTTTCACTGTGGCACCGGCCAGCAAGGGTTTCCCCACGGACAACTTGTCGCCATCGGCAACCATCAGCACTTTGTCGAGAACGATCGCACTGCCCACGTCGCCGGGGAGGATTTCGATTTTTAATGTTTCACCGGAAGTGACGCGATATTGCTTACCACCGGTTTTAATGACTGCGTACATAACAACCTCGATCTATTGCACTTTTTGCGAAGGCGCGGATTATACATGAATATTCGCACCCGTCAAAATCCTTTTTACGGCGCCGGTCAATCAAGGTAATCCTGGCCGGATTGTGTGCGGGTATTGCAACCTATGTCGATGGAATAAAGGCTTCAGCGGCGCATGGAGTCGAAAAACTCGGCGTTGTTCTTTGTCGCCTTTATCTTGTCCAGCAGGAATTCCATCGCCTCAAGTTCGTCCATCGGGTAGAGCAGTTTGCGCAGCAGCCATATCCTTTGCAGGATATCCTGCTTGATCAGCAGTTCTTCCTTGCGGGTACCGGAGCGGTTGACATTGATCGCCGGGTAGATGCGCTTTTCGGCCATGCGGCGATCAAGATGAATCTCCATGTTGCCGGTGCCCTTGAATTCCTCGTAGATCACATCGTCCATGCGCGAGCCGGTATCCACCAAGGCCGTGGCGATGATGGTCAGCGATCCGCCTTCCTCGATGTTGCGCGCCGCTCCAAAGAAGCGCTTGGGGCGATGCAATGCGTTGGCGTCTACGCCACCGGTTAACACCTTGCCGGAAGATGGGACCACGGTATTATAAGCGCGCGCCAGGCGCGTGATGGAATCGAGCAGGATGACGACATCCTTTTTATGTTCGACCAGTCGTTTGGCCTTTTCCAGAACCATTTCTGCAACCTGTACATGGCGGCTCGCGGGTTCGTCGAAGGTTGAGGCAACCACTTCGCCGCGCACGGTACGGGTCATCTCGGTCACTTCTTCGGGGCGCTCGTCGATCAGCAGCACAATCAGCGTCGCATCGGGATTGTTCGATGAGATGGAATGGGCGATGTGTTGCAGCATCACGGTCTTGCCGGATTTCGGCGACGCCACCAAAAGGCCGCGCTGACCCTTGCCGATCGGCGCCACGATATCGATGATGCGCCCGGTGATGTTCTCTTCAGCGCGTATATCACGTTCGAGGATCAATGGCTCTGTCGGAAATAAAGGGGTCAGGTTTTCAAACAGGATCTTGTTCTTCGCATTCTCGGGGGGTTCGCCGTTGACTTTGTCCACCTTGACCAGCGCGACGTATCGCTCCCCGTCCTTCGGCGTGCGTATTTCACCATCAATCGAATCGCCGGTATGGAGGTTGAAGCGTCGAATCTGGCTGGGACTGACATAGATGTCGTCCGGGCCTGCCAGGTAAGAGGTGTCCGGCGAACGCAGGAAGCCGAAGCCATCCGGCAGGATTTCCAGGGTGCCATCGCCAAAAATACTCTCTCCCTTTTTCGCCTGGCTTTTCAGAAGCGCAAAGATCAGGTCTTGCTTGCGCATTCGGTTGGCGTTTTCTATTTCATTGGCCGCGGCCATTTCAACGAGTTCTGTGACGTGTCTGGTTTTTAGGTCGGATAAGTGCATAGCAATGCGAGAAGGGTGGTTGAAAGAAGAATGATTGAGTATTACGAATGAAAGGGGTTAAATCGGGGTGGCGACCACCCGCATGACCTGAACCATCCCCATTTTTATCTCTTGGTTGCTAAAGGGCGAGGTTGGGAAGGCGATGCGGGTGTGACAGTAAACGCTTTAAATGTGGCTGTCAATAAAAGCCGTTAATTGGGATTTTGACAATGCGCCCACTTTGGTCGCGGCGATGTCACCATTCTTGAACAGCATCAGGGTTGGGATGCCGCGTATACCGAACTTTGCAGGAGTTTGCTGATTTTCGTCCACATTGAGTTTGGCGACCGTGAGCCGACCAGCATATTCCTTGGACACTTCTTCCAGTATCGGCGCAATCATGCGGCATGGGCCGCACCACTCGGCCCAGTAATCAACGAGCACGGGCAGCGGAGCCTGCACTACTTCTGCATCAAAAGTGGCGTCGGAAACGTAATGTATGTGTTCGCTCATGGTCTGTTCTCGCTATTGTGAGGGTTGATTCGAAATGCAACAGGCGGTTGTTGGGGCCGTTTTGGGGGTGAATCGCTGAATCTCAAATGACATCCTAACCAAAAATGGCTTTGCTGTGAAGTGAATTAATTCTCCTTTGCTCTGCTAGAATAACCCATTGTTCATAATTGGAGTTCCGCTATGGCTTATATTGTTTCTGAACCTTGCATCAAATGCAGATACACTGACTGCGTGGAAGTGTGTCCCGTAGACTGTTTTCGCGCAGGCCCGAATTTCCTGGTGATCGACCCCGACGAGTGTATCGATTGCACCCTGTGCGTGGCAGAATGTCCGGTGGAGGCGATTTATGCCGAGGATGATCTGCCCGAGAATCAGCGCCATTTTATCGCGCTGAATGCCGAGCTTTCAAAGGTCTGGAAACCTATCGTCGAGAAAGAGGATGCACCCGCCGACGCAGATCAGTGGCGCGACGTGAAGGACAAGCTGCGCCTGCTTGAGCGTTGATCTCGAAATTCCTCGACCGAGTAGCCGCGCACATACTGTCCTGCCAACCGCAGGACGTGCCCGATCTGCGCGGGGCAACGATACTGCTCCCCAACTATCATGTCGCACAGGCGCTCGCGCAAGCGCTGAGTGAGGCCGCCGATGTCCCCGCGCTGTTGTTGCCGCAGATGGTTGCTCTAAGTGACTGGGCGCTATCCGTTCCACTTGACACCCCCATCCAACCCGACACCCAGCGCATCGCTGCCTTGTATCAGGCGATGCGTGAACGGCGGTGGTTCGATGGTGCCGATCTGTGGAGCCTGTCGAGCGAATTGCTTGGATTAATGGACGAACTGACCCGTCACCATGTCGTGTTGCCAGGATCTGCAGATGAATTTTCCCAGCAGCTTGCCGCCGCCTATCAAGCGCGCAGCGGACAGACGATGCATTTCGAGGCCCGCGTTGTGCATGAATTGTGGTATGCGATGGCGGAGGGCAGCGGCCTGGACACCGGGCGCGCCTATCAGCAGAGATTGGCGCTGTTGGCTAAGCGGGTGGACACTCCGCTTTATGTGTTGCTGACATCGGACATGGCCGCGCCGGAAGCGCATTTTCTTGAAGCCTGTCGCGCGCGCGTGCCGGTCACGGTTTATGACCTGCGCGAGATGGTGATTGATGCGCCGGACTGTGCCTTGCTCTCCCGCTCGTTGCAATATTTTGCGGAAAGGGGCGATTTGCGTCGCGATGGTGCGTTTCTGCAAAGAAGACCCGAGTCTGCGTTGAGCAATCGCCTGCGCATGTTCGGTGCACACAGCCTGGAGCAGGAGGCACGTGCCGCCGAGGTGCAGGTTCGGCGCTGGCTACTCGCTGGCAAACGGAACATCGCGCTCGTCGCGCAGGATCGTTTGGTGGCGCGTCGCGTTCGTGCATTGCTGGAGCGTGCCGCCGTGCTCGTGCGTGACGAAACCGGGTGGACGCTCTCCACCATGGCTGTGAGCACCGTGCTGATGCGGTGGCTGGACGCACTGCAAAGCGATTTCTATTATCAGGATCTGCTCGACCTGCTCAAGTCGCCGTTCATTTTCGCGGACCAATCCGCACAGGAACGCAAGCAGACCGTCTATAAGCTTGAACAATTGGTGCGAAAACACGGCATGACTTCGCACCTCGATGGCTTTCTTGA
Source organism: uncultured beta proteobacterium (assembly GCA_963833515.1). GTDB lineage: Bacteria > Pseudomonadota > Gammaproteobacteria > Burkholderiales > Gallionellaceae > Gallionella. Next base: position 172,901 of record CAWHYN010000004.1, on the reverse strand, counting down.
CCTTGCACACGGCGAAAAGGAAGTTCAGATAGCCTTGGCACGGCTACGCCAAGGCGCGGATGCATTGCGCAGAAACAACGACACCCTGAGCGGCTGGCTGCGCGCGCTGCACGAAAGCCTGTCTATCCTAGGTGTGTCGGAAGCCTTGGCGACCGATCCTGCAGGCGCACAGTTGTTGCAGGCGTTGGCTGGCTGGCAAAACGAACTGGCGGGGAACACCTCGCGCTTTAGCCGCCCCGAATGGCGGCACTGGCTCGCGCAACAACTCGATGCGTGCACCTTCCGTGATACCAGCATCGACAGCCCGGTGCTGCTTACGCATCTTGCTGCGACACGCTGGCGCCGCTTCGATGCCGTGCTGCTGCTTGGCGCGGATGCGACGCATTTGCCGAGTTCGGAAAATGGCAGCATGTGGTTCAACGATAAGGTACGCAGTGCACTTGGCCTGCCCACGCGCGAGGCGCATCTGGCGCGGCAGCGCGACGATCTGCTTGGGCTGCTCGCGATGAACGACGCCGTGCTGGTCACCTGGCAGGACAACAAAAACGGGGAGAAGAATCTGCTCAGCCCGCATCTCGAAATGCTTCGCGCACTTCATAAGCTGGCGTTTGGAAACGATCTGGCAGAAGTGGAACTCGGCACGCTGATCGATGCTGCGCAGGTGCGTCCCGCCGACTTCCGGTTGCCCGACGAGGCTGCGATGCCCGCACCATCAGTGCCAGACAACCTTATTCCAACCCGCATTTCAGCCAGTGGGTACAACAGCCTCGTTGCCTGCCCATACCAGTTCTATGCGCGCCATATCCTGCGCTTCAACGAATTGGATGAAGTGCGTGAGGGCGTGCAAAAGCGCGATTACGGCGAGTGGGTACACGACATTCTGCATCGCTTCCATCAGGATTTTCCGGTGCTTGGCGGGCATAGTCGAGCGGTATTGGAAAAGGCGCTGCAGCACACCAGCAGCGAGGTGTTTGCGCCCGCCGTGGAACGCGACTATCTGGCGCGCGCTTGGCTGTTGCGCTGGCGGCAGGCGATTCCTGCTTATCTGGACCTGCAGCTAAAAAGCGAAGCGGAGGGCTGGCACTACCAAGGGGGCGAGGTGCCCTTTGAATTGTCGTTGACCGAAGCATTGACGATGCACGGTCGTATCGATCGTGTCGATGCGCACGCCGACGGTGAATGCCGGGTGCTGGACTACAAGATGATGGAAGTGAGCCGGCTGCGCAACAAGCTGAAACAGGCGGGCGAGGATGTTCAGTTGGCGTGCTACGCCCGTGCGTATGGCGCTGGCCAGGGGGCCTTCATCAGCATCGAAAAGGACAAAGTGGCTGCGGTTGTGCCGCCGCAGGATCTGCGGGATCTGGCACAGGCCAACATCGAGAGGCTGCTGGTGGTTCTTTCGCAGATCCGCGCAGGCGCGATCATGCCTGCACATGGCGTGGATGAGACGTGTGCCTATTGCGAGATGAGCGGCTTGTGCCGCAAGAGTTACTGGAGCACCGGGTAATGCAAAATCATATTGCCCTCAGTCCTCGCCATAGCGTCGTGGTGGAAGCTTGCGCGGGCAGCGGCAAGACGTGGCTGCTAGTATCGCGCATCGTGCGCCTGCTGCTGGATGGAGTGAAACCCGGCGAGATTCTCGCGATCACCTTTACGCGGAAGGCAGCGCAGGAGATGCAGGCGCGGCTGCACGAGTGGTTGCATCTGCTCGCTGTGCAGGACGACGCCAGTGTCCGGGAATTCCTTCGCGAGCGCGCCATCCAGGATGCTGATGACGCGCTGATGGAAAGAGCGCGCGGTCTGTACCGCGATGTATTGCTGACGCAACCAGCTATTACGATCAGTACGTTTCATGGCTGGTTCATGCAAATCATCCAGCGCGCACCCCTGAACGGCGGGGTGCCGGTCGGCATGCAATTGCTGGAGCGCACTTCGCCGTTGCGCGAAGAGGCTTGGCAGGCTTTTGCCGACAGCATGCGCATCGCGCCGGATGGCGAAACCGCGCAGTTGATGCAGTGGCTGTTTGCAGAATATGGCTTATATGGCGCACGCACATTGCTGGAAAGCTTTGTTCATAAGCGCGCCGAGTGGTGGGCATACACCGATGGGCAAGTTGATCCGGTGGCGTGGGCGGTCAGCCAATTGCGCGCGGAACTCGGAGCGGACTTCGATACCGACCCGATTGCCGAAGCCTGCGCAGATCCGTCGATGCAGGCAGCCGTTCTATCCTTTGCGCGAGTTCTGGCGACGGGTACCCAAGCGCAGTGCGTCCAATCCGACAAACTGCAAGCCGCCTGGGCACTGGCTGACCCCCATCAGCGCTTTGGGGCGCTCTCGCTCGAGCTATATACCCAAGGGGATGAACGGCGCAGCTTCAAGCCGACCAAAATGCAGGATGCGGAATCATTCATGCGCGCGCGCGATGCGCTGTTGGCCAAGTTGCAAGTCCTTCGTGAGGCTTTGGCAGAACGCGAAGCCTTGCGCATGAATCAGGCTGCGCTGCATTGCGGTGCGGCGCTGCTGGAAAAATATCAGGAATTGAAGCGGCGGTCTCAGCAGATTGATTTCACCGATCTGGAATGGCAGGTATGCCGCATGCTCGACCAGAGCGATTGCGCAGAATATATGCAGTACAAACTGGATAGCCGTTACCGCCATATACTCTTGGACGAATTTCAGGATACCAACCCATTGCAGTGGCGGATTCTGCAAGCGTGGTTTTCCTCCGCCGCTGCCGCGGATTCGCGACCGCTCGTGTTCGTGGTGGGTGACCCCAAACAATCGATCTATCGCTTCCGCCGCGCCGATGCCCGCCTTTTCGGCGAGGTACGCAGATTTTTGGAAAGAGAATTTGGCGCGATTCACCTGACGCAGAATGAGGCGTGGCGCAACGCCCCTGTGGTCGTGGATGCGGTGAATCGGGTGTTTTCTGGACATCCTGACGGCTTCGTGGATTTTGAGGAGCATGTTGCACATCACCAGACTTTGCCCGGTTACGTCGAAGTACTTCAGCTCGCTCCAGCGGGAAGGACGGAGCCGGACGTCTTGCCGGATGGGCAGCTGAATTTGCGAAATCCGCTCACGACGCCGCGCACCGAAAAGCCGATCGGCGCCCGCGAGATTGAGGCGGAGCAGTTCGCGGCGCACATCGCCGAAATCGTCGCGAACTGGAGCGTGGATGATCGCGTGGTACGCCGCGCCGAATATCGTGACATCATGGTCCTGGTTCGCAAACGCCTGCATCTGCGTGTATATGAACATGCTTTGCGCGCGCGCCACATTCCATTTTTGACCTCGCGCCGCGGCGGACTGCTGGACACGCTGGAAGCGGAAGATATTCAGGCCCTCCTGACTTTCCTGATCACTCCGTTCGCCGATCTGGAATTGGCGCAGGCGCTGCGTTCGCCGCTGTTCGCATGTTCCGATGAGGATTTGATGCAGCTTGCGGCAGATGGAGGGGGGGGCTTGTGGTCGAGATTGAACCGCGTTGCCCAAGGCGGCACTGCGTCGGCCGAACTGCAACGGGCCCATCGCCTGCTGCAAGGTTGGCTGGGACGCGCCGACAAACTGCCGGTGCACGATCTGCTTGACCGCATCTATTTCGAGGGTGATCTGGTGCATCGCTACGCGGCAGCTTTGCCTGCTGAGTTGCATGAAACCGTTCGCGCCAACCTGCAGGCCTTCATGGAAATCGCGCTCGACGTGGATGCGGGTCGCTATCCAAGCCTCCCCAGGTTCCTCGCCGAACTGCGCGAACTGCGAGCGGCCGAAAACGAGTCGCCGAACGAGGGTAGGGTGGGGGAGGTCGGAAACGCGCTGCGCATTTATACCGTTCACGAGGCCAAAGGGCTGGAGGCCCCTATCGTCTGGCTTCTGGACGCCAATGACACTTCCAATAAAACTGACAGCTACAGCGTGTTACTCGACTGGCCTCCGTGCGAGCCGCGCCCGGCGCATTTTTCCCTGTTCAGCGACCTACGCGGACGCGGCGTCCAGCGCATGCCTTACTTCGATGCAGATGCCGCTTATGCGCGGCGCGAAGAAATGAATTTGCTGTATGTCGCGATGACACGTGCCAAGCAAGCGCTGCTTGTTAGCGGCAACGGCGAACGGGTTGAGACGTCCTGGTACGGAAGGATCTCGAAGGTCGTGGAGCAGGGCGCAAATCCCTTGCTGGCCGGGACCGGAAGCATTGCATCCGCTGCGGAAAAATCACATGGAAAGGTGGACGTTGGGTTGCTGCGTCCTCTGCCGACGGGACAATATGAGGCATGCGCTACGATAGGGCAGCGACGAGGCATCTGGTTTCACGCGCTGCTCCAACATGTGGTTCCGCCGCAGGCGGTGAGCGACAAGGCGGGACTGCAAGCTTGCTGTGGCATTCCGGCGGCCGAGATGGAACCGCTTTGGCAACAGGTGCAACACCTGCTCGCGCTCCCGAACCTCAAGAGATTCTTCGATCCGCAACATTACGTCAGTGCGAATGTCGAAATGCCATACGTCAACGCGCATGGCGAAGTGAAGCGCATAGACCGCCTAGTGGAATTCCACGACGAGGTCTGGGTGCTTGACTACAAGACGAGAGAAAGCGCCGACGCTGCGCCGTACCGGGCACAATTGTTGGCATACCGCAGCGCCATGCAGGCGGTGTATGCGCACAAGAACGTGCGCTGTGCGATAATTTTCGCGGACGGGGCGTTGACAGAGGTGGCGTAACCGGCATGCAGGGCAGGTTGCGCCTCGCGCGTTCTGCCTTAGCTAGCTGCGGAACTTGCGGCCGAGACTGCCAATCCATGCGGGGGCAGCTGGAGCCAAATCGCAAGACGTGATGGAGGATCTGTCTCGGCGGAGGCGGTAGCGGGGAAGGAAAATCCGGAGGGCAATCCAGCCAGAAGCGCCCCTAATGATGTTGGTGTTCCACAGAGAGCCACACCGTTGGGCGGAAAACGTGAAACGCGCCAACAGGCGCGGCTCAGACGCTATGAAGGTCGGCAATGTCCTATCACATGGCGCATGCTCTGAACAGCGCCTAAATCGGTACAAAATATAATTGGGATAATTGACGTGAAACATGAGGTAAAAAAAGGCCGTGGCGCAACACTGCAGATCGAGGGGCGCTTCGAGACCGTTACGCGCGAGAGTGCCGACGACGGTTGGGATACGGCGGACGAGGAACTGCCGCCATTCAGGACAACGGTGACGGTAGAGCAGGCGAAGAGTGTGATTCAGCGCCACGATTCGCCGGACCTGCCGTTTACCCAGTCGGTAAATGCCTACCGTGGTTGCGAGCATGGCTGCATCTATTGCTACGCTCGGCCCAGCCATGCCTACATGAATCTTTCGCCGGGGCTGGACTTCGAGACCAAACTTTTTGCCAAGCCAGATGCGGCGAAGCTGTTGCGCGCGGAGCTGGAGAAGCCCTCCTACCGGTGTTCCCCGATAGCACTCGGTTCCAATACAGACCCCTACCAGCCCATCGAGCGGGAGTGGAAGATCACCCGCCAGATACTGGAAGTGCTGGCGGAGAGAAAGCATCCGGTGTCCATCGTCACCAAATCCGCGCTGGTCGAGCGTGACCTCGACCTGCTCGCCGAGTTGGCGGCAGAGCATCTTGTGCAGGTGTTCATCTCCATCACGACGCTAGATCCTTCGCTGGCGCGCAAGATGGAGCCGCGTGCGTCCTCGCCACGCCGCAGGCTGCAAGCCATAGAGAGGCTGAACGAGGCAGGGGTGCCTTGTGGGGTAATGGCAGCGCCGGTGATTCCATTCCTAACGGATGCAGAACTGGAGCACGTGTTGCACGCCGCGCATCGCCATGGCGCGCGTAGTGCGGGTTACGCTTTGCTGCGGCTGCCTTACGAGGTGAAGGACCTGTTTAAGGATTGGCTGGCTGTGCACTACCCGCTAAAGGCCAAGCACGTTATGAGCAGGATGCGCGAGATGCGCGGTGGGCGCGAGAACGATCCGGAGTTCGGCAGCCGGATGCGCGGTAACGGGTTGTTCGCCGATCTGTTGGAGCAACGCTTTAGCAAGGCTTGCGAGCGGCTTGGCTTCAACACTGAAGATACGCGGTTCGACACGGGACGTTTCAGGCGACAAGCGCGAACCGGCCAGATGGATTTGTTTTGACGCGAGCTGCGAGACCCGATCCTGGAGTAGACACAATGGAATCGTGCTATCGTTTTGTATGTCGGCCTGTCGCTCAGGCTGGATAAGCTGCGTTGTTACTCAATAAAGATCGGGATCTCGCCACATTATGTTTGAACATCAAGATGTCCTCGCCGCATTGAACGGCAAATTGCCTTTGCCAGACAAAATAGAGTACGTCCATGACTTGTTGAAAGACCGCTTTGGCTTTATCGATCGGGTTTCGGTGGCGATCTATGACCCCAAGACGGACTTGCTGAAGACATTTGTGCAGAGCAGCAATGAAGGCAATCCCTTGACCTTATATTCTGCCAAATTGGCTGATTCCGCAACGATGATGGAAATCCTCAAAGTGGGACGCCCGCGCGTGGTAAATGATCTCGATATCTTCAAAAATGTCCCGGCTGAACACGCGCGCCGCATTGCGGCACTAAGATATAAATCGAGTTACACAATGCCGATGTTCATGAATGGAGAATTTTTCGGCTTCTTGTTCTTCAATTCGCTTCGCAAAAATGTTTTTGACGAGACGACCTTGCATTATCTCGATATGGTGGGGCACCTACTGTCGCTGCTGGTGATCCATGAGATGTCTACGATGCGCGGGCTATACGCGATCGTTAAGACGGCCGCCAATATGACGCGGCACCGAGATATCGAGACGGGTGCTCATCTCGATCGAATGTCCAACTATGCACGCATGATTGCCGGAGAGGTGGCGAAAAAATATCGTCTTGACGATGAGTTGGTGGAGCATATCTTTTTGTTTTCGCCACTGCATGACATCGGAAAAATTGGCATTTCCGACAGCATTTTGCTCAAGCCCGGCAAGTTGACGAAGACGGAATTCGATACGATGAAGACGCACGCGATGAAGGGCGGCGAAATCATAGACATGATGCTGAAAAATCTTGGACTGGACGAATTCCCACACGCGCAAATTCTGCGGAACATCGCGCTTTACCATCATGAGGCGGTCAACGGTAGCGGTTATAACGGGCTGATTGATGAGGAGATCCCAATTGAGGCAAGGATCGTTGCGGTCGCGGATGTGTTCGATGCGCTGACTAGTGCCCGGCCATACAAGGAGGCCTGGAGCAACGACAGGGCATTCATATTCCTGCAATCTATGGCGGGAACCAAATTTGACAAGGACTGTGTGGCGGCATTGATGAGTTGCCGTGCTGACGTGGAGGCCATCCAACAACGATTCAGAGAAGATCGTTTCGGTTAGCCAACGGATGGCGAAATAGTCCTGTACTCCCGCCATCCCGTAGATCCACGACTCCCGCACGTTCTACCAGTTTGTGCAACAATTCGCCCCGACGAGCATACCCAGGCCAATGATACGATGAATCCCACACTCGTTTTTGATATCGAAACCATACCCGACATCTCAGGGTTGCGCACTCTTTACGGGCTTGATGCGCGCGTGACCGATTCCGAGGTTGCGGAGATGGCATTCCAGTTGCGCAGGCAGAAAACCGGCAGTGATTTTCTACAGCATCATCTGCAGCGCGTGGTGGCGATCTCGTGTGTGTTGCGCGAGGGCGAAAATCTCAAGGTCTGGTCCCTCGGTGACTCGCATGACGATGAAGGTTCGATCATTCAGCGTTTCTTTGACGGCATCGAGAAATACACGCCGCAACTGGTGTCATGGAACGGTGGGGGATTTGACCTGCCCGTGCTGCATTACCGGGGCCTGATACATGGCGTCCAGTGCGCGCGCTACTGGGATCAGGGCGAAGATGACAAGGAATTCAAGTGGAACAATTACATCAGCCGTTACCACTCGCGCCATCTCGATCTGATGGATTTGTTGGCGATGTACACCGGTCGTGCCAATGCGCCGCTTGATGAACTGGCCAAGCTGATTGGCTTTCCAGGCAAGCTGGGCATGGACGGGAGCAAAGTCTGGGAATCGTACCAGCAGGGCAAGCTGGGCGAGATCCGCAATTATTGCGAGACTGATGTAGCGAACACCTGGCTGGTATTCTTGCGCTTCCAGCTAATGCGCGGCGTATTGACGCACGCGCGATACCAGAAGGAGTGCAGTTTGGTGCGCGCAGAATTGGGAAAGCTCGATCAGCCGCACTGGAAGGAATTTCTGGCCGCTTGGCCTGATCGGAAAAATTGATATTCGCCCATTTTCATTCGCCCTGTTCTTCTAGAAGGGCGCATCTATTATGTCCACAGAGAACCGAGCAAAGATAGAGTCGCTGGATCAGGAAGGCCGAGGCGTTGCGCGCGTTGAAGGCAAAGTGATCTTCATCGAAGGCGCTTTGACCGGGGAGGTCGTCAGCTACAGCTCCTATCGCAAGAAGCCTTCGTTCGAACTGGCTCAAGTCACCACGATACATAAATCATCACCGATGCGCGTGCCGCCGAAGTGCAAACATTTCGGCGTGTGCGGCGGATGCTCGATGCAGCATCTGGATGCAGGTGCGCAGGTTGCAATGAAACAGCGCATCCTGGAAGACAGTCTGTGGCACCTCGGAAAAGTGAAAGCGGAATGCATCCTGCGGCCGATCTACGGACAAACATGGGGCTATCGCGAGCGTGCACGGCTCTCGGTCAGACATGTCATGAAGAAGGGCAAAACCCTCGTTGGTTTCCACGAGAAGCGGAGCAGCTATGTCGCAGATATGCAGAGTTGTGAGATTCTCGCGCCAAAGATTGCAATGTTGCTCCCGTTGTTGGCGGAATTGGTGAGTGGCTTGTCGATACGCGATCGCCTGCCGCAGATCGAAGTGGCCGTGGGCGAGCACATTGCTGTCCTGGTGTTGCGCGTGCTGGAGGCACCGTCCGTTGGGGATGAGGCGGCATTGCGCGCTTTTGCAGACAGGCACCAAGTTCAATTCTGGCTGCAACCCAATGGGCCGGACAGCATCGTTCCATTTCATCCGCTGACCGCACCCCGACTTTCCTACAGCTTGCCCGAATTCGGGATCACGATGCCGTTCGCGCCCACCGAATTCACCCAGGTCAATAGCGCCATCAATCGCGTGATGGTCAGGCGAGCGATTGGTTTGCTCGCTCCGCAGCCGGGCGAACGCATCGGCGATTTCTTCTGCGGCCTCGGCAACTTCACTTTGCCCATCGCGCGCAGCGGCGCACAAGTGCTGGGGATTGAGGGCAGCCAGGCTCTGGTGCTGAGGGCCAGACAAAATGCCTCCACGAATGGCTTGGCGGACAATGCGAAGTTTGCCGCAATGAATCTGTTCGAGATGACTCCGGCCGGCTTTGCGGAACTCGGGTATTTCGACAAATTGCTGATCGACCCGCCTCGGGACGGAGCGATCGAACTGGTTAGATCCTTGGGCGATGGCATTGCACCGCATCGGATCGTGTATGTGTCCTGCAATCCAGCCACGCTGGCGCGCGACGCACAGGTGCTGGTCCAGGTGAACGGTTATGCACTGAAGGCAGCGGGCGTCATGAACATGTTTCCGCATACTTCGCACGTGGAGTCGATCGCTCTTTTTGAAAAGGCCCCGCGCTAGAGATTTAATATGGCGTTCACTTGAACGCCCATGTATCTTGTGGCGCGGTTACAATCCGCATACCATCGCTTGCAGACAGATCGGCAAGGAACGACGAATGAACGCAATGAAGAAAGCGCTGCTCGGGTTGTACGGAGTCATCGGCCTTTTGATCTCGGTTTTCGGACCTTTCAAGTTGCCCTTCGCCGAGTCGCTCGCCAAGGAACACTATCGCTATGCGATAGGTGGGGTCCTGATCATTTTGCTGATACTCCCAGTCGCCATCGCCGTTTTCATCCTTTCATTCGATGCGAACAATTTCAAGAGCGAAATCATCCAGTACGTCAAGAACCACACACAGCGCGACCTGGTATTGCAGGGCGACATCAAGGTGACCTTCTTTCCAAAGCTGGGCCTGGACTCGGGGAAGATGCTGTTGAGTCAGCGCAACAGCGCCCGCGAATTCGCTTCCGTCAATAACGCACGGCTCTATATTGCCTGGTTGCCGTTGTTGCGCAGGAAGCTGGTATTCGACCATGTCGAGATTGAGGGTGCGCGCGCCAACCTGGCGCGCTTCAAGGATGGCACCACCAATTATGATGATCTGCTGATCCGCGATGAAACCCTGTCGCCGTTGACATTCGATATCGATGGTGTACGCATCACCAATTCATCGGTCAATTGGCAGGACGAGATCAAATGGCAGCGTATCTCGCTGCAGGATCTACAGATCGAAACCGGTCGGCTCGCCGATGCTGTTCCAAGCAATCTGAAGACCAGCTTCCATCTCAATTCCGATATAGCACGCAGCGATTCGAGAATAGAATTGAGAAGCCGGTTGTTTTACGACCGCATGGCGGGACGCTACGAGTTTGCCGACCTTGAAGGGACCCTGAAAGGTACAGCAGTCGGGTTCAGCAATCTTGACCTCAACTTCAAGGGGAGCCTGGATAGTCATCCCGGGCAAGAATTGTTGGCGGTCGAAAATTTCCTCATTACGGGAACGGGCAATCTCGGGCAGCGCAGTATCGAGGCCAAACTTGGTGTTCCTAAACTGCAATTCGCCAGAGGCATAGTGGCTGGAAGCCAGATCACGCTCGATGCGATTCTTTCGGAGTTTGACGAGAAGTGGACGACGACGGTGCAGGTGCCGGCATTTGAATTCGCCAACAATATCTTCAACACAGCCGAGCTCAGTGCCGATTTCGAATTCAAGGGCGAAGGGCGTGCGCTGCAAGGCAAGTTGTCGAGCCCGGCCAGCGTGACTCTTGAAACTGCGCCCAAGTTGACGCTCAGCGGAATTACCCTGAATTTTTCTGCCAGGCATCCGGTGCTGTCAGGCGAGGTTTCCGGAACAGCGACGGGCAGCATGCAGGCCGATATTGCGGGGCGGAATGCGAACCTCGATTTCAAGGCGGAGATCGACGACAGCAAAATCACCGGGACTATGGCGCTACTGGATTTCAACCATCCCGCCTACACGTTCAACCTCAATATCAATCGCCTACCTCTGGATCGTTATATTTCCGCCGACTGGATCAAGCGGTATCAAGACAATGGGAAATTCGAACTTGAGGGCATCAAGGACATGAATCTTCGCGCCAGCCTTCACGCTGGCGAGATCAAGGCGTCAAAGCTCGAGGCCAGCAACCTGGCAGCGGATATCAAGATCGAGCAATCCGCGCTCACTATAGCGCCTTTGACGGCCAAGCTCTATGGCGGAACGCTGACCGGAAGTCTCAGCCTGGCAGCGCAGGCTGCGCCACGGATCATGCTCCATGAGAACCTGAAAGGCATTCAGGTGAACGCGCTACTCGCCGATATCGCGGGCACCGACAAGCTTGCCGGCAAGGGCGATATTGCCATCGACATCAGCGCAGAAGGCAGCAGCATCGGGGAGCTACGCAAGACGTTGAGCGGGACTGTCTCAATCGCGGTGGCGCGAGGCTGGCTGGCTGGCATCGATATGCGCGCGGCCCTGCTCGAAGGCAAGGATGACTTGGGTACCAAGAACAAGGCGCGTGTTCATGAAGCCAAGTTCAGCGAAAGGACCGATTTTTCCGAGCTGAAAGCCGTGTACAATATCGTTGACGGCAGCAGCCACGGAAATCGTTTCGACATGAGATCGCCAGTATTCCGAATCGCAGGAGAAGGCGCCCTTGCCCTCGATTCCGGCGGCATCGACTATCAGCTGGCTGCCACAGTTGCCCCGACGCTCAGGCGGCGCAGCTCAGGGGAGCTGGCCGAATTGAAAGGTGTCACCGTGCCGCTCCGAGTGAGCGGGTTCTGGATCATGCCTTCTATCGCCTTGGATTTCGCTGCGGCTACCGGTGGCATCGTGCCTAAACGTATCGCCGCCATTGCGGCTGCGGCAGAGCAGACGGCAGCGCCGGCAAAGCGCACGGTTCCGCCTAAGAAGCGGGCGCGCAAGGGAACACGAAATTAATATCTAAGGGGAAACCAGCATGAAATCAGCCGTGAGCATTTTTATCCGTGTGTTGCTTGCTGCCAGCGGGATGGCCATGTTGGAGGGCAATGCATATGGTCAAATCAGCATGCCGGAGCGGGAGCATGTTCAAGCGATTGTCTGGACGGGTGAATTCCTGACGTTCATCACAGCGGTGGCAATTGCCGTGCTTGTGTGGCGGATCAGCAAGCGAGCTCGCAAAAATATCAAGCCGAAGCGGGACGATCTATAAGCCAGATTGGTTTGGCGGCCTTCATGAATATACGCATCGTAGAGGGCTGGCCATCACGGCCAGCCTGAATCACGCATTAAACCGACGCGACCGGAAGATTCATAACCTTAACGGCCATACGTGGCACCATGATCGGCATACTAAAGTCATCTTCCTCAAGACTTCGCGTCATTGGATATCCATCGCGCATGTTGCAATTGAACAAGCCGGGTTCGCGCAGTTTGGCGCATGCAGCGATAACGCAATCCTAGAAATCGTAAGCCACACCCACGGAGAAGGAAGTTGCCTTCATAGGTAAGTAAGTGTTGTCGAATTTCCCATAATCTTCGTATAAGGCGCGTATGCTGACTTGTTGATTGACATACAGTTGGGCGCCGACGCCGATCAAGAAGTCGGTATAAGACCAGCTCAAGGTCCCAATTGAGTCAGAATAATCTTCATAGTTATTGGCGAGTCCGAGCTTACCAATCAAGGCGAATTGACGACTGAGCGGCAGGCTGCCCACGGCCGACACTTGGAACGAAGAGGCGGAGGTGGTGGCGGGACCACAACAATTCAGTATTGTGTCGGAATCACCAAACATGGAATACCCCATTTCAACAGCAAATACAGGGCTGAAATGGTACCCGGCCGCGATGCGGATGACGTTTGGATTTGGCCAGCCGGCCATGTTGCTGTAAGTTGCCGAACCGAAATCGGCAGCAACATAAAACCTTCCTGTATTGTCAGCCAGGGCGGGAGTCGCCATAAAAGCAGACAGCAGTGCAGCGACAACGATCCTCTTCATGATTCGCTTCCTCCATTGTTTTATAAAGTCCGCTTGCAGGCCGCAAGCAATCATCCACACAGTATATTTTCTTCCCAAAAGGGTCAATGCCACAAGCCGTTTGTGCGAATATTCAAATCCCAGAGTCCAGAGGAAATACGCTTCTTGCAGATCACGACAAACGACAAAGGGCGGTTCTGCCGCCCTTTTGTCTTCCTTTGAATTCTGACTTTCCGGTTTTGTGATACTGACCGTGAATCAGTCCCGATCGCCGCTGAATGCCATCAGCAGGTTCAGCAGGTTGATGAACAGGTTGTAAACGTTCATGTACAGATTCAGCGTCGCCATCACGTAGTTGGTTTCGCCGCCATTCACGATGTTGCTGACATCGAACAGGATGTAGGCCGAGAAGATCAGCACGGCGATCGCCGAGATCGTTAGCGCCAACGCAGGCAGATGGAAGAAGATATTTGCGAGGGACGCAATCACCAGCAGGATCAGCCCGATGAACAGGAACTTGCCCATGAAGCTGAAATCTTTTTTGGTTACGGTCGCAAGAGTCGCAAGGCTGCCAAAAATAATGCCGGTTCCGCCCGCCGCCATGCCGACCAGTTGGGCGCCGTTCTTGAGATGGAGCGCCACTTGCAGGATCGGGCCAAGGATGAACCCGGCAACGAGAGTGAACGCCAACAGAGCGACAATACCCCACACGCTATTGCGAAGCGCGCTGACTCCAAACATCAGGCCCATCATCCCCGCGAACATCATTAGCGAAAACATTACCGGATGCCCTGCCATGAACGAAAAATCGGTAGCCATCCCGGCAACGGCGCCGATCACGGTTGGAATCATCGTAAGCGCCAACATCAGGTAAGTGTTGCGCAAGACCCTATTTTTCGAGCTTGCGATGGCGCCAACTTGCGTTGCAGGTTGATATTCGTATTCCATGTAAAACCTCCTAAAAGTTGTGCGTTCGTTCCACAAACAAGCATGAGACAAACGGAGAACGGTTAAAGTTTCAATTTTGCAAGCAGAAGAGGGTGTTCGGCGGACGCCGTGGCAGTCCAAAAGTGACTGATAGCCCACACCTTATGTTAGGTTTATGTTTTCCATTTTCAGAATGTACGAACAAAGGCTTTTGCTCGCTTTCGTAAAACTGCCCCTAAACAAGATTCTGCTGTTCTGGTCGCATTGTAGCAAACAAACTGGTGAGCGTGTCCGTTTGAGCCCTCGTTCATTCCCGAATGCCATACTATCCCCACGAAAGGGAAAGCTGCCGGATTATCGCTCTCGCCGAAGGCGAACATGAATGCGACAGTCACGGTTGTCAGACAATCTTATGATTTCGCTGCCTCAAGGCAGTCGTTTGCCAAGCAACATTGCCGCCACAAACCGCTCCTTGCTTCTTCCGCAAAGGCGGTCGGTTATCGTGGATACGACCTTCAGAGGCGACCGCCTGAAAAAAAAGCTACCCCAGTTGGGGTGGCAATTGGCGATTCGTCATACTCGCACGAAGGCAGGGAAACTTAGGCTGGATGAGAAAGCCGGTTTGCCGGCTATCCTTGCTGATTCTGTTGACAGAGCGACTTATCTTCGTCTTATTAGGGCTTTCCAAACAATGGGAATTTGATATTCTGTAAAAATAAAGGTTCCAAATATCTGGGAGACATACTAAAAATGCCAAATTTCATTAAATCGAGTGTTGCCATCAAAGTCGAGTTATCGGTGCAGTTGCTTTTGCTGCTGTTAAGCATCGGATGTGCAGCTGCGTTTTACAACATCGAACGAGACACCAAGCAACGTGGCCAGGAGGCCAAGATCAAGGCCTTGGCAGACGGCGTGATTAATGGTGCGAATATGTTGATGTTAAATGGCATCATCAGTGATGTTGAACAGAGGAAGCTCTTCATTACCAAAATGGGCTCGGGTGAAAACATCAAATCTCTGAGAATCATTAGAAATAAGCTTGTTCAAAAGCAATTTGGTCAGGGACTGCCGGAAGAGCAGCCCGTGGGAGAGGAGGAGCTTCGCGCCCTCGACGATGGGAAGACCTTTTTTGAACAGCGAGCAGATGTGCTGCATGGGATCGTGCCCTACACTGAAAGCACAAACTTTAGGGGTACGAACTGCTTGAATTGCCATGAAGTGCCTGTGGGCTACCACAACGGCGCGTCCGTAGTCGATCTTGATATATCCGCCGATAACGCAGATCTGAAAAACCTCGTGTGGATATCGATAGCCGTCATCGTTGCGGTGCAGATACTACTCTGGTTGACCATCAGTTTCATTTTGCGGAGATTCGTTTCAAAACCGGCAGACCAGATGCGAAAGGCGATAACGGAAATTAGTAACACCGGCGATTTTACTCATCGTGTTGCGGTGAACAGCGACGATGAAATTGGGCAAACCGCGCGTTCATTTAATGATCTGATGGGGAATTTGCAAACTGCATTTCGCCAAGTGCATGAGGGCATCGAAAAGGTGAATGAATCCTCGCAAACCCTGTCGATGTCCTCGCAACAGGTTGCAAACGGCTCGACGAATCAGAGCGAAGCTGCGTCAGCCATGGCAGCGACGGTGGAACAGGTCAGTGTCAGTATCAATCATGTTGCAGAAGGCGCGCGTGAAGCGCTGAAGATTTCCCGGAGCTCCGGCAAGCTCTCCGAGCGGGGCGGTGAGATCATTCATAGCGCTGCCGAGGAAATGAGAAAGATCGCCGGTACGGTACGCCAGACTTCAAGTTCCATCGAAAATTTAGGGGAGCAGTCGACGCGGATATCTTCCATTGTGAACGTGATCAAGGAAATCGCAGAGCAAACAAATCTTCTGGCCCTGAATGCCGCAATCGAGGCAGCACGGGCCGGTGAGCAAGGGCGAGGATTTGCCGTAGTGGCCGATGAGGTGCGCAAGCTGGCCGAACGAACCACGCGGGCAACTCAAGAGGTCACACAAATGATCGATACAATCCAGCAGGCTTCTCGCACCGCAGTCGATGGGATGGTCGCGACGGTCACTCAGGTTGACGGTGGTGTTGCGCTGGCGCAGCAGGCAGGCGATGCGATTAACCAGATTAAGATGGAGTCGAGCCAAGTGATCAAAACGGTTGATGATATTACTAGCATGCTGGCGGAACAAAGCAAAGCCAGTAACGACATGGCAGTCCATATCGAAAAGGTGGCTCAAATGACGGAAGAGAATAGCGCGGCTGCCGAGCAGACGGCCAGCGCAGCGAGCCAACTCGCGCAATTGGCGGACGAGATGCGCAATACGGTAAATCGGTTCAAGATTTGATGTCCCGCCGAAGTCTGCTGAAGTGCTGACCAAGGTGTGTGGTGAAATGCTGCATGGCAGCGCCTGGTTATTATAACTTCCCGAAGGCACTCGTAACGTCACCCAAAAGAAGCAAGGGTGGTTGCTATTGCGTAACGGATTGCTGCGGATGGGGCATTGAAAAGACCTAGTGAATCCTTATGCCACGCCGGCTTGTGCGCTTGTCTGACAAAGAGCAAGGTTCGCAATTGGCGGAAGCTGTGAGATTCGAACTCACGGAGGACTCGCATCCTCGGCAGTTTTCAAGACTGCTGGTTTAAACCACTCACCCAAGCTTCCGTTTGTTCAGGGCCGCGCATTTTGAACCAACGCGGCGACCCTGTCCAGAAAATCGCCAGCAAGTCGGCAAAATCTAGCTTTGCAAACAGTCCGCCCAGTTGTTGGGGGTTTCGTAAAGGCGCACTTGAACAAGATGCAAGTGATTGCCGAAGGTGTCACGATAAGCGGGAGCGAGGATGGCAAAGGCGAGTTGGGCGAGATTTTCGGCTGTCGGAATGACGTCCAGTATGACAGTCTTATGGTTCTGCAGGCTCGCCAGAAAGTCGCACACTGGCTTGTCGCCCCGATACGCCAGGAAGGCGTGATCCCATGCATCCACCAGTCGTTCCTTGGCGATGCGTTTCACATCGCTGAAATCCATCACCATGCCCTGTTCGGATAGTCCTTCCTGGGTGATGATATCGCCTGACAGCGTGACTTCAATGGCATAGCGGTGCCCGTGCAGATGCCTGCACTGGCTATTATGGTTGGGGATACGGTGTCCTGCATCGAATTCCAGGCGGCGGGTAATCAACATGGCGGCTCGCTTTGATAAACTAGCCCGATTATACCCTGTCAGATTTTCAGAGCCTTGACGCGTTGCAGAAATATTCGTTGTGCATCGTTGCCTTGCCTCTCGCCATAGCGCAAAGCGATATAGCGCGCGGCGAGTTCACTGATGGCATCGGCAAGTTCAGGGCGGGCGGCGGCGATGCGTTTGGCGTAGTCCTGTGCGCCCTCATGTGCCGCGCGGGGTAATCCCGCTTTGGCCAATCTGTGGCAAAGCCTGAGCCATGTGGCCTGCACCTTGTCCGGCTGGCGGGCAAATAGGTGGCGCAACATGAACAGGGCAAATAACCCGATAACTACCCCTAGGCTGCTTGTCATGTTGAGCGCCATTTTTTGCCAGGTCACCGATTCCATCCCGAGGCGCGTCAAAAATGCGAACTGCCGTTCAGTGTCGTAGCCCAGCACCCATTGGTTCCACCGGTTGGCAAGCGAGTCAAGACTAAAGCGCAGGTCGCGCATCCATTGCGGTGGATTGCGTGCCATGAATGGCAACGCTGCCCGGTCAGACACGGCAGCCGACAACCCGCGCTGCACGCGCTCAGGCGCGATCGCGCCCGTCGGGTCGATGCGTATCCAGCCTTGACCCGCCAGCCACACTTCCGCCCAGGCGTGCGCATCGGATTGACGCACAATGTAGTAGTTTCCGACATCGTTGAATTCGCCTCCAAGGTAACCGGTCACGACACGAGCCGGGATGTTTGCAGCGCGCATCAGAAATACAAAAGCAGAGGCATAATGTTCGCAGAACCCTTGCTTGGTAGAGAACAGGAAATCATCTACGGTATTCACGTCAAGCGGCGGCGGTTCGAGTGTGTATATGAAGCCTTCCTTATTGAAATAGGTTAGCGCGCTGCGAATGATGTCAGCATCGTCTTTATTGCCAGCTTTCCAATCGGCAGCAAGCTGTCGGGCCCGCGGATTGAGCTGCGTAGGTAACTGCAGGGCACGCTGAAGCTGGCGTTGTCCTTCTTGAAGATTGGCGTGATATACCAGGCTCGAACGTGCCGCATAGCGCAGGCGTGCATGAACCGGCTCTTTGTTTATTATTTGGAAGTCATAAGTCAGCGTGGCCGGCACGGACAGCTTGTTGGGCACATCAAGTGCGAACAGCCAGGGTTTGTTGTGTGGTTCCAGCGTGACGCTGTAATCGATCGGCTGATCAAGTTCAGTGAATTGCGGCGTGACGCCGGCCACATTCCTGCCGGGAGTCCATGTGCGCCCATCGAATTCCCAGAGCACCGGACCGCGCCAGTACATTTGGTCACGACGCGGAGGCTTGTCGCTGTAGGTAACGCGAAATGCAACCGCTTCCGATAAACTCAAGCGGCTCAGACTGCCCGGAGACATCCGGTCATCCAGACCGCTGCTGGCATAAGCATCCTGGGGCAAGCCCCACAACGGACCCTGCACACGCGGAAACAGAATGAATAGAATCAGCGTCAGCGGAAGGGCTTGCAGCAGCAATGCGGAAGCGATGCGCAGCCGAGTTTTGAGAGCGATGTTTTGCGCTTGCAGATGTACCCAGGTAGTCACGATGACCAGCAGGGTGGCGAGCAGGTATAGCGCGGTGGGGATGCTCTGCGAGTAGAAGAAGTTGGTGATGATGATGAAGCAGGCAAGATATATCGATACCATTGCATCGCGCGCCTTGCGCAGCTCCATGAGCTTTAGGGTGGCGAGCATCATCAGCAACGCGACGCCGGCTTCGCGCCCGAACAGAGTGTGGAAGCTGATCGCGATACCGCCGATTCCTGCAAACGTGACCAGCATGAGCAGCCAGCGCTTCGGAAGAGGCTTGTCGTTGTGGGCAAGATAGGCTCGCCACAGCAGCAAAGCGCCGCAAATGCTGTCTACCCAGATTGGCTGATGGTCGGCGTGCGGCGCGATGACCATCAGTGTGCTCAGCAGCAACCCATAAGCAAGCGCTTTTTTCATTCGCCTTCCCTCGTCAGATTGAACAACGAGATTCTGCGCAGGCATGCATTGCGGTGCATGATTCCGTGATCAATTGGCATTTCGCCATCCGGTAAGCGGAGCCCGTAGCGCAAACCTTGCGCCTCAGCATCCAGCACCCAGCGGGTCATGCGCGAGAGCTTTTCCTCGTCGTTACGGTCTGGAGTATCCGAATAATCCAGCCACAATTCGTCGCCGAGCGGCACGGAGAATTGCTTGACCTGCAAGCCGCGCTCACGCGCGTATGCCTTCCATGCGATGCGCGGCAATGCATCACCAGCAACGTATTTGCGGAGTCCGGAGAAATCCTCGTCGCCGGCCGCACTGCGCTTTCCGGTCCCATCGTGGGAACCGCGGAATGGCAAAGGCGCATCGTCCAAGGGTCTCGGGTAGACCAGGCAACGTGCGTCGAAATGCAGATAGGACCAGGCGTAAAACAAGCCGAGAGGGAATTCGGTGTATAGCGTCAACCGGTTCGCCTGCAGCCAACCGCGCCGCGAGGCGGGAAGAGGAAAGGCAATTTTTGTATCTTGTTGGGTGGGCGCATCGAAGCAGAGCGGTGGACAGGTGTTTGTCCAAAAAGACTCACCCGTCCGTACCAAGCAAAGCTGGTAGCGCGATACCCTGCTGCGATTGTTGAAATGAACAGGGAATTGCGCAGTCCCGCCGCAGAAAACAGGATTGGCACGACCTGCACGGATCTCCAGATGTGCAAGATTGCGAAAGGCATGCAGCATGGACAGTACTGCCATCATCGTCAGCAGAAAAGTCAGAACATAACCGAGGCTCAGGTTGTAGTTGATGTCTCCGAGCAGCATCAGTACTAGCACGAAGCAAAGCATGAAACCTCGTCTTGTCGGGATGATGAAGATGCGGCGCTGCGTCAGAGTGACCGTGCCATGCTCGATCTTGGGACGAAACAACCAGTTGCGGAATTTTTGCTTGACTGCAGTTGGCACCATTACGGAATCGCAACCGCTTCGATCAATTCATGCACCAGCATATTGCTGTCTTGCCTGGAGTATTCACCGACCGCTTGCAAGCGGTGGCTGACGACGCCGGGCAATACGGCCTGTACATCTTCGGGAATTACCGAATCGCGCCCGTCCAGCAACGCCCAAGCGCGTGCCACGGCAAGCAAGGCCAGTCCGGCGCGGGGTGACAGGCCATGCGTATATCGCGTTTCTTCACGCGTGTGGCGCAGGATCGCTTGCACGTAATCCAGCAGGGCGGGCGAAACAAAAATGCTCCGCGCACGCTTTTGCAATGCGAGCAATTCGCTGGCTTCCATCTGGGGGCTGAGTTGGGCGACGATCTCGCGTCTGTCCACGCCCGACAACAAGCCGCGTTCCGCTTGGGCATCTGGATAGCCCATCTGGATCCGCATCAGAAAGCGGTCGAGCTGCGATTCAGGTAGCGGGAAGGTTCCGATCTGGTAAGCCGGATTCTGTGTGGCGATGACGAAGAACGGCTCTGGCAGCGGACGCGTCATCCCCTCGATGGTCACCTGCTGTTCTTCCATCGCCTCCAGCAGCGCGCTTTGCGCCTTGGGTGTGGCGCGATTGATCTCGTCCGCCAAAATCATTTGCGCGAAGATCGGGCCGGGATGAAACTGGAACTTTCCGTTGTCGCGTTGAAAGACCGATACGCCGAGAATATCAGCGGGCAGCAGATCGCTGGTGAACTGGATCCGCTGGAATTGCAGCCCTAGCGTGCGAGCCAGAACGTGCGCCAAGGTCGTCTTGCCGACTCCCGGAAGATCCTCGATGAGCAGGTGACCACGCGCCAGCAGGCACGCAACGGCGAAGCGGATCTGCTGCGGCTTGCCGAGAATGATTTGCTCAGCTTGATGGATGACGCTATTTAGGTTTTGGCTCATATCAGTTGTTAAAACAGAATGGCAGCAATTACTCTACGATCTTCTGCTACCAGTATGTTGTAGGTACGACATGCAGCGGGGGTGTCCATGCACTCTACGCCGATGCCGGCATCAGTCAGTGCACGATACAGGCGGGGATGGGGAAAGCGCTGTTTTGGGCCAGTGCCAAGCAGGAGCACGTCCGGCTTGAGATCGAGGAAATAGGTGAAATGCGCTTCGCTCAGCTCGTCGAAACTACCGACAGCCCAGTCTTCGCGCACTGCTTCCGCAAGTACCACGATGCTGTGGCCAAAGCGTTCGCCGCTGACAATCACGTGATCATGAGCGTGAGCAGTGAACTGTTTTGTTTCGCCGTAGTCGGCTAGATGTAGTTTCAACGTTTCCTCGTAATTTTGTGGCACGTGAATGGACGGAGTTTAGGGTTTGGCACTGGGTGCGTCAAACCGGGAAACCCAGGGAATCAAGCTTGCCTCAGGCAGGCTTGAGCCAGATGAATGCCAAAGCAGCTCGCAGCACCAAACCCAAGGAAGGACAATCCGGGGAGTTCCCATCCTTTCTGCGCATGCAGTCACTGCAAAGCGAAGGACTGCGAGGATGTCAAGAAGTTCCGCTGGAAAGTGCAGAGAGGGTGCTGCGAACCTCAAGCAATTTGGTCGCTTCATCCGCTGGCAGAGGGTTCCCAAACAGATATCCCTGCCCATATTGGCAGCCGAGCGTTGCCAGGCAAGTGGACTGCTCGGCGGTTTCTATGCCCTCGGCTACGATTTTTAATTTGAGCGACTTGGCCAAGCCGATGATCGCGGTTACTACGGCGAGCGCGCTGATGTCGTCGGGCAATTTGGCGACAAAGCTCCTATCGATTTTTATTTTGCTTATCGGAAAGCTCGTTAAGTAACTGAGCGAGGAATAGCCCGTCCCGAAATCATCAATTGCGATGCCCAGTCCTTGATCGATCAGAATACCCAGTAGATTCATGCTGTCGCTGGAATTGTTCATCAGTATCGATTCAGTAATCTCCATTTCGAAATGGCACGGCTTGAGCCCTGCGTTCTTCAATGCTTTGAGCACTTCATTTGCGAAGTCATTTTGTTTTAATTGCCTCGATGAAAAGTTCACTGATGTGAACATGTCGCCAAAGCGACTTACCCAAGCTGCCGTCTGCGTCGCCGCCGAATCTATGAGGTAATTGCCAATATCGACTATCAATCCTATTTCCTCGGCTAAAGGAATGAAATCGTCCGGGTGAACAATAGTTCCATCCTGCTTTATCCAGCGTGCCAAAGCCTCAAAGCCAACGATTCTTTCGCCGGGGATTTCCACGATAGGCTGATAGTAGACGACGATTTCGTTGTTTTCCAAGGAACGGCGCAATTGCGTCTCGATATTGATGCGATTCTTGTGGGCGAGAGACAGATCGGCCTGATAGAACTGGAAGGTGTTCTTGCCCAGATTCTTGGCCTGATACATCGCGCTGTCCGCCTGACGTTGCAGAGTCTCGCTATCCTCGCCATTGTCGGGACAAATGCTGATGCCTATCGATGCACCAATGAATGCCTCATTGCCTTCAAGAAAGAACGGTTGTTGCAGAGCGGCCAGGATTTTTCTTGACACGGTGCCGATTTGTGAAATCCCGGTAAAGTCACGCATGATGATCGCGAACTCATCTCCGCCTAAGCGGGCGATGTAATCCTCCTGTCGCAACGATCCGCGCAGCCGCTCTGCAACCCTCGCCAACAGCAAGTCACCGGCGTGGTGTCCAAAGGTGTCGTTCACATATTTGAAATTGTCGAGATCCAGGACCATCAGCGCAAATTTTTCATGGTCATATTTATAGTTGATCAGTGCACGGTCGATTTGGCTGTTGAATGAATTGCGGTTTGGAAGATTTGAAACATAGTCAAAATTGGCTATTTCCGAAAGCCGTTCTTCGATAAGGCGACGTTCTTTGAGCTCCTGATGCAATGAATCCTCCCGCTTGGACAACTCATCAAGCATTTGATTGAATCCAGTGGCCAAGTCACCGATCTCATCATGGCTGACGATCGTTGCGCGTGCCGAAAAATCACCGTTCCTGCTGACTCTGCGCATGGCTTCCGTGAGAGAAAGCAGCGGCAGCGTGATGGTTTTTTGCAGGTTCGTGAGTAAAGCGGCAATGAGGGTGAAGCTGACCAGGCCAACAAGCAGAATGGCGCCGATCTGGTAGGCAAGATGCTTATAGGCATCAGCTAGATCGATGCGGATCACTATCATGCCGATTTGTGTCTTGTTGGGAGGTAAGCTGAAGACAGGCGACACATTATCGAGTGTAAGGCTGCCAAAGTGGGCAGCCTCCTCATATTGCGATGGATCGAACTTGGCCGGAGCCTTAACGTTATAGTTTCTTCTTGTGTAGCGGGCGAATAAATGGCCAGATTTGTCGTATATTTCAACGAACAGTACGTCGCGGACCGCACGCAAGGTATTAAGCGTGCCTTGAGCTGCCTTGGCATCATTCGACAGCAAGGCGGAATTTACGCTTTCTGCCAGCATCGCGGACAGGGTCGCTGCGTCTTGCCGGTAATCATCCCGCAGCGAGCCATACTTGAGGAAACTCATGCTGGATATCGTGAGCAGCGTAATCAGGCTGACGATGAACAGGTTGATCATCCGCAGTTTTTTGCCTATCGGTAAATTGCGAAAGCGGGTTTCCATGACTTTCAGTGCACCTAAATTGGGGTCTTTAACTAGCTTGGAGCCAAGCATCAGCGAGCGCAGCTTGTCCGGTCAGGGCTAAGAACGCGGACGCGGATTCTGCATGGCTGCGTTTGGTGAAAATTAATGGCGGATATGCGCTTGCAGATGCATGTTAAACCAGCGGCGGAATGGCAGCAACCCATACTAAGACTAGCGGGGCATCCTGGCGTTGAAAAAAACCGGGCCGTGACGTTCAATTTGCTGCTGCGGAGCCGGAAAGGTAGAATCGCACGTTTTCGTGCCCTGTCGGAATCACGTCAGGCGCAATTTACTGAGTGGCTGCCTGAGTAGTAGTCAGCTGGCTGAGTGTGCCCCAGTTTGGATGGACAACCATAAAATCTAAAATCTGAGAATGATATAAAGTGAAGCCAATTTTAAAATCGACCAAGCTTTCCAACGTGTGCTACGACATCCGTGGGCCAGTGATGGAGCGCGCCAAGCAAATGGAGGAAGAAGGGCAGCGCGTCATCAAGCTCAACATCGGCAATCTTGCCCCGTTCGGCTTCGAGGCGCCCGAAGAGATCCAGCAGGACGTAATCCTGAATCTGCCGAACGCGTCCGGGTATTCCGATTCCAAGGGCATGTTTGCGGCGCGCAAGGCGATCATGCATTACTGCCAGTCCAAGAAGATCATGGGCGTGGGGCTGGAAGATATCTACATCGGCAACGGCGCGTCAGAACTGATTGTGATGTCCATGCAGGGGTTGCTCAACACCGGCGACGAAGTGTTGATACCCGCCCCGGATTATCCGTTGTGGACCGCAGCGGTTACCCTGGCGGGCGGCACGCCGCGCCACTATATCTGCGACGAGGCCAATGAATGGAATCCCGATCTCACCGACATGCGCAGAAAGATTACGCCGAATACACGCGCGATCGTCATCATCAATCCGAACAATCCAACCGGTGCGTTGTATTCGGACCACATCTTGCGCGAGATTATTCAGATCGCCCGCGAACATCAACTGATCATTTTTTCCGATGAGATCTACGACAAGATGTTGTATGACGGCGCGACGCACACTTCGATCGCGTCGATGGCAGATGATGTACTATTCGTCACGCTGAATGGTTTGTCGAAGAACTATCGTGCCTGCGGTTACCGTTCTGGCTGGATGGTAGTGTCTGGCGAAAAAAAACACGCGCAGGACTACATCAACGGTCTGACGATACTTGCTTCGATGCGCCTGTGTTCCAACGTCCCAGGTCAGTTCGCGATCCAGACCGCGCTGGGCGGTTACCAGAGCATCAACGATTTGGTCGCCCCTGGCGGACGGCTGTGCAAACAGCGCGATCTCGCCTACAAGTTACTCACCGATATCCCGGGCGTGACCTGCGTCAAGCCCAAAGCGGCGCTGTACCTGTTCCCACGCTTTGACCGTAAAATCTATCCTATCAGGGATGACCAGAAATTCATCCTGGAGTTGCTGGAGATGGAGAAAGTGCTGGTGGTGCAGGGGACCGGATTCAACTGGATACACCCGGATCACATCCGCGTGGTGTTCCTGCCCAATGCCGATGACCTGACCGAAGCGATCGGGCGCATCGCAAGATTCCTGGAACACTACCGCAAGAATCATGGCACCAATGGAACACCCTAATAAGCTACTGCGCCATTCGACAGCAGCCCCAAGTCGTGCCTTGCTGTCGACGCGCTTTCGTCCGTTATTGGCGCTTTCAAGAATTAATTGAGGTACATAGAAGATGACCATTAAACCAATCAACGTGGGGCTGCTGGGCATAGGCACAGTCGGTGGCGGCACGTTCAACGTATTGCAGCGCAACGCCGCAGAGATCACCCGTCGGGCCGGGCGTCCGATTCGCATTACTGTCGTGGCGGACAAGAATGTGGAACTGGCCAAGAAGGTAACAGGTGGCAAGTGTCGCGTGACCGACGATGCTTTTTCGGTAGTGAGTAATCCGGAAATCGATATCGTTGTCGAGTTGATCGGCGGCTATGGCGTGGCAAAAGAGCTGGTGCTAAAGGCTATCGAGAACGGCAAGCATGTAGTCACTGCAAACAAGGCGCTGCTCGCGATGCATGGCAACGAGATATTCAAGGCCGCGCAGGACAAAGGCGTGATGGTCGCATTCGAGGCGGCGGTCGCGGGTGGCATCCCGATCATCAAGGCGTTGCGCGAAGGATTGACCGCAAACCGCATCGAATGGATCGCAGGCATCATCAATGGAACCACCAATTTCATTCTGTCCGAGATGCGTGACAAGGGTCTGAGCTTCGAGGCCGCGCTGAAGGAGGCACAGCGTCTTGGCTACGCAGAAGCAGATCCGACCTTCGACATCGAAGGCGTGGATGCTGCACACAAGATCACGATTCTCTCTTCCTTGGCGTTCGGCATCCCGATGCAGTTCGACAAGGCGTACATTGAAGGAATCACCAAACTGGAGGCGGCTGACATCAAATACGCCGAGCAGCTCGGATATCGCATCAAGTTATTGGGCATCACAAAGCGCACACCGGAAGGCGTCGAACTACGCGTGCATCCGACCCTGATCCCAGCCAAGCGCCTGATCGCCAACGTAGAGGGGGCGATGAACGCGGTGCTGGTGCAGGGCGATGCGGTTGGCGCGACGCTTTATTACGGCAAGGGTGCAGGCGCAGAACCGACTGCCAGTGCAGTGATCGCCGATTTGGTGGACGTGACACGCATGCACACTGCAGATCCGGAGAATCGTGTTCCACACCTGGCGTTCCAGCCCAACGCGATGGTCGACCTGAAGATATTGCCGATCGAAGAAGTGCAGACTAGCTACTACCTGCGCTTGCGCGTACAGGACAAGCCCGGCGTGCTGGCAGATATCACGCGCATCCTTGCCGACGAACAGATATCGATTGATGCAGTGATCCAGAAGGAACCGGGGGAAGGAGAGGAGCAGACCGACCTGATCATGCTTACTCATCGCACCCGCGAGAGGCGCATTAACGCGGCAATCGCAAAGATCGAGACGCTAGCAGTCGTGGCGGGCAAAGTGACCAAGCTGCGCCTTGAAGAGCTGGGTAAATAGATAGCATCATTCCTTCTGCGCGCTACCGGGTAGGGCAGTTGGTACAAATGAGGCATACTAGAATTTTGTTCGATTCGCTCGAATGGCAAAATGGGGTTTAACGTCGCAGCGGTCAAGACTGTCCGCCGCAGCACACAGCTGTCGACCTACCTTTGAGTGTATTCGGCGGGATCGGTGTCAAACAGGGGTACTTGTTTTGTGATTCAATGGAAATTAAAGAGCAGTCTCTACGGGTGCCAGGGGCGTTATCCGGAGGCGCGATTATCTTGCCGTCGCGTTCGTCCAAAAGTCGCAAAAAGCGCATTTGATCTCGCGAAAGGTTCTGTCGTTTCTAATTGGGGCATATGAAAATAATTCGACACGTCACGCATGGCCAACCCGTTGTCCAAACGCATAACTTAGAGCGGTAACACATGAAATACATCTCCACACGCGGCTGTGCGCCCCCGAAGGAATTTTCAGAAATCCTGTTGGGCGGCCTTGCGCCGGATGGCGGCCTGTATCTTCCGGAGACGTATCCGCATGTGTCGCTCGACGAGCTGGCTGCGTGGCGCAAGTTCTCCTATGCCGATCTCGCCTTTGCCGTACTGTCCAAGTTCGCTACAGATATTCCTGCGGCCGACCTCAAGAGTATTGTCAGCAAGACATACACCGCTGCGGTGTACAGCAATGGCCGTGGCGATTCTGATTTCTTGCAGATCACGCCGCTGCGCACACTGGAGCCCGGGGTGCATATCCTTGAGCTTTCCAATGGTCCGACGCTCGCGTTCAAAGACATCGCGATGCAGTTGCTCGGCAACCTGTTCGAGTATGCGCTGGTGAAACAGCATGCCGAGTTGAACATCCTCGGCGCGACTTCCGGCGATACAGGTTCCGCTGCCGAATATGCTATGCGCGGAAAGCGCGGCATCAGGGTATTCATGCTGTCGCCACATGGCAAGATGTCGAGCTTTCAGCGTGCACAAATGTATTCGTTGCAAGACCCGAATATCTTCAATATTGCGATCACAGGGATGTTCGATGATGCGCAGGACATGGTGAAGGCGGTGTCCAATGACCACGCATTCAAGGCCAAGTACAAGATCGGCACCGTCAATTCCATCAATTGGGCTCGTGTGTCGGCGCAGATCGTGTACTATTTCAAGGGATACTTCGCCGCAACCAAATCGAACGACGAGAAGGTCGCTTTCTCAGTGCCGTCAGGCAATTTCGGCAACATCTGTGCCGGTCATATCGCGCGCATGATGGGCCTGCCGATCGGCCAGCTAATCCTCGCGACGAACGAGAATGATGTACTGGACGAATTTTTCCGCACCGGCGTGTACCGGCCGCGCGACACCTTGCACACTTACGAGACCAGCAGCCCGTCGATGGACATCTCCAAGGCTTCCAACTTTGAGCGCTTCATGTTCGACCTGGTCGGTCGTGACGCCGCTAAGGTGCGCGAATTCTGGAGCAATGTGGATGTCGGCGGGGCTTTTGATATCAAGGGCATGCGTTATTGGGACGCGCTTCCGACATTTGCTTTTGCTTCCGGAAAGAGCACGCATCAGGATCGCCTGAAGACCATCCGCGGGCTATGGCAGGAATATGGACTGATGGTAGACACTCACACGGCTGACGGCATCAAGGTCGGGCTGGAACAGCGCCGTCCCAATCTCCCGCTAATATGCATGGAAACTGCGCTGCCCGCCAAGTTTGCCGAGACGATAAGAGAAGCATTGGGCTGCGATCCTGAACGGCCCGCCGCACTGGCAGGCATCGAGAAGCTCCCCCAGCGCTGCGAAGTGATGGAAGCCGATGTAGACAAGCTCAAAGCGTTCATCGCAGTGAATGCTCCGCATTGACCAGGTTCGTCATTTCCTCATTTGCGGAAATGACAAGAAGTAATGACCAATCTCATCCTGTTTATGTTCTGCTTCGCTACCGGTGTGCTGCTGCACCGCTTCAAGCGCATGCCGATCAATACGCCAGCTGTGCTCAACAGCTTTATCATCCATGTCTCGATGCCCGCACTGACGCTGCTATCCGTCCACGATCTCAAGATGAGCGGGGATGTTGGCCTGATGGCGGCGATGGGATGGATCTGTTTTGCGCTGTCGGCAGGTTTCTTCTCGCTAATCGGGCGCTGGCTTGATCTGCCACGACCGACCGTTGGTGCACTGATACTGACCGGTGGATTGTGCAATACCTCGTATGTCGGTTTGCCGATGATCGAGGCATATTACGGACACCAGGGGCTTGCGAGCGGCATCGTCGTGGACCAGCTTGGTTCCTTTCTGGTCCTCTCGACATTGGGCATCACCACGGCCGGCATCTATTCGTCGGGTCGTCCCAGCATCAGTTCAATGGCAAAGCGTATTGCTCTGTTCCCCCCATTCCTCGCATTGCTGATCGCTCTGATACTGATCCCGATGGAGTACCCCGCTTGGCTGACGATTGTGCTCAAGCGCATGGGAGATACATTGGCGCCTCTGGCGCTGCTCGCGGTCGGGTTTCAATTGCGTCTCGGGCATCTCGCGGGTAATGGCAGAAATCTTGCCATAGGCCTGGCATTCAAGCTGGTATTGGCCCCGCTGGCCCTGTTCTTGTTATATGTGCCGCTACTTGGTGCACATGGTCAGGCGATACAGATCACGTTGTTCGAAGCGGCCATGCCGCCGATGATCACCGCAGCCATCGTCGCAACAGAGCACGACCTTGATCCGCCACTGGCGACGCTGATGGTAGCGATGGGGCTGGTACTTTCATTCGTGACGCTGACCGTTTGGTGGTGGCTGATGCGAGGTATCGGATGAAAACTATCGGGAAGCAGCATAGGCGGTGGCAAAACCACGGGACCGCGTGCAGGTTCAATTCATTGGGTATAGGCCAGAGATAATCTTGTTATCCATGCAATGAAAGTGGATATTAAGGTGCAACTGACCTGATTGAGCAGAGCGAAGATCGGTTTGCACTTCCTATTTATGAAATCTTCACTTAATATTAACCAATGAGCGACCAATTGTTGCAATGCCCTATGCCCGCGAATGAAGTCCAGCGCTTGCGGGCTGTCCTGTCCTATGACATTCTCGATACGCCGCCGGACGAGGATTTTGACGCCCTGACCAGGGTGGCAGCTCACGCCTTGAACATGCCTGCGGCAGTGATCGGATTGATGGATTCGAACCGATTATGGTTCAAGTCACGCCTTGGCCTGGGTGTGCCGCAATTGGATCGTCAGATCGCATTTTGTGCGTATGCCATCATGCAACCGGACAAACCACTTGTCGTGGAAGATTTGAGGCAGGATCATCGTTTTCAGGGAAATCCCTTGGTGACAGGTGCTCCCAATCTTTGCTTTTACGCTGGTGCCCCGCTTGTCGATCGCGACGGTTATGTATTGGGCACCATCGCCGTAGCCGACACACGGCCACGAACGCTCAATGACGCTCAACGCGCCTTGCTCAGTGACTTATCCATATTGGTGATTACCGCACTCGAAAGGCGTTACAGGGCGAATCTGCTGGGTCATTTGGCCATAACGGACCACCTGACGGGACTGGCGAACCGTGCGCAGTTCGAACGAACCCTGAATGCCGAAATTGCCCATGCGCGACGTACTGGTGAGCCATTCACTGTTTTTTACATGGATCTCGATGATTTCAAGGATATAAATGATTCCCTTGGCCACGCGGCCGGTGACGAGGTGCTCTGCGAGGTTTCCCGCCGGATGATGGATCAAGTTCGCGCCGAGGATCTGCTGGCACGTTTTGGCGGTGACGAGTTTGCCGTATTCATGCGCCAAAGCGAAGATGACTCGGTGGCATCACTCGCCAAACGGATCACCAAGGTCGTGTCGGCGCCGATCATTCTTTCCACTGGCGACAAGGTCAGCGTCGGAATCTCGGTTGGTATTGCCAACTATACGGACAGCATCGACTCGATGGTCACCATACTGGCTCAGGCAGACCATTCCCTCTACGAGGCGAAACGACGAAAGAAATAGGCGTCGTCTGCGCCCGTGGCAGGGTTCTCGATCAGTAATGGACAACAATTTGTGTTGTAGCACGCTTGGCGATATTGCCGGACAGCGAGCCACCGCAAACACAGGCGCGATTTTTTAGTGTGCCTTGAACTGAATCAGCTGGCCAGTTCTTTGTTTGCCGCCTCCAACGCGACTCCATGCTTGACCGGTGCCTTCAAGCGGCCGAGGACATCATCGAGCGCGTTAAGGCAGAGCCGCACGTTGCGTGCGTTGCAGGCGTACCCCATCAGGCCGATTCGCCATACTCTGCCGGCCATGTCCCCAAGGCCTGCGCCGATCTCCAGTTGATAGTCGGACAGCAGGAGAGAGCGCACTGCGGCTTCATCCACGCCATCCGGTACGGCGATCGCATTGAGTTGGGGCAGGCGTTCCGCTTCCGGCACCACGAACTTCAGGCCCATCGCCTCCAGCCCCGCACGCAGCGCAAGATGGTTCTTCCGATGACGTGCCCAGGCGTTCTCCAAGCCTTCTTCCTTCAGCATCACCAACGCCTCGTGCAAGCCATAAAGTGCGTTGATTGGCGCCGTATGGTGGTAGGCGCGCTTGGTTGAGCTGCCCCAGTAGCCCATCACCAGATTGAGGTCCATGAACCAACTCTGGACCTTGGTCTTGCGGGTCCTGATCTTCTCCTGCGCTCTCGGACTGAAGCTGACCGGCGAGAGCCCGGGCGTGCACGATAGGCATTTCTGGGTGCCTGAATAGACCGCATCAATCTTCCATTCGTCCACCTTGACGGGCGTGCCGCCCAGCGAAGTGATCGCGTCGACGATGGTCAGGCAATGATGTTTGTGCGCGATTTCGACCAGAGCCGGTACGTCTGACTGGGCGCCGGTTGAAGTTTCTGCGTGGACGAAAGCGACGATCTTGGCATCCGGATGGGCCTTTAGCGCCTCCTGCAGTTTTTTCGGGTCGATCGCTCGTCCCCAAGGATCCTGCACCATCACCGCGACGCCGCCGCAGCGTTCGACGTTCTCTCTCATGCGCCCGCCAAATACCCCGTTTTGACAAACGACGACCTTGTCACCCGGTTCGACCAGATTAACGAAGCACGTTTCCATGCCGGCAGAACCCGGCGCGGAGACGGGCATGGTCAATTCATTTTGGGTCTGAAAAGCGAATTTCAGCAGCATTTTCATCTCATCCATCAGGGACACGAATACCGGATCAAGATGGCCGATGGTGGGGCGGGAAAGGGCCTCAAGTACGCGCGGGCTGACATCAGAAGGGCCGGGCCCCATCAGAACGCGCTGCGGAGGGTGGAAAGATTTTATGGTCATGCCATTTCCTTATTTTTATGTAAGATCTACTTGGTTGAATTTTAGCCTGTTTGCAACAATTCTACCCGGTGCATACCGGGAGCCCGATCGAGCCAGAGAGACGCTCCTGAAAACCGGCACATTGGCAGCAGAGTTTTGCTTCCCCATTTCGTGATCTTGCCGGTAGTTCGTCCCGCACGCGCGGGGGAATGCTCAACCGACAGCATCGTATAACGGCCGCCGCACGCCGATCAGTCCAAACGTATCTTCGCTATGATGCGGCAGGGCGTTACAACGGCTAACATACATAAATATAGCACCTTCTCGAAATATAAGAACTTTGCAGCATGAAGGCAAAATTTCCAAGCCAGCACGGAGAGCTTCGGGGAGTCATTAATTCTGGTATCTTGCTATCATGATGGCGAATGGCGGTCCAAAGATACATTGAGCTAAATGCTTCCGTTTTCCGGCGATTATCTTGCAAGAATTTGGAAGATATCCGCAATGCCGTGAAAGTACGGCGCAAACAGCACACGAGGAATATCATTTCGATATCCAGCCGAATGCATTGGGGGCATTGCGGGACAGACTGCTGATACAGTGCATTCGGGGCCGCCTTCGCCGACGGCATCTGCTTAATGGCGCGCTCGAAATATCCCAGGAGAGAAGAAAAATCGGAATGAACATCAAACATAACCTGATCCTCGCAATCCTTCTGTCAGGTTCGATGCTGTCTGGCGCAACGGTTTTGCTGATCGGCAGGAGTCAGGCGGAGCAAACCGCGCCAGCCGAGGGTCGGCCCGCGCTGACGGTGCGCACCACTGTATTGCGTGAAGAAAGATGGGCGCGAACCTTGGCAGCGAACGGCAGCATCATTCCCTGGCAGGAAGCCATCATCAGCGCGCAAATTCAGGGTTTGCGAATATCGGAAGTAAAAGTTGGCATTGGCGATAAAGTGGAGCAAGGTGACGTTTTGGTCACGTTGGATAATTTTGCGCGCAATGTCGAGCAGTCAGGTGCCTCACACCTGGCGCAAGGTCGCATCGTGGCACCGGATTCTGGCATCATCTCGGCGGCGAATGCGAGCGTCGGCTCCATGTCCCAGCCTGGTGTGGAACTATTCCGGCTGATCCGCAAGGGACGTCTTGAATGGCATGCCGACCTAACCGCAGAAGAGCTGATGTTAATACGCAAGGGCATGAGGGTGGAAGTTACCGTCGGCGAGAAGCGCGCCATCGAGGGCACAGTGCGTGCGATCTCTCCAGCGGTGAATCCAGAGACACGCTATGGCTATGCCCTGGTTACGCTTCCGGACAGTGCCGGCATCATCGCGGGAGCCTTTGCGCACGGCACCTTCGATGTCAGCGGGGGCAAGCGAAAATTGCTGTCGCTTCCTCAGTCTGCGGTCATGCAGCGTGGAAGCAGGACTTACGTTTTGATCGTGGGACCGGACAACCGAGTGCATGAACGGGACGTGGCGGTAGGGCAGCGCAATGGGGATCGCATCCAGATCAAACAGGGATTGCAAATAAATGAGCCGGTCGTCGAAAGTGGCGGGCCTTTTCTTACCGAAGGTGATGTCGTTCAGGTTGTAAAGGGCTAAGGATCATGAATGTCTCGGCTTGGTCCATACGCAATCCGATTCCGTCCGTGCTTGCCTTCGTGATGCTCACATTCCTCGGCATGATGGCTTTTCAATCGATGAAGATCCAGCTTTTCCCGGATATCGACTTGCCGATGATCACGGTGACAGCCACGTTGCCAGGTGCTTCGCCGGATCAGCTGGAAGCAGAAGTGGCGCGCAAGATCGAGAATGCGCTGGCCAGTTCCCAAGGCCTGAAACATCTTTATACGCAGATCAAAGATGGAACTGTGATCGTGTCCGCTGAGTTCCGTCTGGAACGCGACTCGCGTTTGGCGCTGGAAGACGTGCGGTCTGCCGTCTCCCGGATTCGCGGTGAATTGCCGCGCGACATGCTTGATCCGGTAGTCAACAAGGTGGAATTGAGCGGCAAGCCGATCCTGACCTACACGATCTCTTCGCCGACCATGAGCGAAGAAGAGCTATCTTGGTTTGTGGACAACAAAATATCCAAGCTGTTGCTTGGTGTGAAAGGTGTTGGGGCAGTCAATCGCGTCGGTGGCGTGACGAGACAGATTCGCGTTGAGCTTGATCCGTCCAAACTACTGGCATTGAATCTCACAGCCTCCGAAGTTTCCAACCAGTTACGCCAAATCCAGCAGGAGGCTCCGGGCGGGCGCACCGATTTGGGTGGAATGGAACAGGCTGTGCGCACGGTGGCGACCGTGCAGACAGCTGACCAGTTGTCGCAAATGGAGATCGGCCTGCGCGATGGGCGGCACGTGCGACTCGACCAGGTCGCAGAAGTGGGCGACACGATTGCCGAACGGCGCTCTGCAGCACTGCTCAACGGCAAGCAGGTGGTCGGTTTCGAAATTGTACGTTCGCTCGGGGCGGGTGATATCGAGGTGGGTGATGGCGTGACGAGGGCACTCGAAAAGTTAAAGGAGTCTCATCCCAAAATGACCGTAGAACGCGTGTTCAATACGGTAGATTGGGTATATGAGACTTATAAAGGGTCGATGGAAATGATCTTCGAGGGTTCCTTGTTGGCGGTGATTATGGTGATATTCTTTCTGCGCAATTTGCGCGCCACGATTGTTGCGGCGACCGCACTGCCACTTGCCGTCGTTCCGACGTTTGCTGTCATGTATCTGCTGGGATTTACGATTAATCTTGTGACCCTGTTGGCCATGTCGCTGGTAGTCGGGGTACTCGTGGACGATGCAATCGTGGAGATTGAAAACATCATGCGCCATCTCGAGATGGGCAAGACGCCGTTCCGTGCGGCCATGGAGGCCGCCGATGAGATCGGCATGGCGGTGATCGCGACCACGTTCACCTTGGTCGCCGTATTCCTGCCCACTGCATTCATGAGCGGTATAGCAGGTCGGTTCTTCGTGCAGTTCGGCTGGACCGCAGCAGTGGCCGTGTTGTTCTCGCTGCTGGTCGCTCGGATGCTCACACCCATGATGTCCGCCTATCTTTTGCGTCCCCGCATCGCACATGAGACGCCCAAATGGATAGAACTTTATATGACGTGGGCAAAGTGGTGTCTGTCGCATCGCAAGACCACTCTGGCCGCAACGACAGTGTTCTTCTTCGGCTCTCTTGGTTTGGCAGGGACTTTGCCTACCGCATTCCAGCCCAAGGACAACCAATCGCAAACCCAGGTGACGCTGACCTTGCCGCCAGGGAGCACGTTTGAGCAGACCTATGGGCTGGCCGAACAAGCACGCGGCATCGTCATGAAGAACCCGAACGTGACCCTTGTCTATACCGCGATCGGCGGCGGCGCGACGGGGGGCAATGCGTTTGAGCCGGCTGGCGTGTCTGAGGTACGTAAAGCCACGCTTTCCATCCAACTCAAGCCGCGTGCCGAACGCAAACTCAGGAAACAGCAGATCGAAGATCAGTTGCGCGAAGCGATGACGGCACTTCCCGGCGTGCGCGTCAAGGTCGGCTTGGGTTCGTCCGCGGACAAATATCAACTGGTTCTGACCAGTGAAAATGGCGAACTGCTGAACGCAAGTGCGTTGAAGATCGGTCAAGAACTTCGCACGATTCCCGGTGTGGGCAATGTGGTGTCCAATTCCAGCGTGTTGCGCCCGGAAGTGGTGGTGCGTCCCGACTTCGCGCGCGCGGCAGACCTCGGCGTTACCTCCAGCGCAATCGCCGATACTTTACGCGTCGCGACCGCGGGAGATTATGACCAGGCACTGGCCAAGCTTAATTTGCCTGATCGACAGTTGCAGATCGTCGTGAAACTGCGCGATGAGGCAAGGCAGGATCTGGAATTGCTGTCCCGCCTCGTGGTGTCAGGATCCCACGGAACGGCCATGCTAGGCAGTGTTGCCACGTTGAATCTGGAAAGCGGCCCGGCCCAGATCGATCGCTATGATCGGCAGCGCAATATCAGCTTTGAGATCGAGTTGGCCGGTCAGCCTTTGGGCAAGGTTCAAGAAGCGGTGGCTGTGTTGCCATCTATCAAGAATCTGCCGCCGGGCGTCGAGATGGCCCCGATCGGGGATGCTGAGGCCATGAAGGAACTGTTCGAGAGTTTCAGTCTCGCGATGTTCACGGGCGTGTTGTGCATTTACATCGTGCTGGTGTTGCTGTTCAAAGATCTCATGCAACCGGCCACGATTCTTGGTGCACTGGTACTGTCGGTCCCGGGGGCCCTGCTGGCCCTATTCCTGACCCGTACCGCGATCTCGATGCCCTCGATGATCGGTCTCATCATGCTAATGGGGATCGCGACAAAGAATTCCATCCTCTTGGTGGAATACGCCATCGTTTCGCGCCGCGAGCGTGGTATGGGTCGCGCCGATGCATTGCTCGACGCATGCAAGAAGCGCGCACGCCCCATCGTGATGACGACCATGGCGATGGGTGCCGGCATGCTGCCGGTGGCACTTGATCTAGGCATGGGGGACGGCAGCTTTCGCTCTCCCATGGCGATTGTCGTGATCGGCGGCTTGATCACGTCGACCTTCCTGAGCCTGCTCGTGATCCCTGTGTTGTTCACCTATGTGGATGATGTGATCGAACTATTCCGTGCCAGGGTCCGAAAATACCGGGTTGATCATGTCTAGCATGTGTGGTGAACGCTACGCGCATGAGACCGATTTATCTGTTGCGCCGTAAAACCTTGCCGTTCAGGGCGAGGATATAAGGCGCGAATGCCGCTGGCATCCTGCTTGATTGAATGGCAACTGAGTGCGGTGCCACTCATGATCGCGACATCAATGCCGCAAGGAACATTCTCCGCTTGGGACATCAAGCGCTGGCTGTAGGAATCCACATCCTTCCCGCGCAAGCGGCAGCCGCAGGCTGAGGGCGGGGAGGATGTCAATAGGCACTGAACCGCTGTTGCGCGCTTTTTTCCGGTTGGAAAATCCTGAATTTGCTAGAGCGCGACGAGACCATCACCGAAGGTGCTGAGCATAGCGGCATGCCCACCTTGATAACGCTTGCGGGCCGCCAAGATATTTGATCGACCTTGGATATGGCAGTTAGTCGAGGACATCACTTTAGGCAACTGCTGCCAGTCATATTTGCGTGTTGTGGGCATCAATTGTTGCTTCGTGCCCACCGTACGATGGCCCCGGCATCCATCGCACCGACTTGTCGGCTAATCTCACGGCCATTCATAAACAGAGCAAGCGTGGGAATGCTGCGTATGTTGTAGCGTGCCCCCAGTTCCGGCGCCTCCTCGGTGTTCAGCTTTGCCAGGCGCATATCGGGTTCCAACTGTTTTGCGGCTTGCACAAATGCAGGAGCCATCATGCGGCATGGGCCGCACCACGGTGCCCAGAAGTCGACTAGCACGGGAACGTCATTGTGGTCGATGTGTTGTAAAAAATTCCTGCTTTCCAGTTCTACTGGGCGCGACTCGAACAATACCTGTTTGCATTTGCCGCAAACTGGTTGGTCGCGCAGCTTGGCGGCAGGGACACGATTGATGCCATTGCAATGCGGACAGACAATGTGCAGAACTTCTTTCATGACAGGCTCCGAGTTTCAATCGCCGGTGCGATTCGAACATTGGAGCAGATACGGCAGCGTCGCATAATTTCAAGCGGTTACTGTTCGAATCGCATGGACAGGTCAAATGCTTCGACATCCTTGGTCAGTGCGCCGATTGAAATGCGGCTCACGCCGGTTAACGCGACTTCGCGCAAGTTCTCGATTGTGATACCGCCGGAAGCTTCCAATTCGGCGCGTTTGCCAGCATGTTGGACCGCTGTCCGCAAGCCATCCAGGTCGAAGTTGTCGAGCAGTATCAGTTTAGCTCCCGCATTCAAGGCTTCATCTAATTGCACAAGGTTCTCCACTTCGATTTGTATGCTGATGCCGGGTTTGGCCAGGCGGAAAGCCTGCTCCAGCACCGGTCTGATGCCGCCTGCTGCGGCGATGTGATTTTCCTTGATCAAGATCCCATCGAACAGCCCGACACGCTGATTATGTCCGCCGCCCACTCGTACTGCATATTTTTGTGCCTGTCTTAATCCGGGCAATGTCTTGCGCGTATCCATGATTTTGACGTTGATGCCAGCCACCGTGTCCACGTAGCGCTTGGTGCGCGTGGCCGTGCCGGAAAGGGTTTGCAGCAAGTTCAGTGCGTTGCGTTCCGCGCTGAGCAGCGCGCGCGTATAACCTTGGACCGTGCACAGCGTTTGCGCTGCACTTACCCACTCACCGTCCTTGGCCAGCCAGCGGATGGCGCAGTTCGCATCTTGCATTCGAAAGCATGCATCGAACCATTGCGTGCCGCATAATACACCGTGTTGCCTAGTGATGAGTTGCGCGGTGGAAACGAGGGTCGCGGGCAACAGTTGCGCACTAAGGTCACCGGTGTAAATGTCTTCATCGAGCGAATTGGCGACATTGCGGAGGATATGTGACGCGAGCTCAGACTCAAGCATAAGAATATTCCTCTGACCGAATGAAAATGAGATGCAGATTAACCTAGGCGAGACTATCTTGGGAAATTTCTGGGGCAGAACTACCTGAACGTACCCAGAACCTTCTGAGGATCAGCTAACCGAGGAGAAGGCCAGGCAGAAACTAGCCACGCTGACGTGCACAAATGCGCATTATGCTAAAAGCCGTAATAAACTTGTCCGCCCAGAGTGCTATTCGGATTGCCGTTCGAAAATCCCCTGAACACGTAGCCGCGGGCTTTAAAGTTCTTATCGAGCTTATAACTTACAAACGCAGTAAGCTCATGTTGCATAGTTCCGGTTGAAGATGGGTCTTGGGATAAGTTCATGTCCACGCCTGTACTTGCTTGCTCGGTGAGTTGGTAAACGCCCCCGAAGGACCCGTAGAGCACGGGATTCAAAATGATTCCAGTCGGATTGCCCAGAACCTTGGAACCCAGCGAACCCTTTGCGGTGAATTTGTCAAGGTTCTGGTAAACATCCATTTGCGCAGCGTAGTCGTTTTGGCTTAAGCCAAAAATCTTGCTTCTGTCCGTCATATTGACTTTAACTTTTCCGGTCAAATCAATCGATGGGGTAGATGCACTGCCCCCATAGACGTTAATCGTAGCTGCCGCTTCGGTATCACTAAAGCCGGATTGTGTGCTCTCAAAAGTGCTGTCTGTCCTGATATGCGCAATTTGCGGAACCACGTTCGCTGCACCGGTAGCGCCGGCAGGAGCAGTCAATTTGAACAGCCAGGGACCGGCTTCATAGTTATTGGAATTGAAATCAAAGCCGGTAGACAGGCTGAACCTTTCGTCTGGCGTAGCGGCAAATGCCATTGTGACGCTCATCGTTCCAGCTGCTAAAGCTAATAAGACAATATTTTTCATGGTGTATCTCCCTGCATACTGCTGTATGACCCAACTAACGGCTGGACCAGCGCATCCCAATCCTTTTCGATGCACCAGCATTTTAGTGCTTCTTTGACCCTTCTGACCCGCTATCAAGTGATCTTTTGACTTTGAGCAAGGTGCATCAAGATATGAAGCAAGCAACGTGCCATCATAATGGTGGTTTGCTGGCAATGAGTGCCGGTCGAAAAAATACTCTTTATCATACAATATGTTAAATAATCCCGCCGGTGTCGCGCCTGGATCAAATTTGCTTCAGCCACTTGAAATAGGCCGTAACTCTCTCCATTTCTGGAAAGCATAATTAGAAAAACGTATATAAACGAAGGAGTGCACCATGCGATTTGACAAATTCACGACTAAGTTCCAGCAGGCCCTGTCTGATGCCCAGAGTCTGGCCGTGGGGGCCGATAACCAGTTCATCGAGCCGCAGCACCTGCTGCTGGCATTGCTCAATGATGCCGATAGCGGCGCAGCTTCATTGCTGGCCCGCGCAGGCGCCAATGTGGTGCCATTAAAGACCGCACTGAAAGAGGCTGTGGAGCGTCTGGCCAAAGTAGAAGGACACGGAGGCGAAGTGCAGGTCGGGCGTGACTTGTCGAATCTGCTCAACCTAACGGACAAGGCGGCTCAGAAGCGCGGTGATCAGTTCATTGCCTCGGAGATGTTCCTGCTGGCCGCGTGCGACGACAAGGGCGAGATTGGTCGTTTGCTCAAACAGCATGGGGTGGCTCGCGCGCCGCTCGAACAGGCCATCAACACCGTGCGCGGTGGGGAAACGGTCGGCAGCGCCGAGTCAGAAGGCCAGCGCGAATCCCTGAAAAAATACACGATAGATCTGACGGAGCGTGCAAGACAGGGGAAGCTCGATCCAGTCATTGGGCGCGATGATGAGATTCGTCGCGCAATCCAGGTATTGCAACGCCGCACCAAAAATAATCCGGTGCTGATCGGGGAGCCCGGTGTGGGCAAGACCGCGATCGTTGAGGGACTAGCACAACGCATCGTCAACGGCGAGGTGCCGGAATCCCTGAAGGGGAAGAAGGTGCTGAGCCTGGACATGGCGGCGCTGCTGGCCGGCGCGAAATATCGCGGCGAGTTTGAGGAGCGGCTGAAAAACGTATTGAAGGAATTGGCGCTGGATGAGGGCCAGACGATCGTGTTCATTGACGAGTTACACACGATGGTCGGGGCTGGCAAGGCCGAGGGGGCGATGGACGCGGGCAACATGTTGAAACCGGCCCTGGCACGCGGCGAATTGCATTGCGTCGGGGCGACCACGCTGGACGAATATCGCAAGTACATCGAGAAGGATGCCGCGCTGGAACGCCGCTTCCAGAAAGTGTTGGTTGACGAACCAACCGTGGAATCCACGATCGCGATTTTGCGAGGATTGCAGGAAAGATACGAATTACACCACGGCGTAGAAATCACCGACCCGGCCATCGTCGCGGCAGCGGAGCTGTCCAACCGCTACATCACCGACCGCTTTCTGCCGGACAAGGCAATCGACCTGATCGATGAGGCGGCCGCGCGCGTCAAGATGGAGATTGATTCCAAGCCGGAGGTGATGGACAAGCTGGATCGCCGCTTGATCCAGCTCAAGATCGAGCGAGAAGCGGTGAAGAAAGAAAAGGATGAAGCGTCGCAGAAGCGTTTTGCGCTGATTGAAGACGAGATTAAGAAACTGGAACGTGAATACGCCGACCTGGAAGAAATATGGAAGGCGGAGAAGGGCGCAGCACAAGGCACGGCACAACTCAAGGAGGACATGGACAAAGTGCGTGCCGAGATTGCCCGCCTGCAACGCGAAGGCAAACTGGAACAAGTAGCCGAGCTTCAGTACGGCAAGTTGCCGCAGCTCGAAGCCAAGCTGAAAGAAGCGGTGCGTTTCGAAGAGAATAAGCCCAAGAACCGCTTGTTGCGCACGCAGGTCGGCGCGGAAGAGATCGCCGAGGTGGTGAGCCGTGCGACCGGCATACCGGTTTCAAAGATGATGCAGGGGGAGCGTGACAAGCTGTTGAAGATGGAAGACAAGCTGCACGAGCGCGTGGTGGGGCAGGATGAAGCGGTGCGCCTGGTCTCGGACGCGATCCGCCGTTCGCGCTCCGGCTTGTCCGATCCCAACCGACCTTATGGTTCATTCCTGTTCCTGGGCCCGACCGGCGTGGGAAAGACCGAGTTGTGCAAGGCGCTGGCCGGCTTTATGTTCGACTCTGAAGACCATCTGATTCGCATTGACATGAGCGAGTACATGGAGAAGCATTCCGTGGCGCGCTTGATTGGCGCACCGCCCGGCTATGTCGGCTATGAGGAAGGCGGCGGCCTCACTGAGGCCGTGCGCCGTAAACCTTATTCAGTCATCCTGCTGGATGAAGTGGAAAAGGCTCATCCCGATGTGTTCAATGTCCTGTTACAAGTTTTGGATGACGGGCGCATGACTGACGGCCAAGGGAGGACCGTGGACTTCAAGAATACCGTGATCGTGATGACCTCCAACCTCGGTTCGCAGATGATCCAGCAAATGGCGGGCGATGATTATCAGGTGATCAAGCTGGCGGTGATGGGTGAAGTCAAGAGCTATTTCCGCCCGGAATTCATCAACCGGATAGACGAGGTGGTCGTGTTCCACGCGCTAGATGAAAGAAACATCAAGTCTATTGCGCGTATCCAGTTGCAGCAATTGGAAAAGCGCTTGGCCGCGATGGAGATGAAGCTGGAAATCAGTGATTCCGCGCTGAAGGAGATTGCCACCGCAGGGTTCGATCCGGTATATGGCGCAAGACCGTTGAAACGCGCGATACAGGCGCAACTTGAAAATCCGCTTGCCAAGCTGATTTTGGAAGGCAAGTTTGCCGCAAAGGATACGATCAAGGTTGACTGCAAGGGCGGCGTGATGCGATTCGAGAAAGCTTGATTGGTAGCATTGCAAATGCCCCACAGGTGGCCAGCCACTGTCTGGAGCATTGGGTTTTGGTGCGTATCATGGCAAGGCGGCAGGCGACAATGCGCTGGATGCGCCACGAAAGAAGTGAAGTACCCACCTAGTGGACGGCATTTTTTTTAATGGCAGGCTCCAGAGTTTATCTTTTGCGTCGTAAAACCTTGCCGTTCAGGGCGGGGATATGAGGCGCGGATGCCGCAGGCATCCTGCCTGATTGAATGGCAACGATGTGAACTTGCACAGAACGAACGTTCTGCTACAATCGGCACATGAGTTTGCACACCAAGACCCTTCGGTACGCGTCAAGGACAAGCACGCCAACGTGCTGTCCGGAATGGCATATGAGGTGAACCAGGTTTGGAATGCAGCCAATGAGATCACCCGTGACTACTCGTGGGTGCCGATCCCGGAGTGGGTTACGTCAACCTCCAAACAAGCGAGTTCGATCTCAATAAGGAATTGCGCGGCATCCGCGAAGAGCGGAATCTCGGTATTGGAGCTGCCACCGTCCAGAGCGTGATCGCCCAGCACGCCAAATCGCGCCGGCAGTTCAAGAAGAACCAGCTGCAATGGCGCGCATCGAGCGGCTCGAAGCGTGCACTGGGCTGGATCCCGTTCAAGGCTGCCGGCGTGAAGCGGGTGAACGGACAGATCCGGTTCTGCGGACACTTGTTCGGCATTTGGGATAGCCACGGTTTGTCGCAGTACGAACTGGGCACAGGTTCGTTCTCTGAGGATGCCAGGGGTCGCTGGTATTTCAATGCGACGGTACAGGTCGAAGCCAAGCCGGGTGAAGGCCGGGAATCGGTTGGCATCGACCTTGGGCTCAAGACGACGGCATCCTGCTCGGATGGCTTCAAGTTGGAGCGCAGGCGCATCACGGAGGAATTTGCCGGGAAGCTGGCCCGGGCACAGCGTGCGAACAAGACCAAACTGGTCAGGACGATTCACGCCAGGATCAAGAACAAACGGAACGATGCGATCCACAAGTTCACGACCGGAACGGTCAGGAACCATGGGGCGATCTTCGTCGGGAATGTCAGCAGCAGCAAATTGGCAAGAACAAAAATGGCAAAATCCGTCCTGGATACGGGATGGGGAATGCCCAGGACTCAACTGGAATACAAAGCGAAGGCGCGGTCAGTTGTGTTTCTAGAAGTGAACGAGAAGAACACCACCCAGACTTGTTCGAGCTGCGGAGTCATCTCCGCGGGCAGTCCGAAAGGTAGAGCGGGTCTTGGAATAAGGGAATGGATCTGTTGTGAGTGCGGTGCCACCCATGATCGCGACATCAATGCCGCAAGGAACATTCTCCGCTTGGGACATCAAGCGCTGGCTGCAGGAATCCTCGCCCTTACCGCGCAAGCGGCAGCCGCAGGCTG
The DNA here is from genome assembly GCA_963833515.1 of uncultured beta proteobacterium. Classification (GTDB taxonomy): domain Bacteria; phylum Pseudomonadota; class Gammaproteobacteria; order Burkholderiales; family Gallionellaceae; genus Gallionella. The sequence goes on along the minus strand of CAWHYN010000004.1, from coordinate 129,027 downwards.
AGGGCGGGGAGGATGTCAATGCAGCGCTTCTTCAAAGGAGGCCGTCGCTGGCCCCCGCTTCAAAGTCCTCGGCAATGATGCCCATCTTCCCGCTCCGTGGCATGGCAGCGATGGTGCGCACAATCGCTATATCATCCGTCTTTCTTGGCTTTGCAACTATGATGCGGCAAGAAACTGCAACGGATCGGTGTTGGCATTCAATACCCCAATGCTCTCGCACTCTGATAAAAGATAAAGCTCACCAGCCATGCCAGGCCAAGTGACCAAACAAGTGACAGCGCGGTAAATTTGACTTGCTTGGACTCGCTTTGCAGTGTGGCGACGGTGGCGAGGCAGGGTGTATAGAGCAGCGTGAATAGCATGAAGCTGTAGGCTTGCGCCCAGTCCAGTTGATGGGCGATTGCATTGCTCAGCGCATCGCCGCTCAGGTTGTAAATTACCGCGAGCGCGCCGATGACGATTTCCTTGGCGATGAAGCCGAAGATCAACGCGATGGTGAGTTGTTCGTTGATGCCGAGTGGTGCGAAGAACGGATTCAGCGCCCCCCCAATCATGCCCGCGAGAGTTTCGGGGCTGGCCGGTGCGGCGCTTGTCGGCAAATGTGTGAGCAGCCAGACCATCACGACGCCGGCGACGATGAATTTCGTGGCACGGCGCAGAAAATGGCGGACTTCCAGCCAACCGCGCAGCACCATCTGGCGCGCAGTGGGGAAGCGATAGGGCGGAATTTCCAGGACGAACGGTTCATTGTTCTTGAACCGGGTTTTGAAGATTAGCGCCGTGATAATTGCGGTGATGAAACTGAACAGGTACAGGCTGAAGAGCACGATGGGTGCTGCCTTCGCGCTGAACAGCGCGGCGCTGAAGAAGATGAAGACTTGCAGTCGTGCCGAGCATAGTGAGAACGGGATCACCAGCATTGTGAGCAGGCGCATCGCGCGAGAGCGCATCACGCGCGTGCCCATCAGCGCCGGTACATTGCAGCCGAAACCCATCAGCAACATCACGAACCCACGTCCGTCAAGCCCGAGGCGCGCCATCAGTGCATCCATCAAGAATGCAGCGCGTGACAGGTAGCCGCTATCTTCCACCATCGCCATGAACAAAAAGAACAGCACGATGATCGGCACGAATGCCGCGACAGTAGCCACACCGTTATAGATCCCGTCCAGCAGTAGTCCCTGTATGGCTTGCGGCAGACTCCCAAGGAGCGGAACCAATGCGGTCTCCCGCAGCAAGGCGAAGGCTGCTGCGATAACACCCTGTATCGGCTGGCCGAAAATGAAAATGCCCTGGAAAACCAGATACATCACGGCAAAGAAGATCGGTAACCCCAGCCATGGATGTAGTATCACGCTGTCCAGCTTTTCCGTGAGACTGTGCGACAAGCGTGCCGGGACTTGCACGGTTTGCTTCAGCACGCGCGCCATCTCTGTTTCGATATGTGCGTCCTGCTCCAGTTGATTGCGCAGATGTTCCGCCATGCCTGGCGTAGGGTAGCGCAGCGCTCTGGTCATGGCCTGCAGCGCTTCCGGATAGCCGCTGCCGTATTTTGCGCTAAGCAGGAAGACCGGCATCTCGAGCAGCGCGGACATCTTCTCGACATCGACGGTGATGCCGAATTTCTGCGCTTCGTCCGCCATATTTAGCACCACCATCAGATTCATATCGAGTCTCTTGAGTTGCAGCAGCAGGCTCATCTGGCGTTCGATCTGAGTGGTGTTGACAATGACGAGCGAGAGGTCTGGAACGTTGTCATGCAGGAAGTGCCGTACGACCTGTTCGTCGTCGGAAAAGCCATGCAGATCATAGATGCCGGGCAGGTCAATGATCTCCACCATGTCTGAACCCAGCAGAATCTTCCCGCTAAGCAATTCTACCGTGATCCCCGGCCAATTTCCGACACGTGCGGCGCCGCCGGTCATGCGGTTGAACAGCGTGGATTTTCCAGTGTTAGGCATGCCCAATAGGGCGATGCGTTTCATGTTCAGCGTACCTCGATCTTGGCCGCTTCTTTGCGCCGCAACATGACGTCAGTGGTGCCGACGCGCACATGCAGGGGGCCGGAGAAGCTTGCTTTGCGAATCATCTCGATTTGTGTGCCGGTTCGGAAGCCCAGGGCGAGCAGGCGGAGGTGCAGCGCTTCCTCGGCGTGGATGGAGACGATGGTAGCGAGTTCGCCCGGTTGCAGCGCGGCAAGTGTTGTTGCAGGCATGACGATGGTTAAATTCAAATGTAAGAGCATTATTTCACAGACGCATGACTTTTGTCGCGCGACCCTTTGGGGTGCAGTCTTATTACGGTAGAATGTGACTTTATCCTTTAGCAGGCATTCCAAATGATTCAGGGCAGTATTGTTGCAATCGTCACCCCGATGGACGAGGATGGAAGCCTCGACTTGACATCGTTTCGAGCGCTGATCGATTTTCACGTCGGGGAGGGTACTGACGGCATTGTGGTGGTCGGCACCACCGGCGAATCGCCCACTGTCAATGTGGAAGAACATGAGTTGCTGATCGCCGAGGCAGTGAAGCATGCGGCCGGGCGGGTACCGATAATTGCCGGCACCGGGGCGAATTCCACCGCCGAAGCCATCGAGCTTGCTTCCTTTTCGAAGAAGGTTGGCGCGGATGCGTCGCTGACGGTCGTTCCCTATTACAACAAGCCGACCCAGGAGGGCTTGTATCAACATTTCAAGGCCATCGCCGAGGCGGTAGATATGCCGCACATTCTGTACAACGTGCCGGGTCGTACTGTCGCCGACATGAGCAACGACACCGTGATGCGTCTGGCACAGATTAGCAATATCGTCGGTATCAAGGACGCAACCGGAGACATTGAGCGCGGCAGCGAGCTGCTGCAGCGCGCGCCGAAGGATTTTGCCGTATATAGCGGAGACGATGCCAGTGCGCTGGCGTTGATGCTACTCGGGGCGCATGGCACGATCTCGGTCACGGCGAATGTCGCGCCCAAACTGATGCATGAAATGTGTGTGGCCGCGCTGAACGGTGAAGTGGCCAAGTCGCGCGCAATCAATTTCCGTCTGCTTGGCTTGCACCGTCACCTGTTTGTTGAAGCCAATCCGATCCCTGTGAAATGGGCGATGGCCCGCCGGGGCCAGATCAAGAATTCTCTGCGACTGCCGCTGACGCCTTTGTCGCAAGCCGCACATGCGGTGGTGGAAGCAGCGATGCGCCAGGCAGGAGTGCTCAATTGAATATGCTGGATAGCCGGAGAGAAGCAATGAAAGTGCTGCAGATTGGGATGTCCAGCGCGATGCTGGTTGTGCTGGCGAGTTGCAGCACGCTGGCATCGGACGGCAAGCGTATCGACTATGGCGCTGCTGCGACGCAGGTGCCGACGCTGGAAATACCGCCTGATCTGACGACGCCCGCTGGCGATGAACGTTACAAGGTGCCACAGGGTGAAGGTGAAACCGTTGCAACTTATTCAGATTACAGCAAAGGTAGTGTCCAAAGTCATACAGCCAACGCAGTATTGCCCGAGGTGCAGGGCGTGCACATGGAGCGCAGCGGTACGCAGCGTTGGCTGGTGATCAATGACAAGGCAGAAAAAGTGTGGCCCGTGGTCAAGGCATTCTGGCAAGAAAATGGACTAAGTATCAAGAGTGAAGAGCAAGCCGCAGGTGTGATGGAAACCGATTGGGTCGAAAATCGAGCAAAAATTCCTCAGCTCGGCTTTCGGAATGAAGTCGACCAAATGCCCGATCAGCGCACCTATTCGTTAGGTGAGCGCGATCAGTACCGCACGCGCCTGGAGCGGAGCAATGACGGAACAAGTACCGAAGTGCACATCACCCATCGCGGCATGGAAGAAGTGTTCTCCAATGACAAAAGGGTTTCCGAGTGGCAAGCCCGAGGCAATGATCCCGAGAAGGAAGCAATCATGTTGCAGCGGTTGATGGTGCGCTTTGGTAGCAGCGAAGCCCGGGCGGCTGATGCAGTAAGGGAAACGCGTACCGTTCCTGTTGCCGTGGCAGCGCTCCGTCCGGCAGCGCCCAGTGCGCCGGAGCCGGCGGGCGCGGCTAGCCTGCGAGAGCTTGCGGATGGTAATACCGTCATTGTCTTGAATGATCCATTCGACAGATCCTGGCGTAAGGTGGGTCTGGCCATCGAGAGTGCCGGTTTGGCGGTGGAAGATAAGGATCGCGAAAAGGGCATCTACTACTTGCGTCCCGTCAAAATTGAGACCGGTTGGCTGGACAAGCTGAAATTCTGGAAGAGCAACCAGGATACCCTCAACCACTATCGCGTGAATGTAAAAGATGGCGGAATATTGTGTGAAGTCACAATCACCGACCAGAGCGGCGCGAGCAACAAGGTAAGCAAACAGATGCTTGAGGCGATGTATAAAGACATCAATAAACAGTAATGTGAGCTGCTCGTGCCTATGCGATTCGCGTCTTTGGGTAGCGGTAGTGAAGGTAATGCGCTGCTAGTGAGTGTCGGGCAGACGCAAATCCTGATGGATTGCGGATTTGCCTTGCAAGACACCCTGATGCGATTGGCGCGCCTGGGGGTATCCCCGGAGCAGTTGAGCGGCGTGGTCGTTACCCACGAGCACGGGGATCATATTGGCGGCGTGGCGCGCTTGGCGCGCAAATTCAATCTGCCGGTCTGGCTCACCCATGGCACGTTGCGCAGTCAGCCCAGGGCCTTTTCCAACATTGTGGATCTCCACGAAATCGATCCCCATCTGGTGTTTGCAATAGGCGATATCGAAATCACCCCGTATCCAGTTCCGCATGATGCCGCCGAGCCGGTGCAATTCATTTTCAGCGATGGCTTGCGGCGCCTGGGCGTATTGACCGATTCTGGCTGTAGCACGGTGCATATCGAAGAAATGTTAACTGGTTGCCACGCGCTGGTCCTAGAGTGCAATCATGATCGCGAAATGTTGATGAACAGTGACTATCCATATAGTCTGAAGCAGCGCGTGGGTGGTCGTTTCGGACACCTGAACAATCAGGAGTCTGCCGGCATTTTAGCAAAGCTGGATTTGAGCAGGTTGCAACACCTGATCGCCGCACATCTCAGCCGCAAGAACAACACGCCGGAACTTGCCGTCCGTGCCTTGAGTGTCGCGGCCATGTGCGAAGAAAGCTGGGTAGGTGTGGCAACGCAGGATCATGGCTTTGCTTGGCGCGAAATTTCCTGAAGAAGCCGATGATCTCAAAAGCGATAAAAAAGCCGACTTTCGTCGGCTCTTTTATCGCATTGCAGCGCGGCTAGATTACTTCTTTGCGTCAGCAGGAGCAGCAGGAGCGGCACCGGCAGCAGGAGCGGCACCGGCAGCAGGAGCGGCACCGGCAGCAGGAGCAGCACCGGCAGCAGGAGCAGCAGGAGCGGCACCAGCAGCAGGAGCAGCAGGAGCAGCCTCAGGCGCTGGAGCCGGAGCAGCAGCAGGGGTCGGAGCAACTGCCGCAGGAGCAGGAGCTTCAGCCTTTTTACCGCAGCCGGTCAAAGCAATAACCAGCAGGGCAGAGACAAGAGCGATACGTTTCATTTTGTGTTCCTTGAAAGTTTGAAGTTGAAAGACATTAAATTTTTGCCTGACTTTGAATGTGCCCCCAATTACAGCAAGGATGCACCCAAAATCAAGGGTGGGCATTCTAGCAGTTAGGCAAAGGAAGTCCAGCGGATCTTTAGCCTTAATTGCTATAAGCCTAACCTTGTTGGTGATATGGCCATATGCGAATGAGCCCACATCTCCATGAAGCGTGATTTAAGAGCGCGTGCTTTTTCCGGATCGTGCTGAGCCAAGATGCCACGAGGGTCGTCGAAGTGAAAGCGGCGGACATAATTTGCCTCGTCCGCGACCGAAAACGGTTCGGTGATGTGCTGCAGATTCTTTGGTGTCTGATGGATGAACATGCTGGTGCCGAAATGGCGCAAAAGCTGCAGCATGCGTGGGCATAGCGTGGACAGATAATGCGTATCATGGGCAAGTATTAACAGCCGGTGGGCTGGGTTGGCAAGCAGAAAATTGCGTAATGTCGTATACCGTGCTTCGCTGTTGTATCCCAAACCATCGAAATCCTTCTCGAAAAGGAACAGGTTGCGCTGCGCCAATTTGCATAATGTGTCGAGTGCAGCGACGTAGTCTACGATGCCGTCCAGTTTGGTGTGTTGCAGCATGCTCTCGCTCATGATCCGGTTCCCCAAATTCAAACAGGGGGAAATATATCCGTCCAGATACCACTGGTAAAGCAGCTGGAACACCTCGGTCGTGCAATCCGTCCTGGCTGGAAATTCGCGTTCATCTGCCAGTGTGCGCAGCACGCGAATAGTCGGGTTCATTGACTCGGGTTGCCTTCGCCATTCATGAATATCCAACCGGCATGGCACAGCATCAGGCTTCTCAAGTCGAGTGCCATGCCATGCTTGTGTACGGCTAGGTGGAATTTTGCAACACTCATCGGGCTTTCGGGAGCATCGAAAAAAATATGCGGCTTGGGTTCGCTCAAATAGCAGCCGAGGAAATTGGCGATGTCCTCTTTGTCCCAGCGCAGTTGTCTAATGGCTTGTTCAGTCTGATGCACCATTGCGGCGCTGATTTCTGAAGGATGTCTTTGCGCCTTAAGATCAGGATCGGCGTACATGCCGTCCACTTCAATCCTGTCCTGCAAATAAACCAGAAATTGCTCGGCCAGCTCCTGATAGGATGGCGTTCGGAAGCCGATTGAATAGGTCATGCAGTCGTCTTCGGCAACGCCGTTGTGAGCATAGTGCGGCGGCAGATAAAGCATGTCGCCGGCTTCGAGAACCCATTCCTGCTCGACTTTGAAATCGCGGAGGATGCGTAGCGGTGCGCCTTCAATCAGGCTGCGATCCGTTTGCGAAGAAATTTGCCAGCGGCGATGCCCCGAACCTTGCAGCAGGAATACATCATAGGAGTCAAAGTGCGGCCCCACACCGCCACCTTTGGGTGCATAGCTCACCATCAGATCATCCAGCCGCGCGTAGGGGATGAAAGCAAAATGCCTGAGCAGCGCGGCTGCCCCGGGAAGATGATGATTCACTCCCTGGACCAGCACGGTCCATTTGGTTTTGCCCAAGCCATCAAAATCTTGGGGCCGCAACGGGGCCAGTTGCAAACCGATACTTGCCGCGTTGTTTCGTCACCAGACGCGCCTGCGCGTCTTCTGCGCAGGCCAGAGTCATCAATTGTTGCGGGTCGAGCAGTCCGACGAATGCAGGAAAAGCCTGACGGATCAGCAAGGGCTTTTTCTGCCAGTAATCCCGCAGAAATTGGGTGACGGTCAGTCCGCCGAGGAGGGGTAACTTGCTTTTCATCAGATGAATTATAGCGGCCCAACGCCTGACAGGGGCAGAAGAAAAATATTCTTATAACATGGCCGAAAAGTGTTTAAAATGGGTCAGGGGGAACAAAATGCAGTTTTTACAGCTCACACCTGGAATGGATGCGCCGCACTTCGAGTTGCCAGATTGCGAGATGCGGACTTTCAGTCTGACGTCTCTGCTAGGCAAGAAGAATGCCGTGCTGTATTTTTATCCCAAAGACGATACCCCAGGCTGCACCCTTGAGGCCAATGAATTTAGCGCGCTGGACGATGAATTCAACAAGCTGGACAGTATCGTTATCGGTGTCAGCCGTGACGATTGTTTGAGCCATGCATCGTTTCGTGACAAGTATGGCCTGTCCGTATTGTTGCTCTCCGACCCGGACGCGCGTGTTTGCAAGCGCTACGGTGTCATGTATGAAAAGGATGTGGAGGGGCAAAAGAAATTATCTATCAAGCGCTCCACGTTCGTGATTGACCGACATGGGAAGTTGCGCCATGTTATGTACGGCGTGCAGGCACATGGACATGCGCAGGAAATACTTGGTTTGGTTAAGGAGCTGAAATGAGGATAGCCAAAGACACTGTCGTATCTTTGAACTATGAATTGTTTGATTCAACTGGCGAGTTGCTGGAACAGATCGAAACCCCGATCAGTTATCTGCATGGCGGCTATGACGGCATCTTTCCTCTCGTCGAAGAAGCCTTGCAAGGCAAGGATGTCGGCGACAAATGCAGTGTCACAATGCAACCGGATGACGCTTTCGGCGAATACGATCACGGTTTGGTCGAGGTGGAGTCGCGAAGTTCCTTTCCAAAGGACGTCGTCGTCGGCATGCAATTTGAGGGTGGCCCGGAAGATGCAGACGATGATGATTATCTGCTCTTTACCGTAGTCGAAGTGACTGACGATGAAGTAACGGTGGATGGTAACCACCCATTGGCCGGCAAGACATTGACTTTCAACTGCACCGTCACGGGTGTCCGCCCAGCCACTGCGGAAGAGTTGGAACATGGCCACGTGCATGATGCCGGGAACGGGCATTTGCATTAAGAGTTTGATGCGGAATGGCTATTGTTGCCACCTTGCGCATGCTTCGCGGGATATGGCTGATTTTGTGAATCAACGTCGTTCGGAGCCAATGCTGCTGACAGCTTTTTATTCTATTGTCTGTTGCCGATCTCGCTCGAGCTGTTTGAGAGCATTAGACTAGAATCAAGGAATTGAATCTGAACTGCGATTCAGGGCTCACTGTGAACGAAGAAGGATACCGCACGCTGTTCGACCTTGCTGCCGATTGCCTGCTGATTCTCGATCTGGATGGAATCATCAGGGATATCAACCGTACGGGCCACGAGCGGCTCGGCTATACCAGGAACGAGATGATTGGAATGCGTCTCACCGAAATTGTTCCTCCTGAATTTGCCGCAAAGGTTCCGCAGCGACTCGATGAAATCCAGAGCGGCGCTGTGATTTTCGAATCCTCCCATCTGCGCAAGGATGGAACAGCGATGCCCGTGGAAATCAATGCCAAGATCGTCGAACTGGCTGGGAACAAACGGATCTTTAGCGTGATCCGCGATATTTCCGGACGCCGGACGGCAGAACAAAGGATCGCGCAGCTGGCCCATTTTGATGCACTCACAAAACTGCCAAACCGAAACTTGTTCTTTGATCGACTGGATCAGGCTGTTGCGCGAGCAAAGCGCTGCCGACAGAAATTTGCCCTTCTGTTTCTGGATCTCGATGGCTTCAAGCGGGTCAACGATGAATTTGGCCACCATGCGGGGGATAGGCTCCTCGGAATGGTGGCCGAGCGTCTCACTGAGAGTGCGCGCGACATGGACACCTTAGCGCGGGTCGGCGGAGATGAGTTCATCTTCATACTCAATAACGTCGACAATCCTGATAATGCCATCCTGGTGGCCGAGAAGATTCTGGAATCCTTGTCGCAACCATTCGCAGTCAATGGAAACGCTTGTCTGATCGGTTGCAGCATTGGGATTTCGATGTTTCCGGACGATACCGAAGAGGCGGAGACTCTGGTCAAGATGGCCGATGATGGTATGTACATGGCCAAAAAGAGCGGGAAGAACCGCTACCAGTTTTTCAACGTGCGGCCGGGCGAGGAGCGCTTTTTGCACCAAGAGGCATTACCGATCAAGTTTCGCGGCTAGCCACTCTGCTGCCTGCTGCGTGCCTTCGGGCTTGACCGGATCAGGTTGCGGCACACTCCAAATGGCTTCTAGCTCACCTGCGATATTGCCCTGCTCCAATGTCTGCCGTGATACTTCGCGGGATCTGCAATGTTGGCGCAGCCATTCATTTAACGGCGGTGCTTCCGGCCAGTCGGCACGGCTTACGTAGAGGACGGGCACTCCGCTGCAGGCCGCCTCGACGAAGCTGCCATAGCCGGGTTTGCAGATCAGCGCATCGCTGCTCGCAAGCAAGTCGCTGAAGTTCATCTGCAGTGTTTCCAGGATGATGGCATCAGGGTGTTTGACCTGCCAATCGCGCTGTATCATCCAGTGGACGCCTGCGATGCGCGGCCAGCGTTCGATTGGCAAGCGGCTGGCGATGCCGCCCATGCTGACCAGCACCAATTTTTCGTCCGCGGATAGTCCGAGACGCTGATTGAGTTCCGGCCGCCGGTTCGTGCCGATCGCGGCGATGGGAGAGACGGGAATGATGTTGGGCAGGCTAGTCATTGGCATGCCGGGCGTTGCGCGCAGGAAAGCATCAGCGTTCCTGTAGCATTTATATATCTGCTCCGCGATGGCCCGGTCGCATAGGACACCATCCATTCGCCTTGAAACAATGTCTGTCTGGACTGGACCTGAAATATCAATGCAGCGGTCTTCGACTGGTCCCAGGCGAACCGGATTGGAAATATCGTTGCAGCAATAGTGGCGATAGATGTCAAACCAGTTCAACGAACAGAGCGCTGCGTTGGGGATGCCTGCGTGCTGCGCGCCGGCCAGCGGGAGATAGCCGACATTGGAGAATACCATGTCGGCACCGAGTTCGCGCAGGAGGAGTCTTTCGTCTTCTACCCGAGCATCCCAGTCCGCATGGAAGGTGCGGTATGCCGCACAACTCTGATCGACGAGAACATCCAGAGCTGAAGACATCACCATGCCGATGTCACCCTCACTGGACAGATGCGTGAACGGTCCTTTTATGCGCGTGCGCAAATGGGCAATCGGCACTGCGGAACGCACCGTGAGGCGTATCTTTGGCATATACTCGCCGAGCAGATTCAGTATCGGGGCGGTCTGTGCGACATGGCCAAAACCGTGGCCGGAGATGGAAACGACGAGATGAGTCATAAGGGCTCTATCTTTAGGACTTTAGGAATATACGGAGCGACTGAGAAGGGCGTTCCTGTCGGAAATCTCGAATTCCAGGGGCATCGGGCTCATATCGCACAACTCTCCGTCTCCCGCAGCTGCCTCAGATAGTCCGCCACTCTGGCATGCAGCGTCGCCGGGTCCGAAACGATGTCGCGAACCAGCGCGAACAGTGGGTACGCGCGCCATTCGAAAAGATGATATTTCGCAACCATTTCCAAGGTGTGTACTCCCTCGCCGGAAATATCTGACCACTCGCCCCGGACCAGCTGCTGTCCGAGCAGATGATGATGTGAACCTGGACTCGTCGCTGTTGTCACCAGATCACCTAAGCCAGCATAGCCGTAAGGCGTGTGGGCGTGCCCGCCAAACGCTTGCACGATCCCTGACAACTCGGCGATTGCGGCGACCGTCAAGTGACCGCGCATGTTGTCCCCCAGCTTCAGTTCATCAGACACGCCGAACATGATGGCATACACGTTCTTCAGGATCACCGACCAGCTCCTGCCTTGCATGTCCGCCGCCTGTTGGCACACCAACGTGCTGCCAAGGAACAAACTCTGTATCGTCCCGAAATCCGCAGCGTCAGACAAAGCCACATCTGCAAAGGCATGGCGGCCCATCCGGATTTCCTCGGAAATCATCGGGCCATATATCACTCCGTAGCGATGCTCCCCAGCTAACACTTCGTGAAAGACCTGTGCGGCGGTACGCCCCAATTCATCCAAACCCTTCGCGATGGTCAGGCACAGACTGTCTCTCGCAAGATAATGCCTTATCCTGCTCGCGACCTCATGGTGTGGATTCACTGGAAGGCAAAACAAGATTACTTGGGCCTCGGGAACTTCATCCTCAAGTGTCGAATGGCTTCCCTTCAGCACCACGCCCATATTCCAGATGTGAACATCGTGCCGTGGAGACAACAGGACTTCCATGGCATGTCCCATCTTGCCGTAGCCCAGAATCAATACGCGCTGTTTCATACATGCACCTCATTATAAGGAGACGGGCGACATCGCCACAATTTCAAGCCCACGACCGCCTTGATGCCGGGGCTGTGTCAATTCCGCCTGCTCGACGGCACGTCGCCTCCAAGGCGACACCTTCCAAGGGCATGCCGGCGTTGCTTAGGCACCGGGAACGCTTCGAACTTTAGCGGCCCAGTTTATGCGAAGCTGCTTGTTGCCATAGTGACGGTTGAAACTAGACTATTACTTGTTATCATGCTGCTGTCGAGTTGCAATAGTCAGAGGGTAGCAAAAATGGGGCGCGAAATCAGCCAATTCGATATTCCAAACCGTAAATTGCTGGCGAGCGGCGTACAGCCAAGAACGGACGTGTGGACAGACATCGGTGAGGCGAAAGTTATCCACACGATTTTTGGCAGGGCCAAGATCCGAGTTATCCGCGAGAAGGACAAAAACCGGCGCGCATTATTGCTGGGGGTTCTGGTTGTGACGGTACTGGCCACCGGAGCCTTGGAGGGCTGGATTGCATTGCAAGAAATTCAGCGAGCTCCCCCGCCGCTTCCTTTAAGCGAAAGGGTATGGGTGGGTCCACCGGTTTTCTCGTCCGCATACGTTCCCCCTCAAGCGACACCGCCATCAATGGGGAGCAAACTGAACCGTCCATCACAACCCCAAAGCAACGGCACAGCGACCAATCGGAAAGACGTGCCGCAACAATCATCCAGGTCAAAAACCGGCGAGCAAAAGGCAGCGAAGACAGTAACGCCCGAACCATCGCTAGAAAGCAGGACACACGCGGCGACACATGCCGCAAGCAAACGATCTACGAATAAGCAAGCCGATATGCAAATGCATGACAAGCCGTCCGCAGCGCCCCCGCCCATTGCGGGAGTGGGCGCAAGCAATCCAGCAGTCGTTGTCCCGCCGTTGTTGAATGAGGAATCATCGACACCGTCGACTACGGCCAATAATCCGCCACCCGAACGACTCAACGCGCCACCGTAGCCCGCGTGCCGCTACATGCTATACTTTTCTATATACGAATGCGGCTTTGCATTGCATGCTGCGAGCGCTCCCTGAACTTTTCAATCACCGTAAGAGGTTCAAAATGCCGGACGCAGATAAGACAACAATCAAAATTCGCGCATACAGCGACAAGGCGGAGAACGATGTTCAAAAGAACAACCTCAGCGAAGACCAGAACAACGCCTTGGAGCTTGCAAATAAGAACGCCATGCTTGCAGAAGAAAAGCTGAAGTCGCTCGAACTTCTGAGGATAATCGAGCAGCTACGCGAAAATCTCAAGCAGGAACAGGAAAAAGCAACTGGGATGGAAAAGAGATTGATCGAACTCGAAGACAAAGCAAGACAATTTGCAGCGCTGGAGGCCAACGCGAAGAGATCGGCCGAGCTCGAAGCCAAAGTGGAACTTTTGACCGATGCGCTCAGCAAGATTTTAACTATCGCCTCTGCTGGGAAGGCGGGTTAGCTCCGTCCGGGGCGTCTATGCCCGTTAGATGTTCATTTTCCAGAACCGACAGGCATTGTTGCATTTCCGTACATCGACACAAGCAACCTGAAGCAGTCCTGGCAAGGGCGGAATCTTGAGCGGAACTCGCTGAGTGCGCAAGAACAATCTTGATCTGCCCCTGTTCAAGTCAGGCCGTGAAATGGAGCATCACCCTCCATTGTGCAGGCGCTTCATCTCGTAAACCCACTCCAACGCCTGCTTCGGCGTCATATCGTCCGGTATTACAGAGCGCAGCTTTCGCAGTAAGGGATGTTCTGGTTCATTCGCCTGTATTTTTCCGATCGGCGCCGAGAACAGGTCGCCTTGCGGATTCTGAGCGGCGCTGTTTTGTTCCAGCTTGAGGAGCTGTTCTTTTGCAGCGCGGATCACGTTGTCGGGCACGCCCGCGAGCGAAGCCACTTGGAGGCCGTAGCTCTGGCTGGCGGCCCCTTCGTTCACGGTATGTAGAAACACGATGCTTTGCTGGTGTTCAATGGCGGCTAGATGAACGTTGACGAGTTGGGCGGTTTCTTCTGCAAGGCGTGTCAACTCGAAGTAGTGCGTAGAGAACAATGTGTAGCTGCGGTTTTTTTCCAACAGATGGCGCGCGATCGCATAGGCGAGGGCGAGGCCGTCGAAAGTCGAGGTACCCCGTCCGATTTCGTCCACCAGTACCAGGCTCCTTTCCGTGGCGTTATGCAGGATGTTGGCTGCCTCCGTCATCTCGACCATGAATGTGGATCGCCCACTGGCTAGGTCATCGGATGCGCCGATGCGGGTAAATATCTGGTCGATCTCGCCGAGCACCGCCTCCTGCGCTGGAACAAAGCAGCCAACGTGAGCGAGAAGCGCAATAATTGCGACTTGGCGCATGTAGGTAGATTTGCCGCCCATATTTGGGCCCGTGATCAGCAGCATGCGATGTGCTTGGTTCAAAGTAGTGTCGTTTGGCGTGAATAGCGCAACTTGCGTTTCCACCACCGGATGCCGACCTTTTATGATGCTGATCTGAGCCTCATCGCTAAATGCTGGAGCGCTGAAATTCAGCGTGGCAGCGCGCTCAGCAAAGGTGGCTAGCACATCCAGTTCGGCGATCGAGGAGGCGATGCGTTGCAGTTGCGGGATGAACGGCATCAATAGATCGAGCAGTTGCTCATACAGGAATTTCTCGCGCGCTAGAGCACGCTCGTTGGCGGACAGTGCCCTGTCCTCGAAGGCTTTGAGTTCCGGCGTGATGTAGCGCTCGCCATTCTTCAGTGTCTGGCGGCGGCGGTAGTCGTCCGGCACGTTGGCGCTCTGCGCATGCGTCACCTCAATGTAGAAGCCATGCACACGGTTATATTCCACCTTTAAGTTGGCGATGCCGGTTCGCTCGCGTTCGCGGCGCTCCAGCGACAACAGGAAATCGCCGCAGTTCGTTTGGATGCCGCGAAGCTCGTCAAGCTCAGCGTCAAAGCCGTCGGCAATCACGCCGCCTTCGCGCAGGACGGAAGATGGCTCGGCCTTCAAGGCGTGCTTCAGGATCGTGACGATCCTATCAGTTGCTGTTTGCCCCGCGTCCGCGGACGGCTGTGACGTTTGTTCCGGTTGCGGGATGAGGCCAGCTTGGCTTGACTGGCCACCGTTCCCCGTCGACATGCTACGCGCACCCCGTGCTACGTCTGTCGGAGCATTGGCGCGGGCGGGGTTTGTAGCTAATGCGTCGGCCAATCTTTGGATGATCGGCGCATCACACGCCAGCAACGCGGAGCACAATTGCGGCATGTGCGCGAGAGTATCGCGTAAACCGGATAAGTCGCGGGGGCGCGCGCTGCGTAGGGCGATGCGCGCGGTGATGCGCTCAATATCCGCGCTGGGCTTGAGTTGCTCGCGTACCTTGTGATGAAGTTCGCCAAGCTTGTCTACTCCATCCAACCTTGCGCGCAGCACAGTGCGATCACGCAGGGGATGATGCAGCCAGTGATGCAGTAAACGGCTGCCCATGTTGGTGGCACATGTGTCGAGCAACGACAACAAGGTGGGAGCAGGTTCGCCGCGCAGGGTCTGGGAGATTTCCAAATTGCGTCTTGTCGCGCCATCCATGCGGACGTAGCGATCCGCGCTGTACACCTGGATGTTGCGGATGTGGTCTATGGCCCGACCTTGCGTTAGTTTGGCATAGCCGAGCAACGCACCGGCGGCTTCGAGTCCGATCGTGAAATCATCGCAACCAAATCCGGCCAAATCCAAGGTAGAAAATTGCTGGCACAACAAGCGTCGTGCGGTATCGAGCTCAAAATGCCAATCTGGCAGGATCTTGAGAGCCGCATGGCTAGAGGTTTGCGGCGCGGTACTTTCCGCATGTAGGATTTCAGATGGTTGCAAGCGCTCCAGCTCTGCAGACAGATTCTCTGCAATGGTTTCGGACACGAAAAATTGCCCCGAGGCCAGATTCAACCACGCCAACCCCAACTTGCCATTACGCTGATGCATTGCTAACAACAGATTGTCGCGTTTTTCTTCCAGCAACGCGGAATCCGTGAGCGTGCCTGGGGTGACGATGCGCAACACCTTGCGTTCCAACGGTCCCTTGCTCGTGGCTGGGTCGCCAATCTGTTCGCAGATCGCCACCGATTCGCCCGCCCTGACTAACCGTGCCAGGTATTGTTCCACCGCATGATAAGGCACCCCAGCCATCCTGATTGGTTGGCCGTTGGAGGTACCGCGTTGAGTGAGCGTGATGTCTAGCAGTTTGGCTGCGCGTGTCGCATCCTCGTGAAACAGTTCATAAAAATCGCCCATGCGGTAGAACAGCAGCATATCGGGGTGTTGTGCCTTGATGCGCAGGTACTGCTGCATCATCGGCGTGTGAGGCCCGCCAGATGATTTGGCGATACTGCCCGCATCTGGAGCTTGCTTTTGCGGGGTAAATGTTTCTGTCATGGTTTGGCGTCAGGCCTTTAGACCTGGCGTGAGATGAGGCGCCATTACTTGTAGCAGCAGCGGATGGATGTTGGGGTTGCCTGCACAGAGATGCCCGGTCTTGAGGAACGTGTCCGAGCCATGCAGGTCGCTGACCAAACCACCCGCCTCGGTGATCAGCAGACAGCCGGCGGCGATGTCCCAAGGCTTCAGGCCCGTTTCAAAAAATCCATCGTAGCGTCCCGCGGCCATCCACGCCAGATCCAATGCGGCCGAGCCCGGGCGGCGCAGACCTGCTGTCTTTTGCATCAACTCTCTAAAAATGCCGATGTAGGCATCAATGTACTCGAACTTGGTATAGGGGAAGCCGGTGCCGATTAGGCTGTCGACCAGATGGAGGCGTTTGCTGACCCGCAGGCGCTTGTCGTTCAGGAATGCGCCGCGTCCTCGAGTGGCGGTAAACAATTCGTTCTTGGTCGGATCGTATACCACTGCTTGGGTGATGATGCCCCTGTGCTGCAAGGCGACGGATACAGCGAATTGTGGAAAGCCGTGTAAAAAGTTGGTCGTGCCATCCAACGGATCGATGATCCACAGGTATTCCGATTCCCCTTGGCTGCCGCTCTCTTCTGCTAGAATCGCGTGGTCCGGATAGGCATCCAGCAATGTTTGGATGATGATTTGCTCAGCGGCGCGGTCCACCTCGCTGACGAAATCCGCGTGGGACTTCTTGGTGACGGTGAGGTGGTCGATCTTGTCAACTGAGCGTTGGATCAGATTACCGGCGCGGCGCGCGGCTTTCACCGCGATGTTGAGCATGGGATGCATGAGTTGCCTTAGGTTTAATGAGCGATTGATAGGTTACGATCGCGTATTTTAATTGGAATTGCGCTTTGCATAAACAAAATCATTTGAGTCAGGTAAGAGTCGTGCTTAGCCATACGACCCATCCGGGCAATATCGGCGCGGCGGCGCGTGCGATGAAGACCATGGGTTTGCGCCACCTGTACTTGATCAATCCACGACATTTCCCCGATCAGCAAGCCGATGCGATGGCAGCGGGTGCCGATGATGTGCTGCGCAATTCAGTGGTCTGCGGCACTATCGATGAAGCATTGCAGGGCGTTGTATTCACGGCGGCGATGACCGCGCGGCTGCGCGATATTTCGGTTGAAGTGAAAACCCCACGCGAAGCCATGCCCTTGTTATTGCAACAGGCTGTCACGCATCCAGTGGCGCTGCTGTTCGGCACCGAGATGTCTGGCCTGACAAACGAGGAAATGGGCAAGGCGCAGCTGCTTGTAAATATTCCTGCAGCCCCTGAATTTTCCTCGCTAAATATCGCGGCGGCCGTACAAGTGATCGGTTACGAGCTGCGCGTGGCGGCGCAAAGCTATTTGCCGCGGGCCCCCGAAATTCTCCCCGCACCGCATGAACAAATGGAAGCGTTCTTTGCACATTTGGAAAAGACCTTGTTCGAGATCGGGTTTCTCACCACGCAAAATCCCGCCCGACTAATGCAGCGGTTGCGTCGTCTGTATGCGCGTGCGCGGCTGGAGGAGCAGGAGATTAACATCCTGCGTGGAATATTGAGCGTAGCCACTGAGTATAATGAGCGTCTCAGGGCGCGCTATCGGGAAGAGCATCATAATGTTTCGAAACATTAAAGAGGATATCGCCAGCGTTTTCGACCGCGATCCGGCCGCGCGCAGCACGATCGAAGTCCTGACCTGCTATCCGGGAATTCATGCACGCGTCCTGCACCGTCTGTCGCACATGCTGTGGCAGGCCAAGCTAAGATGGCTAGCGCGCTTCATTTCGCATATTGCACGCTGGCTGACAGGCATCGAGATTCATCCCGGCGCAACCATCGGGCGGCGTTTCTTTATCGACCACGGCATGGGTGTGGTGATCGGCGAAACCGCCGAGATCGGTGACGACGTGACGCTTTATCACGGGGTGACGCTGGGTGGTACCTCGTGGAAAGAAGGCAAGCGCCATCCAACACTGGGTAACGGCGTGGTGGTAGGGGCGGGCGCAAAAATACTTGGTCCGATTACGATCGGCGATGGCGCCAAGATCGGGTCCAATGCGGTGGTCGTGAAAGACGTTCCAGCGGGTGCGACGGCGGCGGGTATTCCGGCGCGGATTCTGGAAGAGGGAAAGAAAAGCGCAGGCGGCTTCAACGCGTACGGCATCGGCAATGATCAGAACGATCCAGTTAACAAGGCCTTGCATGACCTTATCGGCCACAGCATGACAGTAGACCAGCGTATTGACTTCATCTTGCAGCAACTCGAAAAGATGGGTGTGCCAGTGGATGAGGAACGTGCAACTGCGGACAAGTTCGATCCCAATTACCTAAATAAAATTGTTGACTAAAAAAAACAGGTATTTTATCATTATCATTAGTGACATAAAGCGAACCGCAGGCTGTATCAAATTGATTAAGACTGACCAATGACTGGGAGATGACATGCGATTAACTACCAAAGGACGTTTTGCCGTAACAGCGATGGTTGACCTTGCCATGAGCGGCGGAAAGACTCCGGTAACATTAGCGGCGATCAGCGAACGACAAAAAATCTCGCTCTCTTATCTGGAGCAACTGTTCGGCAAGCTTCGCAGAAACAAGATTGTCGAAAGTGTGCGCGGACCAGGAGGAGGCTATTATCTGGCGCGGCCAGGCCATAAGATATCCGTTGCTGAAATCGTCGTTGCGGTAGATGAGCCGCTGGATGCGACCAAATGCGGGGGCAAAGGAAATTGCAATGGCGAACAGCAGCCATGCATTACCCATGACTTGTGGATGGGGCTGAACGAGAATATATTGGCTTATCTCCAGGCCGTCACGCTTCAACAGTTGGTGGATAATAGCCACAACAAGCTCAATCTCAAGTCGCCAGTGCTTTCGTTAAGGCAGTTGATCAAAGCCGAGGGTGTTCCGGCTTAGCGAAAAGCCAGCCCATAAGCATCGTAACCTTTTGCGGGATCAAGGCGCAATTTCGTTGATTCGTCCGCGTCTGAACGATAAAATTCGTTTCTTTGACTCACCGAATACACGGGCGACCTGGGTGTCTATCTGATTTGATTGGACAGGGCAGCACTCAGATCTAGCCAGTTGTGATGCCGGGGAGTGCGGTTTCCAAAAAAATCATCACAGGGGAACGTATGCAGACGCGTAAACTATGGCCCAGCGTATCTAATCGCTGGCTATATCTGGGCGGGGCGCTGTTTGCCAGCGGCCTGTTGGGCTACGCCCTATTCCTTCAATACGTCCAGCATCAGGATCCCTGCCCGCTCTGTATGGTTCAGCGCCTGATCTTTGTCGCTATATTGGCGGTGTTTGCGCTCGCCGCATTGCATGGCCCAAAGCGTGCCGGAGCGCTTGTCTATGCGGCAGTGATCGCATTGCTGTCACTGACCGGCGCCGGGGTCGCAGCACGCCACATCTGGATCCAGAACTTGCCCAAAGATCAAGTCCCCGCCTGTGGCCCTGGTCTCGATTACATGCTGGAAACGATGCCGATGACTAACGTCCTTAAGGCACTGTTGCACGGCTCCGGTGAATGTGCGGAAAAAGGCTGGACATTCCTGACGCTCGGGATTCCGGAATGGTCATTCTTGTGTTATCTGGCATTGGGGGCGTGGGGTGTTCTGATAGCCATTAGAACGACACAGACGTAAAAGCCGTTCCGCGTACATCAATATCGCAGGTGTGACCCGATTATGCCTGTCTCGATGATGATCTAGAGATGCTTTTCTGCGGAGCTCTTCATGAAACTTAAAGATCTTCTTTTACTGTTCAAGCCCGGGTTCGATCCGGTTCCGGTGCGCGAGAAAATCCGCGCCAGTGTGGGAATAACGGCGGGCATTTTATTGATGGGATTGGCGTTAGGTGTTCTGCCTAGCGACGGGTATCCGCTGATCATGTTCGCTTCATCGGGGGCAGTGGCGACTTTGCTGTATGTCATGCCGCATAGCCCAATGTCACAACCGTGGCCGCTGGTTGGCGGGAACTTGCTTTCCGCAATCGTTGGCTGGACAGCCAGTCTGTTCATACCAGACCCGGTTCTGGCCGCGGCCTTGGCCGTCGGTATCGCGGTATTCCTAATGCACATGTCACATTGTCTGCATCCACCCGGTGCGGCGACCGCAATGATCATGGTGTTGGGCGCGGAACAGTTCCATCGTCATGGTTGGGGATGGACTGTCAGTGCTGTGCTCGCAAACACGGTTCTTTCCCTGCTGCTGGCTCTTGCCATCAACAATCTGATGCCCGGCAGGTCTTATCCGATGCTCGGTGCTCCATCACGGCCAGTAGGGGGGAGTTCTGGCGATCTTGGACAAGCGGATATCGAATGGGCGCTGACACAGATGGACGGCGTCATTGACGTAAGCGAGCAGGACCTTCTCGACATCTATCGCTTGGCCTCCGATCATGCAGCGGAGCGGGCGAACAACTAGCTTGGGTTCGCTTGGGGAATCTACCGCATGCGGGTATAGACCCGTGTCCCGACGATTGCGATTGCTGCCAACAATCCAATCGACCTTGCCTATGGCTTACTTCTTCTCGCACGAGTATTTGTCGCCGGCATAGATTGCTGACCCGTTACCGGTTGGTGCGAGATACACGCCGCAAAGTACAGTTGCTTTAGGCCGAAAGCGTAGCGCGAACACTGGTCCGCTCACTGATGCGGGCGTACCAGGCGGCCAGATTGGAGTGGGCGCGGCGCCAATCGCGTTCAGGTTGGCGCAAGTCCAGATAGATCAGTGCACTCGCTAATGCAAGATCGGCAAGTGTGATGGATTGGCTCTCGCACCATTCCTTTGGGCCAAGCTGTTCGGCCGCATAGGATAGCGCGCGCGTGATGGCATTGTTGTGCAGGCTGATGTTATTTGCCTCCTGTTTGTCTGCCGGGCGAATGCTTTCTGTGCGCACAGACACAGCTGAGTCCATGATGCCATCTGCCAGCGCCTCCCATCGCTTGACGCGCATTCGAGCCAGTGCGTTGGTGCGAGGAATAAGGACTGGGCTTTCATTCAGCGTATCAAGATACTCTGCTATTACAGGAGAATCGAAAACGCATGTCTCATCATCGAGTATCAGCGCTGGAATTCGTCCCAGCGGATTGACACGGGATACTTGACTACCAGGCTCGCGAGGCGGGTCGACGAGATAGATGTGGCCGATGTTTTTCTCAAGTAAAACCAGACGCACCTTGCGTACATAGGGGCTGGTATTTGAGCCTAGGAGTTTCATGACGTATCCTTTGCTAAATGATTACAATTGACGGCCGCGTGGCCCTGTCAAACCAGATCTTTCGGGCCTATTTGCTGAGATTGTCCTGCAAGGACTGACCGGTTTTTTCAAGGGCATGGCCACCTTTTTCCAAGGTTTCTCCAGTTGCCTTTTTGAGTTTCTGATTCAGCGAACTGGCGTCAAATGGGTTGGAATAGAAAGGTTGTTCACGCCCGACATTCACGCCGAACCATAGCCCTACGGCAATTCCCACGGCGAGGCTTACCAAGATCGTTTTAAGTTGTTTCATTTATTTCTCCAGTAAAAGGGCAGCTTGATAAAAATGAATGCTCTTGGGTTCGCATGCGCACCGCAAAATATTAGCACGACACTGTTTGAGAGTATGCAAAGGTGTTGCCATTCGTGTTCGCGCACCAGCTGTATTCGCCCTTCCATGAAATTCAAGTGGCTACGAAGCAACCGCATTACATAGTAACTACGTTACCCCGCAACGTGCAATTTTATCCATCAATTTGCGCACTAGCTGCAATCTTCTTGCGAAATTCATCGGGGCGATTAAAATGCCGATGTCACGTCCTCACCCCTACCCCCGACTTCTTTCGTCTGGGCAGTAATCATTTGCGCATAGTCGTTTGCCGCCAAAACAATACGGAGCCGTTCCAAGTCCCGCCACAGGGCATTCAAAATACGTGCGAAAACCCAAGGCCATCTACCCTCTGCCGCTATCCAAACAATGGTATCAGACCAAATGCAGCCAAACCAAGCAAGAAATACAAGCTTGGTATGCCTGTCTTCCGGGAAGAGAGTGCGAAGGCATAAATGCCCTTGACAACATTGTTGCTCGAGGCCGCAATCAGAATACCGGACGCAGCAACGTGTACGGGTGCAAGCGTCGGCGTCGCCTGAGTTATCCCCATGATGAAGGGATCCACGTCGGTAACCCCCATGATGGCGGCAAGTGTGTAGACACCCGTCTCGCCCAGCCGTTCGACGGCCAGATGGGTCGCCACCAGTATGACGACAAAGAGCAGTGCAAAGAGAACCGCCGTCCGTATTTCGAGTGGATTCTTGGGCTCGAACTCTGTGATCACCTTCACCGCACTTGCTTCCCCCCTTCTGGACCACAGCCAACCGACACTGATCGCAAGACCAGCCAGAACTACAAATGGGAACGCCAGCCTGTTCATCAGATCACGGTTGAACAGTGCCAATAGGATTGCCAGACGCAGATACATCATCCCGGATGAGATCAGTATCCCGCCGGCGAACAAGTGCGGCTGCTCTTCACTGACAGACCTCTTGGCAAGTGCGACTGTCGTAACGGTGGAGGAATAAGCCCCGCCGATAATTGCCGCGAGCAGGACGCCACCTTGGGCCTTGGTCAGTCTTTGAAGCACATAGCAGCCATACGAAACGGCGCTTACGGCCACGACAACGAGCCATGTCGTGAAAGGGTTGATCTGGAATTGGGTGAATGGGATATTCGGCAGCAATGGCAAAATGACCGACGACAGAAGAAGGAATGTGGCAAATGTGAGGATGTCCGTCGTTTCGATACGTTTCGCCAAATTTTCAAGTACGGTCTTAAGTTCCAAGAATAGGATGCTAGACACAGTAAGCGTCGTGGCAATCCAAAACATGTCGTGATAAACAAGGGCCCCTACCAAATAGATGGTAAGACCGGACATCTCAGAGGTGACACCAGAATAGGATGAGGAGGTAAGCTTGTGCCAATAGGAAATCATTAAGAATCCCGCAACCACGGCAAACCCCAAAGCCTGTGGCAACAGTTCGCCGCCGGCTAGCAGCGCCATGGAATAACCGATCATCCCAATCAGTGGAAAGGTTCGCACGCCACCAAATGTATAGTGGTCATCCTTTTCCTTGCGTTCTTCCCGCTCCAATCCGATAAGAAAAGACAGGAACAGCACCAACAGGACATGTACCGCCTCTGGGGGCAACCAGTCGAAATATTTCATCGTGTCTCCCAATGCAAATTGAGAAGAGTCCACACTATATTCTCTTTCCTTTACGCACGCTTTAGTGAATCTGCCACACTGCCCATTGCTAACGGCTTCATAATGGGTTGCGGCTGGTGGGAATTCATAGGCAGCTCGTGAAGATCGAAGGTCCACTGCCCGCATATTCCCAGTCGCCGAACGTGATTTCACAAAAGTTCAACGGAACTCAAGGACGTTTTCTCTGCCTAATCATCGCCTAAACCGTTTAGGCATTATGCAGTAAGTTTATTTTTGACGATTATTTATTAAGGAGATTGACAAATGAACGTTGAAAACACCAGAAACATTGGCTTGCATGATACTGATACTGGGCTTGGTGGCGATACCGAGTTTCATATTGCACTCGGCTGGCTTACGGCATTGTCCGTATCCATCGCTGCAATGGCGACCCTTGGATAGGGCCCGCGTTGCGTAGTAGGGTGTAATGCAGGGGGCGCTCGAACCGCCCCCTGTCATTTGCTCTACGAAAGTTGCGGGTTTGCTTCTGACTTCTGCTATTGGCAACTAACTGCTTGGGCGTCATCGCGGAACAGGCGGTGGAGTGGCCGACATCTTCGCTTTAGGAATTCGAATCCTTGTGCTTGGCCTAGGTGACCAGTCCGGTCGGGTGGCGCGATCGGAGTCAATGATCACCAGATAGCGCCCAGACCAAGGTGTCCCTTCGCGAACGGGACTCAGCATCCAGAAATGTCGGCTGCCTGCCTCGGCACGTTCATACTCGGCATCGAGTATCCCGTAATGGTCAAGCAGTGCGTTCAGGGCGGCAGGGATTCGGATACAACCCATCGATCGAACAATTCCGAGGCTAGGCTCAAGGTAGCGTGGATCGGTGGCATGCATTTGTAGCCGCATCTTTCCCTCGCCAGCCTTCCATGTCCTTCGTGCACGCACCCATCCGAAATCATACACCCGCATGCCCTTGACCCCGTACCCAAGGATGCCCAGCGCATTCTCGGTGCCCTCGGCACGGAAATCGAGGTTTTCAAGGCTGTGATCGAACACCCCGACCGGTGTTTCGTAATACATGAAACCACCCTTCCGTCCAGTCGATACCGGCGAAGCGCCAATAAATTCGGCAACGCCGGCATCCGACATCCAGAACAATAATAGTGCTTGTACCTGCGGGCTGCGATCAACCAATACTACGTATTGCGGTGGCAGCTTGCCCATTCCCGCCTGCTGCAATTCGCGGGCGAGTCGTTCGCCATAAAGACGTTGTTCTTCCGGTGGCACAGCGAGCTGCCGATCAACTTTTTGTAGATAGATTTCTCTCAGATCAAGTGCCGATTCCATGGCAAAAGCTTGAGTTGTACCAAGCACCCACGAGGCGAAGAAGAAGGCTTGGAAACCCTTTGAAAATAGACGATGCATGTGGAAGCGCTATCCATTCTTGAAGTTATTGCCGCCAAAACGAGTGAATCATGGCATGGCGCGCTCAAAACTTGCAGCTTATGCCGTAAAACTTGCAATTTATGGTGTATCCCACAAAATCAGGGCCTATGACATAAACAAACGACTTGTGCGTTAACGCATAAGCTGCAACTACTCATTTCAGTAAATCAATCAGTCAGAGAACCACTGCACACGATAACCTGCTACTAAGATACCCCATAAGCCGCAACTTCCTTCATCTATTTACGCATAAGCCGCAGTTTTCTTATGAAATTTCGCTAATTTCATTCACTCTGAAATCTGATCATTGATTTATAAGGAAAAACTCTTGTAAAAAAGCAGAGTCCATTGGACAATTCACTAGATTAACAATATCGGTTTAGTGTACACATATCCTAAAATGCGAGGCAAGATACCCGACGTTGCGAGCGATTACTTGCGAGTAAGCTATTATCTGGCTCAAAGGGTCACTCAGCGCCAGTTGCTGTACTTCGACTTAGTATCTCATTTGGTTTTGTCCGTATTATCAAAACACGTCCTGACGGATCTGTCATATGAATGACTGTAAGGTCTTTTATAAAGGAGAAGCATATGGATGATTTAACCGCCAAGGTTCTAGCCCTTGAAGCCCTTGTTCTTGCGCTCGCCAAGTCGCATCCTTACAAGCAACGACTTAAAGATGATTTCGCGCAAATGTTCACATCCATAGTGCAAGCAACGAATAAGTCTGATGCGGATCACCCCGGCCTCGGTAAAAAACTTGCGGCTGAGTGCAACAGACTTGGAATGAGCATTATTTAACCTGTCCATTTCTTTGTTGAAGTTGCTGCACTTCACAAGTATCTGCTTCCGGGTGACCTGAATTGATTGATCTAACGTAAACTCCAACGACCGCTTCAGGTAAGCTATTACAAGGCTCTAAGGGCAGTTCGGTGCTGCTTCAATCTTTAGAATTGTAGCAAACTGATCTACTGTTGTGATGGTCATCGGCCAACAAAATACAGCTCTGCAGTAGCGGCTTGGAATATTCTCACCCCCTGCAATATTTACCAACAGTATTTGCCTAATTTACCGCGTTGATATACTAATTTTAGGGGTATACATTAACAAAAGAATTTAGGGCTTTAGGTTCGAAGACTCTATAATTCATGACGGAAGAACGTCATGAATTTGAAAGACGTAGGCACGGTTGCCCAATCGCACTGGATCAAACCAAACCACGGCCATTTTTCAATGACCGAGCTGATTAGATCAACTCAAACAGACCAGGTTAATTTCGACTGATTTGCTACCGTCTCTGACGATGAATGTAATAGGGCGGACGGCCTATTGCGCGAGAACTGTTTTGATGCCGCTCACAAATAAAGGAAACTTAAAATGAAGCCGAAGAAGATAATATTCCATCTAGCTCTTGTCGCGGCGACGACTTGCGTCTCCGGAGTCACTTCCGCCGCTGACAAATTTGACATCGGCGAAGTGGAATATGACGTCAGCTGTGCCAACTGTCACGGATTCAACGGGAGAGGAACTGGGCCGTATACGGAATGGCTGAAATCTGTTGTCCCGGATTTGACCGTCCTATCCAAGAATAACGGTGGCATATTTCCCGTTGCCCGTGTGTATGATGCCATAGACGGCAAGGCATTGATTAACAGCCATGGCCGGGACATGCCGATATGGGGTAACCGCTTCAGCACCGATAATGCCTCTCTTTACGGGGATGATTACTTGTCCCACTCTGAAGAAGTCGTGCGTGGCCGCATACTCGCGCTGATTGACTACATCAACCGCCTTCAGCAGAAGTAAGAGCGGGATAAGCCGGGCTTGGATTCCGCCGTCTCATAAATAAAGGAGACTTAAAATGAAACCGAAGAAGATACTATTCTATCTAGCTCTTGTCGCGGCGACGACTTGTGTCTCAGGGGTCACTTCCGCCGCTGACAAAATTGACATCGGCAAGCAGGAATATGACGTCAGCTGTGCCGAATGTCACGGATCCAACGGGGAAGGAAATGGGCCGTATGCGGAATTCCTGAAATCGCGTGTCCCGAATTTGACCGTCCTATCCAAGAATAACGGTGGCGTATTTCCCTTTTCCCGTGTATATGACGCCATCGACGGCAGGGCATTGATTCACAGCCATGGTCGGGACATGCCAATATGGGGTAACCGCTACAGCACCATTAAGGGCTTCCATTTTAGGGATGATTACTCGTCCGATGAAACATTCATGCGGGGCCGTATACTCGCGCTGATTGACTACATCAACCGCCTTCAGCAGAAGTAAGAGCGGGATAATCCTGGATTGCACCATTTAAAACAAAGCAAGTTATGGAGTAACCTACTAGCTTAAGAGATTGGGAATTCCCACAACTAGCGACTTATGGTCCGACTAGCGCGTTATGGTGTATCCCGCATGCAAGTTATGGGTTAACCCCCACCAGACTAACCGCACGCCCCGATCGCCCCGCAGCTGGTGCAAAATTCGCAGCCATCCTTTTTGATTAGCGTAGCATTGCCGCACTCCTTGCAGACTTTGCCGGATATTTTTTTCACTCCCGAACCTTTTTTCTTTTTCTCCGGGATTTCCATGACACCCATCTGCTGCACCGGGTAGCCATGTTCGTCGAGAATACCGAGCATTGCGTAGCGGTGGATGATGAGTTTTGCGACATAGGAAACCGTAGAAGGGTAGCTTTCCATCTTTACGCTGCCCGGCACGCGCGCCATGAAGTCGCCAAGCGGTTCGCCGAAATTGAGCAACTTGCGAAGCTTCATCCCGATCCAGGCGGGATCAATGACGCGCATGTCCAGGCTCAACACTTTGCAAAGGCCATCCAGGGCGCGCGGATATACGCCGGACAGCCACATTGAGTAGGGGCGGCGCTGACCATCGGGCAACACCAGTTCCTTCAAGCCGAGCACAAAGTCGTCGCCGCTGCCGGCGTTGGAAATATCCACCGTCCAGCTCATCGTGCCATCAGTGCCGGTCTTGTCAATTTAAGGAACTGGGGAAAATCCACCGGCTTGACCAGGTAACTGTTGGCGTGGTTGCCGTAGGCTTTGGCCATGTCCACTTCGGCGGCCGAGGTCGTCAAGACGACCACGGGGATGCTCGCCAAGTCGGCGTCGGCTTTGATGGTTTTCAGCACCTCCAGGCCGTCCACCTTGGGCAGGCGCAGGTCGAGCAGGATCAGGTTGGGCCGGGGTGACTGGTTCAGGTCTTGGAATTCCCCCCGGCGGAAGAGATAGTTCAGTGCCTGCTGGCCATCCGCCACATGCATCAGCCGGTTGGCCATCCGGAAGTTGACGAAATTCCGCCGCACGATTTCAGCATGGGCCGGGTCATCTTCGACCAGGAGAATAATGGCGGGTTCACCTTTCATGTCGGTTCCTTTCATTTTTTGGCGGCTGGTTGATTGAACGTGTCCGCGGAGTATTCTCCGCTTCCATTTCAGGGAAATGCTTCCGGATGCCATCCGGGCCGGGGCCGGGCGTAAACCTGGCACCGGCTTGCGCGGCATCATCTTCCGCGATCAGAATGTGAATGCGCGCGGTTTTCATGCCTTTTTTCCAGGGACAACTTCCATGTTACCGCGCGAGTCTGAATGCTGGTTCCAGACCAGCCAGTAAAAGCTGAGTGAACTCATCAATTTACGGAACTGGGAAAGATCCATCGGCTTGACCAGATAACTGTTGGCGTGGTTGCCATAGGCGCTGGCCATATCCGCTTCGGCGGACGAGGTCGTCAAGACGACCACGGGGATGCTCGCCAGGTCGGCGTCGGCTTTGGTGGTTTTCAGCACCTCCAAACCGTCCACCTTGGGCAGGCGCAGGTCGAGCAGGATCAGGTTGGGCCGGGGTGACTGGTTCGGGTCCTGGAATTCCTCCCGGCGGAAGAGGTAATCCAGCGCCTGCTGCCCATCCACCACATGGACCAACCGTACCGGCCGGTTGACGATGCGGAAGTCGACGAAATTCCGCCGCACGATTTCGGCGTGAGCCGGGTCATCTTCGACCAGGAGAATAATGATGGGCTCTCCTTTCTTGGCGGTTGGTTTCATTTCTTTGGCGGTGGGTTGATTGAACTTGCCGGCGGAGGATTCCCCGCTTCCATTTCAGGGAAATATTTCCGGATGCAATCCGGGCAGAGGCCGTGCGTAAACTGGGCGTCGGTGTGCTCCTGGATGTAGCCCTCCACCTGGCTCCAGTAGCCGTGGTCGTCGCGGATTTTGTTGCAGCCGGAGCAGATGGGCAACAGGCCGCTCAAGGTCTTGACCTTCGACAGGGCTTCCTCCAGTTGGGCGATCAACCGCTTTTGCGCAGCCACGGCTTCCCGGCGTTCGGTGAGCAGTGTCCACTCGCGCAAGGCACGGGCGACGGTATGCGGCATCTCGGCGAAGGACTCCGGGGATTTCACCACATAATCCAGCGCACCCGACTTGATGGCCTGCACCGCCAATTGCTCGTTGCCATAGCTGGTCATCACGATGATGGGAAACGGACCGGCCTCGGGCGGACTGGTCAGGACTGCCACCGCTTTGCCATCCGGCAGGTTCAGGTCCAGCAGGGCGAGCTCCGGCGGGTGGCCGGCGCTGTGGCGGCGGAATTCCTCCAAAGTGCGCACCACCTCGATTTGTGTTTCGTCTGCGCCGGTTTCGAAGGCGTGCTGAATTGCGGCGGCGTGGGCCGGTTCATCTTCCACCAGCAGCAGGCGCAAAGGAGGTTTTCCCATAACAATTCACTTATGATGATTGTTCCGTTTTCATTATAACCGCCGCAGGCAGGGTGAACAGGAAATTCGCGCCCTGCCCGTGACCGCCGGATTCGACCCAGATTCGTCCCTTGTGCAGCTCCACGACCCGTTTGACCAGTGCCAGTCCCATTCCCGTGCCCTCGAGCTTCGGGTTGAGCTTCTCAAACAAGCTGAACACCTTCTCCTGGTAACGCGGCTCAATGCCCGCGCCGTTGTCGCGCACAAAAAACACCGTCTCCCCTCCGCGCTGCTCGACGCCGATCTCGACGCGCGGCTTGGGCTGATCCGCCATGAACTTGCAGGCATTCTCCACCAAATTCTGCCAGATTTCCACCAGGCGCGGACGGTCGCCCTCCAAAACCACGGCGGCATCGGCCACCTGCACCTCCGTGCCGCTGGTGCTGATGCGTCCGGCCACCAGTCCAACGGCCTCGCGCGCCAGTTCCTGAAAGGTGACTCGCACGGGTGGATTGGACTTGCGGCCCACACGCGCCAGATTCAGCAATTCATCGAGCAAATGGCCCATTTTGTCCGCCGCAGTGCGCATATAACCCACATCCTGCTTGATTCTTTCCGCATCTGGATTCAGCAGGTCTTGTTCCAGATAGCCCAGGAAAGTCTTCACCGTTACCAACGGACTTTTCAGGTCATGGGACACGGTGTAGGTGAAGCGTTCCAGCTCGACGCTTTTCTCGCTTATCTCCCTTTCCTGGCGTTTGCGCTCGGTAATGTCACGGAAGGACCAGACCCGGCCAATGACCGCACCATCCATCATCATCGGGAAGGAATGGCGTTCAAAAATGCGGCCGTCCTTGAAGGCCAGCGTGTCCATGTCCACCGCGTCCGAGCCATAGAGCGACTGCACCTTTTTCAAAAACGCGTCGGCATCGGTCAACTGCTCCAGCACAAAATCCAACAGGGCACGGTCATCTCCGGCATCCATGAGCGATTTGGGAATCCGCCAAAACTCGGCAAACCGCTTGCTGGCTTTGATCACCTTCCCCTTGCTGTCCACAGCCAGAAGTCCGTCGGCGGTGGATTCGAGGATTACGTGGAGCTGGGTTTCGCTCCAGCGCAGCGCCTCCTCCGCCCGCTTGCGCCCGGTGATGTCCTGGATCAAACCGTCATAGGCCATCAGAGCACCGCGCTCATCACGATGGGGGACGAAGGTGTTTCTCACCCATCGCACCGTCCCGTTTTTCTGGACGATGCGATGTTCGATGGGCGGCGGGTCTTCGCCGGCCAGAATCCGCCGGGCCTGTTCTTCCACCATGGGGCGGTCCTCAGCCGCCACCATGCGAAGCCACAGGAAGCGGTCGTTGGTGAACTCCTCCGGCCGGTAGCCGGTGACGGCCAGGCAGCCCGGACCATGCGTCGTTTCCATGGCGCGCCCGTCCGCCACGCGCACGGTGTAGATGTAATCGGTGATCGCCTCCGAGATCCGCTGGTATCGCACTTCGCTCTCCTTCAGCGCCTCCTCCGCCCGCTTGCGCTCGGTGATGTCCCGGATGGCTCCCACCCTGATTATTTGTCCGTCTTGTTCAATTTCTCGAACTCGAATCTCCATCGGGAATCTGGTCCCGTCCTTCCGCACGCCGATGGTTTCATACGGTCCGAGGCCGCCGCCATCCACTTGTTTCATCATGTATCCCAAGGCTTCGGGAGCGACCGTCAGTGACAGAACCTCTTTTCCAAGCAGTTGATCTGGGGTGTACCCGAACAGCTTGAAGTATTGGTCATTGGCGTTAAGCAGAACACCTCGCTTGTGAATGGCGACGGCTTCAAACGTTGCGTCGGAAAGGCGGCGAAAGCGCGCCTCGCTTTCCCGCAGCGCCTCCTCCGACCGCTTGCGCTCGGTGATGTCATTTACCATGAGCAGCAAATGCGGTTCGCCTTCGTAGTGGAACGGCGCAAAACGGCAGGAGAACCAGGCCTTCCGGCCAAAGGTGGTGGTGATTTGGGTATCCAAGCTGCGTTCCGCCTGGGCGGCCAGCGCGGCTTCCGCAGCAGCCAGCATGCCGCAGTCCTTCCACGATTCGAGCTGGCGGAAGTCTTGTTTGAGGACCTCTTCACGCGAGCCGCCGGTGATTTGCCCGATGGTCTCGTTGGCGGAAATACACGGACCGGTGGCTTTGAAGACGGCAATGCCCACAGGCGAGGCGCGGAGCACGGTCTGATTGAAATTCAACTCGTCGGCGATGCGTTGCGTGGCCTGCTTGCGCTCGGTGATGTCATGCCCGATACCCACCAGGCCGCAAATCCGGCCCTGGCTGTCGCGAAACGGCACTTTGCTGGTTATCACCGTATGGTCCCGGCCATCATAATAAACACAAATGCTTTCACGGTTGATGACCGGCTCTCCGCCAAAAACTTTCAGTTCCTCGGCGCGGAACTCGGCGGCCAGTCCGGCGGGGAAAAGGTCCGCGTCCGACAAGCCCAGCATCTGGGAGGGATTCTCTTTGCCCCATTGTCTGGCCAGGACTTCGTTGACCACCAGAAAACGGCCCTCCAGGTCTTTGATGTAAAAAGTATCGGGCAGCAGATCAATCAAGGTGCGGAGCAACTGGCGTTCGCGGGCGATGGTTGCCTCGGCCTGCTTGCGCTCGGTGATGTCATGCCCGATTCCCACCAGGCCGCAAATCCGCCCCTGGCTGTCCCGGAACGGCAATTTGGTCGTCAACATGGTGTGTTCCCGGCCATCCGCAAACACGGAAAGGCTTTCCCGGTTGATGACCGGCTCTCCGGCAAAAACTTTCAGTTCCTCGGCACGGAACCCGGCGGCCTGTTCGGCGGGGAAAAGATCCGTGTCGGACAAGCCAAGAAGTTGGGACGGATTCTCCTTGCCCCATCGTTTCGCCAGGGCTTCGTTGACCACCAGAAAACGGCCGTCGAGATCTTTGATATAAAAGGTTTCGGGCAGCCGATCAATCAAGGTGCGGAGCAACTGGCGTTCGTGGGCGATGGTTTCCTCGGCCAGCTTGCGCTCGGTGATGTCAAACTGAATTCCCTGCGTGCCGATGACCTTTCCGTCCGGGCCAATCACCGGCGATTTCAGGACGCGCAGGAACTGCTTCCGGCCATCGGCATGGACATACTCCTCAACCAGCTCAATGGATTTGCCGGTTTGCAGGATCTGTTCATGCTGTTCCGCGCCGGTGGCGGCATACTTGGTGGCCGGCCCCATCTCGCCCTGTCTCGCCGCTTCGACGGCGGCAACTTCCCCGGGTGTTTTGCCCAAAAAGTCCTCCGCCTTCATGCCTTTGAGCCGGCAGAATTCGGGGTTGACCAGAACATAGCGGCCTTCCCGGTCTTTGCGAAAAACTCCAATGGGCAGTTGCTCCGCGAGCGAATAGTAAAGCGCCCGCGATTCCCGCAACGCCTCCTCCGCCCGCTTGCGCTCAGTGATGTCGCGGGAGATGCCGCAGGTGCCAATGATTCGGCCCGTGGCGTCGCGCAGAGGCAGTTTGGTGGTCAAGACCCAGCTCACGGTGCCGTCCATCCAGGTTTCCTTCTCTTCGACATTCAGCAGCGGCCGGCCGGTGCGGAGGATCTCCTGCTCGTCGGCCAGGGCCTGCCGCGCATGCTCCCCGGAGAAAAAATCCGTGTCCGATTTGCCGACGAGTTGGGCCGGATCACTCAGCCCAAACTTCCGGGACAGGGCGCGGTTCACCCGCAGAAAACGGCTGGCCGCATCCTTGAAGTAAAAGGCGTCGGGAACGTTCTCCATCAGGGTCGCCATCAGGGTCTGTTCCTGGTGCAGCGCCGCTTCCGCCTGCTTGCGCGCGGTGATGTCGCGGATGTTGCACTGGATGACCTTGTGCTGGTTGACCTGATAGACGTTGCTGACAAACTCCACGTGGATCTGCCGGCCATCGCTGGTTTTCATCGGCAAGTCTTCGTAGCGGATGTATTCCTGCTTCTGCAATTCCTCGAACTTGGCCTGGTTGGCGACGATATTCTTGAAGAATCCCAGTTCCCAAACCGTCTTGCCGAGAAACTCCTTGTGCGAGAGACCCAATATCTCGGCCAGGAACGGGTTCGCATCCACGACCCTCCCCGTCACGGCATCAAGGATCAGAATGCCGTCCCTCGCCGCTTCAAAAAGCCGGCGATAGCGGACCTCCGAAGCGCGCACCGCCTCATCCGTCCGCTTGCGTTCGGTGACGTCGCGGACAACCGCCTGGAGCACCGGTTTGCCATCCAGTTCCATGGCGCTGAGCAGCACGTCGGCGGTGAAGGTTTCGCCGGTGTCAACCCGCTTGTGCGTCCACTCGAAGTGGTTGGTGCCCTTTTCCAGCGCTGTGGCGATCCGCTGGTTGGCCAGCGTCCGGGAATCCGTGCCGTCCGGCTGCATCGGCGGCGACACATCGGCGGGGTGTTTCGAGCAGAATTCCTCCCGGGTCGCGCAGCCATACACCGCCAGGGCCGCCGGGTTGCAATCGAAAAAGCCTTTCTCGTCCAGCAGCATCACCGCGTCGCTGGTCGAATCGTAGAGCGTGCGGAACTTCGCCTCCGAGCGGCGCAGCGCCTCGGTCATCTGATATCGCACTTTATAGAACCGGACACGCTGATGCCGCCAGATCGCGCCGATACCCGTGCCCGTGCTGACCAGCAAAAGGCCCACCAGCAGGATGGTCAGCCTCAGCCGCTCGCGCAGCGGCGCATACACTTCCGCCGTGTCCATCTTGGCCACCAAAGACCACGGCGAATCCGGAACGGCCTGCAGAGCCGCCAGCGCCGGCGCCCCGCGATAATCCATGCCTTCCACGACGCCTTCGTGTCCCAGGACGGCCTTCACCGCCGGCACGTTGGTATTGGCGAGGGTAACGCGCAGACTGAGGGCGGTGTTGGTTCCAAACTTCAACTCGTTGAGGAACAGCGCGTCGTTGCCCTCCCGCCGGACGAGCAGCGTCTCGCCCGTCCGGCTGGGCGTCGGCCAGCGCTGGATGAACGGATAGAGATAGGTTTCGGGATCAATTCGCAGGGCAAGAACGCCCAGCGGACGGTTCGCATCCGACTCGTCGAAAATAGGCACCAGCAGCGCCAGATAGACCCGCTGGTCATGCTCGTTCCGGGTAAAATCCTGGAAGATCACCTGACCCGTCCGCAAGATTTCCGGAATGTTCTGTGAAACAAACGAAGAGATCGGCGGTTCAGCGGGAACGGCCATGCGAATGACGCCTTGCGCATCGAACAGGCAAACCAAGTCATACTGCTCGGTCACCAGATATTTGGCCGCCCATTCCTGAAGCTGCGGCAGCGCTTCGGCGTCTTCCGGATGTTCGAGAAAGCGCCGCACCAGCCCGGAAAAAGCCGGGTTCTTGAAAAAGGCGTCGGCGTCCCACAGCCGCTCCTTGCGATACTGCGCCAGTTCGTCCACCTTCAACTCCGCGATGGCGGAGAGTTGGCTGCTCGGCCCCGGCGCGGAATTGCCGCTCGTAGTTGCGGTAATAAAAGTACCCGGTGGTGACGATGCCCGCCGCCAGGAGGCAGAAAACCAGAACGAGCGGATACACCACACGCCGTTCTTCCCTTGTAACGGCTTTCATAGGTGAAAGTGATTATGAAGCGAGGCCGGTAATTGGCAATCCGCAAATTTGAACCGAGCCGGATTCGTCCGTATCACCCGGCTTCCAGCCGGGGTTTTGTGTAAGATGTATTCTTTCATGCGAACCTCGCTTCTCCATGTGGCGATGCACCAGGCGGCAAGATGCCGCTGGATACGGCAGGCAAGATGCCTGCCACTACACGATCATCCGTCAAGGTTGTCGCTACCGCAGGATTTCCCGAACCAGCATCGAACATTCAACCCCGAATTTCCAAGTTTTCAGTCCTGCTTGGATGTTCGATGTTGAATGTTGGGTGTTGGATGTTCTCCCCTTGCAACTGTCAGGGCGCTTCCTCAAGCGAGCCGCCCAGGCCGCCTTCCGCCAGGTCCGGGTACAACTTCTTGATGCAATCCGGGCAGATGCCGTGGGTGAAGGTGGCGTCGGAGTGTTTCTCGACGTAGCTCTCCACCTGGCTCCAATAGCCCTTGTCGTCGCGGATTTTTTTGCAACTGGCGCAGATGGGCAGCAGCCCGCTCAAGGACTTCACGCTGGCGAGGGCTTCTTGCAAGTCCAGGATGAGCTTGTCGCGTTCGGCCTCGTTCTGTTTCCGCGCGGTGATGTCTTCCTTGACGGCCACGTAATGGGTGACGCGGCCCGCGGGGTCGCGGATGGGCGAGATGGAGGCGCTTTCCCAGAAGAGTTCGCCGTTCTTTTTTTTGTTGTGGAATTCGCCGCTCCATTCCTTTCCCGCCGTGATGGTTTCCCACAGTTCCCGGTAGGCTTCCGGGCTTTTCTCGCCGGATTTCAGGATGCGCGGATTTTTGCCCAGCACCTCCGCCAGTGTGTAACCGGTGACGTTCGACGAACTTGGGATTGACGTATTCAATGTCACCGGCGGGATTGGTAATGACGATTGAGGCGGGACTCTGTTCCACCGCCGCGGGACAACTGGCGGAGTTTTTCCTCCGTCCGCTTGCGCTCGGTGATGTCGCGGACGACCGCCTGGAGCACCGGTTTGCCATCCAGTTCCATGGCGCTGAGCAGCACCTCGGCGGGGAAGGTCTCGCCGGTGTCAACCCGCTTGTGCATCCACTCGAAGTGGTCGGCTGCCCTTTTTCAACGCCGTGGCGATCCCCTGGTTGGCCCGCGTCAGGGAATCCGTGCCGTCCGGCTGCATCGGCGGCGACACATCGGCGGGATGTTTCGAGCAGAACTCCTCCCGGCTCGCGCAGCCGAACATCGCCAGGGTCGCCGGGTTGCAGTCGAAAAAGCCCTTCGTGTCCAGCAGCATCACCGCGTCCCGGGTCGAATCGAAAAGCGTGTGGAACTTCGTCTCCGAGCGGCGCAGCGCCTCCGCCGACTCATACTGTGCCCGGTAGAAACGGGATTGCTGCTGCCGCCAGACCAGACCCACACAGGCCGCCGAACCGAAGAGCAGAACGCAGATCATGACGACCACCTGCCAGAGCCGCGCCCTCATCGGCGCGAACACTTCGGCGGTGTCCATGCGCGCCACCAGAAACCACGGCGAATCCGGAACGGCATGCAGGGCCGCCAGCACCGGCTCCCCGCGATAATCCCTGCCTTCCACGATGCCTTTCTGCCCCAGCACGGCTTTCACCGCAGGCACGTTGGTTTTTTCAAGGGGAATGCGCAGGTTGAGGGCGGTGTTGGTCCGGAACTTCAGTTCGTTGAGGAACAGCGCGTCGTTGCCCTCCCGCCGGACGAGCAGCGTCTCCGCCGTCAGGCTGGGCATGGGCCAGCGCTTGATAAACGGATAAAGATACTTTCCGGATTGATGCGCAGATAGAAAACGCCCAGCGGCCGGCGGGCGTCCGGTTCGTCGAAAACGGGAACCAGGATGTCCAGATAGACCCGCTGGTCATGTTCGTTCCGGTGGAAATCCTGGAAGGTCACCTGACCCGACCGCAAGATTTCAGGAATACGCTGCGAAACAGCGGAAGATACCGGCGGCGCTCCGGCGGGGATGACAGGCGGATGACGCCTTGAGCATCCAACAGGCAGCCCAGGTCATACTGATCGGTCGCCATCAATTTGTCGGTCCATTCCTGAATCTGCTGCTGCGCGTCGGCGTCCTCCGGGTGTTCGAGAAAGCGCCGCACCAGCCCGGAAAAAGCAGTGTTGTCGAAAAAAATGGCGGCATCTTCCATGCGCTCCTTGCGATACTGCGCCAGTTCGCCGACTTTCAGTTCCGCAATGGCCGCAAGCTGGTGCTCGGCGGCGGCGCGGAATTGCCGTTCGTAGTGCCGGTAATAGAAGGCGCCACCCACGACAATTCCCAACGACAGGATGGCGAAGATCAACACGAGGCCCCACACGGCGCGGCGCTCGGTTGGTTCGGGCAGGTTCATGATGATGATTGATTGTTAGTCCATGCCGGCCTGTTTGTCACCAACCATCAGGCGGCAGGAAGCCCGCGGTCACCGTAGCGGCGGGCTTCCCAGCCGGGTGTTTCAGTTGCAAGGTCATGACTGGACAGGAGGTCGTTGGGTTTTTGCCAGGGTGAAGCGGAACGTGGTGCCCTTGCCAACTCCTGCCGATTCCACCCAGATTTTGCCGCCATGCACCTCCACGATCCGTTTGACCAGCGCCAGACCGATGCCCGAGCCCTTCGTTCCGGGATCATACTTTTCGAACAGGCCGAAGACCTTCGGCTGATACCGCGGGTCAATGCCCACGCCGTTGTCGCGAACAAAGAACACATTTTCATCTCCGGTCGTCTCCACACCGATCTCCACGCACGGCGACTGTTGATCGCCCATGAACTTGATGGCGTTGTCCACCAGATTTTGGAAGACTTCCACCAGTCTCGTCCGATCGCCGCACAGCATGATCGGTTCTTTCGTCACCACCACCTCCACGCCTTTCTGGATAATCCAGCCGGCCACCATGTCCAGGGCATCTTTCACCACCACTTGCAGCGGCACTTCTTCCGGCGGGTTCATCTTGTGCCCAACGCGCGCCAGGTCGAGCAGTTCATCCAACAGCCGGCCCATCTTGTCCGCCGCGGTGTAGATGTACTCCAGGTCTTTCTTCATTCCCGCCGTGTCCTGGTTGCGGGTGTCCTGCTCCAGATAGCCGAGGAATGCTTTGATCGTCACCAGCGGACTCTTCAGGTCATGCGAGGCGGTGTAGGTGAAACGCGCCAGCTCGTCGTTCCGTTCCTGCAATTCCTTCGAGCTCTTCTGCAACGCCTCCTCCGCCAGCTTGCGCTCGGTGATGTCGAACTGGATTCCCTGGGTGCCAATAATCTTTCCATCCGGATCAACCACCGGCAATTTGATGGCGTGCAGGAACTGCTTCCGGCCATCGGCATACACATACTCTTCATCCAACTCAATGGATTTGCCGGTTTGCATGATTTGTTCATGATGTTCCATGCCGGCGGCGGCATACTTGGTTGCCAGCTCCGGTGCGCCCGGTTTCGCCGCTTCGGCGGCGGCGACTTCCCGGGGTGTTTTGCCCAAAAATTCCTCCGCCTTCATGCCCTTGAGCCGGCAGAAGAAAGGGTTGACCAGAACATAGCGGCCTTCCCGGTCCTTGCGAAAAACTCCAACCGGCAGTTGCTCCGCGAGCGAATAATAAAGCGCCTGCGATTCCCGCAACGCCTCCTCGGCCCGCTTGCGCTCGGTGATGTCCTGGCCCAGGCCGACAAACCCGGTGACCTCCCCCAGATCGTTCCGCAGGGGCACTTTGGTGGTTGAAACCCACCGGTTTTTCTCCTTCTTGCTCGCGTCCACAGCGGGGCCTTCATGATGGTACAACCCCTTTCCGGAGCGGATGATCTCCTGTTCATCAGCGTGGTATCGTACCGCCAATTCGTGCGGGAACAGATCGAAATTCGACTTTCCAATCACCTCGTTGGGAGACGAAAACCCCAGTTGGCGCGCCACCCCCAGGTTGGCGATGACAAACCGGCCTTCGGCGTCCTGCGCATAAACATAGTCCGGCAGGTTGTCAATGACCGTGCGCAGCAGGTTACGCTCCCCCTCCAGGACTTTTTCAATGCGTTCCCGAACGGCGATTTGCTGTTGCAGGGTTGTGTTGGCGCCAGCCAGTTCCTGGTTCCTTTGGGAGACTTCTTCCGTGCGCTCGGCGAGTGCCTGCTCCACCCGCTTGCGTTCGGTGATGTCGAGGGAGATGCCGCAGGTGCCGATGCCTCGTCCCGTGGCGTCGCGCAGGGGCAGTTTGGTGGTCAGGACCCAGCTGACGGTGCCGTCCATCCAGGTTTCCTTCTCTTCGACATTCAGCAGCGGCCGGCCGGTGCGGATGATTTCCTGCTCGTCGGCCAGGGCCTGCTGCGCGTGCTCGCCGGAGAAAAAATCCGCATCCGATTTGCCGACGAGCTGGGCCGGATCACCCAGCCCAAACTTCCGGGAATGGGCGCGGTTCACCCGCAGAAAACGACTGGCCGCATCCTTGAAGTAAACGGCGGCGGGAATGTTATCCATCAAAGTCGCCATCAAGGTCTGTTCGTGGCGCAGTGCCGCTTCCGCCTGCTTGCGCTCGGTGATGTCATGTCCGATTCCCACCAGGCCACAAATCCGCCCCTGGCTGTCCCGAAACGGCAATTTGGTCGTCAACACCGTGTGCTCCCGGCCATCTGGAAAAACCATGCTGTTTTCATGGTTGATGAGTGGCTCTCCGGCAAAAACCTTCAGCTCCTCGGCGTGGAACTCGGCGGCCAGTCCGGCGGGGAAAAGGTCCGCGTCGGACAGGCCAAGCATCTGGTCGGGTGTCTCTTTGCCGGATTGTTTCGCCAGGGATTCGTTGACCACCAGAAAACGGCCGTCCAGGTCTTTGATATAAAAAGTTTCGGGCAGCCGGTCAATCAAGGTGCGGAGCAACTGGCGTTCCCCTGCCAGTTCGGCGGTGCGTTCGTTGACCCGCTTTTCGAGTTCGTCGCGCGACTGGCGCAACGCCTCCTCCGCTTGTTTCCGCTCGGTGATGTCCCGGCCGATGCCCACCAGGCCGACAATCTTTCCGTCCTGATCGCGCAGCGGCAGCTTGCTGGTCAACTGCCAGTATTTCTCGCCCTCGTCATTCACGGACAACTCCTCCCGGCTGATGACCGGCTTGCCCTGAAGCACCTTCTGGTCGTCGGCCCAGAATTTTTCGGCAACGTCCTTGGGAAAGACATCGAAATCGCTCTTGCCAATGGCCTCGGCCTCGGTCTGGCAGCGAAGATTTTTCAGGTCGGCGGGATTGGCCAGGATTTTCCGGCCGGCGGCGTCCTTGGCGTAAATGCAATCCGGCAGGTTGTCAATCAATGTGCGCAGAAGCCGGCGTTCCTGGGACAACTCGACCGTGCGCTCGGCGACCCGCTTTTCGAGTTCGTCGTGCGCCAGCTTGCGCTCGGTGATGTCGTGGGAGATGCCGCAGGTGCCAATGACTCGTCCCGCTGCGTCGCGCAGGGGCAGTTTGGTGGTCAGGACCCAGTTGACGGTGCCGTCCAGCCAGGTTTCCTTCTCCTCGACATTCAGCAGCGGCCGGCCGGTGCGGATGATCTCCTGCTCATCGGCCAGGGCCTGGCGCGCGTGCTCGCCGGAGAAAAAATCCGCATCCGTTTTGCCGATGAGTTGGGCCGGATCACTCAGGCTAAACTTACGGGCCAGGGTGCGGTTCGCCCGAAGAAAACGGCTGGCCGTATCCTTGAAGTAAATGGCGTCGGGAAGGTTGTCCATCAGGGTCGCCGTCAGTGTTTGTTCCTGGCGCAGCGATTCCTCCGCCTGTTTGCGCTCGGTGATGTCACCGATGATCGCAAGCAAATAGCGGAAGACCCCGTCCGTGTTTCGCACCACAGTTACTTGCACCTGTCCCCACAATTCTTTCCCGGACCTGGTGATATACCGCTTTTCCGTGCGATACACGGCGAGTTCGCCGCGCAGCAGTTGTCGCACCTGTTCGACATCTTGTTGGACATGGTCCGGATGGGTGATGTCGGTGAAGGCCATCTTTTGCAGCTCTTCCCCGGAATATCCCAGCATGGAAGTGAGAGCCGGGTTCACCTGAATAAAACGGAACTTCTCATCGAGCATCGCCATCCCCGTCGGGCCTTCCTCGAATACCCGCCGGAAACGCTCCTCGCTCTCCCGCAGCGTCTCGGCGATCTGATACCGCTCTTTATAGAACCGGACGCGCTGATGCCACCAGATCGCGCCGATGCCCGCGCCCACGCTGACCAGCAAAAGGCTCACGATCAGGATGGTCAGCCTCAACCGCTCGCCCAACGGCGCATACACTTTGGCGGTGTCCATGCG
Organism: uncultured beta proteobacterium; assembly: GCA_963833515.1. Lineage (GTDB taxonomy): Bacteria > Pseudomonadota > Gammaproteobacteria > Burkholderiales > Gallionellaceae > Gallionella. Next base: position 87,711 of record CAWHYN010000004.1, on the reverse strand, counting down.
CGTCACCAAAAACCATGGCGAATCCGGAACGGCATACAGGGCCGCCAGCACCGGCGCCCCGAAATAATCCCTGGCTTCCACAATTCCCGTTTGCCCCAGCACCGCTTTCACGGCAGCCGAGTTGGTGTGTTCAAGGGAAAAACGCAGGTTGAGGGCGGTGTTGGTTCTGAACTGCAACTCATTGAGGCACAGCGCGTCGTTGCCATCCCGCCGGACGAGCAGCGTCTCGGCCGGCAGGCTGGGCGTCGGCCAGCTGTTTGATGAACGGATAGAGATAGGTTTCGGGATTCATCCGCAGGGCAAGAACACCCAGCGGACGGTTCGCATCCGACTCGTCGAGAATGGGCACCAGCAGCGCCAGATAGACCCGCTGGTCATGCTCGTTCCGGGTAAAATCCTGGAAGATCACCCGGTCAGACCGCAAGATTTCCGAAACGTTCTGTGAAACAAACGAAGAGATCGGCGGTTCAGCGGGGACTGCCATGCGAATGACGCCTTGCGCATCGAACAGGCAAATCAGGTCATACTGCTCGGTCGCCAGGTATTTGGCTGACCAATCCTGAAGCTGCTGTGGGGCTTCGGCGTCTTCCGGATGTTCGAGAAAGCGCCGCACCAGCCCGGAAAAAGCCGGGTTCTTGAAAAAAGCGGCGGCGTCCCACAGCCGCTCCTTGCGATACTGCGTCAGTTCATTGACTTTCAACTCCGCGATGGCGGAAAGCTGGCGCGCGGCCGCGTCGCGGAATTGCCGCTCGTAGTTCCGGTAGTAACGGTAGCCGCCCGTGACGATGCCCGCGATCAGGAAAACGAAAATCACGACCAGCACCGAGGGGGTGCGCCACTTGTTTAAGTCGCGAGTAGGCATGGTTGTGACCCGATGCCGCATAATTTATACCCATTTCCGGCCCGTTGTCGCGCAAGATATGTTCCTTTCCAACCCGTTGTCGCGCCAAACAACGTGCGCTCTCCCGTTGGCACCGGCCGTCAACCGGGAAATTTATTTCCCAATCTGTTTCTGAATTGCGCCGATGATTTTCTGCGACCACTTTTCCAAAACCTTTGCGTCCCGGCCTTCCAGCAGCAAGCGCGCCTTCGGTTCCGTGCCGGAGTAACGCAACAACACGCGGCCGCCGGTGGACTTCAGTTCCGTTTCGGCCTGGGCGACGAGTTTCAACACGCCGTCGAGCTGCTCGAACGGAATTTTTTCGCGCACCGGGATGTTCGTGACGAGTTGGGGAAAGCGGGTCCAGCATTTCGCCAGTTTGGAGAGCGGCGTTTGTTTTGCCTTCACGATGCGGAGAACTTGCAGCGCGGCGACGAGGCCGTCACCGGTGGTGCTGAAATCGCGGAAAATCAAATGCCCGCTCTGCTCGCCGCCGAAGTTGAAGCCGCCGCGCAACATTTCATCAATCACGTTCCGGTCGCCGACGTCGGTGCGGATGACCCTGCCGCCGGCGGATTTGATGGCGGCGGCCAGCCCGGCGTTGCTCATCACGGTGGTGACCAGGGTTTTTTCGGCCAGGGTTTTTTGCGCCAGCATGTCGAGCGCGGCAATGGCCATGATGTCGTCGCCGTCAATCAGATTGCCCTTTTCATCGCACAACAGCACGCGGTCGGCGTCGCCGTCGTGCGCGATGCCGAGATCCGCCTTGTGTTCGACGGCCTTGCGGCACATCGCCTCGGGATGCATCGAGCCGCAATCGCAGTTGATGTTCATGCCGTCGGGCTGGTGGCCATAGACGATGACTTCCGCGCCGAGTTCGCGCAGCACGCAGGGGGTGGATTTGTAGGCCGCGCCGTGCGCGCAATCCACGACGATGCGCACCCCTTCGAGCGTCAGGCCGCGCGGGAAGCTGGCTTTGGCAAATTCAATGTAACGCCCGAGCGCGTCGTCAATGCGAACCGCCTTGCCGATGGCGTTGGCCGTGGGACGAATGTTCTCGATCTCGCCGCTGAAAACCAAATTCTCGATTTTGCCCTCGATCTTGTCGTCGAGCTTGTAGCCATCGGCGCGGAAAAACTTGATGCCGTTGTCCGCATACGGATTGTGCGAGGCGGTAATGACGATGCCCGCGTCGGCGCGCAGGCTGCGCGTCGCGTAAGCCACGCCCGGCGTCGGCAACGGCCCGATGAACAGCACGTCCACGCCCATCGAAAGGATGCCGGACGAAATCGCGTTTTCGAGCATGTAGCCGGAAAGCCGCGTGTCCTTGCCGATGACGATCTTGTGCCGGCCGCGGCTGCGCGACTGGCGTTCGAGGTTTTTGAAAACGTACGCGGCGGCGCGGCCCAGTTTGAGCGCGGTCTCGGCGGTGACGGGTTCAACGTTGGCCGTGCCGCGGACGCCGTCCGTGCCGAATATTTTTTTGGGGGAATTCATGGTTTTTTATCCGGCGGAGGCGGAACGATCACGCCCACTTTGGGCGGGTCAACACTCACGAGCGTCACGCCGGGCGGCGTTGAAACCTCCACGCGCCGGCGCAAATCGCGGGCGGACTGAATGTCCGTGAGGTCCACCACCGCATGAATTTGATTGGCCTGCAAATCGGCCATGACCTCGGACGACCCGCTGACCTTGACGGCCACGGTGGCGGGCGCCACCCGGAAATCGCGCACATCCGACGCGGTCGGAAACCACGAGCACCGGCAAATTGCCAAAGGTCACCGTGTCTCCGGCTGCCGGCCCGAAGGCGGCTTTTGGCTCTTCGTAAATTTTATGAACGGTCAGCCAGATGGCCACCGCCAGAAACAGCGAGAACAATTTCCAGCCGAAATCTTTTGTGACCCAGTCGCGCATGGTGATAAAAAATTCAGTTGCCCGTTGGTTTGATGGCCGGGCGCGGCTCGTTTTTGGTGATGACGACCGAACCGGGCTTGTGCCGTTCACCGAGGCGCGCGCGCAGCCATTCGACGCCGTGGCGTGATTTGGCCGGTTGCACGAGCACGGAAGTCAGGAACGCGCGCAACTCCTCCAGCGACACGCCGCGCACCAGCTGGCCCTTGTAAGCGTGCGAAATCATGCCGGTTTCCTCGGACACGACCACGATGACCGCGTCGGTTTCCTCGCTCAACCCAATCGCCGCGCGATGCCGGGTGCCGAGCGATTTGTTCAAATCCTGCCGCTGCGTCAGCGGAAAAATGCACGCGGCATAGGCAATGCGGTCGCCCTTGATGATGACGCCGCCGTCGTGAATCGCGTTGTTCGGGAAAAAAATCGTTTCGAGCATTTCCGGCGTGGCGTCGCAATCCACGCGGATGCCGGACTCGACGGCTTCCTGAAGCTGGATGGATTGTTCGATGGCGATGAGCGCGCCGATTTTCACGTCGGCGAGGCGCTCGACCGTCTGGATGATGACCTCGATGCTTTCGCGCTGTTCACTCACGCTGACAAAGAGCGGCAAATTGCCGAGTTCCGCCAGCATCCGGCGCAATTCCGGTTGAAAAATAATCAGGACGGCCACGGCGAAAAACGCCGAGAACGTGCCGAGCAGCCAGCGCAACACCTTCAAATCGAGGATGGTGGTGACCAGCGCCAGCGCCAGCAGCAACACGACAAAACCGATGACCACCGGCCAGCCGCGCGTCCCGCGCAGAAAGCGGAAGATATAATAAATGGCCACCGCGAGGATTAAAATTTCCAGCGCGGGCCGCCAACTGCTTTGGAGCTGAATCCACATTATTTTTTGTAGCGGCGGTCTGTGACCGTCGCGAAAATTTTACCGGCGCTCACCGGGCGCCGCGACAATCGCCTCCGTCATCCGCACGGCTTGAACCGTTTCCGCCACGTCGTGCGTCCGGATGATTTGCACGCCGGCTTCCACCGCCAGGCACGCGCACGCGAGCGACGCCGGCAGGCGCGCGGCCACCTCCGCGCCGAGCAATTTCCCGATGAACGACTTGCGCGAAACGCCGAGCAGCAACGGACGCCGCCACTTTGTAAAACTCCGCAAGGCCGCGAGCAACTGTAAATTGTGCCCGGGCGTCTTGCCAAAACCGATGCCGACGTCCAGCACCACCTGGTCGGCCGCCACCCCGCAGGCGTTCAATTTTTCCAGCCGTTCGCCAAAAAATTCGCCGACTTCCCGGACCACGTCCGCATAGACCGGATTCGTTTGCATCGTTTGCGGCGTGCCTTGCGCGTGCATGCAAATGTAACCGGCGCCCCATTCCGCCACAACCCTCCACATTGCATCGTCCTCGCGATGGGCCGCCACGTCGTTGACGATGCTGGCGCCGGCCTGCAACGCGGCGCGGGCGACGGCGGGCTTCACGGTGTCAATCGAAAGCCGGTATTTTGGTGGGGCGAGCGTCCCCGCGAGCCGGCTCGTCAGTTGCCTCGCCCCACCGGAAGGCGGCAAGCCTTTCGATCACGGGAATGACGCGGCGAAACTCTTCGGCTTCGCCGACCGGCTCCGCGCCCGGGCGCGTGGATTCGCCGCCGAGGTCGAGAATTTCCGCGCCTTGCGCGACCAGCTCCAGCGCATGCGCGACGGCCCGGGCCGGATCAAAAAATTTTCCGCCGTCGGAAAAAGAGTCGGGCGTGACGTTGACGATGCCCATGACGAGCGCCGGCCGCGGGAAAACGAATTCAAATTGTCGGGCGCGAAACACCATTTATGATTTACGATTTATGATTGATGATTTGGCGCCGGTAGCGCGCGAACCGAACAAATCATAAATCATAAATCATCAATCATAAAAGAGAATTGCACCGGAGCCGGCTTAAACTTTCGTTCGGAAATAGGCAATCGTCTCTTTGAGGCCGGCGGCGAGCTTCACCTTGGGTTCCCACTTGAGAATTTTCTTTGCCTTGGTGATGTCGGGCTGGCGCTGTTTCGGGTCATCCTGCGGCAGCGGCTGGAAAACAATTTTGCTGCGCGAGCGGGTGGCGCGGATGATTTGTTCGGCGAATTGCAGCATCGTCATTTCCGTCGGATTGCCGATGTTCACCGGCAAATCGTAGTTGCTCATCATCAAACGATAAATGCCTTCGATCAGGTCGGACACGTAACAAAAGCTGCGCGTCTGCCGGCCCCGGCCAAAAACGGTGACGGGTTTGTTTTTGAGCGCCTGGCTGATGAACGCCGGCACGACGCGGCCATCGTTGAGCCGCATGCGCGGGCCGTAGGTGTTGAAGATGCGGACGATGCGCGTTTCGACCCGGTGTTCGCGGTGATAGGCCATGGTCAGCGCCTCGGCGAAGCGTTTGGCCTCGTCGTAACAGCCGCGCGGGCCGATGGGGTTGACGTTGCCCCAGTATTCCTCGGGTTGCGGATGGACGAGCGGATCGCCGTAAATTTCCGAGGTCGAGGCGAGCAGAAAACGCGCGCCCTTTTCCAGGGCGAGGCCGAGCGCCTTGTGCGTGCCGAGCGAACCGACCTTGAGCGTTTGAATCGGCAGTTCCAGATAATCAACCGGGCTGGCCGGCGACGCGAAGTGCCAGACGTAATGGACCGGCGCGTCGAGGAAAATAAATTCGGTGACGTCCTGCTGGATGAATTTGAAATTCGGGTGGCCGCCGAGGTGCGCGATGTTGTCCACCGAGCCGGTGACGAAATTGTCAATGCCGATGACCTGGTGGCCGCGCGCCAGCAGCAGATCGGCCAGGTGCGAGCCGAGAAATCCCGCCGCGCCGGTGACGACGGACGTGGGTGGTTTTTTTGTCATCGGCCAAAATGGCATTTCATTTTGCGCCCGTGCCGGTGAAGCACGGCGGGGATGGTGCGGACCAGGATTTTCAAATCGAGCCACAGCGACCAGTTGTCAATGTATTCGAGGTCGAGGCGCACCCACTCCTTGAAATCGGAAATCTGGTTGCGTCCGCTGATTTGCCAGAGGCAGGTGATGCCGGGCTTGACGCTGAGGCGGCGGCGATGGGCGAGATTTTCGAAACGTTTCACCTCGTCCACCGGCAACGGGCGCGGACCCACCAGGCTCATTTCGGTGCGGAGCACATTGAACAATTGCGGCAATTCGTCGAGGCTGTATTTGCGGAGGAATCTCCCCATCGGCGTGACGCGCGGGTCGTTGGTGACTTTGAAGACCGGGCCGCTCATTTCATTCATGGCCTCCAGTTCGTGTTTGAGCTGCTCGGCGTTGGTCCCCATCGTGCGGAATTTGTAAAGCGTGAAGGGCGCGCCGTTGAGGCCGGAGCGTTGCTGGCGGAATAAAACCGGACCGGGCGAGGTGAATTTGATGAGGATGGCCAAAATGGCGAACAACCACGACAAGGCAATCAATAAAAACAGCGCGCCGAAGAAATCCATGAGTTGCTTGGCGACGCCCTGCCAGGAGGTTTCCGGCGTCGTGCGAAAGACCAGCAGGGGATAGCCGAGCAATTCGTCGAAGCGCGCGCGGGAAATTTGCGTTCCAAAAAAATCGGCGACCAGCCAGGCTTCGATGCCTTCGAGCTCGCAGGTTTTGATGGCATTTTCGACCTGCTCGAAGTAGATGTGCCGCGCGCTGATGATCACCCCATTCGCCGAATGCTCGTGCAGCTTCTGCGCGAGTTGTTGCAGCGGGGTTTCTCCGAGACTCAATTCCGCCACAATTTCAACGCTGGGATCCGCCCGCTCTTTCAGTTCGCGCCGCAACCGCACGATTTCGCTGCCGGTGGCGATGAGGATGAAGCGGCGTTTGTATTGCAACTGGGCGAATTTGCTGCGCAAAGCCCACCGCACGAGTTCCTCTTTCAGATAAACCAGGATGAAACTGATACAGCCAAAAAACGCCATCACCACGCGCGGCGAAACAAAGCGGAAGACATACATCACCAGCACCAGGCCAATGGTGGTGATGGAACAGCCTTTGAAGAGCGGCCAGAGAATGTCCCGGCGCGGGCAAAGGACGGGGCGGTCGTAAAAGCCCTGGGTTTCAAGAATGAGCGGCGCGGTGGGAATCAATATGAAGTAAAGCCAGATCACCTTGCTGAATATGTCGGGTGGAATTGGATCAAGGTTCCAGCCAGGCAATGATTTGCGGATTGGCGCGCAACATAAACGCGATCCAGAAGCTCGCTCCGAACACACAGGCGTCCGCCACCTGGTGGATTTGCGTTCGAATCTGACGATCACGTTGCAACATGGCTTTTTAACCTGGATGGTGGCGCGTTGTTCAGAATAGACAAATAAAATGCGGGTGAATTCAAATGTTTTGACCGTCAACGGTTGATGGGGGGCAATTGATATTCCGGCACCGAGGCGGCGATCAATTCTTTCATGCGTTCAAACGTCGCGTCTTCCTGGCCCGGCGCACAAATGGAAAAATACGAAACGTAAGCCCAGCGTTGCAACACCCCCGTGCGCAACAAGTCACGTGCCAGCCAACACATGCGTTGAAAATTGTCCGTGGTTTGTTCATGGTCGGCCACAAACCAAAACACATAAATCCCGCTCACCTCCTGCTTTTGCCCGTCCGGCGTCTGGAGGGAATTGCGGACGACCCATTTCATCACCGGCAATTCATACGGCTGGCCGCCGCTGATGGGAATATTGACCGCCGTCTTTGAGCCGATGCGCCAGCCTTGTCCCGGCAGGCAATAATCCGGCCGGTGAATGCTCGTGCGGTCTGCGCCCATCAAAATGATGACGGCGCTGGCGGCAAAACCGTCGGGCGCCTGATAGCGGCGCCGGACATAACTGGTGTCTTTGGGAAAATAACCCAGTTCAACCTCCGACTCCGGTACGTTGGTGGAAGTGAAATCCAGAACGCGCTCCGGCAAATCAATTTTCATCATCACGCTTCCGGGAATAGGTGTCGCTTTGATGCCCGGTTGGCCGAGTTTCTGGTGGGTCTTGAGCCAGGTCAGCAACCCGGCGGTGCCCGCCATCAACACGAGCGCGACAAACAGCATCAGCCATTTTTGACGTTTCATGGATGTTTTTGCTCCACGGATGCGTCTGGATCCCGCCGTTCTTCCATCAGCCGCCCGGCCACCAGCAACCCGATAATCGCCGGAACATACGGGACGAGGCTGAAAAGGCTGCTTTCATGAACGTAGTTGCCGGCTTTCTGGCCGCCGAGTTCCGCCGCCATGATGATGAAAAGCATGCGCGTCAGATTCCCCAAAACGGCGAGCGGAAACGCCAGCGCCATGAGCAAAAGACGTTTCCACATCGGGCGAAATGCGATGAAACCGTAAATCGTGGCCAGCAGAAAAATCGCGATGAGGCTCCGGATGCCGCTGCACGCCGCGGCAACTTCATATTGGTAAGTGCCTGAGGAATCAAACAATTGTGTTCCCACCCGGATCACATCAATTCCCAAAATCCAGTGCGCCACCACTTCCACCAGCCAGGTCACGAGTTGCCGCAGGGGAAAAGTGATAAACTCGCTCCGCGCTCCCAAGGGAACGGAAAATACGAACAGGAAAAAGGGGAAGCCGCTTTTTCGCAGCCACTCGCGTCCCCAAGCCAGCCCCATCAGTCCGTAAATTCCCATGAACAGCGCCAGAATGGAAAGATCGGGCTGTTGAACGACATAACCCAAAATATGCAGCGCCATTCCCGCCGCCAGAATCACCAACCCCGGCCACCAGGTTTTCAACGGCAGTGCGACCAATTCCTTCCGCTTCCACCAAAACAATCCGACGACCAGGAACGGGATGAGCTTGCCATGGGCGTCATCGTTGGCCGCGGTGGGAGAACTTCTATAGGCCTCATGCATCCACAAAAACAACGATGGCGTATGGACGTAACCCAGGATGGAATTGCCCAGAAACTGAAACAGCGCCAGCCACGCCGCCAGCAACAAAAAGAAAAAGCCCTTGTTCGGCAGCCGCCGCCAGCAATCCATTGAATCCTGCCAATAGTTCAGGGGTGTTTTGCTAATCTGATTTTCGTTCATTCGGACGTTTTACTGGTATTGAGATAACCCAAACCGCCGTTCTGCTCAAACAAATTCTCCCACGCCTCATTCCAGTGAATAGTGTTTCAATCCACAAAGCTGCCCGATGACTTCCAGCGCGAACAGCGGATTGTTCCGCAAATATCGTTTTGCCAGCCGCCGGGGTTCCTGGCACAAACGATAAAACCATTCCAGCCCGCTGCGCTGCATCCAGCGCGGCGCCTGTTTGACGCGCCCGCTGTGAAAATCGAATGCCGCGCCCACACCGATCATCAGCGTCACGTCCAGCCGCGGCAGAAATTCGGCCATGAATTTTTCCTGTTTCGGCGTGCTCAAGCCCACCCACAGGATGTCCGGTCGTGATGCCCGAACCGTTTCCTGCAGTTGCCTCTGCTCCCCGGCATCGAGTGCGCGAAACGGCGGCGTGTAACAGCCAACGACCTGCAGACTCGGAAACCGCTTCGTCAAATTGTCGCGCAATTGCTCCGCCACGCCCGGCGCGCCGCCGAAGAAAAAATGCCGGCAACCGCTGGTTTCGCTCCAGGCGCAGACCTCGAGCATCAGGTCGGGCCCGTACACGCGGCTCATTTCACGGTGGCCGCGCAGCCAGCCCATCCAGACCATCGGCATCCCGTCCGGCGTGCAGAGAAAAGCCTGATTCAGAATGCGCCGGAGCGGGGCATCGGCTTGCGCCTCCATCACTCCATGCACACCCGTCACGCAAATGTAGCCCTTGCGCCGCGCGCGCACCGCATCACCGATGGCGGCCAGCGCCGTCGGCAAATTGATGACGCTGATGCCCACGCCGAGGACGTTGACTCGTTCAATGGCCATGGAGATTCAAATTATGCGCCGGACAGGATACGCAATGGAAATTAAAACGCCAGCCGAAGCGGCGGGGCATCCGTTGGCCACAAATCGTAAAGTCGCGCCGGCCTCTGGTCTGTATGGCGGCTGGATTTCACAGGCGGGCCGAACCCGCGCGCGTAAAAAAATCTTTCTTTCCTTCCCGCCTTCGCCCAAGTTTGGGTTGAAATTGCGTCTGTATGAAGCTGCTTGTTTTCGCCCATGTGCCGCCGCCGCACCATGGCCAAAGTTACATGGTCAAGCTGATGCTTGACAGCTTTGGCGGCGACCGGCGGAAAAAAAAGGCCGCCGGCGTGCCCAATGATTTTGGCATCGAGTGCTATCACGTCAACGCGCGCTTTTCGAAATCGCTGGAGGACATCGGTGAATTTCAGGGCACCAAAATCCTGCTGGTTTTCTTTTACAGCCTGCAGGCCATCTGGTGCCGGTTTCGTTATGGCGTGGAAAATTTTTATTACGTCCCTGCGCCCGGCAAAAAAGTCGCGCTCTACCGCGACTGGCTGGTGATGTTGCTTTGCCGTCCGTTTTTTAAACGTGTCATCCTGCACTGGCATGCCGCCGGACTGGGGAAGTGGCTGGAGACTTCCGCGCAAATGAATTCCCGGGTCGCAACGTACCGCCTGTTCCATCCGGTTGATTTGAGCATCGTTCTCTCCAAAAACGTCGTGGCGGATGCGGAAAAGTTTTTATCGCGGCGCATTTGCATCGTCAACTATGGAATCCCCGACCCTTGCCCGGATTTCGTCGAATCAATTCTGCCGCGCCGCAAAGCGAGATTTGCCGCGCGCACAAAATGGCTCAACGGCGAAAGGCCCGATTCAAGCGAACTGAGCCGTGCCGGCGACGATCCTCACCTCATAAAGGTATTATACCTTGCCCATTGCATGAAGGAAAAAGGGTTGTTTGACACGCTGGCAGCCGTGGCCCTGGCCAATGCGGATCTGTCGCGGACAAATTCTCCTGCCCGGCTGCACCTCACGGTGGCGGGCGAATTCGTCAATCCGGCCGACCAAATCGGATTCCGCCAGCGCATTGAACAACCGGATTTGCAGATCGGCTCCGGCGGCGCGGCAAAATCGTGTGTCACTTACCTGGGTTTTGTCAGCGGTGAACGCAAGTGGAACGCATTCATCGATAGCGACTGTTTCTGCTTTCCGACGTATTATCATGCGGAAAGTTTCGGATTGGTCGCCGTGGAAGCAATGGCTTTTGGCCTGCCCGTCGTGACCACGCGCTGGCGTTCGTTGCCGGAAATGTTCCCTTCGAATTATCCGGGACTGGTTTCAATCCATTCACCGGGTGAAGTCGCCGCCGCGTTGATCAAACTGGCGGCCCAGGAAACCGGCGAAAGCCTGCGGGAAAATTTTTTAAGCCGGTTTACCGTTGAACGTCATTTGGAAAAACTGGCCGAAGCCCTGCACAGCGTGGAAACCGCCGACCCCGCATCCGCTTTGCAGCCGGCGGCGCAAAATCCCTGACCGCGCGCCGGCGCGCGCAAATTCATTGCGGAATCCCGCACGGCAATTAACCTGACGCCATTGAAAATTGGCCTGCTCCAGCTCAACTCGACCGTCGGTGACTTCACCGCCAACCGCCGGAAACTTCTGGCCGGATGCGAAAAAGCCCGCGCGCTTGGCGCGGAATTTGTCATCGCGCCGGAATTGTTTCTCTGCGGCTACCCGCCGCGCGATCTGCTCCTGCGCGCCGATTTCGTCCAGGCCAGCCTCGCCGCGCTCGCCGAAACCGCCAAAAGCATCGGCCCCGTTCCCTTGTGCGTCGGTTGCGTTGGCGAAAATTCCGAGCGCCCCGGACGCGCGCTCCGCAATTCCGCCGCTGTTTTGCAAAACGGCAAAATTATCTGGCGCACGCACAAGAGCCTGCTGCCAACCTATGACGTTTTTGACGAAGACCGGTATTTTGAACCGGCCAAAAACACCGCACCCTTCGAGTTCAATGGCCGCAAACTCGGCATCACCCTTTGCGAGGACATCTGGAACGACGAGGATTTCTGGCCGGAACGGCTTTACCGCCGCGATCCCATCAAGGAACTCATCGCGCAGGGCGCCGAAATCATCCTCAACCTTTCCGCGTCGCCGTGGCACGACGGCAAGGAACGCACGCGGCTGGCGATGCTCCAGCGCGTCGCGCGCGACGAGCACGTGCCGCTGGCGCAGGTCAATCTCGTCGGCGCGAACGACGAATTGATTTTCGACGGCCACAGCGTCGCGCTGGATGCGCGCGGCGAAGTCATCGCGCTCGGAAAAGGATTTGCCGAGGACATTCTGGTGGTGGAACTCGATGAAAGCGGAAAGCGGAAAGCGGAAAGCGGAAACGAATTTCCGCCCCGTGAGCAGCAATTGTTTGCCGCGCTGTCGCTGGGCATCCGCGATTATGTTCACAAATGCGGTTTCAAATCGGTGATTGTCGGCTTGTCCGGCGGCATTGACTCCGCGCTCGTGGCCGTGCTCGCAGCGGACGCGCTGGGTCCGGACCGGGTGCTCGGCGTTTCGATGCCCGCGCGGTATTCGAGCGAAGGCAGTTTGAGCGACGCCGGGGCGCTCGCCAAAAATCTGGGCATCCGTTACGAAGTGTTGCCGATTGAACCCGCCTTTCAATCGGTCGAAAAGCAATTGGCAAAAGTTTTTGCCGGAACCCAGCCCAACGAGGCCGAGGAAAATGTCCAGTCGCGGCTGCGCGGCGTCACGTTGATGGCGCTGTCGAACAAATTCGGCGCGCTGGTGCTGACGACCGGCAACAAGTCGGAAATGGCCGTCGGTTACTGCACGCTTTACGGCGACATGTGCGGCGCGCTGGCGGTGATCGCGGACGTTTTCAAAACAGACATCTACAAACTGGCGCGCTGGATAAATCGGGAGCGGATCATCATCCCCGAAGCTTCCCTCACCAAACCGCCGAGCGCGGAATTGCGGCCCAACCAGACGGATCAGGACTCGCTGCCGCCCTACGAAACGCTGGACCGGATTCTGGACGCCTACGTCGTGAAAAATCTGGGCAAGGAGGAAATCATCCGGCGGGGATTCGACACGGCGGTGGTCAATGACGTGATCAACAAGGTCACGTTCAGCGAATACAAGCGCCGCCAGGCCGCGCCCGGACTGAAGGTGTCGCCGCGCGCCTTCGGCATGGGCCGGCGCATCCCCATTGCGCAGCGGTTCCGTCCGTCACGGTGAAAACCCATGACCACACCCATCGCCTTCCCTGCTTTTGAGCAGCCGCTGGCCGGCCACCGCGACTGGTATCTCTTCGAGGCGGTGCGCAGCGTCCCCCGGATTTTGCAGATGCTCGACCGCAATCCGTTCAGCCCCACCCATGGCTGTTTTGACCGCGAGTACTGGCATTACCGGACGGCGGATTTTCCGTGCGGCATGAACGAGGAGTTTGCCCTGGTGCTGGCGCTGGCGTGGGCCACGGAGCACCCGCAGAATCCCTTTTTCCACAGCCCGCGCCTGCGCGAACTGGTCGGGGCCGCGCTTGGCTTTGCCGCGAAATCCGCGCACCGGAACGGCTCGTGCGATGACTATTTTCCCTTCGAGCAGGCGCGGGGCGCGGCGGCGTTCTCGCTCTATGCCACAACCGAGAGTTATCAGTTGCTCGGACTCCAGGACGACGCGTTGCTGTCCTTCTTCGCACGGCGGGGCGACTGGCTGTTGAACCACGAGGAGTCCGGCAAGCTGGCCAATCACCAGGCGCTGGGCGCGCTGGCGCTTCAGAATGTCCACGTGCTGACGGGCGAGGCACGGTTCCGCGCCGGCATGGAAACCTTGTGCGACCGGGCGCTGTCCTGGCAGCACGGCGAAGGATGGTTTCAGGAATACGAGGGAGCCGATCCCGGCTATCAAACCTGCACGATCGCCTTCCTGGCCAAGCTGCGTCAGAAGACCGGCGACGCCCGGCTGACGGAGCCGTTGCAACGCGCGGTGCAATTTGCCGCGCACTTCATGCATCCGGACGGCTCATACGGCGGCGAATACGGCAGCCGCAACACGCATCATTTTTATCCGCACGGCTTCGAGTTGATCGCCCGCGAAAGCGCCCCGGCGTTGCAGGTGGCCGAGCTGTTTCTCCGCAAGGCCCTGCCTTGCCGCACGCGGTATTTCAACGACGACAACCGCATGTGCGCCCACTACGTGTATGACTGGTTCCAGGCATGGCGTGATTACGCGGACGTTCCGGGGCGAAACCAGGTGGCGTGTTTGAGCGAACCGCGAACAGCATGGTTTGCCGAAGCAGGCTTGCTGGTGGAACGCGACGCGCGCCGTTGCGCGGTGGTGGCGGTGCGCAAGGGCGGGGTGATCAAGGTGACGGGCGAGGCCGGACCGGTTTATTCCGACACCGGGCCGATGGTGCAACTGGAGGGCGGCGCGGTGCTGGTGGCGCATCTCGTCAATCGCGCGAATGACGTGAAGTGGGACGCTGCTGCACGGACGTTGACCATTCGCGGCACCCTGTGCCGCCGCCGGACGCCGATCATGACGCCGGCCAAACAGATGGTGTTCCGGCTGCTGGCGCTGACCATCGGCCGGTGCAATCCAAACTGGCTCCGGCTGCTGATTCAAAAACTGTTCATCACGGGCAAAGCCGCCACGGACGCCACGTTTGCGCGGACCATCCGGTTCGGAGCCGATACCATCGCAATCACGGATGAGATTGACCTTCACGGCGCGGGCCGGCCGGTCGTTGTCATCGCCTCGCCGGACAGCACTTCGATTTACGTGGCCAGCTCGAATTCGTTCCAGGCCGCGAATCTATTGCCCGTTCGCCGGCTGGAAGGCTTGCTGGCCGCGTTGCGCGAAAAAGGACGGGGCTCCGAAACCTTCATCGTGCGTTTTTAATCTTTCTTCATGAAGCGCCTGATCTCATTGCTGGTCAGCCTGGCCATTCTGGCGATTATTTACTGGCGGATGGATTTCACCCGGATGGGTCCGGTCTTTCGTGATTGCGACCCGCTCTGGCTGGTGTTGAGCCTCGGCCTGGTGGTGCCGCTGACGCTGATGACGGCCTGGCGGCTGGATCAGTTGATGCCGGGCGGCGTGCGGCTGGGAATCGGAGAATCCAACCGGCTCATTCTGGTGGCCAGCGTGCTGAATCTTGTTCTGCCGTCCAAAATGGGTGACCTCGCCAAGGCGTGGTTCATCAAGGAGCGCGGCCATACCAGCGCGAGTCTGGCGTTTGCGCTGGTGGTGTTCGAGAAAACGTGCGACCTGCTTTCGCTGCTGCTCTGGTGCGCGTTCGGACTGCTGCTGTATCCGCAGAAAGATGCGTTGTTCTGGATCATGACGGCCTGCGTCACGGGCGGGCTGGTGAGCGGACTGGCCCTGCTGGGTTCGCCGGCGCTGGCCGAACTGGCGTTCCGGACCGGCGCGCGGCTGGTTCCGGCAAAAGCGCAGGCGAAACTGGAGCAACTGCGGGCGGCCTGGCGCGAAATGCACGATTGCTTCTGGCGCGACCGCGCCCGGCTGGCGCTGGTGAGCACGACCTCGGTGTTCATCTGGTTTCTGCATCTGCTGCAAATCTGGATGTTCATTCTGGCTTTGCGGGCGCACACTCCCTTTCTGGCCAATCTGGCGCTCGCGCCGCTGGCGATCCTGGCGGGTTTGCTGCCGCTGACGCTCGCGGGCATCGGCACGCGGGACGCGGCTTTGATCCTGTTTTACCACCCTTACCTGAGTGCGCCGACGGCGGCGGCGCTGGGAATTCTGTGTACGATGCGCTATCTGCTGCCGGCGCTCGGCGGGCTGCCATTCCTATCACGCTATCTGCCCAGCTTGCGACCGGTAAAAAGGGAAATTTCCGGGATTGGAAAATCTGGAAGTAATTGAACGTTTAAAATTTCATTCTTGAAACCAGTCTTGTAACCGTTAGGTTGCTTCCATCATCATTAAACAAGAATGAAACTGGTCATTCAAATTCCCTGCTTCAACGAGGAGCAAACCCTGCCGCAGACGATTCGCGACCTGCCGAAGTCCATTCCGGGAATAGACCAGATTGAAATCCTGGTGGTGGATGACGGCAGCACGGACCGGACCGTGGAAGTGGCGCGGTTGTGCGGTGCCCACCACATTTTGAGCCTGGGCACCAACCGCGGCCTGGGCCGCGCCTTCGCGGCGGGTTTGGAAAAGGCGGTGTCGCTCGGCGCGGATATTGTTGTCAACACGGATGCAGACAACCAATACATGGGCGCCGATATTGCGAAGCTGGTGGAGCCGATTTTGCAGCACCGGGCGGACATGGTGGTGGGTTGCCGGCCGATCGTCAATCATCCGGAGTTCAGCCCGTTGAAGAAATTGCTGCAACTGACCGGCAGTTGGACCTTGCGGCTGCTTTCCAAAACGAGCGTGCGCGATGCGGCATCCGGTTTCCGCGCGTTTTCACGGGAAGCCTGCAAGCGGCTGGTGATTTACACCCGGTTCTCCTATTGCATGGAATCATTGATTCAGGCCGGGAATTCGCATTTGCGGGTGGATTCGGTTGACATCCGGGTGAACTCAACCACCCGGCAATCACACCTCTTCAAATCCACGCCGGAGTATGTCTGGAAATCCGGCTCCACCATGGCGGCCATGTTTGTCCACTACCGACCCAGCCTTTTCTTCGGCCTGCTGGCGGGAGTCAATCTGACCGGCGCGGTTTTCCTTGGTTTGCGCTTTCTTTACCACATCTATCTCGTGCCGGCTTCGGCGCAACACCGGACCTACATTCCCTCGCTCATCCTGCTGGCCGTTCTGGCGATTTTTGGCGCCGGATCGGCGACCCTGGCCGTCATTGCGGAATTGCTGCGGGCAAACCGCAGGTTGTTGGAGGAAATACTCTATCAACTGCGGCGACAGGCAGCGGGCCGCTCCAGCAGCGGGCCGGCGTCCTCACAAAGCGAACATCCTGCGGAAAAAACCGGGGCTACAGGTCAAGACCACTCCCGGTTTGGTTGAAGCCGGGTTCGTACGGCCGCCAATGATTCACTCTGGTTCGTATGCCGAGACGGGCAGCAACACTTTTCGGCGAAACAGCTTCCAGGTTTCCGCCCCGCGAGCCAGTTTGCTGGTATAATCGTGGCTGATCACCAATTCGTAATCGCCAGATTGCTCCAAATACCGGCAAAGTTCCGGGTATTGTTCTTTCGCGCCGCCGCCCGCAATCACATAATTGACCTGCGGGCGGTTTAATTCCCTTTGATTCGCGTGCGACGCGAGCAGCAGGACGTCGCGCCCCAGTGAATACGGACGGAACAAGGCCAGGAGCGGACGGTCTTCCCCAACCAACACAACCATGGCGGGCTCGTCATCGGGAATGGCCTGCACAAGCGCTTCCCCGGTTCGCGCCCGTTCGGGCAACAACAAGTAAGGGTCCATTATTTGGGCCAGCTGCTGGAATCGCGGCACCTGCGCCAATGCCTGGCGAACCCGGCTGGCCGGCCAAAGCGGACGTCCGGGATTGAGCACCAGTGATAACAGGCTGCTGGCCAGGCAAAGATACAGGCTGACCCGCAGAACCTGCGGACGCATCAAATTCCAGCCCGTCATGGCCAGCGGAACGGCAAAAAACAGGAATACACAATAGATTCGGCCAATGGCGCCCGGAGCGAATTGGGACAAGGCCAGCCAGCAACCTGCAATACCGGTGACAAATGCCCAGCCGCGCCAAGATTGCAGCGTCCGCCGGTCACGCCGGATGGCCAGAACCACGCCGGCGGCCAGCAGGACGAACAACACCAGTCCCAGCGATGCCCCGTCCACCATGCCGATGGGACTGCTTTTCAGATTGAAGCGCGGCACCAAGTTGCAAACACCAAGGTGCGAAATGACCGGTTCCAGCCAGCCGTTTACCGCCGGGGCCAGCGGATTAATGGGGGGCTGAATCATTTGCCAGAACATCATGACCGTTCCGAGCAATATATTCCAAACCGGGCTGCCTGAAAACGAGGAGTTCAATTGTTTTCCCGTCCAGTTTTGGTACGTTTCAAAGTTCAACATCCAGCTTAATGCCGGAGAACAAATCAGCCAGAGCGGAATCAATACCGGCAGCCATCTCCAGCGGAATGATTTCCAAGGGTTCGAGAACGACACCCAAAACCAGATCCCCAGCGGCAATGCCAGCACAATCACATGAGGTTTGGCATCGGCGGCCAGGAACAGGCACAACACCGCCGTGGGAATTTCCCGCCAGTCGCGGGTGCGTTCAAATTGCATCACAAAACGCAGGCACAACATAATCAGTGTCGTCACGAACAGGTCGCTGGCGGCTTCGCACGCCTGAAGCACCGCAAAAGTCGAGGTGCTGGCGATGAACGCCATGATGCGGCTTTTGGAGAGGCTGCCGCTGATTTCCAAAGCCCAGTCGAAGGCGATGAAATAAAACATGACCCAGCTTGTATAATTCCAAAACGAAACCAGCCGGTCACCCGCCAGTTGAATGAGTGGAAGCGTCGCCAGTCCCCACCCTTGCGGCATGTAATTCAGCCGGGCATCCGCCGTCTGAAAGTGATGCACGTTGTGATCCTGCAACCATAAAAGAATCCGGGGCAGCCGGTAGGTCAGCGCATCCAACATCGTGGGCGGATAAGCGACCGCCGCCACCAATGCCAGCACCGCCACCAAAATGAACGGCCAGAAGGCCAGCGGTTCCCGGGCCGACGCCAATAAATTGTTCCAGGAGCCGGCTTCCCGGCGTGCCACGGCAACTGCCGCCAGAACGCCGGCCAAGGACAGCCATTCCTGCCAGTCTAGTTTTTGCAACCAGCTCAAGCCCCACCCGCCAACCGTCAGGCAAACAATTAAAAAAACGAAAGCCCGCATCCAGGCTGTGCGGCCAAGAACTGTATTCACCATAAGGATTTACAAATTGAAAGATTATTACTTATTATGCGTCAAGTCAAGCCATACCTGCTCTTCCTTTTGATATTTGCATCAAAGGAAGAGTGTTAAGCAACATTTGCCATCTGCCAAGCCCAATGTAAAAAAAGTCCGTCTTGAAATTCTCCGTCATCACTCCGGGCTTCCGTAATTTATTCTGGCTGAAACTCTGCATCGCATCGGTTGCGGCCAGCCGGGCGTGGAACTCGAGCCCCTCGCGCAGGATTCCTGTTCGGATGCCGGCACTCGGGGCTGGCTGCCGCATGACCGCCGCGTCCGCGCGTTCATCGAAAAAAGACGGCGGCATGTATGACGCCGTCAACTGCGGTTGCCGCCGCACCCAAGCCGATGTCCTCGTCTGCTTGAATTGCGACGGACAATCCCTGGCCGGTGTGGACGGGGAAATTTCCTTGTTGTCGGCGACCAGCGGGATTTATCCTGCCGCACCCTATGATGAGAGTTGCGCTGGAAAAAAAGTTTCAATCCGGCAATTCTTCCCCGGCTAAAATTTGACATTCTTTTATGCCCAAAAAGAAAGTTTTCGTCACCGGCTGTTTCGACCTGCTGCACAGCGGGCACGTCCGTTTTCTGGAAGAAGCGGCGGGCCTGGGCGAGGTGCACGTGGGGATCGGTTCCGATCGGACCGTCAAGGAGTTGAAAGGCCGTTACCCGGTGACCACCCAGCAGGAACGCAAATACCTGCTCGAAGCCTTGAGGCACGTGAAGGCGTGCTACATCAACAGCGGTTCGGGCGTCATGGATTTCCTGAAGGAATTGCGGCGGGTTTCGCCCGCCGTCTTCGTGGTGAACGAGGATGGCAACACGCCCGCCAAGGCGCAACTGTGCGAGCGCCTGGGCATTGAATATGTCGTCCTCCGGCGCAATCCGCGGGAGCAGCTCCCTGCCCGTTCCACCACCAGCTTGAGAAAGGAATGCCGGATCCCTTATCGCCTCGACCTGGCCGGCGGCTGGCTGGACCAGGCGTTTGTATCCAGGCATGGAGCCGGACCGGTGCTGACCATTTCGGTGGAGCCGACGATGAAATTCAACGAACGCAGCGGCATGGCCTCCAGTTCGCGGCAGAAAGCCATCGAATTGTGGCAGACGGATCTTCCCGGCGGGGACCGGGAGAAAACGGCCCGGGTGCTTTTTTCCTACGAGAACCCGCCCGGCACGAAGGAGTTTTCCGGCTCCCAGGATGCCATCGGCATCGTTTATCCGGGATTGAACCGCCTGGACTACCGCGGCGAATACTGGCCCAACCAGATTACAACGGTGGACGACGAGGAAATCCTGCGCTGGATTGAAGAGCGCCTCCAGTTGGTTGCGCTGGGACCGCGCAAGTCCGATTTCCGGGTTCGTAAAGACACCCGGATCACGCCCGCGCGGGTCCGCGCACTCGCCGCCGCGGCGAATGGCTGCTGGCGGACCATTTTATCCCGGGACGAGAAGGAATTTGGACGACAGGTGCGCGCTTCATTCGAGGCGCAAATCAGGATGTTTCCGAGAATGATGGACAGCAACGTCCGGACCGCCATCAAACAATACGCCGGAAAATCCCTGGGATGGAAATTGTCGGGTGCCGGCGGCGGCGGCTATCTGGTTCTGGTCGGTCAACGGGCGATTCCGGGAGCCATCCGGCTTAAAATCCGCCGCCCGGACGTTTAGCCGCTGCGGAACCAAATCTACCATGACTTTTTCCATTATTACGCCGAGTTTCCGCAATGCGCAGTGGCTCAAGCTCTGTGTCGCCTCCGTGGCCGACCAGCAAGGGGTCGAACTCGAGCACATCGTGCAGGATGCCTGCTCCGATGACGGCACGCAGGACTGGCTGCCGCACGACCGGCGCGTGAAAGCCTTCATTGAAAAAGACGGCGGCATGTATGATGCCGTCAACCGCGGCTACCGGCGCGCTCAGGGCGACATTCTCGCGCATCTCAACTGCGACGAACAATACCTGCCCGGCGCGCTCAAGGCCGTCCACGATTTTTTTGAGGCGCATCCTGAAATTGAAGTTGCGCTGGGGGGCGCCATCGTCACTGATGCCGGCGGCCAATATCTTTGCCAGCGGCCGGCGCTGATGCCGCATTCTCAACACATCTGGTACCGTTTCATAGCGCTGACCGCAGCCATCTTCATCCGCCGCCGGGTCATCCACGAACGCGGGATTTTCTTTGACCCCCGCTGGCGCGATTTGGGCGATGTGCACTGGGTCATGGCGCTGATGAAAAACAAGGTGCCCCTGGTGGTGTTTGACCATTACACCTCCGCCTTTGCCCTCACCGGCGACAACATGAACCTGAAACCCAACGCCATTCGCGAAAAGAATGAAACCAACGCCATGATTCCGGGCTGGGTGCGACTGTTGAAACCCGTCTGGATCGTCCACCACCGGCTGCGCCGTCTGGCTGCCGGCCACTTTTCGTTGAAGCCAACCAGTTATTCCATCTACACACTGCAAAGCCCGGAAAAGCGGGTTCAGTTTGATGTGCCCAAACCCACAGCCATCTGGCGCAATCAGAGGTGATCGAAGCCTCCCCCCCGGCGTGGGTATTTAACTTTGGTTCCACGTTCCCGGCAAAAGCCAAATCGCACAGCCGTCGGCGAAGCGAGTCAGCGGGCCCTGTCCGTGGGGGTGCATCTTGACATATGCACCATTTTTTCTCCCTCGCCTCCCTCAAGGAGGAGAGGGCCGGGGAGCCAATGTTTACAAGTACGAACCCCTCGCCCCAGCCCTCTCCCCGTTTGGCGGGGAGAGGGAGTTGTTTTCGTTCGGTGCGGGTATCAAGATGCACCCTGTCCGTGGCAGTCCATGCCTTTCTGCTTGCCCGGCACTTATGATTGTCTGAACATGGCTCTCTATTTGTGTTATACAGAACATGGCCTTTACGCCAACAATCGGTGACCCGGCCGGTTTGCCGTGCTCCGGTGATGTTTGGTAATCATACGGCTGGCAAAAATTTCACAGGAAAACATCATGTTTAAAGACAAAGTACTGCTGATTACGGGTGGCACCGGATCATTCGGAAATGCCGTCGTCCGCCGGTTCCTGCACACGGATATCGGCGAGATTCGCATTTTCAGCCGCGACGAAAAAAAACAGGACGACATGCGGCATGAACTGCACCATTCGAAACTGAAGTTCTACATTGGCGATGTGCGCGATTTCAAAAGCATCAGCGGGGCGATGCGGGGCGTGGATTATGTGTTCAACGCCGCCGCGCTGAAGCAGGTTCCCTCCTGCGAATTTTATCCCATCGAGGCCGTTTACACCAACGTTCTGGGCACGGAAAACACGCTCAATGCCGCCATCGCCAACGGTGTCAAGAACGTGATCGTGCTCAGCACCGACAAGGCGGTTTATCCCATCAACGCCATGGGCATGTCCAAGGCCCTGATGGAAAAGGTGGCCGTGGCCAAGTCCCGCGATCTGAAGAAAAATGAGACCACCATCTGTGTGACCCGCTATGGCAACGTCATGGCCTCGCGAGGATCGGTGATCCCGCTGTTTGTCAGCCAGATCAAGGCCAGCAAGCCGATCACGATCACCGATCCAGACATGACCCGGTTCATGATGTCGCTGGATGATGCCGTGGACCTGGTGCTGTTCGCCTACAAGAACGGCCAGGGGGGCGACTCGTTTGTGCAAAAGGCGCCGGCGGCCACCATCGGCCAGCTGGCGCGGGTGTTAAAAAACATGTTCAAGGCGGAGACTGAAGTCCGCATCATCGGCACGCGGCACGGCGAAAAAAAACATGAAAGCCTGCTTAACCGCGAGGAAATGGTCCGGGCCGAGGATTTGGGCGGGTACTATCGCATCGGTTCCGACACCCGGGACCTGAACTACGCCCTCTATTTCGAGAAGGGGGAAAAGAAGATCGCCACTTTTGAGGATTACACCTCCGCCAACACACACCAGCTCAGCGACGACGAACTGAAAGCCATGCTGCTCAAACTGGATTATATCCAACAGGAACTCAAAGGCTGAAGCCGGATACCCCGGCGCCGCGAGCTTCCAGATTCCGCCACCGTTGATATGAAAACCATTCTTGTGACCGGTTCGGAGGGCTTCATGGGGCGGCATCTTTGCCTGGCGCTCCGCCGGCAGGGCGGTTGCGAGGTGCTGGAGTTTGACGTTCGCCACGCGCCGGAGAACCTGCCCGTCCTGGCGGCCCGGGCCGACCTGGTTTTCCATCTGGCCGGCGTAAACCGGCCGAAAGAGGAAAAAGAATTCACCGACGGCAATGCCAATCTGACCCGGCGCCTGTGTGATTGCCTGGCCAACACCGGCCGCCAGACACCGCTGGCGCTCAGTTCATCAATCCAGGCGGAAGCGGACAACCCCTATGGCCGCAGCAAGAAGGCGGCGGAAGATGTGGTGCTGGATTATCACCAGCAGACCGGCGCTCCGGTCTATATTTACAGGTTCCCCAATGTGTTTGGTAAATGGAGCCGGCCCAATTACAATACCGTGGTGGCGACCTTTTGCCATAACATCAGCCGGGGCTTGCCGGTGCAAATCAGCAACCGTTCAAATCCTTTGCGGTTCGTTTATATCGACGATGTTGTCCGCGCGTTTCTGGACATTGCGGCCAGGACGGAACATGACCCGGCAACCACCCGTTATGAAATCCAGCCGGTTCATTCCATCACCCTGGGGGAACTTTATGACCTTATCCAGTCATTCCACGAGGGACGCCGAAAATCCATCCTCCCGGATCTTTCCAACCCGCTGGTCAAATGCCTTTATTCCACCTATGTGTCCTTTTATGACGTCCACGATCTGGCCTATGCCGTGGATCTCAAGACGGATAATCGCGGCTGGCTGTTCGAGTTGATCAAATCGTCCCATGCCGGGCAGATTTTCGTCTCCCGCACCCGGCCGGGCATCACCCGCGGCAATCATTATCACGACACCAAGATCGAAAAATTCTGTGTGATCCAGGGGGAAGGCGTCATCCGTTTCCGCCATGTTCTCGACCAGCAAGTCGTTGAATATCCTGTGACCGACCGCGAGATCCGGATTGTGGACATCCCGCCCGGGTACACCCATTCCATCGAAAACACCGGGGCCGCCGATATGATCACCCTTTTTTGGGCCAATGAAATTTTTGACCCGCAACGGCCGGATACCTACCCGGAACCAGTGATACGATACGATGAAGGGCCGGCTCCGAAAGTTTGACAGGCAATTTATGAATTCAAAAATCAAGGTCATGACCATCGTCGGCACACGGCCGGAGATCATCCGGCTGTCGCGCGTAATCGCCGTCCTGGAAGAAGTCACCGATCATGTGCTGGTCCACACCGGTCAGAATTACGATTACGAATTGAACGGAATTTTTTTCAAGGAACTCGGCGTGCCGCGGCCAAAACATTACCTGAACGCGGCGGGCCGGAATGCCGCCGAAACCATCGGCAAAACCATCGCCAAGACCGACGCGGTGCTGGAGAAGGAACAACCGGAGGCGGTGCTGGTGCTGGGCGACACCAACAGTTGCCTGGCGGTCATTCCCGCCAAACGGCGGAAGATACCCGTGTTTCACATGGAGGCTGGCAACCGGTGTTTTGACATGCGCGTGCCGGAAGAAATCAACCGGCGCATTGTGGACCATGTCAGTGACATCAACCTCTGCTATACCGAGCATGGCCGCCGTTACCTCCTGGCGGAAGGTCTGCCGCCGGACCGGGTCATGAAAACCGGATCGCCCATGAAGGAGGTTTTGGATTATCATCGCGCCGCGATTGACACTTCCGCCGTTCATCAACGCCTGGGGCTCAAGCCGGGCCGCTATTTTACGGTCAGCATTCACCGCGAGGAGAACGTGGATAATCCCGTCCACCTGTCCAGGCTGGTGGAAGCCCTGAACGCGCTGGCCGGGAAATACAAATTTCCGTTGATTTTCTCCGTTCACCCGCGCACGCGCAAGCGCCTGGAAACCGGCCGGCACAAACTGCACAAACTCATCCGCGCGATGCCGCCGTTGGGATTCTTTGATTATGTGGCCCTGCAGAAAAAGGCCTTCTGCACCCTTTCTGACAGCGGCACCATTACCGAGGAATCCTCCCTCCTCGGTTTCCCGGCCATTACGGTCCGGGAGGCGCACGAGCGCCCCGAAGGCATGGATGAGGGCGCGGTGATCATGAGCGGCCTGGACAAGGGCCGCATTCTGCAGGCGGTGAAAATGACGGCGGCGCAATTCAAGAAATTGGGCCCGTGCCGGGTGCCGAATGACTACAACGTGGATCAGGTCTCCTGGACGGTCGCCAAGATCATCCTGAGCTACACCGATTACATCAACCGCCGCGTCTGGCAAAAAATCTGACGCAACGAAATATTTGCCGCGGCCGTTCTCACTCATGCGCCTCCTGGTCATCACCCACACCTTTCCGCCCAGCCGCCACGCCAATGCCAAACGGCCTTATTATCTGGTCAAAGGCTTTTTGGCTGCGGGGTGGCAGGTGGACATTGTCACCGGCTCCTTGGGCATGGAAAACGGCGCCGCCGAAACCGTGGTGCATCCCGCCTTGCGCATCATCCGGCGCAAAGATCCGGTGGAACAACTGTGCCGGAAATTCGCCGGCCATCCTTCCCTGTTCCGATTCGTTTCTTTGGCCATAAATGGATTGTTATGGCCTGATGAAAGCGTTTTTTGGTCCCTGCGGGCCTTGCGGGCTTGCGGGAACGCGGCCGGATATGACCGCGTTCTGGCTTTCGTAATCCCGCCGTCTGTCCTGCTCAGCGGCCTGTCGTCGCACCGGGTGGGGCCGCGCTGGATTTTTGATTTTCAGGACTCCGTCACGCCGTTTTTCCGCCAACTTCCGCGCCGTTCGCCCTGGCAACGAATGATGGTGCCGGTGCTCCGAAAACTTGAGCGGCACACCCTGCACCAGGCCGGGCGTGTCGTTTTTACGTCCGACACGAACCGGCAGGCATACATTCAGGACGGTTTGGTGGAAAAAGGCGCCACGGCCCATATTCCCTATTTTTTTGACGCGGACGTTTTCCGGGCGCCGGCGGAAGCAATCCCGGATCGTTTTCAAATTGTTCATCTGGGCACTTTTGACTGGCGCGGCGCCCGCAGCCCGGAAACGTTCCTGCGCGCCCTGGCCCGGTTTCTGGAAAAGCAACCCGGGGCGCGGCCTCGCACCCATTTCCTTTTCCACGGAAACTGGTTTGCGGATCACGATCGCTTCATCGGAGAACTGAAGCTCCAGGATGTCGTCTCCATCAATCCAGCGGTGAGTTACAGTGAATACCTCAGGAAACTGAGGCAAAGCCCCATTCTGCTGCTGGTGATTTCCTCCACGCACAATCTTTTCATGCCCAGTAAAATTGTGGACTACTTTGGCGCGCAGCGTCCCATTTTGTCCTTCGTTCCCAAAGGCTCCGAAATGCGCCGGGTTCTCGACACGGCCGGCATGGCGGAGTTTGCCTGTGATGAATTTGACGTCGCGGGTGGAACCGCCGCCTTGGAGCGGCTTTGGGACCGGTACCAGGCAGGCACGCTCTCAGGCAATGCCGATAAAACGCTGTTCTGGTCATCCGAAGTTCAAATGCCACGTTACTTGAACCTGGTGGCACAAATGGATGGCGCGGCCTGAAAGCAGCAACCCTCAACGGCTGCTCAACGGCTGCCTTCGGCCATTTTTCTTGACCCAGCGAGTTAAAACTTGGCAAAAGCCTGGCAACCCGGTACCCACTTCCGGCAACAACACACCGACAACCGGGTTGTCACATATCGCTGAAAATTTATGCAAACCTGTCTGGTAACCGGCTCGTCCGGACTCATTGGCTCGGAAGTCAGCGCTTATTTCCATGAGCGCGATTTCGTTGTGCATGGCGTGGACAACAACCAGCGCGAAATCTTCTTCGGCCCGCAGGGCAACACCCGCTGGAACGAGCGGCGGCTTCAAAAGACGCTCACCCGCTTTACCCACCACGAATTGGACATCCGCGATCGCACCGGAGTGCTCCAGCTCGTCGAAACCCTCAAACCCTCCGTCATCATCCATGCGGCGGCGCAGCCGTCCCACGATCTGGCCGCAAAAATTCCCTTCGATGATTTTGACGTGAACGCCGTCGGCACGCTCAACCTGCTCGAAGCCGCGCGCCGTTATTGCCCCGGGTCGCCGTTCATCCACATGTCCACCAACAAGGTTTATGGCGACCGGCCCAACACCATCAAACTGAAGGAACTGGACCAACGCTGGGATTACGACGACGCGCAATTCGCGCGGGGCATCCCGGAAACATTCTCGATTGATCAATCCAAGCACTCGCTGTTCGGCGCGTCGAAGGTGGCGGGCGACATCATGGTCCAGGAATACGGCCGTTATTTTGACCTGCCCACGTGCTGCCTGCGCGGTGGCTGCCTGACCGGGCCCAACCATTCGGGCGTCGAGTTGCATGGTTTCCTCAGTTATCTGGTGAAATGCAACCTCGAAGGCCGCGAATATAAGATCTTTGGCTACAAGGGCAAGCAGGTCCGCGACAACATCCATTCCACGGACGTGGCGAGTTTCATGTTCGAGTTTTACCAGGCGCCGCGTTGTGGTGAAGTCTATAACCTGGGCGGCGGGAAGGACAATGCCTGCTCCATTTTTGAGGCGTTTGAAATGGCCGGGGCCTGCACCGGCAAAAAACAAGTTTACACCTATGTTGACCAGGCCCGCAGCGGCGACCACATCTGCTACTACAGCGACCTTTCCAAGATGCAGGCGCACTATCCCAGATGGAAACTGACCCGTCGTCTGCCGCAGATATTCACGGAAATCGCCGAAGCCTGGCGCCAGCGGATGGCAAAGTAAATAAAATCGCGTCAGCGTTGACCTGATCATGAAAGTTCTGGTTTCCGCCTTTCACTGCAGCCCTTATGCCGGCTCCGAACATTATGTCGGCTGGTCCGCCATACAATGCCTGGCCAAGGATCATGATTTGTGGGTGCTGGCCAGTGGTCGCAACCGGCCTGAGGTTGAGCGGGCGCGAGCCGAAGGATTGGTTCCCGCGAACATCCGTTTTTTCTATGCCAACCGGTTTCGGGAGTGGCCTCCCAACCGCATGCAGGCGCGGCTGCAAAGTTGGACCGAATATCGTGAATATTCCCAGGACATACCCGCCCTGGCCCGGACGTTGCATCAGTCGGTTCACTTTGATTTGGTTCATCATGTCACCGTGGCCACCTGGCGGGTGGCCTCGCCGCTGTGGCAACTGGGAATCCCCTTTGTCTTCGGCCCCATCGGTGGAAACACCAATTGTTCCTTGCGACTGTTGCCCAGCCTCAGTCCCGCCGCAGCGGGCTTTGAACTGTTGCGGACGGTTTCCAACCTGGTGTCGCGCCTCTCGCCCTCCGTTCGGGCCTGCGTCCGAAACGCGGCACACATCTTCACGCCGGACGCAGAGACCGGCGCCCTGATGGTCCGGATGCGCGGCTCGACCCGGGGAGTGTCCTCGCTCAGCCACGCTTTTTTTTCGGAAGCGACCATTCAAGCCTTCGCCGGCCACGGGCAGGAGCGACAGCCGGATGGTCCGCTGCGGATTTTTGCCGGCGGCAATTTGATCGGCACGAAAGGCGTGGCCCTGGCGTTGTGGTCCCTGGCCAGGGTGAAAAAGGCCGGGGTGAAGTTTCGCTACCGGCTGGGGACGAACGGGCCGGAAGTTGCGCATTTGAAACGGCTGGCCGCCCGGCTGGATTTGAACCGCGACGTTCTTTTTGCCGACGACCTGTACGGCGAGGATTACCGGCGTGAACTGGGAGGCACGCATGTTTTTCTCCTGCCAAGTTTGCGGGAGAGCGCCGGCCTGACCATGATGGAGGCGATGTTGTCGGGTTGCGTGCCGATTGTCGCTGACTGCGGCGGCCCGGGGATTATCGTGACCGGAGATTGCGGCTATAAGATTCCCGTCATCAGCCGCAAACAGATGGTGGATCAGATCGCCGAAACCATCATGGCCATTGACCGCGACCGGAAAATCATCCGGGAAAAAGGGCGGGCGGCGTCACAGCGGATCGCCACCGGCTTCTCCGAGGATGCCTACCGTCGGACCTTGAACGAAACGTATAAATTGGTGACCGAACAATTCCGCGCGCAAAACGATTCCAGATAATAATCTGGCGTCGGGGAAACTGAAACTGAAAATCCGGAAGCGGAACTTTGCGATGCGCCAGATCAACAAGCCCCGGTACGGTCTTGCCACGGGGCGGTTGAGATCACCGCCGGTAAAAGGAACTGGTGGCAGGCCAGCGCGTTTAATGAAGGGCCGCTTCAAAAAGACTGGAAAAGCCGTATGGAAACCCGGATGATTCGGGACACGCATGCAACTGCATAAGCCCACTTTTGCAAACAGATTCGGCAAATCCGCCGCCAAGCCGTTGAGCCGGATTGCGTGTTCCCGTTGGCTCTATAAACCGTGCCGGGTGCTGGATGCCTATCTGAATTTTCTGATGGGCAAAGGATCGGGAACCGGCTGGGACTTGCGGGAAGAGGTCCGGGCCGCCGTCAGCCGTATCCATCGTCCACAACCTGTGGTGTTTGACGCGGGGGCAAATGTTGGGAATTGGACTGAAAGTTTGTTGCAGGAGGTTCCGGAAGCAAAAGTTTATATGTTTGAACCTTCGCCGGTATGTCAGGCTGCGATCCGCCAAAAGAATCTGCCGGGAGTCACTCTCATTCCCTGCGCTCTGGGAGAAACGCCGGGACCGGCTGCCTATCATTCCAGTTCTCCAACGGACGGCACGGCGTCTTTGCATGTGCGGAATGATACGCCATTCCGGAATCTCAACTATACGACATCCACCGTGGAAGTCACCATCATTGACCAGATCATTGAATCTAAAAAAATTGATTTTGTGGACTTCATGAAAATGGATGTCGAAGGACACGAACTTTTCGCTTTGCGAGGCGCCCGCCAATCCCTGGCTTCGAGGAAAATCGGCGCGCTTTCCTTCGAGTTCGGGGGGAAACATCAATTCCCGCACTTTCTTCCGCGATTTCTGGGAATTGTTGATGGGCGCGGGGTTTTCCATCTGGCGGATTACTCCTTCGGGAAAAGACATCCCGGTGAGGGACTACTATGAGGACATTGAGTATTTCCGGGGCGTCACCAACTATGTGGCGGAATTGAAACCAGGACCTGATTCTCATCGGGCCCGGAGCTGACCGTTTGAATCGGACTAATTCTTCAGCCCAGTCATCGCAAAAAAACAACGTGAATCCCAACGCCCCAGCAAACCTGCCCGCCGAGCCGCTGAAGTTGTTCAGCGTGGTAATCCCCGCGCGGGATGAGGCGGAATCGTTGCCGGCCACCATTGAACATCTGCATCTGGAATTCTCGTTGAACCAGGTGCCGCACGAAATAGTGGTAGTGGACGACGGCAGCCGGGACCGCACCTGGGAAGTGTTGCAGCAGTTGCAGGCAAAAGTTCCCGGGCTGCGCCCCATCCAGAACACCGGCGAACACGGATTTGGCCGCGCGGTTGTGTTCGGCCTGCGCCACATCCAGGGGGATGCCGTGGTGATCATGATGGCCGACGAATCCGACGACGCGCGCGACGCGGTGCGTTACTGGAAATTGCTGAATGAAGGCTGGGACTGCGTGTTCGGCAGCCGGTTCATCAAGGGCGGCGGCGTCATTGATTATCCCAAAATGAAACTGTTCGTGAACCGGCTGGCCAACCTGTTCATCCGCCTGCTGTTCCGCATTCCGCTCAATGACACGACGAACGCGTTCAAGGCGTATCGCCGGACGGTGATCCAGGGCTGCGAGCCGCTCATCGCGCCGCATTTCAACCTGACGGTGGAGATTCCGCTCAAGGCCATTGTGCGTGGATATTCCTGGACGGTGGTTCCGATCACGTGGCGCAACCGGCGCTCCGGCGAGCCGAAGTTGAAAATCAAGGAAATGGGCAGCCGCTACTTCTTCATCTGCCTCTACCTCTGGCTGGAAAAATATTTCAGCCGCGGAGATTACAAAAAACGATGAGCCGTCCGGGCGGAACAATCGGCGGAATGGGCGGGGCGGCGCTGCCGGGACGGTTTCAAAAGTATCGGAGGGGCGAGTTATACGCACTAGTGTCCAGTTAAGGAGTCCTCAAAGTTCGCAAAGCGGCTGTCTGACGGGGGTTTTGTGAAGGTAGAGAGTGTGATCGATTCCCGCTCCAAAGGCGGTATACCTCGCCTATGTCCGTCTCCCAACCCGCGTTTTCCCAAATCGTCTCCGGTCTTCATGCCCAAGCTTTTGGCCGGTGTGTTGAACAATTTCCGATGCGCCGCAGTTCGCGGCGCTTTTCTGCGTACGATCATTTCCTGGCGCTTTGCTTTGGCCAACTGACGTATCGGGAGAGTCTGCGCGATATTGTTGCCTGCCTCAACGCGCGTCCCAGCCTGCAATACCATCTGGGGTTCAGAGGTCATGTCACCCGAACCAACTTTGCCTACGCCAACGAACGGCGCGATTGGCGAGTGTTCGCCGCGGTGGCGGAGGTGCTGATTCGTCGCGCCAGCCAACTTTATCGCGACGATCAAAGCGATCCCGATTTTCCGCGGGTAGTCCTGGCCTTGGATGCCTCGCTCATCCATTTGAGTGTGCATCTTTTTCCCTGGGCTTACTGGGGCCAGTCCCGTGCCACGGCCGTGAAGTTGCACACACTCATTTCGTTAAAGGGCAGTCTCCCGGTTTGGGCCGCCATCACCGAAGCCTCATTTCCAGAGCCCAAAATGCTTGATCAAATTCCAGTGGTACCGGGGCTTTCTACGTGATGGATCGCGGGTATTTGGATTTTACACGGTTGATCCGGCTCCAGCAAGCGGGAGCCCGTTTCGTCGTGCGCAACAAATGTAATGTCCGCTTCTATGTGGTGGAGTCACACCCGGTGGACAAAAGCACTGGCCTGCGCTGTGACCAAACGATTCGTTTGAAAAGCCTCTGGTCCAAAAAAGTCTACCCGGTGCCGCTGCGAAGAATCCGTTTTCGCGACGAACCGCAAAATCGTTCCCTGGTGTTTTTGACCAATGATTTTGAGCTGCCAGCGCTGGTGATCTGTGAACTTTACAAGCGCCGTTGGCAGGTGGAATTGTTCTTCAAATGGATCAAGCAGCATTTACGCATCAGACGATTCTTTGGCCGATCACCCAACGCGATCTATTGCCAGATCCTGGACGGCCATTTGCACCTACCTGCTCGTGGCCATCGCCAAGAAGGAACTGAAGTTGGAGAAAAGTCTTTATGAAATCCTGCAAATCCTCAGCGTGAGCGCTTTCGAGCAAAGACCTGTATCCGAGCTGCTTGCACAAGTTGACAACTCACCCAATAATGACGAATCGCAAAACACCCCGTATCTATTGGGCTTTTAACTGGACACTAGTGAGTTATACGAGCCCCTGACATAGAATGCCTCTGAAAATGGGGGCTCGTGTAACTCGCCCCTCCGACGGGAAATCGTATCAGTCATGACTTCGTTGACTCACCGCGGCGGGTTTCGGGGCAAGATGCCGGGCGGCAAATTTTTCAACGCGCGCGCAAACCTCTTCCTCGCTGATGTTCCAAAGACAGTGGGGCGCCGGAAACCGGCAATAATCCGAGCACGGCTTGTAGGGGCACGCCCGGCCTTCGACCCATTCCGCCGCCGGATGCAGTGGCGCGAACCACTCCGGCAGTTGCGGCCCGAAAATCGTGAACGTCGGCACGCCGCAGAATGCCGCGAGGTGGCCCGGCCCGGAATCGTTGCCGGCGAACGCCCCCGCGCGGTCAATCAGCACGATCAATTCCGTCACCGTGGCGGGCGTCGCCACGCTGGTTTCGCCGGCGCGCAGCCACCAATCGCGCTGATCCGGGTCGCACGCGATTTGCACCTGGAACCCGTTCCGGCGCAAATGCGCGGCGAGCCGGCGACAGTGTTCCAGCGGCCAGACGCGGACCGGTTGTCCGGCCCCGCTGTGAATCAGGATGGTTTCCCGGCTGCGCACGGCGGGTTGGGTGATTTTGCCGCCGGGCGGAAGCTGAAGGTTCAACGCGCCGGCAATGGTGCGCCAGGATTCGTAACGGTGCGCTTGCGGCTCGGGCCGCGCACGCGGTTGCGTCAAAAAAATCCGGCTGCGCAGACGCGGAAAGCCGATACGGTTTTTGACGCCGACGAATTTCAGGAGCAAATGATCGCGCGGGTCCCAGCGCGCGGAAAGGCCGAAGTCGAAACGTTCCGCCGACAGTTGGTGGAATAAACGGAGCATCTCCAGCCAGGGCCAGCGCCAAAGATGATACTTGTGTTTGAAGGCGGTCCACGGTGCGGTGAACGGCACCACTTTCACCCCGGGCCAAAGCCGGGGTTGCAAATCGAGCGCAAAAGGTTTGGCCAGCAACGTGACGTCAAACCGTTCCGCCACTCCGCGCAAAAAGGGCGTGGCCAGCACCAGGTCGCCCAGCCCCCACAATTCCACGATGAGCAGTTTAGGTTTCAAAACGGGGTTGAGGACGCCAGCCGGCGCCAGGTTCAGCGGTGAAAAGCGGGGCGGGGATACGGCTGGATTTTTACCGGATGAATCATCGGCGTACCGTGCTTGAACCGGCTGCGCAGCCGGCCGGCGCATCCCCCCGTTCAGCGCAATGCTGAATCCAATCATGCCGACAAAACTCATTATGTCATCCGCCAGACTTCCATAGATAAACAAAAATCGAAAAAAAACATAAAGGTAAGTCACCAAAAAATAGGCGTTATAAGTCCGCAATGACTCGTCTCCATGCCGGAAATTGCAATACATCACCCGCAGCCCGGCGACTCCAAGCCAAAGAAAGACAATGGCCCCCCAAATGCCGAACGGGAGGATCACGGAAAGCGGGCCGTTGTGATAATCGCCGGCCAGCGCCAACCCTTGCTGGCTGGCATCCACCGCGTGAAAGGCCGAGCTCCTGCCCATCATCTGGTAATCTTCCATGGAAATGGCGTACCCTTTGCCCAGGAGCAGATGCGGCGGGATTTGGGGCAGGAGAGCTTTCCACATGTCAATCCGCCATTGGGTGCTGTCATCGGCCGACAGCCTGGCCTCCGGACTTATATCCAATGGCAGGAACGCCAGTGACCGTTGGGCGGTGAACGGCAAATGGCGGGCCAGCGGAACGACAGCGACCGCTGCGAGCACTCCCGCCAGCAGGAAAACCAGCAGCCACTTGGTCCGATGCAATCCTTCCAGGAAAAACAGCAAACCCAAAATACACATATACGACAAAATCTTTATGCGGAATCCGCCCAAAAAAATCATCATGGTTAGCAAGATAAATAAAACCATCCGCCACGGTTTGCCTGATAGAAAAACCCCGCGCAGTCCGTGTCTGGCCACCAACCAGAAAGCCAGGGCCGCTGCCGCTCCGCTGACCCCGCCCAACCGTGTCACGCCAATCTCAAAAGAAGTATTACTATAGCTGCCGGGCGGGAAAAACCAAAAAATAAAATGCAGCGGCGAAGGCGTTATGGGATACAAATCGCCGACAAAGGCCGTGACCCCACCCAGCAGGTAAAGCGATGCATAAAGCCTGGCATTTTGGGGCGAGATGCGCTGCGCGGTGAATGCGAAATAAGTCAAGATGCCCGCCAGCAAATTAATGTATTTTCTTCCCCCATACACTTCCGAGCCAAGTGCATGCAAACCGATTCCCCCCGTTAATTTGGCGGTAAACAACACCACGACGGCCAGGCAAATCAGCGGCCAGGTTATCTGGGGCACCCGGATGAAGCTCTTTTCGCTGGATAAAATGCGTTCCAAAGTGGATATGCCCAGGCTCAACGCCATCATCACCAACCCTAAATTGGGTTCCCCCTTCAGAAAAAAGATGTAGATGCTCGTGTCAAAACACAACAACATCAGCGGATAATGCCAGCGCAGCAAAACCGGCAGGATGAGTGTCAACCCCAGCACGCCGTAAATGGCAGCCGTTGAATAATCCAGCGGATTGGTGAGCAAATAGCCCACCGTGATCGCCAGCGGCACGCATATCGCATAGACGATGAGCGACCGGAAAATGGCCGGAGCGTTGTTCATTGATCATGTAACGCAGCATTCAAGCTGCGTAACCATCGCATAGTTTATTCCAACCATAAATCATCGGCAACCGCAATTGCATCTCCTCCCGACTTTGGGGCGCATCCGCGCACTGCCCCCGTTTTTCTCCTCCTCCCGCCCTGCGGGAAGGAGAGGGTCGGGGTGAGGAGCTGTAGTGCCAAGTTGCACCCCGGCTTTGTCCGGCCAGTGAAACCTCATCAAACACCCGCCGCCTTCTGTGCCGGCGCATGACAGGATAAACCCTGCGGGATGGCCTGATGTATGGTTCGGCGGGAGCTGGAGAACCGTCATTGAGTGGAGATGTTGCAATATAACGCCGCCAATTCCCGCCAGATTCTGTCCCGGTCGAAATGCGGGCGGATGTGTGTTTCAATTTTGGCGCGATTCGCCGGCTGCTTCCAGGCTTGGGCGGCCAGCGCTTGTTTAAGCACCGCGGTCAAATCCGCCACCTTCCGGTCTTCAGCCAGATTGCCGTATTGGAAATGGCGGATGTAATGGGCCGGCCCGCTGTTGTCATAGCATACCGGCCAAAGCCCCATGGCCAGGGCCTCTTTCAATGCCGTCGGGCCGGTGTCAATCCAGGTGGGCAGTAGAAAAACACTCGAAGCCTGCATCAGCGAGACGATTCCCGATGTGTTCAGTTGTGGATGATATCGCACACGGGAATCCAGACTTTTTTCCGAAATCAGCCGGCGTAATCTTTCGATGGCCCCGGCTTTTCCGTTTCCCACGATCGCCAGTTTCCAATCCGGGGGTGTGCCGCCGCAGAATGCCTCCAACGCATCCCAGATTCCCTTGCGCTCTTGAATGACCCCCACATAAAGAATCTGCTTGCCCTCGCCATCCGTCGGTGGAGCGATGCGAAAACCGGCGCGTATCGGGTGCTCAATCGCGTGGACCGATTTGGTCCGGACCATCGGCAGGGCGGCGTTGAGTGAATATTCGTTCTCTGCGACCACATGGCGGGCACGGGACAGCGCCAGGCGCTCACTCGATGCCGACAGCATGATCCCCCACGACATCGGCTCCCATTTTTTCAAAGCGTTGATGTTGCCCTGTATCTGAATCAAGTGCCTTTCCGGCGACAGCTTGAGGGCGACGTGGGCATAGGCATCTTCCGTTCCCCAACCGTGGACAACGTCCGGTTTCAATCGGGCCGCCAGATCGCGAAAGAAGAGCCAGTCAAAGCGATACAGGCAATAAATTCTCGCCCTGGCCTTGACGGGAATCAGGTGGAAGCGGGCGCCCTGGTAAGTGAATTCTTGAGGGGAGGTGTGCCATGCCGTCCGGCAGGCGATATGCAACTCAATGCCCTCTGGCGGTGGAAGATGACCCAAAACCCACGACCAGGCCTGGCGGGCGCCGTAGTCCTGATCGCGCAAAACTTCGTGCTGCACTTCCAGGGGAAGTCCGCAAATCCAGAGGATTTTCATTGATATGATTCGGTTTCGACTTTCCGATGACGGTTCTTATCCGGGTTTTAGTTTGGAAGCAAACACATTGGCTTCACAGGTGACAAACTCTTCCCGGCAAAAAAATCCCTGCGGCCTGAAATGCTCGTCATTGCGGCCAAAACCCTTGAGCGGCGGTTGCCAGCCAATCGCAAAATATCCGATACGCTGGTCATGGCTTAAATTACCACCCCGGCCTGGCCGCCGCTGGCAGCCATTTGTGCGGAAACGTGGAGGTGCATACATTAACTGGCAGTTTGGATTGCATCAAAATTCATCCGTATTTTAGCCGTTTTGCCCGCGAACTAAAGTCAAATCCACGCAAAATATATTTCCCGTCCGTCAATGCGAAGCAACCTTGGGAGACGGAGAAAAACGGGGACAGTGCGCGGATACGCCCGAGAGAATGGGAGCGAGCGGGCGAATCAGTTGGTTCTGGTTCTTATATGAAATATGGTGCTGCCGGATTTGCGGTCGCCATGACCGGACCAATCTGAAAGGCATCAAAGCAAATGTTGACGTCCGGCGGCTCTCGCGGAAAATTTAATCTCGTATCCGGCGGAAATCCATTCTAGGTTTGGCCCGCCGACTGAAATGACCCCGCGCATTTCCATCATCATGCCCGTCTGGAACGGAGAAGCCTACCTGCGCGAGGCCATGGACAGCATTCTTTCCCAAACCTTCACCGATTTTGAACTGATCATCATGGACGATGGCAGCACGGATGGAACCGCGAAGATTCTGGCATCGTATCACGACGCGCGGTTGCGGGTTTTCCGGCTCGACCACGCGGGAATCGTGGTGGCGCTGAATTTCGGCATCGCGCAGGCAAAAGCGGAATGGATCGCCCGCCAGGACGCGGATGACGTCAGCCTGCCGAACCGGCTGGAAGCACAATGGAAGGCCTTGCAACTCAACCCGCGCGCGGTGCTGGCGCACACGGACGCGGAATACATCGGCGAAGAAAGCCGGTCTGCCGGTCGTGCCCGGTTCTCAAAAACACGGGCCTTTGTGGCGTTGCGGCTTTGTTACCAGTGCCCGATTGTCCACAGCACCGTGCTTTTTAAAAAGGCAACGGCGCTGGCCGCCGGCGGATATTTGCCGGACGAGCGCCACGCCGAGGATTATTCGCTTTGGGGAAGAATGCTTGAGCACGGCGAGTTTGTCGGCCTGCCGGATAAGCTGCTTAAACTCCGCATCCATTCCATGTCGGTGTCGAAGCAGAATGCGGAAACCCAAATGGCGCTGACAAAAAAGATCGCGATTGCGCACTGCAAAAGGTTTATGAAATTATCCGATGCAGAAGCACAAAAGGCGCACACCGTTCTTAGCCTCCCTCCGTGCGAACGCCAATGGGCGGACTGGTGGTGGTTCCTGACTCACTGCGCCCCCCGGCTTCGCTGGAAAAGCGCGGAGACTTACGGCTGGCTGGCATGGCAGACACTTCGAAAACCTTTCGGCGGCACGCCTCTGCCCAATCATGCAGCATAACCGGCCCCAAACTGGCGCTTCAGCCAGATCGAAAAAACGAAGTCACTGATCTGCTCCCAATCACCGGACCCCGGGTGATTCGTGGTTATTGTAAAGCCGCTTTATTCTTCGGGCAGATCGCGCACGTACAGGCCAGCACCTTCTACGTCCAACAGTTTTTTTACATTTTCCTTTGTTAGGTCACCAAGAGAGTAGTGGTTCTTTTCAACGACGAAAAACACCCTCTTATGTGTAGTTCCTGAAAAGTCGCTCTTCTTCGGCACGCCTTTTCGAAGCATGTAATAATACAACTGGTTGTCGGCGGGGCATTTCACCACTACTTTGTCGCCTTGATTCATCTCGGTTGCAAGGATCTCAACGATCAACGGGGCTTCAGGGAATGGGCACGTATCCCGGTACGAAGCGATGCCACTGTTGCTCATTAGACGGATCGCCCAAAAGCACATTAGGATGAAAACTGCGAACTTGGGAATACGTCTAAAACACTCCCGGCATGTTATGCTGATGGAAGAGAATGCTTTATCAGCCAGGATGAATGCGAAGGGTAGGAGGTATATCCAAGTTCGGTCGTATGGAATGGCGTGTTTAAGAAGCAGGACCACTATCGCCCCAATCAATAGAGAGCAGAACAGAAGCAGCATCTCCCACATTTTCTTGCGCAGCATATCTGCGATTCCGAGCAAGACGAATAACAAAACGCAAAAAACAAGAGGGATGGGCACGTCGCGGCGAAAAGCGGCCAGGGTGTCGAACAGATGAGTGGGAAGAAGGCGCAGAAAATCAGACCAGGGCAAACTCGCCACAAACGGATTGTTGAGGAGTGTATGGACCCCGTTACTGCAGATGATCGTGGGAGTGTATAAGACGACTGTGAAGCCGCTTGTCATTACGCCACACGGCAGGATAAATGCGCGAATTATATGCATAATGTTTCTATTTCGCATGAATAGAAGAATCGCCATCCACAGGTACAGCCCTGCCAGCGGAAAGAGAAATGATGGCATCGTAAGGTTGCCCAGAGACGCCAGCAACGAAATCAGGAAACACGTCGCCAAGGATGGAGTTGTTGCTTCGTATAATCCCATGATGGCAAGCATGAGGCTAAATAGAACCACCAGCGAATACCCGCGTGCCATCGTGTCATAGAGAACCAAGTATGGGAAAACGGCCACCAGTGCGGATGAGAGGTATCCACCCGTCTCCTTGGTAAGAAGTCTGGAAAGGCCGAATGTTATTGGTATCACAGAAATGCCTGCGAGCAAAGCAGGCAAACGAATTGCCACCGGAGAATTGCCGAAGATCG
Organism: uncultured beta proteobacterium; assembly: GCA_963833515.1. Lineage (GTDB taxonomy): Bacteria > Pseudomonadota > Gammaproteobacteria > Burkholderiales > Gallionellaceae > Gallionella. The sequence goes on along the minus strand of CAWHYN010000004.1, from coordinate 48,841 downwards.
TCACCGAAACCTTTGCCAACAGTGTGTGAAAGACGTGGTTGTTGGGAAAGTCATAGAAGAACAGGTGTAAGAAATCCTTGTTGACATACCCCAGAAAGGTGGAGGCTTCGTCATACCTCATGGGTTGAGCTATGAAGTAGCTTCTTATCGCCAAACCGACACTGGTGACCAGCAGCACCCACAACATGGCTGGGGATGCCCCCATGCTCACCGACAGCCAGCGCTTGAGGTTTCGCAATTCACCAAGGACGGAATGCAAGAATTTCACGCATAGAGCCGAAAGTGTGCTTTTGTGGTAGTGGATCAGGATGAAGCTTGCAACCGAAAGCGCCCCCAGAAAAACGCCATACCCCATGAACACAAGCCGGATGACGTCAGCCCTCTCTTTCAACTGCAAAGCGTTGTATTCCGACAAGAAATGCCAAAACCCTGTCTTCCAGAAGAAAGCGCTTGCCGCAATAAAGCCCGTTGCCAATAGGGAGAGAAACACTGTTTCTGCATATTTTAATCTTGGCCGCATTGACTGGGGGACATTCAAGCAATTTCGCGGCTAAAAACAAACGAAAAAGCGAACTTTTAGAGTGGAAACATTATTGAGTGCTTGGTTTCGAGCTGCCTTGTTGATGCGGGCGCGAACGCCAATGGCGGACTGGTTGTGGTGTTGACTTGCTGCGCGCCGCGATTGCGCTGGGAAAGCGCGGAGACTGGCGGCTGGTTGCTTTGGCAGACGAGTCAGCGACCTCCGGCAGAGCCGGAGGCTTGAGATAGCGTGAACCGCTCAAAGCGGTTGTTTAGGATCGGGAGGCGCTCAAAGCGCCACCATCTCCAGTTGTTCGAGGCGTTTGTCTTCCTTTTCCTGGTCTTGGATATACTGACGCACGGCAGCCTCGTCTTTGCCGACTGTTGACACCCAATAACCTCGTGCCCAAAAATGTTGGCCGACGAAATTCCGCCGCTTTCCAGCATAGACCCGCGCGATATGAATCGCGCTCTTGCCCTTGATAAACCCCATCACGTTGGACACCGAATGCTTCGGTGGCACGCTCAACAGCATATGCACGTGATCAGGCATCAGATGCCCCTCCTCCACTTTGCTTTCCCAGCGCTCCGCCAAACTGCGGAACACTTCTCCCAATTCCCGCCGGATTTGGTGATACAACACCTTCCGCCGGCACTTCGGTATGAACACCACATGATATTTGCATTCCCACGTCGTGTGCTTCAAACTTTCATACGTTTGCATGGTCTGTTCCTTTCGTAAACTTTGAGCGGTTCACGAAAGACAGACTCACAAACGACTCCCGGAGCTGTCAAACTTCGGGAGTCCCCCGGCACAGCCGGGGGATTTCCCACGGATTAACAGACCTTGCGTTGACAAACCTATTGCCAAGCGTGCAGCATGACTGGCCGGTAAATGCCGTCGTCGCGTTCTACAACGCCAGTCGGTTTGATATGGCGGTAGCCAGCGCCAATAAGCAGCGCTCGCAGGGCGGTAAAATCAAACGAGCGATGATAGGTCGTAATCGCAAGTCGGGGATGATCCCGTTCAAGCACGGCCAGCGCACCTTCGGTCGCTTGGATTTCCGCCCCTTCGATGTCCATTTTAAGAAAGTCAATGCGGGGAACCGACATCTCCGCGAGAAGTCGTTTCAAGGTCAGCACTTCCACCGTTTCCGCGTGGCCGGTTGGCTGGCCTACACTCCCTCCAAACGGATGCAGGCTGTCGAAATTGAAGCGCGCGGTGCCGTTGCTCGCGCCCAGCGCGGCGCTCCTGATCACAACCCGTCCATGGGCAATTTCACGTTCAAAGGTACGCGTCAAACACTGGGCCATGATTGCGCTTGGTTCCACGCAGATGATCTTCGCTGCGCCCGCCTCCAGGGCTTGAAAGACAAAAAATCCTTCGCAGGCTCCGCAGTCCACGCAGACATCGCCGGCCTTGACCGGCGTATGACGAAGGTAGTAGTGGGCGTTCTTTGGGTGATTCCAAAATACCGCGAGGTATTCACTCCACATTTCCGGCGTGATGGCCGCATCGCCCGGAAACCATGCGTCATGCACATTGGCAAAGCGCAATTTTCTAAACGGGCCTTCCTCAGAAACAAATTCGATTTTTAATGGTGGCGGATATGCCGCCAATGTTCGTGGGTCCAATTGGGAGATGATGGAAGACCATGGACATAGAGGCAGTTCGCCTGAAAGTTTTTGTGTGAGCGGTTCCAGTCGTTTAATGAGGCCGTGCAGTTTCATAGTTGGAGCCTTTGCAGCCACGAAACTGAATCGTCAAGGCAAATTCGCAGTTCGTTGAGTGTGGCTTCCGGCACGGCCGCCGGTGGCTGCGTTTGGAATAAAAAAAGTTTCTCCACCGCCTGCGCCCATTCTTCCTTTGTTTGCACCAGCAATCCCAGTCCGGCCCGTTGCAATTCTCCAGTCCCGCCAAATCCGTGTCCGCCCGCGTCGGTCCAGTAACAAGGACGGCCCGCCACCGCAGCTTCGAGCAATGCGGTGGACCAGGACGTGGCGGCGGCATCGCACCAGGAAATGTCCTCGGCCAGGATTCCTTGGCTGAACTCGTCCACCTCCAATCCGATTTCCTTGACGGCCTTAAGCAGGACATCAAAGGGTTCACGCGGATGGGGACGGATTCGGAGAATATATTTTGAACGGGTCGCGGATTCGGCGGCGAGAATTGCCAGATCCGCCTTCACCATTTCAGCCGTGTAAGGCGATTCCTCTCCCGCACTGAATAACAGCAACCGGAACGGTTCGCCCGGTTTCCGGTCTCGGGGCGGACCAACCGTGTTGCGGATCGTTTCCATGCGCGGATTGCCGATGGCGCGCAACGTGCAACCTTTTTCGACCCTTGATTGGAACCATTGGCGATCCAGTTCGCTGTAAACGCACAGGTCGGTTGCACGGGTCACCTGGTGCGCGGCATGACGCAATCCGTGGCAGAAATGAACCGTGCGCATCCGCCGGTTCCGGGCCGCGTCGAACAAACCTTTGCACAAATAAGGCGCCTCAGTGGTCGTGAAGACGGCTCCTGATTGAGTGGGCGACAACGTCATCTCCCAAAAACCGCCACTGAGCAAATAATGAAAAACGGATTCTGCCACGAACGAGCGCCGATGCCGGAGTTCTTCCTTGTGCCCCGTGCCTTTCAGCAGCCGTTCCAGCGCAAACACCTCGCGCAGCGCGCGCCTCGCCGCGCGAAATTTGCTTGAAACCGCGACACAGGAATACAGTTCCGGCAGGCGGATGACCTTCACATTGCCGATGCCGTCAAGGAAAGACACCTGTTCCGGTTTGAGTTCCACGCTCCAGACGCACACCGGCATTTCCCTGGAAAGTGCGGCGGCCTCTCTGACCACCGGAACCAGGGTGTCGAAGTGCGCGCTATGCGTGCCGCAGAACAAAAATTGAAATCGTGAATTGGATTCAACAGACGGAACGGATTTTTTCGCGGCCAGCAGGGCCTTGCCAACGGCCCACAGGCCCCACGACCAAAGCCCGGCACGATGCCTTCTTTCTTCGCCGCCACCGGGCACCCGGTAATAGAGCGCGGCATAGAGGTTGTCCCGGATGCGCCAGAGCAAAGGATGACTTTCCCGGAATGGACGCAGCAAATCCTGGAACTCTTCAAAACCTTTGTCTGAGTATTCCATGCAAGCAGTGATGCCGTTACCAGGCAGTTCTCCCGCCGTCCACCGTCACGACCGCACCGGTCATAAAACGAGAGGCATCGGAGCATAAGAATATGACAGCGCCTTGCATCTCGTCTGGTCGAGCCATTCGTCCCATGGGGATCAGGTTGCTGAACCGCCGCACGAATTCCTCCGGCTGGTTGTTTGCAATGGCCCCCGGACAGAGGCAGTTCACACGAACTCCTTTATCGGCCCAGTAGGTGGCCAGGTATTTCGTCAGCCCGATAATGCCGTGCTTGACCACTGAATAACTCACCGGTTTCTTTGGCTGGCGGTCCGGAGCAAGTCCGGTCTGTTCATAGACCCGCTGGTCCGGGGCGACCAGCGCGTACTCCGAGCCGATGTTCAGGATGACGCCACCGCCAGATGCTGCCATGTGTGTGCCGATGATTTTGCTGCAAAGCATGGGGCCGGTAAGCCCGACGGCCATATCCAGCACCCAGGTCTCCACATCCTGCTCCTCGAATCTCGAAAATGAGGCGCTGGTGCTTGTTCCCTCGACCATCGGATTTCGCGCGGCATTGTTGATGAGAATGTTAATTTGTCCGAACCGGCCCAGAACTTCAGTCAAACAGGCCGAAATGCTGTCCTCGCTCGTTACATCCAAACACATGGCAACCGCGCGCTCACCGACCTGCGTGGCCGCAGCTTGCGCGCGTTGAAGGTTCAAATCGGCCAACACCGGAATCCCCCCCCCTAAATGAACCGCCGTGGCGTGCTGAATGCCGAGAAGTCCCGCACCGCCGGTGATAATGGCTACCCGTCCGGTCAGATCAAAAAGGTTTGTTTGCTGCACGATGGTTGATGCTAGCCGCTGGAGGAATTCAGCGCAATGTATTCAAACGAACTGTTCATTCGCACAGGCAGCCACGCCACGGCCACCAACTCCACGCTCTGTACTCCCAACGACAACTTCTCAGAATTCAGTTCATTCAGGATGCCGATTTCTTCAGCCAGGGAAGCGCCGACACGAAGTCATTGCGCCGCTTCTTCCGATCGATTAACCGGGGGATTGCCGCCACACTGTAAAATGACGCGTTCGACTGAATCAGGTGCAAGCATGAATCCAGAGGGTTCTCCCTGCACCAGTTGCGCTTTAAAGCCTTGCGCAAAGGTGTTGCCCCCGCCGCCTGCGGTGGCCAGAAGGATCTCGGCCAGCATGCGAAAGCTGGCGGCTGTGCCTTGAATGCAGACCTGTGAACCTCCACTGGTCACTGTTAATTGGCCCTGTAGAGATTTGTTTGCCGTGAATACCTGATTAACGGTTTTCGTCGTTTGCATGGCTTCCTGACAGTGTTAACCAATTTTTTGGGGCAGCTGTGTCCGCCGCCCGGGAATTCAATAACACAACCTCTGACCGGCCGTTTCCGGCCTGATGCATCAAGCGGCTTGGGTTGTAAAAGCGGCCAGCTTGCTGCCTACCAACTCGCCGATCATGGTCATATCGCACCGTTCGGTGCATTTCAAACATGGGGTTAAATCAAAGTGATCGTGCCGGAACTTGTCGTATTTCGCCCCGTTCCAAATGTCACGCAAGCTTTCCTTTTGGACGTCTCCGAGCACGATCTCGTTGTCAAAATCCTCCATGCACATTGTTGCTTCGCCGTTGGACTTGATGGTCATCGACATCCAAGGATGCTTGCAGAATTCGCTCCAGTGAACGGATTTCGTTCCATGATAATTCTTCCGGTACCACTGCTGATCTTCGCTTTTCAAATAAATATACACGTCCTTCCCTTCGAAGGCGGCTTTAAGCCTGGCATAATCCTCGGCTTGGTTTTCCCGGTTGAGGTCCAACATCGTAATCACCACGACGGTCTGGTAATTGTTCTTTCGCTTGATTTCGAGCAGCTTGAGAATCTTCTGATAACTCCTGGTAAAATCAGAGGCTTTCCCCCGGATCGCCTTATGAGCAACGTCATCCACCGTCTCCATCGAGTACTTGATGTAGCTGAGCCCGTGGTCGAACATTTCGGTCATCTTTTCCAGGTTGATATTTGACGGGTTGCAACTGAAATAGGAGTGGAAGTTTCTTTCCGTGAGAAGTTTCACGTTTTCTCCCAGGTTTTTGTCAAGCAACGGGTCGCCATAGCCGTGGAGTTGGATCGCCTTCGGAATAATCAGCAGGAAGAAATGGTTTTCGCTCATGCTGTCCTTGCCCAAGCCGTAGTTCTCCAAAACAAATTGTTCCCAGGCGCTCCAATCGGCCGGCGAATGGGGCTTGAGCTGATCGATGACACGGCGGAACAGGTCCAGCGGCATGGTTTCATCGAGCCGGGTCATCAAGGTGGTGCGCGGGCACATCTGGCAGCGCATGTTGCACGCGTTGGTCGTTTCGATGTTATAGACGATGGGATCCCGGCTTCGGAACGATTCAAGGGTGTCAAACGCGAGCTTGCGATCTGTGATTTTTCCCTCCTCGGCATCTCTCATGAACTTGAAAGATTTCATGAAAAAATTGATGTCAAACATATTAAGACTCCAGATTTACAAATGTTGACGATTAATATCATGTCTTCTCAAGGCGATGTCAAAGAAATAAGGCTGCAGCAACAGGTTGTATCATGGGCGTGCCCGATGCCACGGGCGCACCTGATTGCCGCCGACTCCGTCTCCCCGCCCAAGCGGAGAGAGGGCGGGGGCGAGGGGATTTGAGCTTAAATCGGCCTCCTCACCCCGCCCCTCTTCCTCCTTTGGGGGAGAAGAGGGAGAAAAAATGGCAGCAGTGTCAAGGTGCGCCCCGATGCCACCGATTGCCGACTTTGCGCTTGAAAAACCTGGTGGTTAGGGTATGGTTCACGAATTCATTGAACGAGTGCTTAGGTTGGATGTGCCGTGTGCGCGGCACCATGGCAACAACCCCAAAAGTTCAAACCTGTGAAAATCCTGTCCATCATCATGGCTCGCGGAGGCTCGAAAGGCGTGCCCGGCAAAAATATTCGCGAAATTGGCGGCCTGCCGCTTCTCGCATTCAAAGCGCGGGCGGCTCAACGCTCAAAGAACCCATCCAGAATCATCGTTTCAACCGACAGCCCACAAATTCAGGACGTTGCGCGCCGCTACAACGTGGAGGTTCCCTTCACGCGCCCGGCCGAGCTGGCCTCGGATACAGCCACTAATTTCGCCGTGCTTCATCACGCGATGGATCATTTCGAGACCCGGGGCGAGAAATTCGATGCCCTCATGATGCTCGAACCCTCCTCGCCTTTTACGAAGCCGGAAGACATCGACCGTGCCGTGGCAATCATGATCGAGAAAAATGCCAGCCTGGTGGTTAGCATGAGGGATGTGGATAATCCAGCACCCTTCGTTGGCCCGATGGAATCCGATGGCCGCATCAGCAAAATCGTTGACAACCTCAAAGACTTGAAAAACGTGAACCGGCAGGTTCTGCCTCACGCCTACACACTAAATGGAGTTGTCTATTTATTCCGTTGGGACAAGTTCCGCAATCAGGAGACGTTTTACTCGGACCCGGAAAACAGCTACGGCTTTGAAACGGACCCCCGGTGCAATGTGGAGATTGACTCGGAATTGAATCTTGAATGGGCCCGCTTTCTGGTGGAAAAGAAATTCATAGATATGTCCTTATGGCTATAACACCCGCTCCAAAACTTCCGGACGTTTCCAAGGGACAGGCGCTTTATCGCAAGGCCCGCCGGCTGGTTCCCGGCGCCACCCAGCTTTTTGGCAAGCGTGCCGAGCTCTATCTGCCCGAACACTGGCCCGCCTATTATTCGAAGGCCAAAGGCTGTCGTATCTGGGACATCGACAACAATGAATATCTTGACTTCACCATGTGCGGCATCGGCACCAGCGTTCTGGGCTATGCCGACCCGGAGGTCGAGCAAGCCGTCATTGCTGCCCTCCAGAGCGGCAACATGGCCACCCTCAATTGCCCCGAAGAAATTGAACTCGCTGAATTGCTCTGCGAGCTTCATCCTTGGGCCGAAAAGGTGCGCTACGCCCGCACCGGCGGTGAGATCATGGCCGTGGCCGTGCGCATCGCGCGTGCGGCGACCGGGCGCGATAAAATCGCGCTCTGTGGGTATCACGGCTGGCACGATTGGTATTTGGCCGTCAATCTTGGTTCTGCGGATGGCTTGAGCGGACATTTGTTGCCCGGGCTTGAGCCGCGGGGCGTCCCCAGCAGCCTGCGCGGAACAGTGCTTGCTTTTGGCTACAACAAACTTGAAGAACTCGAAAAAATCGTGCAAGAGCGCGGCAGCGAACTGGCCGCAATTGTGATGGAGCCGATGCGCAACGATGGGCCTGCGCCGGGTTTTCTTGAAGGGGTGCGAACGTTGGCGAAAAAGACCGGGGCAGTGCTGATATTCGACGAAATCACCTCGGGCTGGCGAATGGGCACTTGCGGAATGCACCGGATTTATGGGGTTGACCCCGACATGGCAACCTTTGCCAAAGCCATGTCGAACGGCTTTCCCATGTCGGCAGTCATTGGTCGTGGCGAAATCATGGATTACGCACAGCGAACTTTCATCAGCAGCTCATACTGGACTGAAAAATCGGGACCCGCTGCGGCGCTGGCTACTTTAAAAAAGCATCGCCGCATCAATGCCGGGAAATACCTCACCACCCGGGGCGAAACCGTCCAGAAAGGTTGGCGGCAGGCGGCGGAAAGCGCAGGGCTGAACATCAAGGTTTCAGGCATTCCACCCCTCACGTCCTTTTCCTTCTTGCACGACGATCCGCTGGCTTTGCAGACCTACTTCATCCAGGAAATGCTTTCGCGCGGCTTCCTTGCCAGCGATCGCTTTTATGCGTCCTGCGCTCACGGCGATGCGGAAACCGGACTCTACCTTAATGCGGTAACCGAGGTTTTCACCTTGATCGCAAACGCCATGAAGTCAGGTGGGGTGCGGCAAAAACTCAAAGGCCCCGTCAAACTTGCGGCATTCACCAGGCTCAGTTAGCTCCCTCCAACTATGTTCAACTTCAACTCTCTGGAAAAACCGTATTTCATCGCCGAAATCGGAATAAACCATAACGGCGATCTTCAAATCGCCAAGCGTCTCATTGACGCCTCGTTCGGTTGTGAATGGGATTGCGTGAAATTTCAAAAGCGGAACCCGGACGTGGCCGTCCCGGAACACGAAAAAAACAAACCGCGCGAGACCCCGTGGGGCAACATGACTTACCTCGAATACAAACACCGAATTGAATTTGGGGAAAAGGAATATGACTGCATCAACCGGTATTGCGCGGAAAAACCGATTGACTGGACGGTGTCGATTTGGGATTTGGACAGCCTCAAGTTCGCTCTGCAATATGATCTCAAATTTCTCAAAATCCCGTCGGCGATGCTGACCCACAAGGAACTTTTAAAAGAAGCCGCGGCTTCCGGTGTTCCCATACTGTTATCATCAGGGATGAGCACGTTGGAGGAAATCGACGCAGCCGTGGCCATAGTCTCTGCCAAAGCCAAATCGTATGCGCTGCTCCATTGCACTTCGACCTACCCGGCTCCGCCCAAGGAATTAAACCTGCGGGTCATCCCGACGCTCATGAAACGGTATGGCTGCACCATCGGCTACAGCGGGCATGAATACGACCTGGAGCCGACGGTGATTGCAGTTGCGCTCGGAGCAAAGATCATTGAGCGGCATATTACCCTTGATCACTCCATGTGGGGGACGGATCAAGCGTCGAGCCTGGAAGTTCATGCCATGAGTTTGCTGAGACGCCGTGTGGCAAACATTGAGGAAATGCTTGGCTCAAGTGAAAAAAAGGTGACGGAGAGCGAGTTGCCTATTCGGAAAAAACTGAGAGGTGTGTGAAAGATTTTGGTTCTTTCAGACATATCGCAATCCCAGTCTTTTTTCGGCCACTTCCCGCGCCACACCGTCACCACCCCGGCTATGCAAGACCGTCTCGCAAATGGCCCGCACCCGAGGGTGGGCATCCGCCGGACAGACCCGATGCCCAACGATTCGCATAACGGCAAGGTCATTCACGTCGTTCCCGACATACATCACTGTATTCAGCTTGATGCCCGCTCTGACGCAGTATTTTTCGAGGGCCGATTTTTTGTCGGCCACACCGTGGATGCAGGGGGTTTTCAATTTTCTGGCGCGCGCAGCGACGACCGGGTGTTTCTCCGTGGAAAGGATCAGCACTGGAATTCCCTCCGTGCGAAAGAGATCGAACGCCAGTCCATCCGCCCGGTTGCAGAGGACGGCTTCGCTGCCATCAGCGAAGACAAGGACCCGGTTGTCGGTCAGCACACCGTCAAAGTCGAAGACAATCAGGCGGGGATTAGATTTCATGGTTGTCATGGTTGGATCAAAAATGAGTTGGAACTTTTGTGATGGGCGCCGGTTTTTGTGCAACCGCCCGCAGGTACTCCCCGCGGGGATTGGTCCTGGTGAATGATTCGGTTTTAAGTTCGGGCGGTCGCGCGGCAATGGAAATTAATCCGGCCTTCCCCAATATCCGCCTGGCCTTGCGAATGGCGCGCCACCAAAGAGAGTAATTACGTCGCAGGGAGCCAACCCAATCAGACATGTTTTGTCCATACGCGGCGCTGTAGACCGGTTTCCAAGTCCCCGCAGTCAGGGCCGCCCGAAGGGTTGCTTCATTAAGGAAGACAAGGTGCATGTAACCCTGCAATTGATATTGGCAAAGAAATTGAACCGATTCCAATGTTTCGTTAGGCACCTCAATAAAAAGATAACCCTCCGGCCGGGTGATTTTGTAAAGTCCGGCCAAAAAATCCACAGGATCGGAAACGTGTTCCAAAACGTGGGACATGCAGACGAGATCAAACGATTCACCCCGCCAATCCTGCCACGAAAAAAGGGCGTTCTCCACCCGGGCCCCGGCCGTCAGCCGCCCACGGGCCGTTTCGCACATGTTGCAGTCCGGCTCAAATCCGGTGACGACTGCACCATGGTTCTCAAATTCCCTTAAGAGACTGCCCGCCCCACAACCGATATCCAGAACACTCAATCCTGCAAAATTGAGGGCCGTCGCATGGGTGATAAACTTGTACTGTGCCTGGGCGCGCATATCCATGAAGGCAAGGTAATCCGCCGTTGCGGATTCCCGCCGGATGCTTCGGTAAGTCGCCCGGTAAACTTCCTGCAACTCGGCCGGAGTGGGTGCCGGTTGGCTCCTTATGTAACCACAATCAAGGCATCGGTAAATTCCCGATTTCGGGAAGTCCGGGTTCTTGCCAATGAGTTGGCTCCTCCCACACACAAAACACAGCCCCGACGATCGGGTTCTTCCAGGTGATTGTTGGTTGCGTTTGTCATGGTTCGAACCGGACACTGCCATTGACATCATTCCCGGACGAACGTCGAAAAAACAACAGGTAGGCCGCGCACAGATAAGCCGCGCACAATCCCAATTTCTGTAAGATTCCAACCAGTGTGAGCGCAGGAATGAACCGCACTAAAAGCACGGCAAGGAGCGCCAGACGCGCTTAACGATATGATTTTCACGATGGGATATTCAAACCGGCGCACCCGCTGTGCAATGATATAGTAAACGGTGAACATGATGGCATAACAGGCATAGGTGTTCCAAGCCGCCGCGATGGCGCCCAATCTCGGTATCAAGAGGTAATTTAGCGTGATGTTGCAGACCGCCGCAATTCCCGTGAGCAGGGGCAATAGTTTGGTTTTCTTGTAGTAAAAAATCGCCATTCCCACGTTGAAATAATAACCCAGGAAAAGGTAACCCAAAATGACCGGGGCCACATACTTTGCCGATTCATGATAACGGACCGGCGTCAAAAGCATGATCAAGTCCCCGGCGAAGAGCGACCCAAAAAGCGCCAGCAGGCCAACGGCCGTCACATACATGGAAAAAATGCGGATGATTTTCCTGTCGGGATGGGCATCGGTGGAAAGAAGATTGTAATAATAGGGTTCGTAGGCGTCCTTGATGCTGGTGACAATCAGCAGCATTACCATGCTTAGATTAATGGCGAGGGTATAACGTCCCACATCATCAAGCGGAACCATTTTTGCAAGCATTACCCGGTCCACGAAAGCCAGTACCCACCCAGCCAGCATATGAGGAACAAACGGCAACCCGTAACTCAGGCTGCGCGAGATATGACCCCATTCCACCCTGGGAACAAACCATTCCCGAAGCAGCAGGCCGGTGGCGACAAGCGTAATCAGGGCCTGGGCAACACAACCGCCCAGCATCATGCCGAAAACCCCCTTTCTCAAGCCAACGACAAGTATCAGGCTGATCCCCATGGAAAGCAGGAAGCTCCCAAAGTCGAGGCTGACGCATTTTTTTACTTTTTGTTGCGCCTGATACAGGGCATACGGAATCCGGTAGAGCAACCCGCCATAAACCGTAATGAGCATCAGCACCACGAGTGGATAAAAAGGAATTTTTTCGGAGGTAACGTGCGCCCAAAGCGGACGGCCAAACAGGATGAGGGATGTGAGAATGATGCCCGGCACCGCGGCCATGAAGAAAAAATTGGAGGTAACATAACGGCTCTGCGCTTCGTGGTCATGTTTGAAATCGAAATAATGGCGCGTGACCGCGGAATTGACGCCAAATAAGAGAAGCATGGTAAGCACCCCGCTGTAAGCGGCCAGTGTTCCCATGATGCCGTAATCCGATGGGGTCAGATAAACGGTCCAGACCGGGAGCAACAGAAACGAAACGGCCTTCTGGAGAAATTGACCAACCAGATAAAAGCCGGATTGCTGGAGCAGTTTGCTCCTTAAAAGTCTTAACGGGGCAACTTTCTGAAACGCTCTGGAAACCGCCGATAACATTTGTTGTTCGCAGTCATGCTAGCGGGAACTGGACATCCGGCAAGGTTGAATGGCAAAAAGTCATGACCGAAATATTGCGTTCGGCCTATGACCCGGTCAAAAAATTGTATTTGAAAATGCACCACAAGGCGCGGAAACCGTCCCGCCAGCCGATTTTTTTGCCTTCGGCATAGGTGCGTCCGTAATAAGAAATGGCCACTTCGTAAATGCGCACCTTCAAGGCCGCCACCTTGGCCATGATTTCCGGCTCAAAACCAAAACGGTCTTCTTCAATTTTGATCTTTTGAATGACTTCCCGCCGGAAAACTTTGTAGCAGGTTTCCATGTCCGACAGGTTGAGATCCGTGGCCATGTTGGAAAAAGTGGTCAGCAGGTTGTTGCCCACCGAGTGCCAGTAATACAACACGCGATGCGCCCCGGCGCCCAGAAACCGCGAGCCAAAAACCACGTCCGCCTTGCCGGTTAAAATCGGGACGAGCAGCCGGTGATATTCCGTCGGATCGTATTCCAAATCCGCATCTTGAACCATCACGACGGGTGCGGTGGCCCGGGCGAACCCCGTTCGCAACGCCGCGCCTTTGCCCTGGTTTTGCTCGTGCCGCACCAGGGTCACCCGCGCATCGCCGTTCGTGGCCAACTTCAATTTTTCCCAGGTGCCGTCCTTGGAAGCGTCATCCACCACGACCAGTTGCTGGACCGGACGCTGTGCCAGCACGACTTTGATGACTTCGGCCACGGTCTCCGCTTCGTTATAAACCGGCATGACAACCGATAGACACGGCTCAACGTCGGCGTTGGATTTGATTTCGCTCATTTGACAATTCGCCCAAAGCGGTTTGGTTTGTTTGAATGGAGGCTGGCAAAAACAGCCAGATGATTCAATCTGCAAATTGCGCGGTTGGGTTGTTGGTTCAGACCCTGAACTCCAACGCGGGCAAACCGTGCCGCCGACGGCTTGTCATTCAACCGGTCACATGTTTCAATCCGCGCATGGATCCATTTCTTCAAGCCGCGATTGAAGAAGCCAGAACCGGTCTGGCGGCGGGCGGCATTCCCATCGGCTCAGTGCTGGTGCTGGACGGCAAAATCATCGGGCGCGGCCACAACCAGCGGGTGCAACACGGCAGCGTCATTCACCACGCGGAAATGAACTGCCTCGAAAACGCCGGGCGGCTCAAGGCATCGGTCTATCAGCGCTGTGTTTTGTATTCGACGCTTTCGCCCTGTCCGATGTGCAGCGGCGCGATTTTGCTCTACAAAATCCCACGCCTCGTCGTCGGGGAAAACAAGACGTTTCAAGGCCCGGAGGAATACGTCCGTTCGCAAGGCGTGCAGGTGGAAGTGCTCCAGGACCCGGCGTGCATCCAGCTTATGCGCGATTTCATCCAAGCCAGGCCGGAACTTTGGAATGAGGATATTGGCGAATAAATTTTGCACTCATCAGCGGAGACCTTTTCGGGTTGACGTCCCGCTTCAATAGAGGTAGCAACCAGCCATGAAAATGCACTCGTTCTTTAGCCGACTTTGCCACTCCCCAATTCCCCGCCTCGCCGTCGTCACGTTGATCGCGCTGGCTTGGAGCAGCCTCGCCTTTTGCGGCGAGATACATGTGGCGGCCATGAACAGCGACTTGGAAAAAGTCAAGACGCTGCTCAAAAACAATCCAGACTTGGTTTTCAGCAAAGGCGATATCGGCGAAACGCCTTTGCATGACGTGGTGTTGCCAGGACGGGGACATATGGAAGTGGCGAAACTGTTGTTGGACAGCAAGGGCGATGTTAATGCCAAGGACAAGTACGGCCAGACGCCTTTGGCAATGGTGGCTCATTTAGGCCACGAGGACATGGCGGAATTGCTGCTGGCCAACGGCGCCAATGTCGATACCAAGGACAACGACGGCAATACGCCTTTGCACGAAGCGGCGAAAAGCGGCAACAAAGACGTGGCCGTATTGCTACTGGCCAACAAGGCCGATATCAATGCCAGGGATAACCATGGTGCAACGCCATTACACTTGGCGGTGTTTCATAGGAAAACGGACGTGGCGAAATTACTGCTGGCCAACAAGGCTGATGTCAATGCCAAGGCCAGCGACGGCACCACGCCTTTGCACTATGCGGTGTCTAAGGACATGGCGGAATTGCTGCTGGCGAACAAGGCCGATGTCAATGCCAAGGACAACGACGGTCACACGCCTTTGAATTGGGCAGTGCATAAAGGCTACAAGGATGTTGCAGAGTTGCTGCGTCAGCACGGCGGCCACGAATAATGGCCCATTCACACGTTCAGCGCCTTCGCAAATTGAGTCACGCCGCTTTCTGGTCCTGCTTGCGGCGCACAATCGGCTGGCTTTCGCCACGCACGACCGGCCGCGTGATTTTCACGTGGATGATGTCGCCGCCGTCCGGCGCTTCATACATCAAGTCGAGCATCAGTTTCTCAATCAGCCCGCGCAAGGCGCGCGCGCCGGTGCCTTTTTTGAGCGCCTGCGCCGCCAGTTCGCGCAGCGCATCGGGCGTGAATTCCAGTTCCACGCCTTCCATGGCCATGAGCTTGGCGTATTGCTTGGTCAGCGCGCTTTTCGGCTCGGTGAGAATGGAAACCAACTGTTCCTCGGTCAATTCAGCGAGCGTGGTCAGGATCGGCAATCGGCCGATAAATTCGGGAATGAAGCCGAAGTTGAGCAGGTCCTCCGGTTCGGCGTGCTGAAGCATTTCATCGCGCGCCGCACCGGCGTTCTTCTGCGCTTCCCCAATCGCCCCGAAACCCATCGTATGCCGGCCCAGCCGCCGCTGGATGACTTTCTCCAATCCGATGAACGCGCCGCCGCAAATGAACAGAATATTCGTCGTATCCACGCGGATGTATTCCTGCTGCGGATGCTTGCGTCCGCCCTGCGGCGGCACGTTGCAGACCGTGCCTTCGAGGATTTTCAGGAGCGCCTGCTGCACGCCTTCACCCGAAACATCGCGGGTGATGGACGGGCCATCCGCCTTGCGCGCGATTTTGTCAATTTCGTCAATATAGACGATGCCGCGCTGGGCGCGTTTCACGTCGTAATCGGCGCTTTGCAGCAGCCGCAAAATAATATTCTCCACGTCCTCGCCCACATAACCGGCCTCGGTCAACGTTGTCGCGTCGGCAATGGCGAACGGCACATCGAGAATTTTGGCAAGCGTCCGGGCCAGCAGCGTTTTGCCGGAGCCGGTCGGCCCAACCATCAAAATGTTGCTCTTCTCGATTTCCACGTCGGCGTGCGGACGCGGTGACTTGCCGGCTCCCTCGTTTTCCGCCTCCGGTTCCGGCTGGATGCGCTTGTAATGATTGTGCACCGCGACGGCCAAAGTTTTTTTGGCGTGCTCCTGGCCGATGCAATAAAGGTCCAGGTGCCGTTTGATGGCCGCGGGTTTGGGGACGGTGAACTTGGGCTGCCGCTTCTGATTTTGGATCTGAAGTTCGCGGTCGAGGACGTTTTTGCAGAGGATGACGCAGTTGTCGCAGATGTAAACGCCCGGCCCGGCAATGAGCTTGCGCACTTCCGCCTGCGTTTTGCCGCAGAAGCTGCACAGCGGGATGTTGGTCGGGCGGGCCATCTCAAATGCGGATTTCAATTATTTCGGATTGCGTCAGAGTCCCGCGCCGCAAAACGTCAGCTCCACAAAATGCGATTTCTTCACACGACCACCGAGGTTTTCTCCACACCGGCGATTTCCTTTCGCGATTGCACCACTTGATCCACGAGGCCGTATGCTTTGGCTTCCTCGGACGACATGAAATTGTCGCGGTCGGTGTCCTTGCCAATGTTTTCGACGGATTTGCCGGTGTGTTTGGCGAGGATTTCGTTGAGCCGGTCCTTGAGCCGTAAAATTTCCCTGGCCTGGATGCTGATGTCGCTGGCCTGGCCCTGCACTCCGCCCCAGGGCTGATGGATAAGGATGCGCGCGTTCGGCAGGGCATAACGTTTGCCCTTCGTGCCCGCCGCGAGCAGCACCGCGGCCATGCTCGCCGCCTGCCCGACGCAATAGGTGTTCACGTCGCACGTGAGATATTGCATCGTGTCGTAAACTGCCAGCCCGGCCGTGACGCTGCCGCCGGGCGAGTTGATGTAGAGGTGAATGTCCTTTTTCGGATCGGACATTTGCAGGAACAAAAGCTGCGCGATGACGATGTTCGAAATCATGTCATCCACCGGCGTGCCGATGAAAAGGATGCGGTCCACGAGCAGGCGGGAATAAATATCCCAACTGCGCTCGCCGCGACCGGTCTGTTCAACCACAATTGGAACCAGAAAATCTTGCATGGCTAAATAACTACCCCATTTTTGCCGCAAGTAAAGGCGGGAAACAGAATCGCGCATGGAATGACTAATTCCTAAACCATAATGACGAAAGAATCACGAAGCCCAATGAGCAGCCTGTCCGCCGCATTGGTCATTGGGGCATTGGGAAATTCTTTAGTCATTATGATTTGGGGCTTAGGATTTAACGCTTCAACGTCTGCCAGATCAACTTGAACGCGCCCGCGAATTCCTCCGGCTTTTCCGCGATCCAGCGGGTGATTTTGTCCGGCGCAAACCATCCGCCGCCCTCGATTTCGTCCGGATGCAGTAGGAACGGCCCCTCGGCCTGGCAGCGATAGACCCGGACAAATTCCGCATCCGTTTCCGGACAGGCGGCGATTTTGAACAGCCGCTCCGGCGCCTGGGCGACGGCCAATCCGATTTCCTCGCGCAACTCGCGCACCGCGCAGGCGTCGTAATCCTCGCCGGAATCCACGTGGCCCGACGATGATGAATCCCATTTGCCCGGCTCGCGGTCTTTGATTTTCGAGCGTTTTTGGAGAAAAGTCTCGCCGCGCGCATTGAACACCAGCACATGCACCGCGCGATGCTTCAATCCGAGCCGGTGCACCTCGCGGCGTGTGTTTTGTCCAACCACCTCGTCACGCTCATTGACGACATCAAAAATTTCTTCAGGCATAAAAGCTCCGTCAGGAGCGGCATCTTTGTAGAAACCTAAATAATAAAATTCCAGCCCCGTGGGGGCGACATATCATTTCTCGTCTGTTTGGAAATGAATGCAGGCGGAAGATGCCGCTCCTTAAGGAGCTTGAAAATCTTTTTTATCCTGGCTTCTACAAATATGCCGCCCCTGACGGGACTCTACATGGGACGCAGTCATCGCGGCGCGATGACACTACCCGCCGGCGTTTGCGTTTCTGCCTACGGATTGAGGATAATTATTGGCGGCGGTGGATTCGTTGTTGGATGGAATCCTGGCGGCAGTCCGTTGGGGCGCATCTCAGTTTCTTGCAGGGTTGAATGAAGTGTGTGGGAAAAGCAGATGCCAGCGGTCGTTGCGCCAGAAGGTTTCCAAACACATCAGGGCTTCATCGCCAGTCTGACTCCAGAACTGGCCTGGGCGCTTAAACCGGCATTGGGCCTGCCGACAGGTTGCCTCCACCGGGCCACTGCCAATCGGTTCGCCCGCCCGCCGTCCGGCCCGGTAGTCCATACGCTTTTGATGCTCGTGGAAGTAGTTCACTTCGTTGGCCACGGTTTGGGCGGCCGGTCCGCCCGGCATCGCCGCCAGGGCTTCTTCCAATTGCCGGATTACTTTGAGGGAGGATTCGTTCTTGAGTTGGCGGACCAAGGGCTTGAGCCAAGCTTTGAGCTTTGCTTTGTCTTCGCCAAAGAGCGCCCGGCCCACGGCGGCCAGGTGTTGCACGGCGTGGTAGAAGTCCAGTCGCTGGCGGGCTTGCGGCCAGCGGTCGTCGGCCAGGCGCCAGATCCAAACCGCCCCGTCGCCCAAGACCAGCGCACTAGCCGCTTGACCCAAGCCGCGTCGCAGCGCTTCGGCGTGGAGTTGTTCGCGCAAGGTGTCCAGACCCGCCCGCGTAGCCACAAAGCCGCGTTGGGTGATGATGGGGCGTCCGCTCGCGCTCTGGCCACGGTGATCCAGTCGAAAACAGGTGCCGGTATAGACCCAATGCCAGCGTTCCGGTTCCCGGCCCGCACGGCGCAAAGCCCCGCTCTGCCCCCAGGCGTCGCGTTCGCGGATGTTCCAAGCGTCCAGTTGAATGATCATCTGGTAAGGTTCGAGGGTCAGTTCGAGTTGTGGCTTTTGCGTGGCGGCTTGTTGATCGAGTTGGGTGCGCAGTCGTTGGGCACGTTCGCCCTGGCGACGGGCTTCGCGATCCAGTGTGGCGCGTGGCAGTTTGACGCCGGTGAGGTGTTCGAGCACGGCGCTGGCATCTTCGACAGGCATTTTGCTGGCCAAGAGTGCCGCCATATCCTGCACGGCTGGCGAATAGCCGGCGGTCTCTTCCAAGCCCAGGGCGGCGTCGGCGGGCACGCGCCATTTATGGCAGCGTTTGCAGTAACCGCGGGTGCGCTTGACGGTGACCGAACCCCAGCGCGACTCAAAGGTGCGCGGGTGTTCGTCCGACAGGCGGCTGAGCGGTTGTCCGCACACCGGACAGATCGGCGGCGTGGCGTCGGCCTTGGCTTGAGCGCCGCGCTCGATGGTTTGGCGGAGCAGTTCCTGGACGTCGCGAGCGATTTGGACTTCCAGATGGCCGAGGTTTTGATCGCTGGCCTGGACAAGGCGTTGAATCGAACGTTCCAGTGCGCACGCCGCACGGGCGGCCTGTACCGCCAGCGGTTCGAACGATGTATCGCAAAGTAACGTGCGGGGGGCCGACTCAAGGCAGGTGGTGGTTGTCATGCCCTGAGCTTACACCACCCTGCAAGAAACTGAGATGCGCCCAGTCCGTTGGTAATAGTAAATATATTGGTGAATGGAATTCTGTTGGTGATTATGATTGGCGGCCAATTCGTTCGTATTGGCGGCGGCAGATTCGTTAATATTGGTGGCACAGGCGGTGGCCAATTCGTTAAGATTAGTGGCACAAGCTCCTGCTTCGCTGAACCGGTCACCTTGCCTTTTACCACGGTCCATTCATCATTAAATGTGCCATCGCCGGTGACTGGTGCCTCTTCATTGATGGTCTGAGACAGGATGGTTTGGTTGATTGTAATAACCGTAGTTGAATGGGACTTGGTTGTATTGAGACCGTCAAAATAAAGGTCCGTGTTGGTAACTCCATTCTGTTCGTTGAAGAGATGAAAGAAAATCTTCCCGAATCGAGTTGCCGTCCGGGAAGGCGTCAATTCGCTGGTCCTCTCAAGAGACACACTTTTGTCCAAATAAAAAAGTGTGGCGTCATAATCAACGCTAAAGTAAACGACATTAGTGTCGCGATCATCATATATCCCCATGGTTAAGTTAAAAATGGGGTTCGTGCCGGTTTGGTCCACGACAAAAATGTCACCAGCGCCGAGCACTGCCAGTTGTGCGCCAGCAGGCCAGTTCGTATTCAAGGCCGTCGCCATATAGCTCAAGAGGTCCTTAGTGGTGATTTTTGAAGTCTCGATGGTGTCTTCAAGAACGCCGGGAATTAAAATCACTTGCTGTTCGGCAACAAGGCTGAAGTTGAGCTTTGTGAATTGTCCGAGTTCAGGACCTATAGGCGGTGCTTTGGCGTTGGAAGCCCACAACGCAAGCACAACTGCGATGGCCACGAAAGCCGGCTTGTTTGATTTCATAACGTTATCATGCTGATTATCATTAATTATTTTGCTGTTTTTCCGGTTTAACTAAAAAAGTTGAACTTACAATACAATGCATGGAATGTGCGGTCAACATTAATCAATATTCAATTGCTGAAAAGCTTTCCCGTCAGCGCCACAAATTGTTCCAGGCTCAATTTCTCCGCGCGTTCCTGCGGCGGGATGCACAATTGTTGAAATACCTGTTTCAATAATTGTTCGGGCCAGTCCTGCTTCAACAGTTTCAACATCATTTTCCGCCGCTGCGAAAATGCGCGCTTCACGATTTTTACAAAAGTCGCGCGCTGACTTTCGGGCAAAAGCGGCTGGGTGCGACGAAGCAAAACCACGCACGCCGAATCCACGTCCGGCGCGGGGAAAAAGCAACCCGCCGGAATCTTGAACCATTCGCGCGGTTCGTAATCAAGCTGCACCAGCAGCGTCAGCACGCCGTAATCGCCATCGCCGGCTCCGGCCATGAGCCGCCGGGCGACTTCGAGTTGCAGCGTGGCGACCATCCGTTCCGGCCGTTGGGGTGTTTGCGCCAGTTCGACGAGAATCGGCGACGCGACGGAGTAGGGCAGATTGGCCACGAGCTTCCAATCGTGCCAATCAAGTGGGACAGGCATCCTGCCTGTCTCCGATTTGTTTTCAGATGACAGGCAAGATGCCTGTCCCACTTTCAAAAATTCCAGCGCGTCGGCGTGCAACAGGCGTAGGACAGGCATCTTGCCTGTCTCTGATTTTTCCTGAGATGGAGACCGGCTGGCAGCCTGTCCCACGTTGAACCGCTCCCGCAAGAAATCCACCAGCCGGGCGTCTTTTTCGATGGCCAGGACTTCGCCGGCATTTTCCAGAAGCAATTCCGTCAACGGTCCCAGCCCCGGCCCGATTTCAAGAACCTTGTCCGTCTTTTTCAATTCCGCCGCCTTGACGATGCGGCGGCGCTGGTTGCCATCGTGCAGAAAATTCTGGCCGAGCGATTTCGTCAGATGAATCCCGCGCGTGGCCAGCAGTTCCCTCATTTCAGAAAGCTTCATCGGGAAAGATTAAACCACGTAACACGGATGAACACGGATAAAAATGGCCGCAGAATTTGTTCTACTCCCCTCTGCCGGCGCACTTGCGTCACATCGGCATGGCCCGGACAAAAGGCTGCTCGCACGTCTCGGTTGCGTGTGGTTTCCACGCGCAGGACGCTCCTTGATTATCGTAGAGTTTGATCGAGTTGCCGTTGGCCTGATGTTTGAGGCGCGGTCGGGCCGGTGTTTGAGGCTGCTCAACCTTTCACCTTGATGATTGCCCTGCCCCGGCCGTTCATCTGTGTGGTTGCGGTGCAAGCCGCGTTAGGCTTATCTGTGTTCATCTGTGGCTGATAACCGCAATCCCATAATTGCCGCGCTCGACGTGCCGGACGCCGGGACCGCGCTCAAACTTGCCGCGCAAATCGCACCCGCGGTTGGCGTCTTCAAGATTGGCAAGGAACTGTTTGTGGCCGCCGGGCCGGACATTGTGCGCCGCATTCGTGACACTGGCGCGGCGGTGTTCCTGGATCTGAAATTTCACGACATCCCGAACACCGTCGCCCGGGCTGTCGCCGCCGCAGTGCGACTCGACGTGCAAATGCTCACCGTACACACCAGCGGCGGCATGGAGATGCTCAAGGCCGCGGAACAGGCCGCGCAGGAAACTGCGTGGCGGCTCGGCCGGGCGCCGCCGCTGGTCCTGGGCGTGACCGTGTTGACCAGCCTTGATGCCGCCGCGTTGAAGGAAATCGGTCTCGATGCGAACGTGGAATACCAGGTGCGCCGCCTTGCCGCGGTGGCCATTCGGGCCGGATTGCGCGGGCTGGTTTGCTCGCCGCTGGAAATCGCCGCCTTGCGGAAAGTTTTGCCCCCGTCCGTTCAACTCGTCACGCCCGGCATCCGTACCGGCGCGGAAAAGGCCGACGACCAGAAGCGCACGCTCTCGCCGCGCGAAGCCATCGCCGCCGGAGCGAACTGGCTGGTGATTGGCCGTCCGATTTACGCCGCGGAAAACCCGCGCGCGGCGGCGGAGAAGATTTTGGAGTCGTTGACGTAGCAGGGTCGTCCGCGCTCCACCGCCGGCCAAAACGATTGGGGCAACGCGTCTCCGGGTTGCGCCCGCGCAATTTTGTCTCTTATTTGCTTGACGCCGATTAGCCAAAGGTTCTTAGTGCACTAAGTTGGAATAGTTCTGCCTTTGGGTTCGCCATGAACACGCGGCATGCAGCGTGGGAGAAGAGAAACCGGCCGACGCTTCCGGTCGAAGCGCCATGGAGAATTACAACCGCAGTCGGCTTTACCCGGGCGCAAGTCAGGTCTCTCAACATTATGACCAACCCTCCCGTTTCTGAATCCAACAATTTCCTCCATCTCCACACCAACAGCATTGGAGTGGGTTGTGGAGCAACAAAAATCGGTCAAAACCAAACCTATGAAAATTCAAAAAAACATCAAAGGGGCGGCAGCCATCGCGGCGGTTTGCCTGGCGGCATATTCGGCCAGCGCCGGGCCGAATTATATCGGTTTCAAATTCGTGGCTGATGATGGCCTTCCGGGCGAGACGTTAAACCCCGGCGGCGTCCTCGATTGGAGCACCAATGTGGACGGATTGGCTCCTTGGGAGCGGGCGGGTGTGCCGCCACTTTTCGTGCAAACGAATTGGATGAACTTGGGGCAATATGGCGCCAATGTTACTCTCATGGACAGCAACGGGATCCCCACTGCGGTGAAAGCTTCCTGGTATGCCGCCGGCATGTGGTACGCGGGTTATGATCCGACGTATCCGGCGACGCGAACCAACGATGCAAAATTGATGGACGGCTTTCTCGAATGCACTTGGTACTACCCCGGCGCCAATGTTCCCATACCTCCGGGCACCTCGATTATGGCAATGCCGAATACTGATCAACCGATTATCTATTTGACCGGGCTTGACACATTCCTGTTGGAGCAAGGCGGTGGCACCTATTCAGTCATAATCTACGCTAACACCGATGGGGAAGGGCGGGGCTGGATTGGTCAATACTTCGTTGATGCAGCATCCGGCACATACGATTCAATTGTTGACAATGGGCCCGTAACCTCAATTGATTTCACCACCTACCCCCCAACCTCAGCACCGACACCTGTTTATTTTGACGCTCAGACCACTCAGTTTAATGGGTCAAATTATACGATGGTTCCTTTGACTGCCACCAATAGTGCCAACGCGGCCTGGGGAAATTATGTCGAATTCGACGGACTGACCAATGGCACGATTTTAATCCGCACTCAAAACAATGGCCGCCCGAGTGCCCCAATTAATGCGATCCAAATCGTCACCTGGGGAGGGTCCTGTCGGCCCTGGGTTTCACTGCCCGTTAGCTCGCCCACCAACGTCATTTCCCTCGGAACGACGGTGACGATTAGCGCTGCTGCGCACATGTGTGGCACAGCGTTTTACCAGTGGCAGACGGACGGCGGGGGCGGCGGGAGCCTGACCAATATCCCTGACGCCACCAATTCCAGTGTGGTGAGCACTCCAACAATGGTTGGGGCATGGAGCTATGATGTCGTGGTTACCAACAGTTATGGCTCCCTCACGAGTGTGCTGGCCACAGTGACCGTGCTCCCGGCCTCCGCACCCATTGTCACCCAGGACACCGGCACGGCGGACTTTGGACCGGTCACCAATATCTTTGCCTTCATTGGAGGAAACGTGAACCTGTATGCGGAATTCGGCCTCGGCACCATGCCGATCACCAATCAGTGGCTGTTCAGCAGCACTGGCAGTGGATACGCTCCCGTCGCCGGGGTCGGCAATAATCCGTGGACCTGTACCAACGTTCAACCTGCGTCGGCCGGCTTTTATGAGTTGTCGGCGACCAATGCCATCGAGCGTTCGAACAGCACACCGGCGCATCTCACGGCCCTGGCCGATCCAGCGGCGCTCAGCGGCACTGGCGTGACGAACATGTATTCGTATTGTGTTTATACGAATCATCCGTGGGCTTACTGGAAGTTTGAGGAGACGAACGACACCCTCACCAGTTCCATGCAGGCTTATGATTACAGCGGCCATAATTTTGACGCCACTTACGGCAATAGTGATGGAACTGTCGGCAGTGGCTGTTATGGACGGCGGCGAAAACATCGATTTCAACGCGCAATACGGACCGAACCCTAACGACTATCTCAACGGTTATCCCGGGCTTCCCGCCGACAACAAGTGCGCGGGATTGAGTTATGGGTATAATAACGGGTATCTAAAGGTGCCTCCGTTAAACTTGAACACCAACACGGTTACCGTCACATTGTGGATATATCCCAATGATCCTTTGGGGGTGATCGCTCCCTCCTCGGGTCTGCTGATGAATCGCAATGGCAGCGATGCCGCCGGGGTTGGCTTTGGTGGCACCCTGAACGCGAATTTAACGGCGGCGTTGGGTTATACCTGGAACACCAACAACTCGGCCACTTATGGCTGGAACTCCCATCTGTTTCCGCTTCCACAACAATGGTCGTTTGTGGCTTATGTCATCAGCCCGCAGAACACCACCATCTACCTTTGTTATGTTGCCAATGGGGCGACCAACACTGCTCAAAGCTGTCAACGACGTAACCAACGCACCGGAGGCATTTAGCGATGGAACAACCTGGATTGGCGGTGACAACTGGAACAACAATCGTACCTTCAATGGTTCCATTGACGAAGTGGCGGTGTTCAACAAGGCCATGAGTGAAAACCAGATCGTGGATCTCTTCCTGAAAGCACTCGGGGGGCTCGTGCCTCCTCCTCCCGGGCCTTGGCCGGTGGAGCCGACAAATACGACGCTTTTCATGGGACAGATGTTGCAGTTAACTGCCATTGCCGGCGGCTTTCCGGCCCCGCATTACCAATGGCAGGATTGGTATAACGGCACCTGGCAAAATCTGGCCGGCAACGCCAATATGGGAATAGCCCCGACCACCAACAGCACGTTACACTGGACTAATTTCATCGGTGCTGTTAGCAACTTTAGATGCGTTGCGACCAATTACTCCGGCTCGTCTATTAGCAGCACGGCGACGGTAACGGTCCTCCCGGTGGCGAATTGGAACAAAGGACTGTGGACCGTGAATTTTGCCATCACGCCCCCCGGCCCGAACGGCGCCTACGTCGGTCGCGGAGTTCTGGGGACCAACCTCTATTGGAATGCCCTGCGTGGGAGTGGCGTGTTTGGTGGCATGCAATTTACCAACATGTCGCCCAGTCTCCAGGAAGATGGCGTATCCGTCAGCGGCATCAACTTTGGCTCAGCCCCCATTTATATGGGAGCCGTCGAGTCCGGTGGGTCGAACAACGCCCTGTTGGACACGTATTGCTCTTTTGTCAGTGCCGGGGCGGCCTTCACCTTCACGAGCGTTACGAATGGGACCTACAACCTGGCCCTGTATGGCATAGACGGCGGCGATGCAGATCTCGGCACCACTTTCACGGTCAATGGCGTGGGCCAATCCGTCATCAACGCACAGGATGGCGTCTTCCTGCCGGATAACACGGTGGTTTACACCAATGTTGTGGTCACGAATGGAAAATTGAATGTGACCATGGTGCCCATCCCTCGCCGGGCTTGTCCCATGTGGGGATGCCCCGGCGCTTTCAACGGCGCACAACTGGAGTTGATCCAGTATGGACCCGGCATCAACATCACCAATAACAACGGCCAGATTGTGCTGACATGGAGAGGGGGCCGGCTTTTGCAAGCCACCAATGTATTGGGACCGTGGACAACGATTTCGGTCTTGTCATCAGGTGCGGTTACGATCAATCCCACGGGACAGATGCAATTCTTTGGGGTGTTTACTAATAGTGCTTGGTAGTGAATAGCCGACCGGTGAAAGCGGCCGGCCTTGGCAACCAGGCGGGGAAAATTACGGACGCCTGGCCGACAACTGGAACGCCGCCTTGAGCCGGGCGCCGGCGGCTGCCGCTTGTGCGCGGTCGGCGGCGTGAACACGGCAAAGGGTCGCGGATTTTTCCACCCGCTCGCCGGGTTTGGCGAGCCGGTCCACCCCCACGTCGTAATTGATGACCGATTCTTTCGTCAGCCGGCCGCCGCCGAGGTCGCGGATGACTTCGCCCACGATCCGCGCGTCGCACTTCGAAACCAATCCGCTGCGGTCCGCTTTGATTTCCAGCACCACCGGCGCGGTATGATCGAGCGCGAGTTTTTTGTTGAAGGCATCGAGGTCCGCGCCCTGGGCAACGAGCATCTCGTCCCATTTTTCGCGCGGCGCGCCGGAGGCCAGGCAGCTTTCGGCTTGTTTGCGCGCGGCGGCGAGCGATCCGGCCTTGCCGGTTTGAACCAGCAAATGCGCGGCGCAGTCGAGGACAAGTTCGCGGAGGTCGTTGTCTCCGTAGCCGCGGACGTCAGTCCTGCCTGGCCTCTCATTTGGCGAAGAATGCAGCCGACTCACGGCTGGCGGCTACAAGTCGATTGGTTCCAGACATGCCACGCTTTCCTTCACCTCCAGCCAGTTGCCGGCGGCGCGGCCCAGCGGCGTGTTCATGTCGGTCAGAATCGCGCGCGTGTTCACACCGCATTCGTTTCCGAGCGCAACCATCGCTTTGGCGAGTTTGCTGGCTTCCGCCTTTGTTTGCATGAATGCGGCACAGCCGAATTTCACGTCCAGCACGAGCGCGTCGAGGCTTTCGGCGAGCTTTTTTGGAAAGAATGGACGCCGTGATGAGCGGGATGCTCGGCACGGTGCCGGTCACGTCGCGAAGCGCGTAAAGTTTCTTGTCCGCCGGAACCATCCGGTCGGTCTGGCCGCAGATGACACAGCCGACTTTCTGGACCTGATCAATGATTTTCCCGGCGGGCAGCAGGGTTTTGAAACCGGGAATGGAATCGAGCTTGTCGAGCGTGCCGCCGGTGATGCCCAGGCCGCGGCCGGAAATCATCGGCACGCGGAAGCCGAGGCACGCGAGCAGCGGCGCGAGCGGGAGCGAAACCTTGTCGCCAACGCCGCCGGTGGAATGCTTGTCCACCAGCGGTCGCGGGTCCTTGGGGAATTTCAACGCGTCGCCGGAATCCCGCATGGCCAGGGTGAGCGCGCGGGTTTCGGCGGTGGTCAGTCCGCGAAAATAAATGGCCATGAGCATCGCAGCCATCTGGTAATCGGGAATTTTCCCGGCGGTGAATTCGTGGACGAATTCCTGAATCTGTTCCGGCGCGAGAATTTTCCCTTCGCGCTTGGATTCGATTAAAGCCAAAAAGTTCATCACCGCAAAAACTCAAGTTTCCGGCGCGACGCCGAAAACAACCCGCGAAAACTTTCGGGGGATGGTCACCCGGCAAATTTTTTCGCCACGATGCTGGCGTTGTGGCCGCCGAAGCCGAACGAATTGTTGATGATGACGTCCACCTTCAACTCGCGCGCGGTGTTCGGCACGTAGTCCAGATCGCATTCGGGATCGGGCACCAGCAGGTTGATGGTCGGCGGGACGACGCCGTGTTTGATGGCGAGCGCGCAGACGGTCATTTCCACCGCGCCCGCCGCGCCGAGCATGTGGCCGGTGGCGCCTTTGGTGGAACTGATGGCCACCTTTTTTGCATGGCTGCCGAAAGCGGTTTTGATGGCCTGGGTTTCGCAATGGTCGCCCTGCGGCGTGGAGGTGCCGTGGGCGTTGATGTAGGAAACGTCCTCGGGATTCAGCCCGGCCTGGCGCAGCGCCATTTTCATGCAGCGGGCCGCGCCTTCGCCGCCCGGAGCCGGCGCGGTGAGATGATGGGCGTCGGCGGTATTGCCGTAGCCGACGATTTCGCAATATATTTTTGCGCCGCGCTTTTTGGCGTGTTCCAGTTCCTCCAGCACGATGACGCCCGCGCCTTCGCCCATGACGAAGCCGTCGCGTTCCTTGTCGAACGGGCGCGAGGCGCGTTTGGGATCGTCGTTGCGCCTGCTCATGGCCTGCATTGCGCAAAAGCCGCCGATGCCGATGGGCACGATCGTCGCTTCCGCGCCGCCGGCGAACATCGACCTGCGCGTCGCCCATTTTGATGGAGCGCCAGGCTTCGCCAATGGCGTGATTGGCCGTGGCACAGGCGGAGCAGGTGGCGAAATTCGGCCCGCGCAAATTTTTATACATCGAGAACGTGCCGGAAGCCATGTTGCCAATGAGCATCGGGATCATGAACGGCGAGAGCCGGCCGGGACCGCGTTGGAACAAAATTTTGAGTTGCTCGGTGGTGGTGGACAAACCGCCGATGCCGGAACCGATGATGACGCCGATTTCGTCGCGGTTTTCCCGGTTGAGGTCGAGCCCGGAATCGAGCAGCGCCTGATGCCCGGCGAAAATGCCGAATTGCGAATACCGATCCGTCCGCCGGACTTCCTTGGGCGACGGAAACGCCGGGAGCGGATCAAAATGTTTCACTTCGCCGGCGACCTGGGTGTCGAACGGCGTGGCGTCGAACGCGGTGATGCGGTCAATGCCGCATTGGCCGGAGACGAGGTTGCCCCAGAAAACATCGAGTTGATGTCCCAGCGGGGTGACGACGCCCAAACCGGTGACGACCACGCGGCGGTCCATCCAGTTGCTTGCCATAAAATCAAAAGGGGCGGCTCAAGCCGAGTTCAGCCGAAACCGCCCCGATGGGGTGAAAGCCACAGCTACTTTTGCTGGTTTTCCTCAATGTATTTGACGACGTCGCCGACGGTCAGGAGTTTTTCCGCCTGCTCGTCCGGCACTTCGATGCCGAATTCCTCCTCCAGCGCCATGATCAACTCGACGATGTCGAGCGAATCCGCGCCGAGGTCCTCGACGAATTTCGCCTCCGGCGTCACTTGATCCGGCTTCACGCCGAGTTGTTCGACAATGATGTCTTTTACCCGTTGGTCAATAGGTTTGTCTGCCATAAGTTAATTTTGACCTGTCTCTATGCCATGAACGGCAAAATCGTCAAGCCTTGAATCATAAAATTTTTCGTCACATGACCATACCCCCGTCCACCGCCAAAACCTGCCCGGTGACATAACGCGCCGCCGGACTGGCGAAAAACAACACCGCTTCCGCCACATCGTCCGGCTGGCCCAGGCTGGCCAGCGGAATCTGCTTGGTAATCAAGTCTTTTTGTTCCTGTGACAATTTGTCCGTCATGGCGGTCTGGATGAAACCCGGCGCGATGGCGTTGACGGTGATGCCGCGGCTGGCGAACTCACGCGCACACGATTTGGTCAGGCCAATAACCCCGGCCTTGCTCGCCGCGTAATTGCACTGGCCGGCGTTGCCGATCAGGCCGATGACGGAGGCGATGTTGACAATGCGACCGGACTTCTGTTTCAGGAGCGAGCGGCTGAACGCCTTGGTGAAGAGGAACGTCCCCTTGAGGTTGATGTCCAGCACGGCATCCCAATCCGCCTCGCTCATGCGCATGACCAGGCCGTCCTTGGTGATGCCGGCATTGTTCACCAGGATGTCCACGTGGCCGGCCTCCTGCAAAATCTGCTCGACGGCGGCCTCGACGCTGGCGGCCTCGGACACGTTGGCGGCCACCGCCCAGGCTTTGCGCCCGAGCTTGCGCACTTCCTCGACCGTTTCCTGCACGAATTCGGTTTTCAGGTCCACCGCCGCGATGTCGGCCCCGTGGGTGGCCAGTTTCAATGCGATGGCGCGACCGATGCCCCGGCCCGCGCCGGTGACGACGGCGATTTGATTCTCAAATTGTTTCATAACTGCAAATGTTTAACCACGAATCGGCCCAAATGCACAGAAAAAATGATGCGTGAACGTGATGCGTGAAACGTGAAACGTGAATCCCAACGTACGGCCTTGGCTCACGCGTCACGTTTTCACGTTTCACGGAACCAACGCCTTCACCGTCGCCTCGAGGCTTGCCGCGTCCGTGACGTTGAGCATCTGCGCGCCTTTATCAATGCGTTTCATGAAACCGCTCAATGCCGTGCCGGGGCCGAGTTCGATGAACCGCGTGAATCCCTGTGCCAGGAGGTAACGCATGGATTTTTCCCAAAGCACCGACGACGTCACCTGTTCGACCAGCCGCATGGAAATGTCTGCCGCACTGCCGTGCGCCTGTCCCGTGACGTTGGAAATCACCGGCAGGCCCGGGGTGGAAATTTTTATTTTTGCCAGTTCGGCCTGTAGTTTTGGCTGGGCGCCGGCCATGAGCGGCGAGTGATACGCGCCAGCCACCGGCAGGGCGATGGCGCGCTTGGCACCCCTGGCCTTGGCCAGTTCAACGGCCCTCGCGATTTTGTCCGTCTCGCCGGAAATAACCAACTGGCCGGGACAGTTCAGATTCGCCAGGACCACGCCCGCTTCGGCGCAAACTTCGCGCGTGGGCGCTTCGTCCAAACCGATGACCGCCGCCATGCCGCCGCGTGTGGCTTCGCAGGCCTCCTGCATGAACCGTCCGCGCTGGCGCACCACCCGCAGGCCGTCCTCGAAACTCATCGCGCCCGCCGCCGTCAATGCCGTGAATTCGCCGAGCGATAAACCGGCGGTGGCGTCGAACTTCAGCGATGGCGCCTGCTCCTTGAGCAGTTGAAACGCGACCCAGCTCACCAGGAAAATTCCCGGCTGCGCGTTTTCGGTCTTGGTGAGTTCAGGTTCCGGGCCGTTGAAACAGATCGAAGCCAGGTCATAGCCAAGCGCGGCGTTGGCGCGGTCGAACCAGCCTTTGGCCGAGGGAAATGCGGCGGCGAGGTCTTTGCCCATGCCGACGGCCTGCGCGCCCTGCCCGGCAAACAACAATGCGGTTTTGCTCATAAGCGGCGCATACTAAACACGAAATCGGCGCGGAACGAAAGGTTGAAAATATTATGCCGCCGGAAACATCGAACACTCAACATCCAACATCGAACATCCAATATTACCGTTTGTGCCGTTCATTGGATGTTGGGCGTTCGATGTTGGATGTTCGATGTTTCTATTTTCGCTGATACGTTCCCATCAACTGCCCTTCGGCGAGGACGTGGCCTTCCATCGCCTTGAGCAAATCCTTTTTCGTCAGGCCGGGTTTCAGGTCGAGCATCGTGTCGAGCGCGTAGAGTTTGAAGAAATAGCGATGCGGCTTGCCGGGCGGCGGACACGGCCCGCCATAACCCAGGCGCGGCCAACTGTTCAATCCCTGCTTTGCGCCATTGGAAATCGTCTGGGTTTTCGCCACGTCTTCCGGAAGCCCGGTCGTATTCGCCGGCAAATCGTAGAGCACCCAATGCACCCAGATCCCCATCGGTGCGTCGGGGTCATCCATGATGAGTGCGAAGCTCTTCGTGTTGGCGGGCGTGTTCGTCCAGGCCAACGGCGGCGAAATATCGCTGCCTTCGCAGGAATATTTTGCCGGTATTGGTTGCCCTTCGGAAAAGGCGGTGCTGGTGATTTGAAGACTCATAATTTTTTTGGGGTTGGGTTTGTCCGTGCCACCGGCCGAGACCAGGCAGCCGAGTATTGCGGTTACAAACAAGATGTTCGTCCGCGCGTTCATGGTTTGATTTTACTCCGTTGCGCGCGGACGCAAACAGAAATTTCACTTGCCACAACAGGCGTGTTGACAACAATGCGCGCCATGTTTTCGCACATCGTTGTTTTCTGGACCGACCCGGCCAACCCGGACGCCGCGGAGGAATTCCTGGCCGGCGCGAACCAACTGCTCAAACACATCCCCGGTTTGGTGCAGTTCCACGCCGGCAAAATGTCGCCGAGTCATCGCCCGGTGGTCGAGCAGAGTTACCAGGTCGCGCTGAACCTCATTTTCCCTAACCAGAAGGCGCAGGACGATTATCAGGTGCATCCGCGGCACATCGAGTTCGTGGATAAATATGTGCGGCGGCTGGTCAAAAAGGTGGTGGTTTACGATTTTGAATGAGAAAAACGTGAAACGTGAAACGTAAAACGTGAATCCAAGCGGGCTCCGGAAACCATCACGCATCACGCTTTACGTTTCATTTATCACGCCCTCGGATGAAACTTCCGGTGAATGTCCCTGAGCCGGTTGCCGGTGACGTGCGTGTAAACCTCCGTCGTGCTGATGTTCGCGTGGCCGAGCAGTTCCTGGATCACCCGCAGGTCCGCGCCATGCTCCAGCAGATGGGTGGCAAAGCTGTGCCGCAGCATGTGCGGCGTGATGTTGCGGGAAACTCCGGCGCGGCGAACTCGCTGCTTGATGTGCAGCCACAATGTCACCGCCGCGAACGGCGTGCCGCGCCGGGTCAAAAAAACATTCGCCGGCGAACGGGGTGTCACCAGCTTTGGCCTTCCGGTTTCGATGTAACGGTTCAACGCAGCCACGGCGGTTCTCCCGACCGGCACAACACGCTCCTTGTTGCCCTTGCCGATGACGTTGATGAAGCCGGCGTCGAGGTGAAGCTGTTCGAGGCGGAGGTTGCGCAGTTCCGCGAGCCGCAAGCCGGAAGCGTAGCCGAGTTCGAGCACGGCTTGGTCGCACAAATTTTCGGGGGTTTCGGGCTTTTCCGGTTCGAGCAATTTTTTGATTTCGTCGTTCGACAACGCCTTGGGCAACCGCTGCCAGCGTCGGGGTAACGACAGATTTTCCGCGACGTTCGCGGGCAAAAGCTTTTCCGTCTCGGCAAAACGATAAAACGCCCGCAGCGCGGCGATTTCCAGATAAACACTCTCGCTGCTGAGGCGCTTGACGGACTCCTTCGGCTCATCGGCCAGCGGACGGGCGCGTTCGTGTTGCAGAAACGCCATGAGATGCTTCAACTCGACCGATTTCCAATCCGTCAGGTTTTGTTTGGCCGCCCAGGTGGTGAATTTGTTCAGCAACGCGGCGTAGGTTTTTTGGGTGTGCTCCGCCTGCCCGCGCTCATGCCGCAGGTATTGCAGAAAATCTTCGACGAGGGCGTTCACGGCTTGGCTGGCTTGGCGGTGAATTCAACAAACCGGCTGCGATGCAGCGCCAGCGTGAGGTTGAGCGATCGGGCGTTGCCCAGTTCCTGCAGGCCAAACCGGAAATCGGTGCCGCCCCAACTCCAGGTCATCGGCTTTATTTTATGCCCCTGGTCATCGGTCGCCTCAATCAGTGTCAGGCGCATCCCGTCCAACGGCAAATCCGTCTGGACGGCCAGCCCGCCCTCGATAGATCCACGCATGTTCCGCTGGTCGGTGAATTGTTTTGCCGGAAACAATTTCAAATGGATGCCGTTGAGGGTCGTTTCGGCAAAGGCGGAATTCGTCTGGTCGCGTCCGTAATTCCAGAAATCCTGCATGCGGCCCGGCTCCAGCGGAACGTTTTGCACCGTCCATAGTTCGTCATTATGGAACCCGGACGTGCGGGAAAACTCGACGCGCAGTTTCCAAGCCGGTTCGTCCGGCCACAGTCCGTACTGGTAAAGCGTCACTTCCTCATCGTTCTCCCATTCGCTGTTGCACCAGCCCATGATGCTATTGCCCGTGGCGTCGGAGGTTACCACTTGCGCCGGCTGCCAGTTGGTGGCCGTCTTGCCGTTCTGCTGGATTTGAAATGCCGCCAGCACCCCCTTGTTCATCGGGTCGTTTTGCGCTTTTGGATTGCGCGCGTAGGGCATCTTCGCGCCGAACTCCAGGCGGTTCAGGGTGACTGACAAATCACCGTCCTCCTGCGTGTTGGGCAGCGGATCCGGGAGCCACGCCGGGAAATGGCCGCGCGCCGGATTGGAAATGACGAAGCCGTTCTTGATCGTCGGCTGCATATTTTGCCGTCCGCTTTGCCGGCTCCATTCCTGAATGCGCAGATAAAATTTCCCGTGGCGGCGGGGAAAAGCGTCGAGCTGGAAACCAATCATCTCATCGCCCTGACGAATCTGGCGCGAGTTCCTCGTGAACATTCCCACGCAGGCTGTGGCGGACTTGTCATAGGCATAAAGCTGATAATTCGGCCAGTTATTGCCCTTGTGCTTCTGCTCGATCCACACCACCAGCGTATCGTTGGTGCTGTCAAACGCCGAGGATTGGTATCGCTCGCCGGGAAATTTATGATGCTTGCCGTATTCCACGCCCACCAGTTTCAGCTTCGTGCCGTCGTTTAACGTGAATGTCTGTGGCCGCCACAGCCACCAGACCGCTCCGGCGGCGGCCAGCGCCAAAACCACAATCCACAACAGGGTTCTTGTTTTCATAACGTCATCATTTTTGCCCGCAAAACACCCCCCAAACGACGAGAGGCTTTGAATGGCGTCAATACTCCGGGCCGGCGCGAAAGAATGGCAGGCTTATGGATATAAACACAGTTCCGACCGATTCGTTACGAAAAATGTTCAATCTGGTTGCCCG
Source organism: uncultured beta proteobacterium (assembly GCA_963833515.1). Taxonomy (GTDB): domain Bacteria; phylum Pseudomonadota; class Gammaproteobacteria; order Burkholderiales; family Gallionellaceae; genus Gallionella. Next base: position 14,474 of record CAWHYN010000004.1, on the reverse strand, counting down.
CGCTCATGGCGCAGGGATGGAGAAAATCTGTGACGAGGGTTTGCATGGTTCAAACCTTGCTTTGCCCGGCGCGGATTGCGAATAAAAGGTGGCGCGCTCACAACCTGAAATGAAAGCTCGGAGGAACGCGGAGACGCAAAGGCCTCAGAGAACCGCAGAGTTGTTTCCATGTCGGCCAAAGCATCCGGTTCGGTCCGCCTCGGCGATTCTCCGCGAACTCCGCGTCTCTGCGTTTATTCCCCATCGCTGATCGCGCTCGTACCGCTGGGATTGTAGAAAATCTTCAACGAGCGTTTGCACGGTTCAAATGCCTTTACCGTCCAGAAAAACTCCACAATGGGTGCAACATCTAATTTTGTAAGAGCGTCGCCTTCCCCGCCATAAATCCATGCCGCAGGACAAACACTGTGGCGCTTTACAAAAGCCACTGGGACTTACCTTGCCTCCACATTCTGGACAAAATGTTCTGATGCGGCCATCGACTCTTTGTTTGCAAGCCGGGCAAACAAGACCAAACAGTAACGAATATAAGATGGCAAGCGCCAGAACACTGAAAAAGCACCACCACATGTCATTTCGCTTTGATAAAATGAGCAAGAGGAAGGCCGCAATGCCCATGATTGAAAAGACATAATTAAAAATCCGATGCTGTCTGGCTATGGGTCTGAACTCCGATCGAAACTGTTCCTTTTCATTTTCGGAGTAATCCGCAGCCGTTTTTTCCGGTGGCGAATAGTGAAAAAACCGAAATGAACGAATCTCTGGCATTGTTCCTACAATTTCTTGCCCGTTAGCCGTTCGTACGCCTCCAGATATTTCGCGCTGGTTTTGGCGACGACCTCCGGCGGCAGCACCGGGCCGGGCGGGGTTTTGTTCCAGTCGAGCGTTTCGAGGTAATCGCGGACGAATTGTTTGTCGAAGCTCGGCTGGCCGCTTGCCCGGCTGATACTGGTCGGCAGGCCAGAAACGCGAGGAATCCGGCGTGAGCACCTCGTCAATCAGAATGAATTTGCCGTTGAACAGGCCGAACTCGAATTTCGTGTCGGCAATGATGATGCCGCGTTTGCGGGCGTAATCGCGGGCGGAATTGTAAATCTTCAGACTCTTGCCGCGCGCGCTTCCTCCGGCCATGTCGTCACCCACAATTTTTGCCGCTGCCGCGAACGAAATGTTTTCGTCGTGGCCGGTCTCGGCCTTGGTGGCCGGCGTGAAAATCGGCTCCGGCAATTCGGACGACTCCTTCAACCCCGGCGGCAGCTTGATGCCGCAGACGGTTTGCGATTTCTGGTATTCCTTCCAGCCCGAACCGGCGAGGTAGCCGCGCACGACACATTCGATGGCCAGCGGCTTCGCCTTCTTCACAATCATGCTGCGCCGCGCGAGCCGGCCGGCAAATGGCTGAAGATTTTTCGGCAATGGGTCGTTGGCGCGGGAAAGCAAATGGTTTGGCTGGAATGATTCGGTTTGCGCAAACCAGAAATACGAAATCTGCGTGAGCACCTCGCCTTTGCGCGGGATGCCGTTGGGCATGATGACGTCGAAAGCCGAGAGGCGGTCGGTCGCGACGAACAGCAAGCGGTCGCCGAGATCGAAAACTTCGCGCACCTTGCCGCTCTTGAGTTTTTTGATGCCGGGCAATTCGAGTTGAAGAACGGTTTCGCTGGTTGAATTTGCCATGTGCGAATTATTAAGTCCAACCCGCAAAGTTCAAAGCCCAAAGTCATTTCCGATTGTAGGAGACGATGTAAGGAGTCTCTGCTATTCCGGCTGAAATCGACGCGGGTGTAATTTGAGTCTCGTTACCTCGACTCCTCACCGATTTTCACACCACCGCTCGCGGCGGGAGTTTTACCAGCAACGGAATGCTCGCCTGCGATTTGTCGTCCAGCCGCACATCCACGGAATACAAGCCCGCCTCGGCGAACTTCAATTGCTGGATGTTGATGATGAAATTGCGCGTGAGAAAATGCATGTCGTCCGGCAATGCGACCGCGACCGGAATTTCGATGGGCGGCATGATGGCAGTGGCCGTCGGCGTTGATGAAATTCAGTTTCAGCTTGTGCGGACCCTCATCGTCGGGGCGAACGTGACGCGCAACGCCACGGCGCATTGCGGATGCACGGCGGGCAATTGCGGCGCGTAAATCGTGTCGAACGCGCCGAGGAGATTGAGTTTCCCGTTGTCCTCGGTCGCCGCATCGCATAAAACCGCCACTTGAATGTTCATACCTCAAGATTAAGACATGAATTTCACGAATTGGCACGAATTTCTTTTCAATCAATTTTCCCGCTTGACATACATATTATCTCTATGTATCGTGTCTCTATGATTCGAAAAGAATTGGTCGCGGCGTCGGCGGAGCCGCTGATTTTGGCGCTGCTCGCCAGGGCGAGAGCTACGGTTACGCCATCATCCAGGAGGTCAAGGCCCGCTCCGACGGCAAACTCCAATGGACGGACGGGATGCTTTACCCGGTTTTGCACCGGATGGAACACCGGGGCTTGATCAAGTCACGCTGGGGGGAAAGCGAGACCGGGCGGAAGCGGAAATATTACTCGCTCAAAAAGGACGGCAAAACGGCGATGGCCAAACACCACGAACAATGGTCGCTGGTTCATTGTGTTTTGGCCGGTTTGCGAAAGGAGCAATATGTTTGACCTCGAACAATCCATCGCGGAATGGCGGCGGCAAATGCTGGCTGCCGGCATCCAAACGCCCGTGCCGCTGGAGGAATTGGAAATTCATTTGCGCGAAGACATCGAGCAGCAGATGCAATCAGGATTGAACGCACAGCAGGCATTTGAGACTGCCACGTCGAAAATCGGCCAAGCCCGCGCATTGAAAACGGAATTCGAAAAAAATGACGTCCGATGGAAGCGCAGTTTCGTGAAACTGACGGGTATTGCGTGGGGCGTGATCGCGAGCTTATTTTCGCTGTGGATCCTGCTGTTGCTCTTTACCATCCATGAAGTGAATTGGGTGGGCGGATGCTCGGATTGGTTGCAATCACGTTGCAACCGTCTTAAGCTGGCGATATGGCCACCGAGTTCTTCCGGTTATCCGTCACCGGCTTTAGAAGAGATGGGTTTGCCTGCTGCGTTGCCATGCCTTCTTTGGATGGGAATTCGTGTTATCCCATCCTCCCGTCCTTGGTCGTGCTTCCAACGAAGCGGATACTTCCCCGGCGCGGTTGATGGTTTCATTCCTCTGGGAATGGACGGTGATCGCCACTCTTGGCAGCACGGCGCACGGGCTGAAAAAAATTGCGTCCAGACAGGACCAGCCTGCTGTTTTATGAGCAACCACCGGAAGTCTTGTCAAAGCACATATGTTTGACCTCGAACAATCCATCGCGGAATGGCGGCGGCAAATGCTCGCCGCCGGCATCAAAACTCCCGTGCCGTTGGAGGAATTGGAAAGTCATTTGCGTGAGGACATCGAGCGACAGACGAAATCGGGATTGAACCAGCAAAACGCTTTTAATTCTGCCGCTCAGAAACATCGGCCAAGCCCCCGGTTAAAAAGGGAATTTAAGAAAATTGGCAAGACCTATGGAAACACAGTAAGATCATGGAAATTTGGACGCTGGCGACATTCTGGTTCCGCTGCATTTGTTGGCGGCATTGTGCTCAAAAGGGCGAGTTTTATCGACATGACCGCCGCCGAGGAGTTGTCCAGCCTGGCGGCGCTGGCCGCATTTTCCTTGCTCGCCTGGAGCGGACGGTTGGGTCACCAGTTTCTGCCGGTCATTCAGAACCGGCGAATCCGCGATGCCATTCTCTATTCTGTGCTGCGTGCCGCTGATGCTGTGGTGGATTGTCTTTCTCGACTTCATCGTGCCGCGCCACGATTTCACGATGGGCGAATTTCTGGTGGCATTCACTTGGGCGTTTTACGCCGGTGGGAGCTTGCATTGGTTTGAATTGGGGAATCGAAACCGCCGCGCGGAAAGAAATTGAGAGGCCAGATGTGTCAGCCAGCCAGAGTTGAGCGCGCCTCCAGAAACTTTTTCAATTCCGCCGCCGCTTTTCCGCCGAAACCCGGCACGGCGGCGATTTGTTCCAGCGTCGCCGTTCGCAGCCGCTGCACCGAGCCGAATTTTTTCAGCAACGCCTGCTTGCGCCGCTTCGCCGATGCCGGGAAATTCGTCCAGCACGCTCTCCGAAATCCGCTTGATGCGAAGCTGCGCGTTGTAGGAATTTGCCACGCGATGGCATTCGTCGCGAATCGCGCTGCAACAATTTCACCGCCGGATGATTCAGCCCCAGCCGCAGCGGCTTGCTTTCGCCCGGCCGGTAAATTTCCTCGAATTCCTTCGCCAGTCCGATGACGGGAATTTTTTCCAGGCCAAGTTTTTTCAATTCCGCGCACGCGGCGTTGAGCTGTCCCTTGCCGCCGTCTATCAAAATCAGGTCGGGAAAGGTTGAAGGTTGGAAGTTGCAGGAGGCGAGGCTGGACTGCACGCGGCCGTTTCGCCGTCTACGCCAGGCTGCGACTCTGCGACTGACTTTGGACTCGCGTTTCAGCCGCGAATAGCGCCGCCGCACCACCTCCGCCATGCCGGCGAAATCGTCCTGACCTTCGACCGTTTTGATTTTGAACCGGCGATAATTCGCGCGGTCGGGCCGGCCATTTTTGAAACTCACCAGCGACGCCACGGCGAACGTGCCGCTGATGTTCGAAATGTCGAAGCCTTCGATGCGCTGCGGCGGCTCGCGCAAGCCCAGCACCTTCGCCAGTTCCGCCAGATCGCGTTGCGGGTCAATCGCCAGCGGCAACGTGTAGGGCACGCGCTCGAATTTCCGTTCCTTCTTCGTCGTTTCCTTCAGGTCGCGGATGAGGTCGCGCAGGCCGGCGGCCTTTTCATAATCCTGCGCGGCGGCGGCCTTTTTCATTTCCACTTCGAGCTGTTCCTTCATTTCGTGGCACTGGCCGGCGAGGAAATCGCACGCGGCGCGCACCTGTTCCAGGTATTGTTCGCGCGTGACGTTGCCGATGCACGGCGCGGTGCAGTATTTGAGATGCGCGTAGAGGCAATGCTTGTAGTCGGCCTCGCCCGGCGTGAACGCGCGGCAGCCGCGCAGATTGAACTGCCGCCGCACCAGCGCGAGCGTGTTGCGCAGCGCGCCGGAATTCGAGAACGGCCCGAAGTAACGCGCGCCGTCGTCCTTTTTCAGCCGGGTGAAGGTGAAGTTCGGGATCGGGTCGTTCAGATTCACCTTGAGCATCAGGAACCGTTTGTCGTCGCGGAAACTGATGTTGTAGCGCGGATGAAATTCCTTGATGAGCTTGCCTTCGAGCAGGAACGCCTCCGGCTCGCTGCGGACGACGTGAATGTCGAAATCATGGATCGCCTCGACCAGCGCGTTGAATTTCAAGTCCCAGCCCATGCGCCGCGACGGATGGAAATACTGGCTGACGCGTTTGCGCAGGTCGCGCGCCTTGCCGACGTAAATGACCGTGCCGAACCGGTCCTTCATCAGGTAGATGCCCGGCTTGTGCGGCAGGGCGCCCAGTTTTTTGCGGATGGCTTCAGTCGCAGGCACGATGGAATTTCAACGCAAAGCCGCCAGGGCGCAAAGGAAATTTTATCCAGCCACAGATGGACACGGATGAAACACGGATGTCGCAAAACTGAAAACTGCCGCGATTTATTCTGACTTTGGACTTTGGACTTTGGACTCTGGACTTTTCTGTCATATGCCGGTGGACGAAGAAATAATACAGTCCGCCCAGCACCAGCATCGCGCCCGCCGAGCCAGAGGGTGACGCGATGATTCGCCGTTCATCAACTTTTTCGTCCTGGCCCGCCTTGACGCCGACATAGCACAGCACCGCGCACCAGATGGCCGAGCCGAGCAGCGTGAAGAGGGAAAATTTCAGGTAATCCATCCGCACGATGCCGGCCGGAATGCCGATGAGTTGCCGCACCACCGGCAGCAACCGCGAGATGAAAATGCCCATCGCGCCGTAATGCGCCGACCAGCGTTCCGCCTTTTCCACTTTTTCCGGCGGAATCAAAACAGTACCTGCCGTAGCGCATACAGCGGCCGGCCGGCCAGCCGCGACGGCCAATACATGATGGTCGCGCCGAGCCACGAACCGAGCGCGCCGGCGACCAGCGATAGATGCCCCAGAGGCTAAATGAAGTGAAATCTGGATCCTGTCGTATAGGCCAGATGCGCCGCCGGCGGGATGACGACTTCGCTGGGAACGGAACGACGGAGCTTTCGATGGCCATCATCAGCACGATGACCGGATAACCACCACTTTTGCAGCGCGCCCAGGTACTACCAGAGCAGCTCGAAGATCACGGGCTTGAATAGCGACTTGATGCATCCGAGTGCGCGTGGCGTTATAGCGGAAAAGAAATCGCGCAATCCGCGAAATCCGCGAGATTCACGCCTTCAAGAAAAATTGCCGCTGTTTTTCGCTGATGGGCATCTGGAGTTTTTCCATCACCGCCAGCATGTCCTCCCAGACCTTGCGCTTCTCGCTCATCGCCTGGTTGCGCAGCAGATACGCCGGATGATACGTCGGCATGAGCGGCGTGCCGCGATAGGTCTTCCAGGTGCCGCGCAGCTTCGTGATGCCGAGGGTCTTGCCGAGCAACCCTTCCACCGCCGTCGCGCCGAGCGCCACGATGACCTTGGGCCGGATCAAATCAATCTGCTCGTGCAGATACGGAATGCACGTGGCCATTTCGTCGGAGGTCGGCTTGCGGTTGCCGGCGGTCTGGCCGGGCGTGTCGGGCCGGCATTTCAAAATGTTGCCGATGTAAACGTCCGCGCGGCTCAAGCCCGTCGCCTGGATGATTTTGGTGAGCAACTGGCCGGCCTTGCCGACGAACGGTTCGCCCTGCTCGTCTTCGTCCGCGCCCGGCGCCTCGCCCACGAACATGAGTTGCGCGTCAATGCTGCCGACGCCGAACACGACGTTCTTGCGCGACGACGCGAGGTGCGGGCATTTGACGCAGGCCAGCGCGCGTTCGCGCAATGCGGCGAAGGCGGCGGCCTTTTGCCTGCGGATCGATCGGCGGCGGCGGCGGGCACGGTTTCACCCGGCAACGCGAGCAAGGCGGTTTGTCGCCGGTGATGAAATTTCGGAGTTTCGGATGTTCGGATTTCGGATTTCGGGTTTGAGCCTTTCTCACGTCGGCTGCTACGAAGCTCCGGTGGCGGCGTCCCGGTTGCGGCGCGGTTTCGCCAGGGCCGCGAGTGTTTCCGGCGAAACGGCGACGTGGCGCACGCCGCGCGATTTCAGGTCTTCCAGATGTTGGATGGTCGCGTCGAGCAGTTGTTCGTAGGGTCGGCCATGGGACCATCGTAACGTCTGCGCGGCGAAGCACAAAAGTTAGTTGTTCACAATCGGTGCCGGGATAATCGGATTGGAGCGCGGCTTCAGCCGCAGCACATTCGAAACCCAAAACCCGTGGAATTTCATGCGTTCATTCGGCAATCCGAGATGTGAGACACCCGCGCTCCAGGGCGTGAGGACTGCACCCATCCCGCCTTCGGGATTGCGCAGCGTTGGATTTCACCGTAATTAGACCCGGTCCATGAATAAAAACATCGTTCTTCGGTTGTTGCCCGTTTCGATCGCCTCCTTGTTGCTGCTTACGGGATGCAGTTCCACGCCGCCGGCCACGGTTTCCCTGCCCACACCGTCTTCAACCTGCCCTTTCAAGATTGACGGGCTATTTTATGAGACTGCTGCCGGACGGAACATCATCCCGGCCGTCCCCTTCACCAAAGCCCCGGACGGTCCCGGTCAGCAGGCAGAAGCCAAAATGGCCGACGGCCGGATGGTGACACTCACTGTGAAACCCGATGGGAACGATTTTTCCATCCGGATGACCGCGACACCGGACGTGGACATTGTGAAATGGGGTCTGCAAGTGGCGGCGGCGCCGGACGAATACTTCACCGGCCTGATGGAACGCGTTGTGGATGGGCCGCAAGAGGCTACGTGGGCGACGGGCATCAAGGAAGCGATGAATCTTCGCGGGGAAAAGGTGGATATGATCGTGAAACCCACACTCTCGGTTTATGCGCCGTTCTATATTTCGTCGCGCGGTTATGGGGTGTTTGTGAAGGGCAACTGGCCGGGGTTTTGATTTTTGCGCCTGGATGAGGACCGGGTGAAGATTGAATTTGAAGGGATGTCTTTTGAGATGAAAATTTACACCGCCGAAGATCCGGCAGCCCTGGTCAAGGCGCACGCGCTGGATGCCGGGCCGCCCTTTGTGCCGCCGCGATGGCTGTACAGCGCCTGGCGCTGGCGGGATGATAATTACGAGCACACCAATTATTACGACGGGACGCAAGCGACCGGGCCGTTCAATACCGATTTCATGGAAGACGTGCTGATGATGAAGGCCTTCGGCATTCCCTGCGGCGTGATCTGGATTGATCGTCCGTGGGGACCGGGCTCATTTGGGTATGACGATTTTAAAATTGACGGGCAGCGCCTGCCGAATTTTGCGGAATCGGTGAAATGGCTGAATTCACAGAACACGAAAATGGTGCTGTGGATCGGGCCGTTTTTCCAGGGCGAAATGCCAACCAACGCGCTGGCGTGGGGTTACACTCTGGCCAGCCGGGCAAGGTCCCACCAACGGAACAATTATCCGATGGTGGATTTGACGAATCCGGAGGCGAAAAAATACTGGCAGGACGGGGTGGCGAAACTGCTGAAAATGGGCGTCGCCGGCTTCAAGTTGGACCGGGGCGAGGAGAACATTCCGGAGAGCGGGCCATATCAAGTTTTTGATGGCCGGAGCATCCGCGAAAACCGCAATGCCTATCCGCCGATGTATGTGAAGGCGATCTATGACGTGGCCGAGCAAATATCGCGGCAAGGATTTTGCCTTGATGCCGCGCTCGGCTTACACCGGCAGTTCGCCCTACAGCGTTTTTTGGGGCGGCGATATTGGCGGCACACAGGAGGGATTGCGCGCTTCCATCATCGCGGTGCAGCGCGCGGCGGTGATGGGATATCCCAACTGGGGCTCGGACACCTGCGGTTACAATCAGGTGTCGCTGGACACGGAAGTTTGCGGGCGCTGGCTGGGTTTTAGTTGCTTCACGCCGATCATGGAAGTCGGACCGCTGCGGATCCCGCATTCTGGAACCTGCCGCGCGAGCCGAAATACGACACGGAGTTGATTGCCATCTGGCGGCTCTATGCGCGGTTGCACACGCGGCTGGCCGATTACAGCCATCAATGCGGCGTAGAAGCGGGCAAAACCGGCCTGCCGATTGTGCGTCCCTGTTCCTCGTGGCCCCGTCGCGCCGGCGGCCTGGTCAAATTGGTGGACCTATATTTACGGGCCGGATTTGGTGGTCTCGCCGATCTGGGAAAAGGAAAAACGCACGCAGGAAGTCTATCTGCCATCCGGCAATCAATGGCGCGACGCGTGGCATCCGGACAAAACCTGGGCGGGCGGGCAAACCGTCACCGTGAATGCCGAACTGCACCAGATGCCGCTTTTTGTGCGCGTCGGCTCGAATCTCGAACTGGGCGATCTGAACCGCGAATGGGCCGACGCCGTTCCGCCGCGAACACGCCCCCCGATTTGAGACAGCTCGACGAGAATTAAAGGCATGGTTCGACAAGGAATATCCCCCAGGCATCCGGTTACGAGTAATTTCCGGCCGGCGGAACGCAAAGTAACGCCGCCATCTTTGATCTGCGCCACCGCCGTCAGAGTCACCGGGCCAGACAACCCGGATGCCGCCAACGGCCAGTTCGAGGCATCGAAGGTCCGGCATTGCCGTCGTTGATCTTTGCAATTGCTTAAGCGGCTGTAGTGCCTACGCTTTCCGAGTCGCTCATGGACTGGATTGCACCCTTGGAAAAGGAAGTGGCTCACGACACGCTTGAAATTGCTTTTGGGGAATTTGAAAACCCGTCTTCTGCTGACCCGAACCGCCAAATCCCCGCGGTCAAAAAACCGCCCTGGAATTTTTTGGCTGCTTTGCTTTTGTTTTGCCTCCTGGTTGTGGCCGCTGCGCCAATTCTGCCGGAGGATGGCGGAGCAGCCTGGCCGCGCATGAGGAAGGGCTTCTGGCGCTCGTGCGCGAAGCCGTCCCCCCCTCCGTCACCTACGCGCCAGCTCTTCGCCTACGCCCTGGTATTGGTGTGCGAGGCGCGGCAGCATCCGGACCGGCTGGACCGGCTCTTTGCCCTCGCGGAACAAATGCAGGACCGCGATCCCCACAAGCCGCGGCTATGGCAATTTCTGGTGGGCGATGCGCGACAAAAAAGTCATGGACTACAATGCGGTTGATTTTTCGATGCGGGGCGGGGCGTTCCTCTGGGTGAAGCACCGCGATTTTATTCCGCGCCGGCGCGCCGCGTCTGGCGAAATTGCTGAATTTTCCGTCCCAGGGTTGTTTGCGTCACAAGGTTCAACCAGTCTATTCCAACATTGCGATCATGAACGCCGGCGACCTCATCTGCTCGGTGAAGACGCTCGGCCGGCCCGGAAATTGGCGACGAAGGTTACGCGCGACTCAAACCAGGTTTTTCGTTACACGCAGGCGGCGGGCATTCACGAATTTGACAGCCCGACTTACACCGGCGTTGACCTCGACGGACTGGGCATGATCGAGGCGTTCTGCCGGCGCGATGCCGGTCGGCCAGAAACAGAACGCGGGAAATCGCGGCGGATTTGACGCATCTAAAACATGGCGCACCCGGCAGGACTTGAACCTGCAACCCTTTGATCCGAAGTCAAATGCTCTATCCAATTGAGCTACGGGTGCCCTCGCGGTTGAAGGCTAATCCTTCCTGTCGGAAAGTCGAGTTCGGCCGGCGGCGCCCTCAGCTTTCGCGCTACCCGCGCTTGCGCGTGAACCAGAAAATCCCGCCGGCAGTCCCCAAAAGCAGCGCGGCTTGCAGCGAGAGCAGAATGATCGCGCCGGTCTTGTGATTGGCCGGCCAGGCCGCGAGCGCGTTCAAGGTCCAGGGTTGGGGCTTAAGCGGAGTTTCTCTCTCGACCGCCTGACGTTGCTGCTGTTGCACGCCCATTTTCACAATTACGTTTATGTCTCCACCGCGGGCTTGCGAGTTGCCGGAATTGTTTCGGCCCCGCCCGAAGGCGACCACGCGTAGATGTTTATCGGCCCGGCGCAAACCTTGAACTTGAAATGTCCGGTCGCGTCCGTGGTCAGGTTGCCGTTCGGCTGGCCGTTGCCGTTGATGTTGACCTGCGCGCCGGGCAACGGTTTTTGATCGGCACCCAGTACCTTGCCGGCGAACTGGCGGTCGGCGGTCCTCAGTTTGAACGGCGACAACTGGAGGCTGTTGGTCTGGCTTTGAGTTTTCCCGATGCTCTTGCTTCGCGGAGCCATAGCCACTGGCCGAAGCATAGACGTGGTATTGCTGTCCCATCGGCAACGCGGGAATGGTAAACGTCCCGTCGGAATCCATCTTGATCGGCTCGTATTCCACCATGCCGCCCATGTTCCCGGCCATCAGGTTTAGATTGATGTTCGCGCGAGGCAACGGGGCGCCTTTTGCGTCCTGCACGGTTCCCGAAACGGAAAGGCCCGGCCCCAGCCGCAGGACCATGCGGGTCGTATTGGTGCCAATGGCCTCCATTGCGGCAAGGTTTCTTTCGACGTCCCGCGCGATGACGAAATATTTTACATCGCGCATCCCCGGCTGCGACTGCCAATTGACGGAATACTCCCCGTTGGCATCGGTCTTGGTGGTATCCACTGCCCCCCAGGTTGGCGTCACGACCACGCGCACGCCGACAGCGGGATTGCCGGAAGAATCATATACGGCGCCGGTCAATGTTTGCTGCGATGCCGCAGCCATATAAAGACGTTTCGGGCATCGAAACGAATGACCACATTCGTATCGCCGCCCATGGCCTCGGCTGAACCGTAAACGCCATTCAGGTTGGCGGATACCGTCAGCGCGCCTGCGCAAACCGCGTCAAAAGCGAACCGCCCGTCGGCATCGGTGGCCGAGTTGCCGTTCGGCTGGCCCTCGCCGTGCAGCCAGACTCGAACTCCAGCGACGGGCTTGCCGTCGATGCCCACCACCCGGCCGGTGAGCTTGCGGTCGGCGAGTTTGAGGATGAGTGGGGGAAAATCATAATGGTCCGCTTTCGGATCGGCCGCATCCATCTCCTGTGAGCGCTGCCATAACCCTGGGCGGAAACATACCAGCCGTAACGTTCTCCCTGCGGCAACGCCTCCTCGTGCATGCGGCCCTGCACATCCGGCAGAACTGGCTGGCGCGTGAGGCAGAAACTCGAATTTTCCTGGTGAAACAAAATATAAGCCATCACATTGGTGAGGGCTTTGCCCCCGGCCTCGCGCACCAGACCGGATATGCTCATCGCCGGCTTCAAAGTCACATCCAGGTTTGTCGTCGTCTCCTGCATTTCCTGCATGGCCGCCAGCTTTAAATCCGCCTGGCGCGCGAGCAGATAAAATCTCTGGTTCTGCGTTCCCGCCCAGGCGGGTTTCTGCCAGCTCAATTCGTAATGGCCGTTGGCATCGGTTCTGACGCCGGCGCCGCCATTCCCGAATAATCCGGAAAAACATTGACACTCGCACCCGCGACCGGCGCGCCCGCAGCGTTGCGCACCACCCCGCTTACCTTGAACGGCTCACCCAGATCAATCGTCACCGTAGTCGTCTTCCCTTCGGTCGCGGTGGCCTGTGTTTGCGCCGGAGACCACCCCTCTTTGTTCGCGTAAACGTTGAATTGGCCTGGCGGCACGCGAAATAATGCCATCCCGTTCGTACCGGTCACACTGGCGTGACTATCCTCCTGGCGGTTTACTGACACCGACGCATCCGCGATCAGTCCGTGATTCTTTTTCCCGCGAACGGTTACTTCCAGTACCCCGCCCTTATAGGCCTGTAATTGCACGTCGGGCACAGTCTGGCCGGCGGCAACCGTGACGGGAACCGAATCGGCGACCCAGTCGGCAACGGGCTGGTTGGTAAAATTCGCCTCGATCCGGTACGACCCGGCGGGGACGTCGGTAATCTGAAACGATCCATCTGCCGCTGAAAGATTGGTTCCCGGGAGGAACGAGAAATATCCTATTCCAGGTGTTACGGGTTGGAGGGCGACCGAGGCGAGCGCCAGCGGCTGGCCGGTTCCCTTTACCACGACTTTCCCGGCGCTCGCCGGCTGGGTCGAGAGTGAGAACGATGTCTTCCTGTCCGCCGTGAAACGGGAGGTCATCGTACCGCAACTGTTTTGAGTTTTGACGCAGCGCCTTGCCGTCCTTTTTCACGGCGAGATAGGCTTGGGCATCGGCGGGAAAATTTTCGATGCGGAATTTCCCATCCGCCAATGTGCGTGTGGAAAAGAGGCCGTGCGCGATTTTGCCGATCAAAAAGTCTGGGTGGCTGGGGTCGCTCGGGTCTTTATATAGCGCGGCTGGCACCCATACTTCCGTGTCCGCCACCGGTTGGCCCGCCTCATCCACCACCGCGCCCGCGAGCGGTGCGGCTGGCCGGAGGACGATTTTTGGGGCATCCTTGGTTATAGAATACAAGTCCGCCATCCCGGAGCCAAGCCGGCCTTTGTCGCCAGCAAAAGGCCTTCCCTTGGAACGTCGAGAATTGAAAAGCGCCCTGGCTGTCCGTCACCGCCTGTTGGTTCGCCTGCAGGTCAGATTCCGCCCGCCCCTGCGCATCGTTTGTTGATAACAATCCACCTTCGCGCCCGCCACGGGATTACGCTGCGCATCCACGACCGCGCCGGAGAATTTGGCGACGCCATTGGTTTCGGCACCCAGGGTGAATGGTACCGCCAGCGCGAGGGCCAGCAGCCCGGACAATTTCCAAGTTGTGCTCATGATCAAAACCTTTCGTGATCTACCATTTCAACATTTGGCAGCCGTAAAGCCCGCCGGCCATCATGCGCGAATGCGCTGCGAATTCCACTTTCACCTCGGTTTTCCCATGCGTGAGGCCCGCCGGGATTTTGTATTCAATGTCCACAAAATGCCCGGGCGCGATGGCCGTCAGGTTTTGGGTGGCGATGATCTGGTCATCCACGGCGATATCAAATACGTGCCCTTTGGTCTCGTCACCGGAGTAACGGCAGTTCAACCGCATCGCCTCCTGCGGCAGAACCTTCATCTGGTAACTAAACGTTCCGCCGGAATTCGCGAGGCGGCACGATTTCCCCTGGTTCGATGTCGTGGAGACCTTCTGCCCGTCCAGCTCGTGGTCGTCCTCGTTTTCCCCGATGACGACTTCATCCACGATTCGCGACTGCATGGCCGAGATGGCCGCGGGCGACTCGCGCATGACCATGACCGGGCGGAAATGCCAGCGTTCCAGGCAGGCAATCCCCGCCAGGGCCAGGGTGGCGATCAGGACGCAATAACTGATGACCAGCCCCGCGTTGGCCATTTTCTGCCCCACCAAAAAAATGTCGCGCCGCATCCGGGCTTTGGCCACGTGTCCGCAAATCATTCCTGGAATCG
>CAWHYN010000003.1:0-19786 GCA_963833515.1 uncultured beta proteobacterium | reverse complement strand
ACCGTGTCAATCGCAGCACCTGCCTCGTATTGGTATCTGAAGAATTTCCCAATAGATGCCATTGGAGTGGTTGTTGATTACATAATTTTCATGACATATGATTTCCATGGGCAGGTAAGGAACTATTCATTTTCCTATAACGTTGCTTAATTGTTCACTTAGTATTCTATATGCTGACACTTCATGTAGTGGGATTATGGTAATACCTTCTCTGATCCGGGTTGTCCTCTTGGAAATTGTTTACGATCCCATGTCAATCTTACGGGAAAATCATCAATGCTATCTCTATGGTTACAAAAGCCTTAGTACCGTCTAATAAGGTCGTTGCCGGCCTTGTTGGCGTATCCTGTGCCGTTGGCGCAATAGTTCAGACATCGATTTTTCCACTGCAGGCATCATTTCCTGGGTTGTGGTCTGAACCATCACCATGCGAACCGAACCAGGAAACTGGGATCCGAAAACCTGGCGCTGAGCTGTGGTAAGGGGAATGATAATGGTGTCGTCCTGATCCCGTCCATCCATACCCTGACCTTTGACTGCCAATATGCCAAGGACGACAAACGGGCTTTGGCGTATGCGAAAGGTCTTGCCGACCGGATCTTCATCGCCAAACAAGTTTTCGGCAGCGGTTTTGCCGATTAGCGCAACGCGGGTGGACGATCGCACGTCTGAGTCGGTAAACGCAGAACCGGAAATAACTGGCCAGGAACGTGCCTCGAGATAAGCCGGTGTGGTGCCAATGACCGCAGTATTCCAGTTATTCGGCCCGTACACGATTTGTGCGCTTCCCGGATGTATCGGTGCGACCGCTTGCACGCCGGGCAGTTCGGAAATAGCGTCGGCATCGCTGACATTCAATGTGTATCCGCCGCCACTGCCTGAGCGCACTCCTCCCGACGAGGTGCTACCCGACAGCAGTATGAACAGATTGCTGCCCATCGACGCGATGGTTTGTTTGATTGCATATTGTGCGCCCTGTCCGATGGACATCATCAATACCACTGCGCCAACCCCGATCACCATGCCAAGCATAGTCAGCAAGGTACGCATTCGGTTTGCGCCCATCGCGCGCCAAGCTTCGCCGAACATCGCGAATATCATGCCGCGACCTCCTGATGCGGCATGATCTGGTCACTGACGATACGCCCGTCAAGGAACCGCACCTGCCGCCTTGCATGGCGTGCGATGTCTTCCTCATGGGTGACAAGTACGATGGTGATGCCTTCAATATTCAATTGCTCGAATAACGCCATAATCTCTTCACTGGTACGGCTGTCCAGATTGCCAGTGGGCTCGTCTGCAAGGATAAGGCGCGGGTGATTGACCAAGGCACGCGCAATCGCGACGCGCTGTTGCTGACCGCCGGAGATCTTATTTGGCATGGAGGTTGCATAGCCTCCCAGGCCGACTTTCGAAAGCAAGTCTTGGGACCGCCGCCTGCGTTCCTCGCGTTCCACCCCGCAATAGATAAGGGGCAATGCCACATTCTCCAGCAATGACATGCGCGGCAACAGGTTGAACCCCTGGAACACAAAACCGATCGTACGATTGCGCAACAGGGCCAATTCATCCTTGCTCAAGATTTCGACATCGCGACCGTCCAGGACATAGCGACCGGCACTCGGTTTATCGAGACATCCGAGGATATTCATGAAGGTGGATTTGCCCGAACCGGACGGTCCCATGATTGCTACGAATTCGCCTGCAGCGATACTGAGATTCACGTCTTTGAGTGCGGTGAACAATCCCGCCGAAGTTTTGTAAGACTTTTGCAGGCCTTCGATGCAAATGAGAGTATCGCTCATCAGAATAATCTCATCGGCGGCCTGGTGCTGGAGCTTGTAGATTTGTCTTCTGCCTGTGCTTCGCCAACCACTACCTGATCTCCGGCCTTAAGGTCACCGCCTGTGATTTCGGTATTGCGGTTGTCCGTGATTCCGAGAGAGACGTTGACGGGTTTGAGTCCGCCATTTTCCAGCACATACACCTTGCCGGAAAAGGCGTCATGCTTGGATTTTACGCCTTCAATACTTGGCAAACCCTCTGGGCGACTACCGCTCACCTGCGCGGTCTTCGTTTGATCGGCCGCAGGACGTTGATTGGCTGACTCCTTCAGCAATTCCGCGTTGGCAGGCTTGAAACGCAGCCCAGCATTGGGAACCAACAACACGTCCTTGCCTTCGGCCACCGCAATGGTTACATAAGCAGTCATGCCAGGCAACAGGATCTGCTCGGGATTGTCTACATTGATCACCACATCGTAAGTAACCACGTTTGAGACAGTAGTGGGATTAAGCCGTATCTGTCTGACTTTACCTATAAAGCGACGGTCCGCAAACGCATCTACGGTAAAGCGCACAGTTTGACCAACCCGGATTGGGCCAATATCGGCCTCAGCAAAATTTGAATCTATCTGCATCCTGGATAGATCCTGCGCGATCTTGAAGAGCGTTGGAGTCTGCAAACTAGCGGCAACCGTCTGGCCGACATCCACTTCCCTGTCCACCACCACACCGGATACCGGTGAACGAATCACAGAATAAGCCAAGTTTGCGCGATCTCTTTCCAATTGCGCGCGCGCCGAGAGCAACTGTGCTTCCGCGGATTTCTTTGCTTGCATGGCCGTATCCAAATCCTGTTGCGAAACATATTCCAACGAAAACAGATCGCGTGTGCGTTTTTCATTTGCAGTCGCCAGATCCAGCGCGGCCTGGGCGCTCTGCAGATTGGCTTCGCTTTGCTTCACTTGTGCGGCAAGCAGGGCGTCATCAAGTTCCAGCAAAATCTGGCCCTTTTGAACCTTGCTGTTGAAATCCACATGGAGCTTTTTGACTGTGCCGGAAACCTGCGTACCGACGTTAACCAATATAACCGGATTAATCGTGCCATTCGCCGAAACGGTTTGGCTGATCTCGCCTTTTTCAATGGGCTGTGAACGATATTGCGGCGGCTCCACCTTGTGTAGCTTCCAATAAGATGCCACCGATATACCAATGATGGCCACACCGAAAAGAATCAGAGCAATCTGGGAGCGTAATAGTTTCTTCATGGCTGATATTTTTGTTTTTGATTTACATCGGGCGTTTGAATGTCTGTATCCCGCATGGTTTGCAGCAAATGCGCATCGAGGTTTCCCATTGCCTGTGCAAGCGTGGCGCGACTGATGTTCCATCCAAAGGTTGACTGAATGTTTTGCTGACGTGCGCTGGCCAAAGCACTTTGTGCATTCAGCACATCCAGAATACTCCCAACGCCTGCCTTGTAGCGCCCGAGCGCAACCCGTTCCGATTGCTCAGCATTGTTCAGCAAATCGGCACTCGAACGCAACGATTGAGTTGCCGTAGTCAAATTCTGATAAGCCGTCCAGACATCCAGTGCCACTTGCAGGCGCAACTGCTCTAGCTGCGCATCCTTGACATCCACTTGCGCTTCGGCAGCTCGCACCCGATAGGTTGGCGCATAGCCTGAAAAAATCGGCACGCTCAGACTGATGCCAACTGCCGAGCCATTTGAGTTGATGCCAGAGGCATTGTATCGATCGGCAGACGCAGTCAACGAAATCGTCGGCCTGTCCGCCGCACGTGCTGCGTCGGCACTGGCTTCCGCCGCCTTCAGCTGCGCCGCAGCAGCCCGAAGATCAGGGCGGTATTGACGTGCCTCTTCAATCAGCTTGTTGATATCGCCCTCGAAATTATCCGGCATCGCCGTTGTGTTGGCAGGCACCAATGATACATTCCGGTTGGCGTCCAGACCGATGATGTTTGCCAACGTACCCTGTGCGTTCTTCAGGTTACCATCGGCTGTGATGCGATTCAGCGTGGCTTGCGAATAAGCAGTCAGCGCCTGCAACTTGTCGGCAGGGGTTGCGCTTCCGGCGGTATAACGCGCCTCGGCGGCGATGAAGCTTTCCTTGGCCGCGCGTTCCGATTCAGTTGCCGAAGCAAGCGCAGCAACCGTCGCTTGCGCCTGATAGAAGGCCTGTACTGCGGCAAGAAATACTGACTGGACCGTGCTGTCTTGCGCCGCACTGGCCGCGGCGAGCAACTGGCGTGAATTTTCCAGGTTCGCGGCGCGGGCGCCGAAGTCGTATAGCAGATAGGAAATCGTCACGCCAATGCTGCGCTGGTCCACACCGGGTAACGTCCCTGTCGTATGGTCTCCGGACGCACTGAGTGCTGCGCTGGGCAAGTAAGCCGCCTCGCTCACGCCAATTTGTGCTGCCTGAACTCGCGAATTCGCCCAAGCGACACGGGTCTGCGGGTTGTTGCACAAAGCGAGATTGACCACCTCCGATAGAGTGAGTGCATGATTTTGCATGGGCGCAGCACACGGATCGCCGACAGCCTCACCCGAGCGCAGCGCCGGCCTAAGAGGCAGCATTGCCCCGGTACCAAACGGATCAGATGCTTCTCCGGCCATGGCAAAGCCGCTCCAGAGACAAAGCAGCGAGCGAAAGGCATAGCGATGCAAATGATGTGACATATGAAATAATCAGTATCCGCGATCATGTTCTTTCGGACAATGACTGTATTGTAAGGCATTGTTTTCGGTCAGTACGGATGTCGCCCTGTTAAAGCTTCCAGCGCGTTACCAGACGCCGAGCAACAAACATAGGGACCGACTGACGTTACCCCATCAGCTCTTTCAGAGGCAGGCGCCTTTCAAATCCATTTCACATTGAATGGGCTTCGGCTTTACAAGCATAGGTCGCATCACTATAATGCGCGCTCTTTCGAGGTACCGGGGGTATAGCTCAGCTGGGAGAGCGCTTGCATGGCATGCAAGAGGTCAGCGGTTCGATCCCGCTTATCTCCACCAAAGAGCATTTTTGAAAGTCACGGTCCCCATCGTCTAGAGGCCTAGGACATCGCCCTTTCACGGCGGTAACACGAGTTCGAATCCCGTTGGGGACGCCAAATAAATCAATGGCTTAGCACAGAATAGCTGATTAAAAATTAAGCCGTGTCTAGATGGTGTCTAGATTACGAATAGAAAAGTCAGACGGTGTCTAGATTACGGTTAGCCGAGCGATAACATGCCAGTCTCGATCCATCCCAAGGGAACACCACTACCGGCAGATCATCCTCTGCGTGGTACGTTGATCCACTTCGGCATCAAGCGACCGATCGATCAGCACGAAGTCGACAAAGTGCCAGTGAAAGAATCATTGCCGAACGTGTATCCTGAGCAGCAATCCTAGCAGCAGCAAGTTATCGGGTTTCCGGCAATGGCAGAGTACCGCCCCATCACTTCCAGCGGCTCAAATCGATTCCTGAGCGGCCTTCAGTTCCACATGACCGTTGACGGCTTCGATATATCGGCATAACCTTCGCGCAGAGCCGTGGCATTGTGCCGTGGCAGTTTCGGGAGCGGAAAATGGACTACATGATCGTGCTAGGTATTTTGCTTTTGGCCGCTGTATGTGTTTTGCTGGTGCTGGTGCTGTTTAGCGTCAATAGGCGGGAAGACTGAGGAAAAAATATGACGGGAGCCGAGCTTAAAGAACTTCGCAGGAAGCTCGGCTTATCATTGGCGCAAGTAAGTCGTCAATTGGAAGTGTCGGCGCGCACAGTCGCACGCTGGGAAGCTGGCGCGCAGAAGATCCCAGAAGGCGCTATCAAACTGTTAAAGCTCATCAACAAGATCGACTAGCCGATGCCAATTTCGGCAAGAGTTGGCGGATGTGTGCGCGGAGCTGCTTCAGAAGATTGAGCCAGCAAAGAATCAGCATCGTACCGCTAGCGATACAACGCGAACACAGGTTGCTGAAGATGCAGGATTGTCCAAGCGTCAAAAGGATACTGCGCTGCGCGTTGCCAACTATCCACCGACCGGATCAAGCGACCCTAGCAAGCTGGATAGATTGCTCGAATCTTGCCGTGTCCAGCCTGCGCTGGAAATACTCAAGGCTCAAGCGGTCGAATGAATCAAACTCTGCGAATGATTTCAGTCGGACATCGTAAGCCTTCATCTTCCGCATGACCGGCTGTGGCTTGATCAGCTGGACATAAATCCACTTGATGAAAAACTTTTTCCCTTGATCCGGCAAACATCGCCAGCATTGTTCCAGACGGATGGCGTCACGCAGGTCTGCCGGTAGCCGCACAAATCGTTAAGCAACCATTTTAACGCGGAATTTCAGGAAATAAAAAAGCCGACCGGTGGGCGCACTCTGTCGGCTTAGTGGCGCCTCACGAGCGGGAGATGACAATGTGCCAAAAC
Organism: uncultured beta proteobacterium; assembly: GCA_963833515.1. GTDB lineage: Bacteria > Pseudomonadota > Gammaproteobacteria > Burkholderiales > Gallionellaceae > Gallionella. Next base: position 13,564 of record CAWHYN010000003.1, on the reverse strand, counting down.
TCGCGGCGACTGCGCAGGTTAAATTTTACGATGCACACACTCAGCGCCTACCGTGCATCAATGGCAATCTTCGCCAATGTCGGAGCGCGTACCAGATCCTGCGCCTGCTCAATGCAGCGGATCTTTGCTATTGCGTGACAGCGTCGCCTCGATGCCCTCACGCATTGCGCTTGGCATGATATGAATTTCGCGCGGCAACATTTCATCGCAAAATGTTTTTATCGATTGCACCGAGAAAAATCCCAGCTCGACAGGCGGCTCACCATCCGGATGGATCACGCCAAAATATTGCGCGTCAGGATGCAACGCCTTGCCGAGTTTCTCCGCTTGGCTGCGCGTCAGTATCACAAGCTCAAGATTGCCGCGTGTCGCAATGGGTTTCCATGCTTCTTCGTTCTCAGGCTCTAGCGTCATTTTCTCCATCTCCCAAAATTTCTGCCATGACGCGCTCTAAAAAAGCGCCCATGTCATCGGCCTGCATTTCGTCGAATTCTTCGAACACGATCTGCAAATTCGATTTGCATTCGCGCTCGGATTCGGTCACGCTGTTTTCGTCAAGGTCACTCATCCCCGACAGTCCCGCGCTTAACTGCCAGCTTCCAATCTGAACACCTTGACGGCGTGCCTGATGTGCTGCGCAGGCAGATCCACAAACTGCCTGACCGTTGCACAAGGTCGCCATGTTCGTAGTCTTGACCATCGACAAAGACGCCTCGGAACTGCACCGCCTTTGCTTCAAGTGCATCCAGTCGTTTGAAAACCGCCTCGGCAGCAGCGAGCTTTTGTTGACCGTCTACACCACGCCCAAGAATCATCGCCATTGCGCCACACCTTGTTTCAAGTTGTGCGATTCGCGTCTGCAAGGGCGCGAGCTTTTGCTCTAGCCGCTTGTCGATGTGCTGTCCAGTCGAAACTCCGAGCTTTTCAAGCAACCCAGCGAGAAATGGTTTGCTTACCAGTGTGTCATCGAAAACGTTTTCATTCGACATGATCAGCTCCAATCAATAAGTCGTGACAAAATACGCCGACGCACTCGGGCGCACATACCATGAGCTAGTCTTGATGCACTTAAGCGCCACAGCGTTCGCCTGAAACATTGACACCTGCTGCGATGATCCACTCGGTGCGCTGTCTTGTTGCAATGCCGCTTGCGTTGATGTCGATAAACTGATGCCGCCTTCCTCGCTCCAGTAAATCTGCGACGGATTGACCAGACCTATCACCCGTCCCGAAGGCGAATATTCATCTGAACATGCGCGACTGATCAGAACGGGCAAGCCACACAATGAGCCACCTGATGGCGAAATTGTTGGATATGCAAGGTTGCCGCCGCTGCCACGAACAAGACTCAGGTAAGTTGCAGTCTCTTCTGCCATTAGAAAGGCGCACCCCTTGCGCGATACAAATGGCACGTCACCCATGAGCTGTTTAAGGTCGGTGTCGACGTTCGCCATTGCGCTTCCACTACAACTAAAATGCGTCGCGCCGTACAAAATAGATCCAGACGCGAACGGCGATACGAAACCATAGTTTTCACGCTCGCCAACAGCTCCCGCCAAGTCGCGAGTCATTGCCGTTGCCGCCATGGGTGATGCGCTCATCACGAGTTCAACGGTCTTCACAGAAACCGCAGCAAATTTGCGAGGGGTCATAAGAACGGTTGACCAATCGCCCTTTACGGTTGGAATGCTTTGACCCTCCAGCACTTCGGCGGCAATCTCACCAGAATTGTTAACATAAATTCTGGTTTGCTCTGGCACGGCGTTCATGTACGGCATAAGCGCAAGCGGAATTGATACGCTGCGCATCGCGTCGAGAAAGGAATCCTGCACCGTTTGAAACGCAAGGTCGCTTGTTGACATTCCAGAAACAGCGGCTTTTTGCAACGCGGCGATTAGCTGGGCGCGGTCGAGCCATTTGGTATTCTCGACAATCGAAATCGCACTGACTGGATCCCCTTTTGCCATTGCCAAGGCTTGCAGATATCGGCCTGCCGTGAATTTGTTACCCTGATTCTTCATTGATGTGGTCAGGTCGCCGAGCCGGTCATATGGAGCCTTGTTGTAAACCTCTTGATTGAACATGTGTGATCCTTTCAGTGATGTGAGAATGCCCTCTCACGATAGCACCATCGCCATGCAGAAAATGAGCCGCGCGGTGATGCGTATTTAGATCCGCAAACACTCAACGCGCCACACAACACCATCCCTCTCGACTCTCACGCGGACTATTTGCAGTCCGTCGTAGTCCACGCCAGCTATTTTTTTGAACAGGTGTCCAATCCGCTTTGGCTCGCATGTGCCAGCAATTGAAATAAGTGCAGACCGAAGATCTGCCGCTTGTGGAAGTGCCGCGTGTGCTACCAGCTCCGCCGAGGTAAACAACCTATCCCCGACCACCAGATAAATCGTTTTCAGATGCTTGGCAATGTCAGGCGGCGGCATGGTGCGCCTTGCATTGGCGATAACGAGCTGCTCCAAAATCTGCTCAAGCAATAGGTCGGTCTTCGCAGTCATTTTTTTCGCTTCGCAGTTCGCAGATATTCGCGCACCTCAGCCTCGACCGAACAGATCCGATCATCCGTCCAGTCCGGCAGTCCAGCGGTCGGGATCTGCGCCTTGCCGTCGAATACGCGCTCGCCAAAGCACGAAGGCAGCACGCCATTAGGTAACATCGTGCTCCGCTCTTGCCAGTATTGCGCCCAGTCAGCCAACGCACGCTCACGATGAACACGCCATGCAGGCTCTGCCATGCGCATATCGAACTCGCTTGGCATGGCAAGCAGACAGCAACCCCACTGCAACACTTCCAGCGTCCGGAAATTGGGCGGCGGCGTATCTTGACCGCCTGCACCTGATGACTTGAGCTTGCGCGCCATTATTTGACGCGCTTCATGTTGGCGTTGGAATTGGTATTGTGGATTTGCCCGCCCCTGCTGCCGCTCGGCTCATCTTCCAAGTTCAACGCGCGGATGGCAGCAAGGAAACCGTTCCGAGCGTCACGCTGTACGTTCAACAGCGGATGTGCGCGACCTGCTGACGTCAACAAGCCGTCCTTTTCGATCCGCGTTTGGCATTTCCTAGCCAGCATATCGTTGCCAACCAAAACATCCACGAGAGCGAGCCCCTTCGTATCCACGATCCCATAACCAGAACGGAACTTGTCACGCAGTAAAGCGGCTTCCGCATCAAGATGCGATGGGGTTGCCGGTGGGCTCTTGCTAGGTTTTTTCATGGTAAATTCCTTTCGCTAAAAAAAAGATCCAATTTTCGATTCGATTGACAACGAAATTTCGAAGCGCTATTGCGCTAACTCGTTGATTATATTACGTTTCCCCCCCACCCTCCGACCATCCGAATTGGAAGAACCCCGCGCCGCTGAAGCGTGAAGCTCTTGGCTAGTCATCATTGAAACCGCCTTTTGGTCTCTGCCGCGGCGTCTTAAGCTCGGCGCAATATCGGGGGTTCTGTCCGGCGTGATTTGCGAACCGCATCTGCTCGCCATTGAAATGCAGGGTCACTTCCCCGATTGCGCCATTTCGGTTCTTACGGATCAGCGCCTCGGCAATACCGTGCCATCTTGGGTCTGAGTCATACAACTCCTCGCGATGCAACATCAAACAAATGTCGCAATCCTGCTCAAGCTCGCCGCTATCGCGCAAGTCAGACAACAGCGGACGTTTATCGAGCCGACCCTCAACGCCTCGGTTAAGCTGGGACAACGCCAGCACCGGCACGTTGAGTTCTTTCGCAACCGCCTTCAATCCGCGCGAAATGCTGCCGATTTCTTCGTTCCGTGTTCGACCCTCGCCGCGCATTAATCCGATGTAGTCGAGCACAATCAGGCTGAGTCCATGCCTGCGCTTGATGCCGCGAGAAACCGCTCGAATGTATGGAACTCCGATTGCAGCACGGTCGATGATGTACAGCCGCTGTATATCGGCTTCCGCTTGGCACGCGCTCATTCTGTCCCATTGGTCATCGCTGAGCTTGCCTGACCGCATATCCGCGACGGATACGCCTGCACGCAATGCGAGCAATCGCTGCGCGACTTCGCGTCGAGTCATCTCTAGACTGAAGAATGCGACAGACCCGCCGCGTTCGACAATATGGTCGACAAGGGTCACGCCGAATGCGGTCTTGCCAACAGACGGACGCGCCGCGCAGATAACCAGTTGACCGGCGTCAATTCCGCAAAGCGCCCTGTCTAAATCCGCAAGGCCTGTTTGCAACCCCGTCGACTTGTGTCCAGTCTGTCTGTCGTCGATGTCGGAAATCGCGTCGGCAATCGCATCCGGCAACGTCGTCGGCTCATCCGTCCCAGTATTCAGCAATTGCACTAGGGCGGAATCGGCTCTGCTGACAATCTCCGTACCATCCGCACCTGATGCTAAACATGCCGCCGTGATTTCGCTACCCAGTGCAAGCAGTCGACGAAGTTGTGCCTTGTCCTTCACGATGCGCGCATAGCTCGCGATATTTGCCGCCGTGGGGGTGTTCTGGGCCACTCCGCCAAGGTAAGCCATGCCGCCGATGTCCTCAAGCCTTCCAGACGCGTCTAGGGCTTCCGCTACCGTGATGACGTCGACTGGCTTGCCTGCATTGGCAAGTTGTCGAGCCGCCGCGAAGATGTCGCGATGCTCGGCTCTGTAAAAGTCGTCAGCGGTCAGAATCCCTTCGATGCGATCAAGCGCCGTGATGCCTTCCAGCAAGATCCCGCCAATAACAGACTGCTCAGCCTCGACGGAATGCGGCGGCAAGATAACGGCATTCATGGCGTGTCCCTGTGATACATGTTTTCGAGCGTCTTCGCGAATCCACTTGGCGACGTCAGGAAGTCTATGCCGCCAATGAATGGCGGCTTGCCTTCAGTCGGCTTCGCCTTGCCAGTCAAGAAGCGCGATTCCGAACAGATTGCAAAGAATTGCTCCCACGCTGCGACGCCATCTTCGACACTCGAATAGCCGAACGGCTTGCAAGTGAGCTTTGATGCTTCCAGCCATCGAGACTTGATTGCTTTGCGTCGTGCTTCGTTGAGAACCTTTACGCGAGGGTTATCAGGCATGAGCCGATGGTAAGCATCAAGGATTTTCTCGACGGGACAGGCGAGCGCTTTTTGCTTCTTCGGAATTCGAGCGGCAAGGTCGCTAGGATTTGCTTGCAAATCCCCTTTGACGGTTAATGGTGGTTCAATGACGGTTTGGGTCGCATGGGTGCTACCCCTATCTGCGCATGGGTGCGACCCCTCCTGTGCATGGGTGCTACCCGTCGCATCTATGCTACCCGTCGCATGGATGCTACTGGTCAAGCGAGACAACGAGATCCTGTAATGGCGCGACTGAGTCGGCGATCCACCAAGTGCATTTGCCGTGACCGCAATAAATCCCTCATCGATCAGGCGATGTACCACACGTTGCGCTTGCGATCTTGACAGTCGTGTCTTCCGAGCAATGGACGACATTGAAGGATAACAACGCCCCAAGTCATCGCTCCAGTCAGCCAATGCCAGCAGTGCCAGCAATTCAGTTCCCCCAGTGGGAAATTTTTCCCACACAAGGGTCATGACCTTGATGCTCATGCGTCACCGCCTTGCGCTGATTCCAGCGCGGTGGTATCGTGGGGCTGTAGTCCTTCCCTAGTGTCACCCGCGCCCGTGCCTGCCAGCATGGGCGTTTTATTTGGGTCAGGCGGTTTTGGTCCGAACAGCGCATGCAGCTCGGCAAGGCTGCGCGCGACATCGGCGCGATGTTTATCGCTTCGGGATTTTTTCATGGTCGCACCTCACGCTTGACTTGCGGCGGCTTGCTTAGCTTCCCAAGCTGCATCAGCGGCGGCGGTAATGGTGCGACGGCGTCCAATCTTTATTGTATCGGGCGCGTTGTTGACTTCATCGAGTTTGTAAAAAGTTGCGCGGCAAATTCCTCGCTTGACGCACCACTGATTGATCGACAAGTCGACCGATACGTTGTCGGGAAGCGTCACTACTTTCTTGGACTTGGCGGATCGCTTTGCTTTTGACGTGTTGCGATTTTTCTGCATGGTTACCTCCAGCAAGTTTTAAAATTTGCTGACGGTTTCCATTTTTTGATTTGCAAATAGAAAACGGCAGCTCTAATTCACCTTGGGACACATAAAATTTCTTGGTAAATTAAAGCTGCCGTGGATGTTCTTGGCAGGTGTTACTTGTTGCAGTGGTTAAATAATACGCCTACAGATATTTATACGCAACAACAAATTTTAAGCGGCATTGCTTTCAACAGTTATGTTATTCACGACAACGCGAAGCACTGGAGCTGTGCGCTCGACCAGATCGCGCCTTGTCTGTGCTACGAATTTTCCGTAGTTCGTCTCAATCATGCGTACCGATGTCCCGACATTTTCAGCAACTAATGTTAGGGGCATGCCGAGTTCGATTGCCCGACTGACATAGGTATGTCGCAATGTATAAAAACTCGCCGTCGCTGGAAGCTCTGCCGCTGCGAGTGCCGCTTTCATTGGGCGATGCTGTTCACTCTTTGCCCAGCGCTTGCCGTCCTTCTTTGGTAGCAAAACATCGCGTGCGTTTTTGCCTTCGGTCAGTTGCTTGAAGAAAATCACCGCCTCGGCTGTCAAGGTCGTTATCCGTGCGCCCGTTTTACCGTCTGGGATCTCAACTTGACCGCGCTTCGCATCAAAATGGCGCACGTCTAGCAAGCACAACTCCCCATATCGCGCACCGGTGTAAAAGCCTGCCTCCAGCAGATGAGCAAAGAGGGCATCCTTCTCTTGCGCCTTCTCGATTAGTTTCAAAACCTCCGCCGCCGTGAAGTGGTCTAGCCGTGCCTTGCTTGCGTCGTCGAATGCTTCCAGCACACGCCATGCCTTGTCGGTCAGCAGTCCGTTAGCCTCATCCGCAAAGGCGCGATTCAGTGCGGCTTTAAAATTGGCCATGACGCGGTTCGCTGTGCTTCTGCTTACGGGTTTCACTGGTCGGCTCACCAAGTTATCACGCCACTTGCGCAGCTCGGTCAGCGTCAATTCGCTAATGGGACGCTTGCCTAGCTTTGGTATGACGTGCAAGGCTAACCGCTGCTCTGCATCCCGCGCTTGCTCTTCGCCTTGCGCCTTCTTGCCGAGTATGTATGCATCGACTGCATCGCCGACCGTCATCGTGCCGGCGCTCACCCCACCCGATGCTTGATGCTGGACTTCAATCCTGAGTGCTTTCTTTTGGGCTTGCCCGAAGTCCAGAACATCTTGTCCGTCAGCTAGTACATAGTCGTCTGCTTTGCCGAGGTTCTGCACAGAATAAGAACCATCAGCGCGCAACAGACGCACCGACCATGTGCCGGAACCCTGTTTCGGTTTGCGGTAGCCCAGATGCAACCCCGATTGAATGCATCGCCAATACCGTTTGCCTGCCGTGCATTTTTTGATCCGTGAATCTCTTGAGGCAATCTCTGCGCCGCGAATTGTTTGTGCCATTTTTCTGCCCTCCAAAATGTTGCACGGCGATAACCGTGTCTAGTTCGTGTCTAGATTCCCTCCCTAGACGCGTCTAGACAATGCTAGACCACCGTGTATATAATGTCAAGCAATACAAGGAGTTAATTGTGTCTGCCAATGTCTGCCGGTGTCTAATTCCCTGCGCTTTCACGGCGGTAACACGAGTTCGAATCTCGTTGGGGACGCCACCAAATCCCGACTTTTAGTCGGAATTTTGTAATAGATACAACAGTCCATTTGGGAATGATCAAATGCGACACGTTCAATCAAGCTACGTAGTATTTCCTTGAGATCATCTCGATCCTGTTCGTCGATCTCTTCGGCTATACCTTTCAAGATTGCCCTGACATCATCTTCATCGATCTCACATAAAGCGCGTGCTTGCCTAGAGGAGACCTGAACCGCTTCGAGTTGGTGCTGCAGGTCAATACGTTCATTTTCAAGCGATTCAATCTTGCGCAGAATGGCGGCGGTAGCCGTGGTTTCGGTTAGCAGACTGGTAAGGTGGTCGATTTTTCCATCAATTGATTTGATGCTTTTCTGCACCTTTTCTAATTCAGCTCCATCATTTGTTCGAATGCCCGATTTGTGCGCGGACTTAACCAATTCTTGTACGAATAAATCCGAATTCAAATCAGCTGCAACTTGGGCCATCACAGCACCGTCAATCCGGCTGGATTTAACGCTCTTCTTGCCAATCCGATAATATTCCCCGTCACCGTGCCAAGCTACTCCGTCAGGAGTGGACAATAGGCCAGTGAGAAGGTGTTTCGCACGTGTCCTGTAGGTCTTGATCCTGCCGGATTCAAGTTGTTTTAGAATGGCTTCAGCTTCGGTATTGGTGATAAGTGCTTGGTGAGTATCCAGATGCATTATCCAATCTGATCTAGGACGACGTTTAGTTCCGCCTTTGTATCCATCCTCTGTTTTTTCATTATGCACGTTCCAGACAGTGTTACCGGAGTAGGTCAAGGCATTCCACTCGATTCCGTTGAGGCTGGTCCGGGCAAGATCCAATCCCAGTTTTTCCGCCAAGTTTGTTCCAGTCAGCCCTTGCGCCCGGCCTTTCAGGTAGGCAGCAATTTTTGGGGCATTTTCGTCGGGCACCAATTTGGATTTGGTGACCGGTTCGCCCTCACGGATTGCTCCTGTTGAGATGTATTCAAGCCTGTATCCGAACGGGGCACGACCGCCAGCGCGAAATCCTTGTCGCACGTTTTCGGCCATCCCAGCCAGACCCTTTTCGCGGGACATAAAGCTATGTACTTGGTCCATGGCATGCAATACGGCTGGTAGGATGATGCCGGTGACTCCATCAAGTTCTGGTGTCTTGGCAAAGACGACCTCGATAGCACGCTTGCGGCATTCATGCATAAAGCTGTGTGCGATGTATTGGTTGCGTGCGAGTCGAGATGTGTCCACCATCATCACGACATCCCAATGACGAGATTTAGAATTGATCTGCCGAATCAGAGTTTGAAAACCCGGGCGATTTGCATCCTTGCCACTTTCGACAGCATCCGTGAATTCTTCAGCGATGGTCAGGTTTCGGGATTTTGCTAGTGCCTGCAATTCTCGCCTCTGAGCATCTATCGATACGTCCGTTCGATCTTTGCTGCTTCGTAGGTAAAGAGCACATCTGCTGGAATTTTGTTTGATCACGTTCATAAATATTTACCAATAATGGAGAAAAAAGCTCAGCCGCGAGGGAGATATTCGGCATACCTACAGTTCGAACTTTAATCTCACGCTTCTTCATGGTCAATTCATAGCGTTAGACGCTGATGTTTTAACCTGTGAAAGCAATTGCTTTACGCTTATACCAACATGAGGAATTCGGCGCAGGTAGAATAATTTTTCTGGTGGTTTCGGAGCATCTTTGATCGATGCGCGTTTTACTTCTGCCCTATATATACGAACCAGTTTGCCTATCTGAACCCTTATGCCATTAAACCCTGGGCAAGCCCAAAGCTGGAGCAAAACGTGGTTCATGCGGTTATGTGACCGGCTGCGAACCGCCGATACGATGTCGTCCTGAAACCCTTCAAACATCGAATCAGTCATGCGCCAAGTTAGCTTTGATTCAGCAGTCCCTTTTTTTGGAACTTGTACCAATTCAAATCCGTCGATCTCGATGCGCTGACCCTTGAGCAACGCATTGCGCAACTTGTCCATTGAATGGATAGGATGACTACCCAACTCAGGTGGGGTAGCAAGCATCCACCAATAAACCAGATCGCCTTTGTAGCTAAGCTTTGACTGTACGTTGCCCAGTCCATTACGTTTTCGTTTGGCTTTTTCGTTGCGGTCAGCAAAGGCCTGATAATTCAATTCGAAAATTGCAACGGAATATTCAAGTCTGTTTACAGGTGTGGTGCCAGAAACATAATATGTATAACCATGACCAACTGCGTCCTGGATACTTTGCATGACTACGTTACGATGTACAAAGATTTTGGGATTTTTCAATTGCGGCCCCCATTCTTCAAATGGAGCCGTAATTCAATGACACGGTCGCAGTCATCATCTTTTACAAGATGAATGACCGGATGTTGCCCGGCCGAGGGCCAGCGTAGTTGAAAGGCAAAGCGGAACGGCCCGCCGATAAGCTGACGTACTTTCGTCTCATACTGAGACGTTGCAAAATGATACATAAACCACCTCTTCTTCAATACTGCAACAAAGAAAAGGGGCCGCGAGAGGTGAGTATGTTAACTCAAAATTTTATCCCGTGCTTATTATTTATCATAATAATCAAAATCTTAATATATTAAAGGTTTTTTTGAGCCCATCCCTCTCGGGATGGGTTCAGGGAACTTCTCGCGGCCCCCAAGCCCAAAATTCCGGACTCGTGACTAGGAGAGTTTTGGTAGGTCTATACAAATTGCAAAATGAGTAAAAACTCCAAAAATAATCACAACATATTGATTAATATATTAATTAATTTTTATTAATAATTAATTTTTTTATTAATAATTAATTATTATTAAATGTTTTTTTAGTCCTGCGCCCTTTATTTATCAAGAATGCCTGGTAATGCGGCGCAAAAAAGTAACTCTGAACAATGTTTAAATTAAAATTGGATATACGTAGGTAGGCCTTTTCGACTGGATTCGAAAAAAGATAATTTTTAGTTTGGCCTCTCGGATTGATTGTCAGCAACATAAAATACAAAATTTTACTTGCCCAAGTATCAGAAAAGGAACTGACCAGAATGTGCAGTCACTATGAATCAGTGAAAGATCGTCAAGGTTTGAAGATCCACTTCAAAATTGATGACCTTCCTGAAGAATTTAAAACGGACATGTGGCCAACTTACATGGGTCTATTTGTTCGCAAGCATGAAGCCTGCTAATGACGATGAGAAAGCGACTCCTGAACGTGAAATTCTACTGGGATCGTTTGGCCTGATTCCACATTGGGCTCCGGACACAAAAGGTGCTCGGCATACCTATAACGCCAGATCAGAAACTGTTGCCAGTAAGCCTAGCTTTCGTGATGCCTGGCGTTCGGCGAAACGTTGCATCATTCCAGCTGCGGCGATTTTCGAACCTGACTGGCGTTCAGGAAAAGCAGTCCCGGCGAAAATTAGTCGAGTAGATGGCAAGCCGATGGGAATTGCCGGCCTATGGTCAGCATGGCCATCTCCAACGGGCGAAATCATTCATAGTTACACCATGCTGACGATCAATGCGGATTCACATCCGTTGATGCGCAACTTTCACAAGCAGACAGACGAAAAGCGCATGGTCGTCATTTTGCATGATGAACAATATGGCGATTGGTTGAGTGTCAGCAATGAGGAATGTCGGGGGCTGCTGAAGGAATACCCAGTTGAGCTATTTACTGCTGAAACGGCCAGTGCTAAAAGTTAATAATTTACCTGCCATTTACTGAAGTGTTGGAATATGAGATGGTAAAACTAAAATTCCTTTGTGTCAGCTAGCGCAAGTGAATTTTTACTTTGGCACTAGAAGATAGAATTTTTCCCTTTCATAAAGCAGCACTTCGCGAAGGGCAATTCCCGACACCTTGCGGACGGTCGAATTTCCCGAAAGCAGAAGTTCAAATGCATGTCAAAGGACGAGTGTATTGGGTGATGCAATGGACGTGGGGGCGCATCGTGTTGGCGAAAAATCTGCTGTCATCTTCTTTGACGTCCGACAATATGTCGGAAAAAACGTTACCGGATAAATAAGGTTGCGGCTTCCGGCTTTTGTTCGATGGCCTGCTCGACTTCGTTTTGTGTCAGGATACCTTGGTGATGGCCGACCAATTTGCCGGATGGTGAATACAGGAAGCTGGTCGGCATTCCGTCAAGACCTCCGAAATCTCCAGCGGTATCTTCGTTACCAAGCACGATGGGTAGGAGATGGATAGCTTGGTAACCATGTCCAGTACTTCCTTGCGGCTTTTGTACATCACTGCTATGCCAATTACCTGCAAATCCTTGTGCTGTTGCTGCAATGCATCAAGATCAGGCATTTCCTGGAGGCAGGGCGGGCACCAGGTCGCCCAGAAGTTGACCAGCACCCATTTGCCCTGCAGGGCGGAAAGAGTGAAATACGTGCCGTCCTTATCCTTGAGGTTCCACTCACCAGCCCATGCCGCATGAGCATCGCTCAGCGTAAGCAAGAGCGCCACGAACAGCGCTCCTTTGAGGAAAGAAGAAATTGCTTTCGAAGCCTTCACTTTTCAAACAGCCTTCCGGCAGATCTAATCGAATGATTGCTGGATTCCCAGCGACACAGTGTAACGCGGGCTTAGCTGCAGGGAGGTGACGTTCTGGTAGACAGGCAGCTGTATGAAACCATACACGGATGTTCCACCTCCGACCCTAGCCATCGCACCGGGAGCAAGATATACCAGTGTACCGCCCGTTAAGGGGCTATTGTTATTGACATCGTATGTCGCCCCTGCCCCGGAATCTGCCTGACGGTGGACATAGTTGAGTTGCAGCATCGGTGTAAATTTGGCACCGAATTTGGCATAGCGTATGCCGGTATTCACCGAATAAGCGTCACCCGGGCGAAAGTCTGCACCAGCAATGGATTTGGTCGCAACGGCATGTTGCACGGTGCCCTGTGCGAACCAGCCATACTCTGCGATGGCCCCGGTGGTAAACCCGCCCAGGATCAGGTCGGTCGAACCAGTGCCGATTTGCAGGCTGCGATCCAGCGGGGTGACGCCGTCGTTGAAGGTTGCGTTGGTGCTTCCGGTCGGAAGCTTGACTCCGGCTATGATCCCAGTGGTCTTGTCGGCAGAAAAACCGGTGTATCTTCCGATGACGCGGATGTCACCGATACCGTTGTCTGATGATGTCGCATAACCGGTATAATCAGGAAATGGTGGTGCGGCGCCTTGACCGAATGTGCCATGCGTCCGTTGTACGAAAGGAAGTAATGTATCTACACCCCAGGTGTCGCTGGTGTGGTTAAGGGATGCAGTGGTCGTTCGGGTTACGGTGTAATCCTCTATTTCCTTGCCGCTGTTCCAGAGATTTTGGATCTGTGTTGCAGACGCCGCGCTGGAACCGTAGCGTTGTTTGTTTTGATTGATGTAGTCGTAGGACAGGCCGGCGGTAAAGCCGGGGGTCATGCTAACGCCCTGCGCTCCCAATCTTTTGACAAGGTGCATCCACAGGCCGCGCAGGCAAGGGCGTCATTCATTGTGGCGAGCGGCAGCAGCGCAAGAGCGGTGACAATAACAATTCGAAGATTGGTGCGGATATGGAAAGGGTGATGTGCGGTGTTCATGGCTATGTACCTTGCTGGTTGATGGTTCGCAAAATTATATAAGGTATTCTTTTTTACCGCCTGCGGCATATTGCCGCAGGGCACTAACCATGCCATTTCGAACGAAACAAGCGGCCTTTTTTAATTTAATATTCTCTTTAAATCACAATCACAATTAGGCTGCATTTACTTATTGCATTTTCATGTGCATATGCTGATGTTCTTCTTCCTGTAATTCAGCCTTGGTTGCGGTCAGCGATTTCACTTCGGCCTTCGTCTCGACATTCACTTCGCTTTGCTTACCTACCTTGAGAGTCAGAGTCAGCGGCACGCTATCACCTTCCT
>CAWHYN010000002.1:0-12305 GCA_963833515.1 uncultured beta proteobacterium | reverse complement strand
TGGTCCTCACGCATTTTATGAAAACATGGTTTCACCGGCGCTTTGGATTGGATTGAGGTTGGCATATGACAAATCCAGAACGCAAGTTGGACACTGACTACCCTAAGACTATAGTTGCCTCCCGCGACCCAGGATGACAATCATGCTTGACGAATTTATCCACGAACCGCGCGTCGCATACTTCTCGATGGAGATCGCGCTGAGAAATGAAATCCCGACCTACGCTGGGGGGTTGGGAGTGCTCGCCGACGATACCATGCGTTCGGCCACCGATCTCGATCTGCCGATGGTGGCGGTCAGTCTGGTCAGCCGCGCCGGTTACTTCCGCCAAGAGATCGATTCCCAGGGTCGGCAACTCGAACATCCGGCAACATGGGATCCGAAGCGCTGGGGGCAACTGCTCGATGCCAAGATCGCCGTGCCGATCGAGGGCCGCACGGTCTGGATTGGTGCATGGCTGTATGTCCTTGACGGTAACATGGGCGGACGCCAACCGGTGTTGCTGCTGGATACCGACCTGGATGAGAACAGCCACGACGATCGCGAGATCACCCACTATCTCTACGGCGGCGACAATGTCTACCGGCTCAAGCAGGAGATCGTGCTGGGCATCGGCGGCGTGCGCCTTCTGCAGGCACTCGGCTTCAACATTAGGCATTTTCATATGAACGAGGGACACTCGGCTTTGCTCGGCCTGGAACTGATGCGGCGCTACACTTACCCTGTCGAAGAGTTGCGGCCCGGCGAAGCGCACTACGACCTGCCGCGTGTGCGCGACCTGTGCAGCTTTACCACCCACACCCCGGTGGAAGCTGGCCTTGACCGCTTTCCCTACGACTTGGTGCAGCGCATCCTCGACGACAACTTCGACATTCAGGTCATCAAAGGTCTGGCCGGCGAAGACAGCTTGAACATGACGCGGCTGGCACTGAACCTGAGCGAGTATGTGAACGGCGTTGCCAAGAAACATGCCGAAGTGTCGAACGCGATGTTCCCCGGCTACCGGGTGCATGCGATCACCAACGGCGTGCATCCGTTCATCTGGGCGACGGAAAAATTCCGTCAGCTGTACGATCATTATCTGCCTGGCTGGTGCCACGAGCCACTGCTGCTGATGCGCGCCGACTGTTGCATTCCGGATGCCGCGATCTGGGAAGCGCATATTCAGGCGAAACAGCATCTCATCGAGAAAGTACAAATGCTGACTGGGGTAGAACTGCAGCCGAACATCCCGATCTTCGGTTTCGCGCGGCGTATGACCGCCTACAAGCGCCCGGATTTCTTGTTCACTGACCTCGAGCGGTTGCGGGCGATTGCACGCAACCATCCGTTCCAGATCGTGCTTGCCGGCAAGGCGCATCCGCATGACGAGACCGGCAAGCGGATGATCGAGCAACTGCATATGCATGCCCGAGCCCTTGCGGGTAGGATCACTGTCGTCTATCTGCCCGACTACGACTTGGCGCTCGCACAGGCGCTGACAGCAGGAGTCGATGTGTGGCTCAATACGCCGCTGCCGCCGTTTGAGGCTTCCGGTACCAGCGGCATGAAAGCCGCGTTCAATGGTGTGCCTAACCTTTCGGTGCTGGACGGCTGGTGGATCGAGGGATGCATCGAGGGTGTGACAGGTTGGGCGATTGGGGATGCAGGCACTGGTGAGGGCAACGCTCGCATGCTTTACGACAAACTCGAACAGGTGGTTCTACCGCTTTATTTTAGGGACGAACACGGCGGATGGATCAGGGTGATGAAGGGTGCGATCAGCAAGAACGCCTCCTACTTCAACAGCCACCGCATGATGCGCCGCTACGCAACGGAAGCGTACAGCCGATGAGGCACAGCCCCATTTTGAGTTTCATCATCGTGTCAATGGCTTTTTAAAACCGCAAATACGTGGCTGCAATGGTGAACTTTATGGTTGCCATGTGTTGATTGCCAGGGAGTAGGATCGCTTGAACGGGAAGTCTGCTGAAGGATGGTCTAGCGCGCTCAAGTAAGATGCTGTCAAAAGGGGCCTACCAACGGCGAGATGCAGGCGCGAGACCCGCCCAAACAATCATGACCTTATTCCGTTGGCGGCAAATGCAACAGTCATCACATATGACTCACTTGATCAGGCGGGAACTTATTGTCAGTGGCGGTTGGTTGGGTTAGGGCTTGCTTTGTTTTGTGGCGTTTCGCAGAAAAAACCAACCAACCTAACCTTGGTTCACATTCAATTCAAAACGGGGCTCAGGTTGCCCCTTTTTTGGTGGGCGCGATATGTGAACTCTTTTGGGTAACGTGATGGACGGCCAAGTTTCGCATAGGACCGGGAAATAATTTGCGAATCGCTCCCCCTAGAATACATTCAGGTCTCCTTCACGTTTGACTTGCTCTCCGATTTCCAAAAGCTTGAACGTACTCTTACCTTTCGCATCTTGCATTTCCTTGACTGTGAACCGGTTCATGATGTGCCTAGTCTCAAGAAGTTTGATCAATTGTCCAAGTTGCTGTTCTTCGCTGTAATAGACCATTTCAGCATTTCCATTTTGATGCAGTAGGTATAGTTCGTGTGCGGTTAATTTGAATCCATTGATGTAGGCAGAAATGAAATAAGGCTCATTCGCAATATCACCCTGCTCTGGTTTCGGCAAGAAGGTCCCAGCAATTTTTCCCTTCCGATTTTTGCTGAAAAATCGAATTGGCGTTGTGATTTTTTGTCCGCCATATCTCATCAAGAAATTGATGGAATGCTTTTTTAAAATTTGCAATTGCTTTTCTGTGGGTTGCAGCGAGATTTCCGATTGATGCTCGCCGTGAATATGTGATGTCATCATCAAGTTATATTTTTCAATGAGACCCTCCATTTGGTCCTGGAGAGCACCGTCGATATCCAAGTCTTTTGGCAACATCACATCGACGCACGGAAATACTTGGTTATCATCAATCCGGCAATATTCAATTTTATAGACTATGCCATCTTCCTTTCCAAGAATTTCAGTTGCGAGCCGTACCGCCCCTTCTCCAACTTCAACAAAATTTTTGCATTTCATTTCATTCAAATTGCAAATGATTTTGTTTTCCTGGAATTCAACCTTTATTGCATGGCTAGATTCATATGTGAACAGTATGAGTGATTCCGCTTTCTTCAGTTCTTTAAAATATTCTTCGTTGCTGTTCATGATGCGTCTCCTCGTTTATGTTAATTGAGGAGTTTATTTTCCGGCCTGCCAGAAAATAGTGGTGTCCGCATTGGGGGTCATTTTAATGTCGAATTGCGACATTCACTATTTTATAATGTACTTCTATAATACATGGGTGACGTTTTTGTTATTTGATAATAAACGGCTTTTTGGATTATTTTAGCAAAATCCCAAATTTTGTTGGTAGCAACGTTTGTCAGCAGAACGTCAGCTTTAATCTCCTAACTAAGCTAAAAAACGAAAACCAGCCTAAGCTGGTTTTCGTTATGTTTTGTATTGCTTAGCTGCTTGCGAACAGCTGCTTAAGCATCCATAAGGAAAACAGCACTGCCCCAATAGCGGTACCAACTGCACAGATTGTCGCGACGATGGCCATTTTTTTCACCTCCGGTTTAACCAGATTAAACACAGGACCTGCTCAAGCAGTGTTCATCGTACCACAACTTTTTACCTAACTAACGGCTTTCCAATAAAATCTTACATGGCTCTATAACTCGGATTTTGCCGCAAAATAAAGTTTGCAGTATTCATTTCAAGTTCGCGAAATGTTTAGCGGTAGTCATCCTTGCTAATAACCTTGCGTGGCCCGAAATCATTACTGAACTACCACCTGCTTTAGCAGGTGGGTTAGCAAAACCTGACGCAGAGGACTAAAGTCATTTACCCGCGTCAGAAAAAACATGTAAAACCAACATGAGGAGGGAATTGCAGTTTGTTCCCCACTTACTGAATCAGAAAGGCTAAAGCCTGTGGTTTAAACCTTGCGATAGACGATAAGCTTTCGATCGTCATATGAACAGGTATCATTTAGGCTGGTATGCTTGTTAGAGAGGAAGATGCGGCCACGTTACAACAGCGCAATGAGGTGCCGTTGCTCGGTGTGTTTCGATCCCAAGGACGAACCGATGCGCATAGAGTTACGCGGTATCTCAATTTGAACCTTCAGTGTCTGAAATAACTGGAACAAGAAAGAACGCATGACTGAATTCAGCATCATTGCAGTATTTTTTGTTGGGTTGCTCGGGAGCGTACATTGCTTAGGCATGTGCGGCAGTATTGTTGGCATCCTCGCTGCACAACTACAGAAAGACGGTGCACGTTGGCCGTATCACCTGGCTTATAACAGCGGACGCATCGCAAGCTATACCTTGGCCGGTCTACTGGTCGGCGCTATCGGACAAGCGGGCTTGTTATTGCGCGATGTGGTGCCGGTTCAGCATTTGCTGTTTGTGCTATCCAGCTTGATGCTGATTGCGCTCGGGTTGTACCTCGCCGGAACCTGGAGCATGGTGCGGCGCATCGAGCAGGTCGGCAGCGTGTTGTGGAAACGCATTCAACCGCTGACGCGCTCCCTGTTTCCTATTACGTCCCCAGCCCGCGCCTTGTTGCTTGGCACGTTATGGGGCTGGTTGCCATGCGGACTGGTATACAGTGTGCTGGTCACGGCTCTGGCCAGCGGTCACGCGCAAAGCGGCGCATTAATCATGCTGGCATTCGGGTTGGGCACCTTGCCCAATCTGCTGGTCATTGGCCTGTTCTGGGAACGTTGTCGCCATTGGGTACAATCCCCTAAAGTTCGAATATTTGCTGGCCTTCTAGTGATGGCGTTTGGCATATATGGACTGATAAAGGTAGGTTATGTTTTTGCTGTGCACGGTTGGACAGGGAGCTGTCATGTGGATGCATAATAACCAGCGACTTCGTCGCCATACGGCGTGACATTCAAAAAGAATTGGTTTGCACTTCCATGTGCCGCTATGACTTTTA
Organism: uncultured beta proteobacterium; assembly: GCA_963833515.1. Taxonomy (GTDB): domain Bacteria; phylum Pseudomonadota; class Gammaproteobacteria; order Burkholderiales; family Gallionellaceae; genus Gallionella. Next base: position 7,353 of record CAWHYN010000002.1, on the reverse strand, counting down.
GTGCGCGCATTGGCTGAGGATGCAACCAGACACTTTGCTGCCGTCCTTTGGTGGCCTAGCGAAATGGCTGGTCGTTACGTCGGAAATTTTGATTTCTATGTGGCCTGAAGATGCGTAAACTTTTTTTAATGTCATTAATCTTGATGATTGGCGCGTGCGGCGAGCCGGAGATGCCGTCGCCCTACCATGCTATGGACGTCTCCTGGCAACATACCAAGGCGGATTTCCAGCTTGCCGATTTTAACGGCAAACCTCGCAGCCTGCTGGATTTCCGGGGAAAAGTCGTCGTGCTGTTCTTCGGCTATACCCATTGCCCCGAAGTTTGCCCCACCACGCTGGCCGATCTCGCACAGGTAATGCGCCTGCTTGGCAAGGATGCGGAGCGGGTACAGGTCTTGTTCGTCACCCTCGATCCGGAACGGGACAGTCCTGAACTCCTGTGGAAGTTCGTACCGTCTTTCTACCCTTCCTTCCTCGGCCTCTATGGTGATGCCCAGGCTACCGCCCAAGCGGCCAAGGCATTTGGAGTGAATTATGAGAAGCACGACGACAAGCACGGCGGGTATACACTGGACCACAGCGACGGAATATATCTGATCGGCACAAGAGGCAAGCCATTGCTTCTTTCCCGAAACGGGCAGCCGGCCGAACTGCTGGCGCAGGACATCAGAATTCTGCTGGTAAGCGGCCGGTGAGCAAAATCAAAACTAGCCAGTCCTGCTTTAACTTGTGCATGCTTCATCCTCTAGCCACATAGAATTTGCACTTTTGATTTGGCGAGTAAGCGTAGCCCTAACGACAAGGCACTCGGCACCGCACCGTTCGATTTTCCCGCTTGACAAAGAATACATCCATTAATAACATGTACTACAAATATATTATTGAATTCTTGATCTGCATAAGTGAAATTCTGGCCATTTAAGGCAAATAAGAATATACTAATATTCAATCTCAAGTTCATGAAGCTGTATTTTCGTCATATTTCGCAGGTGCAATAGCTGGCAGAACTGGGTAGCTTAAGCGAGTGTGAAAAAGTCCAGTGTTCTCTATTGTTCTATTGATTTCCTCGCTTGTCGGCGTACCATGACTCGCAATTTGAAAGCTGGAAATAAGAGGGTGAATCATTTACTTCTTTAGGTTATCGAGTAAATATCACATCGTTTATTACTGTAGCTCTAGAGGGGGAGATTACCGTGGAAGCAACTCAAGCGATACCCGTTAAGTACGATATGGATGTTGTCAGATGGTTCACCATCATGGCCGTTGTATATCTGGTCGTAGGCACGTTGCTCGGTGTGTATATAGCATCTGAATTGGCATGGCCGTTTCTAAACTTTGATATTCCTTACATCACCTTTGGGCGACTGCGTCCACTGCATACCAACTCGGTAATTTTCGCGTTTGGTGGCTGCACGTTGATGGCCACTGGCTATTATATTGTGCAGCGCACAGGAGGGACCAAGCTGTGGAGTAACGGCTTAGCGTGGTTTACCTTCTGGGGTTGGAACTTGATCATTGTTCTTGCTGTGATTACCTTGCCGTTGGGCATGACCCAAGGCAAAGAATATGCAGAGCTGGAATGGCCGATTGATATCCTGATCGCCGTTGTCTGGCTGGCATTTGGCTTGAACCATATCATGACTGTTGCGATTCGAAAGACTTCGCACATTTATGTGTCGAACTGGTTCACCATGAGCATGATCATCATGATCACCTATCTGCATGTGGTAAACAGTCTGGCAATCCCCGTCAGCCTGACCAAATCCTACTCCGTATTCTCAGGTGTCCAAGATGCCATGATTCAATGGTGGTGGGGTCACAACGCTGTGGGGTTCTACCTAACAGCGGGCTTTTTGGGGATGATGTATTACTTCGTGCCCAAGCAGGCAAATCGCCCGGTGTTCTCCTACCGACTGTCCGTATTGCACTTCTGGGCGCTGACCTTCGGTTATGTTTGGTTGGGCGCACACCACCTGCAATACACCGCATTGCCTGACTGGACAGGCTCTTTAGGAGCTGCGGTTTCTCTGGCGATGATCATCCCATCCTGGGGCGGCGCAATGAACGGAATGATGACCTTGTCCGGGGCTTGGGACCGCCTGCGTACCGACTATATTCTTCGCTTCCTGGTGGTGTCTCTGGCGTTCTACGCGATGTCCACCTTCGAAGGTCCGGTTATGTCCATCAAGACCGTAAATGCTCTGTCACACTACACAGACTGGACTATTGGTCACGTTCACTCCGGTGCGCTGGGTTGGGTAGCAATGGTTGCCATGGGATCAATTTACCATATGGTAAAGAAACTGTGGCATACAGAAATGTACTCCGACAGCTTGGTGAACGTGCATTTCTGGCTGGCAACGATCGGTACAGTGGTCTACGTCGTGGCGATGTGGGTGTCCGGCATTATGCAAGGTTTGATGTGGCGTGATTATGACGAATACGGCGCGTTGACCTATACCTTTGTGGAGTCAGTATCCGCCATGCACCCGTACTACGCGATGCGTGTGGTCGGCGGCGCTATCTTCAATCTGGGTGCATGGATTATGCTGTTCAACGTGGTGATGACTGTGCGTCAAGCAAGTTTTGCGCGCGGTCCTAACGCCGTTCCTGCTAAAGCATAAGGAGTGAGACATGTCTGATCACGGCAAAATCTATTCAACAAATTTTCAGGACTCGCTGGAACGCAGCACCATCCGGTTGGCTTTGATGATCGCACTGGCAGTGGCCATAGGAGGCTTGGTGGAAATCGTGCCACTTTTTTACGTGGACACGACCATGACCCATCTGTCGCCCAACGTAAAAGAAGCACAGAAAAAGGCGGGGGACATTGCCCCCATCGTTTGGGATCGCAAGCCGGGTGAAACCTTAGATGACTGGAAGCCGGGTGATGGCGTGCGTCCCTACAAGCCGCTGGAATTGGCTGGGCGTGAAGTGTACATCCGCGAAGGTTGTTACTTGTGCCACTCGCAAATGATTCGCCCTTTCCGCGACGAGAAGGATCGCTATGGCCACTACTCCGTGTCTTCCGAGTCCATGTACGACCACCCGTTCCAATGGGGATCCAAGCGTACCGGTCCGGACTTGGCTCGAGTTGGCGGCAAGTATTCGGATGAGTGGCATCGCCGCCATCTGGGCCACCCTCGTGATGTCGTGCCTGAGTCTGTTATGCCAAACTTCTACTGGCTGGAGAATAATAAGGTGGACTTGGCCGACGTGACCCAGACCATGAAAGTGATGCGCATGATGCCTTTCTACCCTGCTCCATACACCGATGCCGACATCGCCAGCGCCAAGGATGCCGTCGATGGCAAGACGGAGATGGACGCAGTCATTGCTTACTTGCAGGGCTTGGGTAATCAAATCAAGTTTACTGACGGAGTGAATTACCGTGATTAAGCTGATGGGATACCTAGGTATGGATGTGGAATCCATGACAATGAATGACTGGCTAGGCTTGTTTTATGCCGTATTTGTGTTCGTCGCCATGATCTATGTTTATTTTATTGTGTTCCGTCCTGCAAACAAAGAAAAATTTGAGTCCCGGCGCGGTATGGCGCTGGATGACTAAGATCCTGTCAAGATGGGAGAAAAATGATGAGCGAAAAGCACGATGTTACGGGCGTTGAAACTACTGGGCACTTGTGGGACGACGATTTAGCCGACTTTGTTAATCAGCCCCCCAAGTGGTGGATGCTGGGTCTGGCTGTCAGTGCAATCTGGGTGGTAGTGTATTGGCTGTATTATCCTTCCATTCCCGTTCCTTCTTCCAACACGTTCTTCAAAGGTATTGGTGGGTGGACCGCGATCAAGGAAATGGACGCTGATAAAAGTGAAGTGGATGCGGTGCGCGGTAAGTATGAAGCCAAGCTCAAGAATTTAGCTCCTGCTGCGATTCTTGCTGACAGTGATCTGACCGAGTATGTGAAGCGCTCCGGCAAGGTGCTGTTCGGAGATAATTGTGCCCCCTGCCATGGTACAAACGGTGTTGGCACCAAGGATAAGGAAGGGCTGGTCGCTCCTATTCTAGACGATGATGACTGGTTGTATGGTGGCAAGATCGATGACATTTACACCACCATTTCCGGAGGGCGTCAAGGCATCATGGTTGCGCATAAAGACAGTTTGTCTACACAGCAAATCGATGATGTGGCGACATACGTCAAGGCGATGAGCGACGAGGGCAAGGACAAGGCCGATGCTGACTCTGCAGTTGCCGCTGGCAAAAAGGTTTTCATGGAAAGCGACTGCACTTCTTGTCATGGACAAGATGCCAAGGGGATACAAGCGATGGGTTCAGCCAACCTGGCCGATAAGATATGGCGTTTCGACGGATCGTTGGATGCAATTAAACGCACCATCGCCTACGGTGTGAACTCAGGCGATCCCAAGGCTCGTGTCGCCATCATGCCGAACTTCAAGGAAGCCGGTAAATTAAGCGATTCCGATATCAAAAAGTTGGCGGTATACGTGTATAAGTTTGGCGGCGGTCAGCCTGAGGAATCTTCGGCACCCGCAGCAAATCTTAAAGCTGCTGCGTCGGCAGTGACGGCAAAGTAATCTGTATGCCTGCGCGGGGCGTCAAGCCCTGTGTGGCATCTTTAGCAAGGGGGAACTACAGATGAATCACGACATGGTGTTTTGGGGTGTAATTATCTCTGTTGCAGGGAGTGCTTTGGTTGTGGCCTGGTTGTTGTATCTGGTGTACAGGAATGCCACAAAAAGCAAAGACAATCAATAAGATCGTATTGTTGTATGAAAGGAGGAGGCGGTTATCTCCTCCTTTTTTCACCCCGCTATATTAGTAATTTCTAAATAAGTAGTCTCTAGTATTAGGACTATTCACTTGCCAAGCTGGAGCTTGGCCCAGTTGTGTAGTCAGGAGTTGAAACAATGGAAAAAGAGTCCGAACAACAGCAGTCTGGCAACGTCACTGCGATCTATCAGGAGTTTGAGACCTGGAGTGTCAATCTGGGTGACAAGACCATCCATGCCAAGCGTATGCCTGGTTTTTTCCGCTCAGTAAAATACCTTACCGGCTCAACTTGGTTGATCTTTTTTGTTGGTCCCTATTTTCGTTGGAACGGCAAGCAGGCTGTGTTGTTTGACATCGTTGACCGTCAATTTCACTTCTTCAACCTGACTGTACTACCCCAAGACATCTGGATGTTGTCGCTGCTGCTGCTACTGATGGCGATGACCTTATTTGCCGTCACTTCCGTCGCTTCGCGAGTGTTCTGCGGCTACTTCTGCTTTCAGACCGTTTGGACGGATGTTTTTACCTGGATCGAAGAAAAAATTGAAGGCAATCCCACGCAGCGGCGCAAGTTGGACAGCGCACGCTGGAATGTTGAAAAAATTCGTTTAAAGGTAATCAAGCATTCGATTTGGCTGGTGATCGCTGCTTTAACCGGAATTAGTTTTTCCATATGGTTCGTCGATGCGTTCGATTATTGGAAGCACTTATTTGCCTTCCAGTTGCCGATGGTGGGATGGGTAACGCTAACCATGTTCATTGCGGGAACATACATCTTGGCTGGATTGTTGCGTGAGCAGGCATGTTTCTGGCTTTGTCCCTATGCACGCATCCAGGGAGTGATGACAGATAGCCAGACCATCATGCCAACCTATGATGTCAAACGCGGCGAGCCGCGCGGCAAACTACGGCACGGCGCTGAAGCTGGCGCGAATCCCAAAGGCGATTGCATCGACTGTTTCCAGTGTGTGCAGGTATGCCCGACGGGAGTGGATATCCGCGAAGGCCAACAGTTGGGCTGTATTACTTGCGGGTTGTGTCTCGATGCCTGTGACTCCATCATGGACAAGGTGGGCCGCCCGCGCGGCTTGATCCGCTACGCATCACTGGATGAAATCGAAGGCAAGCCGGTTAAAAAACTTTACCAGCACCCGCGTACTTTGGTTTACATCGGCATCATTTTGATCGCGTTGGGAGGGATCATATTTGGATTGACCCATCTGGGTGCGATGACCCTCAGGGTGATCCCGGAACGTCAGCCATTATTTGTCAGCATGAGTGATGGTTCGATTCAGAACAAATACGAATTCAAGGTGGTTAACAAGACCGATAAAGATCTTCATGTGAATGTGACGGCAGAGGGCGGTGTGCCGGGGCAGATGATCATGGGTGCCGAACAGCCATTGTTGACACACCATGGGCGTGGAACTTCGTTTACGATCTTTGTAAAGGCACCCGGGCAAAACGTTAAGCAGGAAGTGACACCGATAGAGTTTCATATACAAGGTTTAGAAGATCCAACAGTAGTGGCGGAGTACAGTTCCAAATTCAACGGACCCAAACCATGAGCGAAAACCCACTGGGAACACCGATGTTTTCACAAAAAAACAAGACGGGCTGGCGGAATCCCTGGTTTCTGGGAATGCTCGGTGTGCTCGTTGCAACATTATTGGTCAACTCAGTCTTGGTCTGGTACGCCTTGCACAGCCGCTCTACTTTGGTGGATCATGAGTACAGCACCAAGGATCGCAAGTCCGATACGGAAACGATAGATGACATACAAGCACAAAATGCCTTGGCATGGAAAGTTACGGTAAAGCAGCCCAAAATGCTGATGCTCGCCACGCCGGCCTCTTACGAAATTGATGTAGCTGATCGTCAAGGTGCGCCAGTCAGCGGCGAAATGGAGGTGGTGGCCTATCGTTCTGCCGACGCAGATAAAGACTTTTCGATACCCTTCATGGAAGTCTCATCAGGCAAATATGAAGGCTATATCAGCTTCCCGCTCAAAGGCTACTGGGAATTGCGCATTCGTATCAAGCGCGATAAAGATGTATTTGAAGTTGGGAGCAACAAATTCCTGGTTACACAAGTGCAATAAACCATCGGCATTGTGAATCAGCATAGCGTTCACGGCATTGCCGGCTGTTTTCACTGCGGCCTGCCTGTTACCGCCGAGGCGAACTATCACGCCTATCTGGACGGCGCGGAACGGCATTTTTGTTGCTTGGGCTGCCAATCGGTATGTGCTGCCATTTTCGAGGCCGGGTTGCAAGGCTATTACCAGCGCACACCAGAAGGTGTGCTGCTTGCCCCTCCGCCGGAACCGCCCAAGGACATCGAAATCTATGACCTCGATGAGGTCCAGCAGGAATTCATCACCTGCTCAGGCGACCTGCGCGATATTCATCTGCTCGTAGAAGGCATCCATTGTGCCGCCTGTGTGTGGCTAATCGAACGAGGATTGCAGCGCGAACCCGGGGTTCAATTCGCCAATGTCAATTTGGCCGCCAAGCGTATTCATCTGCGCTGGGACAGCAAGCATAACAAACTTTCCAATCTGATCCGTGCACTTGCCAAGATCGGCTACTCGGCTG
>CAWHYN010000001.1:0-41547 GCA_963833515.1 uncultured beta proteobacterium | reverse complement strand
TCACCATCAAAGATCGTCTGCGCGTGCTCCAGCCCAACGATCCGGACAGCTATTACGAGAGCCGCGAACTGGTACCGGGCGACATGCTTGCGCGACATTGAACGCGCCAAGATCGTCATCACCAACTTCCACGCGTTCAAGCTCCGCGAGCGGATGGAGGTGTCGAAGGGTGGACGCTCGCTGCTCCAAGGCCGGGGCGAGGAGCTCGAATACGCTTGAAACCGAAGGGCAGATGCTCCAGCGGGTCATGCCCGACCTCATGGGCATGAAGAACATCCTCGTCCTCAACGACGAAGCCCACCACTGCTACCGCGAGAAGCCGAGGACGAGACGAAGACGAGGACCTGAAGGGCGACGAGAAGAAGGAAGCCGAGAAGAACAACGAGGCCGCTCGCCTGTGGATCTCCGGCCTTGAAGCCGTCAACCGCAAGCTCGGCGTCAGCCGCGTCATCGACCTGTCGGCCACGCCATTCTTCCTGAGCGGCTCCGGCTATGCCGAGGGCACTCTGTTTCCCTGGACCATGAGCGACTTCTCGCTGATGGACGCCATCGAGTGCGGCATCGTCAAGCTGCCGCGCGTGCCGGTGGCGGACAACATCCCGGGCAACGAAATGCCCATGTTCCGCAACCTGTGGGAGCACATCCGGCAAGAAGATGCCGAAGAAGGGGCGCGGCAAGGGCGAGACGCTCGACCCGCTCAGCCTGCCCGTCGAGCTTCAGACCGCTCTGGAAGCCCTCTACGGCCACTACGAGAAGACCTTCGATCTCTGGGAGGAAGCGGGCATCCACGTGCCGCCCTGCTTCATCGTCGTCTGCAAAACACCTCCATCTCAAAGCTGGTCTACGACTTCATCTCGGGCTTCCACCGGCAGAACGAAGATGGCTCGACGACCCTCGAAAACGGACGCCTGGCGTTGTTCCGGAACTTCGACGAACACGGCAACCCGCTGCCCGGCCGCACACGCTGCTGATCGACAGCGAACAACTCGAATCCGGCGATGCGCTGGACGAGAACTTCCGCGCCATGGCGTCCGACGAGATCGACCGCTTCCGCCGCGAGATCATCGAGCGCACCGGCGACCGCCACGCCAGGCGGAGAACATCACCGACCAGGATCTGCTCCGCGAGGTCATGAACACTGTCGGCAAGGCAGGACGCCTCGGCGATTCCATCCGCTGCGTCGTCTCGGTTTCCATGCTCACCGAAGGCTGGGACGCCAACACCGTCACCCACGTGCTCGGCGTGCGCGCCTTCGGCACACAGCTTCTCTGCGAGCAGGTGATCGGCCGCGCCCTGCGCCGCCAGTCCTACGATCTCAACGAAGAGGGATCTGTTCAACGTCGAATATGCCGACGTGCTCGGCATTCCCTTCGACTTCACCGCCAAGCCGGTCATCGCCCCGCCGCAGCCGCCGCGCGAGACCATCCATGTCAAGGCCGTGCGCCCCGAACGCGACGCACTGGAAATCCGTTTCCCGCGCGTCGCAGGGCTACCGGGTCGAACTGCCGGAGGAACGGCTCACCGCCGAATTCAACGACGACTCGGTGCTGGAGCTGACCCCCGATCTGGTCGGCCCACCGATCACGCAGAACTCCGGCATCATCGGCGAAGGCGTCGATCTCAATCTGGTGCACACCGGCGACGTGCGCCCTCCACAGGTCTTCTACAAACTCACATCGCACCTGCTCTACACCAAATGGCGCGATCCGGGCGAAGAACCCAAGCTCCACCTGTTCGGCCAGCTCAAGCGGATCACCGACAGTGGCTCGACAGCTACCTGGTCTGCAAGGGCGGCACCTACCCAGCGCAGCTCATGTATCAGGAGCTGGCCGACATGGCCTGCGAACGCATCACCGCCGGCATCACTCGCGCATTCGTTGGCGAGCGCCCGATCAAGGCGGTGCTCGATCCTTACAACCCGACCGGTTCCACCAGCCATGTCAACTTCAACACTTCGAAGACCGACCGCTGGGAGACCGACGCGCGCCGCTGCCACATCAACTGGGTGATTCTCGATAGCGACTGGGAAGGCTGAGTTCTGCCGCGTGGCCGAGTCGCACCCGAGGGTCAAGGCCTATGTCAAGAACCACAACCTCGGCCTTGAAGTGCCGTATCGCTACGGCTCGAGACGCGCAAGTACCTCCCCGACTTCATCGTGCTGGTGGACGACGGGCACGGCGAAGATGACCTGCTGCACCTGATTGTCGAGATCAAAGGCTATCGGCGCGAAGACGCCAAGGAGAAGAAATCCACGATGGAGACCTACTGGGTGCCGGGCGTGAACAACCATGGCCAATATGGCCGCTGGGCCTTCGCCGAATTCACCGAGGTCTATCAGATCGAGGCCGACTTCGAGGCCAAGGTCGAAGCCGAATTCAACAAGATGATCGACGCTGTCACCGCCGCAGCCGGAGGAATAGAGGAAATCCATGGCCAAGAAACCGAAAGCCGCAGCAAGACCGTCGAGACGCTCAAGCACGACGAGGCCAAGCGCAAGAACATTCCCACGGCCGAATTCCAGTCGGTGATGCAGAAGGAGGAGCAGAGCCCGATCCGCGTGGCCTACGAGCGCCGCAACCGCGACCTCGACCCGCAACTCGTCTGGCGCGGCAAGGACGAGCAGGACTGGTCCGATCTGGTGGTCCATGCGCCGCCGCTCTACATCCAGGAGAAGGTCCATCCCAAGGTGCTGATTGACGACCTGCTGCGGCAGACAGCAAGCGAGGCGGAACGCGACAAGCCGGCAGACTTCACAGACCGACCTTTTCGCCGACTTCAACGGCATGCCGGACGAGGCGCCAAGACCGAGTTCTACCAGCACGACCAGAACTGGTCGAACCGCATGATCCTGGGCGACTCGCCTCCAGGTCATGGCCAGCCTTGCCGAGCGCGAGGGTCTGCGCGGCAAGGTGCAGTGCATCTACTTCGACCCGCCCTACGGCATCAAGTTCAACAGCAACTTCCAGTGGTCCACCACCAGCCGCGACGTGAAGGACGGCAACGCCGACCACATCACCCGCGAGCCGGAGCAGGTCAAGGCCTTCCGCGACACCTGGCGCGACGGAATTCACAGCTATCTCACCTACCTGCGCGACCGGCTCACCGTCGCCCGCGATCTTCTGACCGATTCCGGCTCCATCTTCGTTCAGATCGGCGATGAAAATGTCCATCGCGTCCGGGCGGTGATGGATGAGGTGTTCGGGGAGGACAATTTCGTATCAGTCAGATCAGCGTTCAAGAAGACAGCGGGCCTGACGGCAGCCGATGTTCTCAAATCGTGACTGACTACATTCTCTGGTATGCGAAGAACATGAGACCGGTGAAGTACCGGCAGACTCTCTACCAAGGAGCCGGCCAGAAGCGACTAGCGTCTACGACTAGTACAACTATCTGGATCGGTAACGTCGAGGCGGATAACTCCGGCGACGAAGCAGAAGTGAAGTCATCGGACTCAAGCCTGCGATGGTCGATCTTCACGGCTCATGCCATAGTCTCGAGACGCAGGCCACGACACATGTGACGTTCCGTTTCAAGGGAGGACGTATTCGAGCACCGGCAGATACGCACTGGAAAACGTCTCGCGACGGAATCTGAGACGGTTGGCGAGGGCAGATCGGCTGATTCGCTGATGGGCAACTGCTCTGCGATGCATGCGTTACTGCGACGATTTTCCAGTCATGCCAATTAACAACATTTGGACTGATACTCGATCGGGAGGATTCGCAGATCAACGATCTATGTCGTTCAGACGACACTCAAGGTTATCGAACGCTGCCTCCTCATGGCCACCGACCCCGGCGACCTCGTGCTCGACCCGACTTGCGGTTCCGGCACCACCGCCTACGTCGCCGAGCAATGGGGCCGCCGCTGGATCACGATTGATACTTCGCGCGTGGCGCTGGCGCTGGCCCGTGCCCGCATCATGGGCGCGCGCTATCCGTTTTACTTGCTGGCCGATTCCCGCGAGGCCAGATCAAGGAAGCCGAAGTCACCCGCACCGCGCCGAGTTCGCAGCCCGTGCACGGCAACATCCGCCACGGCTTTGTCTATGAGCGTGTGCCGCACATCACGCTCAAGTCCATCGCCAACAATGCGGAGATCGATGTCATCTGGGAGAAGTGGCAGGCGAGCTGGAACCGCTGCGCGAGCAGCTGAACGCGGCGCTCAAGAAGACCTGGGAGGAATGGGAAATTCCGCGCGAAGCCGATGCCAAGTGGCCGGACGCAGCGAAGAAGCTGCACGCCGACTGGTGGCAGGCCCGCATCGCCCGGCAGAAGGAGATCGACGCCTCCATCGCCGCCAAGGCCGAATTTGAATACCTCTACGACAAGCCCTACGAGGACAAGAAGAAAGTCCGCGTGGCCGGGCCGTTCACCGTCGAAAGCCTCTCGCCCCATCGCGTGCTGGGCGTTGATGAAAACGACGAATTGATCGACCCTGCCGCGAAGACATCGAACGCGGGCTACGGCGAGGAACAGGACTTCGTCCAGATGATTCTGGAGAACCTCAAGACCGCCGGCGTGCAGCAGGCGCACAAGGAAGACAAGATCACCTTCACTGTCGCTCGACGCCGTGGCCGGGCGATCTGGTGTGCGCCGAAGGCCGCTACCTGGAAGGCGAGACACGGCGAGAAACGCGCCGCCATCTTCATCGGCCCGGAGTTCGGCACCGTCTCAGCGCCCCGATCTGGTCGCCGCCGCCCGCGAAGCCGGCGACGCCGGCTTCGATGTGCTGATCGCCTGCGCCTTCAACTACGACGCCCACTCCACGGAGTTCAACAAGCTCGGCCGCATTCCCGTGCTCAAGGCGCGCATGAACGCCGACCTGCACATGGCCGACGACCTGAAGAACACCGGCAAGGGCAACCTGTTCGTCATCTTCGGCGAGCCGGACATCGACATCCTGCCGACGCCGAAGACGGCCAGGTTCGCGTGAAGGTCAACGGCGTGGATGTGTTCCACCCCAACACCGGCGAAGTCCGCAGCGACGGCGCCGACGGCATCGCCTGCTGGTTCATCGACACCGACTACAACGAAGAAAGCTTCTTCGTCCGCCACGCCTATTTCCTCGGCGCAAACGACCCCTACAAGGCGCTCAAGACCACGCTGAAGGCCGAGATCAACGAAGAAGCCTGGGCGACGCTGCAACAGCGACACCTCCCGCCCCTTCGACAAACCGAAGTCCGGCCGCATCGCCGTGAAAGTGATCAACCACCTCGGCGACGAAGTGATGAAGGTGTTCAAGATATAGTAGAGTGACCAGGGGGGCGCATGAAGCTAAAAAGTTTGAGTGTCGAGAATTTCCGATGCTATAAAACCCGTACCACAATTACGTTCGACGATATGACGACAATCGTCGGTCGCAATGACGCGGGTAAATCGTCTTTACTCGACGCTCTCGATATCTTTTTCAATGACAGATTCCCCGACAAGAACGATGCCGCTAAGGGAGGGAATGCGAAAGCTGTTCTTATATCCTGCATATTCACCGAGTTGCCAACCCAACTGATTCTCGACGAAACTGCGCTCACGAGCCTTTCGGATGAAAGATTGCTGAATGCTGCAGGCGATCTTGAAGTGACCAAGATGTTCAACTGCTCTCTTGAAAAACCGAAGCTGATCGCGTTGCGAGCTCGGGCCATGCATCCTGGGGCAGCTGATGCGAGAGATTTACTTGCACTAAAAATCGATGAACTCAAAACCCGTGCACAGAATGTCGGTGTAGACATGGAAGCCGTCAATAAGACTGTAAAAAGGGATTTGCGCCAAGCGATTCGCGCCAGAGTTGGTAACCTGCAATTGGTTGAGACGGATGTTACGCTTCTTGGAGATGGGATAGATGAAAGGGAAATCTTCCGAAAGTATGGGAAGGGTTGAAGAGTGGCACTCCCACTTTACGCCCTATTCAAGAGTGATCGCCAAAGTTCCGATCAAGACTCTGAGGCACAAGACCCCTTGAAATTGGCGATTAAGGAAGCAGTTGCGGAGAAGGCGGCGGAAATATTGCAGGCTGTCATGGCGTACGTTGAACAGGAAGTCAAAAAGGTCGCTGATCTCGATACTTAAAAAGCTCAAAGAAATGGATGCCGGGGTAGCAGCGACCCTTGATCCGAAGTTTGAGAAGCCAAACTGGCCTACCCTAATAAAGGCGAGCATTACGGGTGATGAAGAAATCCCGCTTAAAAAGAGGGGTAGGCGGGGTTCGCCGACTGATTCTGTTGAACTTCTTTCGAGCTAAAGCAGAGCAGGCAATTAAGGCAAAGCAGGCGCACTCCACTATCTTTGCCGTGGAGGAGCCAGAAACCAGCCAACACCCACACAATCAGAGGATGTTAATGCGAGCTTTGCAACAGCTTGCAATTGGCGATGATCAGGTAATTGTCACTACGCATACCCCTATGCTTGCGAGAGCCGTGCCAAGCAATAATCTTCGCTTCCTAGCCAAAGCGGCAAATGGATCGAGAACGATTGAAGTTGGTGGTTCAGATGAGGTGAATCAGGCGATTGCACAGAGCCTGGGAGTGCTTCCAGACCACAACATTAAGGTGTTTATCGTCGTGGAGGGCGTGATCGACATCGCCTTTCTCAAAAGCCTGTCCCGTGCATTCCGTGCGCATGGCGCGAACGTACCAGACCTGGATGCATTAGAACTGAGTGGTGAAGTCGTGTTTGTTCCTGCGGGGGGCTCAAACAATCTTGCCTATTGGACTTCAAGGTTGCAGCCGCTCGCCCGATCGGAGTTCCACCTATTCGATCGCGATGCTCCATCAACCGCTCCGGCAAAGCATCAAGCGAAGATCGATGCAGTCAATCAGCGCAAAGGGTGTAGGGCAGTTACGACATCGCGATTGGAGGTTGAGAATTTTGTTCATCACGTGGCGATTACTGCCTGCGCTCAGTCTCAGCAAATCGTCTGCAATCTGAATGCCCCGTTCGGGCCGGACGACGATGTTCCAGCACTGCTTGTCGCGGAGCTAAATCAGCATGCCCCGGCCCATTCAAGTGGGGTGATACTAAGGTGAAGGCATGGCTTGCGGACTCAGTTGTTCCGACCATGACTGCAGCAATGATCGCTGAGGTTGATCCTGCGAACGAGATGATGGGGTGGCTGACTGAAATTGCGAAGATGCTGGTGCCAGCGGCAGCAGAGTAGCCACGCCATTTATAGATATAGCCATGGAATTTCGCATCGCCGATACTTTCACCGATAGTCTTGCCAAACTCACCGGCGAGGAGCAGAAGGCTGTCAAGACTACAGCCTTCGATTTGCAAATGAATCCGGCCAATCCTGGCATGAGTTTCCACAAGTTGGACAAGGCTCGGGACAAGAACTTCTGGTCTGTACGCGTGAGCAGCGATATCCGCATTATTGTTCATAAGACACCGGCTAGTTTGTTGCTGTGCTATGTGGATCACCACGACAAGGCTTACGATTGGGCGGAACGTCGCAAGCTAGAAACGCATCCACAAACCGGCGCGGCGCAGTTGGTGGAGATACGCGAGACGGTGCAGGAAATCATTATCCCCAAATATGTCGAGGTGAAGCATTACACCGCACCTAAGCCGCTACTATTCGCCCATGTCGCTAAAGAAGAACTGCTGAGCTATGGCGTGCCGGTAGAGTGGTTGCCTGATGTGCAACAAGCAGACGAGGACAGCCTGCTTGATTTGGCCGACCATCTACCCGCCGAAGCTTCAGAAGCGTTGCTGGAGCTGGCTACTGGCGGCAAGCCGCAAATCTATCAACCTGATGCCCCAGGTGCTGATCCTTTTGCACATCCTGATGCGCAGCGCCGATTCCGTGTAATGAATGATGTTGAACAATTGGAACGTGCGCTGGAATATCCTTGGGAGAAGTGGACGATTTTCCTTCACCCTGCGCAGCGGCAGTGGGTTGAACGGGATTACACTGGCCCGGCACGCGTCTCTGGCTCGGCAGGTACAGGCAAGACCATCGTTGCGTTGCATCGTGCAGTTTTTCTGGCTCGGCAACATCCTGAATCGCGCGTGCTGCTGACTACGTTCTCCGATACCTTGGCGAATGCATTGCGCACCAAGCTAAGGCGTTTGATTAGCAACGAGCCGCGTCTGGCGGAGCGGCTAGAAGTGCATTCTATGAATGCGATAGGTGAACGGCTGTATGAGTTGCACTTTGGCCGACCGAAAATCGCCAGCCCTGACAAGATCAGACAGTTGCTTATTGAAGCAGCCAGCAAGTCGGATGGGAATAAATTCAGTTCACACTTCCTGAAGACGGAGTGGGACGAAATTGTTGATGCCTGGCAGCTGGATAGCTGGGATGCTTATCGCGATGTAAAGAGGCTGGGACGAAAGACACGCCTACCTGAGCAACAACGTGCTTTGTTGTGGACAATATTCGATGCTACGCGAAGCGCATTAAAGTCGCAGGGGCTGATTACCCACGCAGAGATGTTCAGCCAATTGGCTGTACAGATTGCCGAACGTAAGAACCCGCCATTCGATTTCGCCGTAATGGATGAGGCACAGGATGTCAGCATTGACAACTGCGATTCCTCGCAGCAATGGGTACTTGGCGAACAGATGCATTGTTTTTCGCGGGCGATCTAGGTCAGCGGATATTCCAGCAGCCATTTTCATGGAAGTCGATTGGTGTGGATATTCGCGGACGTTCACGCACCTTACACATTAACTACCGCACGTCGCATCAGATCAGGATGCAGGCGACAGATTGCTGGGGCCTGAAGTCTCCGACGTTGATGGCAACACGGAAGACCGGCGTGGCACGGTGTCAGTGTTTAATGGCACGGTGCCGGTTATCAAATCACTGGCCAGCCAGGAAGATGAAATCACGGTGGTCTCTGAATGGTTGCGTGATCGAAGCAATGAGGGGATTGCACCTCACGAGATCGGCGTATTCGTCCGCTCTGATGCGGAGCTTGATCGCGCCTGCGCTGCGGCAAGCAAATCCGAGCTACCCTTTAAGATACTTGACGAGCATGTTGAAACAACCACCGGTTATGTTTCCATTAGCACGATGCACTTGGCAAAGGGACTGGAATTTCGTGCGGTTGTTGTAATGGCGTGCGACGATGAAATTATCCCATCCCAAGGGAGAATCGAATCAGTGGCTGATAGTGGTGATTTGGAAGAGGTCTATAACACCGAGCGGCATTTGCTTTATGTAGCATGTACGCGTGCCAGAGATTATTTGCTGGTAACAAGCGTTGAGCCTGCTTCTGAATTTTTAGGTGATTTGCTTTTGGATGCTAATTGAAAGCAGGCGTTTTGAGTTGTTTTGATTCATGCATGGCTACTCTCCCTAAAAAATTGAAGTACCGTATTTTTCACCCCAATATGCACTCAATTTTACGTTTTATAACAAAATATCATTCGATGCCCACTTATTTCTGGCCGATGTTGATTTGAATCCACATCGTCAACATTCAATAATTCACTGTTTTACTTCAGTTTTATCGTAACTCATAGGTTTTAGCTTCGCACATTTGTATCTGCCAAACAATTAAACGTTTGAAGTGCTCCAGTGTGTAGTCGATTATTTTTATATTTCATTTTTTTCCCTCTTAGTATTGGATGCCTCCTGGGATTGGTCTCAGGACATCCTCATTTCTTATATATAAGGAGGTTACAAATGAATGAAAAACTGAAAATCGCGATCCATAAGGAAATATCCATTCAAGAATCAGCGAAGTTAAATGGGTTATGTATAAGGATCAGGTACGTGGTTGTAGTAGGCAGAAACCCATTGGGTCCACGCGGAGGCCATTGTGGAAATTATGTTGACGGTAGGCCAGTCGATGACGGTGATTTTGTAAGCTTCGAAAAAGCAAGGAAATTTGCACGTCTATACTCGATTGCGACTGGACATACTCTACTTTTGTAAAATGACAACAGAAGTCTGTTCATAAAATCCGACCCAACATGCAAAATGCCCCGTGAAGGGCGTTTTGAACATATATATAACATACTTCCAATTTTTATATTCCATGAAAATCCATCTTAGTTGTGGATGGGGAAAAAGCCATCCTAATTTTTAACTAAGGAATTATCATGAAAAATGAATTGAAACCTGAAAAGGTATTAAAAGTAGCAGCAATTACATTTATGCGCCGTAAAAAGCGACTCACTTATCCCGAAGGGGGCTTTAACTATAACGGTATTTGGTACCCACACAAATCTGAAGTGCAAGATTGTTGCAGTCAGGTGCGGGCACCATCTAAACGTTGGCCGTATACGCTTAGTCAGCATTGCTGTACCGCAATGCATGTTGCTAATCGGTATCGGGTTTCTCGTACGGATTTGCTGTCGGTTGCTAAAACTTTGACTGATGCAGACCTGGATGAATAGGTAAGACCGCCCTGAAAGGGGCGGTTTTGCTTTTCCAATATCGAAATTGGTACTGTAATGGTATTAATGAACCGTTGCTGTTCCACCATACGCTGTGGGGAGCGATTTAATAATTGACTCCGTTATTATCGATGCAATAATTTTGCTATCATTTTTATTTTTTAAAAACAAATTCATCTTGACGCCTTTATTGATGCATTCGGCAGATGCAGCGCCAAAAAGAGCATCAGAATATTCAGATGTGATGGAAACGACATTCGTTAAATTAATTCTAACTACTTTATGTTGCTCAATTAAATTTAATAACGCAGCAAGATTGTGACCAGCGTCTTTTAGATCTCTCAGAACCGGATTGTTAATAACTAGTTCAGGCATTTCTCTGACTTCAGGCATCGGAGTTAATCCAGGAGCATAGGTAATTAACTATATTAGGCCATAGCGGGCTTCATCTTTGGTGCCATTTTCAGGGCAACCAGTTGCCCACGCAATTCGGCAGCTTCAGTTGACGACTTCTTCGCCGCTTCTAAGGCATCGTTACGTTGCTGAGACACTTCCGCCAAATTCGCTTCAAGATTTTCCCGAAATAATATCTCACCTTCCATTTTTGCGACAGCAACTGCAGCGACTTCATGCAGTTTTGCCACATTAGCGGCAGCTTCAGCACGATCTATTGCAGCTTTGTCGCGGACGGAATCAAGTTCTTGGCGTACATTTTCAATGTCTAATTTAATTCGTAGTAAAGTTTCCAATTGCAATTGAGCTTTTGCGAGTTCAACTCTTGCATATTCTGTCTTGGTGCGTTCTTGTGCAAGTTCGGCTGTTAAGTCCTTAACACTAGACTGAAGCTGCTCGGTGGAACCTGACAATGCCGCATTTTCTGCAAGTAGGGATGCTTGTTTTGTGGCTGAAAATTCCAAATCCGCATCCTGTTGCTCGGAATATGTTAAGAGTGAATCGTATTCAGTCTGTTGGTCCGCAAGGCTAGCTGTAATGGATGCTGTGGCCGTTTGAATCCGGGCTACTAATTGATTTCTAATACCTTGAATAATTGCAGGGTCTATCGTGTCGTCACAGAAGTTGGCCTGTTGATTTAGGCCAGCCTTATAAGTTCTTACGTGTTTGCCGATAGTAGCAAAACTACCCCTACCTAGTCTTTCTCGCACCCCGCGGGTAGTAACTTTGCCATGATCGGCTACGATGTTATTTATTTCAGCCAACGATTGTTCAAAACTGACTGTTGATTCACGTCCCATGATAATGCTCCTTTGATACGATATGAAATGATTGATATGAAATGATACGAAATCCAGTTATATTCATTAATGATGCATGTTGTTCTATTCTTGACTCTTAATCGGCAAACTTGAAAAAACTGCTAAGAAATTACGTAATCTTCGTTAGCACCGTATTCAATGGGCCGATCTTGTTCAATTCCCAATTTTTCGAAAACTGCATTTCTTAGTTCCTTATCTAGATAGGGGCGCCTTATCGGGTCATCTTCTCTGATTACTAGGAACGGCAGAACCCTAAAACAATCGCATCGATTTTGCCGGTTCTTTGATCTTCCACAGTCGATGTGCCTGCGGATGCGAACTGCGGTTGCATGAGAAATTTGTATCTCACCATTTTCATCCTGCTTTATGTCAACAGACATTTCTCCAGCGCGGTGAAAACCACCAAAAACTATTAATTTAATCTTCGTTGCATTCATATTGCCCTCACTTTTATTTTGGCTGTTTAATCCCGGCCACCAAATCCCGGTGTTGCAATGTGTAAAGTGTGGCTGACTATCAGTTGCCGACTACCCAACTCAAACTTTACAGATGCATGGTAATCGATATCAAGACAAAAGTCAAGCAAGTATTTGATTATAAACGTTAATTATACACACAATTAAGGATTACTACGATTCTATCTGTTGTTATGGGAATCGAGATATGCATCAAAATTCCTTAGCCTTCCATTCATTTGGCCAGTGCTGTCTTTCCGCTCCCTGGTAACCCGGGGCTATTCATCTTGATCTTTTTTCCATTCCTTCCGCGCCAAGTCTGTAAGGTATTTTTCGTCGTACTTCCAACTCATCATATCGCGCAAAACTGCAACGTCATTTGCGTACCAGCTATCATCCGGATTCAATTTATCAATTTCAAATTCAACCATTTCTGAGAAGTTTTCAGCTTGCCCCATCACATCATTAACAAACTCATCTTCAGTTTGTGCTTGTTGGAAGGCAAATCCATAAGCAGACCCCGAAATTTCATTGGCTGTTAAAACCGATAGCCCATAGTGTTCTCCTACGACATAGTTTTCACAGATTATTAATTGAAACATTTTTGCTGTTGCGTCATTCATTTTAGTTCTCCTTCGATAAACAGATGATCCGGTCTGCTATACCCGGTGTTGCTACGTTTACAGTTGGCTTCACCTATGGTTCCCAACTATTCAACAAAAGCTCCATGCAGACATTATAAATCAAGTTCATTGCCTAGTTCTGACTATTTTTGATATAAATCAAACACTTAACAAATTCAAAAAAGCCTTTATTCATATGGCAAATATTAAGCAATTACATTAAAACGCCCTTTATCAATATGGGAAAATTGAAATATCCACCTTGATATTTTTTGTTTGCGGGCCTAAATAAGGAGCGTGAAAACGCAATGCGGAAGGTAATTCTGCTGACTTGCACTCTGGACTGAACTGGAGTAGTTCAATCGATTACATGATTTAGCAAGAGTTCGGGCATCCGCCAGATTCTTCTTTTTGAATGCACCATATGTTCAAGAAAACGGTGCTCATAAACGTTTGCGAAGAATGCGACAATTGCTGACAGCAGTTATAGTGGGGATTTCGCCGGCTACCCTTGGGGACGCCATATTTTTTGAACCGTTGAACTGACAGGGGTTTCAGTCATGGTTTCCACGGAACCACACAAATGTAAATCAAGGGTTTCCAGAGATACAGACTCATTGTTTTGAACCTGTCAAACGCTTGTTAAACGCATCATCCTTGGAAACACAATAAAGCCACCCTCAGACGGTCACTTCTTTTGCATGGGGCTGGCTTATTGTCCGTAATTTGTTTCTTTTTATCAGCGCTCTCAGGTCGTCCTGAACAGGTCGTCGAGCGGATTTTGCCCCGCTGGCGCACTCACGGAGACGCGCTTTGCGGTGAACTCCTCTTCAATGTTATCGCGATAGAAACTCCAAGCCGCTCCCGAGCTTCTGAACCGCCGCCAGGTATCCTCGGAAATTCCGCTGTATTGGAGAGTGCTTCCGTCGATAAGTTGGACCTGCAGTATGCGCGCTCGCTTGTCGTAGCCGATCGCACGCAGCTTGCCGGAATTGATCTTGATCATTTCCATGAGTAACTCCAAGTGGATGGCCTGCAAATCAACGAGGCCCCCTTCGGTTATGGTGGACGAAATTGATCGGAGTGCCGTCGGTCACGCCACGAAAAACCAACCGAAACGACACACACTGCAACGGAATTCCGCAAAGCATACCCCACTTTTTTCGTTGCTGGCATTTCATTATAGTTAAAATTTTGGAAACAGAGATGATGGTTTTCACAGAGACGCGCAATCTTCCCGGTTCCTTGCCAAGGACTTGTCCTTGTGAGTGAGCTTTTCTTTCTTTCCGGAGAACGCCCCTCTTGCGCTCGCGCAATTGTCGCACGTCATCTGATTGACACTGCGCCATGTCAAGTCCGCCAGGCTGTCGGTCCGACACAGCAATATCAGTGATTTCACGATATATTCCTCCAAAACCGGAGACGTCTGATATTGACACATTCACTTCCTTTCACACATCGTTAGCAAAGCGTACAATTCATATTTCGCGTTACCACACTACTTCTTCTATGTTTAATACCTTTGGGCTTTCGACTCGGCGACCCCTCGTTCGGGCTACATCACGGGGCTTTACCCTGATAGAAATCATGGTTGTCGTTATCATCATGGGTATCCTGGCCGCATTAATTGTTCCCAAATTGATGGGGCGCACCGACGATGCCCGCATCATCGCGGCCAAGCAAGATATCGCGACATTGATGCAGGCACTCAAGCTATACAAACTCGACAATCAGCGTTATCCGACCACCGAACAGGGCCTGCAGGCGCTGATTACGAAACCGACTGTAGGCCCCCCTGCGGATGGCTGGAAAAGCGGCGGTTATCTTGACAAGCTGCCGAACGACCCTTGGGGCAATCCTTATCAATATCTGTATCCCGGCATAAAGAGTGAAATCGACGTGTTTTCGTTAGGCGCTGATGGGCAGCCGGGAGGCACCGGTAACGATGCCGATATCGGTTCGTGGGACCTTTAACCACGTCTTCTTCCCGTAGCTCGGACGGCGTTCATCGAAGCGTGAAATATCGAGTGCCGCGCGGTTTCACGCTGCTAGAGTTGTTGGTCGTAATGGTCATTGCCGGCATTACGCTCGGGCTAGTGTCATTCAAGGCTATGCCGAGCGAGCGTCAAGTATTGCAAAACGATGCACAAAGAATCGCCCTGTTGCTGCAACTGGCACGCGACGAGGCAATCGTGCGCAACCGGCCGATCGCATTCGAGGCAGACGCCGAGCGTTACCGCTTCCTATTATTCGAAGAAAATAATTGGCAGGCGCTCAAGCAGGATACCTTGTTACGCGAGCGTGAATTCAAACGCTCCCCGGTCATGTTCTCGATCAGCCCGCCTTCAGCAGAACAGACAATGCCCTTGCGGATCATCTTCGGGCGCGAACCGGTCGGCATGCCTTTTCTTCTGACGCTTGCAGTTGGGGATGCGCAAGTCGCTATCCGCGCGGATGGCATCGGGCATTTCGCTGTCGAATAATATGCGCTCAAACCATCACCAGTCCCATCATTACAGCTCCGGCTTCACTTTGCTTGAAGTCCTGGTGGCGCTGGTCATTGTGGGTACGGCATTGGGCGCCAGTCTCCGTGCAATCGGCAGCTTGACGCAAAACAGCAGCGATTTGCGCGTTTCGATGATGGCGACCTGGTCAGCCGAAAACCGGCTGGCGCAAATTCGTCTGGCGCATGAATGGCCGGCACCAGGTCAGCGCCGATTCGATTGTATTCAAGGGGAATTGCACCTGGTGTGCGAAGAAAACGTGTTCGCCACACCGAACCCCTATTTCCGCCGCGTCGAAGTCAGCGTCTTCGATGAGCAAAATACCGGACGTCGCATCATCAAGCTCGCGCAAATCGTGCCCAATGAACAATAGCTTTCCAAGGAAATCGCATTCGGCCAGACATAGCGGCTTGACCTTGATCGAATTGCTAGTCGCCATCAGCGTACTCGGATTCGTCACCGTCCTCGGCTGGCGGGGGCTCGACAGCATAGTACGGACACGCATCGCGCTGACCAATGACCTTGAGCAGGCACATGGAATGCAGCTCGCTTTTGCCCAATTGCAGATCGATTGCGCACATCTGGCCAGTCCCTATACGCTACCTAACAGGGCTTCGCTCGACGTCAAACAAGGACAACTGACACTGGTACGCACGGTATATGCCGAGAACCAGCCGTCACGAATGCAAGTTATTGCCTATCGGGTCAAAGATGGCGTGCTGACACGGAGCGAATCTGCTGCGATGCGCGATTTGAGAGAATTGGATAACCTATGGCTGACGGCAGTGAACGATGCGGACAAGAATCCGGCCGTTACGCTTCAAACGGACGTGACGGCGCTGGCAATGCGGCTATGGATCAATGGCGCCTGGCACTCTGCACTAGACATAATAACAGCGCCAGCTGGCTCGCCCGTCAGTCCTCTGATTCCGACCGGGCTGGAAGTCACAATGCAGCTGCGTGGGGCCGATAAAGGCATACTGAAGATATTTTTGCTGGGGGCAGTGTGAAAGCTTACCCTGCACCACTTCCAAGGCAGCGCGGCGTCGCGGTGATTGTCGCGTTATTATTGACAACCCTCGCGATTACTATCGTCGCCAGCCTGTTCTGGCAACAGCAAGTACAAGTCCGCTCGATTGAAAATCAGCGCCTGCAGCTGCAAAAGCAATGGATTCTGCGAGGGGCGATTGATTGGGCCGAATTGATCCTGCGCGAGGATGCCAAGAATTCCAGCGTCGATACCCTGGATGAACCGTGGGCGGTACCTCTCGCGGAGACGCGACTTGATCAATATGTTGATAATGGCAGCGCCGATGCTGATATCCCCGATGCCACCTTGTCGGGCAGCATCAGCGATGCTCAAGCACGTTACAATTTGACCAACCTGTGTTCAAATGGGACCATCAACCCGGTCGAAGTCGCTGCTTTCAAACAGCTGCTCAACAACGCGCACTTGGATCCCATCCTGGCGCAAGCAACCGCTGCTCAGATGGCCGCAGCGCAAGGCCCAACCACCAGTAACGCTGCCACCCGCGATAAACAATCTGGTCCGTTGCCGATGAACCTTACGCAAGTGGACGACTTGCTGGCGGTGCAGGGCTTCTCCCCGGAGATACTCGACAAGCTGAAAGACATCGTGATCTTCCTGCCACGCGCAACACCAATCAATGTAAACACAGCACCGGCAGAGGTATTGGCAGCCAGAATCGATGGGCTCTCGCTTTCCGACGCAGCATTGCTTGTGGAAAACCGGAACATCGCCAGTTTCCGTGACCTCGCCGATTTCGCGCAACGATTGCCGGGCGTATCTCTTGACGTTTCAGCGAGCGAAGCTTCGGTCGCGACCAATTATTTTCTGGTCAATGGTAAAGTACGCCTGAATGTGGCCGAACTGGAAGTGCAGGCGTTGATCGAACGCAACGGCACTAATACGAAGCTCATCTGGATTCGAGAACGTTAGATAAATTCGCGAGGTACTTTGAGCACACTCTATATCCGCTTGCCTTCCAGAGCCGCCGCCAACAGCGCGTCGGACTGCCTTGGCTTGCCTTGCCCGTTCGCCCTAGTGTCTCATGGCACTGTAATCGAACGTCAGGATAGGGCAACATTGTCTCAATTATCCGACCTCATAGCAAAGTCGCAGCCGGTGGTTCTGCTGTTATCTGGCAGCGATGTTACTTTGCTGCGCGCACGGGTACCACCGCTTTCGGCAGCCAGGCTTAAAGCCGCATTGCCTAATCTTGTTGAAGATCAGTTGATCGCCGACCCCGCAGAATGCATAGTGGTCAAGGGAGGCTTATCAGATGGATTGAATACCGTTGCGGTCGTGCAGCGCGCCTGGCTCGATACGTTGGCCAAGACCTTCATTGCGCTCGGCGCGCGTCATATCGCGGCGTTGCCAGCACAATTGTGCCTGCCCTTTCGCGCAGATCAAACCGGTAACGTGACAGCAGCCATCGACGGCGGGGATGACAATATCGAAATGACTTTGCGATTTTCAGAACAAACTGGCATCGGCCTGGCGATCATGCCCGAACAGAAGGAATCAGCGGCGAGCGCAGCGATCCGGACTTTGTGCGCCGTAGTTCCCGACGCTCCGGTCACTCTCTACGTGCCCAAATCGGAGGTGCGCGGCTACCAGGAAGTCATCAATGGCATTGTCGCGCTGGGCAAGCGAATCAACGTATCACCGGACGACTGGTCGCACTGGATTGCCGGTGCCTCCGCCGCGACCCTTGATCTGATGGCAGGCGCGGGGCTGCGAACTGGCCCGAAAATTGACTGGCTTCGCTGGCGCTGGCCACTGAGACTAGCTGCTGCAGCTCTGGTCATCAATATCACCGCATTGAATTTTGACTGGTGGATGATGAAGAACGAGGCTAGTGCCCTGCGTGCAGCCATGATCCAGATCTACAAGTCGGCTTACCCGAATCAGACGGTTATTATCGATCCCATCGCGCAAATGCAGCAGAAGATCGCGGCCGCAAGACATAAATCTGGACAGGCGGCACCAGATGACTTTACGGCCATAACAGCAGCCTTTGGCGAGGCATGGTCCATTGCCACGGCATCAACGGGCAAAGCAAACCCGATTGCAGCACTCGAATATCGCGAGCACAGCCTGATTGTGCACTTGAAGTCCAGCGGTGACGCCCCGACACAACCAATGAAAGCTGCGCTGGCTAAGCGTGATTTAATACTTGACGTTGCGCCCGTGCAATCAGGTGCGGTCGTGTGGCAAATCAGGAGCGCGAAATGAATCTGACTGTCACGCTGACTCAAGCCAGCCAATCGTTCTCTGCATTCTGGGCGGCGCGCGATGCGCGCGAGCGCGCGTTGCTTGCTCTGGTAGCATCCGTGATGTCGCTTGGCCTAGTCTACGCCGTGCTGATTGATCCGGCCTTGTCTGGTCGCGAGCGACTGAACAACAATCTGCCTGCGCTGCGACTGCAAGTCGCGCAGATGCAAACTTTGTTGAAAGAAGCGACTGCGCTTTCGGGAAAGTCCGCCGTGCCCCTGACTGCGATTTCCAAGGAAAATATCGAAGCAGCGCTTGCGCACAACGGCCTGAAGCCACAAAGCGTGCTGCTGACCGGCGATGTAGCGAAGGTTCAACTTTCTGCAGTCTCTTTTATTGCCACGCTGCATTGGCTTGACGATATGCAAAAGACAGCGCTCCTGTCCGTCGTCGATGCCAATATTGTTGCGCTGCCTCAACCAGACATGGTCAACGGCACGTTTACATTGCGTCAATCCTCCCATGAATAGTTCACTATTCAATATATTGGTGTTTTTTCACGGGGCATTCCGCAATGACTCGTATACGCTGCCAACTGCATTGTTGCGTTTACCATCGTTTGGCAATCTGCATGAAAAGAGGTTCCTTTGCGACGTCTCGTGATATGGTCGCTGATGGGTACGGCTAGTGTCGCGGTCACCATTTTGGCGTTTCTTCCGGCGACCTGGCTCGCGGCTTTGGTAGAGAAGCAGACTGCCGGCCGCTTGACGCTCGGCGACGCGCATGGCACATTGTGGCGCGGCTCTGCGTTCATCTGCGGCGCTCCGAGTGAAAACCAGCCGTTAACACCCCTAGTCCCGGGACGTTTCGGGTGGCAGTTATCACCGGCGGTCCTGCTCGGGAGTGTCGATGCCGTATTAGAAAACGCTTCGGAAATGTCGGCGCCGATCAAGGTAACAGGCACTTGGCATCAATGGCAAGTGAGTCCGGGGACAATTCTTCTACCGATGGAGCGATTGGCCGCACTGGGCGCACCGCTGAACACGGTGCAGCCATCCGGTCAGGTGCGCTTTTCATGGGAGCCGCTACAATTAACTCAATTGGATGGAAATATCGAAATCGTCGGAGCGATGAATCTGGCTATAAATGACCTTGGATCGCGGCTGTCGCCGATCAGGCCGCTGGGCAGCTATGATATGGCTGTTGAATATCACGGAAAAAGCGCGAGCATAACCCTCAAGACCGTCAAAGGACCGATGCTGTTAAGCGGCTCAGGGGTGATTGCCGAGGGACACTTGCAGTTTTCCGGCACTGCGCAGTCCGAGCCGGGAGCAGATGAGAGGCTTGCGAATTTTATAAACCTGCTGGGACAACGCCGAAAAGAGGGCGACAAAGAAGTTATCGCGCTAGAGTTGAAATGATAAAAAATCCACTATTTAAAACAAGGAAAAGCGTGCCAGAAACATCGGGGCGGCGGTCAGTGTGGCGGAGTTGGAGTGCCTTGATGCTGTTGCTCTGCGTGACGACGAGCATCCAACCCGCGCAGGCCCAGAATTCGGACAAAGATGGGATAGCTGACCCGAATAGTGCCCCAAGCCCGCATGGAGGCACGAATGCAAACAAGGACATGGGCTCGAACAAGGGCACACTCAATTTCGTCGATGCCGATATCGAATCCGTAATCGCGGCGGTCGGCGATTACACCAACATGACGTTCATCATCGATCCCCGCGTCAAGGGTACGGTCACACTGGTATCGGAGAAGCCGCTCACCAAGGCCCAGGCATTTCAACTATTAACCTCGGTGTTACGCTTGCATGGCTACACCGTCGTCGCCGGCAATGGCTATACGAAAGTGGTGCCCGAAGCGGATGCCAAGTTGCAAGCCGGCCCGATCCAAGGCGGTGCAGTACGCGGCGACCAGATCGCGACGCAGGTTTTCCATTTGAATTTTGAGACGGCAAACAATCTGGTGGCGGTACTGCGCCCCCTGATCTCACCAAACAATACCATCAATGCCAATCCGGGCAACAACACGCTGGTCATCACTGATTACGCCGACAATTTGCTCCGGATGGCTAAAATAATCGCTGCGCTTGACAGTCCAGCGAGCAGTGACCTGGACATAGTGCCGGTCCGTTATGCGGTCGCCAGCGATATTGCAGCAATCGTCAATCGATTGCTGGAACCGAGCGGAACGGTTGCAGGTGATGCCGGCCGCATAACACTGTTGGCATATCCGCGCACCAATTCAGTCTTGGTGCGCGCACCTTCCGAAGCCCGCGCCAATCTTGCGAAGATGCTGATTGGAAAGCTTGACCAGCCTACTGCGCAACCCGGCAACGTGCATGTGATCTATTTGAAGAATGCTGAAGCGACCAAGCTTGCACAAACCCTGCGTGCCGTTGTGACGTTGGACAGTTCCGCGATCAGCACGGCATTGCCCCCTTCAAGCCGTCTGTCCTCGTCAACCCCACAGTCAGCATCATCGACTCCCTCATCAACATCAACATCAACATCAACATCAACCCAAACACAGCTGTCGAGCGGCGGCCAGGCAGGTTTTATTCAGGCTGACCCGACGACCAACACGCTGATCATCACTGCCAGCGAGTCTGTCTACCGCGATTTGCGCACCGTCATCGACCAGCTCGATGCACGTCGCGCCCAAGTCTATATCGAGTCGCTAATCGTTGAAGTGGATGCAAGCAAAGCAGCCGAATTTGGCGTGCAATGGGCCGGATTGTCGGGCAGCAGCACCAGCAATTATCGTGTCGGTGTGCTAACCGGATTCACGCCGCAGGCAAGTGGCAACAATCTGGTCAGCATAGCGAGCGCAAAAGCCGCTGGCACCAACCCGCCAGCGCCAGGCAACGGTTTGACCCTCGGTATTCTTAACCATTCGGGCCTAGGCGCATTGGCCCATGCGCTTGAAACGGACACTAGCGCAAATATCCTGTCAATGCCCAACCTGATCACGCTAGACAATGAAGAAGCAAAAATCATCGTTGGCCAGAACGTGCCATTCATCACAGGCCAATACACGACGGTGGCGTCCGCCGGTAGTGCGGGTGTAAATCCATTCCAGACTGTCGAGCGTCAGGATATCGGCTTGACATTGCGAGTAAAGCCGCAGATTTCGCAGGGCGGCACCGTCAAAATGGCGATCTATCAGGAAACCTCGGCCGTTACGGATTCGACGAACCCGGCCGGGCTCATCACCAGCAAAAGATCGCTCGATACCAACGTTCTGGTGGACGATGGCCAGATAATCGTGCTGGGCGGCTTGATCGATGACAATATGCAGGACAGCATCGAGAAGGTACCAGGATTGGGTGATATTCCAATCATCGGCAATCTCTTCAAGTACAAGACGCGTAGTCACGTCAAAACCAACCTGATGGTGTTCTTGCGCCCGACCATCATTCGCAGCAATGAGCAGAGCGTAAACCTGGCGGAGGATCGTTATGACTTCATCCGTAACGAGGAGATCAGCGGACAACCTGAGCGGGCTATCATTTTGCCGAACCTGGATGCGCCACAGCTCCCGCCGCTAAAGGATGGTCGGATCAACGGAGGTCTTTTGTTCAACCGGATGGATAACGGCCCCTTGTCCATCAAACCCGCGCCGAACGAGCCGGGAGCTTTTCAGCCTGAACCGCCACAAAGCCCTGCTCTGCAACAACCAGCTGCTGCACAGTAGCCATACGCAATGAGTGATTCTGTGACGGATACTCGCCTTCTACCCTACGCATTCGCTCGCAACTTCTCGCTGCTGGCGCAACGTAACAGCACTGCACATGGCCCGGTCGAAGTCTGGATATCAGATGAAACCACGCCGAGCGCAATCGCAGAGGTAAGCCGTTGTTTCGGGCGAATCCGGGTCAAAACGGTCGCACGCGATAGACTTCAAGCGGAAATCGCCAAAGCCTATGCTGATGCAGGCGGCGATGCCGCTCAAGTCATCGACGAATATGAATCGGACCTTGACCTAGCCAAAGTGATGCAGGACATGCCGGCCATCGAAGACTTGCTCGAATCGGCCGATGACGCGCCGGTTATCCGAATGATCAATGCGCTGCTGACCCAAGCATTGCGCGAAGGCGCGTCGGATATCCATATCGAGCCGTTCGAGCATAACTCAGTGGTGCGCTTTCGTATCGATGGCAGTCTGCGCGACATCGTAAAACCCAAAAAGGCGATCCATTCTTCGCTGATCTCACGCATCAAGATCATGTCGCAGCTCGACATCGCTGAAAAGCGCCTACCGCAGGATGGCCGCATCACGCTGCGTGTCGGAGGCAAGCCGGTCGACGTCCGGGTTTCCACACTGCCCACGGGACATGGCGAACGCGCCGTGCTCCGCCTGCTTGACAAGGAATCCGGCAGGCTCGATCTGCAGCACCTCGGTATGAGCGCCGAGGTTCAGGCGCAATTCGACAAACTGATCGCGCAGCCGCACGGTATCGTACTGGTCACCGGTCCCACCGGTTCCGGGAAGACGACTACCCTGTATGCCGCGCTGTCCAGACTTAATACGACCAGCATCAATATACTGACCGTCGAAGACCCGATCGAATACGAGCTGAACGGCATCGGCCAAACGCAGGTCAATCCGCGCATCGACATGACGTTTGCCAAGGCGTTGCGCGCCATATTACGTCAGGACCCAGATGTCATCATGATCGGTGAAATTCGCGATCTGGAAACCGCGCAAATCGCGGTGCAGGCATCGCTGACTGGCCACTTGGTGCTGGCGACCTTGCACACAAACGATTCGGCGGCCGCTGTCACGCGCCTTCTCGACATGGGAATCGAACCATTTCTGCTGTCATCCTCGCTACTTGGCGTCGTCGCCCAGCGCCTCGTGCGCAAACTGTGCCCCCATTGCAAGCGGCGCGAGGGACAATATTGGCATGAGGTCGGCTGTGACAAATGCAGCAACACCGGCTATCAGGGCCGGGTCGGCATCTACGAACTCTTGCTGACAACCGAACAGATTCGCGCGCAGATCCATGACCGTGCATCAGAAGCCGACATTCGTGCCACCGCAGAGCGGGATGGAATGCGCACGATGCGCGAAGACGGCGAACGATGGTTGGCAGACGGTACGACAACCCCGGCCGAATTGATGCGTGTCACCAAGGATTAACCAACGTGCCGGCATTCAGTTATGAAGCTGTTGATGCGACAGGTGCTGCCAAAAAGGGCGTGCTCAACGCCGACAGTGCCCGGGCTGCCCGTGCAGAATTGCGCGCGCAAGGTCTGGTGCCCGTCGTTGTCAATGCGATCTCAACACAGGTAGACGAGTCTGGGCTAACCAAACACAGTGCTTTCGGCAACCGTCTCTCAACCGTCGAGCTTGCTTTGTTCACGCGTCAACTGGCTAGTTTGCTTGAAGCGAGCCTGCCGCTTGAGCAGGCCTTTTCTGCATTGCTAGAGCAGGCCGAACGCACTTACGTGCGCGACTTGATCGCTTCGATCCGTTCCGAGGTGATAGGCGGCGCATCGCTGTCCGACGCGCTGGGACGGCATCCGCGCGACTTTGCCGAAATCTATCGGGCCCTTGTCACGTCCGGGGAACAGATCGGCCAATTGGCGCGGGTGCTGTCACGACTGGCCGACTACATCGAGCGGCGCAATGTGTTGGTACAAAAGGTCCGGCTTGCCTTCACGTATCCGGCAATCGTCACTGTCGTGGCATTTCTGATCGTGATCTTTTTGCTGACGTATGTAGTGCCGCAAATCGTATCGGTATTTGCCAGTACCAAACAAAAGCTGCCGTTCCTTACAACTGTAATGCTGGCCGTTTCAGATTTTGTCCGGCATTATGGGTGGATCGTATTGCTGGCAGCCATAGCGCTGGGCTTTGCCTGGCATCGCGCGCTGCAAGATGCAGCGATCAAGTTACGCTGGCATACCTGGTTGCTGACAGCGCCGTTGTATGGAAGATTTGAGCGTAGCCTCAACACGGCGCGCTTTGCCAGCACCCTGGCGATCACCACGGGTTCCGGTGTACCCATCTTACGCGCGTTGCAAACCAGTCGCGACACCCTGACAAATGTCGCAATGCGCGCACAAGTCGAGGAAGCAACAACCAGCGTGCGCGAAGGTGTCAGTCTGGCGCGGGCACTGTCTGCGCACAAGCACTTCCCCGCGATGCTGATCCACATGATTCGCGCAGGTGAAATCACCGGAGAACTGCCAGCAATGCTGGAACGCGCCGCCAACGCGCAGGAGCAGGATCTGGAACGGCGCGCAATGACCATGGCAGGTTTGCTGGAACCGGCCTTGATATTGGCAATGGGTGTGGTGGTACTATTGATCGTCCTGGCAGTATTGATGCCAATCATCGAGATCAATCAATTGATTCGCTAGAAGTATTGCAAGGGAAATTAATTTTGAAACGCTTGCCATTGATCACAAGCTTCGTTTTGTTCATCGCATTGTGCGTAACGACCGCATACTGGGCGATGCAATTCGTCAAACCGTCGATACGCGCTGTCGTCGTACCGTCCCAGACGCCCCAGCCCTTAGCCAGCGTGGATGCCGCCGAAAGCCTGTTCGGCGGTCATACTGTTGCGGCCGACAGTACCTTTCAGTTAAAGGGCGTGGTCGTCGCAGGCGATCCGGCCCAAAGCGTTGCGTTGCTGGTAGCAAACGGCAAACCGCCGAAGGCGGTCAGGATCGACGCAGAAGTGCTGCCCGGCATCACCGTCAAGGACGTGCAGAAGCGCTATGTATTACTCTCAGACAACGGCGTAATCAAACGCGTAGACTTGCCGGCCAGCGCGAAACACAAGTGAATCGGACATCCCCACTCGGCCGTTGAAAAGGCCGGCCTTGTTCAGGCCTCATTTTCCGAACGATTAGCCTGCAGAGCATCCACATCCCGCGCCACCAGTGACTTCACGCTTGACTAGGTGTTTTGTACCACGATCTTCGGAAAAGCTGCGCTGTGGTCTTGCGCCATGTCAGCGATCTTGACTGCGATTCGCCGCGCAATCTTCTTGTATACTTTGGCGATGTTACCATCTGGATCAGCGACGACCGTAGGATTTCCGGAATCCGCCTGCTCGCGGATGCGAATGTCTAGTGGCAGGCCGCCCAAAAATTCAACGTTGTAATCGGCACACATCTTTTCGCCCCCCCCAGCGCCGAAAATGTGCTCCTCGTGGCCGCATTTGGAGCAGATGTGCGTACTCATGTTTTCGACGATGCCAACGATCTTGATACCGACCTTCTCGAACATCTTGAGTCCCTTGCGCGCATCCATCAACGCGATGTCCTGCGGCGTCGTAACGATCACCGCCCCTGTGACCGGCACCTTTTGCGCCAGCGTGAGCTGGATGTCGCCGGTTCCCGGCGGCAGGTCCACAACCAGATAATCCAGATTGTCCCAGCGAGTCTGGTGCAGCAGTTGATCCAGTGCCTGGGTGGCCATCGGGCCACGCCAAACCATCGGCGTATCTTCGCCATCGATCATGAAGCCGATGGACATCGCTTGTACCCCGTGATTGCTCATCGGTTCGATGGATTTTCCGTCAACTGATTTCGGTTGTCCGGAAATGCCCAGCATGGTGGGTTGGGAAGGGCCGTAGATATCCGCATCCAACACGCCGACACGCGCGCCTTCGGCCGACAGTGCAAGGGCCAGGTTCACTGCGGTGGTGGATTTGCCCACGCCGCCCTTGCCGCTTGCTACAGCAATGATATTCTTCACGCCTTCCACCAGCTTCACGCCGCGCTGAACCGCGTGTGGCACGACTTTGCTGGACACGTTCACCTCGATCGTGCCTGCGCTTGGCAACGCCTCCCTGAGTTGCGCTTCAACCATCGCACGAATCTCGTTCCAAACACTCTTGGCCGGATAACCCAGAAGAATATCCAAGGACACATCGCTGCCGCTAACCTTGATGTTCTTCACCGACTTGCCGCTGACAAAATCTTTTCGGGTGTTCGGGTCGACCAAATTCTTCAATGCACTTTGCACATCTATTTCGCTAAAACTCATCATATGCTCCTCAAATAGCCAGTCATTTTGTAATTTTAAACTAACCTACTCATTTTATCGGGTATTTATTATTCCTTTCCTGACCAGAACGTGCGCTGTTAAGGCGCATACCCCCCTCAT
Organism: uncultured beta proteobacterium; assembly: GCA_963833515.1. Lineage (GTDB taxonomy): Bacteria > Pseudomonadota > Gammaproteobacteria > Burkholderiales > Gallionellaceae > Gallionella. The sequence goes on along the minus strand of CAWHYN010000001.1, from coordinate 14,973 downwards.
TAGAGCTCACCGTTGGGCGGACTTGCCATATTTACATCATGGATATGCACCCACTTCGCCTGCAGCAACGGAAGGTCAAGATGCAATTTCCCTATCGATAGAGTGACGCTGCTACGCACATCAATCGCGCAACGACCAGCGTCGCCTTGATCAAAAAAAGCGACGCCGTCCGGCATCGTTCAGCACATCGGTTTCAAGCATTTCAGCAACTCAAGAATTATAAGATGTGGAATTTAATTGGCGGATAGGAACATCCAAATGACAAGGCGGAGTCAAATACGAAGTGCCACATTCGCAAGTGACTGTAGGTGGCCAGCCGGGCACTGTCAGGCCAACTTAAATAATGGCCCACGAGCAATTTTCAGATGACTGCAAATTATGGGTACGCTTGGAAAAAGCAATACTTTCCGGATTTTCTTGAATAGGGCCAGCAAAAACAAGAGAGTTTCACAAAATCAAGGCACCGCCGCTGGCTTCGTTGTTAAACGCTTCGCTTCTTCTGGAGACAATATCAGATAATCAATTTCAGCCTTCTGCGATGCCTCCGCTGGGCCTGAGGCCGGTTGATCGACCCCAACCTTCGTTGCTGCTTCCCCGCTGGCTGCGGCAGTTTGGCCTGGGTTGACCATAGGTGTTGATTCCGCTGGAGCCGGTGCTGCACGGTCGACCTTAACCCCTGGAGCTGCCTCCGTTACGGCCGAGACGGCGCGATCAACCTTGACCATTGGTGCCGGCTCCTTTGTGCCCGGCAATCCCTGATCAGGCTTAACCTCAGGAGCCGCTTCCGCTACGGCGGATACGGCTTGATCAACCTTGACCATTGGTGCTGGCTCCTTTGTGCCCGGCATTCCCTGATCAGCCTTAACCTCGGGAGCCACTTCCGCTACCGCGGATACAGCTCTATCAACCCTGACCATTGGCGCCGCCTTCCTTGTACCCGGCAATCCCTGATCAACCTTAACCTCAGGAGCCACTTCGGCTACGGCTGCGATGGCTTCACCAACCTTGAGCTTCGGGGCTGAACCTGCCACCTGATGACCCATAGCCTTTGCCGTCTTGGCGTATTGCTTGACACCTTTTTTCACCGCTTTGGTTTCCGATGCCGGCTTCGGTTTCACTTTGGCTTTTGTTGCAACCTTCGTCTTGGTTTTGATATGCGCCGTTTTGGCTTTTTGTTTAGCCTTCAATTTCGCTGCCCCGACTTTCGCAGTTTCTTTTGCCTGGACAGTCTTTTTCGCGTCTATGGGTGCCGCCTCTGATGCCGCTGCTTGCACTTCTCCACCCACGTTGATCTTTACCGCTTCTGAAGCGAGCTTAGCCCCTACATAGGCTTGCCCCTGAATGCTCCCCTCCATGACTCGCGGCTTTTCCGATTGGGCCGGCTGTGGCACGCGATCACCTGTGCCCTCTTTTTGGATCGCCTGTTCCGGTTGTGCACGGACTTCGTCCGCCGCTTCATGCTGTGGCTTAGTGATTTGCCGAGAAGTCAATTGCCTGGCAACTGAATCACGTTCCTCAATATATTTCTGATGAGTTACGGTATTAGTAGCATTACCGGCAGCGAGGTTGAACCATCTATACGCAGCCTCTTTATCTGTCGTAACACCCTGTCCACCGGCATATGACTCACCAAGTCTATATTGAGCAAGAGCATTACCTTGATCCGCAGCCAATCGATACCATTGCGCGGCCTTCTTGTAATCTTGGGAGACACCATGCCCATGAGCATACATTTCCCCGAGGTTGACTTGAGCGAGCGCATCATTCTGGTCTGCTGCAGATTCAAACCACTGAATGGCCTTCTTGTAGTCTTGCGAGACCCCCTCCCCTTTTTCATACAAAAGTCCCAGTTTGACTTGCGCTGGAGCATAGCCTTGATTGGCTGCCAACAGATACCACTGTATTGCCTCCCGGTAATCCTGAAGAACAACCAGTCCTTGCGAATACACTAACCCAAGTTTGAATTGGGCTTCGGCATTGCCTTGTTTTGCCAGCGGAAGGAACAAGGTTGCTGCTTTTACATAATCACCTGCATCAAAAGCGCCTTGTGCATCTGATAGCTCGTCGGCCTTTGACGTTGCTGTCAGCGCAAGCAACAATAGGCAAACCAGCGGTGCCTGTTTTAGCGACCGGCACATTTCTTCATCCTTTTTATCAACCGCAACCCTTGCTCGCTTGCCGCGTCACTTACGTGCATTGTCCAGTCTGCGGCCAGATGATTCTGGCAATCCAATTGAGTATCCATTTTCGCAAACGATTGTTCCATTATTTTTCCACATCATACCGATTCAAACCGAGTTCACGGTAACTCAAAAAGCGGTCTATTTACGCATCAATTCTGCCAATCAGCTAGCCTTGTACTGCGTACTGCGTACTGCGGCCGGCCCAACAATTCGTGGGCAGAGTTCGTTTATCGGCCGAAGGCTCACGGCATCTTTCGGTGTCCGGAAATTGCGTAGCGACCCGGATTGCATTACGCTGGAACACTATGGGCGAGACGGGCTCTTGTTCAAAACCGGTGAGCCTTGGGATGCGGGTGCTGATGGAGCGTTTCCCCGAAGTTACTAGTTGCACCAATATGGAGAGGGATTTTTGTTTGTATCCCGTGAGGACCATCGAAACGGCAAGGATCTAGCGAGTTGCGGGAATGCATGTCATCGAAGTCGCCCTCGAAGCCGCGCAAAACGTCCTACACGTTGTGAGATCGACTTTTTTCCATGTCAGCCCCGCATTCACCGGTGTGATAACAGTGCCGGAAAGTGCTGCAAGTCCAACATCGGAGCAAGCTACATTGCCCTTGTTCACATATCCTTGCCTTAATTGGGACCGCGCAGGAAAAGCAACCATCTTATGATGCAAACTTTATCGATCTATTCAGACACCGTAAAAACAATGTGTGCGTTACAATCTGTCTAAATTCGGCTATCCAGAAGGGAAAGACCGGTTTGGTGCCGATAACCTGGCGGCTATAAATTGGTGAGCGCGATTAAAGCTAAATCGACGACTCGTTGGCTATCGACAACAACAATCAATAATTTCCCGATCGGGTCGACAATCTTTTCAGAACCCTTTGCTGATCTCGGCCCATGCCCGGACGGATGCGGTATTCGCCACCAGCACTGGCGTCGAGCCGAGCGGCTTCGCGATATAGGCTTTGGCACTCCACATGTTCTGTCCTATCCAATTGAGCCCCACGCCTGCCCCGCTCAGCCTCGCGCTATTCGTCCCTGCAATCCAAGGATTCTTGTTGACCGTAACCTGCGCATTGTCCGCGAAAAGCACGACTTGCCATTCCCGCTCCTGCCAAGCGTGACCAAGATCGTGCCGGAATTCGGCGCTTAGCAGATATCCGGTATCACCCGAAATAGCTCCCATGTCATAAGCGCGCACCGAGTAAGGCCCACCCACGATCACCTTCTGCGAGGGATCCAGATTTGCGTGCGCCCCTTGCCCGGACAAGGTGAAATACAACGCATTCTTTGAACCCAGGCTTTGCAAGCGAGAGAGGTTCACATTCAATTTTGAGAAATTGCCCTGCGTTTTCGTAGTCACCGCATCGGCCTGTTGCGCTGTATCGTTGTCGAATCCGACATGTCCCGATGTCCAGCCCACATTCCAGGTAGTGATCGCCCCCGACGGGAGCTCATCCCGCGCATCTCCGGCAAGGCTCGCCGTCCAGTTCTTGAGATGGCGATCTGTCTGGGTCGGGGGCGAACTCAAGTCTATATCGTCGCGCAGTTGCATCTGGTCATACTGGATCTGCCCATAGAGATTGACGCCCTGACGGCGCACGAGCGGATGTTTCACCCACACGCTTCCCACCTGTGCAGTGCCATGCCCATCAAGGGGCGCTAGCGTGTCGCCCAAAGTGTAGTGCAATCCCGAATAAGATCCGCCCATGCGGGTACCTCGTCCGTTCAACACGGATTCGTAGGCGATACGCCCGTAGCCCAAGCCTTTCCCGGTTGTAAGCCCACTGAGGATGAAGTAATCTCCGTGGTGCAACGGGTTGTTGAAATTCAACGTGATACCTGCACGCTCCCTTCCCGTATAGCGGTTGCCGTAATCGTCTAGTACCGCATTTCCGGAGACCACCGGACCAGGCGCGGCTTCCACCAGCAGATCTGATGTCCCGGCGACTTCGCCAGGTCTCAGTGTCGCGCTAACAGCGACTCCCGGAATATCCGAAAGCAGGAGCAAGGCATGATCCAGCCGTATCTGCCCGATGGCTTCCCCGCTTTGCAGCGGGGACAGCGTATCCTGCAGCAAAGGATCGTTCACCCTGCTGTGGTTGTCGAGCTTGATCTTTCCATAGCGTGCTTCCATGACTTCCATGCGCACAATTCCTGACTGGATCGTTTGCGCCGGAATGAACGCCCGTGCCAGCGGATAGCCGTGGCTGTGATAGTAATCCGTGATGCGGACTGCCACGTCACCCAATTCTGGAAGAGTGAGGCTTGTCCCTTCCGCGTCCGCCACCAGAGCGTGCAGGGTTGGCGTATCGAATAGGGTATTCCCCGAGATGACAATGGATTTCACCTCGAAAGGCACACCTGAGGGCAGTTTGCCGCCGCCAGCTTCCCGCTCGATGGTCAGCCCTGTTCCGGTCGATGAGGGAGCGTTGGGGGTGACCGGCTTGATCTGTTGCAGGATCGATCCGGCATCCGGAACGCCTGGTCCTGCAGCTTGGGCGGCCAAGGGGAAAAATGAAACCAGTGATGCAGCCAGAATGAGTTTGATGGTTGAAGGTTGCTTGGAATCAAGTCTCATGGCTTTTTATTGGTTTTGTTAGGTTGAGCCGCATAATCCGGCAGACTGACGGCATCGTCCACGATGTCCAGCGCTGCGCCATGTTTTCCGATATTCCTGATATCCCTTGACTCGTCGGACATTGTGCTTGTACCAGAGCTGGAACTGTGTGTCACAGTAATCGACGGAGACAGGCTTAACGACCCAGTTTGCAGGCTTGCCCAAATCGAGAGAATATCCGACTCCAGTTGCGACATAGTCTCAAAGACCGGCTGCGGGGGATTGACCGGTAACAGAATCATTGTCAGCGCTATGGCGTTTCTCGCCGCCTGGGCGAAAACATAATTTGGCGAAGGAGTGAGTCCGCTTCCGTCTATGGCATATTGGCCAGGTGGGCTGGTCGTATTGGCGCTGGTCGTCCAGGCAAGGATGCCGGTTGTCGAATTCGCCAGAGTGTCGCCCGACATGAAACCGTTCACCGTACCGGACAAGCCTGATATCGTCTGTCCTTTGAAAAAGGTCGCCGGCGTGGCGGTATAGTTCAGTGTCGCCGGCGAGATCGTGCTGGTGGAGTTGCCCAACCGGGTGACGATGTAGTTCGTTCCACTGTTGCCATCGCTGATCGTGGCTGCGTTCAGGTTCACCGTCTTGTTGCCTGTGCCCGCGTTCTTGTTGGCGTAACTGATGGTCGCCGCCGTCACGGTATCGCCTCCAACTAGCGAAGCCGCAAGTGCTGTCAGGTCGCTTGCTGTCGTGGTGTAGGTCACGCCGCCATCGTAGGTCTTGCTCACCGACGGGGCGGTCAGGGTCACGGCCTTCGCAGTGATGGTGCCCGCTGCGCTCTGAGTAGTGACAGTGTAGTTGTTACCACCATTGCCGTCGTTGAGCGTGTAGCCAGAATTGACGTCCAACGTGCTGAGGCCCACACCCAGTACGTTCTTGCTGGCAAATGCCTGGCTCAGTCCCGTGAACGTGTCTCCGGTTTTCAGGCCACTATAAGTCACTATACCTGTCGAACTCGTGGTGCCGTCATATATCTTGCTGTCAGTCACCGCGTTGATCGCCAGCGCCGCCTTGGTGATAGTGCCCGCTGCGCTGTAAGTAGTGACGGTGTAGTTCGCTCCCCCATTGCCGTCGTTGAGCACATAGCCACTATTGACGTCCAACGTGCTCAGCCCGGCACCGAGTACGTTCTTGCTGGTAAATGCCTGACTCAGTCCGCTGAGCGTGTCTCCAGTTTGCAGGCCATTAGAGGTCACTGTACCTGTCGAGCTGGTGGTACCGTCATATGTCTTGCTCTCACTGGCCGCGCTAATAGCCAGCGCTGCCTTGGTAATGTTCACCGTTTGCGTGCCGCCGCTGAAAGTGTAGTTAGTGGCCTGACCAGTACCGCTGACCAGTATCAGTGTACCCAGTGTCACTGTCTTCGCAGTCCCAACATCTTTGTTGGCCACTGTGCCAGCGCCGCTGAGAGTCAGGGTCTCGCTACCGACCAGGGGGCCTATCGTCAAGGCAGGAGCAGCCACGCTTATAGTGCCATCGTAAACGCGGCTGCCGGTGAGGCTGACAGAATAGGGACTGATGGTGCTGGTCGTGTTGTTGGCATAGCTGACGTTGTAGTTGCTGTTGTTGACGCCATCACCCACCGTGACACCGCTGGTGGTGACCGTCTTGCCGCTGCCGACATTCTTGTCAGTGAAGGCAAATGTGCCGCCACTGAGCGAGTCGCCGCTAAACAGCGTGCCGCCGGTGACCATTGCCGCGCCCAGTGCGCTCAGACCGCCATCGTATGTCTTGCTGACGCTGCTGGTGCTCACCGTCAAGTTAGCAGGATTGATGGTGCTGGTCGTGTTGTTGGCATAGCTGACGTTGTAGTTGCTGTTGTTGACGCCATCACCCACCGTGACACCGCTGGTGGTGACCGTCTTGCCGCTGCCGACATTCTTGTCAGTGAAGGCAAATGTGCCGCCACTGAGCGAGTCGCCGCTAAACAGCGTGCCGCCGGTGACCATTGCCGCGCCCAGTGCGCTCAGACCGCCATCGTATGTCTTGCTGACGCTGCTGGTGCTCACCGTCAAGTTAGCAGGATTGATGGTGCTGGTCGTGTTGTTGGCATAGCTGACGTTGTAGTTGCTGTTGTTGACGCCATCACCCACCGTGACACCGCTGGTGGTGACCGTCTTGCCGCTGCCGACATTCTTGTCAGTGAAGGCAAATGTGCCGCCACTGAGCGAGTCGCCGCTAAACAGCGTGCCGCCGGTGACCATTGCCGCGCCCAGTGCGCTCAGACCGCCATCGTATGTCTTGCTGACGCTGCTGGTGCTCACCGTCAAGTTAGCAGGATTGATGGTGCTGGTCGTGTTGTTGGCATAGCTGACGTTGTAGTTGCTGTTGTTGACGCCATCACCCACCGTGACACCGCTGGTGGTGACCGTCTTGCCGCTGCCGACATTCTTGTCAGTGAAGGCAAATGTGCCGCCACTGAGCGAGTCGCCGCTAAACAGCGTGCCGCCGGTGACCATTGCCGCGCCCAGTGCGCTCAGACCGCCATCGTATGTCTTGCTGACGCTGCTGGTGCTCACGGTCAGCGGCGCCGTGGTGATGGTGCTGGTCGTGTTGTTGGCATAGCTGACGTTGTAGTTGCTGTTGTTGACGCCATCACCCACCGTGACACCGCTGGTGGTGACCGTCTTGCCGCTGCCGACATTCTTGTCAGTGAAGGCAAATGTGCCGCCACTGAGCGAGTCGCCGCTAAACAGCGTGCCGCCGGTGACCATTGCCGCGCCCAGTGCGCTCAGACCGCCATCGTATGTCTTGCTGACGCTGCTGGTGCTCACCGTCAAGTTAGCAGGATTGATGGTGCTGGTCGTGTTGTTGGCATAGCTGACGTTGTAGTTGCTGTTGTTGACGCCATCACCCACCGTGACACCGCTGGTGGTGACCGTCTTGCCGCTGCCGACATTCTTGTCAGTGAAGGCAAATGTGCCGCCACTGAGCGAGTCGCCGCTAAACAGCGTGCCGCCGGTGACCATTGCCGCGCCCAGTGCGCTCAGACCGCCATCGTATGTCTTGCTGACGCTGCTGGTGCTCACCGTCAAGTTAGCAGGATTGATGGTGCTGGTCGTGTTGTTGGCATAGCTGACGTTGTAGTTGCTGTTGTTGACGCCATCACCCACCGTGACACCGCTGGTGGTGACCGTCTTGCCGCTGCCGACATTCTTGTCAGTGAAGGCAAATGTGCCGCCACTGAGCGAGTCGCCGCTAAACAGCGTGCCGCCGGTGACCATTGCCGCGCCCAGTGCGCTCAGACCGCCATCGTATGTCTTGCTGACGCTGCTGGTGCTCACGGTCAGCGGCGCCGTGGTGATGGTGCCGGTCACACCGGCAACCCCGTTCAAAGTGTAATTGTTAGCGTCCCCCCCACTTAATACCACGCCAGATAGGTTTATTTGCTTATTGGTACCTACGTTTTTGTCTGCAAAACTACCGCTGACGCTGCTTGGTGTAAAGCTAACCTGGTCGCCCAAGATAATGCCGCCGAAGCTCACTGCACCGAGATTCAGATTAGCGTTGGTCGTGCCGTCGTAGACCTTGGGATCTACTGTGATTCCATTCACCATGATCGGCTTCGCGAAGATAGTGCCGCTGGCAGAAGCAGTGGTAACGGTGTAGTTTGCGCCACCATTGCCGTCGTTGAGTACGTAGCCACCATTGACGTTCAGCGTGCTGCCGCCCGCACCAAGTACGTTCTTGCTGGCAAATGCCTGGCTCAGTCCGGCAAGCGTGTCTCCCGTTTGCAGGCCGATATAGACCACCGTACCTGCCGAGCTGGTGGTGCTGTCATAGATCTTGCTGTCAGTCACCGCGTTGATCGCCAGCGGCGCCTTGATGATAGTGACCGAGCTGCCCGTTGTACTCAGTGTATTGTAGTTGGTGTAAAGACCGCCGTTGCTGCTGGTGCCCAGGGCCAGACCAGTGAGCGTCGCCAGCATGCTATCCTTCTGTACATTTTTGCTGGCAAGGTTGCTTGGATCCCCAGCGCCGTTGACGGCGAAGATTTCCCCGTTAACACCAGTCGCGGTCAGTACGGTGCCCGCCACTATGCTGCTGCCATCATAGACGCGCGTGCCTCCAAGGATCAGGTTGGCGGGAGTAATGGTCAGATTCCCACCGGTAATGTCATAGCCTTGCTGGGTAGACCAATAACCGGTGCTGTAAGAGCCCGTATTGAGTCCGCTGGCGGCTGTACCCAACACTCCGCCGAGGGTGCTGCTCGCACCCGTTTGGGTAGTGCCGCTGTAAGTCAAAGGAATATCGTTGAGCGTTAAGCTGGTCAAGAAGCTCGTTAGCAAGGGTGTGGTAAGGCCTTCATAGATACGCCACGCTGCTCCGCTGCCACCAGTATCGGCAATGTTCCAGCCACTGAAGCTGGCTAGCTGCATCATCTGTGTATTAGTTAAGCCTATCGCCCCCGTTTTCGAGCCGCCGTCTATGCCGGTTGCATTGACAGCAGTACTCCAATAGCTGCTGTTGACTGTGCCGCCGTTGTTCCCCACCAGCCCACCAACCAAATTGTTTCCGCTCACGGTTCCCGTGGCGTAGCTGTTACTGACTGTGCCGCCGTTGTTCCCCACAAGCCCGCCAGCATAGCTGCTCCCGATCCCGGTTATGTTCACGCTGCCCACGGCGTAGCTGTTACTGACTGTGCCGCCGTTTTCCCCCACCAGCCCGCCGATATAGCTGCTCCCGCTCCCGCTCATGCTTGCCGTAGCGTAGCTGTTACTGACCGTGCCGCCGTTGCTTCCTACCAGTCCACCGGCGCTGTTGTTAACCCCGCTCCCGGTCCCGCTCACGCTCACGCTGCCAGTAGCGTAGCTCTCACTGACCCTGCCACCGTTGTTTCCCACCAATCCGCCGACGAGGAAATCTCCGCTCACGCTGCCAGTGGCGTAAGTGTTGCCGACACTACCCAGGTTGTTTCCCACCAAGGCGCCCGTAAAGGAGGAACCCATCACGCTTACATTGGGGAGCCCCACGTTCCTGATTACCGAACCCGTGTCCGCATAGCCAAACAGACCTATATAGTTTGTTGATGGCGTATTAATAGTGAGATTCGAAATAGTGTGACCCAACCCGTCGAACTGACCAGTGAAGCTCGTCGTCGTATTTCCCAGTGGCACAAAGCCCGCGCCTGAGTTCAAGCTTGACGTTGTAGTGGCATCGATATTACTGCCCAGGGCGTAGTAACCGGAGAGATTCCCATTGATGCCCTGCAGGTCAGTACCCGTGATGCTTCCTGCCGCACCTAGGCTGTTGATCACCGTATAAGTGTTACCGCCGATCGATAGACTACCCGCTCCGCTAAAATCAACTCGCCCCGTGAATCCGGAGCCATTGAGCCCGACCAGCACTGTACCGCTCGCGACCGCAGAATCACCACCATTGGCCGTGGCCGGATTCATGGCAAGGGATGCAGTACCCGATGCGGTCATTACGGCATTGATGTTGATGTTGTTGGCAGCGGTCAACGTCAGGGTGTTGGCACTCCAAGACACGGCATCATTGATATTGACGTTGCCGCTCCCCGCCGCACCGCCGCTGCTGCTCTGGATGCTGACGTTACCCCCAGTAATGGGGTCAAGGGCTAATGTTAGTGCTGTACCGGTCATGTCTCCGCCGCTCGCCGCCACCATGAAATCCTGCGGGTCGATCAGCCAGGTGCCAGCCAACCCCATGCTTGCCGCGGTCGTGATCTTTGCATCATTGGTAACTTCAACATGCGCAGCACTGGTTTCGATGAAACCGCCATTTCCTCCATCCGGCGCACTGGCATCCAGTGTGCCCCCGACATTCACAGTGCCCGCCGTCATGCCGCCCAACAGGCTGATGGTGCCGTTATGCTTCTCCACGGTGCGCGCTTCGATAACGCCGGTATTATTCACCACGCTGTTAAGGAGCGCATTCTTTGCGCCGGCGGTCATAACAACCATACCGCCATCAGCATTGATCAACCCGCCGTTCTCGGCCAGATTGTTCAAAGTGCTTTGATCCACTTGCATATGTACGAGACTATTACCGCTGAATGTGAGTGTTGTGGAACTGCCTGCCCCGAGTGCTACGGTGCCAAGCTGCGCAGTGATCACGCCCTGGTTGCTGACGGTATTGCCAAGTAGCGCCACGTAGCCGCCCTTGGCTGCATTGATCGTGCCCTCATTGACGACGCTGCCCGTGCCGTTCCCGCCAAAGCTTCTTGTCATCCCATTCAGGCTGGCGTCATTCATGTCCAGGGTGGAGGCGACGAACCCTCCGACATTGACCTGGGCTCCTTGACCAAACAGGATGCCGTTCGGGTTGATGAGGTACACCTGCCCATTTGCGTTGAGATGGCCAAGAATCTGTGTGCCGTTGGTGTCGAAGATGCGGTTGACCGCAATGGCAATGGCCGAGGGTTGCAGGAAGTTCACTGTCTCCTGTGGCGCAATGTTGAAGCTCTGCCAATTGAGCGATAGATTCTGGCTCGACTGCTGGATGTTAGTATTGGAACCGGATTGGGAGATGCTGCCTGCGCCTGAAGCGACTTGCCCGCCGACGGGTGCCGCAAGCGCCAACACGGAAATAAACAAACTGCCGGCGAGCGTCACTGCCGCTCCAATCAGCCGGCGTCCCGAAGGAGCTCGGTCCCGCCCGTTGGTGCCGTCGGCATCCACTACCGAACTAACCGAGTCTTGATGCGGGATCAGGGGATAAATGCGATTCATATTATCGTGTCGTTTTCGTGACTCGTCTCTCGATCGGTTCAGGCTTGCTGCCTACGAATGAATAGCAGGTGATGTCATGCCACGGCGCATTAAAATTCGCCCGTATACCTTACAGAGTTCTACAACAATGCCAAGTGTACTTTGGTACAACCGCACGGGCTACCGTAGGCAAGTCGGGATCATCACGCCGCTAAAGAAATCGGTTTGCACCCCTTGCTGGGCAAACTACCCAGCCCAGTGCAGCAAGAATGTACCAGTGTAAATCAATTATCCAGATAATTGGTAGTCAGCCGCCCTCAATTTTTCCCGTCCTTTCCGCCGCGTTTTGCGGAAAAGGGTCCAGAAAAAGCCGGGTGATTTCCTCAAAAAGCGCAACAACGTAATCGCTCGTTAGAGTTTCCATGGTTGCCAATACGCGCCGCGGCCTATCGATGGGCCAGAAGTTGCAATGCATGACATGCAGCAAAAGTTTGAGTCAAATTTTTCAACCCTTTTGTCGCTAAGGCTCTGGTCAGGAGCGTAAGACGGCACTTGAATCTACAGATTGTATTGATTCTTGCGCTCTATGACGATTTTTGAAAACACGGGCTCATCATCCGGGCTCGCGGCGACACCAAGGATAGTCTGTCTCAGGAAGGGTTGCTGCATTCTTTGCCGGGAGGTGCTACGGGTCTCCCTACAGGAAAAGAAAAAGGAGCCAAGCGCTTGGCTCAACCCCTTCATTTTTTGGTAGGCACGATTGGACTCGAACCAACGACCGCTTGGATGTCGACAAGTTAACATTAATTTCAACATAAAACACTATCGAACCACTTCGCACTCTATAGGACACTAATTGTTCTTTATATTCTTGTTGTTATAATATTAGTTTGGCTGTATAATAGTCCATTAAAGTTCAACTGGATTCGATAACAGCCACTTTCCGGTTTACCCATGGGTTTACCCATGAATAATACTGAAGATTGATTATGACAAGATATCCAAAAGGCAGCAAGTGGATGTTGAATTGCACCCAAATCTGACCCACCCAGCAGCATAAATTGCATCCAAATTTGACCCACGTGTAGATACTGTCCCGCTCATTATTTGAGCGGGAGTAAACAGGAGTGATCAACGTGGCGATATTGAGCAGTATCAGACGTTGGCATTTGCGTGATCAAATGCCGATACGAGAAATAACCCGCAGGACCGGACTCTCCCGCAACACTGTCAGGAAGTATCTGGCCAACAAGGTGGTTGAACCCAGGTATCCCAAGCGCAAGACGCCCAGCAAACTGGACGACTACGCTGCCAAGCTGTCCTCATGGCTAAAGACGGAAGCCGGCAAGGGGCGCAAACAGAAGCGCTGCCTCAAGCAACTGCACCGCGACTTGGTGCAATTAGGCTTTACCGGTTCCTACGACCGAGTGGTTGCCTTTGCCAAACGCTGGCGGCAAGAACAGCAGGAACTCGCCAGGACTGCCGGTCGTGGCACGTTCATCCCGCTCACCTTCGCTCCCGGGGATGCCTTCCAGTTCGACTGGAGCGAGGACTGGGCGGTCATTGCGGGCGAGCGCACCAAGTTGCAGATCGCACAATTCAAGCTCAGTCACAGTCGAGCCTTCTTCTTGCGTGCCTATCCGCTCCAGACCCATGAGATGCTGTTCGACGCACACAACCATGCCTTTGCGACCTTCGGCGGCGTGCCGGCCCGTGGCATCTACGACAACATGAAGACCGCCGTGGACAAGGTGCGACGTGGTAAGCAGCGTGACGTCAACATCCGCTTCACTGCCATGGTGAGCCACTACCTGTTCGATGCCGAGTTCTGCAACCCGGCATCCGGGTGGGAGAAGGGACAGATCGAGAAGAACGTGCAGGATTCCCGGCATCGCATCTGGAACAGGCTTCCTGCCTTCAACAGCCTGGCCGAACTCAACGACTGGCTGCATAGCAAATGTCTGTCGCTCTGGGACGAGCTTGCGCATCCTGAACAGCCCGGGCGCAGCATCGCCGATGTCTATGCCGAAGAACGCACCTGCCTGATGGCGTATTCACGTCCGTTCGACGGGTTCGTGGAACACACCAAGCGGGTATCGCCGACCTGCCTGGTCACGTTCGAGCGCAACCGCTATAGCGTACCCGCTTCCTTTGCCAACCGTCCGATCAGTCTTCGGGTCTATGCCGACCGGCTGGTATTGGTAGCCGAAGCCCAGATCATCGCCGAACATGCCCGCCTGATTCTGCGCAATCCCGGCATTGGGCGAACCCTGTATGACTGGCGTCACTACCTGAGTGTGCTGCAACGCAAACCCGGCGCCTTGCGCAATGGTGCACCGTTCACCGAACTGCCTGATTCCTTCAAACGCCTGCAAGCCACCCTGCTCAAGCGTCCGGGTGGCGACCGCGAGATGGTGGAGATCCTCGCACTGATTCTGCAACATGATGAATCATCGGTGCTGGCGGCCGTCGAATTGGCGCTAGAGAGTGGTGTGCCCTCCAAGCAGAATGTGCTCAACCTGCTCAAGCGGCTTGATCGAGCCTGCGCCGCCTGCACCCGTCGATACGCCATTGGCGCTCGTCGTCGAACCACAGGCCAATGTCAGCCGCTATGATCAGCTGAGGGAGGTGCGTCATGCAGCATGAAGCCATGATGACTTCACTCAAGTCAATCAAACTGTACGGCATGGCACAAGCTGTCGATGAGCTGGCCAGACAAGGTTCACCTGCGTATCAGGGCGCACAGGAGATGTTGGGGACGCTGCTTAAGGCCGAGATGGCTGAACGCGAGGTGCGTTCCATTGCATACCAGATGAAGGCAGCCCGATTTCCCGCCTACCGTGATCTGGCCAACTTCGACTTCAGCCAGAGCGTGGTGAACGAAGCGCTTATTCGGCAGCTGCACCGCTGTGAATTTATGGATCAGGCACACAACGTGGTGCTGGTCGGTGGGCCAGGGACAGGCAAGACACATCTGGCAACTGCACTCGGAATACAGGCAGTGCAACACCAGCATCGCAGGGTGCGCTTCTTCTCGACCATAGAATTAGTCAATACACTGGAGACGGAGAAGTCCGCTGGCAAACAGGGGCAACTCGCCAGCCGGATGATGTATGCCGACCTGGTGATCCTGGACGAACTGGGCTATCTGCCCTTCAGCCAGGCCGGTGGAGCCTTGCTGTTCCATTTCATCGGCAAGCTCTACGAGCGGACCAGCCTGGTGATTACGACCAACCTGAGCTTCGCGGAATGGGGAACGTGTTCGGGGACGCGAAGATGACGACAGCACTGCTGGACAGACTGACCCATCACTGCCATATCGTGGAGACCGGCAACGATAGTTACCGCTTCAAAAACAGCTCAACCAAATCAGGAAAGGGAGGTCAAAACCAGAAAACTATCCACAACCCGAACCGTTAAGATATAAACTTAGGGTGGGTCAAAATTCAATGCAAAACCTGGGTCAGATTTACACGCAATTCAACAG